>NZ_QRBB01000001.1:1462500-2753168 GCF_003363135.1 Alteriqipengyuania lutimaris | reverse complement strand
CCTCGATCTATCGCAAGTTCGGGGCGCTGATCCGGGCCGAGGTTTCCGACGTCGATGTCGCGCCCCTGCGCCTGGTGGCCGATGCGTTCCTGTGCGGGAGTTTCCGCTTCGTCGAGGAATTCCACGAATAGGGCGAGGTGCCCGATCGGTTCGATGCAAGAAAAAGGGCCCGGCCGCGTGAAGCGAGCGGGCCCTTTTCGATGCTGGGCGGTAGCTCAGTCGATGGTCACGACCACCAGCGACTTCGCCGGAAGATCGAACACCAGCTCTCCGCCGCGCGAGCGGGCGGCGTAGGGCGCCGGCGTGATCCGCTCGGGATTGTCGAAGGTGTTGTGCGTGTCCAACTCCGGACCGGTGATGATCCGCCCGCTCGCGGTCCCTTCCAGGTTGGTGGCAACCCGCGCCGGCGTGTCTGGGCTGAGGTTGATCAGCGAGACGATCAGCTTGCCGTCCTCACCGCGCGCGACCGACACGTCGACCAGCGGAAGGTCGTATTCACCTTCCACATAGCGCGGCGTGTCGACCTCGGCCTGCAAAGGCACCGCTCCCCGGAACGGACGATACATGTCGAGCGCGTGGTAGGTGGGGGTCAGCAGCATTTCCTCCCCGTCGGTGAGGATCGAGGCCTGCAGCACATTCACCATCTGCGCGATATTGGCCATCTTCACCCGGCGGGTGTGATCATGGAAGACGTTCATCGTCAGCCCCACGACCAGCGCATCGCGCAGGCTGTTCTGCTGGTACAGGAAGCCGGGCGTCGATCCGGGTTCGGAATCGTACCAGGTGCCCCATTCGTCGACGTAGAGATCCACCCGTCCCTCAGGATCGTGCTTGTCCATGATCGCCACGTGATTGGTAACCAGCTCGTCCATCCGGAGGGCATGGCTTAGCGTGCTGGCCCATTGGTCGCGGCCGAAGCCGGTGGCTGGGCCCTTGTCCTCCCAGCTGCCGGGAAAGGTGTAGTAGTGGATGCTGATCGCATCCATCGTGTGACGCGCCTCGCGCATCAGTGTCTCGGTGAAATTGTAATCGTCGACATTCGCACCGGTCGCCACCTTCACGATCGACTTGCCCGGAGGCGCCTTTACGAAAGTCGAATAGCGCCGGTGAAGGTCTGCGGAATAGGATGGCTGCATGTTGCCTCCGCAGCCCCAGCTTTCGTTGCCGATCCCGAAATAGGGCACGTCCCAAGGCTCGTCGCGACCATTGGCTCGGCGCATTTCCGCCAGGTCGGTCGGCAGGTCTCCGGTCATGTATTCCATCCAGCGTGCCATTTCGACGGCGGGCAGCGATCCCATGTTGCCCGCGACATAGGGCTTGGCACCGAGAGCTTCGGAATAGTTCAGGAATTCATGGGTGCCGAAGGCGTTGTCCTCGATCACCCAGCCCCAGTGGGTGTTGAGGCGGACGGGGCGTTCCGCCCGCGGGCCGATGCCGTCGCGCCAGTCATATTCGTCGGCGAAACAGCCGCCCGGCCAGCGGACGACGGGAATTTCGAGTTGCTGGAGTGCTACGAGCACGTCGGTCCGGAAACCGTCGGTATTGGGAATGGCCGAATCCTCCCCGACCCATACCCCTTCGTAAATGCCCCGGCCCAGATGTTCCGCAAAGTGTCCCTGCACCTCGGGTTCGATCCGGGGGCCGGTGGCATCGAAGTCGACCTCGACGCTCACGTTCTGCGCCGGCTGCTGCGCCATCGCACCCGATACGCCCAGGCTGGCGACACCCGCGATTGCGATCGCCGCTCCCCTCAGTGTTCTTCTCATCAAACTCTCCCCTTCGGTTGCCGGATCGAAGCCCGGTCCTGATCGTGCAATGTCAAATCGGCCGGTGTCCAACGCCGCTGGCGTGTCCCGACCGTACGGACAATAATCAGACTTAAGTTAACCTGACAAGCGATCACCGGCCCTCATAAGGGACTCGCAGGATATTCACCGTCTCGCCAAACGCCCAGAAAGCGCAATAGTATCAGATGTTTATGGATCGCAACTGGGAGTATTGCGCATTCGTTCGGGCTGCGTTACAAGTTGTCTGATAAATAAGAAAATCGATCCATGGGAGGATTTCTGGAATGAAATACACCGCGTGTAAACTCGCAGGCGTGTCCGCAATGGCGCTTGCGCTCGGATGCCTGGCGAGCCCCGCCGCAGCGCAAACCACGGGTACGCAGCCCGATCCCGTGCCCGAGGAGGAGGAGGGACCCGAGCCGGCAGAGGGGACGCCGGCCGATCCCGAGGCATCGGAGATGATCATCGTCACGGGCATCCGCGCCGCGCTTTCCGAAGCGATCGAAGTGCGGCGGGAGTCTTCTCAGGTGGTCGATTCGATTGTAGCGGAAGATATCGGCAAGCTGCCGGATAACAACGTGGTCGAGGCACTGCAGCGCCTTACGGGTGTTCAGGTGACCAATCGGGAGGGCGGCGAAACGAACACCCTTTCCATTCGCGGCCTGCCCGACGCGCTGACGACATTCAACGGACGCAAGATTTTCACCGCTTCGGGCACCGCCTTCGCGCTGGCCGACATTCCCGCCAACCTCGTCAAGCGGATCGACGTCTACAAGACACGGTCGGCGACGCAGATCGAAACGGGACTTGCAGGCCAGGTTGACGTGATCACCCGTCGCCCGCTCGATTTTGATGGTTTTGCGCTCTCGGCTAACGCACGCGGAGTTTACAACGAGGCTGCGGACACCTTCAATCCTAACGTCAGCCTATTGCTGAGCAACAAGTGGGAAACCGGCATCGGCGACATCGGCGTGCTCATAGCGGGCAGCTATTCGAAAGCGGAATTCCGCGACATGAGCGTCTTTTCCGGCGCCCTGGTTCCTTTCGTGACGGAGAATCCGCCCCCCGGAACAGGCTTTACGCCGCTTCAGCGGGTGTTCCCCGACACGGGCGCGTGGACACCGGGCCTGGAAACCGGCATTCCCTACGAAGCCGGATCGACCTTCACTCTCAACGGGATCGAAACCCCATATTACCTCGCGCGCGACGCCAACTTTGCGCCCGATGTGTATGGTGAGCGCGAACGGCCTGCGATCAATGCCGCTCTCCAGTGGGCTCCTAACTCATCCAGCACCTACACTGCGGAATTCCTCTACAACGGCTTCCGGTCGAACACATTCAACAACCTTCATTTCACCTTCGTCGACTGGTGGGGCTCGCTCGGTCCCAATCCGGGGTCGACCTTCAATCTCTACGAAGGAACGAACATTATATCCGACCGCGTGGTCGGCGATGTCTTCGGTTTCCAGAGCGGCGATTTCACCGACAACAAGACCGACAGCTACGTCGGCGCGTTCAACGCTGACTGGCAGATCGGCGATAACCTGAGCGTCACTACCGATCTTTCTTACCAGTGGAGCAAGTTCGAAACGCAGTTCCTGGCCACGCGCCTGACGCGTGTCGCCCCGCAGATCACTGTCGATTTCAACGCCGACGATGGTCTGCCGAGCTGGAGTTTCGACGACAATACGCGCCTCTACGATCCGACCGCATGGACGGTCGGCGAACTCTACGACAATGCTGGCACCTCGCAGGGCGACGCGATCACCTGGCAGACGGATGCGGCGTACGAGTTCGACGCGAGCATCCTCAAAGCGGTTCGTGCAGGCTTCCGTTTCGATAAGCGCGGCGCAGCAGATACTGTTCGCGAGCAGGATGCGCCGGCCCTCGGCCAGCCCCTGACCAACCTGCCGGCCGAATCCTATTTCATCAGCGACGACTTCTTCAACGGGCGCGCCGATGTCCCGATGTCGTGGATCAATATCAGCGGCCAGTGGCTGCAGGACAACGCGGATTTCGTCCGGCAGCTCTATGCCGACAGCGTCGACCCGGGCATCCTTTTGTCGGATGAGTTCAACCAGGTCGAAGTGTTCAACATCACCGAAAGAACACTCTCGATCTATGGCGAAGTCGACTTTGAGCATTACGTCGGCGACGTACGTCTCTTCCTGCAGGCGGGCCTGCGCTATGTCGATGTCGATACCGACCTGACCTTTACCGATCGTCTTTCGGGCACGGTCGTGGACGACGAGGCGAAGGCGAGCGAGTTCCTGCCTTCGATAACGGCGATTGCGGATCTGACCGACAACTTCCGGGTCAGGTTTAATTACGGTCGGACCCTTCGGCGTCCGGGATTTGCCGATCTCAATCCGTATTACGCCCTCACTGGGGACCTGACGGACGTGGGCCGTGGCACCGGGGCCGGGGGCAATCCGAACCTCGAGCCGACGCGTTCGACCAACTACGACTTCTCGCTCGAATGGTACTTCCAGCCTGACAGCGCGATTTTCCTGACCGCGTTCAAGCGCGATGTGGAAGGCCTGGTTGTGCCGCTGGTCACGGTGCTCGAGATTCCCAATACCGGCCTCAACACGGATCTTTTTGCCATAACGCGGCCCGAGAATGCCTCGGATGGCGAGTTGAAGGGGCTTGAACTCGGCTTCGTCTACTTCCCGACCTTGCCGGGCATGCTCAATGGCCTGGGCGCAACCGGCAGTCTGACGCTGCTCGACAGCAACCAGACGATTCCGATTTCCAACCAGGCGGGCGAGATCGTCGACACGACGGAAAGCGACTTCTTCGGCGTCTCCGACCTGTCCTACAATATCACGGCAGCTTATGATCGCGGTCCACTGGGACTCCGCCTGTCTTATGTCTGGCGGAAAAACTTCCTCAACAACAACGAGGAGCGCAATTTCGCCGGTCCGCTGGGCGTGTGGCGGCGACCGGAAAGCAGCCTCGATTTCCAGCTGAACTATAACCTTACGGACAATTTCGGCGTCACCTTCGATGCCGTGAACCTAACGAAGGAATATCAGCAAACCTACTATCGCTTCGGCGAGTTCGGGGGGCCGGACGAGTTCAATCTGGGCAATACGCTGCTCGCGCGGACTTTCGCCCTCGGTGTGCGATACACTTTCAACTAAGGCTCTCTCCCCAGGGTCCGCGCCGCTGGGGCGGTCCCTTACCTACGCAAAGGCCCGGCTGGTATGACCAGCCGGGCCTCTTTTTTTGCGGCGGCAATCGAGAGGGTGGCTACGGGGCAGCGCCCGTAACGAACACGTTCCAGGAGAGCGGCTTCAGCGTCGCCCGCAGAGCCTGCCACTCCAGCTCAGCGTCTGGATGCGCATGCGGCGCGACCCGGTCGGGGGTGTCGCGGTCGTTGATCGCTTTGATATCCTCGTGATGGAGCTCGATCGCCTCGTCCAGCGCGCGCGGCCCCATGTTGCGCAAGTCCACCTCCAGTTCCATCTCATGATCGACCGAGCGGTTCAGCGCGAACACTGTCGCTCGCCCGCTATCCGGATCGTGCACCACGGCCGTCAGCAGGCAGGGCGCGGCCTCGTGCTTGCCGGCTGCGAAAGTCTCGGTCTCGACCTTGCACCGCAGTGCGGTGCCCCGTCCGAAGCGGGAGGCCTGGGCGAAGGGATGGAAGATCGTCTGCCGCCATGCGGGGCCGCCGGTCTCGGTCATGATCGGCCCGATCACGTTGACGAGCTGCGCGATGCAGGCGGCCTTCACGCGATCCGCGTGGTTGATCATGGTCAGCAGCGCGCCACCGACGACCAGCGCGTCCTCGAAATTATAGACCTCTTCCAGCAGGTGCGGCGCGATCTCCCAGTTCTCCGCGCGCAGGTCCGACCCGCTGCGCGCGCGATACCAGACGTTCCATTCGTCGAGCGAGAGCATGATGCGCTTGTCCGACCGCCGCTTCGCGGCGACCGAGTCCGCGATCGAGACGACTTCGGAAATGAACGCATCGAGATCGTCGATCACGGTCAGGAAACGATCGACCTCGTTCTCGTGGTTCTCGAAATACTGGTGCAGAGAGATGAAATCGACATGCTCGAACGTGTGGTCGAGCACCTCGTATTCCCACGCGCCGTAGGTGGGCATTTCGCGGTGCGAGGATCCACATACCGCCAGTTCGACGTTCGGATCGGTCCACCGCATGACCTTGGCGGTTTCGGTGGCGATCCGACCGTACTCCGCAGCGGTCCTGGCACAGGTCTGCCAGGGGCCGTCCATCTCGTTGCCGAGGCACCAGAACTTGATGGCGTGCGGCTTCTCCACACCATGGTCGCGGCGCATGTCCGCATGCAGCGTACCCTCGGGGTGGTTGCAATATTCGAGGAGATTCTGCGCCTCCGCGGGCCCGCGCGTTCCAAGGTTTACCGCGAACATCGGCTCGACCCCGGCCTTGTCGCACCACACCATGAACTCGTTGGTGCCGAACTGGTTCGTCTCGGTGGATCCCCAAGCGAGGTCGAGGCGCACGGGGCGATCTTCCTTTGGCCCGACGCCGTCCTCCCAGTTGTAGCCGGACACGAAATTGCCGCCAGGGTAGCGCACGATGGAGACGCCCAACTCCGTCGTCAGGTCGAGCACGTCCTGCCGGAAGCCGTTCTCATCCGCCATCTCGTGATCGGGCTCGTAGATGCCGCCATAGACGCAGCGGCCCAGATGCTCGACGAAGCTGCCGTAGATGCGCGGATCGACGGCGGAGATGGTGAAATCGGCATCGGCGATGACGCGGGCCTTGAGCATGGCGTGATCCTGTTCTGGTCTAGATGTTGGAAAGGACGTCGTTCACCCGCCGCTCCATGTCGGCGAGCGCCTGATCGATCGTCTTGGCGCCCGAAATAGCCGCTGCCGCTTCCTGCCCGACGATGGTTTCGATCGGGAACTGGCGGCGAATGTCCTTGGGCAGCGGGGTCGCGGTGCGGGCGAGTTCGGCCAGCTGCTCGCGATGGGGCAGCGCGCGCCATTCCTCGCTCTCGATCGCCGCCTGCATGGCGGGAAGGTGGCCGGTGCGCGCCCAGGCGGCATCGTTGCGCGCAAAGAATGCGAGGAAGCGCATGGCCGCATCGCGCTCGGCATCGCTGCGGTTCCGGTTGCGTGGCATGGCGAAGCCGTGGGAATCGGCGAAGGTCCGGTTCGCCGCGTCGAACAGCTGCGGATAGGGATAGACCGCGTAGCCGCCCGAAAGCGGTCGATCCTGTTCCATCGAAGCTGCGGTGAATGTCTGCACCATCCACGTACCGACCAGGAACACGCCGCCATCCCCGTTCATGAAGCCCGACACGGCAGCACTGTAATCCTGGTTCTTGGTCGTCATGTCCTGTTCGTGGATGGTCCGGAACAGGCGAAGGGCCGCCGCGGCTTCGGGCGTCTGGAAATTGGCGCGGCCGTTCTCGTCGAACAGGGTGCCGTTCTGCTGCATCACGAAAGTGTAGAAGTTGCGCGTGAAGCCGGCATATTCGTTCGCGGTCCCCTGGACGAAATAGGGTTTGCCGGTGCGCTCGCGGAACTGGCGCGCGTGACGATAGAGCTCTTCGGGGCTTTCGGGCAGGATCAGTCTGCCGTTGCGGACCAGCCCAGCCTCGCGGAACAGGTTCATGTTGATGTGCCACAGCGGCGCCCAGCTATCGATCGGCAGCGCCCAGAGTTGTCCGTCGATGGTCATCGCGGTGCGCGCCGCCGCGGTCAGATCCGATGGCTCGATCCCGCGTTCGGCCAGCTCGGCCCCCACCGGCTCCAGCAGGCCCCGCGCCTGGTAATCGGCCAGCACCGACCCATGCATGGTCACGAGATCGGGCGCGTCGTTCGCCGCAAGCGATGCAGTCAACTGGTCGTATCCAGGCCAGAATACGATGTTCTCGACCACGTCGACATCCGGGTTCTCGGCCTCGAAGCGGTTGATGAGCGCGGTCATGATGCCGCATTCGCCCTCTGCCTCCGCCGGATCGACGACGTCTCCGTACTCCGCCTCGCACGCGCCGAAGACACGCTGGATGACGATCTGAGTGCGCCCATCCTCGTCGTTGCCGCCCGGTTGCGAACAGCCAGCCAGCGCGAGCAGGAGCAGGGCGGTCAATCGCCTCATCGACCCGCTGCCCCGGCGACCGCCTGCACGATGTATTTCTGGAAGAAGAGGTACACGATCAGGATCGGCAGGCCCGCCAGCACCGCCTGCGACATCAGGAAGCCCAGCCCCTCGGTCTGCGCGAAGTTCATTTGCGAAGAGGCGATGCCCACGGTCAGCGTGAACATCGACTTGTTGGTCGCCGAGATCAGCGGCCACCAGTAGTCGTTCCACGCGCCAAGGAAGGTGAATATCCCCAGCGTCGCCTGCGCGGGCAGGGTGAGGGGCAGCAGAACGTGCGTGAAGATGCGCAACGGGCTCGCTCCGTCGAGCGCGGCCGCTTCGTCCAGATCCTTCGGGATCGCCTTGAAATACTGGGTCATCAGGAAAACGCCGAAGGGGGCGGCGAGGCCGGGCGTGATCAGCGCGAAATAGGTGTTGTGCAGGTTCGCCCAGCCGAACATCAGGTGGCGTGCGATGATCACCGCCTGTTCGGGAACAGCGAGGCCCAGCAGCACGATCACGAACAGCGCGTCGCGCCCCGGAAAACGCATGCGCGCAAACGCATAGCCCGCGAGCGACGAGAGGGTGAGCACCCCCGCCGTCATCCCCAGCGAGACAATCAGGCTGTTGGCGATCCAGCGGAACACCTGGCCGTCGCCGAACAGCGTTCGGTAGTTCTCCAGCGTATAGGGCGCGCTGAAGACCGAGTTGGGATCGACCAGCAATTCGCTGTTCGCCTTGAGCGAGAGGCCCAGCACCCATAGCAGCGGCGCCAGCGTCAGGATCGCCGCGAGCACCAGCATGGCGAGAACGATGGGCGAGGTGCGCTTGCTCATCGCGCATCCTCGCGCCGGGTGGTGATCCAGTACTGGATCATCGCGGCGACCAGGATCATCCCGAACAGCACCTGAGCAGCCGCCGCGGCATAGCCCAGCTCCCACTGTCGCCAGCCGGCCTCGTAGATGAAGAGCACGACCGGACGTGTCGCGTTGTTGGGTCCGCCCTGCGTCATCAGCTGCGGCTGGCCGAACAGCTGGAACTGCAGGATCACTTCGATGATCAGCACCAGCGCGAAGGTCCGCTTGATGGCGGGCAGAGTGATGTGGCGCAGCGCCTTCCACCGGCCCGCTCCGTCGAGCGCAGCCGCTTCGTAGAGGTCGCGCGGCACCTGCTGGAGGGCCGCGAGGAACAGCACCATCGGCAGGCCGATGCACCACCAGATGGTGGTGATCGCGATGGCGATCATCGCCAGGTTCTCGTCATTGAGGAAGGCGGGGGCGGAGGTACCGAACCATCCCGCCACCACGTTCAGCAAGCCGCTGTCGGGCAGGAAGACCAGCCGCCAGACCAGCGTGACGACCGTCACCGAAAGGACCGTAGAGGCGAAGAAGATCGCGCGCAGAACCGTCGCCCATCGAGTCTCGCGGTTCAGCGCCAGCGCCAGTGCGAGGCCGATGATCGCGAGTGTGGGAACGGTCAGCAGGACGAAGTAGAATGTGTTGCCGACCGTCTGGAGGAAGATCGGATCACCGAGCAGGCGGACGTAGTTGGCAAGGCCGACCGTGCGCTCGATTCCGAACAGATCGCCCTTGGTGAAGGACAGCCAGATGCCGATGGCGAGCGGCACCACGATCATCGCGACGAAGACGATCAGGTAGGGCAGCACAAACCAGACGGCATGCCGGTCGTAACGGACCGATTTCTTCGTATTAGCCGGGATCGGCGCAGTCGGTTCGTGGGCGAGCGTGGTCACTGTGCAGCTTCGCCGAAATGCGCGTTCCCGTCTGAATCGAACAGGATCGCGCGCTGGCTCTCGAACCGCAGGCCCACGCTGTCGCCCGAGGCGACCGTGGTGTCGCCGCGATCCTCGGCCACGATCTGTGTGCCGTCGGAGAGCCGGGTGTAGACCAGCGTCCGCTCGCCCAGCCGTTCTACGATCACGACGCTGGCATCGATAGTCCCCGCGCCCGGCGGGGTGATGCCGACATGCTCTGCGCGCACGCCGAGTTCCGCCTGCTGCCCGGCGAGATCGGCTGCGGGGATCGTCGTGTCGAGCAGCTCTCCGCGTCCAAGGCGCAACGCGGCGCGACCCTGGGCCGCGTCCACCTGTCCAGCGATCAGATTGATCTTTGGTGAGCCGACGAACTCGGCGACGAACTTCGACGCCGGGCGGCGATAGATTTCCATCGGCGTGCCGCACTGCTCGATCCTGCCGCCGTTCAGCACCACGATCCGGTCGGCCAGCGTCATCGCCTCGACCTGATCATGGGTGACGAACACCATCGTGGCGCCCAGTCGCTTGTGGAGTTGCGCAAGCTCCAGCCTGGTGCGTGTGCGCAGGGCTGCATCCAGATTGGAAAGCGGTTCGTCGAGCAGGAAGAGCTTGGGCTCCTTCACGATCGCGCGCGCGATCGCGACCCGCTGCCGCTGGCCGCCCGACAACTGGCCGGGCTTGCGGTCCAGCAGAGGCTCGATCTCAAGACTGGCAGCGGCGGCGCTGACGCGTTCATCGATGGTCTGCGCGTCCGTGCCCGCGTTGCGCAGGCCGAAGCTCATGTTCTCGCGCACGCTCATGTGCGGATACAGGGCATATTGCTGAAATACCATCGCCACGCCCCGGCGGCCCGGCGGCAGGGTATCGATTCGCTCCTCGCCCAGATGGATCGATCCGGCGTCCAGATCTTCCAGTCCGGCAATGGCGCGTAGGAGTGTCGACTTGCCGCAGCCCGACGGGCCGAGAAGGACGAGGAACTCGCCCGGAGCGACGTCGAGCGACAATCCGTCAATGACACGCGGTCCGCCATAGGACTTCGCGATGTCCGCCAGTCTTAATGCCTCTCCCATTTGTCTGACTTATTCCGCAGCCAATGGAGCGTCAAGCGCAGGATGCGATCTTCGACGTTCTGCTCGCATACCAAGCGCCCTTCACTCGGACGGTTACACATCGACTGCCCTGTCGTAGGTCCTGACGCTGCCTAGCGCTTGGCGTGCTGAATGAGAATCGGAGGGCGTAACTCGTCCTAAGGTGTGGCGCTTTGACACCCTCAATGTATGGACCGCGGAGGGGGCCGGTTCTGAACCGATGGCTGCATTCCACGAAACGACGCCCCGCACGCTGTTCCATGCCAATTGAGTTGTCCTGATCAAGATCGCGCGCGGCAAAATTCGCTTTACTGGCGTCGACCGAGATCGGGGTGCTGGCGGGGGTACGCCAAGTCGAGTGAGATCATAAAAGCCAAGAAAAGTAGAGGGATAAGTCCTGGAATAGAATCCCACCCTCTCCGCCACTTCCAAGTTTCCAGCGATTTTCAACGAACCCGGGCGAACTGCTGCGCGCGCGTTAGAAACTCACGGCTCGACAGGTCGGGTCCGCCAAGGTCGGTATCCCTTGCGTTGGAGGCCATCTGTACCTGCGTGTGCGTCCGAATGGCCGATCGTGGTTCTTCATCGGCACGGTCGATGGCAAGCGGTTCAAAAGAGCGATGCAAAGGCTCGGCGGCGAGTCGCTACCGGGTCGCGATCATCCTTTCAGCACGCGCCGTGGTGTGGAGTGCGCCGCGCCAACGGCGCCTTCCGATACCGGGGATCAGCGTCATTCCGAACATCCATCCCAGGGCGGCATCGCAAGCGCGGGCCCCTCTGCGGCTGCGATTTCCAGGGCGAGACGGTGGGTAATCGAGGTCGCGCTCAAACTGTCGGCGATCCACATCTCGGTATCCTGTCTGAGTGCGGGCGACATGATGACCGTATCTTTTCTGGAGCCGGAGGTTTGCACGAACCCTGCCTCGGCGGCGGCGCTGATCAGGTTGCTGACATGCGTGCGCGACACCATGCTGCGTTCGGCAGCGCGCGTCAGGAAACCGGGCTGCGTCGCACCATCGGCCGCCTCTGCAGTTTCCATGTACAAGAGCATCAAAACCCTGGTGCCCACGGTCTTCTGGATGAAAAAATCCGCACCCGGGTTGGCACTCATCACACGCTGGACGACACCGAGCGACTGAAGCGACGCCCGCCTGAAGGCATGATGGTAGACGGCATCGCCCCGCAGGGCGGCGTCGTACCCCTCCTCGGGGAAGAGACGGTGAAGCGGCGCATGTGTTACGGGCATGAACTGCCGGTCGAGAGCGATCATCTGCTGTGTCGGACGCAGCAGCCTCACGCGGCCGTCGTGAGGAGCGCGGACCGACCTCAGGAGGCCGTCGTTCTGCATTTTCGATACGAGTTCGGTGATGTTGCGCCCGCCCGGTATGCCCAGTGAGGGGAGGACGCGTTGCAGCTTCCCGATAGTGACCCAGCTGTCCGGATCGTCTTCGCGCTCGCCCGCCAAAAGGCACACGATGAGGCTGAAGGTGGTATAGCGCGAGAATTCGATCAGCCACCGCAGGCGGATCGACTCATCGTACAGGCCGAGGAGGCGCGCGGCCATTATGGCGCATGCTTCGGGGAAGTCGGTATGCGCGGCGATGCGCTCCGGCGCCTGCCAATCTTCCGAATTCAGCGTGATGCCCAGAAGCTGTTCAAACGGCGTGTAAATGGGACGCCCCCCTCGTTGCGTAGTCCGAGAACGAAAGTTTAGCAGCGCGTCCCAGCAACTTACATCACAAAAATGCTCCAATTTTGTTTCGTTGCCTCGCTCGAAGCGCGGAGGCCATAGCGCGCTAGAGGCAGGACATCCTTAATGATGTCTTGCGGGAGGAAGAAAATTGAGCACGTCGAATTCTCGGCCCCACCGCCGGTCCGTTAGCGGTCGCCCTGGTCTGCTGACCTCGATTGCCGCTGCGGCGTTTGTGCCCGCCTCGCTGAAAGCTCAAGCGAGCGAGGATCTGGTCTCGCTGGATAAGGTCGAGGGGGTCGTCTCCTCTCGCGTGCTCGATAGCGGTGCGCTGGAACTCACTCTCGAGAATGGTCAGGTCGTCACCATCGCGGCCGAAAGCGTGGTCGTTCAGGGAGGCGCGATCCTCGTCAGCGAAGCTGCGCTGGGTGCGGCGGGCCTTTCCGTCGTTGGCGCGCTTCCGGCAGGATTGATCGCGGGCATCGGCGCGCTGGGTGTCGGCGGGATTGCGTCCGCTGCCAGCGGGGAAAGCCCGGCACTTCCCTCCCCGGCACCCGCACCCAGTCCCGCGCCGGCACCTAGTCCCGCGCCCTCGAACAGGGAGCCGGTGTTCAACTCGGCTGCGAATGCCTCGGTGGCGGAGAACCAGACGGCGGCGCTCGACGTCGACGCGAGCGATGCGGACGGCGATACCATTACGTACAGCATTTCGGGCACCGACGCCGCGCTGTTCACGATCGACAGCGAGACCGGCGTGGTGACGTTCCGCGCCCCGCCCGACTTCGAGAACCCCGCCGATGCAGATGGCGACAATGTCTACGACATCGTCGTGACCGCAAGCGACGGCACCGCCAGCACCGACCAGAGCGTGCGGATCACCGCCACGAACCAGAACGACAATGCGCCGGTGATCACCAATCCTGCTTCGGCGATGGTGGCAGAGAACCAGACCTACGCAATCGACGTCGCTGCCACCGATGCGGATGGCGATGCCGTCAGCTATTCACTGGGCGGCACCGACGCCGCGCTGTTCGCGATCGACAGCGAGACCGGCGTAGTGACGTTCCGCGTCGCGCCCGACTTCGAGAACCCCGCCGATGCGGACGGCGACAACGTCTACGACATCGTGGTCACTGCCTCGGACGGCACGAACGCCACCGATCGGTCCGTGCAGATCACCGTCACCAACCAGAACGACAACGCTCCGGTTATCGCGAGCGCGGCGTCGGCATTGGTGGCCGAGAACCAGACTTACGCAATCGATGTCGACGCCACCGACGCGGACGGCAGTTCGATCAGCTACGCGCTCTCGGGCACCGACGCGGCGCTGTTCACCATCGACGCCGCCACCGGCGTGGTGACTTTCCGCACCGCGCCCGACTTCGAAGCTCCCGCCGATGCCGATGGCGACAACGTCTACGACATCGTCGTCACCGCGAGCGACGGCACCACCGAGACGGATCAAAACGTCGCGATCAAGGTGGCCAACGGCAACGACAACGCGCCGGTGATCACCTCGGTCGCAAGCGCGATCGTCTCCGAGAACCAGACCGCCGCGATCGATGTCGACGCCACCGATGCGGATGGCCTTCCGCTGACCTACTCGCTCTCGGGCACGGATGCCGCACTGTTCGCAATCGACGCCGCGACGGGCGTGGTGACGTTCCGCAGCGCGCCCGACTTCGAGAACCCGGCCGATGCCGACGGCGACAACGTCTATGACATCGTCGTGATCGCGAGCGATGGCACGAACAGTGCCGATCAGGCCATGCAGGTCACCGTCACGAATCAGAACGACAGCGCGCCGGTGATCACCAGCGCCACGTCGACATCGGTGACCGAGAACCAGACCGCAGCCTATGTCGCCGAGGCATCCGACGTGGATGGCGAGGGGATCAGCTACAGCCTCTCGGGCGCGGATGCGACGCTGTTCACGATCGATGTCGAGACCGGTGTGGTGCGCTTCCGCACCGCGCCCGACTACGAAGCTCCCGCCGATGCGAACGGCGACAATATCTACGACATCGTGGTCACCGCCAGCGATGGTGCCAACAGCACCGACCAGGCCGTGCAGGTCACCGTGACCAACCAGAACGATAACGCGCCGGTCATCACGTCCGCCGCCATTGCCAGCGTCGCGGAGAACCAGACCACTGCGATCGACGTCGACGCAATCGATGCGGATGGCGGTGCACTGACCTACTCGCTCAGCGGATCCGACGCCGCGCTGTTCGATATCGATCCGTCGACCGGTATGGTGACGTTCCGCACCGTGCCCGACTTCGAGGCTCCCGCCGATGCCGAGAGCGACAACGTCTATGATCTGGTGGTCACCGCCAGCGACGGCACGAACAGCACCGACCAGTCGGTCCAAGTGACCGTGACCAATGGTAACGACAACGCCCCGGTGATTACCAGCGTCGCGTCGGCTTCGATCGCGGAGAACCAGACCGCCGCGATCGACGTCGACGCAACCGATCCCGACGGCGATGCGCTGGCCTACTCGCTCGGCGGCGCCGATGCGGCGCTGTTTGCGATCGACGCCGCGACGGGCGTGGTGACGTTCCGCACCGCGCCCGACTTCGAAAGCCCGGCCGATGCCGACGGCGACAATGTCTACGATCTGGTGGTCACCGCCAGCGATGGCACCAACAGCACCGACCAGTCGGTCCAGGTGACCGTGACCAACGTCAACGACAATGCGCCGGCGTTTACCTCCGCTGCAAGCGCTCGCGCTGCCGAGAACCAGACCGCCGCCCATGATGCGGACGCGGCCGACGCCGATGGCGACGCTGTCAGCTACTCGCTCAGCGGTACCGACGCCGCGCTGTTCACCATCGATGTCGAGACCGGTGTGGTGCGTTTCCGCACTGCGCCCGACTTCGAGGCTCCCGCCGATGCGAATGGCGACAATGTCTACGACCTCGTGGTCACCGCAAGCGATGGCACCGCCAGCACCGACCAGACCGTGCAGGTCACCGTCACCAACGGAAATGACAACGCGCCAGTCATCATCAGCGCCGCATCGGCCTTGGCGGCAGAGAACCAGACCGCCGCCTACATCGCCGATGCGTCGGACGCGGATGGCAGTTCGATCAGCTATTCGCTCAGCGGCACCGACGCCGCGCTGTTCACAATCGATGTCGAGACCGGCGTCGTGACGTTCCGCACTGCGCCCGACTTCGAAGCTCCCGCCGATGCGAACGGCGACAACGTCTACGATCTCGTGGTCACCGCCAGTGACGGCATCGCCAGCACCGAACAGACCGTGCAGATCACCGTCACGAACCAGAACGACAATGCGCCGGTGGTCACGAGCGCCGCATCGTCCTTGGTGACCGAAAACCAGACCTCCGCAATCAATGTCGACGCCACCGATGCGGATGGCGGCACGTTGACCTACTCGCTCAGCGGCACCGATGCCGCGCTGTTCGATATCGACGCCGTGACGGGTGTGGTGACGTTCCGCACCGCGCCGGACTACGAGACACCGGCCGATGCCGATGGCGATAACGTCTACGAGCTGACCGTCACCGCGAGCGACGGCACGAACAGCACCGATCAATCGGTGCAGATCACGGTGACCAACCAGAACGACAATGCCCCGGCGATCACGAGCGCCGCATCGGCCTTGGTGGCCGAAAACCAGACCGCCGCAATCGATGTCGAAGCAACCGACGCGGATGGCGACACGCTGACCTACTCGCTCTCGGGCACCGATGCGGCGCTGTTCGCGATCGACGCCTCGACCGGCGTGGTCACGTTCCGCGGCGCGCCCGACTTCGAGAACCCCGCCGATGCCGATGGCGACAATGTCTACGATATCGTCGTCACCGCCAGCGACGGCACCAACAGCACGGATCAATCGGTGCAGATCACGGTGACCAACGAGAACGACAATGCCCCGGTGATCACCAGCGCCGCATTGGCCTCGGTGAGCGAGAACCAGACCGCGGCCTACGTGGCCGGTGCGTCGGACGCGGATCGCGATGGCATCAGCTACGTGCTCTCGGGCACCGACGCGGCGCTGTTCACGATCGATGTCGAGACCGGTGTGGTGCGCTTCCGCACCGCGCCAGACTTCGAAAGCCCCGCCGATGCCGACGGCGACAACGTCTACGACATCGTGGTCACCGCCAGCGATGGCACCAACACCACCGACCAGTCGGTCCAGGTCGCGGTCACGAACCAGAACGACAATGCGCCGGTCTTCACCTCCGCTGCGAGCGCCAGTGCTGCCGAGAACCAGACCGCCGCCTATGATGCGGACGCGGATGACGCCGATGGCGACGGCATAAGCTACTCCCTCTCGGGCACCGACGCTGCGCTGTTCGCGATCGATGTCGAAACCGGCGTGGTGCGCTTCCGCACTGCGCCCGACTTCGAGGCTCCTGCCGATGCGAACGGCGACAATGTCTACGACCTCGTGGTTACCGCATCCGACGGCACCAACAGCACCGATCAGTCGGTCCAGGTCACGGTGACCAACGGCAACGACAACGCGCCCGTGATTACCTCGGTCGCAAGCGCGATCGTCTCCGAGAACCAGACTGCTGCGCTCGATGTCGACGCCACCGATGCGGATGCTGATGCGCTTACCTACTCATTGAGCGGCACCGACGCCGCGCTGTTCGATATCGACGCCGCGACGGGCGTGGTGACATTCCGCGCTGCGCCCGACTACGAAGCGCCTGCCGATGCCGATGGCGACAATGTTTACGATATCGTCGTCACCGCTAGCGAGGGCGCCAACAGCACCGATCAGTCCTTGCAGATCACCGTCACGAACCAGAACGACAACGCTCCGGTGATCGCGAGCGCCGCATCGGCTTCGGTGGCCGAGAACCAGACCGCTGCAATCGACGTAGACGCCACCGATGCGGATGGCGACCCGCTGACCTACTCGCTCAGTGGCACCGACGCGGCGCTCTTTACCATCGACGCCGCGACGGGCGTGGTCACGTTCCGCACTGCGCCCGACTACGAGAACCCGGCAGATGCCGATGGCGACAATGTTTACGATCTGGTCGTGACCGCCTCCGACGGTATGAACAGCACCAATCAGTCGGTCCAGGTCACCGTCACGAACCAGAACGACAATTCGCCGGTGATCGCGAGTGCCGCATCGGCGTCGGTCGCAGAGAACCAGACCGCAGCCTATGTCGCCGCTGCGTCGGACGCAGATGGCGACGGCATCAGTTACTCCCTCTCGGGCACCGACGCGGCGCTGTTCACGATCGATGTCGAGACCGGTGTGGTGCGCTTCCGCACCGCGCCCGACTACGAGAACCCGGCCGACGCCGATGGCGACAATGTCTACGACATCGTCGTGACCGCGAGCGACGGCACCACCGGGACGGATCAGAACGTCGCGATCACCGTGACGAACCAGAACGACAACGCGCCGGTGATCGCGAGCGCCGCATCGGCGTCGGTCGCAGAGAACCAGACCGCAGCCTATGTCGCCGCCGCGTCCGACGCGGATGGCGACGGGATCAGCTACAGCCTGTCGGGCACCGACGCGGCGCTGTTCACGATCGATGTCGAGACCGGTGTGGTGCGCTTCCGCACCGCGCCCGACTACGAGGACCCGGCCGACGCCGACGGCGACAATGTCTACGACATTGTGGTCACCGCGAGCGACGGCACCACCGGGACGGATCAGAACGTCGCGATCACCGTGACGAACGAGAACGACAACGCGCCGGTGATCACGAGCGCCGCATCGGCGGCGGTGGCTGAGAACCAGACCGCAGCCTATGTCGCCACCGCGTCCGATGCGGATGGCGACGGGATCAGCTACAGCCTGTCGGGCACCGACGCGGCGCTGTTCACGATCGATGTCGAGACCGGTGTGGTGCGCTTCCGCACCGCGCCCGATTTCGAGAACCCCGCCGATGCCGATGGCGATAATCTCTACGACATCGTTGTGACCGCGAGCGACGGCACCACCGGGACGGATCAGAACGTCGCGATCACCGTAACCAACCAGAACGACAATGCTCCGGCGATCACGAGCGCCGCATCGGCCTCGGTGGCCGAGAACCAGACCGCCGTAATCGATGTCGATGCCACCGATGCGGATGGCGGCTCGATCAGCTATTCGCTCGGCGGCGCCGACGCCGCGCTGTTCGCGGTCGATGCCGTGACCGGCGTCGTGACGTTCCGCAGCGCACCCGACTTCGAGAACCCGGCGGATGCCGATGGCGACAACGTCTACGACCTCGTGGTCACCGCCAGCGACGGCACGAACAGCACCGACCAGTCGGTCCAGATCACGGTCACCAACGTCAACGACAATGCGCCGGCATTCACCTCCGCTGCGAGCGCCAGCGCTGCCGAGAACCAGACCGCAGCCTATGATGCGAACGCGAGCGATGCGGATGGAGATGCGCTGACATACTCGCTCAGCGGCACCGATGCCGCTCTGTTCGCGATCGACAGCGAAACCGGTGAAGTCACGTTCCGCAACGCGCCCGACTTCGAAGCGCCCGCCGACGCGGATGGCGACAACGTCTACCAGTTCACCGTCACGGCGAGCGACGGCACCTACAGCACGAACCAGGCGGTCAGCCTCAGCGTGACCGACGTGTTCGAACCGGCGCGTGTGATCGACGTTTCCACATTCACCGCTGCGCAGGGCTTCGTCGTCCTTGGCGATGTGACAGGCGATTTGTCCAGTGTCTCCGTCTCCGACGCGGGCGACGTCAACGCGGACGGCTACGCAGATTTCATCATCGGCGCGCGCGGCGTGGCGGGTGACCCGACCCAGGCCTATGTCGTTTTCGGCTCGCCGAATGCGGTCGGGACCGAAGCAAATGGTCGCCAGGTCATCGATCTGAGCACGCTGACCGCGGCGCAAGGCTTCATCCTGCGCGCCGAAGCGCAGTACGATGATTTCGGCTGGTCGGTTTCCGGGGTGGGCGACATCAATGGCGACGGGATCGACGATATCATCGTCGGAGCGCCTTTCAGCGATCTTGGCGAACCCGACTCCGGCAGCGCCTATGTCATCTTCGGCTCGACCAGTGGCTTCGGGAGCGACGAGGGCGGCAGGCAGATCATCGATATGGACGCGCTCGCGCCGGCGCAGGGCTTCGTCATTCAGGGCGATGCCGAGCGCGATCTCGCCGGTTACTCCGTATCGAATGCAGGCGACGTGAATGGAGATGGCTTCGACGACCTGATCGTGGGCGCCTATCTCAATGACCGGGGCGGATCTTCGGCGGGCGAAGCCTATGTCATCTTCGGATCGGCGAACGGCTTCGGGACCAGCGTCGGCGGACGCCAGGTGATCGACCTGACGACCGTTTCTGCGGGTCAGGGCTTCATCGTCAGGGGCGGGGATGCCGTAGACACGCTGGGCTTCAGTGTCTCCTCGGCGGGCGATCTGAACGGCGATGGCTATGATGACCTGATCGTCGGCGGGCCCTACGGCAACGATGCCGGAACCTACGCAGGCGAAGCCTATGTCATCTTCGGTTCGGCAGGGGGTTTCGGGACCGACGTTGGTGGCAGCCAGGTTCTCGACGTCGCCACGCTCGGCGCCGGTCAGGGCTTCGTCATTCAGGCCGAAGCGGGTGGCGATCGTCTGGGAAGCGCGGTTTCTTCGGCCGGGGATATCAATGGGGACGGCTACGACGATCTGATCATCGGTGTGCCCCGAGGTGGCGGGAGCACCGATAATGGCGACGCCTATGTCGTGTTCGGATCGGCGGGCGGTTTCGGGACGGACGTTGGCGGACGACGCGTCATCGATCTCGCCACGCTGACCGCCGCGCAAGGCTTCGTCGTCAGGGGCGCCGCGACGTTCGACCATGCGGGTACGTCGGTTTCTTCGGCCGGGGACGTCAATGGAGACGGCTACGACGATCTGATCGTCGGCGCGTCCTCGACGGATAACGGGGGCCAATCCGCCGGGTCTGCCTATGTCATCTACGGCGGTGGCAACGGATTTGGCACCAGTGTCGATGGCCGCCAGTTGATCGACCTCGCCGCTTTCACGGAGCAGCAGGGGTTCATCATCCAGGGCGGCAACGCACTGGATCGACTCGGTGCGTCCGTGTCCTCTGCGGGCGATGTCAACGGCGATGGCTATGACGATCTCCTCGTCAGTGCGCCGGGGGCGGATGGCGCAAGGTCGAATTCCGGCGAAAGCTACGTCATCTTCGGGGGCGCCACGGGCACCGAGAATACCGCGCCGGTAACACGCATCGGCACGACCGGAGCCGACAACCTGATCGGCAATGCCGGGAACGACATGGTGATCGGCGACGGCGGGGCGGACGTGATCCGCGGCGGTGCGGGCCACGATACGATCAGCATCGGCGATCTTGCCTTTGCCGATATCGACGGGGGCCATGGAACCGACGCGCTTTCGCTGTGGGCCAGCGGTCTGACGCTCGACCTGACGGACAACGCGATGCGTTCGCGTCTGGATTCGATCGAGACGATCAATCTGAGCGGCAGCGGCGACAACAGCCTGACGCTCGACCGGCTGGCGCTGCTGGGCCTGTCCGACGATACCGACGCAGGCGTCACCACGCTGTGGGTCGACGGCAATGCAGGCGACGACGTGCGCCTGACCGACGGTGGCTGGACGCAAGAGGCGAACATCACCCTTCCCAGGGCCACCTACCAGGTGTTCACCAACGGCAACGCCCGCCTGCTGGTGCAGGACGGGGTGTCGGTGGCTGTGCCGGTCGCGTCTGTCGCTCTGTCCTCGCTCGACGGGAGCAACGGTTTCAGGCTCGACGGGATCGACGTGTTCGATAGTAGCGGAACCTCCGTCGCCAGCGCGGGCGACGTCAATGGCGATGGTTACGACGATCTGATCATCGGTGCTCCGGGCGCCGGCGCGAACGGACTGGAAGATGCCGGAGAATCCTATGTGGTTTTCGGCGGGCCCGGCGGGTTCGAAGCCTCGTTCGATCTCGCTTCGCTCGACGGAAGCAACGGCTTCAGGCTCGATGGCGTCGACTGGGATGACGCCAGCGGCAGCTCGGTCGCAAGCGCGGGGGACGTCAACGGGGACGGGGTCGACGATCTCATCATCGGGGCGCGCTTCGCCAACCCGGGTTCGCGTTGGTATGCCGGAGAAACCTATGTGGTGTTCGGCAGGACGGACGGCTTCGGCGCAAGTCTCGACCTCGCTTCGCTCGATGGCAGCAACGGCTTTCGCCTTCGCGGGATCGATAATTACGATACCAGTGCGCGATCGGTCGCGAGCGCGGGCGATCTCAACGGGGATGGGTTCGACGATATCATCATAGGCGCCTTCAGCGCCGATCCGAACGGTCAGGATACCGCGGGCGAAAGCTACGTCGTGTTCGGTCGGGCGGACGGTTTCGCTGCCAGCATCGAGCTCGCATCGCTCGATGGAAACAATGGCTTCCGGATCGATGGGGCCGGTGCCTATTCCAACAGCGGTTACTCGGTCGCGGGCGCGGGCGATGTCAACGGCGACGGATTCGACGATATCATGATCGGGGCCACCGGTGCTCGGCCCAACGGAGATTTCGAAGCCGGCGCGAGTTACGTCGTGTTCGGCAAGGCCGGCGGCTTTGGTGCGGCGATCGACCTCGCCTCGCTCGACGGCACGAACGGGTTCCGTCTGGACGGGATCGATCCATACGACCGCAGCGGCAGTTCGGTGGCGAGTGCCGGGGACGTTAACGGCGATGGTTACGACGATCTTATCATCGGGGCCAGCCGCGCTTCTGCCGATGGTCGAGATTTCGCCGGTGAAAGCTACGTCGTCTTCGGCCGGGCGGGCGGCTTTGGCGCTGCCATCGATCTCTCCGCGCTCGACGGGAGTGACGGCTTCAGGATCGATGGAGGCGGGCGGCGCAACCTTAGCGGTTATTCGGTCGCAAGTGCGGGCGATGTGAACGGCGACGGATTCGACGACCTGATCATCGGGGCCCCCACTTCCTCCGGTGAGGCCGCATATTCCGGCCAAAGCTATGTCGTGTTCGGCCGCCCAGAGGGATTTGGCGCGAGTCTTGATCTTGCTTCGATCGACGGGGCCAATGGTTTCCGCATCCTGGGTATCGATCAATATGATCGTAGCGGGTCCTCCGTGGCCAGCGCGGGAGACGTGAACGGCGATGGTTACGACGACCTGATCGTCGGTTCGCCCAATGGCTATGTGAGCGGAAGAAATTCCGGCGAAAGCTACGTCATCTTCGGCGGCGCGACCGGGACGGAGGATACCCGATCGATCTCGCGCACGGGCACCGCCGGGGCCGACAACCTGATCGGCAACGCGGGCGACGACATACTCGTCGGCAATGGCGGCGCGGATGTAATCCGGGGCGGTGCGGGCAGCGATACGATTGCGATCGCCGACCTTGCCTTTGCGTCCATCGATGGCGGCCATGGCAGCGATACGCTGGCGCTGGAAGGCAGCGCGGTCGACCTGGACCTCACCGCCAACCCTCGCCTGCGCATCGATTCGATCGAGACGATCGATCTGGCGGGCAGCGGCGACAACACGCTGACCGTGGATGCGCAGTCTATTTTCGAGCTGTCCGACAATCGCAGCGGCGGCGTCACCACGCTGACCGTCAACGGCGATGCGGGCGACCGTCTGCGGATCGAAGACGGGGGCTGGGCGCAGGGTGCCGGCATCGACCTTGGAGGCAGCACCTACCAGGTGTTCACCAACGGCAACGCCCGGCTGCTGGTGCAGGATGGGGTTGCGGTGTCTTACCCGGTCGGCGCGGTTGCGCTGTCCTCGCTCGACGGCAGCAACGGCTTCCGGCTCGATGGAATCGCCCCGGGCGACCACAGCGGAAGGTCCGTCGCGGGTGTGGGCGACATCAACGGCGACGGCTTCGACGATTTTATCATCGGGGCACCGGACGGAGGCCGATTCGGTGCCGGCGACAGCTACGTCGTCTTCGGCCGGGCTGGCGGATTCGATCCCGGCATCGATCTATCCAAACTGGACGGCACCGACGGCTTCAGGTTCAACGGCTTCGAGTCGTACGCGGAGGGTGGACACTCTGTCGCGGGCGTGGGCGATATCAATGGCGACGGTATCGACGATCTCATCATCGGTGCGCCCGGCAGAGATCTCGACAAGGGCACTGCGTACGTGGTGCTCGGTCGCGCGACTGGGTTCGAGCCGACTCTGAATCCGGCGGAGCTGAACGGAGCAATTGGCTTCGCGCTCAACTCATTTTTCAACGACTACCGGGCCGGTGCCTCCGTCTCGGGCGTGGGGGACTTCAACGGCGACGGATATGATGACTTGATCGTGGGCGCCCCGGGTTCCAGGCTTGACGCAGATCTCAATACTACCCCGGACATCGGAGCGGGCTTTCTTATCTTCGGCGGGCCGGGTTTCTCCCCAGCTTACCGCCTCGACGATGCCGAGCTCTGGCTCTCGGGCAGCGAAGCAGGCGACAACAGCGGCTTTGCCGTTTCGGGTGCGGGCGATTTCAACGGCGACGGGTTCGACGACCTGATCATCGGGGCGTACCGGACATCGCCCGACGGCGTCGTTTACGCCAGCGAGAGCTACGTCGTGTTCGGTGCGGTGGATGGAACCTTCTCCCGCAGGTTCTCCGTCGCCTCGCTCGATGGTTCCAACGGGTTCCGGATCGACTGGAGCGCGGATGCCATCAGCAGGTTCTCCGTTTCCGGGGGCGGCGACATCAACGGCGACGGCTTCGACGATCTGATCGTCGGCGCCTATGGTGTCGCCTCCGACGGCAATGCCGGCGCCGGTGCGACCTACGTCGTGTTCGGTCGCGCAAACGGGTTCGGCGCCAGCATCGACCTCTCCACGCTCGATGGCAGCACCGGTTTCCGGATCGATGGGATCGACGCGGACGACATGAGCGGTCGCAGCGTCGCGCATGCAGGCGACGTCAACGGCGACGGGTACGACGACATCATTGTCGGCGCGCGTCAGGCGGATCCCGACGGGCAGAGCAGCGCTGGCGAAAGCTATGTGATCTTCGGCAAGCCGGGCGGCTTCGAGGCCAGCTGGAACCTGTCGTCGCTCGACGGGACGAATGGTTTCCGGATCGAAGGCGTCGACGGGGACGAGCTCAGCGGACACTCGGTGGCCGCGGCGGGCGACGTCAACGGCGACGGGTACGACGACCTGATCATCGGTGCGCCGAATGCCGATCCCGGCGGCAATGCCGATGCGGGGAGGAGTTACGTGCTGTTCGGGGGTGCCACCGGCACCGAGGATTCGAAGGCGGTGGCACGCTCTGGCAGCGCCGCGGCCGACAACCTGGTCGGCAATGCGGGCGACGACCTGCTGACCGGCGGCGGCGGTGCGGATGTGATCCGCGGCGGTGCGGGCAGCGATATCATCTCCATCGCCGACTTCGCCTTTGCCGATATTGATGGCGGGCGTGGCAGCGACACGCTGGCCCTGTCGGGCAGCGGCATGGTTTTGGACTTGACCTCGCGTGAGGTAGGCGCGCGGATCGACTCGATCGAGACCATCGACCTCACCGGCAGCGGCGACAACGCCGTCTGGCTGGACAGGCTGGGCGTTGTGGGCCTGTCCGACGATCTCAGCGGCGGGGTGACGACGCTGACCATTACCGGCGATGTCGGCGACAGTGTCGTCATCCGCGGTTGGACGCGGGGCGAAGACACCGTGGTGGATGGCGAGGGCTATACCGTCTTCACCAATGGGACCGCGAGACTGCTGGTCGAGGGTGCGGTCTCTGTCATGGAGCCTGCGGGGGTGATCTCGCTTGCATCGCTGGATGGAAACAACGGCTTCCGGCTCGATGGGACGAGGAGTGGCGAGAGCGTCGGCCGATCGGTGTCAAGCGCGGGCGACGTCAACGGCGACGGTTTCGACGACATCATTATCGGGGCGGAAGGCGCCAGATCGGCTTCGACTTCCGGGACCGGCGGGGCCTATGTCGTCTTTGGCACGGCCGACGGCTATCCGGCCAGCATCGACCTGGGGGCGCTCGACGCTACGCAGGGCTTTAAGATGACCGGCATGGACCTAGGGGAGAAAGCCGGTCGATCGGTCTCCAGCGCGGGCGATGTCAACGGAGATGGTATCGACGATCTGATCATCGGCTCGTACCTTGCTCGGGTAGACGGTCAGTTCCAGGCGGGCAGGGCCTATGTCGTGTTCGGCAGGGCGGACGGCTTCGGAAGCAACCTCGATCTCGCCACGCTCGACGGAAGCAACGGTTTCCGGATGGAAGGCATCGATCGAAGCGACAGAAGCGGCTTCGCGGTCGCAAGCGCGGGCGATATCAACGGAGACGGCTTCGACGATATCATCGTTGGTGCACCTGGCGGCGATCCGGACGGAAAATTCGCGGCAGGCGAGACTTACGTCGTCTTCGGCAAGGCGGATGGGTTCGCCGCTGTCACCTCTTTCGCGTCGCTGGACGGGACCAACGGCTTTCGGCTCGATGGGCTGACGGCAGGCGACGAAGGTGGCAAATCCGTTGCCGCTGCCGGCGATATCAACGGCGATGGTATCGATGATCTGATCATCGGTTCGTCTACCGATGTGGACGGGGTGGAGAGTGCCGGATCGAGCTACGTCGTGTTCGGCAGCACGACCGGCTTCGTAGACAGCTTCGATCTCGCCGCGCTCGATGGAAGCAACGGCTTCCGGATCGACGGGAGCCGCGCTTACCACAATGTGGGTCTGTCTATCGCAAGGGCGGGCGACATCAACGGCGACGGCTTCGACGATCTGATCATCGCAGCCAGCGGCGGTGCCTTTGATGGCGGGATCTCTAGCGGGGAGGCCTACGTGGTGTTCGGCCATGCCGGTGGCTTCAGCGCCACCGTAGATCTCGCTTCGATCGATGGCACCAATGGTTTCAGGATTTTCGGGATCGACCCTTCGCAATTTACCGTACCCAGCGCTGTCTCCAGTGCGGGAGATTTCAACGGCGACGGGTTCGACGACCTGATTATCGGAGATTATCGTGCGACGGTCGACGAACAGGGGTTTGTCGGCAAAAGCTACGTCGTCTTCGGCAGCGCCGACGGTTTCGGCACCGGCCTCGATCTTGCCGCGCTCGACGGTACCGACGGATTTGAAATCCTCGGGATCGACGGCGATGACCGGAGCGGCAAATCCGTTTCCGGGGCGGGCGATCTCAACGGCGACGGTTTCGACGACCTGATCGTGGGGGCGATGTACGCCGATCCGAACGGATACAGCCAGGGCGGCGAAGCCTACGTTATCTTCGGCAGTGCCGTCGGCAGCGCGAGCACGGTCGCCTTGACGCGCACCGGAACCGGCGGTGCCGACAACCTGATCGGCAATGCGGGCGACGATACGATTATCGGCAATGGCGGCGCGGACGTGATCCGGGGCGGCGCGGGCGACGACACGATCTCCGTATCGAACTTCGCCTTCGCCGATATCGACGGCGGCAACGGGACCGACACACTGGCGCTCGCCAGCGTGGAGATGATGCTCGACCTCACCTATCGGCCCCTGCTGTCGCGCCTCCACTCGATCGAGCGGATCGACCTGACCGGCACGGGATTCAACGAACTGACGGTTTCCGAAGCCGCAATCCGCGAGATTTCGGATGCGCGCAGCGGCGGACGCTCGCAGCTGATCGTGGACGGTACCGCCAGCGACCAGGTCTATGCCGACGGCTTCGTGGCTGGCGGCACGCGGGAGATCGATGGGGTGAACTACGATCTCTACCAGTCCGGCAATGCCAACCTTCTGGTGGAGCAGGGCGTGCAGGTCTCGACCGGCGTCACTGCGATGATCTTCGGCACCGAGCTTGCCCTGGCTGGCGTCAGGGGGGACCACGGCATGTTCGAGGGTGCGCGCGCGCAGTTGGGCGACGATCTCGGGGCCGATGTCGCGATCGATCTCGACGCGCCGGGCACGATCGACTCCATCGATATCGCCGCTTTCCTGGCCGACACCGACCCGTCTGGCGGCGTCCGCATCGGCGGCGGCTCGGGAGGCCCCTTCATGGCACCCGATCCGTTCGACGCGTCGCTGGCTTTGGATGCGCTAGACATGGCGAACTGGATGGACACCATGGATGGACGGTTTGCGGTCGAGCTCACGCTGCCGGTCGATCAGACGGCGCAAGACTTCGGGGGGCTTTGAGCGCTGGCGCGAAGTATGACGAACTCCAGCAATAGCGAGACAGAAGGCGGATCGGTCCTCGGCGCGATACTTCGCGGCGAGGGTCCGCTGGTGCCCTATTTCCGCGCGGCGATGCTGTTCTCGCTGGTCGCGAACCTGATGATGCTGGTCTCCCCGCTCTACATGCTGCAGGTCTACGACCGGGTGCTGACCTCGGGATCGACCGAGACGCTGATCCTGATCTCGGCGGTGGCGGCGCTGCTGCTCGTGGTGTTCGCGATTTCCGAGATGGCACGCAGGCGAGCGGTCGCGCTCGCGGCGGCCGAGCTCGAAGCGGCCTATGACGAGCAGATTTTCCGCGAGGCGCTGGCCGATAGCGACGGGAACACGCTGCGGGTCAGCCAGGGGCGGCTCTCCACTCTGCAGTCCTTTCTGGCGCAGGGACTGGTCCTGCCGCTGTTCGACCTGCCCTTCGCGCCGTTTTTCCTCGCGCTGATGTTCCTCGTCCATCCGGTGATCGGCGGGCTGGGCGTGCTGGGGGCTGCGATTGTGCTGGGGGTCGCCGTCTACAGCGAGCTGACCACGCGCAGCGCGGTCGAGCGGGCACAGGCGGCGGAAGCGGGCGCGAGCCAGTTCGCCGCCCTGCTCGAACGCCAGCGCAGCGCGGTGATCGGCATGGGCATGGTCGGCGCGACCTTTGCCGACTGGCAGGCAAGGAAGGGCGCCGCGAGCGCGGGGACGATCGCGCGCGCGAACGAGAACGGGGCCTTCACCTCGATCGCGCGGACCCTGCGCATGGGGCTGCAGATCGCGGCGCTGGGGATTGGCGCGGCGCTGGTGCTGGCGCAGGAGACCACGCCCGGCGCGATTATCGCATCCTCGATCATCATGGGCCGCGCGCTCGCCCCGATCGACCAGTCGGTCTCGATGTGGCGGCAGCTGATCGCCGCGCGCACCGCATGGCGCGAGCTGGGCACGAGGCTGTTCGGCCCCAAGAGCAGGCCTGCTATTACCGAGATGCCTCGGCCCACGCCTTCGCTGGCGGTCGAGAACCTCGAACTGGCGGTGCCCGGCAGCGAGAAGCCGCTGGCGCCCAAGTTCTCGATCAGGGTGGCAGCGGGCGAAGTCGTCTGCCTTGTCGGCACAGTGGGCTCGGGCAAGACGACATTGCTGCAGACGCTCGCGGGCGTGTTCCCGCCGCTGGCGGGCACCGTGCGGCTTGGCGGGATCGATCTGCACGTGTGGGACAGCACCGATCGCGGGCGCCATATCGGCTACCTGCCGCAGGACGGCGAGCTGGTGCCCGGCACCGTTGCGCAGAACATCGCCCGCTTCGGCGATGCGGAGCGCGAGGAGATCTTCGCAGCGGCTCGCAGCGTGGGCGCCCACGATCTCATCGCCGCGCTGCCAAGGGGCTACGATACACAGGTGGGCGCAGGCGGCGCGCATCTGAGCCGCGGGCAGGTCGCGATGATCGCGCTGGCCCGCGCGTTCTTCCGCGAGCCCGCGCTGATCCTGCTCGACGAGCCGTCCGCAAACCTCGACCGGGCACTGCGCGAATCGCTGATCGAACTGATCGGGCGCGAGAAGGCCGCCGCGCGCAGCGTCGTGCTGCTGGCGACCCACGATCCCTCGATGATCCAGCTTGCCGACAGGGTCATGCTGCTCTCCCCCGCGCGGGTCGCGGCGGTGGAGCCGCAGGCCTATCTCGCCGGGCTGGAGCAGGCGGCAGCGCCCGCCGGAGTGGTCGCGATAGGCAACCGGTCGTGATGGGCGTGCTGCGATCCGATCCCACGCTGCGGCGATCCGGCATCGCCTGCCTCGTCCTGTTCGGGCTGTTCATCGTCTTTGCGGGCATGGCTCCGCTAGCCGAAGGGACGACCGCGTTCGGCAAGGTGGCGGGCGACAGCGACCGGCAGGTGGTCCAGCATCTCGAAGGCGGGATCATCGATGAAATCCTGGTCGAGGAAGGCGACAGCGTCGAAGCAGGGCAGCCGCTGATGATCCTGCGCGATGTCGCCGCGACCTCGGGCCGCGAGCGCGCGGCGATCGACCAGGCGGAGAACGCGGCGAGCATCGCGCGGCTGCGCGCGCTGTCCGCAGGCGCAGCCGATCCCGATCTCGACCGGGTGGACTTCTCCGGGGTGCCTGCGGAGGCGAAGGCCGAGATCGTCCAGCGCCACCGCGACCTGTTCTTCCAGCAGCGCCGCAAGGTCGATGCCGATGTCGGGGTGCTGGAAACGCGCCGCGCAGGCCTCGCCGCCTCGGTCCGCAACCGGCAGGCCGAGATCGACGGCAACGCGCGCCAGCTCGCTATCGTGCGAGCAGATTTGGCGGACAAGCGCGGCTTGCTACGCGAACAGCTGGTGACCCGCTCCGAAGTCACAGGGCTCGAACGGGAGGAGGCGCGACTCTCGGCAGAGCTGGGCCGGCTCAACACCGCCCGCGCCGCCGATACCGCTGAGATGGCCGATCTGTCCGAACAGATCGCGCAGGCCCGCGCGCAGTTCTCCGAAACCGTCGCCGCCGACCTGGTCGAGGAGTTCGCCCGGCAATCCGAACTCGAGGCACGGCGGACATCGGTCGAGGACGTGGTCGAGCGCAACGTCATCAGCGCGCCGATGGCAGGGGCCGTGCTCAACCTGCGCTACCGAACTGCCGGCGGCGTGGTGACGCCGGGCGAGCCGATCCTCGAGATCGTGCCCGAGGGCGAAGGGCTTGTCGCCACGGTCGAGATCCGCCCGTCCGACATCGAGGACATTTTCCGCGGCCAGAAGGTGCGCGCGCGCCTCGCCGGGATCGACAGCTGGCGCTCGCCCAGCATCGAGGGCGAGGTCACCCGGGTCAGCGCCGACCTGAAGACCAGCGCCGACGGGTCCTACAGCTTTTACGAGGCGCGCATCCGGATGGACGCGGGCGAACGCGCTCAGATCGATGCGAAGATCGTGCCCGGCATGCCGGTCGAGGCCTTCCTCGAGTCGGGCCGCAAGCGCACCATACTCGACTATTTCTTCGAACCGCTCACCAGCATCCTTCGGCGAGGCGCGCGTTCGTGACTTTTGTGGAGTGGCTTGGTGTCCCCTGTGCACTTCTGTGCGCCGTTGTGGGCACCTTGAGCGCGTCTCCGCTGGCAGCCCAGGACGATGCTATCGGTCCGCCGAGCCCCTTCGGCGAACAGCCCGCGCCCGGCGCCTGTCTGACCCTTCCCGAAGCGCTCGCTTTGGCGCAGCAGCGCGGCCCGGAAGTCTCCGCCGCGCGCGCCAATGCCTCGATCGCGCAGGCGCGCCTGCGGCAGGAGCGCGGCACCGCCTTCCCGCAGGTCTCCGCCTATGCCCGCGCTGCGGAGGGCGACAGCGGGCTGGTCGACGGGCGGACCAATACCCAGACCGGACTGGTCCTCTCGCAGCGCCTGTTCGATTTCGGGCAGAGCGCCGCGCGCAGGCGTGCGCTCGGCGCACGGAGCCAGGCGGCCATGCTCGAAACGCGCGAAGCCGCGCTCGACCTGCAGGGCGATGCAGGGCTCGCCTTCCTCGGCATTCTCGAACTGACCGAACTGGTCGCCGCGGCCGAGCGGCGCGAGGAGCGCTTCCGCACGCTTGCCGAAGGCCTGCCGCGCAGGCTCGAGGCCGGGCTCATCACCATCGCCACCGCCAGCAGCATCCGCGCCGAGATCGCCTCGGCCCGCGCCGACCGGGTCGAGCGCGAGGCATCGCTGGGCAGCGCGCGGATCCGCTTTGCCAGCCTGGTGGGCGATATGGCGGAGCCGTGCAGTGGGCAGATGGCGGTGGGGGTTGCGCTCATCTCTCCGTTCGCCGCCGAAGAAAGCGTGGCCCACGCGATCGACACCGCGCCCGGCATGCTCGCCGCCGATGCGCGGATCGACGCCGCGCGCGCCGATGTCGATGTCGCCCGGCGCATCCAGCGGCCCGAGATCAGCGTGCAGGCGGTCGGCGCCTATCAGTACGACCGCCTGTTCGACCGCTGGACCACCGCGCGCAGGGTAGGGCTCGACGTCTCGATGCCGCTGTTCGGCGGCGGCAGCTACGGCGGGGAGCGCGACGAGGCGCTTGCGCGGCTCGCAGGCGCCCGAGCCGAGGCGGACCGCGAACGCCGGGACCTTGCCGAACAGCTTCGCGCCAGCCTTGCCCGCGCCGACGCCTTCGCCGCTCTCGCCGATGCGCGAGAGGACGAGGTCGGCGCGCTTGCCGCCGAGGTTGCTGCGGTTCGCCGCCAGTTCGACGAGGGCCTCAGGCCCTATCAGGAATACGAACTGGCCGAAGCGGCGCTCGCAGGCGCCGAGGCCGAGGCGATCCGGGCGCAGTACCGCGCGCTGCGCGAACGGCTGACCATCGCCGTATTGACCCAGGCCATACCCCTTTCCGTTTCCGAGGATACCGAGCGATGACCGCCGCCCAGAAGCCCGCCGCAAAAAAGACCGCCGCAAAGAAGACCGTCGATGCCAGCACCGCCCAGACTGCCACGCCGGGCGACGCAAGGTTCGAAGTCAACGTCTCGCGCGGGTTCGAGACATGGCTGGCCAGTCAGAACGCGAGCGTCGCGATCACCACCTATCAGGTGGGGAAGGTCATCCTCTTCGGCATCGGGCAGGAGGGCAAGCTGTGGACCTACAACCGCAATATCGGTCGCTGCCTGGGCATGGCGAGCGCCGCGGACGTGGGCAGCGGCAAGCCCAGGCATCTGTGGATCTCCAGCGAGACGCAGCTCTATCGCTTCACCGACGTGCTCGAAGATGGAGCCAGCGCGGTGAAGGGCTCGGATGCGCTCTACATGCCGCGCCTCAGCTACTTCACCGGCGATCTCGACGCGCACGACATCGGTATCGACGGCGAGAGCCAGCCGGTCTTCGTCAACACGCTGTTCAACTGCCTCGCGCGCCCCTCGGCCGATCACAGCTTCGTGCCCGTGTGGAAGCCGGACTTCATCAGTGCATTGGTGGCCGAGGATCGCTGTCACTTGAACGGGCTCGCCATGCGCGACGGCAAGCCCGCCTTCGTCACCGCGATCAGTGCGACCGACACTTACGACGCCTGGCGCGACGGACGCCGCGACAGGGGCATCGTGATCGATGTCGAGACGGGCGAGATCGTGTGCGGGGGCCTCTCCATGCCGCACTCACCGCGCTGGCACGAGGGCAAGCTGTGGCTGCACAACAGCGGCAAGGGCGAGTTCGGCTATGTCGACCTCGACGCCAAGTCCTTTGTCCCGGTGGCGTTCTGCCCCGGATACCTGCGCGGCCTCGCCTTCATGGGCGATGTCGCGGTCGCTGGCCTCTCGTTGCCGCGCGACAACAAGACCTTCAGCGGCCTCTCCCTCGACGAAGAGCTCGACAAGCGCGGCATCTCCCCGCGCGCCGGGCTCTATTTCATCGACACCAAAAGCGGCACCATCCTCCACACGATCAACTTCGAAGGCATCGTCACCGAACTCTACGACGTCGTCGCACTCCCCGGCATACGCCAGCCAGCGATGATCGGCCCCACCTCGGAAGAACTCAAACGCACGCTCTCCATGGGACCGACCCAAGAGCTGTGAAGTGGGGCGAAGGGCCAATCGCGACGTGAACACGGCGATACGGGTGCGTCAAAGGCTCCATCCCGGCAGTACAAGTTCGGGTGCGATGAGGCGAATGGCGACGGCCTGCCTATGACCGACATTCGGCGCAAAGCGGCAGCGGCTCGCCAGATAATCTGGGGCTGAGACGTCCCTCCGATTCATCGCGAGGCGATAGAGGTCGATCATCGGAGCCACGCTGGGTGGCTCAACGCTGGAACTGTTATTGACATGCATTCGCAATGAGGTCATTCGCACTGGTCTGTCATTTTGGATCGGCACTTTTGATGAATCAGGCGGTCAAGAACGCAAAGATCGCGAGGCCGAAGCGGCGGTCGCGTTTCTCGCCCTTCTGGATGCGCCAGTTTCATACCTGGCACTGGATGAGCAGCGCGATCTGCCTCGTCGGGATGGTCCTGTTCGCGATCACCGGCATCACGCTCAATCATGCGGGGACGATCGAGGCGGACCCGACGATCGAGACGCGCGAGGCTACGCTGCCCGCCGACCTGCTGTCGCAGCTGCGCGCTTCACCGGAGGGCGAGCCGGCCGAGGCACCGAAGGAATGGCTTGAGCGCGAGTTCGACATCGAGCTCGATGGTAGGCGCCCCGAATGGACCGGGACCGAGCTGTATGTGCCGCTGCCGCGCGCCGGAGGTGACGGGTGGATCGCGATCGATCTGGCTTCGGGAGATGCCACGCTCGAAGACACCGATCGCGGCGCAATTGCCTACCTGAACGACCTGCACAAGGGGCGCGACACAGGCCTCGCCTGGGCGTGGTTCATCGATATCTTCGCGGGGGCCTGCGTCATATTCTGCGTGACGGGCCTGCTGCTGTTGCAGGTCCATGCCCGCAAGCGCCCCTCGACCTGGCCGATCGTTGGCGCCGGCCTCGTCATTCCGCTGCTTCTCATCCTTTTCCTGATGCACTGACCGCTACACTTTTCCGAACGAGGACCCGTTCATGCGTAAAGCCTACCGAATTGCCATTCCCGTGACCGCTGCTGCCGTGGCGGCGCCCGCTGCGGCGGGGGAGATGCAGGTGCGCGTAGAGATCCCGCGCTTGCGCGTGGCCGAATATCACAATCCTTACGTCGCGATATGGCTGGAGGACGCCGACGGTAAGGCGGTGGCCAATCTCGACGTTTGGTACGATGTGGATTTGCGCGGCGACGATCCGCGCAAATGGTTGCCCGATATGCGGACCTGGTGGCGGCGTGCAGGGCGCACCACCGACATGCCCGCCGACGGCATCAGCGGACCGACGCAGGCCCCGGGAAACTACACTTTGCGCTTCAGCGAAGGCACCCGCCCGCTGCCCAGGCTCGCGGCGGGGTCCTATGTGCTGCGCGTTGAGGCGGCCCGCGAGGTCGGCGGTCGCGAGCTTGTCAGCATTCCTTTTCAGTGGCCGCCGGCCAAGCCCATGACGGGTTCCAAATCGGGTTCGAAGGAACTCGGCACCGTGCGTCTTTCCATCCAGCCCTGACCTTCGAAGGATTCCTCTCTATGTTCGCCAAACCTTCCCTCATTGCCGCCGGCCTCGCACTCGGCCTGTCGACCCTCGCGCCCAGCGCCGCCGAGGCGCATCGCCGCTGGCTGCTGCCGTCCGCCACCGTGATGGCAGGCGAGGAGGAAACGGTTACCGTCGACGCAGCAGCGTCCAACGGTCTGTTCATTTTCGAACATCGCCCGCTCGGCCTCGACGATCTGGTCGTGATCGGACCGGATGGCCAGTCCGTCACCCCGGAGATCATCGGTAGCGGCGCTTATCGCAGCGTGTTCGATCTCAAACTCGAAAGCCAGGGCACCTATCGGATCGCGATCGCGAGCAACGGCATGATGGGCTTCTATGAGCTGAACGGCGAACGCCGCCGCTGGCGCGGGAGCCGTGCGGAGCTCGAAACCGCTATCCCCGAAGGGGCGACCGACGTCCGGATCAGCGAGAATTCCGGGCGCACGGAAACGTTCGTGACGCTGGGTGCGCCGAACGAGACCGCGCTGGCGCCCACCAATGTCGGCCTCGAGATGATCCCGGTGACCCATCCCAACGATCTGATCGCGGGTGAGCCCGCGCAGATGCGCTTCCTGATGGATGGCGAGCCCGCGGCCGGGCTGGAACTCGAATTCGTCGCGGGCGGCACCCGCTATCGCGACGAACCTGGCATCCAGACGCTGACCACCGATGCCGATGGCATGGTGACGCTGAGCGCGGACGAGGCCGGGATGTATTATCTCGAAGCATCGGCGGGACGGGGCGAATACGAGGAGGGGACGGCGCGTCGCATGTCCTACACCGCCGTGCTCGAATTCATGCCGCTTTGAGCACAAGGGCCGCAGGCATCGGCGCCGACGATACGCTCGACCTGCTTTTGCCGCCGGGCGAGCCTGTCTGCTCGCCCGCACCGGCAGATGCGCGCCAGATCGCCCTGTCCGGTACGACGATGGGAACGGGTTGGTCGTTGCGGGCACTCGCACCACCGGAACTGGACACGGGACCGATGGCAGCAGTCCTTGAACGCTGTTTCGAAAGCGTGATCGCGCAGATGAGCCAGTGGCGACGGGATTCCCAGCTCAGCCGCTTCAATGCCGGCGCGCCCGGCAGTCGACACCGGATCGGCCCGCAGTTCCGGCAGGTCCTCGACTGCGCACATTCGATACAGCGCGCGAGCGAGCGCGCGTTCGACCCCCTGCTGGGCTTGCATAGCGACCATTGGGGCTTTGGCGACAAAGGTTTCGACGAAGCAGCACCTGCGCCCGCACGGTCTGCAAATGTCGACCTGGGGAGTATCAGGACCGACGAGCCGGACGTCCTGGTTCAGCCGGGCGGTGCGGTGCTGGACCTGTCAGGCATCGCAAAAGGCTACGCCGTCGACATGGGGGTCGCTGCGATCGCGCGGATGGGCATCGGACACATGCTGCTCGATATCGGCGGCGAAACGAAAGCGGTCGGCCTGCGCGCCGATGCACTGCCGTGGTGGATCGACCTGTCCGTACCTCTGGGATCGGTGGCAAGCCGCACGCGGATCGGCCTGACCGGCTGGTCGCTCGCCACCTCCGGCCACTGGGAGCGGCGGCGATTTGCGCAGGATCGCTCCTGGTCGCACACTCTCGATCCCGAGAGCGGTGATCCCACAAACGACGCGCTGTCGGCCAATGTGCTCCATCCCGGCTGCATGCAGGCGGATGCGCTGGCGACCGCGCTGATCGTGTTGGGGCTGGACGAAGGCATTGCCTTTGCAGACCGGCACAGGGTGCCCGCGCGGATCGTGGGGCCGCGGCGCGTCGCCGAAAGCGCCGCGTGGCGCGAATGGAAACAATAGGAGAGCCGCTATGATGGTTCGGATCGAAAACGTGCTGAGTGCCGAGCAGGTCGAGGGCCTTCGCGAGATGATCGACGCGGCGGAATGGGTCGACGGCAACGAGACATCGGGCCACCAGTCGCGCACCGCCAAACGCAACCGTCAGCTTCGCCAGGGCAGCGAAGCGGCGCAGCGGGCAGGCCGGATCGTTCTCGACGCGCTCGGGCAGACGCCGGAGTTCGTGGCTGCGGCACTGCCGCTCAAGGTCTTTCCGCCGCTCTTCAACCGCTACGAGGGGGGCGAGACTTTCGGCAACCATGTCGACAATTCGATCCGCCGACTGGAAGGCGCCGATTTCCGCATCCGCAGTGATTTGTCGGCCACGCTCTTCCTGTCCGAACCCGACAGCTACGAAGGCGGCGAGCTGGTGGTTGAGGACCTATTCGGCGAACACCGGGTGAAGCTGCGCGCCGGCGACATGGTGCTGTATCCCGCATCGAGCGTGCACCGCGTCACGCCGGTTACCGATGGCGTACGCGTCGCGAGCTTCTTCTGGTTGCAAAGCATGGTGCGCGATCCCTTCCAGCGCGAGCAGCTCTACCGGCTCGACCGCACCGTTCGTGTCCTTTCGGCCGATCGGGGGTCGCAGGACGAGGCGGTGATGGAGCTGACCAACCTTTATCACAACCTGATGCGCAGCTGGGCCGACGCCTAGCTCGCGAGAGGGGCGCCCCCACAGATATTCTTGCAAGTGAGAATAGTTCGCATTTGCATTGACTCCGGTTTTCACCTTCCCCATAGGCGCCGTTCATAAAACGGACAGGGAAGAAAGACCGATCATGAAGCGTACCATTGCCGCCCGGCCCGCCACCTATCTCGCCTTGGGATGTGTCGGCTTCATCGCCAGCGCACCCGCTCTCGCAGAAGAGGGCGAGCTGGAAGCGGGTGCCCAGCCAAACTCCAGCATCATCGTCAGCGGCGAGCGTGCGGACGAACTGGAGATTGACGAGAGCACCGCTTCGATCCTCGACACTCCGCGGATCGTGAACGTCGTGACCGAGGAAACGCTGGAGCAGACCGCGTCCTATTCCTTCGAAGAAGCGCTGCGCACGGTCCCTGGCATCACGCTGGGTGCGGGCGAGGGCGGCACCGCAGCGGCGGATATTCCCCTGATCCGCGGTGTCGATGCGACCGGCGATGTCTTCGTCGACGGCGCGCGCGATATCGGATCGCAGACGCGCGAGACCTTCGCGGTCGAGCAGATCGAGGTGTTCAAGGGGCCGAGCGGCGCGCTGGGCGGCCGCGGTGCGGCTGCGGGCGGGATCAACATCGTCAGCAAGACGGCACGCGCGGGCGATTTCGTCTCGGCCACCGGCACGATCGGTACATCCGACCTCTATCGGGTGACCGCCGATATCAACCAGCAGATCGGCGACCAGCTCGCCGTGCGGCTCGTCGGCCTGTTCCACGATTCGAACCAGCCGGGCCGCGATGAGGTCTTCGATGATCGTTGGGGTGTTTCGCCGTCGATCGCGTTCGGCGTGGGCGGCGACACGGTCGTCAGCCTGACCCATTATCACTTCGAGGGCGACCAGCTGCCCGACTACGGCATTCCGCTGACGTCGCGTAACCAGTTGCCCGGCGGGGAACGCGTGCCTGCCGATGTCGACTTCGACAATTTCTACGGCCTTCTGGCGCGCGACTTCCAGAAATCGCGGACGGACACCACGACCTTCAAGTTCGATCACGACATGCGCAATGGCTGGAGCGCATCGGCGCTGCTGCGCTATTCCGACAGCGACATGGACTACATCGTCACCAACCCGGACGACAGCGCCGGGAACGTCGCCAACGGCCTCGTCTGGCGCGCGATCAAGAGCCGCAATTCAAACACCGAAGCGATGACCGCTAACGCGAACCTTTCGGGCGAGTTCGCAACCGGTTCGGTACTCCACAGCCTTTCCTTCGGGGCCGAGTACGCCTGGGCGGATACCTATAATCTGAATTACAACGTCGATACCGGCAACCGGACCTGCCCGCCGGAGGACATCGCGAATTTCAACTGCACCGATCTGCCGAATCCCGACCCGTCCGACCCATGGGACGGCTCGATCACGCGGTCCGATACGCCGTCGCTGTCGGACGCGGAGGATCTGAGCGTCTACCTGTTCGACTCGATCACGCTGGTCCCGCAGCTGATCGTCAGCGGCGGCGTGCGCTATACCGACTACCGCGCAAGCGGCTCCGGCAGCGGTCGCGGGGGGCCCTTTAACGCCGAAGTGCAAACGGACTTCGTCACTTGGCAGGCGGGCGCGACCTTCAAGCCGGTCCCGTCGGTTAGCCTCTACGCTTCCTATGCCGATGCGAAGAACCCTCCGGGGACCGATGTCGGCGCAGGCTCGGCCAATCCGTCCATCAGGAACGAAACCTACTCGCCGCAGGAAACCGAGAATTACGAAATCGGCGCCAAGGCGGAACTGTTCGGCGGCGCGATGCAGGTTTCGGCTGCGGCCTTCCAGGTGGATCGCGGCAATATCATTAATACCGATGCGCTGGGAGAGGTGACCGACGTCTTCGATGCGGCACGCATCCGCGGTTTCGAAATCGGCGTGACCGGGAGAGCGGGCCCCGTCTCGCTCTTCGGCGGGTACACCTATGTCGATAGCGAAATCCGTGAAGACACGGTGTCCGGAAATGACGACCCGACCGATGACGGCGATTCCAACGTCGGCAACACGCTGCCCAATACGCCCAAGCACAATCTCTCGCTGTCCGGCACAGTCGAGTTCGATGAGCGCTTCAGTGTCGGCGGCGGGGTCTATTACCAGTCCGAACGCTTCGCGGACGGTGGAAACCTGATCTCGGCAGACGGGTACGTGCGGGCGGACCTGTTCGCCGCGTTCGCCATCACCGACACGCTCGGCCTGCGCCTGAACGTGAAAAATGTCGGCGACGAGCGGTACGTCACCAAGCTGCGCAATCCCCACTTCGCGGTGCCGGCGAACGCACGCCAGGCGGTGCTGTCGGTCGCGTATCGGTACTGATTGCAACCTGCGCGGGTCATCCATCGAAGCGGTCCGCTTCATGGATGACCCGCCGCAGCTCAGAATTGAACGGTCCGCAAGCCCACGCAGCGGCCGTCATCGTGTCCTGTCACGAGCTGGCTGCAGGCGGCCGCTCAGGAACCGAGGTACTGGCGAGGGGACTGGCCAAAGGTGCGGCGGAACATCGCGCTGAAGCCGCTCGCGCTCTCATAACCGACTTCATACGCTGCGCGGGTGATGGACATCCCTTCGCTCAGGAGCGAGAGCGCCTCCATCAGCCGGACCTGCTGGCGCCACACCGCCAGTCCCATGCCGGTTTCGGCCTTGAAGGACCGGGTCAGAGTCCTCCGGCCCATCCCGATTTCCTTTGCCCAGTCGTCGATATCGCGCGTGCAGGAGGGATCCTTGAGCAGCGCCTCGCATATTTTCAGCAGGCGCGGATCGCGCGGCATGTTCACCTGATAGGGCGCATCGGGCATACGCTCGATTTCCTCCAGCAGCAGCGCAATGATGCGTCCGGCGCGACCGTTTTCATCGGCCGGTGAATCCAGCTTCGCAGCCTCGAGGATCAGCGCTCTCAGGAAATCGGAGACTTCGAAGGCACGGCAATTGTGGCCGCGGGCTTTCAATTCGGGCTCGAGATAGAGCGTGCGCAGCGAGACCGGTCCGCGGCAATAGACCTCGTGATCGGTATTCGCCGGTATCCACACTGCCCGTTGGGGAGGGATGACGTAGCTGATATCGGGCGTACGGACCGACATCACCCCGGCAGAGGCGTACAGGACCTGGATATGATCGTGCTGGTGGAGGGGGTCGAGGTATCCCGACGGATATTCGTCCACCAGAACCACGACCGGCTGTTTTCTAGCGAGAATGTCGAAGCTGTGTTGCATTGAACCTTCTCGAATACGGACCGATTGAAAGGCAATGGCGAAAATATTGCAAGTGCGAGACAGAGCTTGGCCTGATCGTACGCGTGATTGACCCGTCCGGAGTAGAGATGAGGCTACGGTCGCATTAGCCGAGATCGGGGAGAAATGCAGGATGAAGGGTTAGAAAATGGGGAGATTCGAAGCGAGCGATGCTCGCGTGGATCCCGACATCGCCAGGTTCGTCGCCGAACTGGAACAGGCCTATGCCGAACACGCTACGCAGCAGCCCGCCGACCCGACCGAACGCCGCAGGATTGCCGAGCTCGTGCGCAAGGAATGGCGTAGCGGTGGCCCGCCCATGGCCGAAACGAAGACCTGGGAACACGAGGGTTTGCGGTTGCGCCTTCACCGCCCGATCGACGAGGCTGGCCTGCCCGTCCTGTTCTATATCCACGGTGGCGGCTGGACGATCTTCAGCATCGACACGCATGATCGGCTGATGCGCGAATATGCCGCGCGCGCAGGCATTGCGGTGATCGGTATCGACTACAGCCTTGCTCCCGAAAGCCGCTATCCCATCGCGCTGAACGAGGTGGTCGATACGCTCGACTGGCTCGAGCGCGAGGGCGGCGAGCTTGGCATCGACACGCAGCGCATGGCCATCGGAGGAGATTCGGCGGGGGCAAATCTCTGCGTTGCCGCATGTCTGCGCCGGCGCGATGCCGGGGGCAGCCTGCTTGCGGGAATGCTGCTGAACTACGGCGCCTTCGATCCGCAGCCTCGGCAAAGCTACAAGGCCTTTTCCGGCCCGCAATACACGCTCGAGGCCGACGAGATGGATGCCTTCTGGCGCGGCTATGTGCGCAGCGAAGAGGATCTGGACGATCCTTTGGTCGCGCCGATCAGGGCCAATCTGGAAAGGCTTCCGCCGGCATTCGTGGGCATCGCCGAATGCGACATTCTCACCGATAGCAACATCGCCTTTGCCGACCGGCTGGAGGCCGCAGGGGTGCCCGTACAGCGCACCATCTATCGTGGCGCCACTCACAGCTTCCTCGAAGCGATGGCCATCGCGCCGATCGCGCGCCGCGCCCTCGCCGAGCAGTCCGCATGGCTGCGCGAACGGCTGGACATGGACTGACATGTCCGCGCATTCGCCCGATATGCTGGAGCGCGTTGCGCGCCTCGTCGGTGAATATCCGCTGGCATGGGTCGTTTCACGCCAATTCAACGCCAGCCCGCTGCCGCTGCTCGCCGAATGCAACAGACAACGCGAGATTATTTCTCTTTTCGGCCACTGCGCGCGCCATAATCCGCTGTGCGAGGATTTCGCGCAGGACGCTTCGGGCCTGGTCCTGTTCAATGGTCCGGAAGGCTATGTTTCCCCCCGTCATGTTGGCGAGACCGACTGGGGCCCGACATGGAACTATGCGGTCCTGCGCTTCAGGGTCGAGATCGAGTTCCAGCCCGAAGAGACGGGCGCATCGGTGGAGCGCCTGCTCGGCCATCTGGAAGGCCGAACAGAAGCTCGCTGGACGACTGCGGAATTGGGCGCGCGATACGAGCGCATGCTGGACCGGATCATCGCCTTCCGCGCACACGTGCGCGACTGCACCCCCGCCTTCAAGCTGGGACAGGATGAAAAGAAGGACGTCTTCGCGCAAATTGTCACCAACCATCCCGACAGGCAACTGGCGCAATGGATGCGCGAAATGGTGGAAGGAACGGCATGATCAAGGCGGTCTTCGACGATCGGCAACTTGCGCATGCTCCGGTTCGCGAGCTGCATAACGGAGACTGGGTCGCCTACGCCGAAGTGCCCGGCCGGGCGGGCGATATTGCCGCGCTGCTGGACTGTCGCCCACCTGGGGATCACGGGTTGGCGCCGATCCTCGCCGTGCACGACGCGCAATATGTTTCCTTCCTGAAATGCGCCTTCGCCGAATGGCACGCCGCAGGGCGGCAGGGCGATGCCATCGGCTACACCTTCCCCGTGGTGCAGCGGCGCGATCTCGCGCTGGACAGGATCGATGCGCAGCTGGGCCGGTATAGCTACGATGCCGGCACGCCGATCGCCCAGGGGACGTGGCAGGCGGCATACTGGTCGGCACAGACCGCGCTTTCCGCTCTCCATGACATGACTGATAGTGGAGAGCGCACGGCTTTCGCGCTGTGTCGCCCGCCCGGTCATCACGCCGGTCCGGACTACATGGGTGGCTATTGCTATCTTAACAACGCCGCCATCGCGGCCCGCCAGGCGAGTGCGCTGGGCCTCGGCCCGGTGGCGGTGCTGGACGTGGACTACCACCACGGCAATGGCACGCAGGACATTTTCTGGCAGGACGATGCGATATTCTTCGCCTCGATCCACGCTGATCCGCGTACCGATTATCCGTTCTACTGGGGCTATGCCGACGAGCGCGGCGAAGGCGCCGGCGAGGGCACGACGCTCAACCTGCCGCTGCCGCGCGGTACCGGTTGGGGGGACTATCGCGAGGCGCTGATGCGGTCGAGCGAGGCTATCGCGAACTGGGGGGCGAAGTTTCTCGTCCTGTCCTTCGGGGCGGACACCTACGAAGGTGATCCGATTTCCGGCTTCAGCCTCTCACAGAATGATTTTCCGCGCCTGGGCGAAGCCATCGGCGCAATGGGCCTTTCCACTCTGGTCGTCATGGAAGGCGGCTACGCGGTGGACGATCTCGGCCGAAACGTCACCGCCTTCCTTGATGCTCTCCCGGCTCAGTAAAGGTCGAACCGAACGCTGGCACCCACGGTGCGGGGCCGTGTCACCGAACCGGCAAAGCCGAAGGGTGCGTTCAGGATAGCGTATTCGTCGAACACGTTCTTCACGAAGACGCCCAGCTCGATCCCTTCGGCAAGCGTGACATCGGCGTTGATGTCGACAAGGTGATAATCGCCTTTCTCCAGGGGGTCGCCGAACGCGACGGGCGCCTCCGACAGGTAGCGGTGGGCGAAGCCCAGCCGCGGCTCGAGGCCGGGAATGGGAAGTCGGAAATCGATCCGGTTCGACAACGTCCAGTCCGAAGCACCGGGCAGCTTGGTGCCCGCAGGATAGCCGCCGCCAGTCGTAGGCAGCACGTCGGACAGCCGCGCATCGCTGTAGCTGACATTGGTGGACAGCGACACGAAATCCGCAGGGCTCACATTGAGCGAGACCTCGACCCCGTCGATTTCCGCACCGCCGCCATTGGTCGTATAGGCTTCGAAGGTAACCGGAACGAACAGGCGCGCCTGAATGTCGTTCCAATCGATGTGATAGGCGGTCGCCTCGATGGAAATCTGCCCTGGCAGCGGCTGGTATTTGAACCCCAGCTCATAGTTCTGTGTCGAGTCGCTGTCGAAATCGAGCGGCGTGCCTGCGGCGACCGAGTAGACGTTGATCCCGCCGATCCGGAAGCCTTCCGAATAAAGCGCGTAGACCATGAAATTGTCGGTCGGCTGGTAACGCAGCGAGGCCTTGGGGATGAACCCGCTCTCCGTCTGCTTGCCCGGCTGGTAGTCGAACGGGGCGATCAGGTCGGCATTCGGGAGGAACTGCAGCCGCGGTTCGGATTGGTATTCGAACAATCGACCGCCGAGCGTCAAGGTGAGCACATCGGCGATCGTGAAGGATGCCTCGCCAAATAGAGCGATCTCGCGCACATCGCTGCTACTGACCGTGCGCTGGACGAAGTCGTCCGGCGCGATCTCGCTGGCGGGCAGCCCGCCGAACTCGGTGGGGTTGGCGTCGATGTAGTCACCGATTCCTTCGATGAAGACACGGCCGGTGCTGTCGGCCTGCAATTTGGTGAAATTCGCACCGATCAGCCAGTTGAACGGACCGGTTTCATCCGAAGTAAGCCGCGCCTCGCCGTAATAGGTCTCCGAGTCGCCGGCCGAGCCGGAAAGCTGCGCCGTACCGGTGCGGGGATCGATCCCCACGAAGATCGAATCGTCGAACGCGAGGTCGTTTTCCTTGAGGGTATAGCTGCCGATGGCGGTCAGCGTCGCGAAGCCGAGTGCCTGGTCCAGTCGCAGACTGTGCAGCTGGAAACTGGTGTTCTGATATTCGGGGACGTTGGTGCGCCGCTCGAATGGGCCGAAATCGTCGCGGAATTCGACATAGGTCTGATCGTTGAGCTCGTATTCCTGATACATGCTCAGGGCCGAAAGGGTGGTGGCTTCGGTCGGCGTCCAGACGATCGAGCCGCGCAGCCCTCGAACACGCAGGTCGTTGCTGCCGTCCACGCCCGTGCCTGTGTTGTTGAGATAGCCTGCATCATACCGCTGGAGCGCGACGACGCGGACCGCCAGCTTGTCCTCGACGATCGGCAGGTTGACCATGGCCTTTACGGCGGTGCTCGCCTCACCGGCATCGCGCGTGGAGGACACGATCCCTTCGAACCCGGCATCGAAGCCGCTCGCATCCGCCTCGTTCACGACATAGTTTACCGCGCCGCCGAGCGAGGAAGAGCCGAATAGCGTACCCTGCGGACCGCGCAGCACTTCCACCTGGGCGAGATCGAACGTGTCCACGTCCGGAATGACAATGGGAAAACCCGGCTCCACCAGCGGAATCTGGTTGAGATAATAGCCGGTCGTTGCCTGATTGGCCTCATGATAGGTGGTCGAGGCCACACCGCGGATCACGACTTCGGACACGCCGGGCTGGTAGTCGTTGAAGACCACGCCGGGTACGCGCGTGATATAGTCGGAAAGGCTCTGGGCGTTGAGCTCGTCCAGCTCCTCCGCCGTGACCGCGGTAATCGAGGCGGCAACGTCTTCGATGCGCTCGCTGCGCTTGGTGGCGGTCACGACGATCGTATTGGGCGCTACGGTCTCGGCTTCGTCCGTTTCCTGGGCGAGGGCCGGTTGCGAGAGAACCAGAAGCGACGTGCCACTGGCGAGAGCGATCAAGGTTTTCCGGGGTTTCATGCTGTGCCTCCCTCTGAGTACGAGGCAATGCTATCAGTCCGATTTGTGGCCCGGCGTTGAAGGTGGGTCAGATTGTTGCTTGATTGGGCCATGAGGCGCATCATTGCTTCAATTGCGGCGCGATAATCGCAGATCGGTTGCGGCCCGATCGATGCGGTGATCGGCCCGTATCAGCGCGCTTCCTTACGTTGCCCGAGCTTAGGATCGGATGCATGCCGAACTTCTCCCGATCCCGATTGACGAGGCGCGGCATGCTCCTCGGCACCGCCGCCACCGCCTTCATGACGGCCAGCTGCGCGGGGTCTCTTGCCCGACCCGGGAGAACCGCCGCGAGCGGTTGCTGGCCGAACGCGACACCGCCCGTCGCGTCGCGCGTGGACGACTGGATCGAACAGCTCGGACGGCGCCGGAACGATCCCTATTCGTGGATGAAGTTCATCCCCGACGAAGGCGTGCGTTCGCTGGACAATCTGCCGCCCCGGCTCGCGAACCACCTCGAGCAGGAAGCCGACTACGCACGTGCGATGCTGGGTCCGCTCGAGGCGCGGCGTGAGGCCTTCGTGTCGGCCATGCTCGCGCGATCCGGCACCACAGATGCCGCTCCGCCGCTTATGCGAGAGGAATGGCTCTACTACAGCTACGTACCACAAGGCGCGACGCGCCCGGTTCACGTGCGGCGCAAGCCCGAGGGGCCCGAGCAAATCCTCGTCGACGAGGCCGTGCGGGCGGAGGGGCGTTCCTATTACCGGGCGACCGAATTCCAGCCGAGCCCCGACCACCGGTATTTCGCCTGGGCCGAGGATCTGGTCGGCAACGACCGCCATCGCATCTGCGTGCTCGATACGCAGGACGGCGAGGTTCGCGTGCTCGTGCCCGGCGATGCCTACGGCTATGGCGGCCTGACCTTTGCGCCGGGATCTGACAGCCTGTTCTGGATCTGGCGCGATGCGCGCAACCGTCCCACTCGGCTCTATCGCAGCGCACTTGGGGGCGGGGAGGGGGCGCTTGTCTATGAAGAGCGTGACCCGGCCATCTTCATGCAGGTCCGGCGTACGGCGGCTGGCGGGTTCGTGGCGCTGGAGCTCGCGGGGCCGGACACGTCCGAAACCCGCCTTATCGCCCGCGGTGCGGAAAGCGCACCGCCGCGGGTGGTGCGCGAGCGCGAAGAAGGCATCATCTACTCGGTTCACGAATGGAACGGGCAGCTGCTGATGCTGACCACCATGGACGAAGCTTTCGACGGCAAGCTGGTCCGCCTCGATTCCAGAACGCTGAAAGCCGGTCCCACGCTGGTCCCTCACCGTCCGGGCAGGCCGATCGTGTCGCTCTTGCCCTTCGAGGACGGGCTGGTCCGGCTCGAGCGTGCCGATGGGCTGCATCGCCTTGTCCTGATGAAACCCGACGGGACGGAGCGGGACATTGCCTTCAATGCGCCGGCCTTCGCGCTGACCCTCCCGCCGGGGCAGGACTACTCGGTATCTTCGGTCCGCGTGGGGTTCGAAACCCCCGCCCGGCCGATGTCATGGTACGACGTCGATCTTGTCTCGGGCGAGCGTACCCTGGTCGGCGAGACCGAACTCCGGAACTACGATCCCGGTGCCTATCGGGTGGAGAGGACGGAGGCGCGGGCGCCGGATGGGACCATGGTGCCGGTGACCCTCCTTTCGAGGCGCGATCACCCTCGCCACGCCTCATCGCCGCTGCTGCTCTACGGTTATGGCGCCTATGGTGTGTCGAGCGAGCCTGTCTTCTCCCTGCCCGCTACCGTCCTGGTCGATGCCGGCTGGGTCTACGCGATCGCGCATGTGCGCGGCGGCGGGGAGGAAGGGCGACAGTGGTTCCTCGATGGCCGACGCTTCCAGAAACGCAATTCCATGACCGACTTCATCGCCTGTGCGCGCCACCTTGTGGCGCAGAAGCGGTGCGCGCCCGAAAAGGTAACCGCCTATGGGCTTTCCGCCGGAGGGCTTCTGGTGGCCGGAGCGATGAACATAGCGCCCGAATTATGGGCCGGTGTGATCGCCAAGGTGCCCTTTGTGGACATGCTCAATACCATGAGCGATGCCGACCATCCCCTTGTCCCGCTGTTCCGTCCGGACTGGGGCGACCCTCTCGCCGATCCGCAAGCCTACGACTACATTGCCTCCATCTCGCCATACGAGAACGTGAAACCGGCGAGCTACCCGGCACTGTTGTGCACCGCAGGATTGAAAGACGATCGCGTCGCCTACTGGGAACCCGCGAAACTCGTCGCCGAGGTCCGCCACCGCGCTTTGCCCGGGGAGCCTGCGATATTGCTGGTCGACCCGGATGCAGGGCATCAGGGAAGCGCCGACCTGCGCGAGGAATACAGCGAAATGGCGCTTTTCTGGGCTTTTGCCGAACAGAGCGTCTCCGACTGCGCATCGCGCAACCGCACATAGACAAGCGGTCTGGCGCTATCGTGTTCGAAACGCCCGATCGCACGACCGGGCGTGCCTCTGGTCCAGCGCTAGGCTGCCGAGACGATCGGCCAGAGCAATATGGCGGACGTCATGAGGAACCCGAACATGCCGGACAGGATGGCGTCGCGATGGATGTGCCACCATGAATCTTTAGAGGGCTTCATTATTGCCTCCATGGCTGGCGGACCAGCCGCCGCCCAATGCGCGGAACAGCGCGATTTGCTGCCGCGACACATCGGCATCCTGATCGGCCAGCGTCGCGCGGGTTTCGGCCAGCGTGCGTTCGGCATCGAGTGTATCGAGCGAATTGATCAGCCCTTCGCGGTTCTGCGCGCGCACGATCCGTGCCGCGCGCTCCGCCGAGGCGACTGCTGAGACCAGGATCCGCCGCCGTTCGAGCGAGCGGGCGTAGTTCGACAGGGCGGTCTCCGCTTCCTGCAAGGCGACGAGGACGGTGCCGTCGAATGCGGCGAGCGATCCCCGTGCATCCGCCTCGGCCGCGTCGATCCGGGCATAGACCGGCTCGCGATTGGGAAAGGCCCAGTCGATCAGCGGGCCGAGCACGAAGCCCAGCGGGCCGCCGGTGAACAGGTCGCCCAGCTTGGATGTGTTCGATCCGATCGACCCGCCCACCGTGATGCGTGGGTACAGGTCGGCGCGGGCGACGCCGATCCGCGCCCCGTCGGCCAGCGCGCGCTGTTCCGCCGCGCGCACATCGGGGCGACGCGCGAGCAGCTGCGTCCCGTCGCCCACCGGCAGCGGCGCCTCGATCTCCAGCGGAACGGTCCGCTCGCCGATATTGGCGGGCAGCGCGGCGGGCGCGCGGCCGGTCAGCGTCGCGAGCGCGAACAGCGCGGCGCGGCGCTCCGCCTCGATTGCGGGAATGGTGGCGGCGCGCTGTTCGAGCAGGCTCTCGATCCGCGCCACCGCAAGCCCATCGGTATAGCCCGCATCGTGGCGCAGGCGGGTCAGGCGCAGACTGTCTTCGAGCAGATCGACGATCGAGCGTGCCACGCGCAACCGCGCCGCCGCGCTCGCGGCGTCGGCGTAGGCGCGGGTGGTGTCGGCCACCACCATCACCCTGACCGCTTCGGCATCGGCGCGCGCCGCGGCGACATCGCCGCGTGCGGCGGCGATACCGCTGCTTACCCGCCCGAACAGGTCGACTTCGTAGGCGATATCGGCGCCGATCGAGAACTGGCCGCCGTCGCGGTCCTGCCCCGGCAAGGTCTGCGCTTCGGGTGTGCGGCCATATCCGGCGGACGCATCGAGCCCCACTTGCGGCAAGCGATCCGATCGCGCGCCGCGCAGCGCCGCCCGCGCCCGGTCGATCCGGGCGACCGACTGGCGAATATCGGTATTGGCGGCGAGCGCATCGGCGACCAGCCCGTCGAGCACGGGGTCGTCGTACAGGCGCCACCAGTCCTGCGGCAGCGGCGCGGGGCTGACGACGTCGGCCTCGGCGGAAAGGTAGGGGCCGGTTTCCACATCGCGGATGGGGGTAGAGGCGACAGGGTCCGGCCCCGCCGCGCAGGCTGCGAGAGCCAGCGCGGAGACGGCAGAGAGGGTGAGGTTGCGAATGTGCATGGCTGTTCGTCCTATTCGGCCGGCTGCATCGCCGGGCTCGCCTCGCTACGGCGGCTGGGACCGCGCAGCGATGCGAGCCGGTCGCCCAGAGCGCGGCAAACGACGTAGAAAGTGGGGGTGAAGATCAGGCCGAAGCCGGTCACGCCAAGCATGCCGAAGCACACCGCCGTGCCCAGCGCCTGGCGCAGTTCCGCGCCCGCGCCGGTCGCGATCACCAGCGGGACCGAGCCGAGGATGAAGGCGAAGCTCGTCATCAGGATCGGCCGCAGACGGGTCCGCGCCGCCTCGATCGCGGCATCGATGGGCGACAGCCCGTGCAGCGCCTCACCCTGGCGGGCGAATTCCACGATCAGGATCGCGTTCTTGGCGGACAGCGCGATCAGCACGACCAGCCCGATCTGGGTGAGGACATTGTTGTCCATCCCCATCAGGTTGACCCCGATCATCGCCGCCAGCAGGCACATCGGCACGATCAGGATGATCGCCAGCGGCATGATCAGGCTTTCGTACTGCGCCGCCAGCACGAGGAAGACGAGCAGCACCGCGAGCCCGAAGACGTAGATCGCAGTGTTGCCGGTGCTGGCCTGCTGGAAGGCGATGCCGGTCCATTCGGTCGAATAGCCCTGCGGTACGGTTTCGGCTGCGACCTTCTCCATCGTCACCAGCGATTGCCCGGTCGAACTCGTCGGGGCGGTGTCGCCGTCGATGGCCACTGCGGGCGCGAGGTTGTAGCGGCTGACGCGGTACGGGCCGGTTGTGTCGGTCACGGTCGCAACCGATCCCAGCGGCACCATCGCTCCATTGCGGGACCGGGCATACAGATTGCCGATATCGCTGACATCGTCGCGATAGCTCGCATCCGCCTGCGCGGTGACGCGATAGGTCCGCCCGAGCAGGTTGAAGTCGTTGATAAAGGCGCTGCCCAGATAGACCGACAGCGTGTCGAAGATGTCGCTCGGCGAAACGCTCAGCATCTGCGCCTTTTCGCGGTCGATATCGGTCTTCACGCGCGGGGTGCCGGTGTCGAAGAAGGTATAGACCCCGGCCAGCCCTTCCTGCTGGTTGGCCTGCGCGATGACGGCATTGGCCACTTCCTGCATCTGGCGGTAGCCCTGCCCGGAATCGTCCTTCAGCATCATGCGGAACCCGCCGGCGGAGCCGATCCCCTGGATGACGGGCGGCTTGACGATCATCAGGCGCGCTTCGTTGATGTCGGCGGTGGCGGCCTGCGCCTTGGCGATCAGTTCGTCGATCGACTGGCCGTTGCCCTCACGGTGATGGAAATCGTCGAGCACCCAGTAGGCGGCCGCCGAGCTGGCGGACTGGGTCTGCGTCGTCCCGTCGAAGCCGGACAGCATGACCGTGCCCGTGATCCCCTCGATCGGCAGCACACGCTCGGCGACCTTCTTCATCACCGCATCGGTGCGGGTCGTGGACGAGCCCGGGGGAAGCTGGATGACCGAGACGAAATAGCCCTGGTCCTGCTGCGGTACGAAGCCGGTGGGGGTCATAACCAATGCGAACCCGGTGAGGCCGATCAGCACGCCATAGGCGAGCATCATGCGCCGGGGCATCGCCACCAGCCGCCCGGTCAGGCGCGCATAGCTGTCGCTGAAGCGCTCGAACCCGGCGTTGAACCTGTCGCCCGCCCGCTCGATCGCCTTGCGCCAGCGCGGCGCGTCCTCGGGCAGGTGCTCGTGCGGCCGCAGAAGCAGCGCGGACAGCGCGGGCGACAGCGTGAGCGACACGAACAGCGAGATGATGGTCGCCGCGGAAATCGTGACCGCAAACTGCTTGTAGAACTCGCCCGAGAGGCCGCCCATGAACAGCGTGGGCACGAACACCGCGCACAGTACCAGCACGATCGCGATCAGCGCGCTGCCGACCTCGTCCATCGATCGCCGCGCGGCTTCCAGCGGGCTGTAGCCAGCCTCCAGATTGCGCTCGACATTCTCGACCACCACGATCGCGTCGTCGACCACGATCCCGATCGCGAGAACCAGCCCGAACAGCGAGAGGTTGTTGAGCGAATAGCCGAGCATCGCGAGCACGGCGAAGGTGCCGACGAGCGAGATCGGGATCGCGAGCACGGGAATGATCGAGGCGCGCGCCTTCTGCAGGAAGACGATGATCACCAGCACCACCAGCACCACCGCCTCGAGCAATGTGTGCAGCACCGCGTCGATGCTTTCGGCGATGAATTCGGTCGGGTTGTAGACGATCCGGTATTCGAGGCCCTGCGGGAAATCGGCCGCCAGTTCGTCCATCGTCGCCTTGACGCCTTCCGCCGCGGCGAGCGCGTTGGAGCCGGGCTTCTGGAACACTGGCAGGATCACCGAATCCGTGTCGTTGAGGTAGGCCGATGTGGCGTAGTCCGCCGCGCCGATCTCGACCCGTGCCACGTCGCTGACGTGGATCTGGCGGCCCTGTTCGTCGGTGCGGATCACCACCTGGCCGAACTGGTCCGGGCTGGTGAAGCGGCCCTGCGTCTCGACATTGAGCTGGAATGCGGAATCGGGGCTCGGCTGCTGGCCGAGCGTGCCGGCGGCGACCTGCACGTTCTGCGCCCTCAGCGCACGCACGACATCGCTGCCCGTCAGGCCTAGCGCGGCGGCACGGCCCGGATCGATCCACACGCGCATCGCCAGCTCGCGCTGGCCGAACATCTGTACGTCGCCGACCCCTTCGAGCCGGGCGACACGGTCCTTGATCCGCGTCTGTGCGTAGTTCGAGATATATTCGCGGTCGAGCGAACCGTCGGGCGATACCAGATTGACCACCATCAGGAAGTCGGGCGTGGTCTTGCGGGTGACGATGCCGAGCCGCTGGACCTCTTCGGGCAGCCGCGCCTCGGCGATTGCGACGCGGTTCTGGACCAGCACCTGCGCTTCGTCGAGGTCGGTGCCAGGCGCGAAGGTGACGGTGATCGTCATCCGCCCGTCGCCGGTGGATTCGCTCGACTGGTAGAGCATACCGTCGACGCCGTTGATCTCCTGCTCGATCGGATTGGCGACGGTATCGGCCACCGTCTCGGCCGAGGCACCGGGATAGACCGCGGTGACGGTCACCGTCGGCGGCACGATGTCGGGATACTGGCTGACCGGCAGGAAGAAGTAGGAAATCGCGCCGACCAGCGTCACCAGCACCGCGAGGACGCAGGCGAAGATCGGCCGATCGATGAAGAAGCGGGAAATGTTCATGGACGCACTCCGGGCGTGGTCTGGGGCGTGAATTGGGGGCGTAATTCGGGCGTGAGGCTGCGCGCGGGCGCGCCTTAGCTGGCGAGGCTGGCGGAGGAGGCTGGGATCGAGGCGGGCGTCTCGGGAGGCGCGGTCGCCTCCGCCGGGGGTGCCGAAATCCGGCCCTTCTGCGCGGAGACCTTCTGCCCGGGCATTGCCATCTGGGTGCCCTCGATGATCACGCGGTCGGTGGGTTTCAGACCCTTCTCGATCACGCGCAGATTACCGACCAATGGCCCGAGCTCGACCGCGCGGGTGGCGACGGTGCCGTCCTTGCCGACCACCAGCAGCAGCTTGCGCGTCTGGTCGGTGGTGACGGCGGTATCGGGCACCAGCAGCGCCTGCCGCGTGCCGCCGGTCGCCAGCCGCATTCGGCCGAACAGCCCGGGCGCAAGGAAGCCTTCGCCATTGCGCACGACCGCACGCGCGCGGATCGTGCCGGACTCGCTGTCGAGCCCGTTATCGGTGAAGTCGAGCGTGCCGTGCCAGCGATAGTCGGCCTCGTCCTGCAGGCGGATCTCGACCGGCGTGCCCTTGTCGAGCCCTTCGCGGCGCGCCTTGAGGAACAGCGCCTCGGAGCCGGTGAATTCGAAATAGACCGGGTCGACCGCGTTGATCGTGGTCAGCAGCGTGGCGGCACTGCCACCCCCGCCCGAGACGAGGTTGCCCGCGTCGATCCGGCGGTCGGAGATCTGCCCCGAAATCGGCGCGCGGACGGTGGTGAAGCCGACGTCGAGCGCTCGCGAGTTCACCCGCGCCTTCGCCGCAGCAAGCGTGGCGGCATTATTGCGCACCTCGGCCTGCAGCCGGTCGATCTCGGTCGCGGCGATCGCATCGTCAGTGACCAGCCGCTGCGCACGGCTCAGATTGTCGCGCGACAGCGCAAGCGCACTCTCGGCCCGCGCGACCTCAGCCTGCGCCTCGGCGAGCGCGGCGCGATAGGTTCGTGCGTCGATGGTGAACAGCGGCGCGCCCTTGCGGACGAACTGGCCGTCGGTGAAATGGATGCGCGTGATCTCGCCCGAAACCTGCGGGCGGACCTCGACGCTGCGGCTGGCTTGGAAGCGGCCCACGAATTCGTCCCACTCGGTGATTTCTTTCTGGAGCGGAAGCGCTGCGGTCACTGCGGGCGGTGCCGCAGCGGCGGGGGCGGAAGGCTTGCCGCCGAGGAGCCACCACGCACCAAGGATCGCTACCAGCAGAGCGAGGCCGATCCACAGGCGCCGGTGGCGCATGAGCCCATGTGATTGCTCGTGATCGGCAAGCTCCGGCGAGCCTGCCTCGTCGACATTTTGGGCATCCTGCTGCGCACGGCGTTCCTCGGTAGCGTGATCGGCGTAGCGGTCGAGAGGGGTGTCGAGCATCGGGTATTCCTGACCTTGTCGAGACAAGCGCTACCGCCTCCAAAAGCGAGAGCTTTCGAAGCAGGACGCGCACAATTCGGACGAACCGGGGCCCGCGGCACCCGGCCACCGCGCAGCGATCACCGCTGCACAGCTATCTGTACCGATAAGTATGTAATCTGGGGTTCAGGTCAAGCGGATTTTCTGTACCGCCCGGTAATTTTTTCGCAGATGCGAAAAACCGTCAGCGCGACGGCCACGAAAGCAGCGCAGAATCAGCAACTTCCATCAGCTCGCTCCGGGTCGCTCCGGATTGGGCCTGCACCGAGATACCCTGCATCAGCGCGAGCAGATAGCGCGTGATCGCCTCCGCACTGGTCGGCACGGCGAATTCGCCGGCGTTGATCGCGCGCTGCATCCGGTCGACGATCAGCTGTTTTGCGGATTGGGCGCGGGCGTTCACGTCGTCGCGGATCGAAGGCTCCACGCTCTGGCAGCCGACCATCGAGATCACGCCCATGCAGCCGCGGCACTCGCCGCCGGTTGCCACGTCGACCGATCCTAGCAAAAGCGTTTCGGCAACGCCGCGTGCAGTGGGCGCCTCGACTGCTTCGCCGATATAGGCGAGCTTGTCCTTCTCGTAGAGATCGAGCGCGTGGCGAAAAAGCGTCTCCTTGTTGCCGAACGCGGCATAGAGGCTCGGCCGGGTGATCCCCATCGCTTCGGTCAGGTCGCTGAGCGAGGTGCCCTCGTACCCCTTCTGCCAGAACAGGCGCAGGGCTTCGGCAAGTGCGACGTCGGTATCGAATTCCCGCGGGCGACCTCTTGTTGCAAGCTTTTCCATACCTTTAGGTATAGAACCTTGCTGGCGAGATTCAATGGGAATGGCGCTCGCGCGGTCCGGCGGTTCAGACCTGATTGCAGCCCTCGGCTTTCCGCATTTCGCCTTTTGACGGAGAAGGCGGGTGCCCGGTCGGAGCCAGTCCCTATCCCGTGCCGCTAGCACTGCCATCATGCTCGGGCGCGTCGTCGCCGTGGATGGTCATGAGCGATTTGGCGAAGTCCTGCTCGCGGCTCGCGCAGATGCCCAGAACATGGGCTTCGTCGCACCCCTCGGCCACGACGTAGGCGTGGCCCATGTCGGAATCGATATAGATTCCCTCGCCCTTTTCGAGCGTGACCGAATCATAGAATTCAGTGTGGACCACGATGCTGCCTTCGATCACGTGGATATATTCCTCGCCCGAATGGCGGACGAGTTTGCCGAATTCCTCGACCGTGCGCGCACGGATCGTCGTCACGATCGGGATCATGCGCTTGTTCCGCAGTTCGGGGCACATGTAGTAATAGTCGTAATTGTCGGTCGTAACCCGCACCGCGCGGTCGAGCCGTCCGATGCTGCGACGCGCGGTGATCGACCGCTCGCCCCGGTCCTCCGGCTCGGCGAACAGTTCCGACAGGCGGATTCCCAGGCGCTGGCTCAACTGGAGCAGCTTGTCATAGGTGAGCGTGAGCCGGTCATGCTCCACCTTGGAAAGCGTCGAGACGGGGATGCCGCTTTCCTCGCTCATCCGCTTGAGAGTCCAGCCGTTGCGCTTGCGCAGGCCGCGCATGAGGCTGCCGAGTGTCTGGTGCTGCTCCGTCACGCGCGCCCCTCCTGCCTGCCCCGATTTGACAATTTTCTAATTAGGATCATTATGTCCTGATCACGCCAACTAATATTCGTCCAAGCTAGCGACGAAGCCAGATCGAAGCAACAAGCCGCACAGGCGGGGGGACAACATGGGTTTGAAGAAAGAGATGCTCGCCGCGATTGCAGCAATGGGCGCATTTCTGCTGTGGATTGGCGGAAGCGGGTTCGCGCAGACGCCGGACCCCAATCTCCCTGGGACGCCGGAAGCCGAACAGGCCGCCGCAGCCCAGGCGAGCGACCGGCCGGACGGCGCGGCTGATCTCACGAAGACCGATGTCGACACCTGGCTCGAGGGGTACATGCCCTATGCATTGGGCGACGGCGATATCGCCGGTGCGGTGGTCGTGGTGGTCAAGGACGGCGAGATCCTGACCCAGCGCGGCTTCGGCCTCGCCGACGTGGAGGATCGCACCCCCGTCGACCCGGGACGCACCCTGTTCCGGCCCGGATCGGTTTCCAAACTGGTGACCTGGACCGCGGTGATGCAGCAGGTCGAACAGGGTCGCATCGATCTCGACGCGGACGTGAACCAGTATCTCGATTTCGAAATTCCGGAACGCAACGGCAAACCTGTAACGATGCGTCAGCTGATGACCCATACCGCCGGGTTCGAGGAACAGGTGAAGGATCTTATCGGGCACGATCGCGACACGATCCCTCCCTACGACGAACTGCTCAAGCAGTGGGTGCCCGAGCGCATCTTCGACGCTGGCGAGACGCCCGCCTATTCGAACTACGGCACCGCGCTCGCCGGCTATATCGTCGAACGCGTCTCGGGCGAGCCGTTCTACGATTATGTGGAGCGGCACATCTTCGATCCGCTGGGCATGAACGATTCGACGTTCCGCCAGCCGGTTCCGGAAAGCATGCGCGGCAACCTCGCCACCGGTTACGGCACGGCATCGGGCGAGCCGGTGCCGTTCGAGATCGTCGGGCCTTCGCCGGCCGGGTCGCTGACCTCCACCGGAACGGACATGGCGCGCTTCATGCTGGCGCACCTCAACAATGGCGAGCTCGACGGCAACCGCATCCTCGAGGCCGAGACCGCGCGCGAGATGCATACCACCGCGACCGACATGATCCCCGGCCTCGACCGGATGCTGCTCGGCTTCTTCGAAACCGACATCAACGGCCAGGACGTGATCGCCCACCTCGGCGACACCGAGGGCTTTCATACTTCGCTTCACCTGTTTCTGGACGAGGGCGTGGGCCTTTATGCGTCCTTCAACAGCGGCGGCGAAGCGGGCGCGGTCAATGGCGTTCGGATCAACCTGTTCACCGAATTCGCTGATCGCTATTTCCCAGGAGAGCCGGAAACGAGCCGGGTCGATCCCGAAACCGCCAAGGAACATGCGCAGATGCTGGCGGGCAACTGGGTGCCCTCGCGCCGTGCGGATTCGACCTTCCTCAATCTTACCCAGCTTCTCGGCCAGACCACTGTCGGCGTGGACGCGGACGGGGACCTCGTGCTGCCGCCGGGCATGGGCCTGACCGGACGCCCGGCCAACTGGGTCGAGGTGGAGCCTTTCCTGTGGGAGGACCTCAACAGCCACCAGAAGCTGGGTGCCGAGGTTGTCGATGGGGAGGTGACGCGGTTCAGCCTGTCGATCATGTCCGCCTTCACGGTGTTCGAGCGGGCCCCGTGGTACAAGGACTCCTCGCTGCTGATGCCGCTGCTCTACGCGAGCCTTCTCATCCTGTTGCTCACGGCGCTGCTCTGGCCGACGCGTGCACTGGTCCGGCGGCATTATTCGGGGACGCTGGGATATGAGGGGCGCGAACTGCTCGGCTATCGCCTCTCGCGGATCGCCGCGCTGGCCATCCTCCTCGTTCTTGTGGGGTGGGCGGTCACGATCACCCTGATGTTCGGCGACCTGACCAATCTCGGCGGAGCCTTCGACACGGTCGTCATCGTCCTGCAGATCGCCACGTTCGTGGTGTTCTTCGGGGGGCTGGCGGTGTTCTGCTGGTATCTCTGGCAGGTCTGGACCGGCAAGCGCGCGTGGACCGCCAAGGTCTGGAGCATCCTTCTGGTGCTCGCCGGACTGGTGATCGTCTGGATGGGCCTCGCCTTCCACCTGATCGGGTTCGGGACCAACTACTGATGCCGGGCCTGAAGCTCGAGGCGCGGCGCGAGACGCTGCGCCTCGCGGCACCCTTTCGCATCTCGGGCCACGTGTTCGAGAACTGCGAGGTGGTCGTGGCGACGCTTTCCGACGGCGCGCACGAAGGGCGCGGCGAGGGAGGGGGCGTCTATTACCTCGGCGACGATGCCGATAACATGATGGCCGATATCGAAGCGGCGCGTGGCGTCATCGAGGCCGGGATCGATCGCAAGGGTCTGCTCGATGCCATGCCCGCGGGGGGCGGGCGCAACGCGATCGACTGCGCACTGTGGGAACTGGAGGCGCGCCGCACCGCCACGCCCACCTGGCAAATGGCGGGGATCGATGCGCCGCTGCCGGTCGTCACGACCTTTACGCTCGGCGCGGACACGCCGGAGGCGATGGCGGCCGGGGCAAGCCGTTACCGCAGTGCCAAGGCGATCAAGATCAAGCTGACAGGCGATCTCGCTCTCGACATTGCGCGCGTGCGCGCGATCCGGGAGGCGCGGGGGGACGTCTGGCTGATGGTCGACGCGAACCAGGGTTTCGCGCTCGGGGAGCTGGACCCTCTCGTCTCCGCACTCGCCGAGTGCAGGGTATCGCTGCTCGAACAGCCGCTGGCACGCGGCCGCGAGGGCGACCTGGAAGGTTTCGAGTGTCCGATCCCGCTCGCTGCCGACGAAAGCGCGCTGACCAGTTCCGATGTGGAAGCGCTGGCAGGCAGGTTCTCCGTCTTCAATATCAAGCTCGACAAGTGCGGCGGGCTGACCGAAGCCCTGAGAATCGCGCGCCTGTGCCGGCAGCACGGGCTCCAGGTCATGGTCGGCAACATGGTCGGCTCCAGCCTCGCTATGGCGCCCGCCTATATCCTCGCTCAGCTGTGCGACTACGTCGATCTGGACGGACCGACCTTCCTCGCGAAAGACCGCGAACCGTCGCTGCACTATGAAGACGGCATGGTCAGTTGCGGCCAGGACGTGTGGGGCTACGTCGCGTGACGACAGCCCTGGCTCCGGGAAGCGAGAAGACCTGGTTCGGCCAGCCGCGCGGCCTGACCGTCCTGTTCCTCACCAATATGTGGGAGCAGTTCTCCTACTACGGCATGCGCGCGCTGCTCGTCTATTACATGACGATCGAGCTGCTGATCGAGCAGGGCATGTCGTCCTACATCTACGGCACCTACACCGCGCTCGCCTACTTCACGCCGATCTTCGGCGGGATCATCGCCGATCGCTGGCTGGGCAAGCGGCGCGCGGTGATCCTGGGCGGCACGATCATGGCGCTGGGCCACTTCCTGATGGCCTTCGAGCCGATGCTCTACATTGCCCTCGGCACGATCGCCTTGGGCAACGGCTTCTTCCTCCCCAGCCTGCCGAGCCAGATCAACGATCTCTATGCTGCGGACGACCCGCGCAGGCCGTGGGCCTACAACATCTATTATGTCGGCGTGAATATCGGCGGCTTTCTCGCACCGCTGATCTGCGGAACGCTCGGGGAATTCTACGGCTGGCACTACGGTTTCGGTGCAGCGGGCATCGGGATGGTCATCGGCCTGACGATCTACCTGCTGGGCGGGAAATACCTGCCGCCCGAGACCCGCGAACCAGCCGCTGTCGAAGCGGAGGAGGGCGGAACCTGGCAGGGTTTCGACCGCGCAACGCTGATGCTGCTGGGCGCACTGCTTCTTGCCGTCACCCTGTTTCGCAGCGCCTACGAGCAGGTGGGCAACACGGTCGCCCTGTGGGCGAACGAAGGGGTGGACCGGACCGCGTTCGCCTTCGAGATACCGATGACCTGGTTCCAGTCTCTCAACCCGATGATCGTCATTCTGCTCACCCCGTTCCTGCTCGCCCGCTGGCGGCGGCAGGCGGAGGCGGGGACCGAGCATTCCCCTCTGCAGAAGATGGCGATCGGCGCGCTGGTCGTGGCCGGTGCCTACGTGCTGCTCGCCTTCGTCGCCGGCATCCAGCAGGATGGCCAGGCGAGCTGGATCTGGCTGGTCGCCTTCTTCCTGATCCTGACCACGGGCGAACTCTACATCCTGCCCAATGGCTTGGGAATCTTCGCACGCCTCGCTCCGCAGCGGCTCGGTGCGAGCACCGTCGCCAGCTGGTTCTTCGCGATCTTCACCGGCAGCCTCGCCGGGGGTTTCGTAGGGAGCTTCTGGAGCGAAATCTCGCCATCGATCTACTTCGGCCTACTGGCCGCGATCGCGGTCGCCGCAGCCATCGTCCTGCGGCTGCTGGATGCGCCCGCCCGGCGGGTTTTCGACGCGCGTTTCGGCTCTTCCGAGCAGGTTCCGGACACGAAGGTGGGGTCGACAGCCGGGATTTGACAATTCTCTTACAAGGACATTATTGTCCTGATAAGAAAATAAGCAGCCTCTGGAGTCGGGTTCAGGCGTCTCCGGCGGCAAATTGTCAGAAGGGACACGGGGTATGACAAAAGCCAGATTTTCGAGCCGGGCCACTCTTGCCGCAGGCGTAGCCGTCCTTGCCATGACAATGCCCGCAGCTGCGATCGCGCAGACGGACGGGCAGGACGACGAGGTCGAGCAACCAGTCCGTGCCGATCGCGGCGAGGTGATCATCGTCACCGGGCAGAAGCGCACCCAGGCGCTCAGCGAGGTTCCGCAGTCGATCAGCGTGGTGAGCGAAGAGACGCTGGAGCGCCAGCAGGCCGACAGCTTCACCGACTATGTCGAACTGGTCCCCAGCCTCAGCCTGACGCAGAGCAACCCCGGAGAGACGCGCGTGATCCTGCGCGGCGTCAATACCGGATCGGTCGGTTCGACCGTTGCGATCTATGTGGACGACACGCCGTTCGGCTCCAGCTCCAGCCTCGGCAATGCTGCGGTCCTTGCCGGCGACTTCGACACTTTCGATCTGCAACGGGTGGAGGTGCTGCGCGGGCCGCAGGGCACTTTGTATGGGTCGAATGCGCTTGGCGGCGTGATCCGCTTCGTCACCACCCCGCCCCAGCTCGGCGAATTCGAGGGCCGCGCGAAGGCCGGTGTCGAAACGGTCGATGGCGGCGGTACGGGATGGAGCGCGAACGGCGTCGTCAACGTGCCCATCGGCGATACGCTCGCGGTGCGCGCCAGCGGCTTCTATCGCAAGGAGGCGGGTTTCGTCGACGCGGTCGGCCGCAGCTTCGAGGAAGAGATCGACGAGGCGGAGATCTATGGTGGACGGATTTCGGCTTTGTTCGAACCGACGTCCGCATTCTCGGTCCGCCTGACCGCGATCGCGCAGAATATCCGCGCCGGCTCGCCCAGTTCCTACGATGCGGATCCCGTCACCGGCGATCCGGTCCAGACCGACCCCAACACCGGCGATCCCGTCGACGGGTTCGTGCGGACGGAGTTCTATCCGGAAAACAACGATGTCGATTACCGGCTCTACAACGGAACGATCGATCTCGATCTCGGCTTTGCGACCGCCACCTCGGTCACCAGCTTCGGCGAGCTCGATCAACGGCAGCTGACCGACAACACGATCGGTTTCGGTCCGACCGTTACCTTCGTCTATCAGTCGTTCGGTGGACGGACGGATGACGTGGGCGTGTTTCTCGCTGCGCCGCTCAACCAGGAAAAATTCACGCAGGAACTGCGCCTGTCTTCCAATGAAGGCGGTCCGTTCGAATGGCAGATCGGCGGCTATTACACCGACGAGACGGTGAAGATCGAACAGACGCTCGTGCCCTTCGTGCAGGATACCGGCGTGCTGTTCGATCCGGCCGTCCTCGGCTTTCCCGAACTGCTCGTCCTCAACTTGGATTCGACCTACGAAGAGGTCGCGGCCTTCGCCAATGTCGGTTTCGAGCTGACCCCGCGCTGGAAAGTCGGCGGGGGCGTGCGATACAGCCGGAACGATCAGACCGTGATCCAGACCGAACGCGGTGCCTTCCAGCCGCTGCAGGGCCTGCCTTCGCCCAACATCACCGAGGGTGAATCGAGCGAAGACGTCGTCACCTGGTCGGCGGATACACGATACGAGCTGAGCGACTTCAGCTCGATCTATGCGCGCGTCGCCAAGGGCTATCGTCCGGGCGGACCGAACGTCGTGCCGCCGGGTGCCGGCGCCGACTTCCCGGTCCAGTACGATGCGGACACCGTTGTGAGCTACGAGGTCGGCTTCCGCGGCGAGACGATCGACCGGACTTTCAGCGTGGATGGTGCGATCTATTATCTCGACTGGGACGACATCCTGATTTTCGCGGCCTTCGACACCGCGATCGGTCCGGTGGGCGCGAACGACAATGGCGAGGGGGCGCGCGTCTACGGTGCCGAACTCACCGCGACCGTGCGTCCTGCGGACGGCTTCACGCTGGCGATCAATGGTGCCTACAACAATGCCGAACTGACCGAGGATACGCCGCCGGTAACCGGCGGGCTGGAGGGCGATCAGCTGCCCTTTACGCCCGAGCTGACCGCGACACTCAGCGTCGATTACGAATGGGCCCTCGGCAGTGGCGCGACGGCTTTCGTCGGAGGCGATGCACGGCTGGTGAGCGACCAGGCGGGCGGGTTCGACTCGACCTATCGCTCGCTGTTCGGGCGCAGGCTGCAAGTCGACGGATACGAGAAGGTCGATTTGCGCGCCGGGGTGGCGTTCGACAGCTTCAGCATCACCGCTTACGCCACGAACGTGACGAATTCTCGTGGACTGACCGCCCTGGGTGGCTTGGGCGAACGCCCCGGCACGCTGCTCTCCGCATCGCCGATCCGTCCACGGACCTTCGGTGTCACAGCCGCAGCCAGCTTCTGATGATGGATAGCAAGGGCGGCGCAGTGGCGCTGGCATCCCGGGCCTCTGCCGACGAAGATGACGCAGGCGCGCCGTCTCGTCCGGAGGATACGACGGGCGACGACGTCGGCGCCTTGCGCACGCCATACCTTCTCTTCCTCGGCGACTGCACGGAGGCGGGTTATGCCAAGACCGCCTTTGGCCTTCGCGACTGGGCGGGCGACAAGTGCCTTGGCGAATCCGTCCTTCCCGGGGCGACCGTCAGCACCGGGCTGACCCGCCTCTCGCCTGCCGAAGCGGCGGAGCGGGGCGCGAAGTCGATGGTGATCGGTATCGCAAATTCGGGCGGCCGGATCGCGCCGGATTGGATGCCTGCACTGGAAGAGGCGCTGGCGGCGGGGCTCGACATCGTGAGTGGAATGCATGCGAGGCTTGCCGACCTTCCGGGGATGCGCGCGGCTGCCGAGAAATACGGGCAGCGTCTGGTGGACATCCGGACCCCTCCGGCCGATCTTCCGGTCGCCACGGGGCGCAAGCGCAGTGGCAGACGCCTCCTGACGGTGGGCACGGATTGCGCGCTGGGCAAGAAATACACGGCACTCTCCATTGCGAGAGCGCTCGCCGCGCGCGGGGTGGACAGCGACTTCCGCGCGACCGGGCAGACCGGTATCCTGATTGCAGGGGCCGGCATCGCGCTCGATTCGGTGGTCGCTGACTTCGCCGCTGGCGCGGCTGAGCTCCTGTCTCCCGATAACGCGGCCGATCACTGGGACATCGTCGAAGGGCAGGGATCGCTGTATCACCCGGCATATTCAGGCGTCTCCATGGCGCTGCTGCATGGTAGCCAGCCCGACGTGTTCGTTATCTGCCACGATCCTGCGCGCCGGCACGTGCTCGGCCACCCGGATTTCCCGCTGCCGGAGATCGAGGAGCTGGCCGAACTGACGATCAGGCTCGGCGGCAGGACCAATCCGGCGATCCGCTGCGCAGGCGTATCGCTCAACACCTCGACGCTCGGCCCCGATGAGGCGAACGATCTGCTGGCGCGCGAAACCGCCCGGCTGGGAATGCCCGTCGCCGACCCGATCCGGGGCGGCGAGTCCTTCGACACCCTCGTCGAAAGCTGCCTCGCCGAATGAGCGATGCGGCCGCCTCGAACGGGGTCTTCCGGCGGCTGGTCCTGCCGGGGCTCGCGTTCAAGGCGGTCGTCATCGGGGGCGGCTATGCCACCGGGCGCGAGATCGCCGAGTTTTTCGTGGGCAGCGGCCCGCTGGGCGGCCTGCTCGGCCTGCTTCTCGCGATGGCGATCTGGAGCATCGTGTGCGCCGTCACCTTCGAATTTGCCCGCATCGTACGGGCGAATGATTATCGCGGTTTCTTCGCCGAGCTGCTGGGGCCCGGGTGGATCCTGTTCGAAATCGCCTACGTCCTGTTCATGGTGCTCGTGATCGCGGTGATCGCGGCGGCTGCGGGTGAGATCGGCACGGCCCTGTTCGGCTGGCCGACACTGATCGGCACGGGGCTGCTGCTGACACTTATCATCGCGGTGGTCAGCCTTGGCACAGCTGCGGCAGAGCGCATGTTCCGCTACTCCTCCGTGCTTATCTACGCGGTCTACGCGGTTTTCCTGGCGCTGGCGCTCTGGGCGTTCAGCGACCAGATCGGGAGCAAGCTGGCGAGCTCGCCGCCCGGTTCGGACTGGGCGCTCGGCGGGATCACCTACGCCAGCTACAACGTCATCGGCGCCGTCCTCATCCTGCCCTTCCTGCGGCACCAGGTGACCCGCCGCGATGCGCTCGTCTCGGGATTGCTCGCAGGGCCCCTCGCAATGCTTCCGGCCCTGGGCTTCTTCCTCAGCATGGTCGCCTTCATGCCCGAGATCGGTGCCGCCGCCTTGCCATCCGACTATCTCCTCGCGCGCATCGGAGTGCCGTGGTTCGCCTTCGTGTTCCAGGGGATGATCTTCATCGCGCTGCTCGAAACGGGCATCGGGATGGTCAACGCGCTGGAGGAGCGCGCGATGTCCGCAGCCCGCGAGCGTGGCGTGACCTTTCCTGCGGCCGCGCGCATAGGGCTTAGCGCGGCCATCGTCCTGGGCTCCGGCCTCCTCGCCGCGCAGCTCGGCCTGATCGATCTGATCGCCGCCGGCTACGGCGCGTTCGGCTGGATCATGCTGGTCCTTTTCGTTGTGCCTTTGCTGACGCTCGGCACGTTCCGTATCTTTTCGCAAAACCTGGAGGCCGCCCCGTCATGACCCGTATGCGTAAGCTCCGCATTCTTGCTCCCGTCGTCCTTTGTTGTGGGCTGGTGGCTACACCCGCCGCCGCCGAACCGCCCGCGAACCTGGAGCAACGCGCCGATGCCCTTCTCGACCGGTTCGAGGCCCCGGGCCTGTCGATCGCGATCGTCGAGAATGGCGAGGTCACCTTTGCCGACGGCTTCGGCGTCACCGATCTTGAAGACCCGGTCGCGGTCGGGCCCGATACCAATTTTGCGATCGGTTCGGTGACCAAGGCCTTCACCTCGACCGCGCTGGCCATTCTGGTGGACGAGGGGCGGATCGGCTGGGACCAGAAGGTCGTCGACATCATGCCCGAATTCCGGATGAAGGACGCCTGGGTCACGCGCGAGATGACGGTGCGCGATCTGCTCGTCCATCGCAGCGGACTTGGCCTTGGCGCAGGCGACTTGCTGTTCGTGCCGCGCAGCGACCTCACCCGCGCCGACATCGTCGAACGGCTCGGCGAAATCCCGCTCGAGACCAGCTTTCGCAGCAGCTACGCCTACGACAACATCCTCTACATGGTGGCGGGCCGCCTGATCGAGCGGGTGACCGATCAGAACTGGGAGCGGTTCGTGACCGACCGCATCCTTCGCCCTGCGGGAATGACCCGCGCAACGGTGGAAAACAATGCGCGCGGCCCCGACGACCTGGTGGCGGACTCGCACGCGCGGATCGACGGGCCGATCCGCGGGATGGGCACGATGGAGCGGCTCGACGAGTCGCTGGTCGTCGCGCAGGTCGCCGCGCCGGCGGGCGGGATCGCCGCGAGTGCCAACGACATGGCGAAGTGGATCGAGCTGCAACTGGCGCTGGGCGACCTGCCGGGTGATGCGCGGCTGTTCAGCGAAGAACAGGCGCGCGAGATGTGGGAGCCCGTGGTTCTGAAGCCGACGCCCATCTATGCCGGTGCGCTTTCCGAGACAGCACCCATGTTCAACACCTACGCGCTCGGCTGGGACGTGCGCGATTACCGGGGCGAACGCGTCGTCATGCATGGCGGCGGGGTCTATGGATCGATCACCCGCCTCGTCCTGCTGCCCGATCGCAACGTGGGCTTTTTCCTCGCGACCAACAGCGAGGAGGCGGGGCTGCTGACCGGGCTGCAGTTCGAACTTCTCGACCACTATCTGGGGGTCGAAGGTAACGACTGGCCCGCCGCCTTCGGCGATTTCATCGACAATTATTTCGCCAGTGCGGCGCAGCAGCTGGCCGCGCCGGGCAAGGAGCCTGCCGATGTCGGCCCCTCGCTGCCGCTGGCAGGCTATGCCGGCGACTACGCCGATCCGTGGTTCGGCAAGATCACCGTGAACGCTGGCGATGAAGGCTTGCGGGTCGCGTTCCCGCACTGGGAAGGGGTTACTGCCCGGCTCGAACACTGGCAGTACGACACCTTCATCACGCGCTACGAGGATGAAAGTTTCGAACCTGCCTATGTGACCTTTTCGCTCGACGCCGAAGGGGCGGTGGACCGGATCACCATGGAGGCGGTGTCGCCCGTGGCCGATTTCAGCTGGGACTACCACGATCTGGAGTTTCATCCCGTCGCCGCAGGCGCACAGTGACGCGGCGGCCACAATCCGAGAGTAGCACGTCATGACCAGTAGAATCGCGACAGCCCTGCTCGTCGCCGCAACGCTCACGGGCTGTGCGGTGGGGCAGGGCAGCGAACCCGTGCAACTGCAGGCCGGGGACGTTCATCGCGACCTCCTCGTGCTCGACACCCACCTCGATACGCCGATCAATTTCGGGCGCGAGGGCTGGGATTTCTCCGCAGCGCATGACGTGTCGAGCGAGATCGCGCAGGTCGATCTGGGGCGGATGGCGGCGGGAAATCTGGATGGGGGCTTCTTCGTCATCTTCACCGATCAGGGCCCGCTGACTGCCGAGGGATATCGCAACGCGCTCGACCATGCGCGAGGCCGCTCCGAGGCGATCGACCGGGAATTGGCTAAGTTTCCCGATATGATCGGGCTGGCGAGGAGCGCGACCGAGGCGGAAGCGCTGACCGCCGAGGACAAGCTGATCGCATTCAAGTCGATCGAGAACAGCTATCCGATCGGCGAGGATCTCTCGCTGATGCTCGAATTCTACGAATCCGGCGTCCGCATGGCTGGGCCGGTCCATGGCGGGGCGAACCAGCTGGGCGATTCAGCCACGGATGATCCTAGGTGGAACGGGCTCAGTCCGCTCGGCCGCGAGTGGGTCGGCGAGATGAACCGGTTGGGCATGATCATCGATGCCAGTCATTCTTCGGATGCCGTACTCGACCAGCTTCTGAAGCTTTCACAAGCGCCGATCATCCTGTCGCATTCCTCGCCGCGCTGGGCCTACGAGCATCCGCGAAACATCGACGACGCCCGCGTTCGCCGGATCGCGGCAAACGGTGGAGCGGTGTGCATGTCGTCGATCTTCATGAGCGAGCTGAACCTGACGGGGACGCGCGGCGAACTGTTCGACCAGTATGATCGTATCGCGCAGATGTCTCCCGAACAGCAACGCGAACTCAGCCGCAAATGGCGCGCCCTCGACGCGACCCAGCCGATGTGGGACGTCGGTTTTGATCGCTACATGGAAGCGCTGCTGCATCTGATCGACGTCGCGGGCGTCGACCACGTGTGCTTCGGGACCGACTGGGATGGTGGAGGGGGGATCGATGGCCTGATGGACATCACCGATCTTCCCGCAGTCACCGCCCGCCTGCTGGAAGCGGGCTATTCGCGCGAAGACATCGGCAAGATGACCGGCGGTAACGTGCTCCGGATCATGCGCGCGGTCGAGGCTGCGCGCGCTCGCTGATCGCCGTCCCGCCCGCTGAATAAGCATACCGGTTTTCCGGCCAGCGCTGCCTCGTGCTGGCTTGATGTCGGGCGCGAAATGTTCTGCACCGGGATTTCAACGTTCCGATGGCGGTACGATCTGGCGGCAGTTCCATGATGTGCGTTGCGTTCTCCTGCGGTGCTTTCAGGCCGTCGTTGGGCATGTTTGAGCGCACTGGACACAATCCTTCGCACAATTCTTGAGCCGAGAAATCGCATCGCCTAGATTGCAATTGCGACTACGTTGCATTAGCGGGCGATCATCTTGTGTTCAGGGAGCTATTTGTGAAGCCGATTCTCGCCGCTACGACCGCCACGCTGGCATTGATTGCCGCGTCCCCCGCCTTCGCGCAGGCACAGCCCGCCGAGACTGGCGATCCGCGGGATGAAAGCGATGAGCGTACCATCGTGGTCACGGGTGCCCTGACCGATTTCGGAGCGACCAAATCGGACACGCCGATCGTCGAGACTGCACGCTCGATCTCGATCGAGACCGAGCAGGATTTCGAGGAGAAGGGCGCCCAGTCGCTCGACGACGCGCTGACCTATTCGGCGGGCGTCACGGCCGAGCCCTTCGGCTTTTCCACCCGCGGCGATTTCGCGCAGGTTCGCGGCCTCGACGCGCCCGAATATCGCGACAACCTGCAGTACCTGTTCGGGTTCTACAACACGACCCGACAGGACATCTACACGCTCGAGCAGGTCGAAGTGCTGAAGGGTCCGGCCTCGGTGCTCTACGGCGCGGGTTCGCCCGGCGGCATCATCAACGTGGTGACCAAGCGGCCCCACGGCGAGACCGAAGGCGAAGTGCGGCTCGACTACGGCAGCTTCGACCGCAAGCAGATTGCCACCGACATCAACGTCGCGATCCCCGGTGCAGAGGACCAGGCGCAGTTCCGCTTCGTCGGCATCCTGCGCGATGCCGACACCCAGATCGACGAGGTGAACGACGACAAGCTGGTGCTCGCCCCCGCGCTCACCTTGCGCCCGGCCACCGGCACCGAGGTCACCATCCTCGCCAATTATTCGAAGCAGGATTCGGACACCGCGCACCAGTTCCTGCCGGTCACCGGTACGCTGTTCCCTTCGGCCAGCGGGCAGGAAATCGACCCCTACGAATATATGGGCGCGCCCGGCTTCAACGCCTACGACACCGAAAGCTTCGCGCTGACGCTGCTCCTCGAACAGCAATTGTCGGACGTGTTCTCGGTCGAGGCGGTCGGCCGTTACGTCGATTCGGTGGCCGACTATCGTCAGGCGTGGATCGCTTTCCAGGGCAACGGTGTGCCGCGCATCGATGCCGACGGCAACGGCGCGTGGACCTACTACCTTGCCGACAACCGCAGCGAGCAGCTGGCCCTCGACGCGCGCCTGCGCGGCGAGTTCTCGACCGGCCCGATCGAGCACGAACTGCTGGTAGGCGTGCAGGCGCAGGACGTCTTCACCGATTCCGACACCGCCTACGTGTTCAACGCGGGCACGCTCAACGTGTTCGACCCACAGTACCAGAACGTGCCGAGCGTGGAGCAAATCCGACAGCTGCAGGGCAACGGCCCGCGCAACTTCGTCGATTCGACCGGCATCTACATCTCCGACCAGATGAGCTGGGGTTCACTGGTCGCCAACGCGGGCGTGCGCTTCGACGATGTGAGCAACCGGGTGGAAAACGGCACGACCCAGAAGGACGACGCCACCAGCCTCAGCTTCGGCCTGCTCTGGCGCGGTCCCGCCGGCATCTCCCCCTATGCCAGCTATGCCGAGAGCTTCGAGCCGGTCGTCGGAATCGACACCGTCACCAACCAGCAGCTCTTGCCGCAGGAGGGGCGCCAGTACGAAGCGGGCATCAAGTGGCAGCCGACCGGGATCAACGCGCTGGTCACCGCATCGGTCTTCGACATCGAGGTTTCCAACCTGCCCAATCCCAACTCGCTCGTCGGTGGCAACAGCCAGCAGGAGGGTGTCTCGAAGGTCCGCGGCGCCGAGCTGGAGGCCAACGCGCTGATCGGCGGACTCCGGATAGACGGCAACGTCAGCTATCTCGATGCGGAAGACCCTAATGGCTTGCCGCTGACCTCTATCTCCGACTGGCAGGCATCGCTGTTCGCGCTGTACAATTTCCGGGGCGCGCTCGACGGGCTCAGCCTCGGTGGCGGCATCCGCTATGTCGGCGGCAATGAAAGCAACGGACTTTCGGCGATCGACGGCAGCCTGCTGACCTATCGCGTGGACGGGCGGACCGTCGGCGACCTGTCGATCGGCTACGACTTCGACCGGTTCGCACTGCGGCTGACCGCGCGCAACGTGACCGACGAGGAATATTATGCGGTCTGCCTCGTGCGCGGGGACTGCTTCCCCGGCGAGAAGCGCAGCATCAACGGCTCGCTGACCGTGGCATTCTGATGGGTGGCGATGCTCCGATCTGGCTGGCGTCTGCGCTGGCGATCGCCGGCGTGGCCGTGCTCCGCGTCTCGTGGGGCAGGTCGGACCGCTCAAGCCCGCTGAACATCGCGGGATGGGCGACGCTGCTCGCGGCGCTCGTTGCGGGCGATCTCGCTGCCGGGGAGTGGGGCATTGCGGTCACGGTGCTCGTCGCGACTTTCGCGGCGTTCGTCGCGCTGGCCTTCGCCGCGACGAAACCCGCCCGCAAGGCGCGGGCGAAAACCGTCAGGACGAGCCATCGCGGCAACGACGAAGCTTCGTCCGCCTGGTGGTCCGGCGGGCTGACATTCACGCTTGCCGGCCCGCTTGCATTGGGCGCGAGCGTGCTGCTGGCGCTTGCCGTGCGCGCGCTGATCCTGCTGGCCGGGGGCGCGGAGGCGGACGGGAATGTCGCGGTTCTGGCAACTGTCCCCCTCGCATGGCCGATCCTCTCCTTCGCGCTGCTGATGATGTCGCGCCGCGCCGCGCAATGGGGCTGGGTGCTCGGCCTCGCTGCTGTCTCGGCACCGTTTCTCCTGTTACAGGGAGGCACTGTATGACCGTCGCGTTTTCCAAGGACACGGTTCGCAAGGCGATCTCCGCCCACTCGGCGCTGGGCCTGGTGTGCTGCGCGCTGCTCTACCTGATCTGCGCCACCGGCACCGCCATCGTGCTCTACGAGGAGTGGCAGAGGCTCGAACAGCGCGACGCGCCCGAGATGACCGAGATCGCGCCGGCCGACGTCCAGCGCGGCATCGAGAACGTGCTCGCCAGCGAGAGTGACGGACCGGCCACGACGCATCTCTACGTGCACCTTCCGACCGAGGCCCTGCCGCGCACCACGATCACCACCGATACGCAGGCGGTCCATATCGATGCGCAGGGGCAGATCGCGAAACCCGAAGAGAATGCCTGGGCCGAATTCCTGCTCGCGCTGCATTACCGGCTGAACCTACCCGCGATGATCGGCATGTCGCTGGTGGGCATGTTCGGCGCCATGCTGGTCGCTCTGGCGATCTCCGGCATCGTTGCGCACCCGCGCATCTTCCGCGACGCGTTCCGTCTGCGCGCCCGCCGGGGGGACGATGTCGCGACGCTCGACTGGCACAACCGGCTGGCCGTGTGGACCTTGCCATTCGCACTCGCCATCGCGCTGACGGGATCGATGATCGGGCTGTTCTACATCTCGGGCTCGGGCCTCGCCATGTCAGCCTATGGCGGAGACAGCGCCGCCGCGCTTGCGCCCGTTTTCGGCAGCGAGCCGGAGGGCGATGCTTCGCCCGGGCCGGTCCCGGACGCGCGGACTGCACTCGCCTTCATGGAGCGCGAATATCCCGAGGTTCTCCCCTACTACGTCATCCTGCATGATCCCGGCACCCCGGGCCAGCACATGCAGATCGTGGGCGAACACCCCCGCCGTCTGATCTTCGGCGAATACTACGCATTCTCGGGCGACGGCGAATTCCATGGCACTGTCGGCATGGCGGACGGCACGGTGGGGCAGCAGCTCGCCGCGTCCACCTACAATCTGCATTTCGGCAATTTCGGCGGCCTGCCGGTCAAGATCGCCTACATCCTCTTCGGACTGGCGATGACCGTCGTGGTGGCGACGGGGACGTTCGTCTGGTTCGACAAGCGCGAGAGATCGGGGAAGCCAGCGACCTACCTCCGGGCGAGCTGGTGGGGTCTCGTGATCGGCGTCCCGGCAGGGCTGATCGCGACACTGGCGGCGCGCCTCGCCCTGGGCAATGCGGCACCCTTCGTAGCGATCTTCTGGGCAGTCTGCGTGTTGACGATGGCCGCATGGATGCTGCGCGCCCGGCGACAAAGGACGAGCGGCATCATGCCGTCGCACCCCGTCCCGGCCGAGTGACATCCGCTCGGGAAGTCCGCCGCGACTCTCCCGAGGCTCGACCCAGAGGATCGACATTGTCGAGCGGCAATCGTGCGGATCAGCGCGATCAGCGCGGGCTTTCCCCAGTCTCGCCCGGACTCACGGACGGAAGATCGAGGATAGTCTTGGCGCCAGACCGGGTGTCGTCGATGGTCAGGCGCAGCTCGCTTTCGCCGATTTCGAACTCGATCCGGGCGGTTCGCGTGATGATGAGTCCCTGATTGGCGGATCCCGCGTCGGCGCAGAACGCGCCGCGCGCACCGTCGCAGGTGGCGGGCCCCGACGATGCCGTTGAAAACAGCAACGCCGCGGCCCCCAGGAGTGTGCTACTCTTCACGCGTTTCGCCTCCGGTCTGCGTCACGGAGAAGCCTCCGCCACCCTCGCTGGGTCCGGAGTAGGATATCCGGAAACGGTTATTGTCCCCCTTCTGCATGATGGAAATGTCGTAGCCGCTGCCGCTCTGGCTGACGTCGATCGTGTTGCCGTTGCCATCCTGCGACAGCGTTGCGCCGAGAGCGCTTCCCTGCTGGCGGAAGCTCATCTCGTTGTCGTCGCCCTGCTGCTGCAACTGGGCCTGTACCGATCCGCTGCCCTGCGCATTCTGTATCAGCTTCACCACGTTGAGATCGCCGCCCATCTGGACGTTGGCGGTCACCTGGTTGCCGGCACCTGACTGTTCGATCCGGCCGTCGTTCTCTCGCCCCGACTGCGCGAGCGTTGCGGTTCGCACCGTTCCCGATCCCGATTGCAGGATCGCCGCACTGTTCTGCACGTCGGCGCTCTGATCGATATCCGCCTCGACCGTCCCTTGCGAGGGCGAGGGGTTGTCCTGCTCGATCGTGGCCGAGTTGCCGGGAGATATCTGGTCGATCGACGCGACGAGGCCGCCGCTGTTCTGCTTGATCTCGGCCGTGTTGTTGTCGGTCCCGGTGCCCGTCTTGATCGACGCTTCGCTGGCGCCACCTGATCCCTTCTGGCGGATGCGGCCCTCGTTGGAATTTCCGTTCAGGTCGACCTGCCCTTTCAGCGAAGGTCCGTCCTGTTCGATAATAGCCATCCCGCGCACGCCGGGTTGCGTGATCGTCGCATTGCTGCCCGTGCCGCCGTCGGTGCGCCTCTGCTTGACTCTGGCGCTGTTCGCGCTGCCGCCCTGATCGATATCGACCGTGTCGGTACCCGATTGCGCGTCGACGGTCTGTTCGACGAGCGCCTCGTTCTCGTCGGTCCCGTCGGTCGACTGGTCGATCCCGGCGACGCTGCCGCCGCCTGTACCGTCCTGACGGATGACAGCGCTCTGCGATTGCCCGGTCTGGTCGATATCGGCTTCGTTCCGACCGCCCGATCCCGTCTGGCGGATCGTGCCCTCGAGGCTGCGCGAAGAAGCGCCTTCCTGGTCGATCTGCGCTTTGTTGGCGGGCGATTGCTGTTGCAGGATCAGGGCATTGCCGTCGGCTCCGTTCTGGTTGATCGAGCTGACGTTGCCGCCGGTGCCGTCCTGCACGATCTGCACCTTGGACTCTTCGCCCGTCTGCGAGACCGATCCTTCCTGCCGCCCGTCGTCCGAGCGCTGGGTGATTTCGGTGTCGTTGCGGGCGCCGTCAATGTCGATATCGGCACTATTGCCGCGGCCATTGCCCGCCTGCACGACCTTGCCTTGGCTGCCAGGCCCGTTCTTGATCGCGATCGACGCCTTCGAAGCGGCCTGTGCCTGTTGCACCAGTCCGGTGCTGTTGGCGCCCTGCGAAAGCGTCACATCCGCAGTCGCTGCTTCTGCCGTCTGGATGATTTCGCTGCGATGTCCGTTGCCCGCCAGTGTGTGCACCTGTTCCGCGCCGGTTCCGCTGCCCGAGAGGTTGGCGTGCTGGCGACCGAAAGAGACATTGGAATCGCCCTGCAGGTTGATCGAGACGACACCCTTGTCGCCGCGCTGGTCGATGTAGGCGGTGCTATTGTTGGCCAGCTTGCTGTCGTTGCCGAGGGCGATGGTGGCGGATGATCCATCGGCGCCGTCACCCGTCTCGTCGGCCTGGCGGATGGCCGCCGCATTGCCCGTACCGGAGGACTGGATACGCGCGGTCGATCCGCGCCCCTTCTGATAAATGCCCCTGGCGGGATCGGGCTGCGCGGTGTCGCCGGTGAACAGCTCGATCGCCTGCACGTCCTGCAGCTCCCCCGTCTCGGAAGAATCACGCACAATGTCGGCCGTGCTCGTCTCGCGCGTCACCTCGCTATCCTGCCGGACCAGCGGATCGCTCTCCTGCTGCGCATTGCCTGCCTCGCCGGAATCGTCCGGCTGTTCGGCGGACCCGGCTTGCCCGCAGGCCGCGAGGCAGAGCGCCAGGCTGAAGCTGATGGATGAAACGATACGTGATCTTGCATGTGTCATGGCTTTCTCCTGTGTTGAATTCGAAGCTGGTCGAGATCGTCAGTCGTCCTTTGGCTCCTCGTCTTGGCCCTCGGTTTTCTGTGGGCCTCTGGTCTCCGGATCCTCCCCGGATGTCTCTTCGAGGTGCGAAGAGAGTTCGTTTTCGCCGCCGTCATCGGCGAAGAGTTGGGCGTTGAGCGGCTGCGCGATCTGCTCCTCCCAGAAGTCGAGACAGAAGCTTTCGAAGCGCCGCACCAGCGAGAGGTGGTCGCGTTCCTCGTCCCACCCCTTCTTGCGCCCGAAGAGGTCTTCTACCCGGTCGAACTTCTCGATCCGTTCGCGGCACTTCGCAGCCTGTTCGCGGGCCAGCGCGACGACATCGGCAGGGCCGACTATCCCGGCGAAATAGAGCCGCAGCAGCCCCGGATCGTTCAACGGTTCGCGCAGCCATGTGCGTAGCGCGGCCTCCCCGGCGGGCGTCACGATGAAGGAATGGCGCGGGCGGCCGACCCGGCGCTCCTCTTCCTCGTAGAGCAGGCCTGCGGCGGCGAGCCGCGCCATTTCGCTGTAGAAGGGATCGCGATCGCGATCGGCATAGGCGTTCTTGTCGTGCCGCCTCACGGTCACGACGAGATAGGCCAGCAAGATGAAGATGCAGGCGATGATCAGGATGATGATGAGCATGCCTCAGTCTCCCTTCTCGGAAGGTTCGGACCCGGGCGAATGCTCCGCAGCGATACCGTCCCAGAAGCCGAGACACGCGCGCTCGAACCGGATGCCGAGACGGCTTGCGGCAAGCGCGTATCGCCACTCGGGGCGATTGATGAGCAGCTGCTCCAGCCGCTCGTATTCCGCCTTGCGCGCCGTATGGATCGGCCGTCGGCTCGTCGCGAGCTCCCTTGCTTCCTTGGGTTCGACGATCCCGGCATAGTTCAGCATCAGCAAGCCGGGGTCGTTGTTCGGCTCTCTCAGCCAAGCGCGCAGCCCCGCTTCGCCGGCAGGCGTGACCGTGTAGGTGTGCGCTTCCTTGGTCTCGTAATCCTTCTGGGAATAGAGCAGCCCGCCCTCCACGAGCCGGTCCGGCTCGGCATAGAACGGCTGGCGATCCTGATCGAAATAGTTGTTGCTGTCGTGGCGGCGCAGCGCTGCCACGATCAGGCTGGCGAGGATGACGACAATCGCCAGAATCAGAACAATTGTAAGCATAGGGCGCTACCTTTCAGGCTCGGTGGAACTGGCGTCATCGGTGGGTTGGGGGGCGTCGGAGGGCAGCGGTTTTTCTCCGCTTCGTGTCGCGTCCGGCTCGTCGCCCATCAGGGCGGCGACCGCCTGCTTCAATGTCGGGCGCATCAGCACCCGGTCGCCGAAGACGATCACGACCTGCTTGAGCTCGGGCACACTGGCGAGCTGCGCGCCGAGCAGCTCGGACACGCTCGATTTGTCGGCCTGCACGAACAGCGGCTGCAGGTAGAGAATGGCGTTATCGAGCGGGATGGTGAGCAGGCGTCCGCGCGATACGCGCGATCCGGACTGCATGCGCAGCGTCATCCATGCCGAAACCCGCTCGTCCTGATCGATCCGCGCTTGCGCCTGCGCGGGGCCGATGACGGTCGCATCGGGCGGGAAGCTGTAGGAGATCAGCTTGCCGAGCCGGTCTCGGTCGCTTCCCCCCACCAGATAGCCCGACAGGACGTTGCGGTTCTCGGGCGTGAAGGGCTGGACGATCGCGAATTCTGGCTCGGAGCGCTGGGGGAAGCGCGTTCGCAGCCAGTAGGGCCGCAAATCCACGTTGCGCTGTTCGTGATCCGGCCGGGCGCGCTCGCGCCGCAGCGAGATGTAGTCCGCATCCTTGGGGATCCGCCATGCGCCTTCGCGGGTGTAATAGGCGTCGCTCGCGCGCATGTGGTAATCCGCCCAGATCACCGACTGGATCTGGAACAGGTCCTGCGGATAGCGGAAATGGTCCTGCAGCCGCGCGCTCGCTTGTTCGACCGGCTTGAACACCTCCGGAAAGGCGTTGCGCCATGCCTGTAGCACCCGATCGGACGGATCGGTGACGTATAGCTCCACGCTGCCGTCGTAGGCGTCGACGACCGCCTTGACGCTTCCACGGACATAGTTTGCGCGGTTGGTGCGCCGTTCCAGCAGGCGGACGAATTCCGCGGGGATGATCCCTGCGCTCTCCTGCTTGCCCTGAAAGACCTGGGAGAAGTCGCTGAGATTGATGCGCTTGGAATAGGGCATCATGTCGCTGGTGGTGTAGCAATCGACAACCCACTTGATCCGCCCGTCGGCAGCGATCGGGTATGGATCGGCATCGACTTCCAGGAAGGGCACGACGCGCTGCACGCGCTCGCGCACGTTGCGGTGATAGAGAACGCGGCTGTCGTCGGAGAGCAGGGTGGTCAGCGCCAGCCTGATGTCCCAGAAATTGATCGCGAACAGCAAGCGGGAAAACAGCCCGTCGATCTTCACGCCCGTGTCGGCGGCGTATTCGTGCTTGGCGAAGCTGCGTCCTTCGCGCGGCCTGCCGAGCTCGATCGTCTTGCTGTTCACGATCGAGAATTCGGGGGAGCTTTCGCCGAAATAGATTTGCGGATTGCGTACGAAGGTCGGCCCGCTGCCCCCGGTCGGAATGTCCGAGGTCAAAAACTGCGGCATGCCCGCCTCGGTCGCTCCGGCGACGGCTGCCGAAACCAGGCCGTAGCCGTGCGTGTAGATCAGGTGCTCGGACTGCCACCGGCGCGACTGTTCGGGCAACTGTTCGGTATCGAGTTCGCGCGCGGCGATCATCACCGGCTGCATCTCGCCGTCGACGAGGTATCGGTCGACGTCGATGTCCTTGAAATCGTAGTAGGCTCTGAATGCCTGCAATTCGCGAAAGTTGATCAGCAGCGTCGCAGGATCCCACAGCCGCAGCGTCTCAAGCAGGCGGCGGTCGTTATGGATCGTCTCGAGCTTGCCGGTGTCCGCCACACTGGCGGTGCGGCGTTCGACCTGATCGAGCCCGAAGCCGTAGCGGGTGAATTGCAGGTGATCCTCGATGTAGGATTCTTCGCGCTCCAGCTCCTGCGGTTCGACGATGATGAGCTGGAAAAGGTTCGGATAGAACCGCACGATCGAAAGGCCGACGAGGATCAGGTAAACGATGACGATCGTCGGAATGATGTAACCGGGGCGGCGGATGTTCACCTGGAACATCACGAAGCCCGACACGACCGCCGCGGCCACGAACTTGTAGGCGAGCAGGCTGGCATTCGAATCGGTGAAACCCAGCCCCGTCACCACGCCGCGCTCGGAATAGCTGAGAAGATGCAGCTCCAGCAGCATGCCCCAGCCGATCAGCGCCATCAGCGCGAAGACCAGCGCCGACAGGTGCAGGTTGACCTGGAACGGCAGCATCGAGTTCGGAGCCTGAGGGCGGATGCCGCCGAAGATGTAGCTGGTGAGGAGCGTGAGGATCAACGTCACGAGGACGCAGACGAACAGCCAGTGGTTGATCAGGACATGCAGCGACAGCTCGAACATGAAATAGCTGAGGTCGCGGCCGAACTGTGGATCGTTCCGCCCCCACTCGAGGCGGTTCGCCCAGAGGATGTAGGTTTGCCAGTGGGGATAGGTCTGCAACCCGACGACCAGCCCGCAGATGAGCGAGACGGTGATCGTCAGGGGCCAGAAATAGGGCTCGAAGGCCCGTCGCCACGCATCGACCCGGCGCTCGTCCGCCGAGATGATCCGGTCCACCCGCGCAAGCTTGAAGGCGAGCGCCATGTTGCCCGCCACCAGGCCCGCCATGAACAGGAAGGGCACCACGCCCATCCAGATCTTGGTCTTCACGACGGTCAGATACACCTCGAGATAGCCCAGCTCGTCGAACCAGAGCACTTCGGTGTAGAAGCGCGCCGAAAAGATGACTGCGAGCAGGAAGCCGGCGAGGCCGACGACCCAGTAGAACAGCTTGCTGGTGACCCCGCCGATCAGGAAGAAGGTCGCAGCGCGAATGGTGACGGCCGGGCGCCAGGTCATGACAGCCTCGGCGGTTTGCCGGCCAGGGCTCTGTCCACCGCCTGCGATGCACGGCGGATCTTCTCGATGTCTTCTTCCTCCTGCACCGCCCGGCACACCGCGCGTTCGACCAGCGCCATGTGATGGGCGACGTGGTCGCTCTGCTCGTCGCTCTCGATCGCCGCGCGGCCGACATCCGCCAGCATCTCGGACAGGCGCAGCATGACCGCCATATCCGCCGGGCACGTGCGTCGCAGCGGGGTGACGACCATGTCGAGATAGGCTTCGAATGCGCGGCGAGGCACGGCGACCCTGACCACATCGTCGTCGTCTCGCAGCAGCAGATCGCCCAGCCGGTGCTTGCACAGCTGCACCAGGACGATCTCGGCCGAACGGATCGATGCGCAGGCGGTCGTCGGGTCGTTGATTGCGGTCGAGACCGCCCGCAGCGCGATGTCGACCAGCTGGGTAAGCCCGAAGGCGACATCCGCCTGGACGCTTCTTTCGCGACCGATCTGCAGCGTCTTTGCGATCTGCGGTTGCAGCTCTTTTCCGGGGTCGGGCAACTCGCCGTCGGGATCGGACGTCCAGACCCAGGCGAGCGCGGTGTCCTTCACTGCCTGATCGCCGAGCATGTAGACGTACTGGATGACGAGGTCGTGTTTGGTGGCGTAGCGCAGCAGCAGCTTCGCATTGACCCGCTGGATGATGCCCGAAGAGCTTGCCAGCACCGGGACCGCCCGCTCCGGAATGTCGAGCAGGTCGGGCTCGGGATCGTCCGCCTCACGCCTTTCGTAATTGGAAAGCAACGCCGACACCGTGCGCTGTTCCACCAGCCGCAGGATCTGCTCGATCCGGATCGCGTGGACGATGTGATGGATGAAATAGACGAACGAGGCGACGCTGATGATCGCGAGCAAAAATGCGACGGTGACGGCCAGCTGGGGCACGACCACCGTGTCCTCGCGGATCGAGCGCAGCACTGCGAGGCAGTAGACGAAGGTGAAGATGAAGACCGCGAGCGTCAGCTGGGTCGCGCGGTCCCTGATGAACTGGCGCGGCACCCGCGGTGAATATTGTGCGGCGGCGACCTGCAGCGCGACGATCGTCACCGAGAAGGTGATCGTCACGACATTGAGCGAGGTCGAGGCCACCGTTTCAACGAGGTTGCGTGCCCCGACTGGCCCGCCGGTTGTCAGGAGCCCGCCCAGGCTTGCGGAGGTGGTGACGTTCAGCCGCGACACGAAGCCCGCCGTCAGGATCCCCCCGATGATGGCGAGCATGGGAAATATCCAGAACGCCTGGTGGATCAGCATCCTCATACGGCCGAGCCAGGCCGAGTAGTTGACCGGCACTCTCATAGGCCGGCTTCTCGGTAATGGAGCGATTGCGGGCCCTGTTTGGGCCCTCTGCTCAGCACTCCGAGCAGGTAGGACGACCGGCGGGGGCGCAGGTTTTCCTCATAGCCGAGATCGTGGGCAACCGCGGCGACGAAGGCCTCTGTCCGGCGATGGGCGGGCAGCCAGCCCACGTAATCGCGGTATGATTGCGAGGGATCGAACTTTCGATCGGTGAATGTGTTCGCCGTCCGACAATTGTGGAGGAAGCGGCGGACCGATGCGGGCGCGGTCCAGTCGGTCCCGTTCGCGGCGGCTTCGAAATCGGCCAGGGAAACCGGCTCTGCCTTGCCCGATTTATGGACCGGGACGTAAGCGTCGCTCAAGTCGCTCACCAGATCCATCATGCCGTTCTTGAGCGCGCGCAGGGCGGGCAGCGACTGGGGCAACCCGGGGTGGCAATAGGTCAGGGTGTCCGCCAGCGTGCCGAGAACCTCCAGCGTTCTGGGCAGGCTCCTTTCAAGCGATCGCGGGCGGTAGAAATAGACGATCGGATAGCGGCTGAGGCCCTGATGAAGGCCGATCACGCCATCGTGCAATCTTTCCAGCAGGCTCTGGAGGCCGGCCACGTCGTTCCTCGCGAGAAGGTCGGCGACGCTCGCCATGGCGCCCTGGTCGTCCCCCATCCGATGATGGAGGTCCGCGACGAGGCGATCGTATCCAAGAATGCTGCGGTGAACGCTCAGGAAATAGGTGATCGAGAAGGTCAGGACGACGCTCCCCAAGAGCGCTTCGAGCGCGACCGCGACCGAGTACATCATGTTCGACGGGCTGATCTCGACGAAGCCGATCGTCGAAAGTGTCACCCAGCTCAGGCGGAACGCAGCGGAAAGGCTCGGTTGCGAACCGCCGCCCTCGATCAGATTGCCGACCGACATCCCGCCATAGAAGATCAGCGCAAAACCGGTGACGACGCCCGCGATCCACAAAGAGATCATCAGGGCGATCATCAGCGGTGCGGCCAAGCTCAGGGCACGTTGCGCAATGGCACCGGGGAGCAGCTTGGCAAGATGGCGCCACATCCACCAGAAACAGCGATAGGCCTTGGTGGAGAACAAGCTCCGCCCGCTCGCATCAAGGATGGTCAGTAACGCATCCAGCACCGTGAGGGCCAGCAGCAGGACACCGATGGCAGACAATAACACTCTTGCTGTCCCTGTAATCGTTCAGAGACACCTGTTTTTAACCAAATTTATGGAAGCAATTTTAACAAACAAAGATCACCTAACTAATTAAGTATGCTAATTAATAATTATTTAATGATATAATCATGCGGCGACAAAACCCGGCATAACCTTGCCGTCGTCGCGATTTCATGGTTAAGATCGGTCTAATGAGACCTTTACGTCGGCTGAAAGGCTCATCCGATGGCTGGCCCGCAGGCAGCAGGGCGAGCGCAATTCCCGCGCAATTGGCTCGTCGCCTGCTGGCCATTGCGTCCGGACGGGGGTCCGAAGGCGATCATATCGCAATGCTGCGTACAGTGGAGAAGGTCCTGCCCGACGCGATCGGGGCACCCGGTTCCCATCAATGTCAACGGGGCGATCCCCGCCGTTATGCTCGACGCTGGCTTTCCGCTCGCGGCGCTGACGGGTGCCTCGCTGCCGGCACGCACCGCCAGCCTCCTCGCGCATCTGCAGGAAGGCCGAACGACCGATCGGCTTCGACGGATAAGCTCGCGCCGCGACACCGGGCGGAATTCACGCGACGTCACCGCCCCCAGTATTTACGGAACTGCGAGCGCGGATCGTTCTCCACCCGCAGGTCGTCGGCGAAGATCATCGTCGCGCGGTCGGGCGGCGAATAGGGCTTCCATTCGGGCACGAGTTCGTTGTTCGGGTCGCCATTGGCAGCGAAGGCCGCCCAGCTCGATGCGATCGCGGCGGCAAGCGTGTTCGCTTCCTTGCTCGATCCGTTGAGCGCGCCGCGCGTGTTGTAGAGGCTGGGCGCGACATCGATCCCGTGGACCGCGCCGAAGCGCCCGTCCGCCGCCGGGCTCGGCTGGGTCCAGAGGTAGGTCCAGACCGGTGCGCCGCCCTGCTTCGCCTTGAGTTCGGCCTGCGCGAAGGCTCCCTTGCGGAAGGTCATGCCGCGACACCTCGCGCTTGGCGGGGGGAGATGTGCTCTCCCCCCAAATCGGTCAGGCGGAAAGCTGACGGAACGGCTGGGCCTCGACCGCAGGCGGAACGGTAACCGCACGGGAGGGGTCGATCGGAGCTTCGGCGGGGGCCGAGACCGTGATCGCCCGATTTTGGGGCTGGTTCATGGCCGGCAGGATTCCGGCCGGGGCACGCGGTGCCGCCGGACGCTTCGCCGGGGCTTCTGCATGCTGCAGACCGGCCTGCTCGGCAAGCATCGCAAAGCGCGGATCGGTGGTGACCAGACGCGCCATCTGCTTGCTGGCGCGGCGCACGATCTGGCGAATCCGCTCGCGCGTCAGGCTGGTATCAAGGCTCAGCGCTTCGCGGGTGTCGCCGGTGAACAGGCTGCGCTCGATAATGGCACGATCGCGTTCGAGCCGTGCGTTCAGCGTGGCGAGTTCCTCGGGATCGGGGCCGACGAGGTGCGCGCGGAAGCTCACCGGAAGATCGGGGCGGGCGTCGCGAATATCGCCCTTCGGACGGCGCATGCGCGCCCGCTTGCGCAGCTGTTCCATGCCAGCCTTGCGCTCGGCCTCGATATAGGCATCGAGCAGTGCCGAGCAGGTTTCGCGGGCGAGATGGTCCGATGCCGACTGCTCGGTCCGTTCCAGCGCCTCTCCGTCTTCCACCAGCGCCTCGAGGCTGGTTTCCTCGCCGTCCGGAGTGGTCGTTCCGGCGTGGATGGTGATGGTGACGGCGTCGACCTTGCGGGCCGAGGGGCGCTGGTCGGTCATCAGGCGGAAGCGCAAGCTCTGGAGTTCGCCGCGGATCTGCCAGTTGAGGAAAGTCGTGAACTTCGCCTTGGTCGGATCATAGGCTTCGATCGCACGGTGAACCGCAATAGCGCAGACCTGCTCGGCGTCTTCGTGATGAGCGGAAAGGCCATACTGTCGAATGAAGTGCCGAATACGCGGAGCGGCGATCTTGAGAATTCTCGAAAAGGCACGGTCGATATTGGCGCGCTGCCTTGCAGAACCGCGCGAGCCATCGGGATTAGTATTGGCGATGACTTCTGCGACGGCGAATTCTAGTGCTTCCGTACTTTTTGACATTGATGTTCTCCCCATCAGTTCAAACTGGCTTCGTGTTGAACAGGGGATAGGGCGCGGCCTATAAACGCCTTCTTTCGGACCTTTTCGGGTATTGTACTTTAAGCAATGCTACAGAAGCCCCCTTCCGTAATATCCCTATGCTTCGCTTGGGGGATTTGCGGAAGCGCCCGAGACCGGCTTAGATGCTGCTCGTCTGCCGGAGCCCGACGAAGCGATCCGGCCTGATCTTGCGGGCGATATACCCGTTGAGCCAGTCGCGGTGGGCAAGCGAGGCATCGCCCATGCGGTTGATCCGTTGCACTGCCTGTCCCGAACCGATCTGCGCCTTGAGGAGGTGGGCCGCGCGGCTCTCGCTCAGGCCGCCCTTGAGGTAACGGATCGCATCGCCCGGCCCGAGGTGGTGGCCGAGATAGGCCACCCGGGCAAGCGCTTGCGGATCCTCGCCCGTCTCCACGCCCGCGCGGCGGATGGTGGCGATGTTCGATCGGGCATAGTCGGCGATCGAGTAGATCGAGGCATCGGCGTCGTAGCGCAGCGCGAGCAGCGATCCGCGCGCGGCCGGGGCGACTTTGCCGTTGGCGTTGAGCCAGCCTTTCTCGCGCGCCACGTCGTGCAACCAGTTGCCGGGCTTCTGTGCCATGCCGATCCAGGTGCCGGAAAGGAACTGGCCCAGCCCGGCGGCGCTTGAACGGGGATTGCGCGACATCAGGTTCCAGCTGCCGTCGGAGCGCTTGGCCGCCTCGGCATCGACGATGGCGGCGAGGGTGGCGGGGGGCAGGCCGCTGCGCTCGGCCGCTGCTTGCAGCGTTCCGGCGAAGCGCGAATTGGCGCTCAGGCCGCCAAGCGGCCCGGTCGCGGGGATGTCCTTCGATACGGAGCCGCCGGGGAAGGGCGCATCGAAACCGAGGCCCGGCTTGATCAGGGGCGGGACTATGGCGTCGATCCGGGTCTCGGGCTCGGTAGCGGCGCGGCGGATGGCGTCGGTCCCGAAGCCAGGCTTTGCCGAGGCAAATGCGTCGAAAGCCTGCGCCAGCGCGTCGGCCCCGTGACCCGAGCCCAGCAGGGCCTCCATTCCCATCGGCAGCATTCCGGAATGGTGCCGGCAAGGGGATTGCCCGCCCGATCCGTCGTCCTGCGCGCCTCCGATCGCCGCCTGCCACAGGCGGTCGCTCATCGCGGATCGCGCCTGCGTATAGATGACGCGTGCCCGATCCTGGGGCGTGAGTGCTTCGAGACCTGCCGTCTGCATGGCGAGTTACCGCGCCGCGAGCCGCGGGAGCGCAGGCTCCGCCTTGGTATGGGAGGGCGCGACCATGCGCGCAGCACCCAGATCGTCTGCCTCGCGCTGTTCGGCGCGGGCCTGCCTGCGCCGCTGGACGGCACGAAACGCATCGGCGGCGTTTTCGAGGACATGCTGCGAGCCATAGGCGGCCACGGCCTTGCGGCGTAGCCGCGAAACTTCTTCCGACACGGTGACCCGTTGCGCGTTCAGGTGCGCTTGCTCTGACAGCTTTCGCCGCAGGAATGCCTCGGAAGAGATAGCCCAGCTATCGGCACAGGCCTTGTACTCGTCGGCCAGTTCCTGCTCCAGCGCCAGGCTTTGCCAATCGATTTCGTGCAGGCGTGTGGCTTCGGCCTGGATCGCGATGCGCATGTGGTCGATTGCCCGGCGGCGGGTGCGCAAGACGGTGTCGAATGGGGTTTTCACTGCGGTTCCTCCGTCAGCAGTTCGGCGAGTCGGGCAAAGGCCTGCGCTGCCGATCCGCGGTCGTTCTTGGTCTGCTTCAGCAGTTCTTCGATGTGCGGCGCGAGGCGAATGGCCTCGTCCACGCGGGCGTCGGCCCCGGCCTCGTACGCGCCCAGCCGGACGAGCTCTTCCATGTCGCCGAAGGTGGCGAGGTGGGTCAGGGCGGCGAGCCGGAGAGCGTTCTCCTCCTCCGCGTGGCAGTCGGGCAGCATGCGTGAGACCGACTTGAGAATGTCGATCGCGGGGAAGCGCCCCCGCTCGGCAATCTTGCGCGACATGACGATATGCCCGTCGAGAATGCCTCGCACGGCATCGGCAATCGGCTCGTCGTGATCGTCGCCGTCGACCAGCACGCTGAACAGGCCGGTGATCGATCCCTGGCCAGGGCCTCCGGGACCTGCGCGTTCGAGCAGGCGCGGCAGTTCGGCGAAGACCGTGGGGGTGTAGCCCTTGGTCGCCGGGGGCTCGCCATTGGCGAGGCCGATCTCGCGCTGCGCCATGGCAAAGCGCGTGACCGAATCCATCAGGCACATGACATCGCGCCCGGCGTCGCGAAAATGCTCCGCGATGGCGAGCGTGGTCCAGGCAGCCTGGCGGCGCATGAGGGCGGGCGAGTCGGAGGTCGCGACGACCACGACGCTGCGTGCGAGGCCTTCGGGCCCCAGGTCGTCCTCGATGAATTCCTGAACTTCGCGCCCGCGCTCGCCGATCAGGCCGATTACGGCCACGTCGGTCTCCACCCAGCGCGCCAGCATCGAGAGCAGGGTGGACTTGCCCACGCCCGAGCCCGCGAACAGGCCGAGCCGCTGCCCTTGGCACAGCGGCGCAAACAGGTCGAGCGCGCGCACGCCGGTCTCGAGCCTGCGCCCCACGCGCGCGCGGTGGGCGGCGGCAGGCGGATCGGCCTTGAAGGGGCGGGGCACGGGGCCGGGGGCGAGCGGGCCCTTGCCATCGATCGGGCGGCCGAGGCCGTCCACGACCCTGCCCAGCCAATCGGCGGTGGGACGCAGCGCCGACCGGCCCTGGAGCAGGTCGGCACGCGAGCCCGTCGCGATGCCCTGCGGCTCGTTATAGCACAGGCAATGCGCGGTCTCGCGGTCGAGCCCGGTAACCTCGGCATCGATGAGGCCGCCGTCGCACTTGATCGCGATCCGCGAGCCTATCCGGGCCGCGCCCAGCAGGCCCTCCACCTCGATCAGCGCGCCGCGGACGGCTGCAACCGAACCGAAGGGAAGATCGGGCGGGAGCGCGCGGATCGCCCGCGCGGCGGAAGCCAGCGTCTGCATTGAAAATGACGTCAGGCGGCGTCGGCGGGCGCGAGCCGGCCCAGGGCCGTGGTCTCGTAGGCGATCAGGGCCCGGCAATCGCTCAGCGCGCGATAAAAGTCGCAATAGGCGACGTTGCGGGCGAACGAGAGGCAGTGCTCCTTCGCGTCGGGCGATTCCAGCGCCCCGACGAAATCCTCGAACAGCGAGAGAATGCGGCCCTGATACCGGGTAAGGTTCGCCGGATCGAGATAGGCGAGCATGCATGCGAAATAGAGTCGCTTCGCCGGAGTATCCGCCTCCTCGGGAGACATGACGTCGCGCCCGCGCAGGATCGCGGCCGAGTTCTCGACCACGATCTCCGCACGACCCGAAGAACGCAGCACGGCACCGTTGATGACGACCTTTTCGCCGTCGCGTAAAGTAATGCGAAGCATCGCACGTTCCCTGTGATGTGATGGTGCCATTATAGAGGGGGAGCGGGCGCGCCCGGCGCACAGGCGGAAAAATTTGCCGCCTTTTGGGTTTGCCCAACCGCTCTTCTACAATGCTCTTGTGACCGGGCGCGCGTGCCCGCCATCCAGGAGATCCACTAAAGTGAGCCTTTATTCCGCCCTTTACGCCGGCGTGTCCGGTCTCGGCGCACAATCGAGCGCGATGGCGACGGTTGCCGACAATATCACCAACATCAACACCGTCGGCTACAAGGGGGTCGAGGCCGACTTCCGCTCGCTCGTGACCGATGGCAGCGTCAGCAGCAGCTATTCGGCAGGCGGCGTCACCGCGGCGCCGCGTGCGATGATTTCGAAGCAGGGTCTGTTGCAGGCTTCGGGCAGCCAGACCGATCTCGGAATCGACGGGGGCGGCTTCTTCGTCACCCGCAAGGGCAGCGACGCCGAAAGCGGCGTCGCCTTCACACGCGCTGGCGCCTTCCGTCCCGACGAGCAAGGCTATCTGCGCAATACCAGCGGCTATTACCTGCAGGGCTGTCGGCTCGATGCGGCGGGCGAATATGCCAGCACGGGCGGCCTGAACGAGCTTGAGCCGGTCCGCCTGAGCGGACTGACCGGCACCGCCGCTGCCACCACCCGCCTGCAGGTCCGCGCGAACCTCCAGTCGACGCAAGAGCCGCTCGCAGGGGCCTTTGCCGCCGGCGACATGGCGACCGGAGCGGTTGAGCCGCATTTCTCGCGAACCTTCGAGATCTTCGACGCGCAGGGCGGCGGCCACCAGGTGACGATGGGCTTTGCCAAGACCGGGCCCAACCAGTGGGTGGCCGAGATCTACGCCGACCCGGCCGAAGTCACCGCCGCCAACGGCCTGCTGGCCAGCGGTTCGGTTGCATTCAACCCGGACGGCAGCCTCGATCTCGCCAACTCTTCCCCGGCACTGTTCGGTACGCTCAACGTCGCATGGACCAATCAGGCCGGATCCTCGCCGATCGACCTGAACTTCGGCAGCCAAGACGGGCTCGACGGGCTCACCCAGTTCGGCAGCCAGTCGGCGCTGATCGCTTCGAGCTCGGACGGCGGTATGCTGAACAACCTCGTGTCGGTGGACGTCAGCAAGGACGGCATCGTCAGCGCCATCTTCGACGATGGCACGGCGCGCGCGGTGTTCCAGCTGCCGGTGGCGACCTTCGCCAACCCCGACGGCCTGTCGCGCATGCCGGGCAACGCCTATGGCGTTTCGCAGCAGTCGGGCAATGTCGCGCTCGGTCGCCCGGGCGAACTCGGCAGCGGCACCATCGCGGCCGGTACGCTGGAAGCTTCCAATGTCGATCTGGCGCAGGAGTTCACCAACATGATCCGCTTCCAGCGCGCCTACAGCGCGTCGTCGAAGATCATCACCACGGTCGACGACATGCTTCAGGAAGTCAGCGCGCTGAAGCGTTAACAATCGATTGGGTGGGAGCTGACTGAATGTCGCTGAGCGAGATCCTGGGGTCGGCGGTATCCGGCCTGTCGGCGTCACAGGCCGGCATCAGGTCGGTATCGAACAATATCGCCAATGTCGGCACGCCGGGATACGCGCGCGAGCGCGTATCGCTGGCGACCGGCGTGACCCAGGGTCGCATCGCCGGCGTCGTGGTCGGCGAGCCGACGCGCATCGCCGACCGGTTTCTCGAGGAAACGGTCTATCTTCGTTCGGGCGACATGGGCCGGGCGGATGTTACCGCCAACTACATGGAGCGCTTGCAGGCCTTTCTCGGCGCCCCGGGTGCCGAGAGCGGGGTGCCCGCGCGGCTCGACGCGATCAACGCTGCGGCGATCGCGCTTACCAGCGCGCAAAGCTCGCCGCAGAACGCGGCCGGTTTCATCGGCGAGGTGCAGGAGGCGATCGGCGCGCTCCGCCAGCTCGATGACGATGTCCAGGTCCTGCGCGGCGACGTGGAATCCGAGGTCGGCTACTCGGTCGAGTCGATCAACGTTCTGCTCGAGCGAATTCACGGCCTGAACGCCACCGTGGCCCAGTTGAAGGGTCTTGGGCGCAGCACCGGCGGGGCCGAGGATCAGCGGATGACCGCGATCCAGGAACTGAGCGGAATGATGAAGATCGCGGTCCGCCAGCAGCCCGACGGGCGGGTCAATATCGACGCGGCCAATGGCGCGGTCCTGCTCGACGGGAAACTGCGCCAATTGTCCTACCCGATCGCAGGCGACGGGGTGGCGCAGCCAACCTATCCGGTAATCGCCATCCGCTTCGCCAACGAGGCGGGCGTGCCGACCACGGCGACGGGCGAGAAGATCGATTCCTCGGCGGTGGGCGGCAAGCTCGGCGGTTTGCTCGACCTGCGCGATCGTGCATTGCCCGAATTTTCGGACCAGCTCGGGTCGCTCTTCGGCGGACTGGCAGAAACGCTCAACGCCGTGGCCAATGCGGGCACCGCCTTTCCGCCGCCCAGCCGGCTCGACGGGCGGCCCACAGGGCTGATCGGTGGCGACCGTCTTGGCTTCGCCGGGCAGGCGACCTTCGCGGTGACCGACCGGAGCGGCACTCTGGTCGCGCGCACTACGGTGAATTTCGACGCCCTCGGGCCGCTGGCGACGATCGACGACGGCATTGCCGCGATCAATGCCGGGCTCGGCGGGGCAGCGACCGCCAGCCTGCAGGACGGACGCCTGTCCTTCGTGGCCGCCACTTCTTCCAACGGCGTTGTCGTGGCGCAGGGCGATCCGCCCAGCGCGCGCGCAGGCAACGGCTTCGCGCATTATTTCGGGCTCAACGATATCGTGCGCAGCGAAGGCGCGCCGCTCGTCCCGCCGGGCTTCGTGGCGAGCGACGCGCACGGCTTCGGCGCGGGCGAGTCCGCCCAGCTGGTGCTGCGCGATGCGACCGGCCGGACCCTGGGCCAGACCACGATGACGGGCGATCTGGGCCCCACGTTCGGCGACCTGGTGAGCGAACTCAACCAGAGCCCGCTGGCCGCGTTCGGCAATTTCACGATGGACGATCGCGGCCGCGTGCGGTTCGACCCCACCCCCGGCAACAGCGGCGCGCTGCTTTCGATTCCGAGCGATTCCACCAGCCGCTACGGCACCGGCGTCTCTTTCAGCGCGCTTGCCGGCCTTACCGGCAGCGCCACGGGGCTGGGCGAAGCGGGCGTGCGGTCCGATGTTCTCGCCGACCCGGGCAGGCTCCCGCTCGGGCGTTTGCGGACCGACGCCGCCATCGGCGAGCCTGCTCTCGGCAGCGGCGACAACCGCGGCGCGGGCGCCTTCGTCGAGGCGCTCGAGCGGTCGGTCGATTTCGGCAAGGCCGGCGTCGCTTCGCTGGATCGCTTTGCCGGCCTGCTGATGGGACGCACGGGCACCCAGGCGGCGCAGGCTCGCGATATGCTGGCGGACGCCGCCGCGCGGCGCGATGACGCCGTGAACCGGCGCGACAGCTTCTCGGGCGTCAATCTGGACGAAGAACTGTCGCAGATGGTCGTCCTCCAGAACAGCTATGCCGCAGCAGCGCGCGTCATGACGACCGCCACCAAGATGTATGACACTCTCCTAGACATGGTCCGCTGAAAGGACACGCGATGAACCGGGTTGCCACCATACCGCTGCAACGCACGATGGCCGATGCCATCCAGCGCGCGCAGCAAAATCTCGCCACGACCCAGAGGGCGCTTTCGACCGGCAAGAAGGCGCTCGATTACGCCAGCCTCGGGACCCAGGCCGTGCGCACGATGTCCGCGAACACCATGCTCGCCAAGCAGGATGCGCAGGCGCTCGTCTCCAAGCACGTGACCACCACGCTCGCCATCTACGACGCGCACGTCACCGGCATCGACAACGCCATGATCGACCTGCGCACGCAGCTGGTCACCGCGATCGGCACCGACGAATCGGTTGGTCTTCAGGAGTCGATCAAGAGCACGTTCGAGCAATTCCGCACTACCCTCAACGCGAGGGAGGGCGGCGTCGCCCTGTTCGCCGGATCGCGCACCGACGTGTCGCCGTTCGCTCCGCAAACGCTGGACGACGTGGTCGCAACGGCCGCGGCCGATGCCTTTCGCAACGACGACGTGAAGGCGGTGGCCCATCTCTCCGAAGGCACGAAGGTGACCTATGGCCTGACCGCTAGCGACGTGGGAGCAGAGATCTACGAGACGTTCCGCACGCTCGCGGCCGCCGGTCCGATCGGCAGCCGGTTGACCGACGTGCAGAAAGCCGCCTTGCAGGACGCGGTCGCGCAGATCGATGCCGGCTCGGTCGGGCTGCGTTCCTTGAACGCCGAGAACGGCCGCAGGCAGGAACGCGTGGAAACGCTGGGCGAGCGTGCCGAGCAGCGATCGCTGCTGCTGCAGGACATCATCGCCTCCAACGTCGACGCCGATCTGGGACAGGTGGCGGTCGACCTCGCGCAGCAGAAGGCGACGCTCGAGGCGAGCTATTCGGTTTTCGCGCAGCTCACCCAGCTCAATCTCACCAAGTATCTCTAAGCCTCGATACAGGCTCTGATCCGACGCCAGGGAGACGCGCGCGTGGCCAGGCCCGCGTGCCTGCAGGCGTGCGTGCGCGGTAATGCGTATGTGCGACCGGGATTGGACGCGCGTCGGGGCGCGTCAGGACGTAACCGGTTTGCCCTTGGTCCTCGCGCCAGCGAGCAGATCGGCGATGTCCCCGGCAGGGCTTGCGTCGGGCATTGCGGCCATGGCCTGCGCGACGGTGGTCGAGTCCAGCCCGTCTACCGGTCCGGTGAGCAAGTCGAACGCAGCCGCAGTCGGTTCCCCGACGAAGGCGTTCGCATAGCGTGTGCGCAGCCGGGCAAGCGATGTCTCGCGCCCGAGCATGGCGAGCGCGATGGCGCGCCGCAGGATGATGGTCTGCTCGACCTCGCTCAGCCGGCCGCCGGCGACTGCCGGCAGGTCGCCCGATGCGCTGAGCGCTTTCCAGTTGCGGCGACCCCATTCGATCTCGTCGCGGATCGCGCCACCCTCTGGCACGCCGTCGAGCACCGCCAGCGCCTCTTCGGTGCGACCGAGCTTGTGAAGCGCCACCGCCTCGATCCGCAGACGCGCCCACAGCATGGGGTCGGGATAGATATTGCCGTCGGTCGCGCGAAGCGCTCTGAGCGCCTCTTCAGGCTGTTCCGCGAGGATGTAGAGCTTCGCCACGCGGACCGAGAGCGGACCTTGGGCAACGTCCTTGGCGCGTGCCATCAGCTGGTAGTCCAGCAGCCCGGCCGCACGCTCGTAGAGACCGGCAGCCTGCAGCCTGTCGGCAAGCCGACTGACGAGCAGATCGCCGCCGGCTCCCGAAGGGCTGAGGTCGCGGTAGTCCCAGAACAGTCCCGCGGCCTCGGGCAGCGGGACCTTGCTTCCAGGCGAAAGGATGGCGCCAAGCTTCTGCTGCAGCGCGCCGAGCAGCGCACCGCTGTCGTCCGCCATCGAATGATAACGCAACAGCGCCGCCCCTGCAGTCAGCATCGCGCGATCGTCGCCCGCTGCTTCGGCAAGCGTGAAGCGCAGCTTGAGGGCGCGTCTTTCGACCGACCCGCCGCGCCAGGAATATCCGATCCGTTCGAGCTCGGCGGCAGCCTTTCGAGGGTCCGCATGATGATGCGCCACCAGTCCTTCGAGCACGGAGACCCGGGCATCCATGCGCTGTTCGGGCGTTCCGTTGTCGGCCGCCCGGTCCAGCCTCAGCCGCGCCTTCTGCTCGCTCCCGAGCGCGAAAAGCGCACGCCCGCGCAGCAGGTTCGCCGCCGCATCGGCGTCGGAGACCGACCTGAGCACCTTGAGGGCACTGCGGGGGTTTCCAGTTTCGAGGGCCGCTTCGGCGGCAGCGAGCACGAAGGGCGCACGCTGTTTGCCGTCGCGCGCGGCGATCGGCGGGCGGGCGCAGCTCCATTCGCCGAGTGCCGCTGCGTTCATTGCCAGCGCTGCCAGCGCGCGCAGGCGCCAAGCGCAAGCCTCGGCATTGTCCGCCAGCTGGTCGGCGGACAGGGCATCGAGCGCGTCCGTATGGCGGCCAAGGCCCACCAGCGCTGCGCCGAGCGCAAGCCTGTGGGCCGCGACGAGCGAGAGATCGGGATCGTCCTGCGCCATTGCGACCAGCACGCCGTAGGCCTCTGGCGAACGTCCCTTGCCGATTAGGCTGCGGGCGTAGGCCCAGCGCGCCTGCTGGCGGGTGGCAGGGGTACTGCTCGCGATCGCCTTCCACGCATCGCGCTCGGGCATAATCCGCCATCCGGCAGCACTCTGTATCGGCGGGTCGTTCGCGAGCGCGGCGGCGAAGCCGGGCAGGCGCACGGCAGGCGCGCGGACGTGCTCCTGAGCGTTCATTTCGGACCGGGAGTCGACATCGCTACCGGTCTCGCCGCCCGGCTCGGCCGTGGCATTCGTTTCGCCGTGATCGTGGTCGGGCCCGTCCTCGGCCACGGCCGAAGCGCCGAGCGCCAGCGAGAGCGAGGCGGTCAGGGAAACGAGTTTGCGCATCTGCCGGTCAGCCCGCCAGATGCGGCCAGGCGACGAGCCCCGCACCGCCGATTGCCGAGCCGAGAAGAAACAGGATCACGGACATGATCGAAAACCGGCGCGCGGGCGCGGTGGCAGGCTGCTGCTGCGCATTGTCGACGACGTCCTGGATCGCCTGCTCGAGCGGGCGCGTATCGACAGGGGCATTCCCGGGCGCATGCGCCGTCCCGCCATTGCTGACGAGCTTTATGCGTGAAGGTTTTTGGTCGTAACTCATGCGCGCTCCGGTCGGGATATCCTCTATTATAGGGTAGGGGCCGGTTCTCCGGTCGTCTTCGAACTCCCTTTTTCGAACGGAAATGGCAGCACATCATGAATAGCAAGACCCTCCTGCTGGGCGGCGTGCTTCTCGCTGCCGTCCCCATGAGCAGCGCCACCGGCGCAGGTGGCGGGGGCGGGGCGTCCGACGGCAATCTCGTCGCGATGGAGGCGATCGCCGTGCCGATCATCGACGGAGCAAGGCTGCAGGGGACCCTGCGTTTCAGCATCGTCCTCGAAGCGCACGACGGTGCCGCCGCCAAAAGGATCGCAGACGACATGCCTGGTCTGCGGACCGAGGCGCTTCTGGCGGGGGCGGAGTTTTCGCGCCTGCGCGCCTCGCCGTTCCTGGCGGTGGACGCGCGAAGCCTGTCGGACGAACTGACCGAGGCTTTGCACGCGCGCGAAGAAGGGATCGACCGCGTGCTCCTCGTCGAAGTCACCGCAAAGAGTTTCTGAAGACGAGCTTTACCCGCGCCGGGTGAGCGCAAGGCTCACCCGGCGGGTTCTGCCCTCACGCGCCGGGGCGGGGGCCGCTTCCCGGCCAGCGCCATGCTCAGGCGCGCGGCGCCCCCCGGTGTCATGGCAGCCAGGATCTGCGCGGTCGAACGCTCGCGCATCTTGCGCGCCACCGCGATCTGCACATCGATGTCGAGCTGCTCGAACACCGGCGCGGCCTGCTTGGGCTTCATCGACTGATAGATGCGCGCCAGCTGGTCGAGCGTCGCTGCCTCTTCGGCCTCCTTATCGGCCTTTGCATCCGCCTTCGTCTTGGCGGCACCATCGGCAGCGGCAAGCGGCTGCTGGGTCTGTAGATTGCTCTTCAACCGCTTTTCTGATGCCTTGAGCGCCTGTTCGCGCAAGTCGAGTTCGCGCTCCCGCTCGCGGGCGGTTTTCTTCGTCTGACTCATTTCAGACTGGATGGCGGAGCCGAGCCTGCTCTGGGGCGGCTTGGTCTGGGCTTTTTCCTCGCTCGGGGCGGAGGCGGCGACGCCGTGGGCGACCGTCGACATTGCTGCCGCCCCGGCCATCAGCATCAGCAGCGATGGGCGCTTGAGGGTCATGCCATTTCCTTCACATCGAGCACCAGCTCGGGCTTATTGGCGGTTTTGCGTCCGCCAGTTTTCTTCGCCGCCGGTTTCCTGGCGGCCGGTTCCTTGACCGTTTTGGGGCCCGTGCCGGAAGATTTGGTCGCTTTCGGAGTGCTCGCCTTGGCCGGCTTCGCGGCTGAGCGGCCCGAGGTCGCGCTGCGCGAACGCGCAGTTTGCGTCGGCTTGGGCGCCTGCGAAGCTGCGGCGGCGGGGGTAGTGTCACCGCGCGATCCGGTCGAAGCGGCCTCGATCAGGCGTTCCGCCATGGCATTGGCAATGCCGACCATGACGTTGAGCTCTTCGCGGACCTCCCGCGCCTCGGCCAGCGAGCGGGCATTGGCCGCGCCTTCTGTCGTCAGGATTTCCTTCAGTTCGAAAAGCACGCTCCGCGTTTTCGCGGTGGCTGTGTCGAGCGCGCCCACAGTCCGGTCGAGCTGGCTCTCGCGAACCTGGTTGAGGCTGCGCATCATGCGCACGCTCTGGACGATGACCGCGACGCAAAAGAGGATCGTGATGATGTTGGTGAAGGCGGTGAAGCTCATTGCGATTGCCCCTGATTGATTGTGTCGACGATGCCGATGGCAACGTGGTTGCGCTGGCGTCCGATTTGCGCCCGGGCGAGCGGGACGCCGCCGCAGGTGACCTCGAACGGATCGTCGGGCGTGACGTCGAAAGCGATCGTCTGGCCGACTTGCAGAGACTTGAGGTCCGCGAGCCGCATTTCGCGTTCGCCCAGGACGGTGCAGATTTCGATCTCGGTGCGGAGGATCTCGGAGCGCATGTGATCGCGCCAGGTCGTATCGCCGCCCAGCTTCTCGCCCATGAAACGCTGCGTCAGCTTGCCCCGCACCGGCTCGAGCGTCGCGAAGGGCAAAACGATCGTGAACTTTCCGCCGCGCCCGTCCATGTCGACCCCGAAGGTTGCGGCGGCGGCCACGTTGGTCGGGCCGGCGATCGCGGCGAAGCGCGGACTGGTCTCGATCCGCTCGAGCTCCATCGTGACGGGCGCGATCGGTTCGAAGGCGGTGCTGAATTCGCGCAGGATCAGATCGATCACCTTCGATACCAGCGTGGTCTCGATCGTGGTGAAAGCGCGGCCTTCGATCTTGCGCGGTGCCCCCCCCTTCCGTCCACCGAGCAGCGCGTCGACGACCGCATAGATCAGGTTGGCTTCCACCGCGACGAGCCCGAAGTCCTGCCATGCGGGAACCTTGAATACGCCCAGCATCGATGGCAGCGGCACGCGATTCATGAAGTCGCCGAAACGCACCGAGGCGATCTCGTCGAGCGAGACCTCGATCGCGTCCGAGGTGAGGTTGCGCATGCTGGTGGCGAAGGAGCGGACCATACGCTCGCACACCACCTCCAGCATCGGCAGCCGGGCATGACTGACCACGCGCGATTCGATCACCGCGCGTAGGCCGCTCTTCTGCGGAATATCCGCATTGGCATCGCCGAACAGGGCGTCGATGCTCGCCTGGTCGAACGTTGCGTCCTCGGGCATGCTCATTGCCGGAGGTTCGGGAAGCTCGAACTCTTCGAAGTCGTCGTCGGTCATCACTGCTGGACCATGTCCTGGATGAGGACGTCGGCCACGACGCCCGGACCCACGGTATCCGCTGCCCGAAGGATCAGCTCTTCCTTGAGACGGTAGACGGCGGCCGAACCGGCCAGGTCTTCGGGGCGCAGTTCGCGCAGGAAGGGCTGGTAGCGGTCGATGATGAGCGGCAGGTTGGTTTCGATCGTGGTCACGTCCTCCGACGATTCTGCGGCGAGCAGGATGCGCAGCTTGAGGAAGCGGGCCTGGCCGTCATTCGTGCGCAGGTTCACCGTCATCGGCGCGACTTCGACGAGGTCGCCCTTGCCTTCGCCATGACCCTTGCCTTCTTTGCCGTGATCCTTGCTCTTTCCCCCATGATCCTTGCTCGCGGAATCGCCGTGGTCGGCTTCACTGCCGCCCTCTCCGCTGCCGCCAGCCATAAGGACGCCGGCGGTGCCCCCGCCAAGCAGCAGCACGGCGCCGACGGCAGCGATGATTTTCTTCTTCTTGGAGAAGCGCGGTGCTTTCGCAGCCTCGCCGGGCGCAGTCCCGTCTTCGGTGCTCTCGGTGATCTCGGTGGTCACGCTCTGACGCCTTCCTTTAGCAAAAGCCTGCAGTCGGTCCGCGGGCTGTGATTTTCTCCTATTATAGGATCGTCACCCGGCAAGATTTGCCGAGTGCGCTTTTTCGAAGCAGTTTTTTCGGGACTGACAGTCGATGGATATTTCCTCTTACGTACTGCTTAGCCAGGAGCAGGCGCTCAGGCGGCGGATGGATATTGTCGCCAACAATCTCGCGAACACCTCGACCGTCGGTTTCCGGCGGGAGCAGCCGATGTTCCGCGAATATGTCGAGCGTGCCGACGAGGCGATCGTCGACGATGCGCGCCCGACATCCTTCGTGCTGGACTTTCGGGCGATCCACGACACGGCGCCGGGCGCGTTTCAGCCGACCGGCAATCCGCTCGACGTGATGATCGAAGGGCCCGGCTATCTCGCGGTCGAGCTGCCCGATGGCGCGGGCACCGCCTATACGCGCGCGGGTTTCGTCACTGTCCTGGAGACCGGCGAACTCGCCACTGCCGGGGGGCAGCGCCTGCTCGACGAAGGCGGGCAGCCGATCGTCGTGCCGCCAGAACAGGCGGGGCGCGTATCGATCGCCGGGGATGGAAGCGTGATGGGCCCCGACGGGCCGCTTGGTCGGCTGGCGATCACCGTGTTCGACGACGAGACCGGCCTCGCGCCGCGAGGCGACGGGCTTTATTCCGGGGCCGAGGGGCGCGTCCTTCCGGCGGAGGAAACCAAGCTTCGCAGCGGCGGAGTGGAAGGCTCCAACGTGCAGCCGATCGTGGAAACCACTGCGATGATCGACATCCTGCGCACCTACCAGAACAGCGTGCGGATGGCCGAAAGCCTCAACGACATGCGCAAGCGTGCGCTCGACCGGCTCGGCCGCGTCGGCTGATCCGCGTTACATAGCTTCATAAAGGAAGGACCTAATCATGCGTTCGCTCTCGATCGCCGGCACAGGCATGCTCGCGCAGCAGACCAATGTCGACGTTATCTCCAACAACATCGCCAACATGAACACGACCGGGTTCAAGCGTCAGCGCGCCCAGTTCCAGGATCTGCTCTACCAGCAGGTCTCGCGCCCCGGCGCTGCGTCGAACGGGCCCGAGGCCCGCGTGCCCTCGGGCATCCAGATCGGCGCAGGCGTGCGCACCGGCGGCGTATACCGCATCGCCGAACAGGGCGCGCTGGTGCAGACCGACAACCGCTACGACCTCGCGATCCAGGGCCTCGGCTATTTCCAGGTCCAGATGCCCACCGGCGAGATCGCCTATACGCGCGACGGCAGCTTCCAGCTGTCCGACCAGGGCGAACTGGTCACCTCGCAGGGCCTGCCGGTAGAGCCCGGCATCGTCGTTCCGCAGGAAGCGATCGACGTGGTCGTTTCGCGCACGGGAGAGGTGCAGGTCAAGCTCGCCGGGGAACCGGAACTGCAGACGGTCGGCCAGATCGAACTCGCCACCTTCGTCAATGAGGCGGGGCTTGAGGCCAAGGGCGACAACCTGTTCCTAGCGACCGCCGCTTCGGGAGAGCCGACCATCTCGCCTCCGGGCGAGCCCGGCTTCGGCAATCTTTCGCAGGGTTTCGTCGAGGCCTCCAACGTCAATCCGGTGGCGGAAATCACCGCGCTCATCACCGCGCAGCGTGCCTATGAGATGAACAGCCGCGTGGTGAAGACCGCCGACGAAATGCTCGGCACGACGAGCCAGCTACGCTGATGACCCGGCGAGCATTTTCCCGCCTCGCGCTGTTCGCGGGTCTCGTCCTCGCGCCGTGCGGACCGGCCTTTGCACAAGCGGCTGGCGAGGGCGTCATGGCGGATGTGCTCGTCCGCCAGATCCAGCGCGGAGACCTGCTGACGGAGCGCGACTTTGCGCCCGAGGAAGTCTCCGCAGGGCAGGCGCGAGGAGCGGTTTCGGCCGAGCAGGCCGCCGGTCTGGAGGCGGCGCGTACCTTGCGCAGCGGCAGCCCCGTTCGTGCGAGAGACTTGGCCGAACCGCGTCTGGTGCGCCGTGGTCAGCCGGTCACGATCATCCTGCGCTCGGGCGCGCTCTCGATCAGCGCCACGGGCCGTGCGCTGGCGGACGGAGCGCTCGGCGATCCGGTTCGCGTGTTCAGCGAAGCCACCAACCAGACGCTCGACGGTGTCGTCGAAAGCAGCGGCCGCGTACGCATTTCTGCGGGTTGAGATTAGGAAACTGTCATGAAGAAGATTGCGATGCTCGCCGCGATGGCGGCTACGCTTGCGGGTTGCGGCACGATGGATCGGCTCGCCAATGTCGGCAAGCCGCCGGCGATGACGCCGATCGAGCAGATGGAAGTGCCGAGCTACGAACCCTCGATCGCGCGCGGCGGCGTGCCTGCGACGCGCGCGGGCACTCCCGCTGCAGCGCCCGGGGCGGTCTCGGCGCCATCGGCCTCGCTTTTCCGGGCCGGTGCGGGCACGCTGTTCCAGGATCAGCGCGCCTCTCAGGTGGGCGATATCCTGACCGTGGAGATCAACATCGCGGACAAGGCGGAGGTGGGTAATTCGACCTCGCGTTCGCGCAATGGTTCCGAAAGCGTCGGGGTCGGCGCGCTGCTCGGGCTCGAAGACGTGATCGGGGGCAACGCGGTGGACGCGACGTCAAGCTCGCGCTCGGGCGGGCAGGGCACCACCAGCCGCAGCGAGACGATCAGGATGACGATGGCGGCGATCGTCACCGACGTCCTGCCCAACGGCAATCTGGTGATCCGTGGCCGGCAGGAAATGCGCGTGAATTTCGAGCTGCGCGAGCTGATCGTGACCGGCATCGTGCGCCCGCAGGATATCCGGCGGGGCAACACGATCCAGCACGTGAACATCGCCGAGGCGCGGATCAGCTATGGCGGGCGCGGCCAGTTGACCGACCTGCAGCAGGCACGCTGGGGCCAGCAGATCTACGAGGCGCTGTTTCCCTTCTGAACCGCGTTCCCGGCCATTCTGGCAAAATTAGCGGGTGGCGATCCGTCCCGGGCGACCGGTCATCGCCGCCCGCTTCTGCATGTGCGCGCCATGGCCCGCCGCGGACGCGAAAAAATCGGCCACATCGCTTGGGATCGGGTCGGGTTTCTTTCCAGAATGAAAGGCGGGCTGTGTTTTTGCAGCGCGTCGGGGGCCAGCGTTTCTGGCCCGGACCGCAGAAGGCGGTTCCCCCTATCCAGAAGGAAATGAAGAATGGCGTTCTCAGTCAATACCAATGTCGGTGCAATGGCGGCACTGCAGAGCCTCAACCAGACCAACAAGGGTCTGTCGCAGGTTCAGAACCGCATCAACACCGGCCTGAACGTCGCATCGACCAAGGACGATTCGGCATCGTTCACGATTGCGCAGACCCTCCGCGGCGACGTGGGTGGTCTTTCGGCGGTCAACTCTTCGCTCAACCGTGCGAAGAGCTCCGTCGACGTGGCGGTTGCGGGTACGGAGCAGATCTCCGACATCCTCAACCAGATGAAGGCCAAGGCCATCCAGGCAGCCGATGAAGGTCTGGATGCGGACAGCCGCACCGCGATCAATTCCGACTACACGGCTCTGAAGGAGCAGATCACCACGATCATCGCTTCCTCCGAGTTCAACGGAACGAACCTGCTGAAGGATGACGCTACCGCGACCGGCTCGGTCGCCGCGCTTCAGTCGCTCGATACCTCGAGCACGCTGAGCGTGGGCAACCAGGCCTTCGACACCAACGTCACCGCGGCCCTTGGCACCGGCCTCGGCACCAAGGCCGATGCCGACACTGCACTGACCGAGATCGACACCGTGGCCGCCACGGTGACGTCGACGCTGAGCACTCTCGGCTCGGCTTCGCGCAAGATCGAAGGACAGCTGGAGTTCAACAGCAAGCTGTCGGACGTGATCGAGAGCGGTATCGGCAACCTCGTCGATGCCGATCTGGCCAAGGAATCGGCCAAGCTGCAGGCCCTGCAGGTCAAGCAGCAGCTGGGTGTCCAGGCTCTGTCGATCGCCAACCAGGCGCCGCAGACGATCACTTCGCTGTTCCGTTAATCCGGTCGACGCAGCCTTTCCCCGGTGGGGAGAGGCATCCTGGGGCCGGGCGCAAGTCCGGCCCCTTTTTTTTCCCGGCCGCGCGATGCATGAGCGCAGCCTGCGCTGCCGATCCGGCAGCGCGCATGTCAGAACGGATATCCTCGACCTTGGTTACCAACTATCCCCGCGTACGCGAAATCGCCGATCCCTTCGGCGAGGTGGTCAGGATCAGTGTCGAGCCACATCCGCGCGGTGCGCTGGTCCTGATCGACCGCCCCGACGCCGAGGATGCGGGCAAGGTGATGCTCGACGCCTACGGTGCCGACATCCTGCTCGGCTACATCATGTCGGCGCGTCTGGCCGTCCCCGGGACCATGCCGGAGGAAGAAATCGGCGGCGCCTTCCCGACGCGCTTCCAGCTCGAGCCCGAACCGGATGCGGCCGTCATCATCGACCAGATCAACGACGAGGAACCCTTCAGGATCGCGGCGGCGCTGTGGGACAGGGTCTATGCCGAGCTGTGCCTCGTCTGCGCCCATGCGCGCGAGCTCGGGCGGCGGCAGCAGTCCTACATCCATTGAGATTTGCAGACACGCGCTTGATCCCAGCAGCGCGGGTGCGCGTACTGGGGGCTCGTATCAATGCGCGAAAGGGGAGGGGGGGTGGTGGACTTCCGGGGCACGCCGAGACGGGAGAGCGATCGCGTCTCTGCGCTGAGGGTGGGGGGAGGATGCCCCGGAAGTCGCTACCTGGCAGTGGAGACTAAGGAACTGCCGATCCTTCTTGTATTATAGGCATTGCCGGCCGCTTCTGGAGTGAAGGGCCAAAAAAATTTCAGTCGCCCGCGACTACGCGCACGAGCGCTCCCGAAGGGAAGCTTTGTCCATTGATGCCGAGCACCACCGCGCCGTCGCGCGTCGCGACCTCGTCGATCACCCCGGTGCTGCGGATGGTGACGGGCACGGTCTGGCCAGCCGCGTCGAGTGCCTTGAGCGAAAGAGTATAGCCACCCGCAGCGGCATTTCCTCCGCCGGCCAGCGAGCCGTCCCAGGCAAAGCTGCCCGCGCTCTGCGCATCGAGGCTGCGCGTTTCCACCACGCGGCCGCGGCCGTCGGTGATCGTTGCGGAGAGCGTCTGGACCGGCCGGTCCGCCTGCCACGTCCACTGCGCCGGGCGCTGATCCGAGAGGCCTGCGGTCGCGCTGTCGAGTTCGACGCGCTTGCCGAGGAAATTCGCCGACTGGGCGAGATCCTGCGTCGAAAGGCTGGCGAGAATGTCCTTGAGAGTGGAGGTCTGCTGGATCGACTGCTCGACCTGCGAATACTGGACCAGCTGCTGGGTGTATTGCGAGGTGTCCATCGGATCGAGCGGATCCTGGTTCTGCATCTGCGTGGTCAGCAGCTTCAGGAACATGTTGAAATTGGCATTGAGCTCGGCGCCCGCCTTGGTGCCGGCGGTATCGCTCTGCGCAAAGGGCGAAATCGATGAAATTGCGGTCATGTCGATGTCCTTAGGCGATGAGGTCTAGCTGGCCGCTGGTGTGCAGCCTCTGGGGCGGAGCCGCGCCGTCGTCTTCGGCTTCGGCCAGTACCCTGTTCGGGTCGGAGGGCGTCTGGGGGCGGCCGTGCTGCTGCTGCTCCCCGCGGCCTTGGCCGCGTCCTTCGAACTGGAAGGACTGCGCATCGGTGCGCACGCCGGCGTCGCCCAGCGCGCGAACGAGGTCCGCGCTGTCGCGGCGGAGCATTTCGAGCGCCGCGCTGCTCTCCGCAGTGACGATCGCGCGCATCGTACCGCGATCGTCGAATTGCAGGCGGATCTGGATTTCGCCCATCTCCACCGGGTCGAGCCGGATGGTCATGCTGTCGCGCCCGTCGAGGCCGTGGCGCACGATCTCGACCCCCAGCTGGTGGCCGATCTCACCCGGCCGGGCAGAGACAGGGGCTGGCTGCGATGCCGGAGCGCCAGGCGCGGGCGGCGCATTCCTGAGGGGATCGGTCCGCGACTGCGGCAGGAGTTCGCCCGCTGCCGGCCCGCTGTCGAGCGCAGCTGCTGCGACGTCCGCTGCCTTGGGCTCGACCATCTTCCCGAAGTCGTTCGACGCCACGGTGTCCGGCGTCATCGCGGGGGAGGGCCGTGACGAAACCTTGTCGGGAGCCGGGGTGCGCTCGGTCGGTGTCATCGCCGGCTGGGCGTCGCCACGAGGCATGGTGGGCGCGTGGACGCCATCGCGGGTCAGCGCGGCTCGATGCAAGCGTTGCGTCGGGGCCGGAGGGGCCGCGCCGGTCGTCGGCGGGGCGATGGGCATCTGCTGAGCCTCGAGGCTGGGCGTCTCTGCCCGACCTTCCACGGACTGTCCTTCCGGGCTTTCGATGGGCGGGCTTCGCGTCGCCATCTCGCAGTGATCCTCGCCGGTGGCGGGACGGGGGGTGTCGGCACGTTGTGCGATCGGCTCGACAGGTTCGTTAGCTTGCAACGCGTCCGTGGGTTCCGCGGGGCGCGCCGCGTCTGCAGGTTCAGGCACGTTTTGCGTCAGTGGCTGGTTCGTTCGGGTGACCGTTTCGGTCGGTTTTTCGCGAGCGACCGGCTCGGCCGCGAGGCTATCCTCGCCCCAAGCGACCTGATCGGCCGAAGCAGGGCTATCCTCGCCGGGCGAGGCTGCTTTCGGGGTTGCGTTTTCGGATTCGGCAGCGGGCTGTAGATCGGTTGGCAGTGAAGAGCTTTCCTCCACCACGATCCCACCAACGACGGGCGCTTCGAGAGGCGCCTCAGCTGTCAGCTGCGGTGCGAGGCCTACGTTGGCGGATGTGACATTCGCGACTGCTTGCGGCGCGTTCGACACCGGGAGGCCTCGTGCTACAGAAGCGAGCAGTCCTGCCTCTTGCGTGAGCGAAGGACGTGTCCCGACCGCACTTGCGAAGCCCATACTCTGGACGGCAGAGGGCGCGCCTTCCCCGATCGCTGGAGGCGCAACCGGCGTACCCGCGAACGGGGACGGCAGCGCTCCGCCCTTAGCGGAAGGTGCGGCCAGCAGGTCGGTGAAGGAGGGGCCCGGTGCGGCGGAAGAGGGGGCGCCCCCGGACAAGCCTAGGGGAGAGCGGTTGCCGATGGCGAGCGACAGGAGTTGGGTCATGCGGTCCTTTCGCCCGGGGGGCGCCTCGATCTATTATATGACCGGAATTTCGGTCAGGGCGCTTCGAGCGCAATTTGTTGGCCGATGCTGCCGACCGAGCGAACGCGGGTGCGGGGATGGATTTCGTTCTGCGAGAGCACGACGGTGGCCGGACGCACGCGCTCGATGATCGAGCGTACGAAGGGACGGATCGTCGGGCTGACGAGAATGCACGGGATTTCGTTGCTTGCGGCCAGCGTGTCGTAAAGCTCGCGCACCTGGGTGATGAAGCGCTGCAGGTGCGAAGGGGCCATGGCGAGATGGCGGTCGTCGCCTTCTCCGATGATGCTTTCGGCAAAGTGCTGGTCCCAGTCCGCCGACAGGGTCAGGATCGGGATGGCGCCGTCGCGGGTCTGCTGGGCGGAAATCTGCCTGGCAAGGCGCGCGCGGACATGCTCGGTGATCTGCGTCAGGTTCTGCGTCAGCGGCGCGGTTTCGGCGATCGCCTCCAGGATCGTCGCCATGTCGCGGATCGAGACGCCCTCGGCCAGCAGGTTCTGGAGGATCCGCTGGATGCCCGAGATGCTGATCTTGGCGGGCACCAGATCGGCCACCAGTTTTTCCGCCTCGGTATGAACTTCGTTCAGCAGCTTCTGCGTTTCGGTATAGGAAAGCAGCTCTGCGATATTGTCCTTCACCAGCTCCGCCAAATGCGTGGTCACGATGGTGCCGCAGTCGACCACGGTCAGATTGCGCAGGCCCGCCTCGTCGCGCAGTTCGCGGTCGATCCACAGCGCGGGGAGGCCGAAGACCGGCTCGCGCGCCGGATCGCCGGGCAGGCCGACATCGGCCCCGCCGGGATTGATGACCATCAGCTTGTCGAGCCGCAGCTCGCCCGCCGCGACCTCGGTCTCGCGGATGAAGACGCGGTAGTCGTGGGCACCCAGCCCCATGTTGTCGATGATGCGGACCGCCGGCAGGACGAAGCCGTAATCGGTCGCCATCTGGCGGCGCAGCGCGCGGACCTGGTCGTCGAGGCGCGGCTCTGCGGCCGAGCCCTTGATGATCGGCAGCAGGCCATATCCCAGCTCCACCCGCACCGCGTCGATCGCGATGGTGTTGGCGATCGGCTCTTCGGTTTCGGCAGAGGCGATTTCGGCCTGCGCCGCCTCGGCCTTCTCGCGCGCGGCTTCGGTCCGGTGCTTGCGGCTTGCCCACCAGCCGTAATAGCCGCTCGCCGCGGAGACGAAGGCGAAGGGCAGGAAGGGGAAGCCGGGCAGCAGCGCAAACGCGCCCATCAGGACCGACACCATGGCGAAGGCCTTCGGATAGCGACCCAGCTGCTCGCCCAGTGCATTGCCGGTCTTGCCCGACATACCGCCCTTGGAGACGAGCAGGCCTGCGGCGGTCGAGACGATCAGCGCGGGAATCTGGCTGACCAGACCGTCGCCGACGGTGAGGAGCGTATAGGTCGTGAAGGCCTCGCCGAATTCGACCCCGTGGATCGCGACCCCGACGATAAGGCCCACCAGCACGTTGATCGCGGTGATCAGCAGCCCGGCGATCGCGTCGCCCTTCACGAACTTGGAGGCACCGTCCATCGCGCCGAAGAAGCCGCTTTCCGCCTCCAGTTCCTGCCGCCGCGCGCGCGCCTGTTCCTCGCTGATCATGCCTGCGCCCAGATCGGCGTCGATCGCCATCTGCTTGCCCGGCATCGCATCGAGGCTGAAGCGCGCGGCGACCTCTGCAATACGGCCCGCGCCTTTGGTGATGACGACGAAGTTGATCACCACGAGGATGATGAAGATGGTCAGCCCGATCACGGTCTCGCCGCCGATCAGGAACTGCCCGAACGCGCCGATCACGCCGCCAGCGGCCTGCGGCCCCTCGTGCCCGTGCCCCAGGATCAGCCGGGTCGAGGCGAGGTTGAGGCCCAGCCGCAGCATCGTCGCGATCAGCAGGATCGTCGGGAAGGCGGACAGCTGCAGCGGCTTTTCGATGAACAGCGAGGTCATCAGGATCATCACCGACAGTGTGATTGAGATCGCGAGGCCGAAGTCGAGCAGCCATGCGGGCATCGGCAGGATCAGCATCGCGATGATGCCGATCACGCCGATCGCCAGCGCGAGATCGCGGTTGGCGCCGATGCGGTCGAGGAAGCCGGTCAGTTGCTGGGGCATGGCGATGCGCGCTTCGCTTCAGGACATTAGTGGGAGGGCGAGACGGAAATACCCGCCTGGACGAAGCTCTTGAGCTTGTTGCGCATGGTGCGCACCGAAATGCCAAGGATCGAGGACGCGGAGGTGCGATTGCCGCCGCACCGCTCCAGCGTGTGGAGGATCAGCTCGCGCTCCACCTCGGCGACTGTGTGACCGACAAGGCCCTGCACAGGCAGACTGCCATCGTGATTCCTCTCCACGGGCTCGAACCGTGCGCCATTGCTGTGAACGAGGGCGTCCGGTCCGATAATGCCGGACCGCGCGAGCAGGGTGGCTCGATGCACGGTTTCTTCCAGCTCGCGGACGTTGCCCGGCCACGAATAGGCATCGAGCACCCTGCATGCCTCCTCGTCGAATTCGCGAGGCGACAGGTCGTAGAGATTGGAGAAATGCGTGGCGAAATGCCGCGCGAGGGCCATGATGTCCTCCCCTCTTTCGCGCAGCGCGGGCAGGCGGACCTCGGCGAGGCCCAGCCGCGCGAGCAGGTCGGCTCGGAACTGGCCCTTGTCGACCAGCGTGCGGATATCGGTGCTCGAACTGGTGATGAGCCGCGCGCCTGGGCAAGCGCTTGCGGAAGCACCATTGCGGCACGTGTCCGCGGCCTGCACGACCTCCAGCAGCCGCGCCTGCAGAGCGGGCACTAGAGCTTCCACGCCGCGCAGGAATATCGTCCCGCCTTCGGCTTCGTCCAATCGTCCCACGCGCCGCGCGACCGCGCCCGGAAACGCGCCGCTTTCATGGCCGAAAAGCTCGGATTCGAGGATTTCGGGCGCGACGCCGTGGCACTCCACGGTCACGAAATGGCCGGGCCGGTCGGAATGCGCGTGGATCAGGCGGGCCATCACTTCCTTGCCGGTGCCCGGCTCGCCGTGGATCAGCATGGGTGCGGCGCTGGTCGCCATCGATTTGGCAAAACCGATCGCTTCGCCGATCGCCTTGCAGGACCCCACCATTTCGAGCGGCGGGCTGGCGACCGACATGATCGCGGCGGCGATCAGATCGCGGTCGGGCGGCAACGGCAGGTAGTCGCGTGCACCGCCGCGCACCGCGGCGACGGCACGTTCGGCGCTCGCGTCGATCCCGCAGGCGATGGTCGGAATGACGATGCGTTCGGCGCGCAGGTTGGCGATGAAACTCCGCACGTCGAGCGCTACGTCGATCATCACGAGGTCGCCGCCTGCGCGGCGAAGGAGATCGAGCGCGGCTGTCTCGTCGTCCGCCATCGTCACGAGCGCGCCGGTTTCGCGCGCCATATGCGCGGCCTGGCGAAAGACCGAGTGCTGCGCGCCGACCAGCGTCATGCGAACGGGGGTGAATAGCGAGGCGCCCATCAGTCGTCTTCGTGCACGATTTCGGTGAGAGTCACGCCCAGCGCGCGGTCGATCAGCACGACCTCGCCGCGGGCGATCAGCCGGTTGCTGACGAAGATGTCGACCGGCTCGCCGACCTTGCGGTCGAGCTCGACGACGCGGCCAGGCGCGATCTGCATCAGTTCGGAAACGGTCATCCGGGCGCGGCCCAGCACTGCCTGCATCTTCACCGGCACTTCGTGCACGGCCTCGAGGCCGAGGGGACCGTCGTCGCCCACATAAGCGGTCAGATCCTCCAGCTCTCCGGAGGGTCCGGCCTCGCCGAGGGTCGGCAGGTCGACGAAGGCGGGTGCGTCGGCAGGAGCTTGCGCCGGAGCGTCGGCCAGCACGTCCTCCGCAATCTCGGTTGCGGCGCTGTCATCTTGCACTTGGGTCATGGAATTCTCCTTCAGGCACTAAGCCACTGGCGCACGACGGCGGCGGACTCGCTGGGGCTGGCGCTGATGGCGTCGCCGATCTTCTTGAGCGCCGAAGCCTTGAGGCTGCCTTCCACCTGCGCGAGGGCGATTTCATCGTCGAGCTGGGGGCCCTTCAGGGCCGGGGTCCCGTCGTTTTCGAGCTGTTCGGGATCGTACTCTTCGCCGTCGCGGGGCTGGGGCGTCAGGTCGATCACGTCCTGTCCGGGGGCGGGCAGAACCCCGGCGAGCGCCGGGTCGGGCTTGGGCTTCAGCATGCGCAGGATGAGCAGGCCGACCGCCGCAATCATCAGCAGCTTGCCGAGATCGAACAGCTGATTGACCGGAAGCTGCGACCACAGGCTCTCGTCGGCATCGGCGATTTCGTCGGGCTGCGCGAAGGCCATGCTTTCCACGATCACGCTGTCGCCGCGCTCCGCATCGTAGCCCACGGCATTCTCGACCAGGCGGGTCAGTCGCTGCACCTGTTCGGCGGGAAGGCCCTGTTCGCCGCCATCGACCATGACCGCCACCGTCAAGCGTGAAACCTTGCCCGGCGCGCGCGTGGTCAGAGTGCGGCGGCTGCTGTTCTGGAAGGTGATATCCTCGGACGTCTCGTTGCGCGCGCTCTCGCGGCTATCGCCGCCGATGCCGCCGACATCCGCCCCTTCGGGCAGCTGCGCGCCGATGGTCACGCCATCGTCGGCGCCCGAGTTCTCGCGGCTCTGATCGCCCGATTCGACCGAGATCTGGCGTGCAATCACCTGTGTGTCGGGATCGAAGATCTGGGCCTCTTCACGCGTCTGGTCGCGATCGATCTCCGCAGAGACCTCGGCACGCACTTTGCCGACGCCCACGATCGGTTCCACCAGTGCCTCGATCTGGCTGCGGATGCGGGCCTCGGTGGCAATCTGGCGCTCGTCCGCCTGGCTTGCACCGGCTTCGCCCGCCTCGCCGGCACGCGCCAGCAGGGCACCGGTCTGGTCGACGATGGAAATCGCTTCGGGAGAAAGTTCGGGCACGGCGGAAGCGACCAGATGGCGGATCGCCTCGACATTGCCCGACGACAGCCGCCCGCGGGTCTTGACGGTCACCGATGCACTCGCCTTGCGCGCTTCGGGCGCGAACAGCGCGCGTTCGGGCATGACGATATGGACGCGGGCATTGGTGATCGATTGAAGCGTCCCGATGGACCGGGCCAGTTCGCCCTCGATCGCGCGCGTCTCGTTCATCTTCTCGCGCGAGGAGGAGACGCCGAAGGCCTGCTGGGTGTCGAGCACCTCGTAGCCGATCGCGCCACCCAACTGCTCACCGGCCATGCTCATCCGCAGTTCGGGCAGCTGGTCTTCGGGGGCCAGCACCGCGGTGCCGTCGCCCGAGAGCGAGAAGGGCACGTTCTGCGCGCGCAGCTTCTCGGTGATCGCCTCGGCCGCGGAAGGGTCGAGATCGGTGTAGAGATAGCCCATCCGGTCGGATGAACCGCCGCTCAGGGCGACGGCTGCCAGCGTGGCGAGCAGCGCCACCGCCACGCCACCCATCAACAGCAGCCGACGTGGTCCGAGCTGTCCGGCAAAGTTGCGCAATGCTTCCAAGGTCGCCCCGTCGAGTTACGCCGGCAATCGGGCCGGCTTCCGGGATCATTATAGGAGGGTTGCGGCCCGGCATTTTCTGCCGGTGGGAAATTATTGCCGGGTGGTCTCGCGCGGACGAAATTCGCTCGATCGGCCCCCGGTTTGCCTCAATTCTGCGACGCGAGCAGCGGGGCGAGTTCGTCGAGCACCGCCTGGCGGCGGCTGGCGGCATCCATGCGTACGCCGCCGCGCTCCCAATTGAGCACCGCGTCGCCCGGTCGAAGTGACGGGTCGGCGGAGACGACGAGACACAGCTTGCGCCGGTCGCGGCACTGGCGAAGCGCGATGCGCGCCTCGATATCGTCGACCAGATCGGGATGGACGGTCACTTCGATTTCCTGCCCGCGCCCGACCTGGGCAAGGGCGCGACCGATCGCCTCGTCGACGGCACCGCCGGGCTCGCGTGCAATGGCACGTCCGGCGAGCGCTTCCGCAGCTACCAGCGCGACCTCGGTCGCATCGGCCTCCGCCTGCACGCGCATCTCGTCGTGCTGCTCCCAAATCTCCTCCAGCGACGCCTGCATCGCGTCGAGCGCGCACAGGATGGCCGCTTCGCGATCGGCTGCGGCGTGATTGCGACCGGCTTCGAAGGCTTCGGAGCGGGTGCGCGCCAGCTCTTCGGCGTGGCCTTGTTCCAGCCGTTCGATCTGGCGGCGCAGGGTCTCCACGTCATGCGCCAGCTCGGACGCATCGGTCTTGCGGCGATACTGCCGCGCCGCTTCGCGCACCGGAAGCGTAAACGTGCGGTCGAAGGCAAACGGGCGCGCCTGGATGTTCTCGTGAAACGACATGATCAGTAGATCATCGATTCATCGGACTTGGGATCGACCAGCACGATCTCTCCGCGATCGGCGAGCGACTTGGCCAGACGGACGAGCGCGGTCTGCGCCTCCTCGCATTCGCGCGCACGGACCGGACCCATGGCGCTCATGTCCTCGCGCAGCATCTTGGCGGCGCGCTCGGTCATCGCACCCATGAACAGCTGACGCATTTCCTCCGGCGCGCCTTTCAGTGCCAGCGCCATCTCGCGCTTGTCGGCATTCTTGACGATCATGGCGATGGATGCGGGCAGCAGGTTGGCCAGATCTTCGAAGGTGAACATCAGCGCGCGAATGCGTTCGGCCGATTCCGGATTGCAGGCCTCGAGTGCCGTGAGCATCTCCTCTTCGGTCGTGCGGTCGAGGGCGTTGAACACTTCGGCCATGACCTCGTGCGGATCGCGTTTCTGCGAGCGCGCCAGATTGGTCATGAATTCGCTTTTCAACGTCTGCTCGATCTCGGCGACGATTTCCTTCTGCACGGGTTCCATCCGCAGCATGCGCTGGATGACGTCGGTTGCGAAGTCGTTCGGTAGTTCGGAAATCACCCTTGCCGCATGTTCGGGTCGCAGCTTGGTCAGGATCACCGAGACCGTCTGCGGATACTCGTTGCGAAGGTATGCGGCGAGGACCGCCTCGTTGACGTTGGACAGCTTGTCCCACATCGTGCGGCCGGAGGGACCCCGGATGTCCTCCATGATCTCCCGGACCTTGTCCTTGTCGAGGATGCCGTTGAGCAGACGCTCGGTCGTTTCGAAGGAGCCGTGCAGCGACGCCATGCTGGAGACTTCGCTGCTGAACTGCACCAGCAGGTGCTCCACCGCGACGGCGGGCAGGCGACCGAGCTGCGAGATCCCCGCGGACAGCTCCTTGATCTCGTCGTTGTTCAGCTGCTCCCAGATGGGCGCTCCGTATTCCTGGCCCAAAGCAAGCATCAGCGCGGCCGCACGCTGCGGTCCGGAAAATTTCTTGAGCTCGGCTGGCTCTACAAGAGTGGCGGCCATGGTGATGTCAGACTCCCCAGGTAAAGAAATGCGCGCGCCCGCCCGCATGTTGGGGGCGCACGTCCTATTATAGAGGCAACACAAGCCGATTGGACGGACGCAGCACGAAGGTGACTCTAAATCTCAACAGCAGCCTGGCGGGCCTCAGCCTGCTGAGCGGAACGAACAGTTTCGCGACCTTCGGGACTGGCTCGCCGGGGTTCGAAACGCTCGCGGTGCGCCGGGCGAAGGCCGCCTTCACCACGCCCGATACGACGCCGCCCTGGAAGCAGCCGGAGCGTAGCAGTTCGCTGTCCTCGCAGGTCTCCGCGATCCGGCGCATGTCCTCCATCGTCGACGCCAATGCCGCAAACACCCGCAAGCTGCCGGTCGATGTGGCGAGCGCCTTCACCACTTACCGCGCTCTCGACCGGCTTCGCGCGCTGGCCGAAGCCGCGGTCGCCGGGCCGACCAGCTCGGTCCGCGAAACGCTGCAGGACGTCTTCGACAAGGGACTGCGCGACCTCGAAGGTTTCGTGGCCTCCGCACCGCGCGAGAAGCTGTCGCTCGCCTTCGACAAGTCCTCCACCACGACGCGCTCGGTCGCGATACAGGAGACAAACCCTGTGGGCGGGATCGCGGGCAAGGGTGTCGCCGAAGCGCGCGATGCGCCGCTTGCTGCGCTTGTCGGCACGGAGCGGTTTGCCGTCACCATCCGCCGCGGCGAGGCGAGCGACACGATCGCCGTCGACCTCACCGGCGGGCCGCAGCCGCCGACGCTCGATTCCATTTCCGCATCGATCAACGATGCGATCGCCGCCGTGCCGCTGCGCGCTCCCGACGGCAGCGTCAATCTCGACGAGAACGGCAATCCGGTGCCGCGCTGGCTGGTCCGTTTCGTACCCGACAAGAGCACCGGCAGCTGGGGCTTCAAGATCGAGAATCCGGGACTGGAAGAGGTTTCCATCGACCAGGTCGGCGCCCCCGACGCGCTGATGGTCGTGACCGGGATAACCGATCCGGAAACGCCGACCTCGGCGCAGGTGATGCGGGTCACCGACCCCGCCGGCACCCCCACTCGTTCGACCCTGACGCAGATCGCAGGACTGGACCGGCTGGCCACCGAACGCGCCACACTGGCTGCGTCCGGCCAGAAGACCATCGAAGGCGTGGAGCCACCCTCCACCGATCGGTTCGCGCCCACATCTGCGCAATCGATCGTAACCGCGCCGGACGGATCGAGCTACGTCGTCGGGACGACGGCGGGCGATCTCGATGCCAATCGCGTGACAGGTTCGCAGGACCTGTTCCTGACCAAGCTGGACAGCGAAGGCCAGGTCGTCTGGCAGCGGCAACTTGGCGCGAGTGAATCGGCGAGCGGTGCGGCCGTCAGCCTCGGCCCGAACGGGCAGATCGTGGTCGCAGGCACCGTCAGCGGCGATTTCGACGGTGCCGATTCCGATGGCGACATGCTGGTTGCCCGGTTCGACGCCGATGGTGCGGAACTGTCTTCCACCCTGGTCCGCGCGGTCGGAAGCGATGCCGCGACGTCCGTCGCCGTTGCCGCTGACGGCACGATCTTCGTCGGTGGTCGCAGCGCCGCCGGTGGCGGCGATGCCTTCATCGCCCGCCTCGACGCCGAAGGCCAGCTGCGCGAGCGGCGCCGGTTCGACAGCGGTGGCAGCGACACGCTGACCGCGCTGGCGATCGGCAGCTCGGGCGAACTGCTGGCGCTGACGAAGGAAGGCGGCGCCGCAACGCTGCGCCGGATCGACAGCACCTCGCTCGCAACCGATCTGGGCTCGATCGCCCTCGGCACCGCCGACGCGACCGTGATTGCGGTCGCGGCAGACGGGACCATCGGGGTGGGCGGCTCGACCTCGGGGGCGGTGACCGGCGACCAGACCAACGCGATGGCGGGCGGCCGCGACGGCTTCGTCGCGCAGATCAGCGCCGATCTTGCGACCAGCCGGGTGACCTATCTGGGTACGGCGAGCAGCGACAGAGTCGACAGTCTCACCTTCATGAACGGCAATCTTTATGCCGGCGGGCGGACCACGGGCGATCTCGGCGGGACGCGGCAGGGCACGAGCGACGGCTTCGTCGCGCGGCTGGACGCCGGCACGGGCGCCATCGCCAATATCCAGCAGTTCGGCCTGACAACCCGCAGCGCCGAGCCGGTCCGCATCGCGGCTGCAGCCAATGGCTCGACGGTCTTGGGCGCACTGGGTCTCAAGCGGGGCCGGCTCGACGATCAGGCCTCCACGCTCCTGACCGCGCAGACGAGCCTGCGCGCAGGCGACCAGTTTTCGATCAAGCTCAATGATGGCGTCGCGCGGCAGATCACCATTGCCGCCGACGAGACCCTGGCATCGCTGTCGCAAAAGGTGAGCCGGATCACGGGCACCAAGGCGACGGTGACGACACCGATCGGCGACGATGGCCGCACGCTCAGCATCAGTGCAAAACCCGGCCAGGCGATCGAGCTGGTTCCGGGAGGAGAGGGACGCGATGCGCTCGCGAAGCTGGGCCTGCCCGCTGCCAAGCTGGTCGCGCCGCCGGCCTATGACAAGGACGCACCCAAGGTGGTGCCGGGCGGAAGTTACGGTCTGGGCCTGACCCATGCGCTCGACATTTCCACCCGCGAGGGCGCGGCGTTTGCCTTGGGAAAGATCAAGAGCGCGATTTCGATGACGCAGACCGCCTACCGTTCCCTGTACTGGGATGCGGGCAAGGCCGCGATCGTCAATGGCGGCGCCGCCTCCACCGGTGGGGCATCGCCCCGCCAGCTGGCGCAGATCGCGCAATATCAGGATGCGCTAGCCCGCATCAGCAGCCTTACCGTCGGTTACAATAGCGGCGGCTTCTTCTAGGAATTCGAGCGAGGGAGCTTGGTATGAGTGACATGAGTCCAGCCCTTATGCGCGGCATCGGGGTCGCCATGCGACATCTTTCCGATCGCCAGCAGGTGATCGCGCAGAACATCGCCAATGGCGATACGCCCGGCTACAAGGCCCGCGAAGTCGAAGCGCCCAGCTTTGCGGGGCTGGTCGATGCGAACGGCGCGACCCGCGTTGCGCGGCCCACGGTCCGGATCAGTGCGGAAATGCGCGCATTGGGCGCAAGCCAACAGACCTCGGGTGCGATCGTCCTCGATCAGAACACGGTCGAGACGAAGCCCGACGGCAACAATGTGACGCTGGAAGAGCAGGTGCTGAAACTGGGTGCGGTGCAATCGGAATTCGCCGCAATGACCAACCTCTACCGCAAGCAGATGCAGATGATGAAGATCGCCACCGGACGCGGCGGCAACGGCTAGTCCCGGCAGACGGGACACCAAAAAAAGGGGGCGGCCGCTTCATGCGATCGCCCCCCTTTTCGTAGGACCTGAGAAAGGCCGCTCGGTCAGAGCTGCGTGTTGACCGAGATGGGGCTGGTGCCCTCGCGCAGCATCATCGATCCGCTGCCGAGATAGCTGCACCCCGCATTGCCGGTAAGCCGACGGGCTTCGGCCGCGACCGCTTCGATGAGATCGTTCGACAGGGTCAGTTGGCGATCGACCACAGCGACATTCGAGATCGCCGCATCGCGCAGCGTGGCCATCGCTTGCGACAGGGCCGCATCCTGATCTTCGTCCAGATCGTCCATCCACGCCGGGACCTCGCGATTGAGCCGCACGATCTCGGCTTCGAGCTGCGCCACCAGGCGACGCTTGGCTGCAACCAGTTCCTCGTGGTCCGCAAGGCGGCCCCGTTCGCCAAGCGCATCGGTCTCCTCGGTCATCAACGAGGCGAGCGAGTTGGCGGTATCGAGCATGCTATCGATCATTGCGATCCCTCCTGCATTCTGATCATCTGTTCCATGACGGCCGGGGCGAGACCCACGCCGCCGGTCCGGGCGATTTCGCCGCCCAGTTTTTCCGCAAGTATCCCGCGGAAGATCTGCTCCGCATGGCCGCCGGAAAACTCGTCGCCCAGGTCGACGCTTTCGAGCATCAGCTTGGACATTTCGCCGAGGAAGACGGCTTCGAATTCCTCTGCCGTTTTCGCGATATCGGTGCGCGAGGCGCCGGATGGATCGGGCGCCGATGGCAGAGCCGTCGGGCTCGGCAAGGGCGCCGTCAGTGCGTTCGTCATTGGAGCGTGATCTCCGCTTGCAGTGCGCCTGCGCCCTTGAGCGCATGGAGGATGGTGATGAGGTCGCGCGGCGAGACGCCCAGGCGGTTGAGACCGTCGACCAGCGCGCGCAGCGAGGTCCCGTTTTCCAGCAGGGCGAGCGAGGCACCGCTGCCATCGTCGACCGCGATCTGGGTGCGCGGCACCACGGTCGTCTCCCCGTCGGAAAACGGCGCCGGTTGCGATACGATCGGGCTCTCGGTGACGCTGATCGTGAGGCCACCCTGGGCGATCGCCACCGGGCTGATCCTGACATCGGCGGTCATCACCACGGTCCCGGCGGCCTCGTTCACGACGATCCGCGCGACCTGGTCGACCTCGATCGGGAGATTCTCGATCTCGGGCAGCAGTTCGACGAGCGATCCGGTGAAGCCGGGGCTCGCGCGCAGTTCGACGGTCGCGGGGTCGAGCATCTGCGCCGCGGCGGGGAAGCGCTGGTTGATCGCCTGGGCGACGCGCTTGGCGGTGGTGAAGTCGGGGTTCTTGAGCGCCAGCTTCAGGCTGTCGGCGCCGTAGAGGGCATAGGGCACCTCGCGCTCCACGATCGCACCGCCGGCAATGCGCGCGGAGGTCGAAACTCCGCGGCTGATGCTCGCGCCCGCGCCCTGCGCCTTGAAGCCCGATACCGCGAGAGGTCCCTGCGCGACTGCGAAAATCTCGCCGTTCAGGGCGCGCAGCGGTGATATAAGCAGCGTGCCGCCCTGGAGGCTGGTGGCATCGCCCATCGCGGACACCTGCACGTCGATCCGCGAACCGGCGCGGGCGAAGGGCGGCAGGGTTGCCGTGACCGAGACGGCCGCGACGTTCTTGGTACGCAATTGCGTGTCGCGCACGCTCACGCCCATGCGTTCGAGCATGGCCTGCAGCGATTCCTCGGTGAAGGGGACATTGCGGGTCCGGTCTCCGGTGCCCGCAAGGCCGACGACGAGGCCGTAACCGACCAGCTGGTTGGAGCGGACGTTCTCGACATCGACGATGTCCTTGATCCGCGAGCCGGCCTGAGCCTGCACGGGCCCTGCAAAAAGCAGGGCGAAGACAGTGACGAAGATTGTCACGATGCGCATATTATCGATTCCGATTACCGCAATGGCTTCCTTTTCTTATAGAATAGGAAGGTAGGAGAATTGCACTTCGGTAGGAGTTTATCGTGCAGATCAGCGCGCTGTTGCCTGCCCCGGCCATACTTGCGGGGTTCGCCCGCAAGTCCCCGACGTTCAGCGTCGGGGAAGAGCCGGACGCGCCCAGCGCGAATGTGCCGCAGCAACCTGCCGTGCAGCCTGGCCAGCCGCTGGGTTCGGTGCAGATGCTGGTGACGCTTGCCGCCTACGATCCGGATCGCGAACGGAGGCGACAGATGGCCGAGCAGGGATCGGACGGTCTCGACGAACTGGAAGCTTTGCAGGTGGAACTCGTCGCCGGTGCGCCGACGCCCGAACGGCTCGAGCAACTGGCCGAGTGGGTCGCACAGGTCGAACAGCCTGCCGATCCGGTGCTTGCCGAAATTCTCGCCGAGATCGAACTGCGCGTGCGCGTCGAGCTGGCGAAATTCGATATCGAGGTCTAGCGGCCGCCACCGGCAAATACCGGGCGGCGGCGGGGCTTATCCAGCCCGCCTCGCGAGCTTCATCACGTAGGATATGATTTCGGCCACGGCGAGGTAGTGCTCCGCCGGGATCGGCTGATCGAGCTTCGCGCTCGCGTGCAGCGCACGGGCAAGCGGCGGTTTCTCGATGATCGGGACGTTGTTTTCCGTCGCAATCTCGCGGATCTTGAGCGCGACCGCATCGACGCCCTTTGCGACCACGACCGGGGCGGCCATCGCGCCGTGATCATATTGCAGCGCGACCGCGTAGTGCGTCGGGTTGACGATCACCACGCTGGCCTGCGGCACCTTGGACATCATCCGGCGCTTGGCGCGCTCCATGCCGATCGCGCGCACCTTGGCCTTGATCAGCGGGTCGCCTTCGGAGTCCTTGTGCTCGTCCTTGATCTCTTTGAGAGACATGCGCATTTTCTTTATGAAGGCACGGCGCTGGTAGACGAAATCGAACAGGGCCAGCGCGGCGACCAGCATCATCGCCGCCTTCACCATCCGGAAGACCAGGTCCGCCGCGACCTTGCCGACCGCGTGCGCCGGCGCGCCGACCAGCGTTTCGATCCCGCGCGCGTGCGGCCACACCACGATCAGCGCGACCCCGGCGACGAGGCCGAACTTGGCCAGCGTCTTGGCGAATTCCACCAGCCCCTGCTTGCCGAACATGCGCTTGAGACCGGAAAGCGGGGACAGCTTGTTCCATTTGATCTTCAGGCGCGCCCACGCCAGCGTCGGTTTGCCCTGCAGGAACAGCGTGAGCAGTGCGAAGGCCATCAGCATCGCGAGCAGCGGGCCGAGTGCCAGCCCGGCCTGACCCATCAGCGTGGAGGCGAACGTCATCCCGCTGCCGCGCACGTCGAGACCGTTCGCTCCGCCCCAAAGGCCGACGAAGATCGTCAGCATTCGCGACACCGTCCATGCTCCCATGCCGCCCATCACCACGACCGCGGCGAGGAACATGCTGGCATGGCGCATCTCCGGCGCGCTCGCGACCTCGCCTTTCTTGCGCGCGTCCTCGAGCTTCTTGTCGGTTGGGTCGTGCGTCTTCTCGCCGGTATCGCTCTCCGCCATCGGTCAGACCCAGCCCTGCTGCAACCAGTCGGTCATCGCCATCGCGAAGCCGGTCAGCACCGCACCCAGCGTGGCGGCGAAGAGCGCCAGACCCAGCAGGATGTTGAGCGGCTGGGCGATGAAGAAGACCTGGATGGTCGGTGCGAGCCGCGCGGCGAGGCCGAGCGCGACATTGAACACGATGCCGTAAACCACCAGCGGTGCGGCGAGCGAGAAGCCCAGTTCCATCGAACGCGTGGTGGTGGCGATGGCGAGCTGCGCGAAATCGGCGGCAGGCGGCAGGCCGCCCACGGGGAAGACCTGATAGCTGTTCACCATCGCCGCGATCCACAGGTGATGGATGCCCAGCGAAAGGCACACCACCGCCGCCGCCACACTCACCAGCTTGGCCATCACTGGCAGCTGGCCGCCTAGCGCGGCGTCGGGCATGACCGCAGAGGTAAGGCCAGTCTGCAGGCTGATGATCGACCCGGCGATGGTGATCGCGAGAAACATGATCCGCACGACCGTGCCGAGCGCCAGCCCGACCAGCAGCTCCATCAAGATCAGCGCTGCTAGGGCCACGTTGTCTTCGGAGGCGGGCACCTGCGGGCCAAGCATCCCATAGAGCGCGAGCGAGACACCCGCCGCGATCAGCAGGCGGATCCGTCCGGGCACCGCATCGTCGGAGAAGACCGGTAGCACCATCATCACGCCGCCGAGGCGGGCGAAGAGGACGAGGAAGCCCGAAACCTGCGCTGGCAGATCCTCCAGCATCTCAGCCCGCCACGATCCGGTCGGATACTTGCGCCATGAAATTGCCCATCGCATCGCCGATCATCGGCAGGCACATCAGCAGGACGAAGCCCATCACGAACAGCTTGGGCACGAAGGTGAGCGTCATCTCCTGGATCTGCGTGAGCGCCTGGAACAGGCCGATCGCCACGCCGATCACCAGCGAGGTGAGCAGCATGGGGCCGCTGATCGTGAGGATCACGATCAGCGCCGCATGGGCGATCTGGATGGCGTCGGTCGCATTCATGGCGCTTGCCTCCCCCCCGGGGTCGCTAGATCTGCATCCGCATGATCTCGCCGTATGCGCCGACCACGCGGTCGCGCACGGCGACCACCGTATCGAGGGCGGTTTCAGCCGCGCCGATCGCGGTGACGACGTCGATCAGATCGCCCTTGCCGGCGACCTGGCGGATACTCGCCTGTTCGGCCGCATGCAGCTTGGTCGAGGTATCGGCGACGAGCCCGGAGACCAGATCGCCGAAGCTGCCGTCCTCGCCACCTGCGGCGGGCGGGCCGGACATTCCGCCGGACTTCGCAGCGGGAATCCCGCCAAGGCCGGTCTTGTAGGCGGTGGCCGCGTCGTAAGCACTGATGGACATCTGGGGGTTCCTTACTTGAGCAGGTCGATGGTGCGCATCGTCAGGCTGCGGGCCGCTTCGATGGCGTTGAGGTTGGCTTCGTACGAACGCTGGGCGGACTTCATGTCCGCACTTTCCACCAGCGAATTGACGTTGGGCATTTTGACGTAACCGTCGGCATCTGCCGCCGGATTGCCGGGCTGGTGCACCCGCTTGAAGTCGGACCGGTCGGCGGCGATGCCGGTGATTTCGACCGTCGTCGCGCCGTTTTCGCGGTCCATCGCCGCCTTGAAGGTCGGCACCTTGCGCCGGTAGGGATCGCCGCCCGGCGTATCGGCGACCGAATTGGCATTCGCCAGATTCTCGGCAATCACGCGCATGCGCAGCGACTGGGCGCGAAGGCCGGCTGCGGAAACTCCAATGGAATTATCAAGAGACATTAGGGGGCCCTGGTTGTGATGCGCCGCACGGCGCGGACAGATTACTGATAGGAAAATATTGCCTAGCTGGGGCCGGGGGGGCGGACTTTTCTTCCTAGAATGGCAGCAAGGAGATTGCCGCCATGTCCGTACTCAACGACGTTCCGGTCGATTGCACCATCGCCCTCGGGTCGACGATGCTGCCGATCAAGCAGATCCTCAAGCTGTCGCGCGGGGCAACCATCCCGCTCGACTGCAACGAGGACGATCCCACGCTGATCTACATCAACGGCCAGCTGATCGCGAAGGGGCAGATCCTTGTCGATGGCGACAAGATGCTCATGGAAATCACCACTCTCGTGAAGCCGGGACGCTAGGCATGGATGCCATCGTCCTCATTCGCACGCTGGGCGCGCTGGCGCTCCTGCTGGGTGTGCTTACCGGCGCGCTGTGGGCCGTGCGGCGGTTCGACCTGCGCCTGCCCGGCGCGATGGTCCGCCATCCCGAGCGGCGCCTCGAACTTGTCGAGCGGCTGGGGATCGACCAGCGCCGTTCGGCCGTGCTGATCCGGCGCGACGACCGCGAGCATCTCGTGATCATCTCCCCCGAAGGCCAGATCGTGGTCGAGACGCAGCCATGCCGCGAGCCCCGCGCCGAAACGGCAGCCTGCACGAGCGCTGCCCCATCCAGGCGGTCGCTCCCCAAATCTTTCACCGCGCTCCTCGACCGGAGCCTGTCTGAACCGACCGAACCGGGCGCTGAGAGCCCCCCTTCGAAGCGAAAGCACTGAGATGACGATCCGCCATTTCCTGCGCGCCGCAACCGGCGCGGCCTTGCTGGTGCTCCCCACCCATGCGCTGGCGCAGAGCGCCACCATCGACCTGGGAAGCGGAGGCTCGATGTCGGGCAGCGTCATCCAGCTGGTGCTGATGCTGACGGTGCTGAGCCTGGCGCCGGGCATCCTGATGACGGTCACGTCGTTCACCCGCATCGTCGTCGCCCTTTCGCTGCTGCGCACGGGGATCGGCGCGCCGGGCGTGCCGCCCAATCCGGTGATCATCAGCCTAGCGCTGTTCCTGTCGTTCTTCGTCATGGCACCGACCTTCGAAACGGCGTGGGAGCAGGGCGTGACGCCTTACACCGAGGGCGAAATCGCGGAGGAAGAGGCGTTCGAACGAACCGCGGCACCTTTCCGCGAATTCATGCTCGGCCAGGTGAACGAAAGCGACCTGCAGCTCTTCGTCGAACTTTCCGGCAAGCCGGCTGCAAGCCGCGAAGAGCTTGCGCTGTCGACGCTGGTGCCCGCCTTCATGATCTCGGAACTGCGGCGCGGGTTCGAAATCGGCTTCCTGTTGCTGCTGCCTTTCCTGATCATCGATCTTGCGGTCTCCGCCGTGCTGATGGCGATGGGGATGATGATGCTGCCTCCGCCCACGATCTCATTGCCGATGAAGATCGTGTTCTTCGTGCTGGTCGATGGCTGGGCGCTGGTCGCGGGGTCGCTGGTCAACAGCTTCGGAGGCGGCTGAAGGGCATGGCCTGAGGCAGGTCGAACGCGGCAAGATGCGCCGCGGGGGGAGGGGTGGGGGCGGCAGGTGCCGCAAGGACGGCCGTGCCGGCGAAGCGGTGATCGGGGGCCTCCAGCCATTGGGCGAAGGCCGCAAAGTCGGGCCGCGTGACGAAGGTGAGCCCCGATCGGTTGCCGGTGGTCCATCGACCGGCGCATGCCAGCGGCATGAGGCCTGGTATGGCGAGAGTGCCTTCGAGATCACGCGGGAAGCTCGCGTTGCTTTCCACCCGGCAGCCGCCCAGCGAGATGTCGATCACGCGCATCTTCTCCAGCCGGCTACCGCTCTGGAAATGAGCCACGACCGAGGCCTTGAAACGCGGGCTCCGCGTCGCCACCCGCGCACCCGACGGCCCGACCGGCGGCAGAAGCAGTGCCTCGGAATCGACACTGGCGGCAAAAGCGATGCCGGCCGAGTGGAAGCCGGTCCACGCGACCCGACCTTCGATGCGCTGGGCGTTTCGCGCCTCGACCGTTACCCGTTCGCCTTCTTCGAGCGCGAGGCACGTATCGATCCGCATACCACCCGCAGACACGTTACGGATCCGGCAGATCGCGTCGCTGCCGCCGCGCCAGATGCGTCCGAGCATCAGGAGAGCGACTGTGCGTTCATGGCGGGGGAGCGGTGCGCGCACCGGCATGGCGTCGGTCTCGAAAGACGACGCGCCGAGCAGGTGGTGCGGAACCGCAGTGATTGGTTCGCGGGTCATGTCAGGCAGGCGTCGCACTGGCGATGGCGACGGCACTTACCGTGCCCTTGTCGAATGCGACATCGGCTGCTTCCTGCACGATCGCCCGGAAAACCTCGAGCGTGGGCAGGGTGCCGTCTGGCCCGCTGGCCATCGGCTCGCGATAGGTGCGCATGTTGATCTCGTGGAGCAGCAGCGGGAGGTGGGCGGTCACATCCTCCGCCTCCTCTTCGGGTACCTGCAGCGCGAGTTTGAACGAAACATACCCGGCGAGGCGCTGCCCATCGGGCAGTACAAGCGGCGCGATGACATTTTCCACCTCGACAAGGGTGGTCGCAGCCTCTCCGTCTTCGGCACTGCTCGCGGCACTGCCGCCTGCAGGGCCGAGGAGCGTGGCGGTGGCGTAGGATGCACCGCCGCCAACGCCCACGCCGCCTATCAGCAGCGCAATCGGCAGGATCATCTGTTTGATACCGGGCATTGGTTTTCCCCGTCGGAACTGGAGTGCGCTAGAATTCGAAACTGGTGTCGGGCGGTAGGGCCGAGCCTTCGGCCTTGATGATGATCGCGATCCGACGGTTTTCGGCACGCATCGGCTGGTCGGGATAGACCGGGCGCGTGCTCGCCATCGCAGCGACCTGCGTGAAGCGATCGGTGGCGAGACCGGCGCCCTGCATGATCCGGCGCGCGGCCTGCGCGCGTTCGCCCGAAAGCTTCCAGTTCGCCTCGCCAAGGCCGCCGCCGGCGTCGGTATGCCCTTCGATCGAGACGCTCGCCCCGGTCCCGGCGACCAGCCGCGCGATCCGCGTCAGGAGGGTGGCGGCATAGGCATTGGGTTCGCCCGAAGCGCCCTTGAACATGGGGCGCTTGGCGGTGTCCATCAGGCTGATGGTCAGCGTGTCCGCATTCTCTTCCATCTTCACGTTTTCGGCATCCCGGCTGTCGGGCGTGCTGTCGATCGCGAGACGCAGTTCCTGGGCCAGCACGCGTAGTGCCGCATCGGGCACGTTCGCACTCCCGCCGCGGGCCGAGCCGACGGTCGCGGCTTCCATGGCCGGGGTGCCGGAGGTGCGCGGGTCGCTCGAATTCGCCGCACGATTATTGCCGGATCCCGTCGACGAACCGACAGTACCCGGACCGATCGAGCCCTCTTCGGCGGGCGAGAAATACTCGGCCAGTCCCTGGAGCATCTCCTTGTCGGGGTTCGCGGTCAGCCACAGCAGCATGAAGAACGCCATCATCGCGGTGACGAAGTCGGCATAGGCGACCTTCCAGGCGCCGCCATGGTGGCCGCCACCGACGACCTTCTTCACCCGCCGGATGACGATGGGGCGATCCGAGACGCTGGTCGCCACGGTCAGTTGGTCCTGGTAGCCGCGCGCAGGCGATCCTGCAGCGCTTCGAGGCAGACGCCGTCGATCGCCTGGTGTGAGTGAATGCCCGAAGCGAGGCGGTCGAGCAGCCGGGCACTCTCGCCGGTCCTCTGGATCACGAGATCGAACGACTGCAGGCGATGGATGTGCTTGAGCGCGAGCTCCTCGTCGGAGACTAGCACCGCAGCGAGCTCTTCCACCAGCAGTCCGACCTGGCGAATTTCTTCGGCGATGGCGCGGCAGAGTTCGGCGGTGTGGTTTTCGAGAGTGTTCATGATCGATCCTGGAACGGCAGAGAGGTGTTCGAGCTCAGAACAGCTCGACGTCGTTGGTGGCGATGCGTTGCGGCCGCTGCTCGGGCGGCGCGTCGTTGACCTTGTTCGACCGCACCTTGCCCGCAAACGGCAGGAATTCGACCTTGCGCGCACTTGTCCCGCCAAGGTCGCAATGCCTGATCTGCAAGCCTTCCGTTTCCATGAAGCGGCGGGCGAAGGCGGCGTTGCTGCTGCCGATCGAACCGAGCCCGGCGATGATATTGGCACCGCCGTAGAGATGGCCGCAAAGCCTTTCTCGCACCGCACCGGCCTGCATCATCGCGTTGATGAGCAGTTCCATCGCGTGCACGCCGTAGCGTTGCATTTCCTCGGGCTGGAGGTTGTGCCCGGCGCTCGGTTCGCCGAGGAGGAAATGATTCATGCCGCCGATGCGGGCCACGGAATCGTGCAGGCACACGGCCACACACGATCCCAGGACCGTCGTCAGCATGACATCGGGCTCTCCGAGCACGCGATGTTCGCCCTGGATGATGGAGATGCGTCGCATGGGCTCAGGACAGAGCCCCGAAGACGCGCTCGATCTTCTCCTTGAGAGCAGCGGGCGTGAAGGGCTTCACGACGTAGTTGTTGACGCCCATCTCGGCGGCTTTCTGGACGATCTCCTTCTCTGCCGAGGCGGTCAGCATGATGAAGACCGTCTTGCCGATCACCGCGTCCTTGCGCACTTCCTGCAGGAACTGGAGCCCGTCCATTTCGGGCATGTTGTAGTCCGAGATGATCAGGTGGACGCGGTTCGCGCGCACATCGTCGAGCGCTTCGGACGCGCTCGCCTTGTCGCGCACGTCGCGGAAGCCCAGATCCTGAAGCGTGCGGCGGATCATCGCACGCATGCTGGTCTGGTCGTCGACCACCATTACCTTGATTGCGGCCGCTGCCGGCATAACCGATCCCCTTACTTGCTGCGACAGGCGCCGATGATCGCCATCGGCATCGCAGACAGACTTATTTCTCTTTCCACCGCGCCCATCGCGGCCGCCGCACGCGGCATGCCGTAGACGACGCAGGACTGGGCATCCTGACCGAAGGTCCTGGCGCCCGCTTCACGCATGGCCAGCAGGCCCGCCGCGCCGTCTTCGCCCATGCCCGTCAGGATCACGCCCAGGGCGGTGCGACCGAGCGGTGCGAGCGATCGGAACAGCATGTCGACCGAGGGACGGTGGCCGGTTTCCCGGTCACCTTCGACAAGACGGACGGTCCGGCCGGAGAGCACCATGTGGCGCTCGCCCCCAGGAGCAATATAGACGGTTCCGCGCTCGATCGGCGCGCGATCGAATGCTTCGACGACTTTCATTGCGCACGAGCCGTCGAGCCGCCGCGCAAGGCTGCTGGTAAAGGCCGGAGGCATATGCTGGACGACGAGTACCGGCGGGGCATCCGCGGGAAGCGAGGGCAGGATCGCGAACAGCGCATCGACACCGCCGGTGGACGAACCAATGGCGATCACGCGATCCGCGAAGAACGCATTTCCGGCGGCAGGCGCAGGCGCGGGAGCGGTGGGGCCGCGCGACAGCCGGACCTGAGAGCGGGCGGCAGCCTTGACCTTTTCGCACAGTTCCGCGGCGGCTTGCGCCATGTCTCCGCTCGATCCATTCGGCTTGGCCACGAAGTCCACTGCGCCCAGACGCAGCGCTTCGATGGTCACCTCGGCCGCGCGGGTCGTGAGCGAGGAACACATCACGACCGGCGTCGGGCGCAGCCGCATGATCTTCTCGAGGAAGGATAGGCCGTCCATGCCGGGCATCTCGACGTCGAGCGTGACCACGTCGGGATCGAGCTCGCGCATCATCTGGCGCGCGGCGTGCGGCTCGGGTGCGGCGCCGACCACCTCGATATCGGGATCGGCGTTGAGAGCGGAGCACAGCATGGCGCGCATCGCCGCGCTGTCGTCGACCACCAGCGTGCGTACGGGGGGCGTCATCGGGTACTCCCTTCCTTGCGATAGATGGTCTGCCCGCACGGAGTGAGCACCTCGGCACCGGGGCCGATCAGGCGTTCCGAATGGCCGATATACAGGTACCCGCCGGGCCGCAGGAGCCGCGCGAAGCGGGCGATCAGGTCGGAGGTCGCAGCGTCGTCGAAGTAGATCATGACGTTGCGGCAGAAGATGACGTCATATTGCTGGCGCATCGGCCATTCGCCGAACAGGTTGAGCTCGCGCGCGGTGACGAGGCGCCGCGCATCGTCGACGACCGCAAAATCGGCGCCCTCCTGGCGCAGCCACTGGCGCCGATATTCTTCGGGAATCGGCTTGACCGTGGCCTCGGAATAGACCGCGCGGGCCGCCGTGGCGACGACGCGGGCCGACAGGTCGGTCGCGAGGACCCTGACGTTGGCATCGAGCGCCCAGCGCGCTTCGGATCGCGACTTGCCGAGCATGCACATGACCAGCGAGTAGACCTCTTCCCCGCTCGAGCTTCCGGCCGACCAGAGCCTGACGGCCTCGCCCGCGCGGGCGCGGCCATGCAGTTCGCCGAGGACGAATTCCCTGAAATGGTCGAAGTGGTGTGACTCGCGAAAGAAGTGCGTGTGGTTCGTGGTCAATGCCTCGACCATCGTCGCGCGTTCTTCGGCGTCCTTTTCGACCAGTGCCAGGTAATCGCGGAAGGTCGCCATCCCGCGCTCTCGCAGGCGGCGGCTCAGGCGCGAGAACACGAGCGTCGCCTTCGTGGGCGGAAGCGCAATGCGCGCCTCGCGGTCCACGATGGCAGCGACCTTTGCGAAATCGCGCTGATCGAGCCGGGCTTCCTCGGGCGCGAATGCGGGAGGCTGGCCGACGGGAGAGAGCGCGGGCATCATCAGGCGGCCAGGTCCAGGTGCCGGGTGGGGCTGAGCTTGTCGAGGTCGAGCAGCGAGACCATGATCAGGTCCTTCTGGTCCGAGCTTTCCTTGCTGCGCTGGCCGATCTCGACCAGCCCGCGGATCACGCTGGTTTCGGTCACTTCGACCTCGGGAGCCGGCTGGACGGCGCTGTCGGCGACCGACACGATGTCGGCCACTTCGTCGACCAGGAAGCCGGCGTGCTTGCCTTCGATATTGACCACCAGGATGCACGAGCGTGCGTGCAGCACGCTGGGCTCCCAGCCCAGACGCTCGGCCAGGCCGACCACGGGCACGACATGGCCGCGCAGGTTGGTGACGCCCTTGATGTACGGCGGGACGCTCGGGAGCGGGGTGGGGTCTTCCCACTCGCGGATCTCGATCAGCGCCGACATGTCGATGCCGAAAGTCTGCTTGCCGAGGAGGAAGGTGACGATCTTGCGCTCGGTGTCCTCGCCATACTCGGCTTCGTTGGCTGCTACGGGGGCATCGGTGATCGACGTGAGATCGGCGGTTTCATTGGGGGTCATGCTGCCATTCCTTTCAGGACGAATTTGCTGGGAGAGTTGGCGGAGGCGACGAGCGCCTCGATATCGAGGATCAGCGCGATCGAGCCGTCGCCGAGGATGGTGGCGCCGCCGAGACCGCGGATCGGGTAGAGGTTCTGGTCGAGGCTCTTGATCACGACTTCACGGCGGTCTTCGATCGTATCGACCATCAGGCCCACGTTGCCCGCATCGGTCTCGACGATGATGACGACGCTGTCCTCGTCCTCCCGATCGGCGGGCGGCAGCTGGAAGAGTTCGGACAGGCGCTTCACGGGCACGTAGGTGCCGCGCATGTCGATGACTTCCGAACTGTTGGCGACCGGTCGCATCTGCCCCGGCTCGGGCTGGACCGTCTCGACCACGTTGGACAGCGGCAGGACGTAACGCTGGCCGCACAGGCGCACGACCATGCCGTCGAGGATCGCCAGCGTCAGCGGCAGGATCATCGTGAAGGTCGTGCCCTTGCCGGGCACCGACGTGATCTCGATCCGTCCGCCGAGCGCCTCGACATTGCTGCGCACGACGTCCATGCCGACACCGCGCCCGGAAATGGACGAGATCGTTTCGGCGGTGGAGAAGCCGGGGGCGCAGATGAGATTGTCGATCTCTTCGTCGCTCAGCGTGGCGTCGGGGGCAACGATACCTTTCTCGACCGCCTTGGCGAGTACGCGTTCGCGATCGATCCCACGCCCGTCGTCGGCCACGCGCAGGAAGATGCGCGCACCCTTCTGCTCGGCGGAGAGTTGCAGGTTGCCTTGCGCAGACTTGCCCTTCGCGACACGCTCTTCCGTGCTTTCGATACCGTGATCGACGGCGTTGCGGATCATGTGGGTCAGCGGTTCGCCGATCTTTTCGATCACGCTCTTGTCGACTTCGGTCGCCTCGCCCGACACTTCGAGCACGACGTCCTTGTTGGTGGCCGAGCACAGTTCGCGCAGCATCCGCGGCACGCGCGAGAAAGCTTGGCGAATGGGCTGCGCGCGCAGCGACATCACGTTGTCCTGGATCTCGCGCGTCAGGCGGGCGAGCTCGGGCAGTTCGACCCGCTGCTGGTCCGCCGAAGACAGGCGGTCCGCGAGGATCGAGTTGCGGATCACGAGCTCGCCCACGAGGTTGAGCAGCATGTCCAGCTTCGACACGTCGACGCGAATGTTCTGCGGCGGCTCGATCGCCTTGGCCTCCGCCGGCGGGGCGGGCGGTGCGGCTTTCGCGGCGGCCGCAGGCGGAGTGTTCTCGACCGGCGGCGCGCTGGGGGCAGCATCGCTCGCGGCGGAGCCTTCCTTTGCTTCGGGCTCCGGCTGCTGCTCGGGCTCGCTCTCCTTTGTGGACGGCGCGACGCCTTCGACAATATCGATTCCTGAATCGGGCGCGACGAAATCGAACGCTTCCTCGATGTCGGAGCGTGTCACGGTGGCAGGCGCGCTGACGAACCAGGTGAAGTAGGCGGCTTCGGGATCGAGCTCGCGCAGCGGCGGCAGCGGCGCGGTTTCCACGCCGACGACTTCGCCGCCCATCCGCTCGAGTTCGCGCAGGACCAGCAGGGGCTCGCTGCCATTGGCCATCGCATCGCGCGAGGGTGCGAAGCGGATCGACCAGCCGGCATCTGCTGCGCTGTCTTGCGCGTCGCCATCGCCCAGATCCATGAACGCATCGGGTTCCTGGTCGAGATCTTCGATATCCACGACCACGGGCATGAAGCCGAACTCGTCCGCTTCGCCTTCGGCCGCGGGGGCGCTCGCTTCGGGCGCGGCGGCTGCATCTTCTGCAGGCGCGTCGCCCGACCCTTCGGCAAGCAGCGCTTCGAGCGTGGCCAGCATTGCGGCATCGTCCGGCACGGCCACGAAGCCCTGCGCCGCCTGCACGTGATCCGAAAGCACGTCGAAGGCCAGCAGCATGTTCTTGCAGATGTGGGCGTTAGGCTCGATCCGGCCTGCGCGCACTTCGTCGAGCAGATTCTCGAAGATGTGCGAGAAGCTCTGCAGCGCCTCGTGCCCGAAGGCGCCCGCGCCACCCTTGATCGAATGGACCGCGCGGAACACGCCCGCGATCACGTCGGCCGAGGTGTCGCCGTCGGCCATCGTGCTCAGGCCGGCTTCGGCGACTGCGAGGCCTTCGTTGCATTCTTCGAAGAAGATTGCCTGGATGTCGTCGAGATCGTCGCTCATGGGCACACCTTGCGGATTGCCGCCCCCAGTTTGTCGGGATCGAAAGGCTTGGTGATCCAGCCGGTCGCGCCCGCGCTGCGAGCCCGCGCCTTCTTCTCGTCGGAGAATTCGGTCGACAGGACGAGGATCGGGGTTCCACGGAATTGCGGCATGCTACGAACCGCTTCGATCAGTTCGAAGCCGTCCATCTTTGGCATGTTGATATCGGTGATCAGCAGGTCGGGAGCGACCTCGCTCATGCGCGAGAGGCCGTGCTCGCCGTCATCTGCGGTTTCGATGTGAAATCCCTGCTTGGTCAGCGATGCCTTCAGGAGCATTCGCATGCTCGCGGAATCATCGACAGTCAGAATGCGCTTGGTCACGCGACAACTCCTTCAGGATCCAGGCCGATCTGATCGGTCAGTCGGCATCGTTCGACGCGGTCGCAAAAAGCCGCGCTGGGGCTTGCGAAAGTCAGCGGTCGGCCGGCGGCGCGCGCTTCCGCCTGTGCGGCGACGAGCAGTTGCAGGACGGCCTGTCCGGCGTTCTCCACCTCGCTGGCGTCGATCTGCGCCGGCTCGGGCCGGTCGAGGATCATCACCAGCTGCACCCGCAGATCCTCGGCGGAGGCGGTGGTGCCGTTGGCGGGCAGCTTGAGAAGCGGTTTCGCTTCCCCCTGCTGGTCAGGCGGGTTGGGCGTTGAATTCATTGTTCGCCTCTTCAAGTGCAGTCTCGAGCTGTTGGAAGGAGGGCGCGTAACTCGAAGGGGTCATGCGCCGTGCGATTTCGATGGCGACCTGCGTAGGCAGGCCCTGGGCGTGGCCGATGATCGCGGTCTTCGCGATGGTGAACGGCTTGGAGTCGGACTCGATCGTCTCGAGGAGCTTGGCGGCCAGCGGTCCGACGAAGCAGTAGGAGAGCAGAACGCCGAGGAAGGTCCCGACCAGGGCACCGCCGATCATGCCCCCCAGAATTTCGGTCGGCTGGTCGATCGAACCCATGGTCTTGATCACGCCGAGCACGGCGGCGACGATGCCGATGGCGGGCAGGCCGTCGGCCATCACCTGAAGCGCGTGCTGCGGCTCCAGTTCCTCGTGGTGATGCCGGTCGATGTCGTTCTCCATGGCTTCGGTCATCTGGTTGGGGTCTTCGAAATCGACCGTCATCATGCGCAGGTAGTCGCAGATGAACTCCACCAGGTGATGGTCGGCGAGGATTCGCGGATAGCGGTTGAAGAGATGGCTCTCTTCCGGATTGTCGAGATGCGGCTCGATCGCGGTCGCGCCCCCCTTGCGGAAGGTGTTGAGCAGGGTGAACAGCATGGTCAGGAGATCGCGGTAATCGCTCTCCTTCCACTTCGGCCCCTTGAAGGAGCGCACGATCCCCTTGCCCGCCTTCTTCACCACGGACATCGAATTGGCGACGAGGAACGCGCCGATCGCCGCACCGGCGATAGCCATCATCTCATACGGCAGCGCATGAGAAATAATGTCCATCTTGCCGCCCGCCAGAATAAAACTGCCGAACACGCAAGCGAGGATCAGAATAAGGCCGATACCATTGATCATGGTGTCTCAGTCGCTTTCGTGAACTCTGGGTCTGAGTTGAATTATAGATCGGCGCCACCCGACCCGGGCATGGGATGCGTTGTTTATTGCGGCGCCGCGTCCGGGCGCGTGCTGGGGTTGGGGCGGGACCGTTCGATGATGGCGAGGTACTCGCGCAGTTCGCGCTCGCTCATTGCCGCAACGGCGGCGCCGTCGTGGAACCTGGAGAGATTGTGCGCCAGCTTGGGCGACCAGTCCGCCTCCACATCGAACAGGGCGCAGAAGCCGCCGATCGCGGGAAGGCATGTGTAGGCCAGCGCCGTGCCTTCATCCCAAAGCTCCTGGGTGAAATCCTCGATCGCGGTCAGCACGCCGTTCCGCAGGCCGCCCTTGACGGTCGCGCGCTCGCTCGCCTCGCCATGCATGACGCAGCTTTCGGAGCAGTGGCGCCAGGCGGGCGGCACTTGGGGTATGCCGGGATAGTAGTCCCGCCGGGCGATGGCGCTTTCCAGCTGCGGGCGCACCACAAGGAGAGGCATCTCCTGCTTCGTGCAGATCGCGCGGATGCCATGGAGCAGGCGATAGGCGTGGTAGTAGTTGGTGACCGGCGGCATGATCCAGGCGCACGCGCCGGACGCGGGCGGAAATACCGTTGCGTTGCAGGCGCATTCGAGGATGTCGAGCTCGCCCCCCCACCCTGCGAATTGGGCGAGGACCTCACGCGTCTGCGGGTCGGGATGCCCGATGGTGCAAACCCTTGTCACCCCGGCTGTCGTGAGCGTCTCGCTGAGCGCAAGGCGCATCCCGGCGTGGGGATGGGTGGGCAGATCCATCGGAAAGTCCTCTGTCTCGAACGATCATTGGTTACCTTTTGATTATAGGAGGTTTGCAGGGGGCGGAGTTGGCAACGGCCCTTAAAATGCGTCGCGGGAGACAGAAAAAAGGCCGGACCGTCTAGAATAGAAAAACAACGCCAGAGGAGTTTTTGATGTCGCTTGCCGCTTACCAGAGCGTTCGCCGACTCTCCGAAGCGCCCCGTGACACCGAGCACCGGTTGATGGGGCAGATCACCGGAGAGATGATCGCCGCCCGCGATGCGCAAAAGGAGCGGGCCGAACTGGTCGAACCGCTGCATCGCAATCGCGAGATGTGGAACCTATTCTCCGCCGATTGCACCTCGCCGGGCAACGGACTTCCCAGTGATCTGCGAGCGAGCATCATCTCGATCGCGCTGTGGGTCGATCGCTTTTCGAGCGAGGTCATCGCCGGGCGCGAGCAGATCGATGATCTGATCGAGGTCAACCGCTCCGTGATGGAGGGCCTTGCGGCACATCGTCTCGCAAGCGCCTGACGCCACTGCGTCAGCCACCGGGCAAGGGGAGCGACAGGTCGACTGTCGCTCCCCCTTTTTTTGTCTATTCTAAGTATGGTTGTGTCTGCCGGGCGGCGCACCTCCGGGTACGCAGCCGAGGCTGCGTTCGCAGCGCGCCGCACCGCAATACGAAAAGGGCCGCCGCTCCTGTAAAAGAGCGACGGCCCGATTTTCGATCAGCTATGATGTGGCTGACTAGAAGTCGTTCCAGTCGTCCGTCCTGCTATGCGAGGCCGCATTCGCGGGGAGGGCGGATACCGGAGATACGTACTCCTTCGCATCCTGGCGCGCCGGAGCGGGAAGCGACCTTGCCTTGGTGGCCGGTGCGCTGACCGTCACCTTGTTCGAAGCAGCGCCCGGCCTGCCGGTGTGGAACAGCGCAGCCCTTTCGGACAGCGAGGCGACCTCGTTCAGCAGGTTGCGGGCTGCAGCGGAGGTTTGCTCCACCATCGCGGCGTTCTGCTGGGTCGACTGGTCCATGCTGGAGATTGCCGAGCTGATTTCGGTCACCGAAGCGGATTGCGTATGGTTGTCCGCCGCCATCGTGCCGAGCAGGTTATGGACTTCGCCAACGCCTTCGGTGATTTCGGCCAGCGCACCGTCGACGCGCTGGACGGCGCCCACAGCGGTGCCGATGTCGGTCTGCGTCACCGTCAGTTGGTCGCGGGCGAGCTGGGCCTCTTCCTCGGCCCGCATGGCGAGCGCACTGACGAGGTCGGCGACGACTGCGAAGCCGCGGCCTGCTTCACCGGCGCGCCCCGCCTCGACGGCGGCGTTCATCGCCAGAACGCGCGTCTGGAAGGCGATCTTGTCGAGGCCTTCGATGACCGCGTCGATACCCTTGGCGCTCTCGCTGACGCGGCCCATGGCCTGCACCGCCTCGTCGGCGATCGCACGCCCGCCGCTTACCACGCTGATTGCGGAATCGGCCCGTTCGACGGTCGTCTGGCCCGACTTGGCCGAGGCCCGGAGACGCTCGTCGATCTGCGCGAGCGAGGCCGAGGTTTCCTCGAGGCTCGCGGCATTGCCTTCGGTCCGGCGCGCCAGATCTTCCGATGCCTGGGCGATCTCGCGCGAGCCCGTGCCGATGGCTTCGGCGCTGTCGGCGACTGCCGAAATCATTTCGCGCAGGCGGACGACCGCTTCGTTGAAGTTGGTCTTGAGTTCGGCATAGGCGGGCGGGAATTCCGCGTTCACCTCGGCCGTCAGATCGCCTTCGGAAAGCTTGGCCAGATGGGCGGCCAGCACCCGGACGACTTCCGCCTGCTCGTCGGCCTGCCGTTTCTGGTCGACGGCAGCGTCGCGGAAGGTGAACATGGCCCGTGTGATCCGGCCCACGCAGTCCTGGTAGTCGACGAATTCGATCGGTGAATCGAGGTCACCGGCGGCGAGGCCTTCCATGCGCACCACCGTCGCGACGTAGGGGTCGGCGATATTGGAACGATAGAGGGTGCCGAGAATGGCGGAGATCACGACGGCTACCGCACCGGCAATCATCGTGATGACATCGCCCATGATCAGCCCGACGATACCGACGGACGCGCACAGCGCGGTCAGCGACCCGAAGGCCACCAGAAGTTTCAACCGGATCGGCGCTACTGCGCGAAACCAATGCATGGCAATTCCTCACTCTAGTTATGCGATACTTCGCTGGGTTTGACTGTGCCGCCGAACTTTAATGTGGGCATTATAGAAGGGTTCATTCGCCAAATTCGGCGAATGATACATATTCTGGCCCACTACGTTGTTTACCGGAGGCCTTCGTCATGCCGCGGTTAGGCAAGTATCGCTCGACCAGGCAGTGAGGCATCGCCGCGGCCGTGGGCCAGGCCGGTCGCACCGTGACGGTGGCCGGCCTGGCATTGGCAGAGGAACTAGAAGTCGTTCCAGTCGGCCGCGCCGTGGTCCGCTCCGTTGGAACGCAGGGGTGCGACGGGCGACACATAGCCTTCCTCGCGACCACGGGCCGATGCGGTCACGCTCGATGCGGGGGCCGTCACCTTGACCGGGGCTTTGCCTGGCTTGGGCAGGGCAGCTGCGCCGCCGCCGGTGTTGAACCTCGCCGCACGCTCGGACAGCGATGCGACCTCGCTCATCAGATTGCGGGCGGCTGCGGAGGTTTCCTCCACCATCGCGGCGTTCTGCTGGGTCGACTGGTCCATGCTGGAGATGGCCGAGCTGATTTCGGTCACCGAGGACGACTGCGTCTGGTTGTCCGCCGCCATGGTGCCGAGCAGCTGGTGCACTTCGCCCACGCCTTCGGTGATTTCGGCCAGCGCACCGTCGACACGCTGGACGGCGCCGACCGCGGTGCCGATGTCGGTCTGCGTCACGGTCAGTTGGTCGCGGGCGAGCTGGGCCTCTTCCTCGGCACGCATGGCCAGCGCGCTGACGAGGTCGGCGACGACCGCGAAGCCGCGGCCTGCTTCACCGGCGCGCCCCGCCTCGACGGCGGCGTTCATCGCCAGCACGCGCGTCTGGAAGGCGATCTTGTCGAGGCCTTCGATGACGGCGTCGATACCCTTCGCACTTTCGCTGACGCGGCCCATCGCCTGCACCGCCTCGTCGGCGATCGAGCGACCGTCCTTGACCGTGGAGATCGCGGTATCGGCGCGCGCAACGGTCTGCGTGCCCGACTTGGCCGAGGCCCGGAGACGCTCGTCGATCTGCGCGAGCGAGGCCGAGGTTTCCTCGAGGCTCGCGGCATTGCTTTCGGTGCGACGCGCGAGGTCCTCCGATGCCTGAGCAATCTCGCGCGAGCCCGTGCCGATGGCTTCCGCACTGGCGCTGACCGCCGAGATCATTTCGCGAAGGCCGATGACCGCGTCGTTGAAGTTGGTCTTGAGCTCGGCGTAGGCGGGCGGGAAGTCGACCTTCAGTTCGCTGGTAAGATCGCCTTCGGAGAGCGCGGTGAGGCCGTTGCTGAGTGCGGTGGTCACGACGCGCTGTTCCTCTGCCTCGCGGACCGCGCTTTGGGAACGTTCGGCCGCGGCGATGCGGAAGCTGTCGACCGCCTTGGCGATCTGGCCGACCTCGTCCGAGCGGTCGGTCGAGGGCACGGGCAGGTCATTGCCATCGGCCAGACGCTGCGTGGTGTCGGCGAGGGCTGCCAGCGGTGCGGCGACGCTTCGGCTCAGACCGAACCAGATCGCGGCAAGCACGCCGACCCCGAAAAGGGAGATGAGGATCGAGAAAAGTTGCATCCGCTGGCCGAACGCATGCGCTTCCTCGAAGGCAGCTTCACGCGTGTTGACCACTTCGGCGACCAGCGTATCGACGGCCTCGATCGCCGCGTGCGATGCTTCCTTGGCGTTGGTGCGAAGGAACTGGATCGCTTCCTCGCGCGGCTGGGTGCTGCTGATCGCGACGAGTTCTTCGTTCGTAGCCTCGAGCTGCTCGATCGCGCTCTGGAGCTGTGCGTAGTCGCGGGTGACCGGCTCGCCCTCGCGCTCCGACAGTTCCGCAGCTTCGGCATAGTCGGCCATCGCGGCGTGAAGCGTGTCGTGCGCCTTGACCATGCGCTCTTCAGTATTGATCCGGTCTTCCTCGTTGAGGCGGTTGACATGCGCAAATACGAGGATGCGGTACTGCTTGATCTGGTCCTGCACGCGCGCAAGAGCCGTGGTCGCCATCAGGCCGCGCTTGTTTGACTCTTCGGCATAGGCAAGCGCGGATTTCTCGGCGACGTACGATATCGTGGCCATGGACGCGAACGCGATGAACAGCGCACCGAAGGCGAGCATCATCTTTCGCGACAGGGGCCAGTCGTTGAGGCGACTAAGCATTGAGGTCTCACTCCATATTCTTGTCGGCAGCGCGCCGAACGGGTTGTGCGCCCATTATAGAAAGGAGGGAGTGCGGAAGGGGCGGGTGGTGGCGAGCAATTTTTGGCACCAATCGATACGGTAGCGATCTACCGACCGTCTGAGCGGAAATAACCGCCCCCCGTCGGCCAGACATGGTTCGAGCCAACTATAAGACCAGCACAGGTTTTAGTTGGAGTACATTATGACCTTTTGCGCAGCGCCCCGCGGTCGGGCTCCTCTTCTTGCGATCGCGACGCTTCTTGCATTGCCGGCACCGGTTCTGGCCGCAGACGAAACCGCGCAGGATGGCGGCTTCTCGATCGAGGGCAGCGTCCGTGCGCGGGTGGAGCGGATCGAGAACGAGTACCGGCCGGGCAAGCTGCCCGACGAAACGATCTGGTCCACCCGCACCCTGGTGAAGGCCGAGTACGAGACCGGCCCCGTGCGTTTCGTCGGCGAACTGCTCGACGCGCGGGCCTACGGCGTCGATCCGGGCTCCACCGTGAATACCTCGACCGTGAATGTGTTGGAACCGATCCAGGCATACGCGGAATTTGACGCGGGCGAAGTGGCAGGCGACTGGGCGACCAGCCTCAGGGCGGGACGCTTCACGATGAAGGACGGTTCGGGGCGTCTGGTGGGCCGCGTCGGCTTCTCGAACGTAACCACCTCCTTCACCGGTGTCCGGGCCGATCTCGCTTCCAGCGGAAGCGACAAACTGGGCATCTTCTGGACGATGCCGCAGGAACGTCGCCCCGGCGATGCCGCGTCCATTCGCGAAAACGAGTTCGAGCTCGACCGCGAGGGAACCGATCTCCAGTTCTTCGGCGCCCACTACCAAACCAAGCTGGACGGGCTGGGTGCGACCATGGAACTCTATGGTTACGGACTGATCGAAGACGATCGCAACGACCGGGCGACGCTCAACCGCAACCTTTACACGCCGGGTATCCGCCTTGTGCGCAAGCCCAAGGACGGCGCGATCGATTTCGATCTCGAAGCGGCCTACCAGCTGGGCACGATTCGTACGGGCAAGGCGGTCACTGCGCCCAAGCAGGACGTTTCGGCCTGGATGCTCCATGCGGAAGTCGGCCACTCGCTGGGCGGGGCGGCAGGATTGCGCGTCGCAGCGCTGTTCGACGCCGCTTCGGGCGACAGCGCGGGCGGCAACTACACGCGTTTCGATTCGCTCTTCGGCGCGCGCCGCGGGACCTTCGGACCGACCGCCAATTTCGGTCCGCTGTCGTTCAACAATATTATCTCGCCCGGTCTGCGCATCGCGGCCGAGCCCAGCGAGCGCATCGACGGATCGCTTTCGGCCCGCCTTGCCTGGCTGCAGGACGAGACGGACTCGTTCGCGAAAACGGGCGTGGCCGATCCCCTTGGCAATGCCGGCCGCTACGCAGGCGCGCAGTACGAGGCGTCGCTGGGATACTGGATCTTGCCGAAGTCCATCCGCCTGGGTCTGGGCGCGGGCTATCTCGCCAAGGGACGCTTTCTCGAAGAGGCTGCCAATGCGCCCGATAGCGGCGACACGCGTTACCTCTTCTCGGACGTGACGTTCAGCTTCTGACCGGTCACCGCCTGTAACAGGGCCACGCGGCTTGCTTCGCTCGCCGCGTGGCCTTTGCTTCTATCCTTCGACGAGACCGGCGGAGAATGCGACGCGCAGTGCTTCCGAAAGACTTTGCACTTCCAGCTTTTCCATCATCTTGCCCCGGTAGACCTCGACCGTACGGGGGCTGATGTCGAGTTCGTAGCCGATGATCTTGTTCGATTTTCCTTCGATTAGTCCGTCGAGCACGTCACGCTCGCGCGCAGAGAGCCGCGCCAGTTTTTCCCGCGCCTGCGCGGTGCGCGCGATCACCGCTTCGGTTTCTTCGAGGGTCTCGAAGGCCAAGTCGATCGTCTGAAGGAGTGTCTTGGGATCGCAGGGTTTTTCGAGGAAATCGGTGGCACCCGCCTTCATGGCCTGCACCGCGATCCGGGTGTCCCCCTGGCCGGTCAGCACGATCGGCAACAGGTCCTTGCGATCGCCCATCGCGGCAAGGACATCGAGACCGCTGGCACCCGGCATCTTCATGTCGAGCAGGATCAGCGCAGGATCCAGCTCGTCCAGTTGCGCGATAAATTCGTCGCCTGAGGCAAAGGAGCGCAGCAGCGTGTTGGGATAGACCGATAGCAGCGAGTAAAGCTCCGACCGGATCGCCTGGTCGTCATCGACAATGTAGATGCTGCGCATAGGCCTCGCTCAAATTTCCTGATCTTGGGGTGTGGCTCATCTTGCGGCCTCCCGCGCGGAGGGGCGGTCGGCATTCAGGGCTGTGCCACGCGCGTAGAGGCGCGGCCGGTCCCAGAGGAACCCCTGTCCGCAACTCGCGCCGAGTGAAACGGCATGATCGAGATGAGCGGCGGTCTCGATACCTTCGATCGTAGATGTGATGCCGCGCTTCTCGCAATAGCGCATGACTTCCGTGAGGAGACCCCAGGCCTCGCGCCCTTCGACACACTTCCAGAATATCTGCTTGTCTATCTTCAGTTCGGTCAGCGGCAGGTCGAAGAGCCGCTCCAGACTGGTGGTCCCACGTCCGAAATCGTCGATCGATATGCCGCAGCCGCGCATCGCCAGACGGCTGGCGGCCGAGGCGACCGCGTCGAACGAGCGAACGGCCGCCTGCTCGGTGATCTCGATCATGAGCGATGCGGCGGGTATCCGCCAGCGTTCGAGGGCGTCGGTGACGATGCCCCGAAGTTCGGGCGCGCACAGGACTTCCGGAGTGCAATTCACCGCGACCGTCGCGGGCGTGCCGGCGCTGCGCAAATCGGCCCCGAACCGCAATGCATCGTCCAGAACCGCCTTGGTCACCGCAAGCTGGGTCGCGAGGCCAACCTCGGGAGTGAAGACGGCTTCGGGATTGATCGTCAGGCCGTCCTTCGAAATCCGCAACAGCGCTTCGTATCCCGCAATCGCGCCGTCGGACAGTCGGCGCTTGGACTGAAAGGCGGTTCGCAGGTTGCTTTCGAGCGCACCGCTCCGCGCAAAATCACGGATTGCAGTCGCATCAAGCGTGGGCGCCTTCTGCGCCGCCGCGCGATGTTCCTCGAGGAGCGCGACCAGCGAGCTAATCGGGTAGGGTTTGCGGAGCGAACCGAGCACGTTCAGGTCCATTTCCTTCGCATGACGGATCGCGGCTTCGACGATGCGCTGTTCCTGCCCGCTCGCTACCACGAGGGTCGGCGGATGCAGCCACTCGGCCAGTCGCTCGATAGCCTCGAAGCCATCGATGTCCGGCAGTTTCAGATCGAGCAGGAGGATGTCGGGATCGCGGTTGTCGGGCCCGGTCAACCGATCGGCGGAGGTCGCCCACGAGCATTCGTAGCCAGAGGCACGCAGGGCTTCGCCGAGTTCGGCACAGATCCGCGCGTCGTCGTCCACGATATGCACGCGGGGCCTAGGCATGCGCTGCCTCCTCCGGCCCGCTGCCGGAAGGTTGCTCCTGCGGCAGGACCACGAAGCCGGGGAAGTCGATCGTCAGGACCGCACCCCGCTCGGGCGCCTTGCGCGACTCAAGGGCGATCTGGCCGCCGATTTCCATCACGATCTGGCGCGATATATAGAGGCCGAGGCCCGTTCCCCGATCGGAGTCCTTGGTTGTGGTGAAGGCATCGAATGCCCCTTGAGGGTGGCTGAGCGCGAGGCCGCCGCCATTATCCGTAATGCTCATGCGGATTCCATCGCCCACGAAGACGACCGACAGTTCGATGGTTCCTATGAGGCCCGGCTCGGCCTCGCGCCGCATGACGATGGAGTCGATCGCATTCTTGATCGTGTTGACGAGGACCTGCTCGAGGCCGACACGCGACGCGAGTATCCGGACCGTGGGCCCGTCGGGCAGGATCACCCTGATGCCGACATCGTAATGCACCAGTACCGGACGCATGAAGGAAAGAGCGGCGGTGACCACCTCGCCCAGATCGAGCGCTTCGGGTTCGCTGTCATCGATACGCGCATAGCCCGAAATGCGGCTGATGATCGTGCGCGCACGATCGACCTGTTCGCTGATCCGATCGAGCTTGCCGCGCGCACGCTGGGTGCTCTCTTCATTGTCCTGATCGAGCAGCAGCCGGCTGTTTTCCGCGCAGAGCGAAATGGTGAAGAGCGGCTGCTTGAGTTCGTGGCTCAGCGCCGATGCCATCCCGCCGAGCTCCACCAGCCGTGCCTGCTGGAGTATCCGGTTCTGGGCAAGCTTCGACTGGCGCAGGCGTAACAGCCATCCGGAACGCCAGCGGCCCGGGGCGAGCAGGTCGCGAACCACCAGCAGGTACCAGTCGCCCGTTTCGTCCCCCTCTTTGCGGAATTCGATGAATGCATCGCTAGCATTGATCGCTTCCGAGAAGGCCATGCAATCGTTCGGGTGCACGCTCTCCGACCGCCTGACCGCGGCCCGATCCATGTTGACGTCGATGAACTGCAAGGAACACGTAGTCGTGTCGAAAACGACGTCCGAAGCGAAGGTCAGATTCATTTCCTGCTTCAGTTCGCTCACCGTCCGGATGATGCGCTTGCGCTCTTCGACCAGCTCGGCGAAGCCGTTGTTGGCTGCCACGATCTTTCCGATGGGGCCCTCGAATTCGCTGAACACGAGCTTGCCGGGAGTGGTCAGGCCGGGGCGGCCGAAGCCTTCGGCAATGTCCTTCCACGCCCTCAACGAGCGTCGCAGCGAACGCGTCACGAAAAGCTGGAGCAACATCGCAAAGGGCAGGATCAGGCCCGGGCCGAGCATCTGGAGCAGGACGCCGCGATATGCGTTCTCGGCAAGCGGCTTGGTCGAATAGAGGTAGTAGAACGGGCGATTTGCGATCTGCACCTGGTCGAGGTGACATGCGGACACCCAATAGGCGAAGGTGTTGCGATCATTGGGGCCGGTCACCCGCGAGCCGTCATCGATCCGTGTGCAGCCGAAGATATTCATCGACGCCTGCGTCCGCAGGTCGCTTTCATCATCGGAAATCAGGACCTTGTGGCGAATGATCCCGTCTTGCTGCAGATCGGCCAGTCCGAGGAAAGGTTCGTCGCGGAATATTCCCCGCCCGACCCGCAACTGAACCTGGAGTTTGGTCTCCGCCTGGAAGGCCCGGAAATCGCGCGGGAAACGATCGACGCTGCCGACGAACAGGGCCAGCGCGGACGTCAGCACGATCAGGGTGATGGATGCGGGCAGCAGCTCCGAAAGGCTGATGGTTTGCCGCCTGTATACGCGGCCGGTCATGAAATTCACGGCCAGCAGCGACACGATCAGATCGACGAGGGCCGCCATGAGCGCTTCGTTGAGCAGCTTGCGGATGACGGCCAGCGCGATGATCGTCGGCGATGCGCCATAATAGAAATGGAGGAAAAGGTAGGCTGCGACCGCGCCGATCGTCATGAAGAAGACGACGGTCGCCATCGCGAGCGACCGGCCGGCGAAACGCACCCGGTCGACGAAGAGGACGTGCGCCAGGGCCACCATGATGGTGAACACATGGCCCCACCAGAAGAAGGACGCCCCCATCGTGAGAACCACCATCGGGATCGCCAGCTTCAGCCCGCCCATACGATAGGCGAGCAGGTAGAACAGCGGACCGAGATAGAGTTCGAAGCCCGGAGCGATGACGATCCGGAACGAGCTCGCCGCCACCGCGATGACGCAAAGGGCAAGCGTGAGAAACCATCCACGCGCTGTCATCTGGCCGAGCGTCTCCGCGCTGAGCGGCGGCTTGATCTTGTTCAGCCCGGGCGAGAGGAAGCCGTCGCTCACGCCTGGAACTCTTCGGCAAGAAGGGGCAGGAGAACCTTGAAATCGACCGGCTTGAAAAGCAGCGGAATCTCTTGGCCCGTGATATCGCGCTGGGTGGGCTCCGTCAGGTCGATATGCCCGGTCATCAGGATCGAACGGACAACCTTGGAGCGCAGGTCGGGATCGGAATCGATCTGGCGGATGAGGCTGAGGCCGCTCGTCTCGCGCAGCCGAAGATCGGTCAGCAGGATCAGCGGGGTAGCGGCTTCGCGCACCTTGTCGAGCGCGGAGGCGACACAAGCCGCTTCACAGACCGCGAAGCTGCGCAGTTCGAGCATCTCGACCAGCTCTTCGCGGACCTCCGCTTCGTCTTCGACAACCAGGATCACTGTAACTTATTCTCGGGACTAACAATCTGAAACATTTAGCTGAACAGATGCTTCCATACCGTTAATAATTGTCAAGGCGAAAGTCGCTGGCCGTTGCCGAGCGCGCCCACGCCGACGCGGCTCGATGATCTGATGTCCCCGTCCTGGTCCTAGGTCACCCCACGCGAAATCCCTGTGAGCGGGCCGTTTCGCGGAGCTCCGATGCAAGATATTCACACGAAAGAGAGTGAATGTTGACATCGTCGAGAGATTCGCGGATGTGTGAACGACCGCGGCGGAGCAACTGCCGGGAGAAACGGAGAGGGATTATGAGGGGATCGCTTCTGGCGTCCGCATCTGCGGTCGCGTTCGGGCTATTACCGGCCGCCGTCAGCGCTCAGGCAACCGCCCAGCCGCAGGACGAGGTGGAATCGGAGACCGAGACCACCGAGGAAATTTCACCGACCGCCCAGCGCGCCGCGCCGGCCGAAGGCAACGAAATCATCGTTACCGCCACCCGCCGCGAGGCACGCCTGCAGGACGTTCCGGTGAGCGTGACCGCGTTCAGCCAGGAAGAGCTGACCGAAAAGGGCATCGTGGGATACGAGCGGCTGGCGCGCGAGACGCCGGGCGTGGTGCTCAACCGCCCGACGCAGAACTTCAACAACTTCACCGCACGCGGCATTTCGACCAACGGCTACAGCGCCGGTCTGCAGGCACCGGTCGCGATCTATATCGACGAACTGCCGATCTCGGCGAACGGCAACTCGACCATTCTCGACCCGAACCTCTACGATGTGGAGCGCGTCGAATTCCTGCGCGGGCCGCAGGGCACGCTGTTTGGTTCGGGCTCGCTCGCGGGTGCCATGCGGATCATCACCAAGGCACCCAACCCGAGCGAGTTCGAAGCCTCGGCACTGGTCGACCTCGGCTATACCGAGGAAGGCGGCCTGCGCCAGCGTTACAACGCGATGGTCAACGTACCGATCGCGCAGGATAAGGTCGCCTTCCGCGCGGTCGGTTACTACCGCAACGAAGATGGCTGGGTCGACAATATCGGCACGGGTATCGACGATGCCAATTCGATCGAAGCCTACGGCATCAGGGCTTCGCTCCTGATCGAACCCAGCAGCAGGTTCTCGGTCAGGCTGTCGGTCAACAAGGAAATCAGCAACCCGGCCGATTCATCGCTGACCAATCCGGATCTGGGGACCTACGTGCGCAGAACGGCGCAGCCCGACCTGTTCCAGAGCGACCTGCTGGCGATCAACGCCACGATCAACGCCGATTTCGGCTTCGCCGAACTGGTCAGTTCGACCACCTATTCCGATCTTTCGGGCCTGTTCTACGTCGACCTCGCGGGGACATACGACCAGCTCGTCCCGTTCTCGCTCGACGCACTGGGGTATGACGACATCATCGTCCAGGAAGTGCGCCTCGCGTCGAGCCACGAGGGGCCGTTCGAATGGATCGTGGGCGGCTTCTTCTTCGACAAGCGGCGCAATGTCGATTTCGATTACCGCACCACGCCGGAATTCCTCGCCCAGACCAACACGACCGGTCTTCCCAGCATCTACTACCAGAGCTTCAAGAATTACACCGACATCGGCGAAAAAGCGGTCTTCGGCGAACTCACCTATCGCTTCAGCGATAGCCTCTGGGTCACCGGCGGCCTGCGCTACGGCGAAGTGGACGTGCAGACCACGACCCGCGGCGGCGGCTATACGAGCAACTTCCTCACCCGCGGGTTCTGTACGGTTTTCCGTGCCCAGTGCGGCTTCTTCGTTCCGCCGCTGACCGTCACGGATACCGTCCCGTCGGAAGGCGTGCTGGCCAAGGACGACAAGCTGTCGTGGAAGGGCAGCATTTCCTTCAAGCCGAGCCGCAACCTGACCACCTATGCGACGGTCTCCACGGGTTTCCGCCCGCCGGTCGTCAACGCACGCGCCGGTCTCGTTCCGCCTGCCGCTTTCCCGAACGATATCGTCATCCCCGAAGGGGCGAGCTCGGACAAGCTGACCAACTACGAGGTCGGCCTGAAGGGATCATTCTTCGACAACCGCTTCACCGCGAACCTCGCCGCCTTCTACATCGACTGGAACAACATCCAGGTGCAGGCGAACCGGGTGTCCGACGCGGTCCAGTTCGCCACCAATATCGGCGGCGCAGTGAGCAAGGGGATCGAATTCGAGCTGGTCGCACGGCCGGTCGACGGGCTTCGCCTCGCGGCGAGCGGCGCCTATATCGATGCCCGCATCGACGATCTGTCGCCGGTCGAGGCGGCGATTTCGGGCGCCGAGGACGGTATCCGCCTGGCCACCCCGGAATTCCAGGGATCGGCCACCGCGACCTACAGTTTCCCCGTGGGTGACACCGAAACGGCATTCGTCACCGGCAACGTGGCCTATGTCGGCTCCTTCCCAGGACTGTTCCCGAACGTGCCGGGCCAGCCGGGCGTGCAGTCGCCGCAATACGACTTCACCGAGGAATATGTTTACGCCAACGCCTATGCCGGGGTGAACCTGTCGCCGGACCTGTCGATCACGGCCTATGTCGAGAACGTCTTCAACAACGACGCGATCAACTACGTCCATCCCGAGGCTTTCCTCGACGGGCGTTACGGCCGTCTGCGTCCGCGCACCTTCGGCGTGCGAACCAACATTACGTTTTAGACGACAAGGCTCCGCGGTCCGGAAACGGGTCGCGGAGCCGCACGAGTTTTCCAGTCGCCCGCGCACGGCCCGTCGCCCGCGCGGACACGCAAGGCCTATTGAGGTGATGTCCCCGTGCCCAATACGAACCCATTCCGCAGCCTCGCAGCAGCCGCCCTCTCGATCGGTGCGGGTCTGCTGACGCTGGCGGCGCCCGCGCATGCCGAAGATGGCGAAGAGGTGACGATCGCCGCTCCCGCCGGTAGCGTACGGGGCGAGGCCGACGGCGATGTGGTATCGTTCAAGGGCATTCCCTACGCCGCGCCGCCGGTGGGCGAGCTGCGCTGGCAGCCTCCGCAAGAGCCTGCCGCGTGGGACGGCGTGCGCGATGGGACCAAATTCGGCCCGGCCTGCTACCAGCCGACCGTTCCCGGCGCGGCCAGTTCGATCTACCACGAGGAACTGGGGCCGATGAGCGAGGATTGCCTCTCGCTCAATATCTGGGCTCCGGAGGATGCCGCCAATGCGCCGGTGTTCGTCTGGATCCACGGCGGCGCACTCGTCTCGGGCACCAGCGCTTTCGACATGTACGACGGGTCGCGCATGGCGCAGCAGGGCGTCGTCGTCGTCTCGATCAACTACCGGCTCGGCGCGCTCGGCTTCCTCGCGCATCCCGAACTGAGCGCGGAATCGCCCGATGGAGTCTCGGGCAATTACGGGCTGATGGACCAGATCGCCGCGCTGCGCTGGATCGAGGCGAACATCGCGGCCTTCGGCGGCGATCCCGACAATGTCACGATCGTGGGCGAGTCCGCGGGCGCGCTCAGCGTCATGTGGCTGATGACCGCTCCGCCTGCGAAAGGCCTGTTTGATAAGGCGATCATGCAGAGCGCCTACATGATCTCCTCGCCCGCGCTGAAGGAGGCCGAGCATGGACACCCGTCGGCGGAATCGATCGGCACGTGGCTGCAGGAGCAGCTCGACGCGCCGGACCTCGCGGCGCTGCGCAAAATGGAGCCTGGCGCGCTCGTCAATCGGGCCACCCGGGCAGGCTTCCTTACCTGGACCACGGTCGACGGAAAGCTGATTCCGCATCAGATTGCCGAGACTTTCGATCGCGGCGAGCAGGCGCAGGTGCCCCTGATCGCTGGGTTCAACAGCGGCGAAATCCGCTCGCTCCGGCGGCTGCTACCCCCGGCGCCGAACACGCGCACGGCTTACGAGGAGAAGATCCGCGAACTCTACGGCGATCTCGCCGACGTCTTCCTCGCGCTCTATCCGCCAGACAATGTCGACGAGAGCATGCTCGCCGCCACCCGCGACGCGCTCTACGGCTGGACGGCGGAGCGGCTGGCGCGCAAGCAGACTGCGGCTGCGCAGGACGCCTTCCTCTACCTTTTCGATCACGGCTACCCGGAAGCGGACGAGGCGGGGCTGCACGCCTTCCACGCATCCGAGATCCCCTTCGTCTTCGGCACGATCCACGACACCGCGCCCAACTGGCCGCAAATTCCGCGCACGGCAGAACAGCGCGCATTGTCCGACGCGATGCTGCAATACTGGACGACCTTCGCGCGCGACGGAGCGCCTTCCGCCCACGGCCAGATAGACTGGCCCGCCTACGGGCCGGAGGGGGCCTTCGTCCTGTTCGACGGGACCGCGCAGGCGGGCTCGCAACTGCTCGGCACGCGCTATGCCCTCAACGAAGCGGTCGTGTGCCGCCGCCGCGCGGCGGGCGACCAGCCGTGGCACTGGAATGTCGGCATCGCGAGCCCGCCGCTGCCGCCTCGCGTGACGGGCTGCCAATGATACCCCAGACCACACAGGGAACGATGCAGCCCTACGCGCTGACGCTGGACAAGTTCATCGACCATGCGGCGAAGTGGCATCCGTATGCGCAGGTCGTCACGGCACGGGAAGCCGCTCCGTCTACGCGGCTGAGCTATCCCGATCTGCGCACCAATGCGAAACGCGTCTCGGCCGCGCTGGCGCAGCGCGAAGTCGCGCAAGGGGAGTGCGTGGCGACGCTGGCCTGGAACACGCAGGCGCACCTCGAATGCTGGTACGCGATCATGGGGATGGGGGCGATCTGCCATACGCTCAACCCCCGGCTCCTGCCCGCGCAGCTCGCCTCGATGCTCAACCAGAGCGGGGCGCGCATCCTGATCGCGAGTGCGGGCCTCTATGCGCTTGCGGGCAAGGTGCTAGCAGAGGCGCCGCTGGTCGAGGACGTGCTGCTGATCGATGGCGATACCGATATCGGCATGTTCGCGGATGGCGCGCGCCGGGTGTCGAACATGGCCGACGCCATGGAGCAGGCGGGCGGCACGGTCGAATGGGGGCGCTTCGATGAGAATGCGCCGTGCGGCCTGTGCTTCACTTCGGGCACCACCGGCGCGCCCAAGGGCGTTACCTACACGCACCGGGGCAACTACCTGCACTCCATGCGCCAGTTGCAGGCCGACGTCGCGGGCCTGACGCACGACGACAGCGTGCTGACGATGGTCCCGATGTTCCATGCCAATGCCTGGGGGCTGCCGTTCTCGGTCCCCGCAGTCGGCGGCAAGCTGGTCCTGCCCGGAACCGTGTCGGGCGGCGCGGCGCTGGCGCGGCTGATCCGCGAGGAGGACGTGACCATCGGCGTCGGCGTGCCCACCGTGTGGCTCGGCCTGATGGACCATCTCGACCAGACCGGCGCGAACGTGCCCACGCTCGACCGGATCATGGTCGGCGGCGCGCCGATGCCCCCGGCTTTGATGGAGCGGATCGAGGCGCGCGGCATCCGCGTGCAGACGACATGGGGAATGACCGAGATTTCGCCGCTCGGCACCGCAATGCCGCCGACCGCCCGGGGCCGCGATCCTTCGCTCTCGGGCATTCCCGCGATCGGGATCGACCTGATGCTGAGCGATGCGGAGGGCACGCCGCTGGAGGGCCAGCGCGATGCCGAAGGGCACCTGTGGGTGCGCGGGCCGAGCGTGGTGGAAACCTATTTCGGGCAGGATGCGCCTGCGACGAAGGATGGCTGGTTCGACACCGGCGATCTCGCGCGGATCGATGCGAAGGGCCGGCTGGCGATCACCGGGCGCGCGAAGGACCTGATCAAGTCGGGCGGCGAATGGATCAATCCGGCCGAGATCGAGACGATCGTGGGCGCGCACCCGGACGTATCGATGGCGGCCGTGATCGGGCGCGAGCATGACAAGTGGGGCGAACGGCCGGTCCTGCTGGTGGAATTGCGCGAGGGCACGCAGATCAGCGACGAGGACCTGTTGGGCACGCTCGACGGCAAGGTTGCCAGCTGGTGGCGTCCCGATGCGGTGATGCGGCTCGCCCACATGCCATTGGCAGCGACGGGAAAAGTCGACAAACTGCGCCTAAGATCGGAGTATGGCCGATCATGAGCGTTTCGGAACAGTTTGCGGCGCGTCCCGCGCAAGCCGCACGGAGGAATAACGAATTGTCGAACAGCAAGGCGCGCACGAAAAAGCCGACCAAGGCCGAGCAACGCGCCGAAACCACCGAGCAGATCCTGGACGAGGCGGAATATCTGTTTTCGAAGCACGGCCTCCACGGGGTCACGCTGAAGGACGTGGCGAAGCGCGTCGGTGTCCACCACACGCTGCTGAACTACTATTTCGAGGACAAGCAGAAGCTGTTCGATGCGGTGTTCGGCCGCCGCGCGGTCGTCGCCAACGAAGTGCGCATGAAAGCGCTCGACGAATATGATCGCGCGACCGCCGGCAAGCCCACCGTGGAGGGCGCGCTGCATGCGTTTCTCGACACCAACCTCGACCTCTACGGCGATGGCGGCGACCAGTGGCGCCATTCGGGGAGGCTGGCGGCGCTGGTGTCGAACACGCCCGAATGGGGCGCCAACATGTTCGACGAATGGTTCGATCCGGTCGTGCTGCGGCTGATCGAAATCCTCAGGAAGGCGCTGCCGCACGCTTCCGAAGAGGATCTCTTCTGGAGCTACCACTTCACGACCGGCGCACTGATGCTGACGCTGGCGCGGACGGGGCGCATCGACAAGCTGTCGGGCGGGCTCGCCAAGTCGGAGGATTTCGACGCGGTGAAGGCGCGGATGGCAAGGTTCATGGCCGCTGGGTTCGAGGAAATCTGCGGCGCTCAGGCCGAGGACAAAACCGACCGGGTCTGACAATCACCGCATTGTGCCGGAGGAGGAGTCTTCACGGCATGATATTAACTCGCTAGAGAGTGAATGAATAGAGAAGTAGGACGAGGTGGAAAATTGACCGGTAGGAAAATGCTCGAAGGCAAGGTTGCGATCGTCACCGGAGCGGGTGGTGGTCTCGGGCGGTGCCACGCGCTCGAACTGGCGCGGCACGGTGCCAAAGTCGTCGTCAACGACCTGGGCGAGGACGCTGCCGGTGCCGTGGCGCAGGAGATCCGCGAAGCGGGCGGCGAGGCGATCGTCGGCGTGTGTTCCGTCACCGACGAGCAGGCGGTCGCGCGGATGGTCGAGCGGACCATCGATCTCTGGGGCGGGGTCGATATCCTCGTCAACAATGCCGGCATCCTGCGCGACAAGAGCTTCGTTAAGATGGACATCGCGGACTTCCGCACGGTGGTCGACGTGCACCTGATGGGCGCGGCGATCTGCACCAAGGCGGTGTGGAGCCCGATGCGCGAGCGGAAATACGGGCGGATCGTGATGACGACCTCGTCCTCCGGCCTCTACGGCAATTTCGGCCAGGCCAATTACGGCGCGGCCAAGATGGCGCTGGTGGGTCTGATGCAGACGCTCGCCATCGAAGGCGCGAAATACGACATCCGCGTCAACGCGCTCGCGCCGACGGCGGCGACGCAGATGACCGGCGATGTGCTGCCCGAAGAATCGCTCGAGCGGCTCGATCCGGCGCTGGTCAGCCCCGGCGTCGTCCATCTCGCGAGCGACGACGCGCCCACGCGCGCGATTCTCTGTGCGGGCGCGGGGCACTTCGCATCCGCGCACGTTACACTGACCGACGGCGTCCAGATCGGCGGCGGGGCGGATGCCGCCGCGAAGGTCGCCGATAGCTGGCCCCAAATCGTCGATCGTGCGGGCGAGATCGTGCCCGACTATGGTTTTACCCAGGCCGAACGCGAGGTCGCGGCGGCGAGGAGTGCGCCGAAGGAAGCGTTCGCCGCGGCGGATTGATCGCAGCGCGCGGGGCTGCGCGAGCGGGGCAAACCCGCCGTGCCCCTGCGAGGAGAGGAGTGATGAAGGCATGAACCCTTGCCGGCGGATTCTCGGAATCGTCGCGTCGGCCCTGCTGCTGGCGGGCTGTGCGAGCGTGGACAATACGCCTCTGGCGCCGGCGGCCCCGCTCGTCACCACCTCTGACGGCACGCTGCGCGGCAGCGCGCAGGCCGGCTTGCACGTGTTTCGCGGGATTCCCTACGCGGCCGCTCCGGTCGGCGACCTGAGGTGGAAGCCCCCGCAACCGACAGCGCAGTGGGAGGGGGTGCGCGACGCGAGCAGCTTCGGCCCGGCCTGCATGCAGCCACCGGTTCCTGCCAGCAGCCTCTACAATGATCCGCCCGCAAGATCTTCGGAAGACTGCCTCAATCTCAATATCTGGGCCCCCGCGGACGCAGCGAATGCACCCGTCATCGTGTGGATCCACGGGGGATCGCTGCGAATCGGCGCGAACAGCCTGTCGATGTACGACGGGGCCAACTACGCACAGCGCGGGGTGGTGTTCGTTTCGCTCAATTATCGCCTCGGACCGCTGGGCTGGATGGCGCATGAAGACCTGAGCCAGGAATCCGAACACGGCATCTCGGGCAATTACGGGCTGCTCGACCAGATCGCGGCGCTGGAGTGGGTGCGCGGGAATATCGCGGCCTTCGGAGGCAACCCGTCGAATGTCACCATCATGGGGGAATCGGCGGGCGCGCTGAGCGCTACCTACCTCATGGTCGCTCCACACGCACGCGGCCTGTTCGACAAGGCGATCATCCAGAGCACCAACCTGCGCAGTTTCCCGAGGCTGTCCGAAGCTGCCAACGGACTGCCCTCGGCGCAGACGATCGGAGTGGCGCTGCTGGACAAGCTCGGAGCGGCGGACATCGCAGCCGCGCGCGCCATGGACGCGCAGGCGCTGACCAACCGCGCTACGCTGGCCGGGTTCGCGCCGCAGGGCACGATCGACGGCGTCGTGCTGCCCGATCAGCTGGTCGATATCTTCGACCGGGGCGAGCAGGCGCGCGTGCCCGTGATCGTGGGTTACAATGCGCACGAATATCGCCCCGAAGGCGGCCTCGGCCTGCGCATGCCCGCGACGCCCGAGCAATACGAGGCGCTGATTGCGCCCACCTTCGGCGATCTCACGCCCGAGTTCCTGCGCATCTATCCGCACGAGCAAGGCGCCGATGCCCTGCTCGACGCGACCGGCGACACGATCTTCGGCTGGTCGGGAGAGCGTATCGCCCGAAGCCAGCACGCGCTCGGCCTCGCGTCCTTCTTCTACGTCTTCGACCATTGTTACCCGTCGGCCGAAGCACGCGATCTGTGCGCCTTCCACGCCAGCGAAGTGCCGTTCACCTTCGGCAACCTGAGCGCCGCGGCGATGCCCGAGCACTGGCCGGTGCCCGATGGCAATCACGACCGGACGGTATCGGACGCGATGCTCGAGTACTGGACCAGCTTTGCTGCGAGCGGTCGACCGGCCGCGCAAGGCCATCCGGTCTGGCAGCCTTACGGGGCGGCGGAGCACTACCTCCGCTTCGACGACGCTCCGCTGGCCGGGCGCGATTACAAGCCGGGCATGTTCGAGCTGCTCGAGAGCTTCGCCCGCCGCGAGCGTGCGGCGGGTCGTTCGTGGGGCATGCCGGTGGGCCTGACTCCAGCACCGCCATCCGACGAAGAGCAATAAACGGAAACCCGAGGGGGAGAGCCCGACCATGAGCACTACCGAAACGACCGCGCAGGCCGAAGCGCCCCCGGCGCAAACGCCGTACAGCAAGGCATCCTACCGCTACTTCGTGCTGGGCGTCCTGACGCTGGTCTACGCGCTCAACTTCGTCGACCGGCAGCTGCTCGTGATCCTGCAGGAGCAGATCAAGGAAGAGCTGGTGCTGTCCGACACGCAACTCGGCCTGCTGTCGGGGCTGGCCTTCGCTGTGTTCTACGTCTCCTGCGGCATCCCCATCGCGCGCTGGGCCGACAGCGGAAACCGGCGCAACATCATCGCGCTGGCGCTGACCGTATGGAGCGGCATGACCGCGGTCAGCGGGCTGGCGCAGAACTACGCCCAGCTAGTGCTCGCGCGCGTTGGCGTGGGCGTGGGCGAGGCAGGCGGAAGCCCGCCCGCGCATTCGATGATTTCGGACATTTTCCCGGAAAAGGAACGCGCCACCGCGCTCTCGATCTACTCGATCGGTATCTATATCGGCATCCTCACCGGCTTCGCGCTCGGCGGCTTCATCGCCGACGCCTTCGGCTGGCGAATGGCCTTCTTCGTGGTCGGTCTGCCCGGCGTCATCGTCGCGCTGTTCCTGCGCTTCGCCGTGGCCGAGCCGATCCGCGGCTGGTCGGAGAAGCGCGAGACCGAGGTCGGCGACAATCCCGGCGTGATCGAGGTCCTGAAATTCCTCTGGTCGCGCAAGACCTTTCGCAATCTCGCGCTCGCCGGAAGCCTCCAGGCGATGATCATCTATGCGATCGGCAACTGGCTGCCTTCGTATTTCCTGCGCTATCACGAGATCGGGCTGGCCCAACTCGGCGTCTGGATGGCCCTGACGGCGGGCTTCGGCGGCGGTGCTGGCTCCTTCTTCGGCGGGTGGCTTGCGGACAGGATGGGCCAGCGCGACCGCCGCTGGTACGTCTGGGGCTCGGCGATCATGATCCTTGCGATCACCCCCGTGCTGCTCGTCATGCTCACGACCGGCAACCTCACGCTGGCGCTGCTGCTGACGGGCGTGTTCCACTTCCTCTCCGCCTCCTACCTCGGCCCGGCGCTCGCCGTGTCGCACGGGCTGGTGGGCCTCAGGATGCGGGCGCTGACCTCGGCGGTGTTCTTCTTTTTCATCAACCTGATCGGGCTGGGGCTAGGCCCGTTCTTCGTGGGGAGCCTGAGCGACGGCTTCAGCGCTGCAGGGTACGAGGCCGCGCTGCCCACCGCGATGCTGATCGTCGGCTGCATCGCCTCGGTCTGGGGATGCGTGCACTACCTGATCGCCTCCCGGCATCTTCGCGAGGATATCGCCAACAGCCCAGCCACGGCACCCAGGGTGGAGGCCTTGTGAGACCTGCGGGCACCCTGCGCCCGTCGCTTGCGGTCCTGATCGCATTGGCGGGTGCGGGCTGCGCGACAACTCCGCTGCCCGCTTCGCCCACCGTGGCGGACAAACCGAGCGAAGCACGCACCCCGGCGGGCGACTACATCTCGTGGCGCGAGCACCGGATCGACGACGAGGAGCTGGGCGGCGTGCCCGTTCGCGGCGGCGACGGATTGCAGATGGCCGATATCGACCGCGACGGGTTTCTCGACATCGTTTCGGTCCACGAGGATTCGAACCACCTGCGGATCGCCTTCGGCAGCGCCGATCCCGATGCGTGGGTGCTGGCGACGGTCGCCTCGGGCGATATCGTACGCGCGATCGAGGATATCGCGGTGGGCGACCTCGATGGCGATGGCTGGCCAGATCTGGTCGCCGCGAACGAGGAGACGCATCTCGCCTACTTCCGCAATCCGGGCAGCGGAGCCGCGGCGCGCCGGGGCGCGTGGGAGGGCCTGATCCCGCCAATCACGCAGGGACGCGGATCTTGGCTGCGCGTGTTCATCGCAGATATCGACGGAGACGGGCGGAACGATGTGACGGCGGCCAACAAGGGCGCGAGCGACATCGTCGATCCCGACACCCCGCGCGCCGACCGCACCACTTCGCTCTTCACGCTGCGCGGCGACCCGCTCGATCCGGCAGCCTGGCACGAGCAGGTCCTGTTCGAAGAAGACGTGCCCAATACCGCGATGCCGGTGGATATCGACGGCGATGGCGATCTCGATGTGCTCGCCGCCGCGCGGCTCACGCAGCAGGCCTACATCCTCGAAAATCGCGGGACGGATGGAGGACAGGTCGCGTTCTTGCCGCATCCGATCATGATCGACGATCCCGCATTGCCCGGCTGCACCGTCGCGACCAGCGCCTTTCAGTCGGCCTTCCGCGATCTGAGCGATGACGGACGGCCCGACCTTGTGGTCGGCGTGTTCGAGCAATGCGGGGACCCGCGTGCACCCAGCGGTCTGCCTGCGCTCGGCTGGCTGGAGCAGCCCACTACGCTCGATTCGCCATGGGTCTACCACCGGATCGGCGACATCCTGCCCGATATGGTCATCGCGGTGGAACTCGCCGACTTCGACGGCGACGGCGATCTCGATGCGGTGACCGGCGGCTATTCGGGGCTCAACATTCTCAGGGGCGGCTATTCGGGCGCGCCGCGCGATCGGGACGGGCCGTCTGTCACCGCGGCGGACAGCGTGGGGCGGATCGCATGGTTCGAGAACCCCGGCGCGGATGGCGGGGAGTGGCGGCGACTTGACATCTCGCGCCGGGTGCGCGGGATGTACGACCATTTCATCGCCCGCGACATGGACGGCGACGGCGACATCGATCTGGTCGGCACGCGCGGCAACAGCGGGCGGTTCGACGGAGTCTTCTGGCTCGAGCAAGTTCGCAGCGAGCGCCCGGGACCGGCCTTCGTACCCGCCCGCAGCGACGAGAGTCGCGCCCTGCCATTGCCGCCCGACGACTGGCTGGATCGCTATGGCGAGGGCAACACGCTGGTCGCGCCGAACAAGCGCCGGGACGATGAATGATTGGGCGGATCGCGTCCAATCAGTGCCTTACAAGGCGAACCTGCATCGTTACTTGAGCAACTTCCGGCTTCGGCACGCACCTCGCCTATGCTATCATTTCCCCATAATCCACTATTGCGAATGCGTTGCATTTACATCTCTCGTGGATCGCGTTAGGCGTTGCGTACAGCAAGCAGAGGAGTGCACGCGCCAGATGGCCTTCGATCTCGATCTTCTCACCAGCACGCCCGATCTGCGCACGGTAGCCCCGGTACACGCCCGGATCGTCCGTTCGCTGCGCTACACGCATCTCGCGCGCAGGGGGCGCGGCTTTTGCTGCGACGATCTGGCGGAGGAGCTAGGTGCGCCGCTAGCGGTGCACGCCTTCCTCGTCTTCCTCGACGAGGCGGGCCGCGCCTGGCCCGAACCGATCGTGCTCAACCCGCCGTGCCAGCACCGGATGAGCTATGACGAGATGCTGCTGGTCGATTGCGCCATCGCAGCCGCCAAGGGCGATCGCGCGGCGTTCGACAGCTTCCTTTGCGACATGCTCGCACCCTCCGCCCGCACGCCGATCTGGATCGCGGCGCGGCGCCTGATGCGGCGCATGGCGACCGCCTGACGCAGTCCCGGGGCGCTGGGTGCCGATCCTCCCCTGGGGATTGCCCCACGGGCATTTCTCCCGGGTTTGCATCCGAAACGGAGGTAGTGCGCAAGCCGCACCGCCTGTCGCGAATATGCCTCCTTTGCAGGCCGTGCGCGCATGATCGTTCCACATTCGTAGTACCTCGTATTTCTCCGACCCGCAGAAACGCGGATGTTCCGTAGGGGCCAGCGACGGCCGGATTGCGGGGGGACTTGATGGGCATGCGCGAAACACTCGATGTGATCGAACCGGACGAAACGCTGCGTCGGCAATTGGCTGGCGCCCTCGAACAGGCGGGTTTGCGCGCCGAGCCTTACGAAGACGCGCGTACATTCCTGCTCTATCGTGGGTCCGGCTGCCGGGCCGTGCTGGTCGCGGACGATCGGGAGGATGCCTTCGGCGTGATCGAAACGCTTGGCCAGCAGGGCGTCTGGCTGCCGGTGATCGCCTATTCCTCGCGCCTGTCGGTACGGCGCATCGTGCGGTTCCTGCGCGCGGGCGGCTACGATTATTTCGTCCTGCCTCTCGATGCCGCCGAACTGACGCGCAGTATCGCGCAGCTGCGGCAGGGAAAGGCGAGCTACGCAGTCGCCCGCCAGCGCGCGGCCGCCGCGCGGGTCAAGCTCGGCTGGCTGAGTCCGCGCGAGGCCGAAGTGCTCGCTTCGATGGCGGAGGGGCGGTCGAACAAGTCGATCGGCATCGATCTGGGCATCAGCCCGCGCACGGTCGAGATCCATCGGGCCAACATGCTCGCCAAGCTGGGTGCCCATTCGTCGAGCGAGGCGCTGCGCATGTTCATCGAGGACGCGCTGCTCAACGGCGAGGCGGCCAGTCCGGACGCATAGGCCGTATCGCGCCCGCGCGGCCACTCCCGATTTTCCCTTTACGAAAGCGTAAAGCCGCGCGTAGGTATCCGGCCAAACCAGCCGGTAGGGGAGAGTTGCCATGGCCAGTGTCGCCGAACCCGACACGAAATCCGATCTCGATGCGTTTCGCGACGAAGTGCGCGCATTCCTGGCGGAGAATTTTCCGCCCGAACTGCGCGGCAAGAACAACCTGCTCAGCAGCGTCGAGGAAGCCGGCGAGGAAAGCCCCGAGGAAAAATCGTGGCGTCTCGCGATGGGCGAGAAGGGCTGGGGCACACCGACCTGGCCGAAGGAATATGGCGGCGGCGGCCTGACCAAGAAGCAGGCGCGCGCGCTCGAGGAAGAAATGGCGAAGGTCGGGGCATGGAACCCGATCGGCGGGATGGGCGTGATGATGCTCGGCCCCACGCTGCTCGAATTCGCCAGCGAAGAACAGAAGCACGAGCATATCCCGCCGATCTGCAAGGGCGAAGTGCGCTGGTGCCAGGGCTATTCCGAACCCAATGCCGGGTCCGATCTTGCCAACCTCCAGACGATGGCCGAGGACAAAGGCGACCACTACCTCGTCAACGGTCAGAAGACCTGGACCAGCGGTGGCCAGTGGGCCGACAAGTGCTTCTGCCTCGTGCGCACCAGCCGCGCAGACAAGCACAAGGGCATCTCCTTCCTGCTGATCGACATGGACGCGCCCGGCGTCGACGTGAAGCCGATCAAGATGATTTCGGGCATGAGCCCGTTCTGCGAGACCTTCTTCACCGATGTGAAGGTGCCCAAGGATAACCTCGTCGGCGAGGAAGGGCAGGGCTGGACCATCGGCAAGAAGCTGCTGCAGCACGAGCGGACCAATCTTTCGGGCGGCGGCGCGCTCGCCGCGCTCAATGCGCAGCCGCTGCACAAGATTGCGGAGCATTACGTCGGGTTGGGCGAAGACGGCAAGCTCGCCGATGCCGAGCTGCGCGTGAAGATCGCCGATTTCGAAATGCGCTGGAATGCCTTCCTGCTGACCGCGCGCCGCGCGATGGAGGAAAGCAAGGCGGCGGGCGGCGTGTCCGACATCAGCTCGATCCTCAAGAAGGCGGGCACCAGGCTGGGGCAGGAACGCGCCGAGCTGATGATCGAGATCATGGGCTTCCGCGGCCTCGGCTGGGAAGGCGAGGGCTTCGAGCAGAAGGAGCTCGACGGCACGCGCGCCTGGCTCTTCGGCAAGGCGACCACGATCTACGGCGGCTCGACCGAAATCCAGAACAACATCATCGCCAAGCGCATCCTTGGCATGCTCGACCACCAGTAAGGGAGCGCAGAAAAATGGCCGTACTGAACGAAGAGCAGGAAATGCTGCGCGACATGGCGCGCGAGTGGACGAAGAACGAGCACCCGGTCGCCGCATGGCGGCAGGTGCGCGACGCGGGCAAGCCGTTCGACGAGGACGCATGGACCGCGATGGCCGAAATGGGCTGGGCGGGGATCATCATCCCCGAAGAGCACGGCGGGACCGATTTCGGCTGGCTGAGCCTTGGCCTGGTGGTCGAGGAAACGGGCAAGACGCTCGCCGCCGGCCCGCTCGTCCCCTCGGCGCTGGCCGCCTCGGCGATCGTGCTGGGCGGGAGCGAGGAGCAGAAGAGCGAGTTCCTGCCGCGCCTCGCCACGGGCGAGCTGATCGGCACGATCGCCTTCGACGAGGGCCCGCGCCATGCGGGCCTCGACGTCAGCACCTCCGTGCATGACGGGCGCCTCACCGGCACCAAGGCTTTCGTCCACGAGGCCAGCCGCGCCGGGATCTACATCGTGCTGGCGCAGGACGGCGTCTATCTGGTGGAGAAGGGTAAGGGCGTCTCGATCGCGAAACGCGCGATGGTCGACATGCGCGACCATGCGGAGATCGATTTCAACGATGCGCCCGCGCAGAAGCTGGCGGCGGGCGGCAGCGATCTGGCGCAGAAGATCCTCGACCATGCGCGCGTGCTGACCGCTGCTGAAATGCTCGGCATGAGCCAGGCGGTGTTCGATACCACGCTCGACTACCTGAAGCAGCGCGTGCAGTTCAATCAGGTGCTCGCCACCTTCCAGGCGCTCCAGCACCGTATGGCGGACCTCTATACCGAGCTCGAACTCGGCCGCTCGGCGGTCGAGGGCGGGCTTCAGGCGATCGACAGCGGCTTCGCGGTGACCGAGGCTGCCGCGCTCGCCAAGGCCCGCGCCAACGACCTGCTCCATCATATGAGCAAGGAAGGCTTGCAGCTCCACGGCGGAATCGGGATGACCGACGAATACGACGTCGGATTCTTCCTCAAGCGCGCGCGGATACTTGAGGCCTCGTGGGGGTCGAGCAGTCATCTGCGCGATCTCTATGCGACCATGAAGGCCTTTTGACCTTACGGAATCCTCCAAACCCGCCGCGCAGTGTTACGAAAGTGTCACATGGCGGCGTATGTTCGGTTTGTCGCTTGTAATAATATTCCAAGTAGCGCAGAATGCCTGGGCTTGGGAGAAGGCATGCCCGGGTGATGACGCAAAGAAAAAACGTGCGCATTGCTCTGGCTTCATCAGGATAACGCGGCAGCGTCTGCGCCTGCCGTCGAACCCTGTCCCTTTTCCCGTCGCGACGAGAAAACATGGGATTGGGAGTTACGATGAAAGCCACTTTTACCCGTTCGATCGCGCTCGGTGCGCTCGCTGGCGGCCTTGCATTCCCCCAGGTTGCGATGGCCCAGGACGAGGACACCGAGCCGCAGAGCGCCGTCGGCGATCTGGAAGACCAGCTCGACGGCCAGACGACGATCGTCGTCACCGCGCAGGGCCGTACGCAGCAGCTGACCGACGTGCCGGTCGCCGTGAACGTCGTGTCGGCCGAGGAACTGCGCAATTCGGGCGCATCCGACATTCGCGAACTGAACCAGGTGGCCCCCTCGCTCCTCGTCTCCTCCACGGGTAACGAGGCCAACGGCTCCGCGCGTATCCGCGGGATCGGCACCGTGGGCGACAACCCCGGCCTCGAAAGCTCGGTCGCTGTGTTCGTCGATGGCGTCTACCGCTCGCGCTCGGGCAACGCGCTCAGCGAACTGGGCCCGATCGACCGGGTCGAAGTGCTGCGCGGCCCGCAGGGTACGCTGGGGGGGCGCAACAGCTCTGCCGGCCTCATCAACATCTATACCGCGCCGCCCGAATTCGATTTCGGCGGCTATGGCGCCTTCACCTACGGCAACTACGATGCGATCAAGGTCGAAGGCGGGCTGACCGGCCCGATCGGCGATACGCTCGCCGCGCGGGTCGACGGCGTCTATTTCAAGCGCGACGGCTTCTACAATGACGTCGTCAACGACGTCGATGTCAACGACCGCGACCGCTACCTCGTGCGCGGGCAGTTGCTGTTCGAGCCGAACGACGGCCTCTCGGTCCGCCTGACCGGCGACTATTCGAAGAAGGACGAAGCGTGCTGCGCCGCGACCTTCGTGCAGCCGAGCTTCGCGCCGCTGGCGCGACTGGCGGACGATGTTCCGGTCCTCTCGGCCGACGCGAAGTTCGACTATCCCGGATCGGCGACCCCTGCGCTGACCAGCACGGCGAACCCGATCATCCCCGTGCTGCTGGCGCTCGGCCAGAATCCCAACGCGCTCAATCAGGACACGTTCAACCGCGATATCTACGTCTCGCCCGGCCGCAGCTATGCCGGCGAGACCGAGGATTACGGCGTCGCACTCGAAGCGAACTGGGATCTGGGCGGCGCGGAGCTGACCTCGATCACCGGCTATCGCGAATATGCCAACTTCCAGGGCTCGGACACCGACTACACGCAGGTCGATATCCTCTACCGCGCCCCCGGACCCAATGCCGGTGCGCGCGAGTTCAAGACCTTCAGCCAGGAACTGCGCCTTCAGGGCGAAGCTTTCGAAGGCAAGCTCGACTGGCTGATCGGCGGCTATTTCGCCAACGAGAAGCTGGAAACACGCGACAACCTGCGCTTCGGCACGCAGTACGGCGCCTTCGCGCCGTGCCGCGTGGTCAATGCGATCAATCCCGCGCTGGCAAACCCGGCCGCATCGGGCTGTATCTCCGCCGGCGCGCGCGGCCTTGTCGCCCCGCTGCTTGGCCCGGCATCGCCGCTGATCTTCGCGGGTCTCGATAACCTCGCGGGGCTCAACGATCTCGGCTCGACCAACGACGTGTACAACCAGGAAAGCAACAACTTCGCGGTCTTCACGCACAACATCTTCAACATCACGGACCGGCTGAACCTGACCCTTGGCCTTCGTTACACCAACGAAACCAAGGATTTCGACGCAGCACTGGGCAACGACAACACGGTCTGCCCGACCAACCGCGCGCTGCTTTCGCCGCTGCTCGGCACCGGAGCCGCCGCGCTCGCCGGCGGGATCATCTCGCTGTCGTGCCAGGGCAACAGCACTGCCGAGCTCGACGGTGTGACGCTGTCCGACAGCCGCGACGAAGAGGAGTTCACCGGAACCGCGGTCCTCTCGTTCAAGCCGACCGATCGCCTGCTGACCTACGCCAGCTATTCGCGCGGGTACAAGGCAGGCGGCTTCAACCTCGACCGCTCGGCGCTCCAGGCGAGCCCGGTGGTCGGAAACCCGGCGCTGACCGGTTCGACCGCCAACCTGCAGTTCGACCAGGAAACGGTCGACGCGTTCGAGATCGGCACCAAGTACGACGGCCGCGACTGGACGCTGTCGCTCGCCGGTTTCTACCAGCGGTTCTCCAACTTCCAGCTCAACACCTTCAACGGTTCGGTCTTCGTGGTCCAGAACGTCAACTCGTGCGGCACGTCGCTGGGCGGGGCGGATCTGGACAATGACATCACGACCGGCGCCTGCAGCCCTGACGACGTGCAGCCCGGTGTGACGGCCAAGGGTGTCGAGGCGGAGCTGAGCGTGCGTCCCGCGCGCTTCTTCACCACCAATTTCGGCCTCACCTATGCCGATACGCGGTACGAAGACGACCTGATCGGTGACGAGAGCGGCACCCCGCTCGACCCTGCGCTGCGCCTGCTGCCGGGTGACAACCTCTCGAACGCGCCGGAGATCACCGCCACCGCATCGGTGTCCTACACGCCGCCGATCGGCAACAGCGGGCTGTCCGCCCTGTTCTATCTGAACACCCGGATGAGCGGCGATTACAACACCGGTTCGGACCTGCTCTACGGCAAGGAACAGGACGGCTTCTTCCTCGTGAACGGACGTGTCGGTCTGCGCGGACCGGACGAAGCGTGGGCGATCGAGGTGTGGGCGCAGAACCTGTTCGACCAGGAATATACGCAGGTCGCGTTCAACACGCCCTTCGTGGCCGAGCAGCAGACCTACTCGGCCTATCTGGCCGAGCCGCGGACCTACGGCGTCACGGTGCGCGCGGGCTTCTGATCCACGCAATCCACCGATGAACAGACGGCGCGGGAGGGCAACCTTCCGCGCCGTTTTCTTTTGGCGGAAAGGGCAGGTTCGCGCCGGCGAACCTCGAAGCCGTCTACTGCACCACGTCGGCCCAGTCGGGGTGGCGCTGCGCCTGTGCCTTGAAGAAGGGGCACAGCGGCACGATCCGGAAACCCTCGGCCCGCGCATCGGCCACGACGCGCTCGGCCAGCGCCGCACCCACGCCCCTGCCGCGCAGGGAATCGGGCACGCCGGTGTGATCGACGATCACCAGGCTATCGCTGGCGCGCGAGAAGGTCAGCTCGCCGACCTCGTCCGAACCTTCGACCTGGGCGACGTAGAGCCCCTTGGTATCATTGCCGATGCGGTTGATCGTGATCGCAGCCATGGCCGCGCCCTTAACCGCAAAGCGCCGGGGCTGCAAAGCCGAACGGGCGCGCGGCGGTCGGCCCAAACCCGCGCGATCCCCTCCAATCGCGCGCGTGGTTCTAGAACTTGCCGGCCTGATGGTCCCTGATCGCCTGCACGATTTCCTCGCGCGTGTTCATGACGAAGGGACCATGCGCGACCATCGGTTCGCCGATCGGGTCCGCGTGGCCGAACAGCAGCAGGCAGCCGTCCTCGCTCGCCACGTCGATTCCGTCGCCGTCGGTCAGTTTCGCGAGCGTATGCTCGGGCACGGCGTCGTCGCCGATGCGGGCCGCGCCGCGCACTGTGTAGAAGAACACGTTGCGTCCCGCAGGCGCGGGCAGGGTGGCCGAACTGCCTGCCGCCATCTCGACGGTGGCCAGCATGACGCCGGTCAGCGACTCGATCGGCGCGCCCTCGGTGCCCGAAACGGGAAGCATGCGCACGCCGGGCGCCATGTCGACTGCCGGGATCTCGGCTGCGGTCACGGGGGTGTAGGCGGGCGTCGTCATCTTGAGCCGCGCGGGCAGGTTGACCCACAATTGCAGGATTTCGAGCGGGCCGCCCTCGCGCTTGAAGCTCTCGGGCGAAAGCTCGGCATGGGTCAGGCCGCTGCCGGCGGTCATCCACTGGACGCCGCCTTCCTCGACGATGCTCTCGCCCCCACCGGTGTCGTGATGGGCGAGGCTGCCTTCGAGGATGAAGGTCACGGTCTCGAATCCGCGATGCGGATGCGGGCCGAAGGGCAGGCCGCCATTGCCGGGCGGGTAGGTCTGCGGCCCGTGATGGTTGAGGAACAGGAACGGATCGACCTGTGGTAGCCCCGCGCCGGGCACGGGCCTGCGCGTGACGAGGGTGTCGATATCGTCGCGGATGGCGCGATGGAGCGAGGCGAGGGTGCGTGTCGTCATGGTCACCCACATAGGGTCACGGCCGTCCGATACCAGCCTGACCATCGCCCAAACGGGGGCGAATCTGTAGGGCAAGTCTTTCGATAATGGGGAGGAATTCCACTGGTCGGGAAGACAGGATTCGAACCTGCGACCCCCACACCCCCAGTGTGATGCGCTACCAGGCTGCGCTACTTCCCGAGCAGTGGAACGGGGCCTATAGGCGCGAGAATCGCGGCTGGCAATGGCTGTGACGGCCTGCGGGCATGCATATTTTTCGTACCCCTCCGGTCGCGCAGTTTCGCCGCCGCTGACCTCCAGCATCGGATTGCTCTGTGCCCCCAAGGCTGCTAGGCGCGCCGGTCAGGGCTGGCCCGAAGGCGCATGCAGGATTTGTCCGCACCCGGACGCTTGCACACACCGACCCGGCTTGCCATTTCGCTCTCGCAATTCTCAACAGCCATCCGGACCTTCAATGCTCGATCTCATGACCGCCGCGGCCAGCGCAAGCGCGCCTCCGGCCTGGCTCCAGTTCCTGCCCTTCGTGGGCATGATCCTGATTTTCTGGTTCCTCATCATCCGTCCGCAGATGAAGCGGCAGAAGGAACACCAGGAAAAGATCGGCGGCCTGAAGAAGGGCGACCGCGTGGTGACCGCAGGGGGACTGATCGGCAAGATCGTGGCCGTGCGCGACGACGAGGTCGAGCTGGAACTGGCGCAAGGGGTGAAGGTCAAGGCCGTGAAGAGCACGATCGGCGACGTGATCGGCCCCAAGGCCAGCAACGACTAACCCCGGAAAGTCACAGCAAATGCTCGAATTTCCGCGCTGGCGCAAAATCTGGCTCTGGGCGCTGACCCTGGCGGTGGTGGCCTGCGCCATCCCGTCCCTGTTCTCCGCCCTCGGCCTGTCCTATCCCGACGAACTGCCTGAACCGACCGTCAATCTCGGGCTCGACCTTGCCGGCGGGAGCCACATCCTGCTCGAGGCCGAACGCGATCAGGTCGCAGCCCAGCGGCTCGAGAACATGGAAGAAAGCGTGCGCACCGCGCTCGCCGATGCCGAGCCGGCCATTCGCATCGGCGACCTCTCGACTGCTGACGGACGCCTGTCCTTCATGCTCGACGATGCAGGCGAGATCGATCGCACGCGCGAGATCCTCACCCCGCTGATGAACGGCGAAGGCCTGACCCGCGAATGGGAGATCACGCTCGTCGATAGCAACCGCGTGGTGCTCACGCCCTCGCAGGCGGCGATCGACACGGCCGTGACGCAGGCGATGGACAGCGCGACCGACGTGGTGCGCCGCCGGATCGACGAGCTCGGCACGCGCGAGCCGACGATCATCCGCCAGGGCGATACGCGGATCGTGGTCCAGGTCCCGGGCCTGCAGGACCCGCAGCAGCTCAAGGCGCTGCTCGGCCAGACCGCGCAGCTCGAATTCAAGCTGGTCGATCCCGACGCGCTGCCGAACGACGTCGCACAGGGCATCGCGCCTCCGGGAAGCGAGATCTTCCCCTACGCAGCCGGATCGGATTTCGAAGGCCAGAACATCGCCGTGCGCCGCCTCGGCGGGATCCAGGGCGACAACCTCACCGGCGCGCAGGCCGGCGTCGATCCGCAGACAAACGAGAGCGTCGTCAATATCCAGTTCGACCAGCAAGGCGGCCAGCGCTTCGCCCAGCTGACCACCCAGAACGTCGGGCGGCCGTTTGCCATCATCCTCGACGGTGAAGTGCTGTCCGCGCCCAATATCAACGAGCCTATCCGTGGCGGCGCGGCGCAGATTTCGGGCAGCTTCACCCCCGAATCCGCCAACGCGCTCGCGATCTCGCTGCGTTCGGGCGCGCTGCCGGTGGACCTCGCGATCGTCGAGGAACGCACCGTGGGGCCGGATCTCGGCGCGGATTCGATCCGCAGCGGCCTCATCGCGATGGCGATCGGGTCCTTCCTCGTGATCGCGCTGATGATCGTGACCTACGGCCGCTTCGGCGTCTATGCGACGGCTGCGCTGATCATCAACGTGATCATGGTGCTGGGCATCATGGCCGCGCTCAACACCACGCTGACGCTGCCGGGGATCGCGGGCTTCGTCCTCACCGTCGGTGCGGCGGTCGACGCCAACGTGCTGATCAACGAGCGTATCCGCGAGGAGCGCAAGCGCGGGAGGCGCGTGGTGACCGCGGTCGAGAACGGCTACCGCGAGGCGAGCCGCGCGATCTACGACGCCAACGTCACCAACTTCATCGCCGGTGTGCTGCTGTTCATGTTCGGCTCGGGGCCCATCCGCGGCTTCGCGGTCGTCCTGATCATCGGCCTGTTCACTTCCGTCTTCACCGCCGTCACGCTGACCCGCATGTGGGTCGCAGGCTGGCTGAAGTCCCAGCGCCCGCGCGATCTCAACATCTAGGCGGGGCACGAGAGACACATCATGAAACTCCTGAAGCTCGTCCCCGACGATACCAACATCAAGTTCCTGAAGTGGCGGATTCCCTTCTACGTCGTCAGCATTCTGCTGATGGTGCTGAGCTGGGTCGCGGTGTTCACCATGGGCCTGAACTACGGCGTCGATTTCGCCGGTGGGCAGGAAATCCGCGCGACCTTCACAGACCAGCAGGAAGCGCCGATCGCGGACATCCGCGATACGGTCGGCTCGCTGCCCGACACGGGCGATCCGGTGGTCCAGCGCTTCGGCGCGGCCAACGAGGTCTCGATCCGGGTCAAGCTCCCGGCCGAGGCGGAGGGCGACAAGGAATTCGCCGACCGGCTGACGCGCGAGATCACCACCGCGCTCAACAGCGAATATTCGGGCATCCGCATCGACGGGGTCGACAGCGTGTCGGGCAAGGTCTCGGGCGAATTCCGGAACCGCGCGCTCTACGCGCTGCTGGCCGCGATGCTGGCGATCGCGATCTATATCTGGGTCCGCTTCGAATGGCAGTTCGGCGTGGGCGCGCTCTTCGCGCTGGTCCACGACGTCTCGCTGACGATGGGCTTCTTCGCGCTCACGCAGATGGAGTTCAGCCTGCAGATTATCGCCGCGATCCTCGCCATCATCGGCTATTCGCTCAACGACACCATCGTCGTCTATGACCGCATCCGCGAGAACCTGAAGAAATTCCGCAAGATGCCGGTGCCAGAGCTGCTCGACCTGTCGGTCAACGAGACGCTGGCGCGGACCGTGATGACCTCGCTGACGCTGCTCATCGCGCTGCTGCCGCTGCTGCTGTTCGGCCCGGCGAGCCTGTTCGGCATGGTCGCCGCGATCACGCTGGGCATTTTCGTGGGTACCTACAGCTCGATCTACATGGCCGCGCCGATCCTGATCTGGCTGGGCGTGACCTCGACCAGCTTCGTGCCGCAGGATGGCAAGGCCGACGAGCAGGAAAAGGTCGCGCGCGGCGAGGCTTAGGCCCGCTGGTATCTGGCAATCCGCTCACCCTGAGCCGGTGGCGCGTTGCGCCGTCTACGACTCCGAAGGGTCTCACTTTTTCTTCAAGAAGTACGATGCTTCGACAAGCTCAGCATGAGCGGGGTAGGGGGTCGGTCTCGACCATTTCCGAATAGATCGCATCGAGCGCCTCGGCATGGCTTGCCCAGCCGAATTCGGCGACCAGCGCGGCGGTATCCCGCGGTTGCGGCGGGTGGGCGAGGATCGTGCGCACCCCTTCGGCAATGGCCGCAGGATCGCGCGCCACGATCAGGCCCGCCTCGGCCCCGCGCACCACGTCGCGTGCGCCGCCGACATCCGCGATCACGATCGGCGTGCCGCAGGCCAGCGCCTCGATCCAGGCATTGGCGAGCCCCTCGCTGCGCGACGGCAGCACCATGATATCCGCGGCAGACAGGATCAGCGGCAGCAGGTCGTGATCGACCGAGCCGAGGAAGTGGACCCGGCCTGCGATCCCCAGCTCTTCGGCCAGACCGCGCAGCATGGCGTCGTCGGGCCCATGCCCGACCAGCAGCAGCTTGGCATCAGGTAGATCGGCCAGCGCGCGCAGCACCAGGTCCTGCCCCTTGCGCGGAATCAGCGCGCCGACACTGGCAAGGATCGGCTCTTTCTGGGGCAGGGCGACCCCCAGCCGCTCGCCCAGCATCCGCCGCAGGCCCGCGTTCTGCAGCGGCCGGAAGCGATCGCGGTCGAGCCCGGTATGGTGCACCGCGATCTTGCCGCGATCCATGCCCAGCGCGGCCATATCCTCAGCCAGCGCGCCGCTGACCGCGAGCAGGCGCGAGGCCTGGCGGGCGGCGCGCAGCATCTTGGCGCGGGCAAAGCCTTTCGCGCCCCAGTAGTGAATATCCGCCCCGCGCCCCTTGATCGCCAGCGGCCGGCCGAGTTCCTCGGCGATGGCCGCCGCCGCAGGCCCGTCGGGATAGAAGAATTGCGCATCGACCATGTCGAACGGGGCTTCTGCGTGAAGCTGGCGCGCCAGCGGCAGCACGGCGTGCGCGATCAGTCCCGGATTGAAGCGCCCGCCGATGCGCGGAATCAGCGTGAAGCGCGGGCGATGCACCGCCACCTCGCCGTCCAGCTCGTCCACCGCCGCATCGGCCAGCGCGCGGTACTCGCCCGCGAGAACCGGCGGCAGGCCGATGGGGTTGATCACGGTCACGTCCCAACCGGGCCGCGCGGCCAGCGCGTCGAGCGCGTGCGAGACGAAGGTGCCGAAGTGCGGGCGCGCGCGGCTCGGATAGAGCGTCGCGATGGAGAGCAGGCGGGGCATCCGGTTACAGCCGCCGGACCAGCATTTCGGCAACCGCGAGCCAGGCGGGGTCTTCCACGATCAGCTGCTTGCGCCCCGGCTCGGTCGGCAGCAAGGCCAGCCGCCCGGGTTCGTGGTCGACCAGACGCCCGAAGGCGAAGCGCCCGGCGCGGCGCGGGACCAGCACGTCGCGGTTCATCGCGCGGGCCGCATTCTCGGGCGCTATCCGGCTGAGCCACACCTCGTCGCCCGCGCGGTAGGCACCCGTGCTCGCGCTCACCTGCATCACCATGCGGTTGCCCGCGCGGCCCATCCGCTCCGGCCCGACCGCCTCGCGCGGTCTCGTCAGCGCGTGCGGGCCGTTCTCGTCGAGCATCGCGACGACCGCCGTACCGTCTTCGGCCTTGTCCGAGCGGACGAGCATTTCGGGGTCTACGCCCAGCGCCGCACCGATCCGCTCCATCCATTTGAGCGAGAGGTTGCGCGTGCCCGTCTCGAGCCGCCCGATCGTCTGTGCAGTGGTCGGCGGGTCGCACGCGGCCGCCAGATCGGCAAGCGTCCAGTTCTTCTGCCGGCGCATGTCGCGGATGCGGTTGATCATCGAGGGCGTGCCTGTTTTACCAGATTGGTGAAATCGCTTTCCTACAGACAAGCGCATTTGGCAATCCCGCTGCATCGTCTTGCACACAGGAGAGCCAGTCATGACCCGCGAACTCGTCGAACGCGAACTCACCAGCGAAGGCCCCCGGCGCGGGAAGGACGGCGGCGTGCACGCGCGCCGCCGTTCGGTCACCCTCAACGTCGCCGAAAGTCCGCTCTCTTGGCTGCATGCGCGCGGGCACCTGAGCGACCGGCTGTTCGATGCGGGCGAGCGTCTGCGGATGGATTACGAACGCGCGCAGCTTGCCCCCTCGGTCACGATGCGGTGGGACCCGGTGCGGATCAAGGGCGGGCCCGATGCCGGCCTTTCCCCGACCGAGCGGCAGATGGCGGCGAAGGAACGTTTCGACGGCGCGCTGGCGGCGGCGGGCAGCGGCCTGTCCGACGTGCTGTGGCGCGTGGTGTGTGCGTGCGAGAGCCTGCCGGCAGCCGAGCGCGCGCTGCAATGGCCCGCGCGCTCGGGCAAGCTGGTGCTCAAACTCGCGCTCGAACGGGTGGCCGATTTCTACCGCATAAGGTGAGGCGGCATTTTTTGCCCCTGGACACTGTGTCAGGTGTGTCAGGCCGTCGGCGTGCTTCGCAGTCTTGCGCGGATCGTGCGGGCGTCTTCGTCGTTGTTGGTGCAGGATACGCAACCCGAGGAGACCCGACCATGAAGCTCTATTTTTCGCCCGGCGCCTGCAGCCTCGCCAGCCACATCGCCCTGATCGAGAGCGGCGCGGATTTCGAGGCGACCAAAGTCGATCTCTCCAAGCACGAAACCGAGCATGGCGAGGATTTCTACGCGATCAGCCCGCGCGGCTACGTGCCCGCGATCGTCACCGACGAATTCGGCCTGCTGACCGAGAATTCGGCGGTGCTTCCCTATCTCGCCAGCGCCACGGGCACGCTGCCCGGCGGCGAAGCGCATTTCCGCCTGCACGAATGGATCGGCTTCATCGGGACCGAGATCCACGGCGCCTACGGCCCGCTGTTCGGCGGGGCCGACGGTGATGCCAAAGCCAAGGCGAAACAGACCGTGGCGGAGAAGTACCAGCTAGCCGAAACGCTGCTGGACGGCCGCGACTGGCTGGTGGCCGAAGGGCCGACCGTGGCCGACAACTACCTGTTCGTGACGCTCCTGTGGGCGGACAAGTTCGGGATCGACGTGCCGCAGTCGCTGCAGGCGTTCCGCGACCGGAACAGCCAGCGTGACAGTGTGCAGCAGGCGATGAAGGCCGAAGGGCTCAGCTGACCCTCGCCGCGACCGCCTCGCGCAGCGCAGGCAGCACTTCGGCCTCGAACCACGGGTTCCTGCGCATGAAGATGGTTGAACGCCATGCGGGATGAGGAAGGGCGAAGACATCGGGCGCGAAATCGCGCCACTGCTCGACCCGGCGCTGCATCGTCCAGCCTTTGGTCTCGGGAAGGTTGGCGGCCTGCGCATAGGTGCCCACGAGCAGCGTCAGCCGGTCTTCGGGCAGGGTGGCAAGCACGCGGTCGTGCCACTTCGGCGCGCATTCGGGGCGGGGCGGTTTGTCCCCGCCGCTGGCCTTGCCGGGGTAGCAGAAGCCCATCGGCACCAGCGCCACGGTCTCGGGGTCGTACATCTGTTCGCGGCTCAACCCGGTCCATTCGCGCAAGCGGTCGCCGCTGGCATCGTCCCACGGAATGCCGCTCGCATGGACCTTGCTGCCCGGCGCCTGCCCGATGATGAGGATGCGGCTGGTGGACGAGAACTGGACCGTGGGGCGCGGCGCAAAGCCGAGCGCGGCCTCGCATATGCGGCATGCGGCGATCTGGCGGTGGAGCTCCTGGGTGCTCAACCCTCGACCCGCTCCGCGAGCTCCAGCCAGCGCTCTTCCGCCGCGTCCTTCTCGGCCCGCGCGTTCTCCACGCCCTTGGAGATGTTGGCGAAACGCTGCGGATCCTGCGCGTACAGGTCGGGATCGGCGAGGATCTCCTCGCCCCGCGCGATGGCCAGCTCCAGCTCCTCGATCCGGGCGGGCAGCGTATCGTAGTCGCGCTGGTCCTTGAAGGAGAGCTTGTCCGCGCGCGGCGGCGGGGGTGGGGGAGGCGGCGGAGCGGACTTGGCGGCCGCCTTGGACTTGCCCACGATCGGCGTGCGCCGCTTGGCGACCCAGTCCTCGTACCCGCCCGCAACCACGTCGACCTTGCCCGACCCGTCGAGGCCGAGCGTGACGGTGACCGTCCGGTCCAGGAAGTCGCGGTCGTGGCTGACGATCAGCACGGTGCCCTCGTAGTCCGCGATGACCTCCTGCAGCAGGTCGAGGGTCTCGAGGTCGAGATCGTTGGTCGGCTCGTCCAGCACGAGGAGGTTGGACGCGCGCGCGAATTCGCGGGCCAGCAGGAGCCGCGAACGCTCGCCGCCCGACAGGATATCGACCTTGGTATCGACGATGCCGGGATCGAAAAGGAACTCCTTGAGGTAGCCCTGCACATGCTTGCGGTTTCCGCGCACGTCGATCCAGTCGCCGCCTTCGGCCAGCACCTGACGCACGGTCTTGCCCTGGCCCAGCAGGCTGCGCTGCTGGTCGATCATCACGCCGGTCAGCGTCTTGGCGATGTCCACGCGGCCGCTATCCGGCTCGATCTCGCCGGTGAGCATCTTGAGCAGCGTCGTCTTGCCCGCGCCGTTGGAGCCGACGATCCCGATCCGGTCGCCACGCTGGATGCGCAAGCTGAAGTCGCGGATGATCGTGCGCTGCTCGCCCTCCGGGGTAGGGTAGCTCTTGGAGATGTTGTCGGCGACGATCACCGACTTGCTCTTGAAGTCCTCCTCGGTCGCCAGCTTCAACTTGGCGGTGCCGGACGTGTCGATCATCGAGGCGCGCTGGGCGCGCATCTTGTAGAGCGCTTCCAGCCGCCCCTGATTGCGCTTGCGCCGCGCGGTGACCCCGCGTTCGAGCCAGTGCGCTTCCAGCTTCAACTTCGCGTCGAGCTTCTCCGCCGCGCGCGCTTCCTCGGCATAGACCTGTTCTTCCCACGCCTCGTATCCGCCGAAGCCGACCTCCTTGCGCCGCATCGTGCCGCGGTCGAGCCACAGCGTCGCGCGGGTCAGGCGCTTGAGGAAGGTGCGGTCGTGGCTGATGACGACGAACGCGCCGGTATAGCGGTCGAGCCAGCTTTCCAGCCAGTCGATCGCCGCGAGGTCGAGATGGTTGGTCGGCTCGTCCATGAGCAGCAGGTCGGGGTCCTGCGCCAGCGCGCGGGCGATCTGCGCGCGGCGTCGCTCGCCCCCGCTGGCACCCGCGGCCTCGCGGCTCATGTCGATGCCGAGCTGGCCTGCGATCGCCTCGACCTCGTGTTCCGCAGGGGCATGCTCGCCGCCGAGCGCGAAATCCATGAGGGTGTCGTAGGCCGATACGTCCGGGTCCTGCTCCAGCACCACGATGCGCGTGCCGGGCTTGACCTTGCGCTGGCCCTGATCGGCATCGAGCTTGTTGTCGATCAGCCGGAACAGCGTGGTCTTGCCCGCTCCGTTGCGGCCGATCAGCGCCAGCCGGTCGCGCGGGCCGATATGCAGGTCGATATTGTCCTGCTCGGGCCCGCCGAACAGCCAGCGGCCGCCCTGCTGGAGGCCGAGATTTTCCCAGGAAAGAATTGGAGGCTGCGCCATGGTTGCGGCGAGTTAAGGCTGGCGCGCCTATCCCACAAGCCTTCCGCGATGCTTTGCTTGCGGTTAAGACACCGAAGAACAATCTTTTGGAGAATGCCGATGATCCGCCAAACCGCCTTGCCCCTGTCACTCGCGCTCGTCGCGCTTTCGGCCCAGCCTTCGCAGGCCGCCGAAATCGAGGTTCAGGCGACCGGCCCGGTGATCGAACTCGTCGTCAACGAACGGGTCGAGGTCGAGCCGGACGAGGTCACGATCAGCGCGGGCGTGCGCACCGAAGCGATGAGCGCGCAGGAGGCGCTGTCGCAGAACTCCACCCAGATGCAGCGCGTGATCGACCGGTTGCGCTCGCTCGGCATTCCCGAGCGCGACATACAGACCACCCGCATCAATCTCGGCGCGCGGTTCGATTACGACCAGCAGACGCGGCGCCAGGTTTTCCGCGGCTACGAGGCGACCAACCAGGTCCGCGTCCTGCTGCGCGATACCGAAGAAGTGGGCGGGGTGCTCGATGCACTGGTCCAGGCGGGCGCGAACGACATCAACGGGCCGAGCTTCTCGGTCTCGGATGATACCGAAGCCAAGGCCGAGGCGCGTCGCCGCGCGCTGGAGCGCGCACGGACGATGGCGTTGGATTACGCACGGGTCGCGGGCTATTCGAACGTGCGCGTGCTCCAGATCTCCGAGAGCGTGCAAGGGCAGGCGCGCGAGATGTACTCGGCCGACAGCATCGTGGTGACCGGTTCGCGCGTCGGTGGTGCTCCGCCCGTTCAGCCCGGGATGGTCGAAACCGGTGTGACCGTTGCCGTCACCTACGAAGCCGTGAACTAGCGCTATCGTTAATAAAATCGTGCATAATTCTGAACGTATGGCAGTGGGCAACATTCAGAGGCCATTCAATGGTTTCACGCCATTGAGGGCAGCAGAATGAAATGGATCATCGCCCCCCTGCTGCTCGGTTGCGCGCTTGTCGCGACGTCCGCTCCTGTCCTTGCGCAAAGCAATGCGGCACAGGAAGCGGCGCGTCGCGACACGCAATCGGGCAGGGCACTGCCGTTGCGGCAGATCGAGGCGATCGTGTTCCGGACGCTGGGCGCGCCGCTGTGTTCGAACACGCGCGACGGGCGCGATTGTTACGAATATCTCGGCCCCGCCTACGATCCGGGCGAAATGGCCTACCGCCTCAAGTTCATGCGCAACAGCCGGGTAACCTTCGTCGACATCGATGCGCGCACGGGCCGCGTGCTCAATCGTGCACGCTAGGCCAGCGTGGCGAGCAATCTGGCAGAAAAACAGGCGGCGTTGTTGACGATGATGCGCCATTCGCTTCAAGGAGCGGGCTTGCAAGTGAAACGCCGTGTTCGTGAAACCGGGCGAGTGACGAGGACAAGACGCCAATGCGCATCCTGATCGTGGAAGACGAGCCCACGCTGGGCGAACAGCTCAAATCGACGCTCGAGCAGAACGGCTATGCCGTCGACCTGTCGACCGACGGGGAAGACGGGCATTACCTGGGCTCGAGCGAGAATTACGACGCAGTGATCCTCGATCTCGGCCTGCCCGAGATCGACGGGCTAACCGTGCTCGGCATGTGGCGCAAGGAAGGCCGCACCTTCCCCGTGCTGGTGCTGACCGCGCGCGACAGCTGGTCGGACAAGGTCGCGGGACTGGACGCGGGCGCGGACGATTACCTCGCCAAGCCGTTCCAGACCGAAGAACTGATCGCCCGCCTGCGCGCGCTGATCCGTCGTGCCTCGGGCAACACCAGCAGCGAGCTGACCGCCGGCGACGTCCGGCTGGATACGCGATCGGGCCGCGTCACGCGTGGCGGCGATCCGGTGAAGCTGACCGCGCAGGAATACAAGCTGCTGAGCTACCTGATGCACCACAAGGGCAAGGTGGTCAGCCGCACCGAGCTGATCGAGCACATCTACGATCAGGATTTCGACCGCGATTCGAACACGATCGAGGTCTTCGTCACGCGCATCCGCAAGAAGCTGGGCGCGGAAGTCATCACAACGATCCGTGGCCTTGGCTACAGCCTCGACGACCCCGCCGACGCCCCCCGGGCATAGCGCCGCGGCCGACGCACCCCGCGAGGGGGCGGCTGCCGGCGCGAGCCGTTCGGGCAGGCGCGATCCGCGCGCGCCTGACCGGGTGGCGGGCGAAACGCATCGCGAGCGCCCGCGCGATTTCGTCGCGCCGCACACGGGCAGCCTGACATGGCGGATGATCGCCATTTCGGCGATCTGGATCGTCGTCCTGCTGCTCGGCGGCGGCCTCGCGCTCGATCGCACGCTGACCAACCTGCTGGAGCGCAACTTCGATACCCAGCTGGACAACAATCTGACCGCGCTGATCGCATCGGCCGAAATCCAGCAGACCGGCGAGATCTGGCTGATCCGGCCGATGGGCGACCAGCGTTTTCTCGAACCCAATTCGGGCCTCTATTACCAGATCAGCCCCGCCGGGGAGCCGGTGAACCTGAACGATCCCGATGTCCTGCCATCGCGATCATTGTGGGACGAGGCGCTCGACCTGCGCGATTCGCTGGAGGACGAGCCGCTCTATTACGACAGCGAGCAGTTCCGGGGCGAACCGCTGCGGATTGCCCAGCGCGACACGACGCTGCCGGGAAGGGACACGATGTGGACCTTCGCCGTCGCCTCGTCTCGCAGCGAAATCGACGAGCAGATCGGCCGCATCCAGCGCATTCTCGTCATCAGCTTCGTCATCCTCGGCCTCGGCCTGATGGTTCTCGTGCTGCTGCAAAGCTATGTCGGCCTGCGTCCGCTGCGCCGGATCGAGGCGGCGATCCAGCATATCCGCACCTCGGGTAGCAACCGGGTGACCGATCCGCTGCCGCTGGAGGTCCAGCCGCTGGTGCAGGAATTGAACATGCTGCTCGAACATTCGGAGCGGCAGGCGGAAGAAGCGCGCACGCACGCGGGCAACCTCGCACATGCGCTTAAGACCCCGCTGACGGTCGTGAACAATGCCGCGACCGCGCATGCGCCCGATCTCGCCAGCACGGTGATCCGGGAAGCGCGCACGATGCGCCGTCATGTCGACCACCACCTTGCCCGTGCGCGCGCCGTCGGGCGCCGTGCAGTCGGCCATGCGCAGACGCCCGTTTGCGAGAGTGCCGAGGCGGTCCGGCGCGCGGTCGAGCGGCTCTACCCGGACGTGCGTTTCGACCTCGACGGATCGCGCGAGGCGCGCGTCGCGATAGAACGCCAGGACCTCGATGAAATCCTCGGCAACCTGATCGAGAACGCCGCCAAATACGGCGGCGGGAGCGTGTTCGTCACGATCGATGCCGAGCCGGAAGATCGCCGCTGCGTGATCTGGATCGAGGATGACGGGATGGGCATCCCCGAAGGAAAGCGGATCGAGATCTTCGATCGCGGCGCACGGCTCGATACCGGCAAACCTGGCACCGGCCTGGGCCTGGCGATCGTCCGCGATGTGGCCGAAATCTATGGCGGTTCGGTCGACCTGGCCGAGAGCGAGGATCTGGGCGGGCTGCTGGTGCGACTCTCGCTGCCTCGCGCCTAATACCGACCGCGCAAAAAAAAGAGGGCGCCGCAGCGCCCTCTCCTCATCATATCTGTCGTGCGATCAGGGGCTGACAGCGTCGTCTTCGTCATCGGTCGAGGTGACCGTGGCGACGACGATCAGGCCGGCAATGGCGGCCGCGATAATGGCGGCGACCGGGCTACCGCCCAGCGAACTTTCACCGTCGACGGGCGCTGCCGAGCGCGCTTCCGCTTGGGCTGCGATGGGGGTTACAGCGAGGGCGGCGCCGGCAAGTGCGGCAACTAGGCGTGGATTGGTCATGGTCGTGCTTCCTTCTCGGATTGCAGGCCGTCCCTGGCGAACGAATTCGCAGGCGACGGGATAACAAGCCATAGCTCCGCTTGCGGTTCCCTAAATAGTTCAATCGGTGACGAAAAGAGGCGGTGTAGCGCCGAACCGACGGAACGCGGAACCCCGGCACCCCCCGCGCGCTCATGTCCAATGCGAAGAAGGGCCGGAAAAGAAAAAGGGGGCGCGGATCGCTCCGCACCCCCCTTCTCGACGAAAATCGATGAATTTTACGGGCTGACGGCCTCGTCGTCGCCACCCGATGCGGCGATGCCGATGCCGATGCCGACGATCGCGAGGAGGATGAGCGGGGTGTAGGCACCACCGCCCACTTCGCTTTCGCCATCGACGGGTGCGCTCGCGCGGACGTCCGCCTGCGCCGCGATCGGCGCGGTGGCGAGGGTGGCTGCGGCGACTACGGCAAAGGTTTTGCCAAGCTTCATCTCAAACTCTCCAATAAGTGCCCTGAGCGTCTTCGAGTATGACATGTGAAAGTTGCTCGCAACCGCCTTTCGCCGATTTCGGCCAGAGAGACGCTCGGCTGCGATCAAAATAACACACTTGTGCCGCAATCGGGGCGGTCGGTCCGGGAGCTGCGTTCCGTGCGACGCGACACGCGCGTGCCTCTAATGCGCTTGAAATACCCGCGCGGCTTGGCCATTGCGATGCCGATGACCGCCGAGATCCTTCCTTTCGCCAATGCGGCGGGCAAGCCCGAAGCCTCGATCGACGCGATGCTGGCGCTGACCGCGCCGGGCCTCAATGCCGTCAACGCCGTGATCCTCGACCGGATGCAGAGCGAGATTCCGCTGATTCCGCGCCTTGCCGGGCACCTGATCTCGGGCGGGGGCAAGCGTCTGCGCCCGATGCTGACGCTCGCGGGGGCGGAGCTGGTCGGCTACCAGGGCACGCGGCATCACAAGCTGGCTGCCTCGGTCGAGTTCATTCACACCGCCACGCTGCTGCACGACGATGTGGTCGACGGCAGCGAGATGCGCCGGGGCAAGGCCGCCGCCAACATCATCTTCGGCAATCCGGCGACCGTGCTGGTCGGCGATTTCCTGTTCAGCCGCGCGTTCGAGCTGATGACCGAGGACGGGTCCTTGCGCGTGCTCAAGATCCTCTCCTCCGCCAGCGCGATCATTGCCGAGGGCGAGGTCGCGCAGCTGACCGCGCAGCGCAAGGTCGCCACCAGCGAACAGCGCTATCTCGACATCATCGGCGCGAAGACCGCCGCACTGTTCGCCGCCGCCAGCCGCATCGCCGCCGTGGTCGCCGAATGCAGCGACAGCGAGGAACAGGCGCTCGACGATTACGGCCGCAACCTCGGCATCGCGTTCCAGCTGGTCGACGATGCGCTCGACTATTCGTCCGACGCGGCGGAAATGGGCAAGGACCGGGGCGACGATTTCCGCGAGGGCAAGATGACCCTGCCCGTGATCCTCGCCTACGCCCGCGGCGACGCCGAAGAGCGCACCTTCTGGGAAGCCGCGATCGCGGGGCACAGGACCTCGGACGACGACCTCGCCCACGCGGTCGCGCTGGTCGACCGCCACGACTGCGTCACCGCCACCCGCGAACGCGCCCAGCACTTCGCCCAGCGCGCGGCCGATGCGCTGTCGATCTTTCCGGATGGCAAGGCGCGTGAGGCGATGGTCGAAGCCGCGCAGTTTGCGGTGGCGCGGGGGCATTAGGGTTTGCTCTGACGCTCGTGCTTCCCCGTAGATGGCGGGAGCAGCGGGGCGCATGCTCTCGTTTGCCCGCGAAGCATCTTCCGAAATATCTGGACGAGCTTAAGTTTCGTCACAATCTCTTGGAGACTCCTGAGTCGATGCTCAACTAACTGATTATGGCTTTTCAGCGCACGAGCCGTTCCTAGCCGCTAGGATACCAGCGAAGCCTGCTGACATCGTCTTTCTTCTTTTCTTTTTTCGCCACCTTTTCGGGGCACCTTTCATAGCCTGCACCGATGCGACAAACTCAATCCAATCAGTTTTCTTCACGAACAGCGGGCGCCCGTAGAGCCAGCCACGATCATTCGGCGGTCGGTAGACGCCAGATACAACCGAAGCATGATCCATCTCTATGATTGCCCCAGGGTCCACCAACTTTTCGTCGCCGTCGTTCGGCGCGACCCAAACAGGCAATTCCCCAGATTGTATCGCGCTGGAAATTAGCCTCGTCACTTCTTCGCTGGCTGCCTGTGTGGTCAGCCAATTCTCGCGCTGATCTTCCGGTATGCTTTGTGCAAACTCAACCATTCTTCGGGGAAATCTTTTTGGCGGAGGCCAGTATAGTGAAGCTTCCATTAGGTCTATCCGGCAGTCCGAGGCCCGATAAGAGTTTGTTACCGCTGAACCGCGATGTTCATCGTCGTAGCGTCTAAAGACCGCGGTGGACGAATTATTTAGCCGAAGCGGCGCTGCAATCGTTGTGAGGGCTTCTTTAGGTCTGCGCTTCCACCATTCTCTATCGTTCCAACGGACGCTAGCGATAATGGTAACGAGGCCGAGTACCATCCCTGCCCAGCCAATGTAGCGTAGCCAATCTTGGTCCGTGCGAGCACCGATCACTTCCGCCGCTCCTGCCAAGATTAGACCCAACCCGCCTGATCCTGCACCAGAGGAAAGTGAAATCTTGCCCATCCACCTCTCATATCACCGCACTCCTTTAATCGTGAGACGGCAACTGTGGATACTTGTCGCAAGGGGATGATGTCAAAAATGTTCGACATCCAGCCCGCGTCCTCCTATGTAAAAAATGTTCTACATAACGGAGGAGATTCGCTGCCATGTCGTTCAAGGAAAAATCCGCCTGGGTGATGGGGGCGATCATGCTCGTCACCGGGCTGTTCTATGCCAACCTCGTCTACACCGCGCCGCAGGCGCCGGTGATCGGCCCGCTGATCCCCTATGTGCTCGCGGTGATCGTCCTGTCGATCGTCGCGCAGACGGTGCTCGCGCTGTCGTCCCCCGGCGAAGCCAATGCTCCCGCCGACGAGCGCGAGCAGCCCGCGATCGACAAGGCCGGGCACTGGTCGGGCGTGGTGCTCGGCGTGCTGGCGATCTCTTCGTGCATCACCTATGTCGCGCTGCCCAGTGGCACGATGCTGTTCCACCACATCATCGGTGCGCTGATCGTGGCGCAGCTCGCCGAATACGCGTTCCAGATCTACTTCTTCCGGCGCCCGGTATGAGGGGGCGCTCCGATGGGTAAGCGCCCGCCGATCACCAACCGCGTGCGGAACCTGCGCGAGGCGCACGGGAAGATGAGCCAGGCCGCGCTGGGCGAGGCGGTGGGGGTGACGCGCCACACGATCATCGCGATCGAACAGGGGCGCTATTCCCCCAGCCTCGAAACCGCCTTCCGCATCGCGCGGCTGTTCGGGTGCGGAGTGGAGGACGTGTTCGGCTGGGAGGGGGAGTGACGGTTTTCGACCGGCCTTCGCAGGGGTGACGGCTTGGGTTAGAGGCGGACGAATGCCCGGCGATTCCAGTCTCCCCATCCACGCCGTTCTGCCGGATTTGAAGGCCGCGCTGCGGGCCGGACCCAACGCGGTGCTCGTCGCCCCGCCGGGGGCGGGCAAGACCACCGCCGTCGCGCCCGCGCTGCTGGACGAGGACTGGTGCGAGGGCGAAATCCTGCTGCTCTCGCCCCGCCGGGTCGCCGCGCGCGCCGCGGCGGAGCGGATGGCGGCCATGCTGGGCGAGAAGCCGGGCGAGACGGTCGGCTACCTCACCCGGCTCGACAGCAAGCGCTCCGCGCGCACCCGCATCACCGTGCTGACCGAGGCGATCTTCCTCAACCGCATCGTGGCCGATCCCGAACTGCCGGGCGTCTCCGCCGTGCTGTTCGACGAGGCGCACGAGCGGCACCTCGACAGCGATTTCGGCCTTGCGCTGGCGCTGGAGACGCAGGCCGTGCTGCGCGAGGACCTGCGCCTGCTGGTCATGTCCGCGACGCTCGACGGGGAGCGGTTCGCAGGTCTTATGGATGACTGCTCGGTGATCGAGAGTGAAGGGCGCAGTCATCCGCTTCGTATTCAATGGCTTGGATCGAGCGGTACAGACCGTTTCGAGGATGCGATGGCCGATGCGGTCGCGCAGGCGTGGCGCGAGGAGAGCGGTGACATCCTCGCCTTCCTGCCCGGCGTGCGCGAGATCGAGCGTGTGCGCGAACGATTGGAGGAGCGTCTGCGCGATGCGCTGATCCTGCCGCTGCACGGGCTGGTCGATCCCGCGGGCCAGCGCGCGGCAATCCGCCGCGATCAGGAAGGCCGCCGCCGGATCGTGCTGGCGACCGCGATCGCCGAAACCTCGCTGACGCTCGACGGGGTGAGCGTGGTGGTCGACGGCGGGCTCTCGCGGCGGGCCGAATACGACCGCGCGGCGGGCGGCAACCGGCTGGTGACGGTGCAGGCCTCGCAGGCCTCGGCCACGCAGCGGGCAGGGCGCGCGGCACGGCAGGCGCCGGGGGTGGCCTATCGCCTTTGGGCCGAGCCGGCGCATGCCGGTCGCCCCGCCTTCGAACCGCCCGAGATCGCCACCAGCGACCTCGCTCCGCTGGTGCTCACGCTGGCGAAATGGGGCGAGAGCGAGCCGGCTGCGCTGCGCTGGCTCGACCCGCCGCCCGAGGCGTCGCTCGCCACCGCGCGCGGCGAATTGCAGGCGCTCTGCGCGCTCGATGACGAGGGGCGGATCACGCCGCAGGGCGAAGCGATGGCGCAGCTACCGCTAGACCCGGCGGGGGCGGCGATGGTGCTGTTCGGAGCGCGGCACGGCACCGCGGAGCGGGCCGCGCGGGCGGTGCTGCTGTTGCAGGAGCGCGGGCTTGGCGGTCGCGGCGAAGATCTCGATGCGCGGCTCTCGCGCTGGAACGGCGAGCGGGGAGGGCGCGCCGAGGCCAGCCGCAAGCTTGCGGGCCGGTGGGCCGATCTGGCTTGTAAACTGATCTCCGCTCGTCCTGAGCTTGTCGGACTCGAAGAGGGGGTGAACCCCCAACGGCGGGCGCAGCGCGACGTTCGCGGTTCGACAGGCTCACCACGAACGGGGGCAGGACTTCCCCTCGCCATTATTCTCGCCGCAGGCCGCCCGGGCTTCGTGGCGAAGCGGCGCGGCACCTCGGGCGAGCAATGGCTGGCGGCCAACGGTCGCGGCTACCGGCTCGACCCGACCTCGCCGGTCGCACGAGCCGAATACTGCGTGATCGGCGATGCGCAGGGTTCGCCGCAGGGCGCGCGGATCACGACGGCGGCGGCGCTCGACGAAAGCGATTTGCGCCAATGGCACGGCGAAAGGATCGAGCTTCACCGCACCCTGCGCTGGACGGGCGAGCGGGTCGAGGCGCGGCGAGAAGAGCGGCTGGGTGCGCTGGTTCTCTCGAAGGGCCCGGACCCCGATCCGGATATGGATGCAGTGCAGGCGCTGCTTGTGGAAAAGGCTCTGGAAAAGCTGGGGGAACGGCAGGGAGAACTGCTCCCGCCCGAACTCGTCGCCCGGGCGCGCTTCGCGGGGATCGAGGGGCTTTCGCGCGAGAACCTGCGCGCATCCGCCGATCTCTGGCTCGCGCCGCTGCTCGCCGGACGCCGCGATCTGGCGGTGGGCAGGGGCAGGCTGGTCGATGCGGTGCTCGGCATGCTCGACTGGAACGAACGCCAGCGGCTCGACGAGGCGGCTCCGCGCGAATTCGCCTCGCCCGCGGGCACCCATCACGCGATCGACTATACCGGGCAGGATGCCCCCGCTGTCGAAGTGCGGGTGCAGGCGCTGTTCGGGCTCGATCGCCATCCGATGATCGGGCCAAAGGGACAGGGCGTGCCGCTGCTGCTCAAGCTCACCAGCCCCGCCGGGCGCCCGGTGCAGGCGACGCGCGATCTACCTGCCTTCTGGCGCGGGAGCTGGGCCGATGTGCGCAAGGACATGAAGGGCCGCTATCCCAAGCATCGCTGGCCCGAGGAACCCTGGGCCGAGGTTGCGAGCCTGAAGACGAAGAACGCCTTTTCAAAATCGCGAGGCTGAATTAGGAACCGCGCCATGGCAGCCAGAATCTACCAACGTCCCAAGAGCGCGATGCAGTCCGGCAAGGCACGGACCGATGAGTGGGTGCTCGAGTTCGAGCAGTCCGAGGCGCGCCGCGCCGATCCGCTGATGGGCTGGACCGGCAGCGGCGACACGCAGGTGCAGGTGCAGCTGACCTTCCCCAGCAAGGACGAGGCGAAGGCCTATGCCGAGAAATACGGCATCCCCGCGCGCGTCCACACGACTCCACCCAAGAAGCTCAAGCTGCAGGCCTACGCGGATAATTTTCGCTGATATTGATTTCCGCGTCGAGCGGAGACATATGGGCAGCGGGAGTCGGGTGGACGTTTGCGTTCGCTCACCGGGTCAGGTCCGGAAGGAAGCAGCCCAGGTGAATTGCGGCGGGTCGCTCGGCTCCTTTTCCTATTCTGCGGTAGCTTTCATGCGCGAGCGCGCCTCGTTGCGCGATCCGCTCGCGTCTCGCAGTCCCGCGACCTTGCCCAGGCCCCATTCGGGCATGTTGGCGTAGACCGTCTCGTAGCGTCCGCCATCGACGGCATAGGTCTCGTGGAAAATTCCGACCGTGCCATCGCTGCCGACCCGCTTGTTGAAGGCGACCCATGCGGGCCAGTGCTGCTGGTCGCGCGAGCGGGCGTAGGCCTCCAGACTGTCGAAATCGCGCCAGTATTGCAGCAGGCAGACCTGGCGCAGGCCCGCGAGCAGGTTTTGCGAACCGAGGAACCCGCTTTCGGGGTTGCTGGCGAGCTCCTCCAGCATCGGCGGCATGGCCCGCATCACGGGGAGCCATTGGCCGATCTTGTGGAAATGGTTGATCCGCATCCCGATGACGAACACCACCAGCGGGCCGGAAAATGCAGCGGTCTTGCGTCCGGCGATAACACCCATGGCCATGTTCCCCTGAAAGCCAGTAGGTTGCGGATTGAAACCTAAAAGTCAAGCTTCGACAAAGCGGGCTGCCGCGCCTAGATTGATGTCTCATGTCCGATTCCGATCTTCCCGATAGCGATACCGAAGCGCCCTCCGCCGCCGAACTCGAGGCCGCGGGGCAAAACGCGATGTTCGGGGACGCCGAGCCGAAGCCGCAGCCTTCCGCTCCAGCACCCGCAACCTCACCCGCGCCAGCAGCCGACCCGGCGCAGCCCTACCGCGTGCTCGCGCGCAAATATCGGCCGCAGACCTTCAGCCAGCTCATCGGTCAGGAGCCGATGGTCCAGACGCTGGCCAATGCGATCCGGCGCGACCGGCTGGCGCATGCCTTCCTGATGACCGGCGTGCGCGGGGTCGGGAAGACCTCCACCGCGCGGCTGATCGCCAAGGCGCTGAACTGCATCGGGCCCGATGGCGAGGGCGGGCCGACGATCGATCCCTGCGGCGTGTGCGAGCCTTGCCGCGCGATCGCGGAGGGGCGCCATATCGACGTGATCGAGATGGACGCGGCCAGCCATACCGGCGTCGACGACGTGCGCGAGATCATCGAGGCGGTGCGTTACGCCGCGGTCAGCGCGCGCTACAAGATCTACATCATCGACGAAGTCCACATGCTGTCTCGCAATGCTTTCAATGCCTTGCTCAAGACACTTGAGGAACCGCCTGCCCATGTGAAGTTCCTCTTCGCGACCACCGAGGTCGACAAGCTGCCGGTCACGGTGCTCAGCCGTACGCAACGCTTCGACCTGCGCCGCATCCCGACCGAGCGGCTGGCCCAGCATTTCGCATGGGTGTGCGAACAGGAAGGCGTCGAGGCCGAGGACGAGGCGCTGGCGCTGGTCGCGGCGGCGGCCGAAGGATCGGTCCGCGACGGTCTGTCGATCCTCGACCAGGCGATTGCGCATGCCGATCTGGACGAAGGCGCCGAGGGCGGCAGCATGGTCACCGCCGCGCGGGTGCGCGACATGCTGGGCTTGGCAGAAGCGGGGGCGCAGCGCCGCCTGCTCGGCTGCATCCTGGAGGGCGAGCCCAAGGCGATGCTCGACGCGGTGGCGGACCAGTATGCGCTGGGCGTCGAACCGCTCGCGCTGGTCCGTTCGCTGATGGAGATCGTCCACCGGATCACCGTGATGCAGATCGGCGGGGCGATGCCCGACCTCGCCGGAGAGGAAGAGCGCGGCGCGCTGTCCGACTGGGCCGAGCGGCTGACGCCGGGCCAGCTGCACCGGTTATGGCAGCTGCTCCTGAAAGGCTACGACGAGGTCAAGACCGCGCCCGATCCGCTGGTTTCCGCGCAGATGGCGCTGCTGCGGCTGATCCACGCCGCCGATGCGCCGGACCCCGGATCGCTGGTCAAGCGGCTGGAGGAGCTGGCGAAGGATATGCCCGCCGCCTCGGCCGAGACCGGCTCCGCCGCGCCTGCTCCCGGACCGACGGCCAGTGCGCCGGCCCGCTCCGCGCCCGCCGATTTCGCCGCGCTCGTCGAGAAAGTGGAGGATGCGGGCGAATATATCGCGGCCAGCATCATGCGCCTGCAGATGCGGGTCGTCGCGCTCGAAGATGGCGCGATCACCTTCGCGCGCGCTCCCGAATTCACCGACAAGATCGAGGCCGAGCTGCGCAGCGCGCTGGGCAAGGCGACCGGCCGCGCGTGGGTCCTGACCGAGGTGTCCGACCCCGCAGCGCCGCCGAGCATGGCCGAGGCCGCGCAGGCCGAGGCCGCAGCTGCGCGCCGGGCCGTGGAAGATCACCCGCTGATGCAGGCGGCGCGCGCCGCCTTCCCCCAGGCGGAACTGCTCGACGAAAAGGAGCGGGCCGCCAGTGCCAACCCCCGCCAATGGAGCAAGCAAGCATGAAATCGATGGAAGAGATGATGGCCGCCGCGCAGCAGGCCGCCGAGACGATCCAGAACCAGATGGGCGAGATGCAGACCAAGCTCGACGCGATCGAGGTCGAAGGCACCGCGGGCGGCGGCCTCGTCACCGTGAAGTGCTCCGCGCGCGGCCGGATCATGGGCGTCAATATCGATGAGAGCCTGATGAAGCCCGAAGAAAAGCAGATGGTCGAGGATCTCGTCACCGCCGCGTTCAACGATGCGCGCGGCAAGGCGGATCGCGTTTCGAACGAGGAAATGCAGAAGATTCAGGGCAGTATGGGCCTGCCCCCCGGCTTCAACCTGCCCGGCATGGGCTGAAGGGCGCCCCGAACAGGGTGTAACCCCGATCGGGCGGAGCGCGCGGGTATCCTGCGTGCCGAGGGTGACGCGGGTGACACGTGTCACCCACGTGTCACCCTGAATTTTGCGTTACCCCACAAGGGTTTGGCATGCTTTGGGTGACAGATTCGCATTTTTGCGCGCGATTTTTCTAACGCGATTTCTTTAACGCGCCGGGCCGCAATCGGCGTGGCATACCTCCCGCGCGCGACCACGGGTTTTTCGGCGTTTCGAGCGACAATGAGAAGGAGCCGGGGAGAAGGCTACCGGCGCGGTTCGCTGTAGGAAAGCCCGAAGGCGGAGCGAGCAGCCCTGCGGTCCCCCACCGGGGCGCATCCACAGCTCGCCGCTGCCTGCCATTGCAGGCGCCCGGGGTTCGACCCATATTCTGGCTCAAGGACGGGCGCGCGACCAATCCGTGCGCTAAAAGATACATATGACTCAACGTTATCCCCTGCTTCCCCTGCGCGACATCGTGGTGTTCCCCGGCATGGTCGTGCCGATCTTCGTCGGGCGCGAAAAGTCCGTCGCCGCGCTCGAAGCGGCGATGGAAGGCGACAAGGACGTGTTCCTGCTCGCCCAGCTCGATCCATCCTGCGACGAGCCCGATGGTTCGGACCTCTACGATGTCGGCGTGGTCGCGCAGGTCCTCCAGATGCTCAAGATGCCCGACGGCACGGTCCGCGTGCTGGTCGAGGGCGCGAGCCGCGCGCATCTGACCGCGCTGCATGATGAGGGCGACCTGACCATCGCGGAAGTGCGCGCCGTCGAGCAGATGACCGTCTCGGGCAGCGAGGTCACCGCGCTGATGCGTTCGGTGGTCGAGCAGTTCGCCGAATATTCCGCGCTGTCCAAGAAGAACGAAGGCGCGGCCGAAGAGCTGAGCGATGTCGACGATGCGGGCGCGCTGGCCGACGCCGTGTCCGCCGCGCTCAACATCAAGGTGACCGACAAGCAGGCCCTGCTGACCGAGCCCGATCCGCGCAAGCGGCTCGAAATGCTGCTCAACTTCATGGAAGGCGAGCTGTCGGTGCTGCAGGTGGAGCGCCGGATCCGCGGCCGCGTGAAGCGGCAGATGGAGAAGACGCAGCGCGAATATTACCTCAACGAACAGCTCAAGGCGATCCAAACCGAGCTGGGCGGTTCGGGCGAGGGCGGCGAGGGCGACGAAATCGCCGAGCTGCAGGAAAAGATCGAGAAGCTCGAACTGTCGGAAGAGGCGCGCGCGAAGGCCGAAAGCGAGCTCAAGAAGCTCAAGGCGATGCAGCCGATGAGCGCCGAAGCCACCGTCATCCGCAACTATCTCGACGTGCTGCTCGACCTGCCATGGGGCGAGGAGAGCGAGCTCAACCGCGATATCGAGGCGGCGCAGACCATCCTCGACGACGATCACTACGCGCTCGAGAAGGTGAAGGAGCGGATCATCGAATATCTCGCGGTGCAGGCGCGGACCAACAAGCTGAAGGGGCCGATCCTGTGCCTCGTCGGCCCTCCGGGCGTCGGCAAGACCAGCCTCGGCAAGTCGATCGCGCGCGCGACGGGCCGCGCATTCGTGCGCCAGTCATTAGGCGGCGTGCGCGACGAATCCGAAATTCGCGGCCATCGCCGCACCTATATCGGCTCGATGCCGGGCAAGATCGTCAAGAACCTGACCAAGGCGGGCACCACCAATCCGCTCTTCCTGCTCGACGAGATCGACAAGCTGGGCCAGGATTTCCGGGGCGATCCCGCCTCGGCGCTGCTCGAAGTGCTCGACCCCGAACAGAACGCACGTTTCCAGGACCACTATCTGGAGGTCGATTTCGACCTGTCGGACATCATGTTCGTGTGCACCGCCAACACGCTCGACCTGCCGCAGCCGCTGCTCGACCGGATGGAGATCATCCGGCTGGAAGGCTATACCGAGGACGAGAAGGTGGAGATCGCCAGGTCCCACCTCCTGCCCAAGCAGATTGCCGACCACGGGCTGGAGGAAGGCGAGTTCTCGCTTTCCGACGACGCGCTGCGCGACCTGATCCGCTATTACACGCGCGAGGCCGGGGTGCGCACGCTGGAGCGCGAGATCGCCAAGCTGGCGCGCAAGAGCTTGCGCAAGATCCTCGAAAAGCAGGCCACCAGCGTCGAGATCACGCCCGAAAACCTCGGCGAGTTCGCCGGGGTGCGCAAGCACAAGCATGGTCTGGCGGAAAAGGAAGCGCAGATCGGTGCCGTCACCGGGCTCGCGTGGACGCAGGTGGGCGGCGAACTGCTGACCATCGAAAGCGTCACCACGCCGGGCAAGGGCGAGATCAAGACGACCGGCAAGCTGGGCGAGGTGATGAACGAAAGCGTCGCCGCCGCCTTCAGCTTCGTGAAGGCGAGGGCGCCCGCCTACGGCATCAAGCCGTCGATCTTCCGCCGCAAGAACATCCACATCCACCTGCCCGAAGGCGCGGTGCCCAAGGACGGGCCGAGTGCGGGTGTCGGCATGGTGACCTCCATCGTCTCGACGCTGGCGGGCGTGCCCGTCCGGCCCGATATCGCGATGACGGGCGAGGTCACGCTACGGGGCCGCGTGCTCGCGATCGGCGGGCTGAAGGAAAAGCTGCTGGCTGCACGGCGCGGCGGTATTCCCAAGGTGCTGATCCCCGAAGAGAACGTGAAGGACCTGGCCGACATTCCCGACCGGATCACGGAAGGGGTCGAGATCGTGCCGGTGAGCCATGTCGACGAAGTGCTCGCGCATGCGCTCGTCCGGGTGCCCGAGGCCATCGAATGGACCGAGGCGGACGATCTCGCGAGCCAGCCGGTCGCCGGTCCGCCCTACGCGGAGAGCGGCCAGACCACTCATTGATGTCCGATGCGTTCTCGAGATGTTCCCGTAATGGGCCGGGTTTTTCCACAAGGTTAATGCATATCAAGGAAGAAATCCCTCAATTCCGCGCTTTTCTGCAAGAATGCCTTTGACAGACTCGTGACGAAGGTTTCAGGTGGGGTCATTCGCATCACGCGGATCACCACATTTTAAAGTCTGGGACTGAGGGGTTTTTCCTAATGAACAAGAATGAACTGATCGGCACCGTTGCCGAATCCTGCGGCCTTTCCAAGAACGACGCTTCGAACGCCGTGGAAGGCGTGTTCGACGCGATCCAGAAGGCCCTCGCCGGTGGCGAAGAGGTTCGGCTCGTCGGTTTCGGCACGTTCTCGGTTGCCAAGCGCAAGGCTTCGACCGGGCGCAACCCGCGCACCGGCGAACCGATGGAAATCAAGGCTTCCAACCAGCCCAAGTTCAAGGCTGGCAAGGGCCTCAAGGATGCCGTGAACTAAGGCCTTCGCGGGTCTTCGCGCCCCGCTTCGGCGGGGCGCCGATACAGAAAAAGCCCCGTCGAGTGGTGGATCGACGGGGCTTTTTTGTGTCTTTGGCAGATGTGCGCGCGCGGGGCGATCAGCCCTCGCGCGTCGCCAGCGCGTAGAGCGCGATCGCTGCGGCGTTCGATACGTTGAGGCTTTCGATCCGGTCCGAAATCGGCAGCTTCGCCAGCGCGTCGCAATGGCCCGCGATATTGTGCCGCAGGCCTGCACCCTCGGCCCCCATGACGATTGCGATCGGCCCGGTGGGCATGGCCTGCGCCAGCGTCATTTCGGCCTCGCCCGCCATTCCGATTCGCCAGAACCCGTGCGCGGTCAGATCGTCGAGCGCGCGGGCGAGATTGACGACCCGCACCCACGGCACGCTCTCGAGCGCGCCCGAGGCGGACTTGGCCACCACGCCGCTTTCGGGCGGGGAGTGCCGGTCCTGCGTCACGATGGCGGCAGCATCGAAGGCCGCGGCGGAACGCAGGATCGCGCCGACATTATGCGGGTCGGTCACCTGGTCGAGCACGACGACCGGCCGGCCGGGCGCAGCCTGGATCGCTTCGATCAGGTCGCGTTCCTCCAGCGCCGCGCATTCGAGGACGAGCCCCTGATGCGGCGCGTCGCGCGCCACCAGCCGGTCGAGATCGCCGGTATCGGCATATTCGATCGGGAAATCGGGCGGCAGTTCGCCGTCGAGCGATTCGATCCCCTCGCGCGTCGCCCAAAGCTTGCGATGCTTGCGCTCCGGATTCAGGAGCGCGGCCTCGACCGCGTGGCGGCCCCACAGCCGCACCTGACCCGTACTTGCGCGCCCGCTGCCGCGTCCGCCCTTCATTCGCCCCGCACGACCGCGCAGGGGCTTCTTTCTTTCCGGTTTTGCCATGGCAGCCGCCCTGCCAGCACGGCCATTGACAGGCAAGCACAGGTTCTTCAAAGGGGCGCACCTCGGCAATCGGTCGCCCCGGAACGGGCGCTCCGTTTCTTGCATTGCTCCAAGCAAACCGACCCTGTGGACAGGTGGCCGAGTGGTTAAAGGCAGCAGACTGTAAATCTGCCCGCGCAAGCGTACGCTGGTTCGAATCCAGCCCTGTCCACCATTTCTCATCCGATGAACGCGATCGAGCCGGAACACCAAGCCATCCGGCTTGCCGCGCATGGCGCGCTTGGCTAGTCCCATTCCCACAATGAGTGCGCACGATACACCCCGGGCGGGACGGCCCGTCATCTCCGCCACCGGCCTATTCACGCCGGCGGACAGCATCAGCAACGAAGAGCTGGTGGAAAGCTTCAACGCCTATGTCGACCGGCACAATGCCGAGCATGCCGACGCGATCGAGGCGGGCGAGGTCGAGCCGCTGGTGCACAGTTCGGTCGAATTCATCGAGAAGGCGAGCGGGATCAAGGCGCGCCACGTCATCAACAAGCCGCCGCTGATCGATCCTGCGATCATGGAACCGCGCCACGAGCCGCGCGGGAACGACGATCTTTCCATGATGGCCGAGATCGGAGTCGCCGCCGCGCGCGATGCGCTGGCGCGGGCGGAGCGAGAGGCGAGCGATGTCGACGCGGTGCTGTGCGCCGCATCGAACATGCAGCGCCCCTATCCGGCAATGGCGATCGAGATCCAGCAGGCGCTGGGCATCGACGGCTTCGCCTTCGACATGAACGTCGCGTGCTCCTCCGCTACCTTCGGCATCCAGACCGCAGCGGACTATATCCGCTCGGGCAATGCGAAGAGCGTGCTGGTCGTCAGCCCCGAAATCACCAGCGGGCATCTCAACTGGCGCGACCGCGACAGCCATTTCATCTTCGGCGACGTCGCGACCGCCGTGCTGGTCGAGGATGCCGAGATTGCGCCCCCGGGCCACTGGGACATTCTCGGCACGAAGCTGAAGACCGTCTTTTCCAACAATATCCGCAACAATTTCGGCTTCCTCAACCGCGCCGAGCCCGAGACCATGGGCAGCGACGACAAGCTGTTCGTCCAGGAAGGGCGCAAGGTCTTCAAGGAAGTGGTGCCGATGGTGGCGGAGATGATCGTGACCGAGGCGCAAGCCCTGTCGCTCGATCCCAAGGCGCTGCGGCGGCTCTGGCTGCACCAGGCCAATGCGGGGATGAACCGGCTGATCGCGCAGCGCGTGCTGGGCCACGAGGCGAACGAGGACGAAAGCCCGACTGTGCTCGACACCTACGGCAATACGTCGAGCGCGGGCTCGATCATCGCGTTCCACCTCCACCAAGACGATCTGGCGGCAGGCGATACCGGGCTGATCTGCAGCTTCGGCGCAGGCTATTCGGCAGGCGCGGTCTTCGTGCGGCGGGCGCAATGATGGTGGGCGCGATGACGAAACACACGATCCGTCGGGACCGCAGGGTGGAGGCGACACGCCGTGGCCGGTGAGATCATGGACAACAAGGGCGGGGGAGAGGCGCGTGCCGCGCTACCCTCGGTCCATCCCGAGGGGCGCAAATATGCGCTGATCTGCGCTGGCATCTCTCTCATCGCCGCGCTGCTGGCGTGGGAGACGATCGCGTGGCCGCTGGGCTTTCTCTCGCTGTGCATCCTCGCCTTCTTCCGCGATCCCGAGCGGGTGGTGCCGCGCGGGGAAAACCTGATCCTGTCGCCTGCCGACGGGACGGTGACGCAGATCGCGCAGGTCGATCCGCCGATCGAGTTCCAGGATGCCGATGGCGGCATGGGGCGCGGCCCCTTCACGCGGGTGTCGATCTATCTCAGCCTCTTCGACGTGCACATCAACCGCAGCCCCTGCGCGGGCACGATCGGCCGGATGAGCTACGTTCCGGGCAAGTTCGTGAATGCGGAGCTCGACAAGTCGAGCGAGGAGAACGAGCGGCAGCATCTGCTGATCGAGCGCGGCGACGGCGTGATCCTGGGCATCACGCAGATCGCCGGGCTGCTTGCGCGGCGGATCGTGCCGTTCGTGAAGCCGGGCGACATCGTCGCGGCGGGGCAACGGGTCGGGCTGATCCGTTTCGGCAGCCGGGTCGATCTCTATCTGCCGGCAGGGACCTCGCCCCAGGTGCTGATGGGCCAGCGGGTGATCGCGGGCGAAACCGTGATCGGCAGGCTGGGCGAAACGGTCGCGCTGGAAGGCCTCCAGCAGTAATCGGTGAAATCAGGCGGCGGCGCGGATGCCGCTCGCCGCGCGGTGACGGCGGCAGGCCGTACGCGGGGCAGGACGGGCGCTCGCCTTGCGCAGGCCGCGCGTGACAGCGCCGGGCCGGTTTCCAGCCGCGCGCACCGCGCACAATTCGGAGGCGAGCGCGCGGTAGGAATGCCAGCCGCGCAGCACGCTGTGGGCCACGGAAACCAGCGCGACGATCGCGCTCAGTGCGAGCAGGAACGTGATGGCAACTGCAATCATGGTCTTTCTCCGGCCTTCGTTCCCCACGGGGCCGGTGCAAAAGCGATGGACCGGCTGTGGAAAACATGCTGATAATGGGTCAGCGACTCACGATGTTCCGCTGATGAGCACCTTTGTTCCCTATTTGTTCCGGCCGGTCAAGGCCGAATTGGACCTGTCGTCGCGTCGGGGCGGGAAAATAGGGCTGGATTTTCGACGTCCAGCCCGCTAAGGGGCGCCCTCCCGCGAGGTGTTTTGCGGGAAAATCCACATGGAAGGCGCATCATACCGGTGCCTTTGGCGGGCCATCCGCCTCGGGTTCCTGCTTTCCAGAGGCTCAACCGGAAAGGAATTTACCTATGGCGGCTCCTACCGTCACGATGCAGCAATTGATCGAGGCCGGCGCACACTTCGGCCACCAGACCCACCGCTGGAACCCGCGCATGAAGCCGTACATCTTCGGCGCGCGCAACGGTGTCCACATCATCGACCTGTCGCAGACCGTGCCGCTGATGGCGCGTGCGCTCGATTTCGTCGCGGCGACCGCGCAGGGCGGCGGCAAGGTCCTGTTCGTCGGCACCAAGCGCCAGGCGCAGGAGCCGGTGGCCGAGGCCGCCCGCATGGCCGGCCAGCACTTTGTCAACCACCGCTGGCTGGGCGGCATGCTGACCAACTGGAAGACCATCAGTGGTTCGATCAAGCGTCTCAAGACGCTCGAGGAACAGCTTTCGGGCGACACCGGCGGACTGACCAAGAAGGAAGTGCTCAACCTGACGCGCGAGCGTGACAAGCTCGAGCTTTCGCTCGGCGGCATCCGCGACATGGGCGGCATTCCCGACGTCATGATCGTGATCGACGCCAACAAGGAAGACCTCGCGATCAAGGAAGCCAACGTGCTCGGCATTCCCGTCGTCGCGGTGCTCGATTCGAACACCGACCCGACCGGCATCGCCTTCCCCGTTCCCGGCAACGACGACGCGAGCCGCGCCGTGCGCCTGTACTGCGACGCCTTCAGCGAAGCAGCACGCAAGGACGCTTCGAACGATCCGGGCGTGGGCGAGATGGAAAACCCGCCCGCCGAGGCGGCCGCCGAGACTGCCGAAGCCAGCGCGTAACCGCCGCTTCACAATCGCTGACTAGCGCCCCGGTAGCGAACTGTCTCGCTTCCGGGGCCGCTCACCATATTCAAGACATTTCAAGGAACAGATCGATGGCTGCTTTTACCGCCGCTGATGTGAAGAAACTGCGCGAGAAGACCGGCGCGGGCATGATGGACGCCAAGAAGGCTCTCGAAGCCGCCGACGGCGACGTCGAAGCCGCGGTCGACGCGCTGCGGGCCAAGGGCCTCGCCACCGCGCAGAAGAAGTCCAGCCGCACCGCCGCCGAAGGCCTCGTCGGCGTGGCCGTGGAAGGCACCAGGGGTGTCGCGGTCGAAGTGAACTCGGAAACCGACTTCGTCGCCAAGAACGACCAGTTCCAGGATTTCGTGCGCAAGACCACGCAGGCCGCGCTTTCCGCAAGCAGCGACGATGTCGAAGCGCTCAAGGGCATGGCGCACCCCGATGGCGGCACGATCGGCGACAAGCTGACCGACAATGTCGCGACCATCGGCGAGAACCAGCAGGTCCGCCGGATGAAGACCGTCGCGGTCGAAAACGGCCTCGTCGTGCCTTACGTGCACAATGCCGTCTCGCCGAACCTCGGCAAGATCGGCGTGCTCGTCGCGCTCGAGAGCGAAGCCGACAAGGACGCGCTCGAAACGCTCGGCCGCCAGCTCGCGATGCACATCGCCGCCGCGTTCCCGCAGGCGCTCAATGCCGAAGGCCTCGACCCCGCATTGATCGAGCGCGAGCGTGCGATCGCGAAGGAAAAGGCAGCCGAGAGCGGCAAGCCCGAGAACGTGCAGGAAAAGATGGTCGAAGGCGCGATCGGCAAGTTCGCCAAGGAAAACGCGCTGCTCAGCCAGGTGTTCGTGATGGACAACAAGACCCCGATCGAACAGGTCGTGGCGCAGGCAGGCAAGGATGCCGGCAAGCCGATCGTCCTGAAGGACTATGTCCGTTTCCAGCTCGGCGAAGGGATCGAGAAGGAAGAAAGCGACTTCGCAGCCGAAGTCGCGGCAGCCGTGAAGGGCTGAGGCCTTTCTCCACTGCGCAAAATTCACGGCCGCCGGGTTCCTGCCCGGCGGCCGTTTTCGTTTCTGCTATGCTCCGCGCATGAACACGCCAGTACAGGGAAGCTTCGCATGACGCAGATCGGGGTCGGCCTCGTCGGGTATGGATTGAGCGGGCGCGTCTTCCATGCGCCCTTCGTGCAGGCGACCGAGGGGATGGGCTTGCGCGCGGTCGTCTCCAGTAAACCCGAACAGGTCCGGGAATCTCTGCCGGGCATGACGGTCGTGCCCTCGATCGAGGCTCTGCTGGCCGAGTCGGGCATCGACCTCGTGATTGTCGCCAGTCCCGACGATCTGCATGCCGAACACGCGATCGCCGCGCTGGAGGCGGGCAAGCACGTGCTGGTCGAGAAGCCCGTGGCGACCAGCCTTGCCGATGCGCAGCGGATGGAAGGCGCCGCCGCGCAGGCGGGGCGAATGCTTACGGTGTTCCACAACCGGCGCTGGGACGCCGATTTCCTCACCCTGCGGCGGGTGATCGGCGAAGGGCTGCTGGGCGACATCGTCCATTTCGAGAGCCACTTCGATCGCTGGAAACCCGATGTGCCGGAGCGCTGGAAGGATGCGCGCGAGGGCGGATCGTGGTTCGACCTCGGCCCGCATCTGGTCGATCAGGCGCTGTGCCTGTTCGGCATGCCCGAGGCGGTGACGCTCGACCTCGCGATCTTGCGGGCGGGCGGCCCCGCGCCCGACTGGTTCCACACGATCCTGCGCTATCCGACCCGCCGCGTCGTGCTGCATTCGAGCAAGCTGAGCGCGGACGACGGCCTGCGCTTCGCGGTGCACGGCACCGGCGGCAGCTGGATCAAGCACGGGGCCGATACGCAGGAACCCGCGATCATTGCCGGCGCGCAGCCGGGCGATGCGGAGCTGGGCCTCGACCCGATCCCGGGCATCTACACGCCCGCCGAGGATATCCATTCGCATGGCGAGGTGCCCAACGAGCGCGGCGATTATAGCGTGTTCTGGAATGCGCTCGCCTCCGCCCTGCGCGGCGAGGGCGCAAATCCCGTGCCGATCGGTGAGGCCATGGGCGCGATGCACGTGCTCGAAGCCGGGATGCAGAGCGCCCGGGAGGGCAGGACGGTCGAGCTTTAGCTATTCCTCGGTCGGCCTGAATTGGATCAGCCAGACCTCGGGCCGCGCGCCGAACCGCAGCGGGAGACCACTGGTGCCGAGCCCTGCGCCGACGATGGCGATGCCGTGCGGGTCGTCGGTGCGCCCGCATGCGTAGCGCTTGCCATAGCGCGACTGGGTGAAGACGATCCCGACCAGCGGCAATTGCACCTGTCCGCAATGGGTGTGGCCGGCGAGGATCACCGACCCTTCCGGCAAGTCGGGCAGCGGATCGGGACTGTGGCTGAGGAACACGGGTGCGCCGTCCAGCCGGTTCATCGCGGCCAGCGTTCCGGCGATATCGTCGTGCCCGGTATAGTCGTCGTCCAGCCCGCCGATGACCAGTGGCCCCGCCTTGGCGGCTTCGTTGGCGAGGATCGTGATACCGCGCTGCGCCAGTTGCGAGGCGAGGCCTTCCAGATCGAACCAGTGGTCGTGGTTGCCGGGCACGAAGAATGTGCCGAGAGGTGCGTCGAGGCCGCCCAGCGGCGCGACGATCTCCGCCGGTTCGTAAACGTGGGTGGCGAGCGTCTTGTCGCTCACCAGGTCGCCCGCGATCAGGACCGCGTCGGGCTGCAGCGCATTGATCTGCGCGACGATCCGCTCGAGCCGGGCGGGAGGCATGTCGGGCCCGGCGACATGGATGTCGGAGATGAGCGCGACGGTCACGGGTTCGCTGCCCGGTGCCATACCGGGCAGGGTCACGCTGGTGCGCCGGACCACCGGATCGGACATCGTATCGTGCCACGCCTTCCAGGCGACGAGCCCGCCCACCACCAGAATTGCGCCAAGGATGACGAGCGCGATTATCCGCGCGCGGCCGGTGGGGATGATCCGTCGAAGCACCGTTCACTGATGGTCGAAGCGCGGCAGGCAGACAAGCACGCGATCAAATGCCGTCCATGCCGTTGCCACTCGCATCCCCGCGCGTTAGGGCCAAGCGCCTGCCCCTAAACGTCGAGTCCTGCCCCCATGCCGATCAGTAACGCCAAGCGTATCCTCCTGAAACTCTCGGGCGAGGTGCTGATGGGCGAGCAGGAGTTCGGCATCGATCCCGCCTTCGTCGCCGAACTGGCGAAGGAAGTGAAGCAGGCCAAGGACGCAGGCTGGGAAATCTGCCTCGTCATCGGCGGCGGCAATATCTTCCGCGGCATGGCGGGCGCGGCGCAGGGGATGGAGCGCGCGCAGGCCGATTACATGGGCATGCTCGCCACCGTGATGAACGCGCTCGCGATGCAGAGCGCGCTCGAGCAGCTGGGCGTGCCCACCCGCGTGCAGTCGGCAGTGCAGATGGATACGGTGTGCGAGCCGGTGATCCGCCGCCGGGCGGAGCGGCACCTCGAGAAGGGCCGCATCGTGATTTTCGCTGCGGGCGTCGGCGCACCCTATTTCACCACCGACAGCGGCGCGGCGTTGCGCGCGGCCGAGATGCGCTGCGACGCGCTGTTCAAGGGCACCAGCGTCGATGGGGTCTACAATTCGGACCCGAAGAAAAATGCTGACGCCAAGCGTTACGATACAGTAAGTTACGACAAGGTTCTGGCCGACAACCTGAAGGTGATGGACGCCAGCGCCGTGGCCTTGTGCCGCGACAACAACATACCGATCGTCGTCTTCTCGATCCGCGAGAAGGGCAATCTGGCCCGGGTGCTTGCAGGGCAGGGCGCCCAGACGATCGTGCAGAGCGACTGATTTCAGGTATTTGATTTCACGAGGATGTAGGAAGGCCGAAAATGGCGAAATACGACAAGAACGATATCGAACGCCGTATGCAGGGTGCGGTGGATAGCCTGAAGGGCGATCTGGCGGGCCTGCGCACGGGGCGTGCGAACACCAGCCTGCTCGATCCTGTGCAGGTCGAGGTCTACGGATCGATGATGCCATTGAACCAGGTGGCGACCGTTTCCGCGCCCGAGCCGCGCATGCTCAGCGTGCAGGTGTGGGACAAGGGCAATGTGAACGCGGTGGAAAAGGGCATTGCCCACGCGAACCTCGGCCTCAACCCGATGCAGGACGGCCAGACGCTGCGCATTCCGATGCCCGACCTGACCGAGGAGCGCCGCAAGGATCTGGCCAAGCTGGCGGACAAGTACGGCGAAAACGCGAAGATCGCGATCCGCAACGTGCGCCGCGACGGTATGGAAGCGCTCAAGGAAGACGAGAAGAAGAAAGAGATTTCCGAGGACGACCGCAAGCGTTCGGAAGACGACGTCCAGAAGCTGACCGACAAGTATGTCGAGGAAGTGGACAAGGCCGTGGAAGCGAAGAAGAAGGAAATCATGACGCAGTGAGCATCGCTTGCGCCACCGATCGCCGTGATCCGGCGGCGCGAGGGTCGGGCATATGAGCAAGGACCAGCCACCCCGCCACGTCGCCATCATCATGGATGGCAATGGCCGCTGGGCCAAGCGCCGCGGCCTGCCGCGCGCGATGGGCCACAAGCGCGGGGTGGAGGCCGTGCGCACGCTCGTCCGCAGCCTCAAGGGCAGCGGGATCGAGTGCGTCACGCTCTATGCCTTTTCGTCGGAGAACTGGAAGCGCCCGGAAGACGAGGTTTCGGACCTCATGAACCTGATGCGCAATTTCATCCGCACCGATCTCGAGGAATTCGTCGCCAATGGCGTGAAGCTGAAGATCGTGGGCGACTGGCGTGCGCTCGATCCCGATATCGTCGTCATGCTCGAGGATGCGCTGGAGCGCACGGCGAACGGCACGCATACCGTGGCCGTGGCGCTCAATTACGGCTCGCAGCAGGAGATCGCGGCGGCTGCGAGAGCCGCGGCGGAGCAGGGCGAGATCACTCCGCAAGCGATCGAGCGCAATCTGTTCACTGCAGACCTTCCGCCGGTCGATCTTCTGATACGGACCAGCGGCGAGGTGCGCCTGTCGAATTTTCTGCTATGGCAAATGGCTTATGCGGAAATGATGTTCGTCGATACGCTGTGGCCAGACTTCACGCCGCAGCACCTGCAGGAGGCGATCGGCGATTTCGCCAAGAGGGAGAGGCGCTATGGCGGCCGATAGCGAAGCCCGCGCCGACGCGGTCGACGAGAACGACACCGGCGTAGGGGGCGAGGATGCGCCGACGCTGAAGGAAGTGCGCGAGCATTCGCGGCGCAAGACGCTGGGGATCAGGGCCGTCTCGGCGGCAGTGATGCTCGGCATCGTGGCTGCGGCCTGGTATTTCCTCGGCGACCGGGGCATCGATATCGTCATCGCCGCCGTCGCGGCCATCTGCTTCCTCGAATTCATCTTCCTCGTCATCAAGGCGACGGCGAATATACCGTTTCGCCTTGCGGGCATCCTTGCCGGCGCTGCCTATATCGGGCTGGCCGCGGTCATCCTGATCGATTTCGACCTGCAGCCGCTCTACATCACGCTCGCCAGCGTGATCTTCGCCGATGTCTTCGCCTATGGCTTCGGCACGCTGATCGGCGGGCCGCGCATCCTGCCGCGCGTGTCGCCCAACAAGACCTGGGCCGGGCTGCTGGGCGGCATGGTCGGCGCGACCCTCGCGCTCATGCCGCTGTTCGTCATCGCCTATCTCGCGCAGCAATATTTCAACATGCAGATGCTGATCGGCATCCTGATCGCGGGGCCGGTGCTCGCCGCCGTATCGCTCGCCGGAGATCTCTTCGAAAGCTGGCTCAAGCGCAAGGCGGGGGTGAAGGATTCGAGCAGTCTCATCCCGGGGCACGGCGGTTTTCTGGATCGCTTCGATGGCGTGCTTCCGGTTGCCATCGTGGTCGGCATCGTCGTGTCCGTGAGTCTGTAACCTTTGCGTTCGATTTCCATCCTCGGCAGCACCGGCTCGGTCGGTGATTCGACGCTCAAACTGCTGCGCCAGCACCGCGACGAATGGCGGGTCGAGGCGCTGACCGCGCATTGCAGTGCCACCAAGCTGGCCGCGCTCGCGCGCGAATTCGACGCGAAGATCGCGGTGGTCGGCGACGAGGCATGCCTGCCCGAACTGCGCGATGCGCTCAGCGGTAGCGGGATCGAGGCGGCCGGCGGGCGCACCGCGCTGATCGAGGCGGCGAGCCGCCCGGTCGATATCACCATGGCGGCGATCGTCGGCTGCGCAGGCCTCGCGCCCGTGATGGCCGCGATCGAGCAGGGCGGCACGATCGCACTCGCCAACAAGGAAGCGCTGGTTTCCGCAGGCGAGGTGATGACCAAGGCGGTCGCGAAGCACGGCGCCACGCTGCTGCCGGTCGATTCGGAGCATAACGCGATCTTCCAGTGCCTGGCGGGCAACAAGCTGTCCGAGGTGCGGATGATCACGCTGACCGCCAGTGGCGGCCCGCTGAGGCTGCATTCTGCGGAAGAATTGCAGCGGGTCACGCCCGATCAGGCGGTCGCGCATCCCAACTGGGACATGGGCGCGAAGATCAGCGTCGATTCGGCCACGATGATGAACAAGGGGCTCGAACTGATCGAGGCGCATCACCTCTTCCCCGTCGGCCTCGACAGGATTCGCATCATCGTCCACCCGCAAAGCGTGATCCACTCGATGGTCGAATATCGCGACCAGTCAACGCTGGCGCAGCTCGGCCCGTCGGACATGATGGTGCCCATTGCCTCGTGCCTCGCGTGGCCCGCGCGGATGGAGACGCCGTGCGAGCCGCTCGATCTCGCGAAGCTCGGCCAGCTGACGTTCTTCGCCCCGGATGAGGAGCGGTTTCCCGCCACCCGGCTGGCGCGCAATGCGTGCGAGGCGGGCGGGGCACGCCCAGCAATTCTCAACGCCGCCAACGAGGTAGCGGTTGCCGCCTTCCTCGCCGGTCACATTCCATTCACCCGCATTGCGGCAGTGGTCGAAGACGTCCTGGAACGCACGAACGATGCTTCGCGCCCCGCCACGCTCGACGACGTGCTGGCGATCGATAGCTCTGCCCGTCGGCAGGCCCAGGCCATTCTGGAGAACGCATGATCGAACAGCCACCTATCTGGATGTGGGTCCTCGGCTTCCTGCTGGTGCTGGGCCCGCTGGTGACGCTGCACGAGCTCGGCCACCTGCTCGTGGGCCGAATGCTCGGCGTGAAGGCGGAGACTTTTTCGGTCGGTTTCGGCAAGGAACTGGTCGGTTTCAACGACCGGCAGGGAACGCGCTGGCGCCTCTCCGCCCTGCCGCTGGGCGGCTATGTCCAGTTCAAGGGCGACATGAACCCCGCGAGCGTCCCCGATCCCTCCGCGCCTGCGGAAGAGGGCGCGTTCCAGAACGCCGCGCTGTGGAAGCGCGCGCTGATCGTGGCCGCCGGGCCGGTGACCAATATCCTGATCGCGCTGGCGATCTTCGCGGGCTTTTTCATGCTGATCGGCCGCCCGGTACCGGTCGACGCGACCCAGCAGCTGACAGTCGCGGGCTTCAGCGATCCCTCGCCTGCACAGGTCGCCGGGGTCGAGGTGGGCGACCGGATCGTGACTCTCGACGGAGACCGGGTGGAGAGCTTCGGAGAGTTGCAGCAGGCGGTCATGCTGCACCCCGAACAGCGCATGGAGCTGGGCGTCGAGCGCGATGGCGAGACCATGAGCTTCGCGCTCACCACGATGAGCCGCGAGGTCGAGGATCGCTTCGGCAATACGTCGCGTATCGGCCTGCTCGGCGTCGAGTCGGCGGGGGTCGAATATGATTTCGTGCCGCAGGGGCCGATCGCGGCGCTGTCGGGCTCGGTCGAACAGTCGATCGACACGTTTTCGATGATGATCACCGGCCTCAGTCAGATCGTGACCGGTCAGCGCTCCGTGCGCGAGCTGGGCGGGCCGGTGAAGATCGCCAAGTTCTCGGGCGAACAGCTGAGCCTAGGGTTCTCGGCCTTCGTCAATTTCGTGGCGCTCATCTCACTTAATTTGGCATTCATTAACCTGCTGCCAATCCCGGCGCTCGACGGAGGTCATCTGGCATTCTACGCGGCGGAAGCGATCCGCCGGAAGCCGGTCGGCCCCCGCGTGATGGAAATGGCGTATCGCACCGGTGTGGCTCTCGTGCTCGCGCTGATGCTGTTCGTGACGATCAACGACCTGGCGAGCCTCACGCTGTTCGGCTGAGGCAGACCGGGTCAGGGACAAGAGAGGCGGACCCACCAGCGATTTGCACCTGCTTGAAAGGGGCCTGCGTATCGGGCACAGGGCGCCGGACCTTCGATCCGGACGCCGGTACGCTAAACAGAGCATGGTGCGATCCGGGTCTAGTAAATTTGACGGGACATCTTCGCCAATGACGGCCATCGAAACGGGCGCCTCGCGCCGCCTGCGCAACATTCCGAAATTCGCGTTCGCCCTGCTGGCGGGCACGACTCTCGCGGGGCTGCCGCAAGTGGCATTCGCGCAGGACACCGGGGTTGAGGCCCAGCCACAGTCCCCCACCACGGCGCAGGACGCAAACGCGCAGCCCGACGCCGCGGCGGACACGGCACAGGGCGACACCATCCGGACGATCTCGGTGCAGGGCGTCCAGCGGCTCGAGCCGCAGACCATCCTCAGCTACGTGCGCCTGCGCCCGGGCGAGCCTTACACGACTGCGGCTGCCGACCAGGCGCTGAAAGACCTCGCCGCGACCGAGCTGTTCTCCGATTACGAGATCAGCAACGAGAACGGGAACGTGCTGATCGAGGTGGTGGAAAACCCGGTCATCAACCGCATCATCCTCGAAGGCAACGAAAGGCTCAAGGACGACAAGATCGTCCCCGAAATCCGCCTCGCGCCGCGCCAGATCTTCACCCGTTCCAAGGTCCGCGCGGATGTTGCGCGCATCATCGAGCTCTACAAGCGCCAGGGCCGCTTCGCCGCCACGGTCGAACCCAAGACCGTGCAGCTGAGCCAGAACCGCGTCGATCTCGTGTTCGAGATCACCGAAGGGCCCAAGTCGCGCGTCCAGCAGATCAACATCATCGGGAACGACGAGTTTTCCGACGGCGAGCTGAAGGGCGAGATGGTCACCAAGGAGACCAGCCTGTTCAGCTTCCTGAGCGGCAATACCAGCTACGACCCCGACCGGCTCGCCTTCGACCAGCAGAAGCTGCGCGAATTCTACCTGACCCAGGGCTACGTCGATTTCCGCGTGGTGTCGGCGGTGGCCGAGCTGACCCCCGACAAGCGCGACTTCATCATCACCTACGTCGTCGAGGAAGGCGATCGCTACCAGTTCGGCGATGTCGAGGTGACCAGCGAGATCCGCGATTTCGACGGCGATGCGCTGACCAACAGCCTCACCATCGAAGAGGGGCAGTGGTACAACGCCAAGACGATCGAGGACACGGTCGAGCAGCTGAGCGAGCTGGCCGGGCGCTTCGGCTACGCCTTTGCCGACGTGCGCCCGCAGTTCCGTCGCAATCCCGACGAACGCACGATGGACGTGACGCTGCTGATCAACGAGGCACCGCGCGTCTATATCGAACGGATCGACGTCAACGGGAACACGCTGACGCAGGACAAGGTCATCCGGCGCGAGTTCCGCTCCGCCGAGGGCGATGCCTTCAATTCGACCGCGATCGACCGGACCACGGCGCGTATCAATTCGCTCGGCTTCTTCCAGGAAGGCTTCGAGGTCCAGCAGGTCCAGACGGCCGAGCCCGACCGGATTATCCTGGAGGCGAATGTCGAGGAACAGCCGACCGGCGAACTGCAGCTTTCCGCGGGTTTCTCGTCGATCGAGAGCTTCCTGTTCTCCGGCTCGATCCGCCAGCGCAACTTCCGCGGGCGCGGCCAGACGATCGGCGCATCGGCGCAGGTCTCGCGCTTCTCCAACTCGGTCAATCTCAGCTTTACCGAACCCTACCTGTTCGATCGCAACATATCGCTGGGCCTCAATCTCTACCGCCAGGACGTCAACAGCTACAGTCTCAACGATCGCGACCAGACGCGCTACAAGCAGGTGACCACCGGCGGATCGGCCCGGGTCGGCGTGCCGCTGACCGAATATTCCTCGCTGGTCGCCAGCTACACGCTCAATTACGACCAGGTCACGATCAACGAGAACGAGTTCTTCGAGGATTTCGATGGCGACGGCATCCGCGAGTGCGAGCCGCTCCTCGCCACGCGCTACATCTGCGACGTGGTGGGCGATCGCGTCAGCTCGATCCTCGGCCTCAACTACATCTACAACTCGCTCAACAGCTATTATCGCCCGACCCGGGGCGAGCGGATCAACCTGGGGCTCGATTTCGCCGGTCTCGGCGGGGACGTGAAATACGTGCGCGTGCGTGGCCAGGCCTCGAAGTACTGGCAGGTATTGGGCGACTTCATCTTCTCGCTTTCGCTGGAAGGCGGCTACATCAAGGGCCTCGAAGACGTGCCTGGGCGCGACGACGTGTTGCTCACCGATCGGTTCCAGCTGGGTGAGCCGCAGTTCCGCGGCTTCGACGTTCGCGGGGTTGGTCCGCGTGTGCTGCGTCAACCGATCATCGACGATGGTGAGGGCAATCCGCTGGTGATCACCGATCGCGATCGGATCCGCGAGGATGCCATCGGCGGCAATGCCTATTATCTCGGCCGGGCAGAGCTGGAAATTCCGCTCGGCTCCGGTGCGCGCGAGCTGGGCCTGCGCCCGTCCTTCTTCGTTGATGTAGGCTCGCTCTTCGATGTCGAGACTCCGCAACTGCAGAACAGCCCGTTTCCCGACGGTATCCAGTACCAGCTGCGCGACAACAACGGAAATCCGCTGTTCATCGGCGCTAATGGCGGTGCTACGACGGATACGGTCGATGCGGACGGCAATCCCTTGTCACCGCTCAACCGGACGATCTCTCCGTTCCAAGAGGTCTTCCTCGGGAACAGCGCCAGCCCCCGCGTTTCGGTGGGCTTCGGCGTGAACTGGAACTCGCCCTTCGGTCCTTTCCGGATCGATCTTTCGCATGTCATCCTCAAGGAAGAGGGCGACGACACCAAGACCCTCTCATTCAACGTAGGGACGCAATTCTGATGAAACTCGCCAAAGCCACTCTCGCCCTCGGCGCAGCTCTCGGCGCGACGCTCGCCGCCGTGCCCGCAGCCGCGCAGGTCAACGGGATCGCGATCAGCAATCCCGAAGCCGTGATCCTCAACAGCCAGGCGCGCGTGAACGCGTACCAGCAGATCGGCCAGACCTACGCCAGCCAGATCCAGCAGGTCAGCACCGCGCGGCAGGAACTCAATACGCTGCAGCAGAGCCTCGACACCAATTCGGACGGTCAGGTGACCGATGCCGAAGTGCAGGCGAACCCCAATGTCGTGACGCAGATCCGGCAGAAGGAACAGCAGATCAACCAGCTCTACACGCCGATCGCGCTGGCCCAGGCCTACGCCATCCAGCAGCTGGTCGCCGATTACGAGAACGCGCAGAATCAGGTGATTCAGAACAAGAACATCCAGATCCTGCTGACGCCGGACGTGGTGCAGTATGCGCCCGATGCCGCGAACGTGACGCGCGACATCGTGGCCGCGCTCGACCAGCGCATGCCCTCGGTCCAGACCACGCCGCCCCAAGGCTGGCAGCCCGACCAGCAGAGCCTGACCCTGCAGCAGCGCATGCAGCAGATCCTGCTCGGCCTCGCGCAGCAGCAGGCGATCGCGCAGCAGCAGCAGGGCGCCCAGCCGCAGGCTCCCGCACAGCCGACCGGGCGTTGATCCCATCGCCGACGCACAAGACAACGGCGCGAAAGAAGCGCGTAGCATGGACGTGCGGCAGGTCCTGAAGGCCCTGCCGCATCGTTACCCGCTGTTGCTGGTCGACCGGGTCGAGGACATGAACCTGGGCGAAGATATCCACGCGGTGAAGGCGGTGACCTTCAACGAGGAATTCTTCCAGGGCCATTTTCCCGGCGCACCGATCATGCCCGGCGTCCTCCAGATCGAGGCGCTGGCGCAGGCCGCCGCAATCCTCGGGATCGAGACGCTGGAGCTGGCGGGCACGGGCAAGCTCGTGTTCTTCATGGGCATCGAGAACGCCAAGTTCCGCTCGCCCGTGACCCCGGGCTGCCTGCTCGACCTGCATGTCTCGTTCCTGCAGAAGCGCAGCCGGGTCTACAAATTCGCCGGCAAGGCGAGCGTGAACGGCAAGACGACCTGCGAGTGCGAGTTTACGGCGATGATTGCGGATCCGCCGGAGGGATGATGCGCCTGTTCGCCGTCCTCGCTCTTCTGATGGCCTCTCCGGCAATGGCGGGCGATGCCGAGCCGGTCGCCAATGCGGAGATGGAGGCCATCTTCGCCGCCGATCAGGAGGCGCGGCAGGGTGGCGTAAAGGATTGGGCTGCGGTTTCGCGGGCGGATGCGGAGCGCCGCGCCAGAACGCGCGAGCTGCTCGATGCGGGCGCGCTGACTACGGCGGAGGATTTCTACGCCGCTGCGTTCGTGTTCCAACATGGCCGCGAACCCGAAGACTACCTCCTCGCCCACACTCTCGCCGTGCGCGCGCTCGGCCTCGGGATGGCGAAGGCGGAATGGATCGCGGCGGCAACGCTGGACCGGTATCTCCAGGCCATCGCCCGGCCGCAGGTTTATGGGACGCAGTATAGTCGCTTCCCGGGCGAGCCTGCGAATCAGGGGCGCTACGATCCGGAGCTGTTGTCCGACACGTTGAGGGAAGGCGCCGGTGTCGAAACCCTCGCCCAGCAGCAGGCGAAGCTGGACAAGATGAACGCGCCGGACGACGACACCAAATAACCTTGCAATTGCGGTGCGCCATCGCTATCCGCGCGCCTTTCCCACCCAGACAGCTGGACCGGTCGGCACCGTTCCGTGGCTATGGAGATATGACATGAAGGCCGAAGGTCACCCCGACTACCACACCATCAACGTCAAGATGACCGATGGTACCGAATTCCAGACCCGCTCCACCTGGGGCAAGGAAGGCGACACGCTGACGCTGGAAATCGACCCGACCAGCCACCCGGCGTGGACCGGCGGCAAGCAGCAGCTTCAGGAAGGTGGCCGCGTGGCCGCGTTCAACAAGCGCTTCGGCGGGCTCAGCCTCAAGAAATAACGCGTTTACGCGCTTTGCGGCCTCGTGCCGCGAGGGAAGGGCGGTCCGACGGGGCCGCCCTTTTTCATTCGGCGGATCGGGTTCGCTGCTGCGCGCGAACTACCCTTCGGCGTCACCCCGGACTTGATCCGGGGTCGGTGCTTCTTTTTCTGCTGACCGTAGGAAGGAAGAAGCCCTGTCCCGGATCAAGTCCGGGACAACGAGACGGGGAGGGCGGTCCTGCCGGGCCGTCCCTTTTCGTTTGCGCTAGGGCACGATTTCGCAGTCGGCGCTGACAGAGTAGTCGTCGGCCATGAAACCCGTCACGTAGCCGCCTTCGCTCACCGAACCATCGCGGCATGTGACTTCGACGGCGCCGTCGCCCTCGACATAGACGATGAACCCGCCCCAAGGTAATTTGGTCATGGGCTTTGATCCCCCAGTCCAAACCTGGCGCGCGTCAACCACGACGCCATGGGGATCGTGGATGATCGTAAAGGAAGCGACGAAGAAGACTCCGACGATCAGCACTGCAATCATGGCAATCGTCGTCGCCAAGGCGATCCAGTTGCCCCTGCTCACCACCCCCAGGGCCGCTCGCGATACCATTTGGTGATCACGTATTTGGTGCCTTTGCGCACCTTCATCCCGTGGTGCATCGTGTTGGGGTTGGTGGTCTGGTCGGGCCGGCGGTTGTTCCAGCATATCAGCTTGCCCGTTTCGGGCTGGAAGCTCTTCTTCACGACCTTGAAGCGCGTCGCGCCGCCCGCTTCCGGTTCGTTGAGGTAGATCATGAAGGTCCAGGTGCGCTGGCCCGCGACCGAGCAGTATTTCTCCCAGTCCTGCCCGTCCGGGTTGAAATAGTCGCAGTGCGCCTTGAACTCCTGCCCCACGGCGTAGCGCTGGCCCTGCAGCGGCTCGCCATGCGCGGGGTCCATGCCCGACAATTCGGCCAGCATCGTGTCGAGGCGCTGCGTGCGCGGGTCCTCCAGCGGCAGGTCGCAGGTCTCGCTGGTGCGGAAATACATGTCGCCGTCGTGGTCGGCGAGCGTGGAGGGGCGGCGCTTGGCATCGATCATGGCGATCAGCTCGGCGCAGAAATCGGGCGTCAGGAAATTCCGCTTCTGGAGCAGCTCCAGCTTGGGGAAGGGCAGGCGCTGCATGCCCTTGGCCGCCAGTTCGCCTGCATCGGATTCGCCCGGATTGCGCATGCCATCCCCATGCGCGATGCGACGCGCCCTTTGCAAGCCACGTAATAATGATGCGCGGCAGCCCGATCCAAAGCCGGTTTCGCTTTGTGTTTGGCTTTTTGCCCGCAAGCGAATATCGCGCATGCGTTCCGCACTTGACGCGGAGATTCGTGCGCGTAACTGCCGCCATCTTGGCGTGGTCGCGCCGGGTCATATGGCGATCGTAGCTCAGTTGGTTAGAGCGCCGGTTTGTGGTACCGGAGGTCGGGGGTTCGAGACCCCTCGATCGCCCCATTTTCCTCGCATGTCCCGTCAGGCCCGTCGATAATTTCGACCCTGGGGATGATGCACATCACGATGAATGCCTTCTGGACAGAGCCCGACTTCGACGACCACGAGGTCGTCCACTTCGTTCGTGACGAAAAGCGGGGCCTGACGGCGATTATCGCGCTGCATTCCACCCATCTCGGCCCGGCTGCGGGCGGCACCCGCTTCTGGCATTATGCCAAGCCCGGCGACGCGATGCGCGATGCGCTGCGCCTGTCGCGCGGGATGAGCTACAAGAACGCGATGGCCGGCCTGCCCATGGGCGGCGGCAAGGCGGTGATCTTGGCCGACGAAGACCGCCGCAAGACGCCCGAAATGCTCGCCGCATTCGGCGATGCGGTGAACGGTCTCGGCGGGAAATACGTCACCGCAGAGGATGTCGGCATCACGGTGGCGGATATGGTCGCGGTCAACCAGCGGACCGATCATGTGTCCGGCCTGCCGGTCGCGGAAGGCGAGGCGGGCGGCAATCCCGGCCCCTTCACCGCGCTGGGCATCTATCTGGGCATCAAGGCCGCGGTGCAGCACAAGCTTGGAACGGACAGCGTCGAAGGCGTGCATGTCGCCATGCAGGGCATCGGCAGCGTGGGCGGCGGCGTGGCCCGCCTGCTGGCCAAGGACGGCGCGAAGCTGACGCTGGCCGATATCGACGCCGACGAGGTGGAAGCTCTGGCCCAGGAACTGGGTGCGGACACGGTCGCCCCCGATGCGATCATGTCGGTCGGGTGCGACGTCTTCAGCCCCAACGCGCTGGGCGCGATCCTCGACGAGGAAGGCATTGCGCGGCTCGACTGCAAGATCGTGGCGGGTGGGGCGAACAACCAGCTCGCGCGGCCCGGCAACGGGACGACGCTGGCGCAGCGCGGCATTCTCTATGCGCCGGACTACGTCATCAATGCGGGCGGCATCATCAGCGTGACGATGGAATATCTGTGCCGCCGCGACGATGCGCCCTGCGACATCAACGAAGTGCGCAAGCGGATCGCGCTGATCCCCGAGCGTCTGACGAAGATCTGGCAAGACAGCGAGGCGAGCGGTTCCTCGCCCGATCGCGTCGCCGATGCGATGGCCCAGGAACTGATCGGACGTAAGTAATCGGGCGGGGCTGATCGCGCCCGGTTCGCGCCGGTGCCTTGCCCCTGTACCCACCTTTGTATCCACCTTGCGTGCCAAGGCCGTTGACCCCATAGGAACCAGCGTAAAATCATGCATGGTTTCGCCAATCCCCGCCGCTTTCTGAAGCTTGCCAGGACGCTGACGCCGATCCTCCTGATCGTGGGTCTGGTCGCGTCGATCGGCGCGGTCGCGTGGGGGCTGACAATGGTGCCGCCCGACCGGCTGATGGGCGAGACCGTGCGGATCATCTTCATCCACGTGCCCACCGCCTGGCTGGGCATGGCGGGCTGGGCCACGATTGCGGGCGCAAGCCTTGCCTTCATCGTCTGGCGCCACCCGCTCGCCGCGCTCGCCGCGCGTGCAGCGGCGATCCCCGGGCTGGTCTTCACCGCCCTGTGCCTCGTCACCGGGTCGATCTGGGGGCGGCCGACCTGGGGGACCTGGTGGGTGTGGGACGGGCGGCTGACCAGCATGCTGATCCTGCTCTTCCTCTACCTCGCCTATATCGCGCTCAGCCAAGCGGTCGAGCGCGAGGGCGCATCGCCGCGAATCCCCGCGATCTTCGGCCTCGTCGGCGCGATCAACATCCCGATCATCAACCGTTCGGTTGTGTGGTGGAACTCGCTCCACCAGCCGCCCAGCATCACCACCGGCGGCAGCGCCATCGACGGCGTGTTCCTGTGGCCGATGATGGTCGCGCTGCTCGGCTTCACCTGCCTGTTCGCCGCCACGATGCTGATGAACATGCGCGCGCTGCTGGCGGAAGCGCAGGCCGAGGCGCGCCTGCGCCGCCGCGCGATGGAGGCCGAAGCCGCATGATCCGCGAATCGCTGAACCAGTGGGACTATGTGATCGCCGCCTATGCGATCGCCATCCCCGCCATTGCCGCGCTGCTGATCCTCAGCTGGCTGCGAATGCGCCGGGCGGAGCGTGCCCGTGATGTGGCGCGCGAGGAATCGCGCCGCAAAGGGCGCGGGCAATGAGCGGCCCCCTCGGCAAGATGGCCCCGAAGCACCAGCGGCTGGTGCTCGTGATGGTGGCGCTGATCGTGCTGATCGCGGCCGCGATGCTCGCCGCGTGGGGACTGCGCAGCCAGGCCGACTATTTCTACCTGCCCGAAGACGTCGCCGAAAACCCGCCCGAGCCGGGCCGCGCGATCCGCCTCGGCGGGATGGTGCAACAAGGCTCTATCCAGACGCTGCCCGACGGGGTGACCATATCCTTCAGCGTGACCGGGCGGGGCGCCAACGCGATCCCCGTGACCTATCGCGGGATCGTGCCCGACCTGTTCGTGGAAGGGTCGGGCGTGATCGCCAATGGCCGCTTCGACGAGGGCGGCACCTTCGAGGCGGAAACCCTGCTCGCCAAGCATGACGAGAACTACACCCCGCGCGAGCTCGAAGGGCTGAGCGACGAGGCGATGCACGACGTGCTCGAAGAAAGCGCAGCCGCTACACCCGAATACCCCGCGCAATGATCGCCGAAGTCGGCCTTGCCGCCCTGTGGCTCGCCATGGGGCTGTGCGTGTTGCAGCTTCTGGCGGGGGCGAGCGGCCTTCGCGGCACGGGCGCAGGGCCGGTTGCCGGGCTCGCGCGGCCCGCCGCCATCGTCCAGGGCCTCGTGCTGGTGATCGCCTTTGCGTGCCTGCTGCGGGTGTTCGTCGATACCGACCTATCGGTCGCGCTGGTTGCGGCGAACAGCCACACCGACAAGCCGCTGATCTATCGCCTGTCGGGCGCCTGGGGGAACCACGAAGGCTCGATGCTGATGTGGGTGACGATCCTCGGCATCAGCGGCGCTCTGGTGGCCGCGTTCGAGCAGCGGATGGAAGAGCGGTTCATGAAGGCGGTGCTGGCCGCGCAGGCCTTCGTCGCGCTCGGCTTCCTCGCCTTCCTGCTGTTCAGCTCCAATCCTTTCGAGCGGCTCGATCCGCCCGCCGCGGTCGGCGCCGGGCTCAACCCGTTGCTGCAGGACATCGGCCTCGCGCTGCATCCGCCGATTCTCTACGTCGGCTATGTCGGCCTGTCGGTCGCGTTCTGCTTCGTCGTCGCCGGCCTGCTGACGCGGCAGGCGGGGCCCGAGCTGGCGCGGGTGATGCGCCCGTGGGTGCTGGCGGCGTGGGTCGCGCTGACGCTGGGCATCGCGGCGGGAAGCTACTGGGCCTATTACGAGCTGGGCTGGGGCGGCTGGTGGTTCTGGGACCCGGTCGAGAATGCCTCGCTCCTCCCATGGCTCGCTGCAACCGCGCTGCTCCATTCGGTCAGTGTGCTGGCCACGCGCGACGCGCTGCGCACCTGGACCATCCTGCTGGGCGTCGTCGCCTTCTCGATGAGCATGATCGGTACTTTTCTGGTGCGCTCGGGCATCCTGACGAGCGTGCACACCTTCGCGGTCGATCCCGAGCGCGGCGCCTTCATCCTTGTGCTGCTGACGCTCTATATCGGCGGCGCCTTCGGCCTGTTCGCGTGGCGCGCGGGCGCCTTGTCGGAAGGCAAGCGCTTCGCCGCCGTGAGCCGCGAAGGCGCGCTGGTGTTCAACAATGTGATGTTGAGCGCGATCCTGGCGGTCGTGCTGCTGGGCACGCTCTACCCGATCCTGACCGAGGCGTTCGACACGCGCGTCTCGATCGGCCCGCCCTATTACAACCCCGTCACCGCCGTGTTCGCGGTCCCGATGTTCCTCGCCCTGCTGGTCGGCCCGCTGCTGCGGTGGAAGCGTGACTCGCTCTCGCGCGTCGCCGTGCCGCTGGCCATCGTGGGCGCGATCCTGGCCGCGTCGGTCACCGTGCTGGTGCTGTTCACCGGGGCGGGCGTGCTCGCGATCATCGGGCTGGCGATCGCCGCCGCGCTGGCGCTGGCCAGCTGGCTGCCGCTGCGCGGGCGCAGGCTCAAGCTGGTGCCGCTGGCGCTGTGGGGCTCGATGCTCGCGCATTTCGGCATCGCCGTCTCGCTCGCCGGGATGGCCAGCGAGAGTGCCTTCTCGACCGAGCGGCTGGTCGCGCTGCGCAGCGGCGATAGCGTGGCGGTGGGCCCGTACGAGGCCACGCTCGCAGCGGTCGAGCCGGTTGCAGGGCCGAACTGGACCGCGTTGCAGGCGCGGATCACGGTGTCGGACGGGGGACGCGAGACGGTTCTGCAGCCCGAGGCCCGCTATTTCACGCAGCCCGAGCAGAGCACCAGCGAATCCGCGCTGATGACGCGCTGGAACGGGCAGTTCTACGCCATTCTCGGCGATGCGGCCGAGCCGGGAGAGAATGGCGGGGAGCGCTGGCAGCTGCGGCTGTGGTGGAAGCCCTTCGTCACGCTGATCTGGTATGGCGGCATCCTGATCGCGCTGGGCGGCATCCTCTCGATCTTCGGCCACCTGCGGGCGAGCGCGCGGCGGCGCAAGATCCGCGAGGAAGTCGCGCGGCGCAGGGCCGAGAAGGACGCGAGGACTGCGGCATGAAGAAGCTCTGGGTCATCCTCCCGCTCGCGCTGTTCGCCCTCTTCCTCGGCGTGGCCGGCTATCAGCTCAGCCAGCCCAAGGACGAGTTCGTGCGCAGCACGATGATCGGCAAGCCGCTGCCCGCCTTCGATCTGCCCGCTTTTGTCCCCGAAGGCGCGCCCGAGGCGGCCCCGCGGCTTGAATCGACCGATTTCGCCGATGGCCAGCCGCGCCTGCTCAATATCTGGGCGAGTTGGTGCCTCCCGTGCATTGCCGAGGCACCGCAGCTGGAGGAGCTGGCGCAGCGCGGCGTGCCCATCGTGGGCGTGGCGATCCGCGACGAACCCGAAACGATCGCGCAGTTCCTCGACAATTACGGCAATCCCTACGCGGCCATCGCCAAAGACGACATTGCCGAGGTGCAGCTCGCGCTCGGTTCCAGCGGTGTGCCCGAGACCTTCGTGATCGATGGCGAGGGTGTCATCCGCTACCAGCATATCGGCGACATCCGCGCAAACGACGTGGACGAGATCTATGCGGCGTGGGAGGATGCGCGATGAGGCCGCTCGCGCTCATGGTCGCCGCGCTTCTGGCGCTCGGCGCGCAGGGGGCGGCGTTTGCCCAGGGGCAGGCGGTCTCCTCCGCGCCGCTGGCCAATGTCCAGCTCGAGGACCCGCAGGCCGAGGCCCGCGCGCAGGAACTGATGGAAGAGCTGCGCTGCCTCACCTGCCAGTCGCAATCGATCGCCGACAGCGACGCGCCGATGGCGGGCGACATGCGCCACCAGGTCCGCAGCCGGATTGCCGCGGGTGAAAGCCCCGAGGACGTCCGCGCCTGGCTGGTCGAGCGCTATGGCGACTACGTCACCTACCGCCCGGGCCTTGGGGCCGCGACCTGGCCGCTCTACGCGCTGCCGCTGCTTTTCGTGCTGATCGCGCTGGTCATCCTGTTCCGGCGGCTGGGGAGGCGCGGCGAATGATCGGAGTGTGGATCGCGGTCGGCATCCTCGCCCTCGTCGTGTTCGGGGCAGGGTTTCTTGTCGCGGGGGAAGGGCGCAAGGTCTGGGCGCTGCTCGCCTCCGCACTGGTTTTCGCGCTGACGGGCTATGCCTGGCAGGGTTCGCCCGATGTCGCCGGCTCGCCCACACAGGCCTCGCGCGACGTTTCGCCGACGTCGGACAATATGATCGAGGCACGGCGCCGGTTCTACAATGTCGAGGGAATCTTGCCCTCGCGCTATGTCGTGACCGCAGACGGTTTTTCGCGGCGCGGCCAGCATGCCGATGCGGCGGGGCTGCTGCGCAACGGGGTCCACGAGAATCCCCAGGATGGCGAGGCGTGGCTCGCGCTCGGCATGGCGCTGGTCGAGCATACGCGAGGGCGGATCACGCCGCCTGTCGCCTATGCGTTCCAGCGCGCGCGCGAGGAATCGCCCGGCAATCCGGCTCCGGCCTATTTCCAGGGCCTGATCGCCATGCGCGGCGGCGCGCTGGGCGAAGCGCGCGATTTCTGGCGGCAGGCGGTCGAGGATTCATCGCCCGATGCGAAGGGCCGCGATTACGTGGCCGCGCAGCTCGAACGGCTGGAGGGCGTGGTCGAGGTGCTGGGCGAGCGGGCCGGACAACCCGGAGCGATGCAGCGCACCCCTGCTGCGCCGCAGCCCGGGTCCTGAGCCATCGATGCAAGCAATGTTGCAAGTGCACACTGGCACTGCTAACCGCGCGCCTCTCTCCTCGAAAGAGTGAAGACCACGCCTGCCGAGGGCTCGCAGGCTTGAGACTGGCATTTGTTTCATGAGCGATTCCGCACCAGCGCAAGAACCTAGCGGCGGCCCCGGCGCGGCCCCGCCCGCCAAGGGCACGACTGCGCACCACGCCTCCACCGCGACGCTTGCGTTCGGGGCGATCGGGATCGTTTTCGGCGATATCGGCACCAGCCCGCTCTACGCGTTTCGCGAGACCTTCGTCGGGCCCAATCCGCTGGCGCTCGACACCGAGCACGTGCTGGGCGTGGTCAGTCTGATCTTCTGGTCGATGACGCTGATCGTGGCGATCCAGTACGTCTCGATCCTGATGCGCGCGGATAACAAGGGGCAGGGCGGTTCGCTGGCCCTCGTCGCGCTGATCTCGCGCTCGATCGGCAAGTCCAGATATGGCTGGCTGGCGATCCTGCTGGGCGTCTTCGCGACCTCGCTGTTCTACGGCGACTCGATGATCACGCCCGCGATTTCGGTGCTTTCGGCGGTCGAGGGCCTGACCGTGGTGGACGAGGGGCTGGAGGATTTCGTCATCCCCATTGCGCTCGGCCTGCTGGTCGCGCTGTTCCTGCTGCAGAGCCGCGGGACGGCCAAGGTCGGCGCGCTCTTCGCGCCGGTGATGATCGTCTATTTCACGGTCATCGCGCTGCTCGGCAGCTGGCAGATCCTCCAGCATCCCGAAGTGCTGTGGGCGCTCAACCCATGGTACGCGGTCAACTTCTTCATCCTCGACGGCTGGCTCGCGTTCCTCGCGCTCGGCTCGGTCGTGCTGGCAGTGACCGGGTCCGAAGCGCTCTATTCGGACATGGGCCATTTCGGGCGCGGGCCGATGCGCCTCAGCTGGTTCGGCTTCGTCATGCCCTGCCTGCTGCTCAACTATTTCGGGCAGGGCGCGATGGTCATCAGCCTCCCGCCCGAGGCCGCGGCCGAAGCGATCCAGAACCCGTTCTTCTTCCTCGCGCAGGAGCAATGGCGCCTGCCGCTCGTCTTCCTCGCCACGTTCGCGACCTTCATCGCCAGCCAGGCGGTGATCTCGGGCGCGTTCTCGATCACGCACCAGGCGATGCAGCTGGGCTATATCCCCCGCCTCGCGGTCCGCCATACGAGCGAGACCGAAGCGGGCCAGATCTACATCCCCTCGATCAACTGGGCGCTGCTGGTCGCGGTCATCATCCTTGTGCTGACCTTCCAGAACTCTTCGAACCTCGCCAGCGCCTACGGCATCGCGGTGACCGGGGCGGTGACGATCGACACCATGCTGATGGGCGTGCTGTTCGTCGGCGTGTGGAAGTGGAAGTGGTACGTCGCCGCGCCGATCGTGCTGCTGTTCCTGATCGTCGACGGGGCGTATTTCGCCGCGAACCTGACCAAGGTGGCCGATGGGGGCTGGTTCCCGCTGCTGGTGGGCGCCTTCGCCTTCCTCCTGCTCACCACATGGGCGCGCGGGCGCAAGCTGATGCGCGACCGGATGGGCGAGGTCGCGCTGCCGATCGAGATTTTCGCCAAGTCCGCGCAGAACAGCGCCACGCGCGTGCCCGGCACCGCGATCTTCATGGCGTCGAGCACCGCCGGGGTTCCCTCCGCGCTGCTCCACAACATCAAGCACAATAAGGTGCTGCACGAACGCGTGGTGATCCTGACGGTCGAGATCCAAGACGTGCCTTACGTGGATCCCGACCATCGCTGCGAATTCACCGAGATCGGCAGCGGCTTCTACCGCGCGATCCTGCGTTACGGCTTCATGGACGAGACCAACGTGCCCGAAGGCCTCAAGAGCATGAGCCGCTGCGGCGGCAAGTTCGACATGATGGAGACGAGCTTCTTCCTCAGCCGCCAGACCCTACTGCCGAGCGAGAAGCCGGGCATGCCGATCTGGCGCGAGAAGATCTTCGCGTGGATGCTGAGGAATTCCGCCAGCGCGATGCAGTTCTTCCGCCTGCCGACCAACCGCGTGGTGGAGCTGGGTTCGCAGGTGCGGATTTAGGGTTGTGACAGGGCCGATCGCCTATCTGCGCCGACTCATCGATCGTGAGTGGATCAAGGTAGATTGGGCAGGTTCGCCTACGCTAGGTCATCGCTTGATCGCACTGGCTCCTTCGGCAATTCTACTCATTCCGGTCACGTTGGTTGAGCGTTTCTCTTACGAATGGGGCATTGCGATCCTGTCCGTTGGCTTCGCGCTTTCGGCCGGAATCTATTTCTGGATTTTGCAGCGTCAGCTCGCTGGCATCGGGAGCTTTTCCACCTCGCGTTCCGACCGGGTTGTGAAACGAAGCCGGCGGAAAGCAAGGAAAGACGACACTCCGCCTATCGAACCCGGCGAATAACGGGCGCCGATTTCATGGTTTGCGTCATCTCAGCGTTCGCTGGGATGACGTCTCAGCCTCAAGCCCCCGTATGCGGCTCTTCCTCGACCAGGCCTTCCTTGCGCTCCGGGTCCAGCCCGTGGCGCAGCAGCATCGGCAGCTGGACCAGCGTGAAACCGAAGCTCAGGCCCATGAAGACCCACAGCTTGGCCCAGAGCCAGGTCTCGAAGCTCACCGACATGCGCAGGGCCTCGTTGAGCACGGCGAGGAACAGGAAGAAGAAGCCCCAGTTGCGCGACAGCTTGAGCCAGCCTTCCTGGCTCAGCCCCTCGAACGCCGCCTCCAGCAACCAGCGCAGATAGGCCTGGCCGCGCATCCAGCCGATCAACAGGACGATGCCGAAGAACGCGTAGAGCACGGTCGGCTTCACCTGCACGTAGAACGGATCGCGCAGCAGGATCGTCATCCCGCCGAAGCCGACGATCAGCACGGTCGAGAGCATCAGCATCTTGGAGACTTGCCCCGTCAGCAGCTTGCTCGCGATCAGCGCGGCGATGGCGGCGACGATGAACGCGCCGGTCGACTTCATGATCGCGAGCAGGGTGCCCACCGAGTCCTCGCCATCGGGCCGGAAGAGGTAGAACGAGACGAGGAAGACGATCAGCGGACCGTAATCGATCGCGACATTGAGCCAGCCGGATTTGGTCTTGGTGGGTTCGGGGGTAGCGGGTTCGGTCATCGGGTTCTTTCTTCGTCATTGCGAGCGGCGCAGCCGCGCGGCAATCCATGATGATACTCTAGCGGAAAAGCGGGGCGCCGTGGATTGCTTCTTCGCTTGCAGCTCCTCGCAATGACGAGGCCGGGTTACGCCACGCCCGCAATCACGCGTGCGACGAGATCGGGATCGAAGGGACGCAGGTCGTCGAGCTGTTCGCCGACGCCGATGGCATGGATCGGCAGGCCGTATTTCTGCGCCGCCGCGACCAGGATGCCGCCGCGGGCGGTGCCATCGAGCTTGGTCATGATCAGTCCGGTGACGCCTGCCACCTCCTTGAACACGTCGATCTGGCTGAGCGCGTTCTGGCCGTTGGTCGCATCGAGCACCAGCACGACGTCGTGCGGCGCCTCGGGATTGAGGCGGCCGAGCACTTTGCGGATCTTCGCCAGCTCGTCCATCAGCTCGCGCTTGTTCTGGAGGCGGCCTGCGGTGTCGACAATCAGCGCGTCGGTGCCCTCGTCGGTCCCGCGCTTGACCGCGTCGAACACGATGCTGGCCGGGTCGCCGCCCTCGGGTCCGCGCACTAGCGGCACGCCCACGCGGTCCGCCCAGGTCTGCAACTGGCCGATGGCGGCGGCACGGAAGGTGTCGCCCGCCGCCAGCATCACCTCGTAATCGTCTTCCATGAACAGGTGCGCGAGCTTGGCGATGGTGGTCGTCTTGCCGCTGCCGTTGACGCCGATCACCAAGATCACCTGCGGGCGCGGGAAGGCGGTGACCTCCAGCGGCTTGGCCACCGGGCGCAAAATCGCGGTGATTTCCTCCGCGACGGCTTCGCGCAGCTGGCGTTCGGTAATCTCGGCGCCGAAGCGCTGTTCGCGCAGCGCCGCGCGTACGCGGCCCGCGGCTTCGGGGCCGAGGTCGGACATGATCAGCGCATCCTCGATCTCGTCGAGCGTGGCGTCGTCCAGCCGCGTGTTTCCGCGCGCCTGGCTTACCGGGGCGATGTTCTCGCTCAGGCGATCCGATGTCTTGCGAAATCCGCCCAGCAGGCGGTCGCTCCAGCTGGAGGAGCCGTCGTCGCTCATGCGAGCATTCCTTCGATGATCCGGGTGGGGCGGATTGTGACGATCGCGCCCGGCGCGGTCCCCTCGGGCAACGCGACGCGGGCGAAGTGCGGCGTGTAGCCGCTGCCGTCCTTTTCCGCGAGAACTTCGTATTCGTGGCCGATCAGGCTTTCGAGCCAGGCATCGCGCGTCCGGCGGACGGCGGAGCGCAGTTCGGCAGCGCGCGCCTTGATCGTCTGCCGGTCGAGCTGCGGCATCCGCGCAGCAGGGGTGCCCTCGCGTGGCGAGTAGGGGAAGATGTGGCCGTGGACGATCTGGCACTCTGCGATGATCGAGAGGTTGTCCGCGTGGTGCGATGCGTCCTCTGTCGGGAAGCCCGCGATCAGGTCTGCGCCGATGGCGAGGTCAGGGCGACGTTGCTTCAGCTGTGCCACCAGTGAAAGCGCTTGTGAACGGCTGTGCCGTCTTTTCATGCGTTTCAGCATCAGGTCGCTGCCATGCTGGAGCGAGAGGTGCAGGTGCGGCATAAGCCGCTGTTCCGAGGCGATAAGTTCGAAGAGCCGGTCGTCGATCTCGATCCCGTCGACCGAGGACAGCCGGAGGCGCGGCAATTGCGGGAAGCGGTCGAGGATCGCCCCCACCAGCGTGCCCAGGCGCGGTTCGCCGGGCAGGTCGTGACCCCACGAGGTCAGGTCCACCCCGGTCAGCACGATCTCCTTTACGTCCTCGGCAAGCCGTGCCTCGACCGCCTGCAAAACCGTGGAAACCGGGTCCGAACGGCTCGCCCCGCGGCCCTTGGGAATGCTGCAGAAGGTGCACGAATGGTCGCAGCCGTTCTGCACGCCGATGAAGGCGCGGGTGCCCGCCTGGCGCAGCGGCACCTGCGGTTCGGGCAGGTTCCAGCTGCGCGCATCGAGCTTGGCACCATTGCCGACCAGCCCGTCGACCTCTTCCATCGCGGAGAGCGCCTCGCGCTCGGTCTCCGCCGCGCAGCCGGTCACCAGCAGCCGGGCATCGGGGTTCGCCTTGCGCGCCCGTCGGATCGCCTGGCGCGTATGGCGCACCGCCTCGCGCGTGACCGAGCAGGAATTGACCACCACGAGATCGCGCTCGCCGTCGACGAGGGCGGCGATCCGTTCGCTCTCGGCATGGTTGAGCCGGCAGCCGAGCGAAATGACCTGGCGCGCGCTCACGTGAAATCGTCCAGCTCGAAGGTCCCGCGATAGCTCTCGGTCGCGGGCCCGCTCATGTGGATGCCGCCGTCTTCGTCGTGGCGGATCGTCAGCGTGCCGCCGGGGAGGGTGACCGAAACCTCTGCGTCGACCAGCCCGCGCCGGTATGCGACCGCAGCCGTGGCGCAGGCGCCCGTGCCGCAGGCGAGCGTAAGGCCCGCGCCGCGCTCCCACACGCGCAGCCTGATCGCATCGCGCGATACGACCTGCGCGACGTTCACGTTGATCCGCTCGGGGAAGAGCGCGTCGATCTCGATCTCGGGGCCGAGCCGGTCGAGCGGCACGGCGTCCACATCGTCTATGAAGAAGACGACGTGCGGATTGCCGACATTCGCCGCGCCCGGCCGCTCGAGCATGTCCCAGCCCAGCGGCATGTCGCGCGTGTCCATCGCATAGGCGAGCGGGATCTCCTCCCAGCCGAAGCGGGGGCGGCCCATCGCGACTTCCGCCGCGCCGTCCGCCGGGCGCACCTGCAGAACACCGCCAGTGGTCTGTATGCTGGCAGGCGCGCCGTGAAGCACCGCGACCGCGCGCGTGGCATTGCCGCAGGCTTCTACTTCGCCGCCGTCGGCATTGTGGATGCGCATCGTCATGTCTGCTTCTCGCGAAGGCGACAGCAGGATCAGCTGGTCGAAGCCGATGCCGCGATGCCGGTCCGCCAGCGCACGAACCTGCGCGTCGGACAGGCGCGGCAGATCGATCTCGCGCCCGTCGAGGATCGCGAAATCATTGCCGAGGCCGTGCATCTTGATGAAGGGAACCCGCATGATGCCAAGCATCTATGGTGGGGCAGGGGCAAGGTAAAGGCCGCTTGGGCCCGGTTGGAGCCTGAGCCCCAATGGAGCGACGCTCAGGCGCGCTTGCGCTCTTCGCCCTGGGGTGGCGGCGGCTGGTTGCCTTCGGCCAGCATGTCCAGCTCTCTCAGCCGCGTCATCACTGCCGCCGCGTCCTCGGGCCTGCCATAGAGGTAGCCCTGGCCTTTCATCTCGCCCATCTGGCGCAGCGTTTCGAGGATCGAGGCATCCTCGATCCCTTCGGCGGTCACGGGGATCTGGAGCCCCTTGCCGAGCGAGACGAGCGTGCTGACGATGTGGTCCTCGTCCCTCCGGTTCTTGACCACGCCCGGTGCCGCTTCGGCCACGCGGCGCAGTTCGCCCACGAAGCTCTTGTCGATCTTGACCCGGTCGAACGGCAGGCTGCGCAGCTGCGTGAGGGTCGAGAAACCGGTGCCGAAATCGTCGAGGCTGACGCCCACGCCGAGATTCTTGAGGCTGAGGATCATCGCCTGGGCCCCGATCAAATCCTCCTGCAGGCAGCTTTCGGAAATTTCCACATCGAGGCGGGCCGGCGGAAATTCGCTGCTGATCAAGAGCTTCAGGAGCTTTTGCGGAAACCACGGATCGCGCAGCTGCATGGCCGAGATATTGACCGAAAGGGTCAGGCTGTGGTGCCAGCTGCGTGCGTCGCTGAGCGCGCGCCGGATCAGCGTTTCCGACAGCGGGCCGATCAGGCCGCAGTTTTCGGCCACGGGAATGAAGATGTCGGGCGCGACCTCGCCCAGCTCGGCCGAATTCCAGCGTGCGAGCATTTCGAAGCCGACCAGCTTGCCCGTTTCGAGATCGATCTGCTGTTCGTAATGCGGAGTGAATTCGCCGCGCTCCAGCCCGTGGCGGATCGCGCTTTCCATCTCGCGGCGCACCCGTGCCTCTACTTCCATCGCCCTGTCGAACCAGCAGTAGCGGTTCCGGCCTTCCTTCTTGGCATGGTACATCGCAAGGTCGGCGCGGTGCATCAGCTTGCGCGCCGCACGTTCCATGTCCGTGGCCGCCTGGGGCTGCGTCTCGATCGCAATGCCCGCCGAAATCGTGACTTCCAGCGGGCCCATTTCGGTGTCGATCGGCTTCGCGATCGCTCCGGTCATTTCGCATGCCCAGAGTTCGAGCTCTTCCGCTTCCCGGTCTACCACGGGGATGATGACTGCGAACTCGTCGCCGCCGAGGCGCGCGACGCTCGCTCCGGCCGGCGCGATCCTTTTCAGCCGCCGGGCAATGGCCAGCAGGACTTCGTCGCCTGCCTGGTGCCCGTTGCTGTCGTTGATTTCCTTGAACCCGTCGAGGTCGATCATGACGAACGCTGCGCCCTTGTGGGCGCTGCCCACCGCACGCAGCGCTTCCATGAGCTTTTCGGTTGCCGAGCGCCGGTTGTAGCAGCCCGTCAGTGGATCGATCTGAGAGAGGTGCTTGGCGCGCTCTTCCGCCTCGCGCCGCTGTTCGATTTCCTTCTGGAGGTCTGCATAACGGCGCCAGCCGAAGATGATCAAGGCGATATTGAGGAGGAGGGCATTGACGAGGGCACTGTCGGGTGGGGCGACCGACCGGTCGAAAAGATGGCGCGCAACCTGGGGCATCACCGTGCCGCCGATGCCGACGAACATGATGATCGCTGCGGTCGCGATGCCGAGCATCACGATGTCGCGCTGCGCCGTCTCGAGGCGAGGCCGTTTGTCTTTCTTGGTCCCCATGTCTCGGTGCAATCTCGATCCCACGAAAATGATGGTTTCTCGTCCGCCTCCATTAATGGCAAAGGAGCCTGAAAATCGGGTAAATAAGGGTACGTGACCCTGCAGGTAGGGCCCTAACTGTTTGCAAAGCGTAAAGATTACGGACACTTGGCCCAGCGATTGCGTCCAGGATCTTTCCGGGCCATCGGGCGCGACATCAACTTTTGACCGCACGAATAATTGGAGATCGACCCCTTGCGCTACTGGCTGATGAAATCCGAACCCGACGTCTACGGCTGGGACGACCTCGAAAAGGATGGCGAGGGTGTTTGGGACGGCGTCCGCAACCACCAGGCGAAGAACAATCTCGCCGCGATGGAGGTGGGCGATCAGGCGTTCTTCTACCATTCGAATATTGGGCGCGAGATCGTCGGGATCGTCGAAATCAGCGAAGCCGGCATGACCGACCCGACCGACGAAAGCGGCAAGTGGGCGGCGGTGCGCGTCAAGCCCAGGACCAAGCTGCCCCATGTCGTGACGCTGAAGGCGATCAAGGCCGAACCGCAGCTGGCCGAAATGCAGCTGGTGAAGCTCTCGCGCCTTTCCGTATGCGAGGTCATGCCCGAGGAATGGTCGGTCATCCTCGAGATGGCGGGGATCTGACTACCGCCCAAAGTCACCCCCTGCTCAGCGGAACGCGCCTCGCCGCTCGCCGATTGATGGTCTGAACGAAGAATCAGACAGGAGATCAGGCAATGGCCAATCGTTTCGAAGGAAAGAAAGCGCTCATCACGGGCGGCACCAGCGGTTTCGGGCTGGAAGCCGCCAAGGTCATCGCGGCCGAAGGCGGGCGCGTCGCAGTGACTGGGCACAGCGACGACCACCTCGAGGATGCGCGCGATGCGCTGCCCGAGGGGTCGCTGGTGCTCAAGAACGACGCCGCCGATCCGGCTGCAGCGAAGGTTCTCGGCGAAGAGATCGAAGGGCATTTCGGCTCGCTCGACCTGTTGTGGCTCAACGCGGGCTACGGCAAGTTTCAGGAGAACGACGCGAACGACGCCGACTTCTTCGACGCGATGATGAACACCAATGTTCGCGGGCCGGTGCTCCAGATGGCGCAACTGATCGGCATGCTGAACGGTGGCGGCGCGGTGCTGCTGTCGTCTTCGGTCGCGCCCTATCTCGGGCAGGCGCAGGGTGCGGTCTATGCGGCGACCAAGGCGGCATGCGCCTCGCTTGCCCGCTCATGGGCGAGCGCACTGGCGGATCGCAATATCCGCGTGAACTCGGTCTGCCCCGGTCCGATCGCGACCAACTTCATCAACCGCACGGGGATGCCCGACGAGCAGCAGGAGAAGTTCAAGGAGCAGGTCGTGAACCAGGTTCCGCTCGGTCGCATGGGCGAGTCGCGCGAGGTCGCCGACGTGGCGCTGTTCCTGCTTTCGGACGCCGCAAGCTACGTCAGCGCAGCGGAATATGTCGTCGACGGAGGCATGACCAAGCGCTGATCGCACGAAACACTCGCTTGGGCGCTTTCGCTGCGCAACATAGGAACATAAGTCCCTGTTCCTCGGTTTCTTTTACACATCGGCGCTGATGCCGACGCAATGAAACGGAGAACGGACATGGGTGAACTTAAGAGCAAGGTCAAAGGCAACGTCAACGAAGCCGTCGGCGAAGCCAAGCAGCAGTCGAACGACCCCGAAACGCGCGCCGAAGGCCGCGGCCAGGAAGCCAAGGGCAAGGCCCAGCAGGCCAAGGGCGAAGTCCAGGGCGCTCTCGGCGACGACATCTGATCGTCTCGGCTGAACACAAATGAAGAAGGGCGGTGCCATTGGCGCCGCCCTTTTTCGTATCAGCCCGCTTTTGCGCGCAGTCCGCTGATGCTGGCCCCGCTGGCGGCCAGCTGTTCGATATCGATCACTGCATGGATCAGCCGCAGCCCGCTGCGCCCCTCGGCCGCGACCAGCGCATCCCTGAATTCCTCGGTCGTCCTAGCGGTGGCGCTCCACGCGCCGAAGCTGGTGGCCAGCGCCGCAAAATCGGGGTTGGCGAGTCTTGTGGCGGAGACCCGCTCGGGAAATTCGCGCTCCTGGTGCATGCGGATCGTCCCGTAGCCCGAATTGTCGACCACGATCGCCAGCAGGTCGCACCCGGCCTGCGCCGCACTCGCCAGTTCCTGCCCGTTCATCAGAAAATCGCCGTCGCCGGCCACTGCGACAACCATCCGCTCGGGAAAACGCATCGCCGCCGCGACCGCCGCGGGGACGCCGTAGCCCATCGCACCGCAGGTCGGGGCGAGCTGGCTAGGATAGCCATTATAGCGCCAGTAGCGATGCCACCACCCGGCGAAATTGCCCGCGCCGTTGCAGATGATCGTATCTGCGGGGAGCGTGTCGCGCATGAACTGCACGCAGGCCGCGAGATCGAGCGGGTAGCTGTCGCTAGGTGTCGCTGTGGACCACTCGGTCCATTCTGTGTGCGCTTGTGCACCCGCGTCGAAGGGCAGCGGATCCTCGCCCGCCCATAGCGCCGCGCTCTCCGCAAATTCGTCCATGCTGGCGCAGATCGCGAGGTCTGCAGGGTACACGCTGCCGATTTCGGCCGGGTCCGGGTGGACGTGGATGAGCGTCCGATCCTTGTCGGTCAGCGGGGGCACGGTGTAGCCATCGGTCGTCGCCTCGCCCAGCCGCGCGCCGACCACCAGCAGCAGGTCGGCCGCTTTGGTGCGCTCGACCAGCTTGGGGTTGGGGCCGTAGCCGAGGTTGCCTGCATAGACCGGGGATGAGGGCGAGATCGCATCCTGCCGCCGGAATGCCGTCGCCACCGGCAGGCCCAAACGCTCGGCAAACAGCTGGAAATGCTCGCGCGCCTTGGCGTTCCAGCCCGCGCCGCCGATGATCGCGAGCGGTGCGGCGGCATCGGAAATCAGCGCCATCATCGCCTGCATCGCATCGGGGCAGGGCGCCTGAGCGGGCCGCTCGACCCGCGCGCGCGGCACCGCCGACGTCTCGTCGTAAAGCATGTCCTCGGGCAGGGCGAGCACCACCGGCCCGGGCCTGCCCGATATGGCGGTGGCATAGGCGCGGGCGATGTATTCCGGAATGCGGTCCGCCCGGTCGATCCGCGCGGCCCACTTGGCGATCGGGCCGAAGAAGGCCGGGAAATCGATCTCCTGAAAGCCCTCGCGATCGCGCATGTCGCGCGCCACGTCGCCGACGAAGAGGATCATCGGCTGGCTGTCCTGCTGCGCCACATGCACGCCGATGCTGGCGTTGGTCGCGCCGGGACCGCGGGTGACGAAGGCCACGCCGGGGCGCTGCGTCATGGCCCCGTCGGCGCAGGCCATGAAAGCAGCGCCCCCTTCCTGCCGGCACGTGACGACATCGATCTGCGCCTGATCGACCAGCCCGTCGAGCACGGGCAGGAAGCTTTCGCCGGGAACGGTGAAGATACGATCGCAGCCCTGTTCGGCCAGGCAATCGACGAGCAGGCGCGCGGCCTGGGGAGTGGTGCTGTGAGCCATGAAAAGCGCCCTAGAACGCAGATGCGCGTCGGGCAATTGGCGACGGCACGGCAAGTGGGGCGTTAAGCTTGCCGGCTGGCCATTGTCCCACTCGCGGACGCAACGCAGCGGGCGCTCGCCAATCCTTACCAAAAGGTTAAGCCTCTCCGACATGAGACGCTCCCTTGTTCTGACCGACGAGTCCGCCCGCCATCCTTTCCGCGCTTCGCTGATGGTGCGGCCCGACCTGCGACGCGACCGGATGCTGCACCGGACGCGCTGGGGCTGGGCGAAAAGCGACTGGCTGGGTTTCCTCGGCGCCTATGCGGTCTGCCTGACCGGAGCGCTCGTCTTCATATTCTGAAAAGCGGTTTTCAGGCCTGGTGCACGGTCGGCAGGTGCTCTTCGGCATGAAGCCTGCGCGCCACCCAGCTCGTGACCAGGCACAGAACCACGCTTGCCAGCACCTGTTCGGTGATCGGCAGGCCCGCCGCGGTCATGAGGATCGCCAGGACCGCGCCGCCGACCATGAACAGCGAGCTGATCATATTGGTCGCGGCGATGGTACGCGAGGCCCGGTCGCCCGAAACGCGCGTGGTGAGGAAGGCGTAGAGCGGCACCACGAAGACCCCTCCGGCAACGGCGACCAGCAGCAGGATGCCCATCAATATCCACGCCAGCGGGTAGGCGAGGAATTCGGGCACCGTCAGGAAGGCGCCTTCGAAATCCGTCGGCCATTGCTGCACGAAAATGTAGAACAGGACGATGAAGAAACCCATCACAACCACCGCCGCCGGGCCATAGCGTGCGGATACTTCGCCCGCGAGCAGGTGGTTGATGATGACCGATCCGATCGCGATCCCGATCGAGAACATGACGATGAACAGGGTCGCGACTTCCTTGCTCGCATGGATCACGTTCTTGGCCAGCGGGGGGAACTGGATGAATAGGATCGCGCCCACCATCCAGAACACACTGATGGAAATGATCGCGAGATAGATGACGCGATCTTTCTTTGCCGATCGTACCAGCGCAAGCGAGGAGCGCAGGATGTTCCAGTCGATCGGTTCGATCTCGCCCAGGGCGGGGGCCGTCGGAATTTTCCGGCTGCTCGCATAACCGATCATCGCCGTCACGATAATCAGGACGATCGCCGCTTCTACCGGGATCCAGCCTGCGATGATCGTGCCCAGAAGGATCGCGAGATAGGTACCCGCTTCGACCAGCCCGGTGCCGGCAAGGACCTCTTCCTTGCGCAGATGCTGCGGCAGAATCGCATATTTGATCGGCCCGAGGAACGTCGATTGCAGCCCGGCGAGAAACAGCGCGAACAGCATCAGCGGAATGGCCAGACTATGGATGAGAAGCCCCTGCCAGGCGAGGAAGAGGCCGACTGCGCCCAGGCTCATCAGCCCGATCTCGCACAGTTTTACCGTTCGGATGATCTTCGCCTTGTCCCGCATGTCCGCAAGCTGGCCTGCGATGGCGGATACGAGGATGAAAGGTGCGATGAACAGGGCCGAGGCGATGGCGCTGAACCGGGTTTCCGCGTCCGGATCGTTGTACACCGCGTAGACCACGAACAGGACCATCGCTGTCTTGTAGAGGTTGTCGTTGAAAGCGTTGAGCAACTGGGTGCAGAACAGCGGGAGGAACCGCTGCCGCCTGAGCAGTCTCAACGTGGTCATACAAGCACTCCGGGGCGCGTCGTCGCGCCGCTTCGCCAATCCGTTAGGGCAAGCCGCCCCTTCACGCAAAGGGCGGTAGAGGGTTTTTCTGGACCCGCCAGTGGGCTAGGCGCGTTCGAGACGAAATGCTGACACTCCCGAACCTCCTGACGCTGTCGCGAATCTTCGCGGTGCCCCTGCTGGTATTGTTCCTGTGGTGGCCCGACTGGACCTTTGGCTACGCGGTGGGGCTGGTGCTCTATATCGCTGCGGCGGTAACCGATTATTTCGACGGGATGTTGGCGCGCACGCAGGGCACGGTGTCGAAGCTGGGGCAGTTCCTCGATCCGATCGCGGACAAGATCATGGTCGCGGCAGTGATCCTGATCCTGACCGCGAAAGGCGGGCTGACCGGGCCGATCGTGGGCGACGCGCACGTGATCGCGGGTCTCATCATCCTGATGCGCGAAATCATCGTGTCGGGCCTGCGGGAATTTCTCGGCGGTATCCAGGTTTCGGTGCCGGTCACGCGTCTCGCCAAGTGGAAGACGACGCTGCAGATGATCGCGCTCGGCCTACTGATTTTCGCGGGCGCAGTGCCGGAGATCGAACCGGTCCGCTGGCTGGGTCTCGCATCGCTGTGGGTGGCTGCAGTGCTGACTTGCGTTACCGGCTGGGGCTACCTGAAGGTCGGCCTGACCCACATGGACACCTGAAAAATAATTCCGCGCGCTTTATCCTGAAAGAAAGATTCGTGTGATTATTTGCGGGTCATGGCAACGCAACCCGCTTTTGACGAAACGCCGGCCTCGGCACATGTATTTGACCGCGCGGGCTTCTTCCGCCCGCGTCTGGCGACCGTGAACGAGGACGACGGTTCCGCAAGGGCGAGCTCGCGATCGGAAAAGCGCGCGCGCCGCCGCTTTCTCAACGATATTCGCGCCTTCCTGATCGACCACGATCTGGAGGTCACGCCCTTCAATCTGAATGCCGCCTTCGAGGCGTGCCAGGGCCTCAACCCCGGGCTGCAGCGCGGTGTCCAGGCACGCAAGGAGAGCGGCCTGCCGATCACGCAATCGTGGCTGGAAGAAACCGCCGCGGTCACCGCGCGCAAGCGCGACCGATCGGTGCAGGACCTGGCGAGGGAGCTCGAACGCGGGATCGAAGCGCTCACGCAGGCGACCAAGACCATGCGGCGCGCGACGTCCGAATATGGCGACGAACTGGAACGGCGGGTCGACGATCTGAACGAGGCGCCCTCGACCGACCAATTGCTGTCCAACCTCGCGGATTTCGCCAAGGCGATGCTCGCCCGCTCGCGCGAGACCGAGGAAGAATTGCGGGCCAGCGAGAAGGAAACCGCGCGGCTTCGTGAAAACCTCAATCGGGCGCGCCGCGATGCGGAGATCGACTACCTTACCGGATTGCCCAACCGCCGCGCGTTCGAGGAAGCCTTCAAAACCGATCACGCGCGGGCGGCGACCGCATGTGAACCGTTGAGCGTGGCCTTTTGCGATATCGACCGCTTCAAGGCGATCAACGATACGCACGGCCACGAAGCGGGCGATCGGATCATCACCGAAATCGGCAAGTCGCTTGCTGCGCTTTGCGGCAGGGATTGCTTCCTTGCGCGGCATGGCGGCGAGGAATTCGTGATGCTCTTTCGCGGCGTCGGGATTGAGGAAGCTTTCGAGCGGCTCGACTGCGCCAGGCGGGATCTCGCCCAACGGCGGATGATCAATCGCCGGACCGACAAGCCCTTCGGCATCGTGACATTCTCGGCCGGGATCGCAGACGTTTCGCAATTCGACGACCCGCGAGAGGCTTTGGCCGCTGCCGATCGCGCGCTCTATCTCGCCAAGGAAGGCGGTCGCAACCAGATCAGGCTGTCCAACCCGCCACGCGCCGCCGGCTGAGCGACTGGTCTAGCTTTGGGGGCACTCCGGCATGGCCGTTCGGCCGAGCCCGCCGCTACAACGCTGCGTGCAGTGCCGCGCGATAATCCTCCCGGGTGCGTTTTAGCACGCGTGCGCTCGGGCGTGTGCTGCCATTCCCGGAGCCACGCGCCTCCGCCTGCAAGCTCAAGTCCGCAATCAGGGCCGTAATTTCGTCCCGGCTGCTGGACTGCGGGCGGACCATGCCGGGTATCATTTCGAGATCGAGATGGGTCAGTCCGAACTGGAACAGTTCGCGGAAGGCGACGCGCTCGCTCAATCCGCTGGCGATCCGGAAATCGTGGCTGATCGACAGGCGCTGGAGCGCGTCGTCGACCCGGTGCAGATGGCGTTTCTCGGCGGTGCGGACCCGGTTCTTGACCACGACCCATTCGATGCGCCCGAGCCCGCGTGAGAATTTTTCCTCGCGCAAGGCCAAGACGCTCTGGCCGAAGCACCCGGCGCTTTCGGGAATGCCGCTCACCGGGTTGAGGTGGCCGAGCAGTTCCAGATCGAGAAACGAGGCGTTGATCGGGGTGACCAGCGTATCGGCCATGGCGACGACACGGCGGAAGATCGGGGAATCCGCGCCCGCTGCATCGAGGATCACGAAATCGGCATCGCCGCCCAGCCGGTTGATCGTCTGATAGAGCGAGGCCGTGCTCGGGTGGTCGAGAACCGCGTATTGCGGGCAGGGCAGCGCAATGCCGAGGTTCCCTGCGGTGCCTCCGCGATAGGTCAGCCCGCGCTCGAGCGTGCGTTGACGGCGGTCGAGGTCGATCGCGACGACCTTGTGCCCGGCATGGGCCAGCGCCACGGTGACGTGAAAGGCCAGGGTCGACTTGCCCACACCGCCTTTTTCGTTGGCGAAAGTGATGACGTGGGGGCGCAGAGGCGGGCGCGAAGCAATATCGGCGACGATATTACGGGGCACCTCCTCTTCGAAGGCGTGGGGGTTGAAGGTAGGGCGTGCGCCCTGCCGGATATCCGGATTAATCCCCGTCAAAATTGTTCCCCAGCTTGTTTCGCGCCGCCGATCATCTATCGATCGCTGTGCATCTTGCACCAAGCTGGCGACGGGTCTTTGCCGCCGCCGGAAGGCAGACTGACACAGAAACCCGTTCTGTGTCTCGGGTTTTCTTGTGAAATCCGGCTTTGCTCCAGGGATTCGTCAAGGCTATCAGCCTGCGCGCAACTCGTCTGCCAGCAGTTCGAAGTCGTTGGCCCGTGGCGAGTTCTTCCGCCAAATCAATGCAATATCACGAGTCGCCGCCGGGGAATCGAGCGGCCGGGCGATGACGCTCGTGCCTTTGAGAATGCCCGCCTCGAGCGCCATTTCCGGCAGCATCGTGACGCCCAGCCCGTTATCGACCATCTGCACCAGCGTGTGGAGCGAGGTGGCGATCATGCTGGTCGCGGCGCGCAGTTCGGGCCGGTTGCAGGCGGCCAGCGCATGCTCTTTCAGGCAATGGCCGTCCTCCAGCAGCAGCAGGCGCCCGTCCTCGATCATCCCGGGGCGGATCTCTTCGGGCACCTCGCGTGGCTCGTCGCCGGGATAGGCGACGAAGAAGCGATCCTCGCCGATCAGCGCCTGTTCGACATCTCCCGTGGGAAAGGGGAGTGCGAGCAGCACGCAATCGACCCGGCCATGATGCAGCGATTCCACCGCATCGCTGCTGGTCTCCTCGCGCAGGAACAGGTTCAGGTCGGGGCGCTCTGCGCGCAGGCGCGGGAGTATCCTCGGGAGCAGGAACGGCGCGATCGTCGGGATCACGCTCATCCGCAGGGTCCCGGTCAGAGGCTGGCCTGCGGCGCGCACGAGGTCCGAGAGGTCTTCGGCCTGCCGCAGCAGCGCGTGGGCCTTCTCGACCACCTGCTGGCCGAGCGGGGTAAAGCGAACGACCCGGCGGCTACGTTCGACCAGCGTCACGTCGAGCAGCGTCTCCAGCTCGCGAATCCCTGCGGACAGCGTCGACTGGGAAACGAAGCTGGCCTCCGCCGCGCGCCCGAAATGGCCATGCTCGTGCAGGGATACGAGGTATTGGAGCTGGCGGATGGTCGGGAGGTAGGTGCTCATGGAAGGCTAGCCCTCGACCTCGTCGATATGCGTCATCTTGAGCCTGCCCTTCTCGACCGCGAAGGCGAGCTTGCCCTCGACCAGGTCCAGCGCGTCGCGGCCGAAGACCTCGCGCCGCCACCCTTGCAGGATCGGCAGGTCGCGTACGCCGGCGGCCAGTTGTTCGAGTTCGTCCGACTTGGTCAGCAGCCGCGACGCGACATCGATCTCTCGCGCGCGGATCTTCAGCAGCAGCTTGAGTAGGTCGGCGACCAGCGCGCCTTCCTTGCCCAGCGGCGCTCCGCGATTGTTGCGCTCGGGCATTTCGTTCGAGGGAAGCGGCTCGGCTTCTTCGAGGACCTCCATCAGCCGGTTGCCGATCTCGTTGTCCTTCCACGCATTCGAAAGCCCGCGCACCTTGGCGAGGTCACCCTGCTTCTTGGGCGGATGCGCGGCGATGTCGGCCAGCGTTTCGTCGCGCATGATCCGCCCGCGCGGGATATTCTTGTGCTGCGCCTCGCCTTCGCGCCATGCGGCGAGCGCTTTCAGCCGTCCGAGCACCTGCGGATTGCGGCCCTGCGCGCGGATGCGCTTCCACGACTTGTCGGGCTCGATCGCGTAGTTTTCGGGATCGGCGAGCTTGTCCATCTCGGCGTTGAGCCACGCGCCACGGTCAGTCTTGATCAGTTTCTTGAGGATCTTCGGAAAGATCGTCGCGAGATAGGTCACGTCGCCGATCGCGTATTCCAGCTGGCGATCGGTCAGCGGGCGACGGCTCCAGTCGGTAAAACGCGCGCCCTTGTCGATCGTCTTGTCGAGCCAGTGTTCCACCAGATTGGCATAGCCGATCTGTTCGGACTGGCTGATTGCCATCATCGCGATCTGCGTGTCGAAGATCGGGTGCGGGGTCTTGCCGGTGAGGTTGTAGAAGATTTCCACGTCCTGGCTGCCGGCGTGGAAGACCTTCAGCACGTCTTCGTTCTCGGTCAGCAGGTCGAGCAGGGGTTTAAGGTCGATCCCGTCGGCCAGCGGGTCGATCGCCGCGGCTTCGTTCTCGTCCCCGATCTGGATCAGGCAAAGCTCTGGCCAATAGGTGTTTTCCCGCATGAACTCTGTGTCGACGCAGACGAAGTCGCCCTTGCCAAGGCGTTCGCACAGTTCGGCGAGCTTGTCGGTGGTGGTAATCAGGTCGTGAATTTTCATGTATCGTCTTTCAAACGGTCGGGCGGAGTACCGCCCCCGGACCGGTGTGGCCCCATCGAAACGGACCCTGCCTGCCAAAGCCTCGCCTTGACAAATCGGGGTCCATCGCCTGTTAGCGCGTGCAAGCAATCGGGCATATGCCGACCATCCGCGGTGTCGCCCCTAGCGCCTAATCCCCGAACCGGAAAGTTTCCAAGATGCACGCCTACCGTACCCATACTTGCGCACAGCTTCGCGAGGATCATGTCGGCGATACCGTTCGCCTGTCGGGCTGGGTGCACCGGAAGCGCGACCATGGCGGTGTCCTGTTCATCGACCTGCGCGACCATTACGGCATCACGCAGATCGTGGCGGACGAGGATAGCGAGGCGCTGGCCCTGCTGGATTCGCTGAAGTCGGAAAGCGTCATCACGATCGACGGCGTCGTGAAGGCGCGTTCGCAGGAAACGCGCAACGCCAACCTGCCGACCGGCGATATCGAGGTCTTCGCCAAGTCCGCCACGGTCCAGTCGATGGCGGAAGAACTGCCGCTGCCGGTCGCTGGCGAGCAGGAATATCCCGAGGATATCCGCCTCAAGTACCGCTTCGTCGACCTGCGGCGCGAGCGGGTTCACAACAACATCATGCTGCGCAACCGCGTGATCACCTCGCTGCGCAAGCGCATGATCGACCAGGGCTTCTCCGAATTCCAGACGCCGATCCTCGGCGCATCGTCGCCCGAAGGCGCGCGCGATTACCTCGTGCCCAGCCGCCTGCACCCGGGCCGCTTCTACGCGCTTCCGCAGGCGCCGCAGATGTTCAAGCAGCTGCTGATGGTCGCCGGCTTCGACCGCTATTTCCAGATCGCGCCGTGTTTCCGCGACGAAGACCTGCGCGCCGACCGCAGCCCCGAATTCTACCAGCTCGACTTCGAGATGAGCTTCGTGACGCAGGAAGACGTCTTCCAGGCGATCGAGCCGGTTCTGGCAGGCGTGTTCGAGGAATTCTCGGGCGGCAAGAGCGTGACGCCTGCGGGCGAATTCCCGCGCATTCCCTATGCCGAGGCGATGCTCAAGTACGGCAGCGACAAGCCGGACCTGCGCAACCCGATCATCATCACCGATGTGACGCATCACTTCGAAAAGTCCGGCTTCGGCATTTTCGAGAAGATCGTCGGCGGTGGCGGCATCGTGCGTGCGATCCCTGCGCCGAACACCAACGAGAAGAGCCGCAAGTTCTTCGACGAGATGAACGACTGGGCGCGGCGCGAAGGCTATTCGGGCCTCGGCTACGTGACCCGCAAGGGCGGCGAGTTCGGCGGTCCGATCGCCAAGAACCATGGGCCCGAGGAAATGGCCAAGCTCTATGACGAGCTGGGTCTGGGCGAGAACGACGGCCTGTTCTTCGCGGCTGGCAAGCCCAGGGAGGCTGAGAAGCTGGCCGGAGCGGCGCGCACGCGTGTTGGCGAGCAGCTCGAACTGATCGAGCAGGGCTGCTTCAAGTTCTGCTGGATCGTCGACTTCCCGATGTTCGAACACGACGAAGACCTGAAGCGTGTCGATTTCAGCCACAACCCGTTCTCGATGCCGCAGGGCGAGATGGACGCGCTGGAGAACCAGGACCCGCTCGACATCAAGGCGTGGCAGTACGACATCGTGTGCAACGGCTACGAGCTGTCCAGCGGCGCCATTCGTAACCACCGTCCGGACATCATGTACAAGGCGTTCGAGCTGGCAGGCTATTCGAAGGAAGACGTCGACGCGAACTTCAGCGGCATGATCGAGGCGTTCAAGCTGGGCGCACCGCCGCACGGTGGCTCGGCACCGGGGATCGACCGGATCGTGATGCTGTTGGCGGACGAGCCGAACATCCGCGAAGTCATCGCCTTCCCGATGAACCAGCGCGCGCAGGACCTGATGATGGGCGCGCCGTCGATCGTCAGCCCCAAGCAGCTGCGTGAGCTTTCGATCCGCACGGTCGAACAGCCGAAACCCGACGCCCCCGAGGCGACCCGCGTCGATCGCGCAGGCGACGCCTGAGCGGATACGACCGCTGAACGGCCGCTCCGGCGGCCGCTCATCCTCGCGACAGGTTTATCGTGCTTGATCTCTGTCACAGACAGGGAGCGATGACGATGCTGAAGCGTGCCGTGATGGGGGTCATGCTTGTCGCTGGCGCAAATGCGCAGGCCGAGACGTTGCGGATAGAGACGATCTATCCGGCGGCCAGCAACGAGGCCGCGGCCATGCACACCATCGCAATCGATCACTTTGCAGGGCGCGAGGGAAGGGATTTCGCGAATCGCATCGAGCACCGTCTGATCGACGCCGCGATCGACGGGCAGCCTTTTTTCACGCTGGTCCACCGCTCACAGGCGGACAGCGCCGATGCAATTCTCGACGGCGATGCGCGGGTGCGGGTCACCGAATCCGAGTTCTCGGAGCGCCGCAAGCTGTGCGTGGAAGAAGACGACAAGGGCCAGTGCCTGCGCCGCGAAAAGGTGGACCTCTCCTGCCTGCGGCTGGCGGTCGATATTCGCCCGCGCGCCAATCTGAGGTCGGCCGATGGCACCATCCTGTGGTCGAGCCTGCTCTCGCGCAACGAAGTGCTGAGCTATTGTCCCGGCTACGACGACGAGCCGCTAGTCGCGCCCGTCGTGGACATCGGACTGGCCGCTGCTGCCGACGACGTCCGCCGCGCGCTCGCGCCGGTGCAGGCGATCGAGGATATCCGGATCATGGAGCGTCGCAAGGGGATGTCCGGCGATGCTTCCGGGGCCTTTCGCGAGGCTGTGCGGCTGACCAAGCAGGACGAACGCGCAGCATGCGACGCCTTTGCCGCGCTCGAGCCTGCCATCGGCACGCATCCCTCCCTGCTGTTCAATCTTGGGCTATGCGCCGAGCAGGCGGGCGATTTCGCGACGGCCGAGAGGTACTATCTGGAAGCGCTGGCAGACAAGACTTCCGACGACGAGGCACAGGCCGGTCTTCGCAGGATCGACCAGACCATCGTGGCCGAACGCCAGCTTGAAAGCCGCGAGACCTACTAGCCGGGCGTTGGTTTGCGCGGCAGGGCGGTGCAGGGCGGCTTGGCCCCGGCCCATTGGTCGACAGGCTTTGTGAAACTGCGCGTCCTACCCCCCTTGCGCGGGATCAACCGCTTGGATAGGGCGTTCAGCGATTAGCAACAGCAAGATGTCGAGAGGGCATAGGTAATGAGCGATACTGCCGACCGCGTACAAAAGATTGTCGTAGAACACCTGGGCGTGGAAGCCGACAAGGTCACGCAGGATGCCAGCTTCATCGACGATCTGGGCGCGGACAGCCTCGATATCGTCGAACTCGTGATGGCGTTCGAAGAAGAATTCGGTGTCGAAATCCCCGACGATGCGGCTGAAAAGATCAGCACTGTCGGCGATGCGACCAAATATATCGAAGAGCACAAGGGCTAAGCCCGATCCGCTCTGGCGGCGATCAACGTCGCCCGATCTTACAGGCCCGACCCGGACAGCGGGCCGGGCCTGATTTCGTTTATGGAGAAGTGAATGCGCCGCGTCGTCGTAACCGGACTTGGCCTCGTCACCCCGCTGGGCGGTAATGTCGAGACCTCTTGGGAAAACCTCATTGCAGGCAAGAGCGGAGCGGGGCCGATTACCCGCTTCGATGCGTCCAACCAGAAGGCGACCATCGCCTGCGAGGTGAAGGGCAAGGATCACGAGTGGGGCTTCGACCCCGACAAGCGCGTCGATCCCAAGATCCAGCGTCAGGTCGACCCCTTCATCGTCTACGGACTCGATGCGGCAGGGCAGGCGATGGAAGATGCGGGCCTTACCGAGATGGACCAGGCGACCAAGGAGCGCACCGGGGTCTCGATCGGCGCGGGCATCGGCGGCCTTCCGGGGATCGAATCTGAATCGGTCAACCTGCACGAGCGTGGGCCGGGCCGGGTCAGCCCGCACTTCGTCCACGGACGCATTATCAACCTCATCAGCGGCCAGGTCTCTATCCGCTACGGCCTGATGGGCCCTAACCACGCCGTGGTCACCGCCTGTTCTACCGGTGCGCACTCGATCGGTGACGCCGCGCGGATGATCCGCGACGACGATGCCGACATCATGCTGGCGGGCGGTGCGGAATCGACCATCAACCCGCTCGGCATTGCCGGCTTCGCGCAGGCACGCGCGCTCAACACCGGTTACAACGACCGTCCCGAGCAGGCGAGCCGCCCCTATGATCGCAATCGCGAAGGCTTCGTGCTGGGCGAGGGCGCGGGCGTTGTGGTGCTCGAGGAATACGAGCACGCCAAGGCGCGCGGTGCGAAAATCTACGCCGAAGTGGTCGGCTACGGCCTGTCGGGCGATGCCTACCACGTCACGGCCCCGCATCCGGAAGGCAAGGGGGCGGAACTCTCAATGCGGATGGCGCTGCGCAAGGCCGGGCTCGAACCTTCCGATATCGACTACATCAACGCCCATGGCACCTCGACCATGGCCGACACGATCGAACTCGCCGCGGCCAAGCGCGTATTCGGCGACGATCTGGGCGGTGCGTCCATGTCGAGCACCAAGTCCGCCATTGGCCACCTCCTCGGCGGTGCAGGCGCTGTCGAGAGCATCTTCTGCATCCTCGCGATGCGCGACCAGATCGTGCCGCCCACGCTCAACCTCGACGATCCGGACGACGGCACAGAAGGTGTCGACCTCGTGCCGCACACCGCGAAAAAGCGCGAAGTGAAGGCCGTGCTCAACAACAGCTTCGGCTTCGGCGGCACCAATGCCAGCCTTGTGATGAAGAAGCCCGACTGATGATCCGCGCGCTCGCCGCCCTGTTGCTGATAGCTGTTGCGGTGGCGGGCGGCTGGTTCGCCTGGGGGTGGTATGGCCCCGGCCCTTCGGAGGAGGAGACATCCTTCATCGTTCGCTCTGGCTCGACGCTGACATCGGTCGCGGGCGATCTTGAGCAAGAGGGGCTGATCGGCGAGCAGGAGGCCTTCCTGCTACGCGCCAAGCTGCTGGGCAGCGGCGATCCGATCAAGGCCGGGGAGTTCCTCATCGAAGGTGGCTCCAGCCCGGCGGCGATCCTCGACACGCTCCAGCATGGCGAGGTGATTCGGCGTTTCGTCACCATTCCCGAAGGCATGCCGTCGATCCTCGTGTTCGAGACGCTGATGGCCGAAGACCTCCTGACCGGCGAAATCCCCGTGCCGAAGGAAGGCAGCGTGCTGCCCGATACCTATTCCTTCGAACGGGGGGAGGACCGCGCGGCGGTGCTCGCGCGGATGCAGGCGGCCATGCGCAACTACCTTGCCGAAGCCTGGCCACGCCGCGGCGACGACATCGCGGTCGATTCGATCGAGGAAGCGGTCACGCTGGCCTCGATCGTCGAGAAGGAAACCGGCGTGGCCCGCGAACGCCGGATGGTCGCAGGGCTCTATTCGAACAGGGTCAAGGAAGGCATGCTGCTGCAGGCCGACCCGACCATCATCTATCCGATCACGAAGGGCAAACCGCTGGGGCGCCGCATCCGCCAGTCCGAAATCGCGGCGGTGAACGGCTACAACACCTATACCCGCACCGGGCTGCCCGAAGGGCCGATCACCAATCCGGGTCGCGAAGCGATCGCGGCGGTGCTCAACCCGGAAGAGACCGAAGCCCTGTACATGGTGGCCGACGGCACGGGCGGGCATGTGTTCGCCGAGACTCTGGCCGAGCATAACGAGAACGTGGCCGAGTGGTACAAGCTGCGCCGCGAACGCGGCGAGATGTAGCGACGCCGGATGGGCGATTCACCGCTGATCCTGACGGCGCAGCTTCCGGATGACCTTCAGGGTTGGGCCACGGGTCTTCGCAACGCGCATTTCCCGCCGGAACGCAATTATCTGGCCGCACACGTCACGCTGTTCCATGCACTGCCCGGCTTTTGCGAGGCCGAGGTCATTGCGCAGGTGCGCCAGCTCGCCAAGGAGTTTGCGCCCGTCGATGCGAGGATCACGGGCGTCATGTCGCTGGGCGGCGGAACCGCGATCCGGATCGAGAGCGATGGCATACTGCGGCTTCGCGCGATGATCGCCGAACATTTCCACGGCATGCTGACCGAGCAGGATTCGGGCGGCAAGCGGCTCCATGTGACGGTTCAGAACAAGGTTTCGAAGGCCGAGGCGAAGGCGCTGCAAGCGCAGCTCGCGCCTCAGGTAAGCGAGCGCCCGTTCCGCTTTCGCGGGCTTGGCATCCACCGCTACGAAGGCGGTCCTTGGGGCTTAGTGGACGACGTGAATTTTCGGGGCAAGGCGCGCGCCTGACGGTGTGTGAAGTGGCGGCTTGACCGCCACGAGCGCGCGCCCTAAGAGCGCCGCCTGCCGTCGAGCAACCGCTCCGGCAGGCCCTGTGTCGCGCATCTGCGTGGCAAGACTTGGGGCGGAGTAGCTCAGGTGGTTAGAGCAGCGGAATCATAATCCGCGTGTCGGGGGTTCGAGTCCCTCCTCCGCTACCATTTTCGCGTCCGGTTATTGGATGACACAGCATGGCGGCATCCGATCCGATCGCCAGCGCATCCTGCCCCGACGCGCTGGCACCGAAACCCGGACCGATGCGTTGAAGGGTGATGGACAAGACGATGGAAGACCTGCAGCGCGAAATGGAAGCCGCCGCGAATGCGCTCGATTTCGAGGAGGCGCGGCGACTTCGTGATCAGATCAATCTCCTGCGGGGCGGGGCCGATGCCGCGGACGCCGCAGGGGCCGACACTTCGGGTCTGGTCCGCCAGCGGCCCGGCGCGATGGGCCTCGGCACGAGCAGACAGCGCCCGGTTCCTCCGCCGGAGTGGAAGCCGCCGCCAAAGCCCGACCTGATGACGACCGGCTCGTCTTCCCGGAAACGCAAGTGAGGCCCTGAGGGGCGGTTTTGTGGCCGTCCCGATAATCCCTCCCGGTGCTGCTACGAACGAAGGGCATGGCGCATCGCTCTAAGGGCGGGTGTGGAGAACTGGCAGCGCGATATTCCGCCGCCCGAAGTCAGCGCCTAGTGCGCCCGGGCGTCACCTGCCCGGCGCGTTTCCATCGATGAGATCCTGAATGAAATCCTCCGGTTGCGCGGTCATCTCGCTGGCCGCTTGCGCGATCCCCGGCACGGCTATCGCGCAGGGGGCAGTCGGACAGGTGCCCGCAGACGACGAGGTCATCGTCGTCACGGCCACGCGGCAGCCGCTCCCGATCGAGCGTGTTCCCGGATCGGTCCTGCTGCTCGATGAAGACGCGCTCGATCAGGCGCAGGGCTTTACCGGCGCCGAAGACCTTGCCGAACTGCTGCCCGGGGTCGAAGCGGCGGTCGCGAACGGCACACAGGTCGCGTTCCAGATCCGCGGTATCGGCGCGGTCGACCATCAGGCGCTGACGCCGACCGCCGCTGCCGTCTACGCCGACGGCGTTTTCAAGGCGACCAACGTGCAGACCAGCGCGCTGCTCTACGACCTGGCGCGGGTGGAGGTGCTCAAGGGTCCGCAAGGGACGCTGTATGGGCGCAATGCGTCGGCAGGTGCCGTCAACTTCATCACCCGGAGACCCGATGCCGAGGACGCTAATTACGCGCGGCTGGGCTATGGCAATTTCGACCGCATCGATGTCGATGCGGCTGTCGGCGGTCGCATCGCGGATGGAGCGTATGCGCGCCTTGCGACCACCTATGTCAGCCGTTCGCCAGTGTTGGAGAATGTCGCAGGCCCCGCCGAGGCGGGCGGTGAGACCGACGAGTTCGGCCTGCGCCTTTCGGCACTGCTCGACCGGGCCGGGGCCAGCATGCTGCTGCGCGGCCATTACGAGCAGGACAAGGGCATCAACCCGATGCCGCGCAACTCCTCGCTCGATCTGGGCAAGCACAAGATCGAGTCGGCTGGCGACGGCGTGCAGGACAGCGACAACGCCTTCTACGGCGTCTCGGCCGAAACGACGCTGCCGCTGGGTGAGTGGGAGCTGTTCTCGCTCACCGCATTCGAAGGCTATCGCCAGAACTACGGGTTCGATTTCGACGGTACCGCAGCGCCTTTCGGCGATCCCTCGTCGAACGCCAATCTCTCCTATGCGCGCGACTTCGCCCAGTTCTCAGAGGAAGCGCGGCTGAGCCGGCAGTTTACCGGCGGGTCGGTGCTGCTGGGTGTCGCGGCTTCGCTGGAGGATTTCAGCCAGCGCTACACGATCTGGTGCGGCGAGCTCGATCCGCAGACGGTGGTCGGCTCGTGCAACTACGTCGGCGCCCCCGGACGGGTAGGGCCCACCCCGGCGAGCGATGCGCCCGCTGCGACGCTGGTGACAGATATTGCGCAGGAGCGCGTGTCGCTCGCCGCGTTCACCTACAACACGCTCGAACTGGCGGAGCGGCTGACGCTTACCGCCGGGCTGCGCCTGACCTACGAGGATATTCGCGGGCAGGGCGAGGGCGTGCACATCTTCCGCGACGGGGTGCGTGCCTTCAACGATCGCGATGGCCTGGGCCCCGCGAAGGGTAGCAATGTCATCGAGACGACCCGGCTGAGCGGCAATGCGGCGCTGAGCTACGATCTTGGCGGCGCAAACGCCTACGTCTCGATCGCCAATGGCTACAAGTCGGGCGGCTTCAATGGCGAAATCGCGAACAACGCGCTGCATTACGCCGACGAGGGGCTTTTCGCCGCGGAGACCGTCACGACGATCGAGGCCGGGGTGAAGGGCAAGGCGGCCACGCTGCGCTATTCGTTCGCGGGCTTCCACAGCGATTATCAGGATCCGCAGGCGAGGATCTTCGTCGAGTTCGCTCTGCCCGACGGTTCGACCATCGTCTCCAACTCGCTCTCCAACCTCGATGCCGCGCGGTCCTACGGTCTCGAGGCGCAGCTGGGCTGGACGCCCGTCAGAGGCCTCGATCTCGAGCTCGGAGGGGTCTGGAACCGCGCGCGCATCCGGCAGGAGAGCGCCATCGGCGGCAATGCGGACCTGTACGACGGCCAGCCGCTTCCCTTCGCACCGGATCTCTCGGCCAATGCCCGGGTGCGCTATCAAACGCGGGTCAGCCGTGACGTCGCGCTTGCACTCAGCACGAATGCCAACTTCCGCAGCCGCTTCTATCTCGACCCATCGGGCTTGGCGGAACGCAGCCAGGGCGATGTGCTCACGCTTTCAAGCCGGGCCAGCCTCGCGTTCGAGCGATCCGGGATCGAGGTGAGCATCTGGGGCCGCAACCTCACGAATCGCGATTACGCGGTCTCGGGCTACGGCTTCATTGGTTACAACACCTTCCGCTCCGACCCGCGGACCTTCGGAGGATCGGTGACCGTCGCGTTCTAGGCTGACTTGGCGGCGAGGGCGCGGCGTATGGCTCCGCGCCCCCGGCACATGTCTCTCGCTATTCCCACCAGTAGGGTGCGCGCTGGGCGTCGCCCGTCACGATCTCGTTCATGGTGGCCGCATCATAGGCGCGTCCGCCCAGCACCACAGTATCGACGCGTTCGGTGTTGCGGATATTTTCCAGCGGATCGCCATCGAGAATGACCAGATCGGCGAGCTTGCCCGGTTCGAGCGAGCCGATCTCGCGGTCCATGCCGAGCGACTTTGCGGGCACGATGGTCGCCGCCTGCAGCGCTTCCAGCTCGCTCATCCCGCCGCGCACGAAGGACCAAATCTCCCAGTGGGTGCCGATCCCGGCCTGCTGGCCATGCGCCCCGATCGAGACGAGTACGCCAGTATCGGCGATCCGCTTCGCCTCGCGCGCAACATCGTCGTCGATGAAATCGCCTTCGGGTGCGGTCGTGCGCCGGGCATTGCCCGCGCGCAGGATTGCTGGCGGCGTATGGGCCTGGAGCAGCGGCTGCGCGAACACGTCGGTCGCCTGACGCCAGTAGGGATCGCCTGCCAGCCCGCCGTAACCGACCACCAGCGTGGGGGTGTAATTGGTGTCCGACTGGCCGAAGAACTGCAGCACATCGTCGTAGATGCGCATGACGGGGATGTTGTGCTCCAGCGTCGAGTTGCCGTCGGCGATGAGGTTCAGGTCCATGCCGAAGAGCGAGCCGCCTTCGGCCACGACGAGCATGTTCTCCCGCCGCGCGGCCTCGACCACCATCTGGCGCTGTTCGCGCCGTGGCTGGTTGTAGTTCTTCACGCTGGGCGCACCTTCCGCCTTCAGGCGACGGACATGGTCGAGCGCGTCCTCCAGCGTGTCGATCTGTGCGTAGGCGCCGGGCGCACGCGCGCCGTAGATGATCCGTCCCGTGCTGAAGAGGCGCGGGGCCAGCAGGCGACCGGTGCGCTGCAGATCTTCGGCGACGAAGAAGGTCGATCCGCTCGAAGGATCATGGATCGTCGTCGTACCCAGCGCCAGATTCTGGATAAGGCTCCAGTTCTGCTCCGGCACCAGTTCGCCATCGCCCGTGGGGCCGTGCGCGTGGGCATCGATAAAGCCGGGCAGGATCGTCTTGCCCCTCGCGTCGATCGTGGGCGTGCCCGCCGGGTAGGTCATCGCGGCGGTCGGCCCGATGGCGGCGATGCGGCCGTCCTGGACCAGGATCGTCGCGTTCTCGACGATCCCGCCATCATCGTCGGCCATCGTCACGACTTTCGCGCCGGTGATCGCGAGACTGCCCGTGGCGATTGCGGCGGGTTCCGTTCTTAGCATCGAAACGCCCGTCTGCGGAGGCTGATAGGCCGGACGGTCCTCACCCTCGGCTGGCGGGGCCGACGGGAAGAGTGCTCCCAGCGTGGCGGTATAGAGTGTGGGCCCGAGCGACCAGTGAACCCGCTCGCCCCCGCTCGACCAGTGGACGTAGTCCGCCGCCGAATCCGACAGTTCGACCACCGGCAGATTCTTCGCCCCGGCCGAAATGGTCACCGACTGCCCGCCCGGCATCAGCGGCATGGCGAAGGCGTCGAAGTTCTCGGTGAAGGCGAAGAACTTGCCCGAGGGCGAAACGGCATAACCGGTCACCAGCTCGCCGCTTGCATGGACCCGTCGCGCCTCGCCGTTGAGGTCGACGGAGACGAGCTGCTGGGAGCCGTCCTGTGACGCGGTCATGAAGATGCGGTCGCTTGCCGCACCGAAATGCGGGTTCGATCCCGACCGGCTGACCAGCGTCTGCGCTCCGCCACTGGCGGCGACGCGGTAGACACCGGGATTGTCGCTGTATTCCGGCGCGGTCAGGTAGCCGCCCGTGCCGCGTTCGAACACGATGGTCGATCCGTCGGGCGAGAATTCCGGGCGGGCGTAATGGCCCGGCCTGTCGGTGACCGCACGCTCGCCCCGGCCGTTCGCTCCCACCGTGCGGATCTGGCCGAGGCCGTCGTCGGTCCAGCGCACGAAGGCAATGCGCGATCCGTCGCGCGACCAGCTGGGGTAGAGCTCCATGCCGTCCTGCGAGCTCGTCAGGCGGCGCATGGTCCCGCCGCCGGCGGGCATGGTGTAGAGACGCCCCAGGCTTTCGAAAACGACCGTGCGGCCGTCGGGGGAGACCTCCGCGAAGCGCGGCATGGTCACTTCGACGCTGGCTTGCTGGACGGGGATGACCGGGTGGGGCGCGTCGGCGAGGCCGCGCGTATCGTCGATCGCGAAGGGAATCTCGCGCGCGTTCGATCCGTCCGCATCGACGCGCCAGATCTTTCCGCCGGCCCAGAACACGATCGACTGGCTGTCCGGCGTCCAGTCCATGTTGGGATAGACACCCGTGACCGCCCAGGTCTCCTGCACGTCCTGATCGAGATCGTCGTAGATCTTGCGCTCCGCGCCGCTTTCGAGGTCGCGCACATAGAGCTTCGAGCGCGTGTTCTCGCGACGGACGAAGGCGATCTTGGTGCCATCGGGCGAGGGGGTGGGGCGAACCGCGCCGCCCAGACCGCCGACCGCGGTGGTCGTTTCACCGCTCGTGAGATCGTAGCGTTCGATATTGAACAGCTCGGTGTTCGAATCCTGCGCATATTCGAAGATCGGGCCGGGCGTGACGTTGCGCGTGTAGTAGATCGCGTTGCCGTCGGGCGCGTAGATCGGCTCGCCGAGCTCTTTCTGGTGCTGCGGATTGGGGCGTTCGACCAGCGCAACGCCGCTTCCGCCCGAGACATGGTAGAGCCAGACCTCGCCAGTGCCGAGCGAACGCCCGGTCGTGAAGTGCTTCTTGGCGGCGATGAACTGTCCGTCGGGCGACCAGGTCGGCTGATGGACGAGGCGGAAATCCTCCTTCGTCAGCTGGCGCTTGTCCGATCCGTCGACATTCATGATCCAGATATTGTCGCCGCCGCCGCGATCCGACGTGAACGCGATCCGCGTGCCATCGGGGGAGAACCTCGGCTGGACCTCCCAGGCGAGGCCTTCCGCAATCCGGGTCGGCGTCCCGCCGTCGATCGGGATCGTGTAGATATCGCCCAGCACATTGAAGGCAACCAGACGCCCGTCGGGGGACACGTCGACATCGACCCAGGTGCCTTCGCTGGTGCGGATCGGCACCTGCGTGATCGGCACCCCCGGCGGAGCGTTGACGTCCCAATCTTCCTCGTCATCTTCGGCGGCGATCGACTCTCCCGTAGGACCGTCCTCGGGCGACTGTTCGGGCAACGTGTCCTGCCCGGTGAGCGGACGCAGATTCTCGTCCTCGGTCGCTTCGGTCTCCTCGACCGGATCGGGCTGACTTTGCGGCGCGGGTGCCTGCGCCAGCGCGGTGCTCGAAAGAAGGGCGGTCGTGAGGAGAAGAAGCGTCGATTTCATGCCTGGATCCTGCTGCCTGAGTGCGCCGCGCAACCTAGAGCGCGTTCACCGCAGTGCAAGCGACACCGACGCCCCCGCGCAGATCCAGGCCGGAGGGCGGCGCAATCGAGGCCCCTTCCGCGACTAGTCGTGCTTGTTTTTCGCTTTCTTCGGGGGTCCCTTGCCTTTCGGGCCGGGCCTGGCGCCTGCGTCATTGTTCTTGCGGTGGGGCTTGGGCCTGCCGTCGCGGCGACCCGGAGGCGGGCTCTTGCGATTGGCGCGCGCCGCATCGCGCGGCGCGGTGGCCGAGGCTTCGATGCGGACTTCGTCGCCATCATTGCCGTCACCCGCAGTACGGGCCAGCGCGGCGGAGAACTTGTCCGCTATCGCGCGCGGAATCTGGAAATAGGTCTCGTCCGGGCCGATCCGGATGGCACCGACTTCGTTGCGGGTAATGTGCCCGCGGCGGCACAGCAGCGGCAGGATCCAGCGCGGGTCGGCATTGCGGCGGCGACCGATGTCCATCTTGAACCAGACCGTGTCCTCGAACCCGGGGCGGTGCTTCTCCGCCTTTGCATTGCGGCGCGCCTCGGGCGTATTCGCGATCAGATCCTCGGGCTCGGGCATCTTGGCGCGGTGTGAGGCCACCAGCATGCTCGCGAGCTCGCGCGGAGTGCGCTGCGCGAGCAGCGCATCGACCAGATCGCTGTCGCCTTCGTCGGGCTCGACCGCGGTCAGCAGGGTCTGCATCAACCGATCGCGATCCTTGGCCCTGATCGCCTCGCGGTCGGGCGCATCGGTCCACTTGGCGTCGATCTTCGCATTGCGCAGCATCTGCTCCACCCGGCGGCGGCGCGAGAAGGGGACTACCAGGACGGCGGTGCCCTTGCGGCCCGCGCGGCCCGTGCGGCCCGAGCGGTGCTGCAGCGTCTCCGCGTCGCGCGGAATCTCGACATGGACCACCAGGCTCAGCGTGGGCAGGTCGATCCCGCGCGCCGCGACATCGGTGGCGACGCACACGCGCGCACGCCGATCGCGCAGTGCCTGCAGCGCCTGGTTGCGCTCCGACTGCGAGTTCTCGCCCGAGAGCGAGACGACCGCAAAGCCGCGTTCCTGCAAGGTCGCATGAAGATGGCGGACCTTTTCGCGCGTCCCGCAGAACAGGATCGCGGTTTCGGCCTCGTGAAAGCGCAGCAGGTTGACGACCGCGTTTTCCACCTCGGGCGGAGAGACGACGACCGCTTCGTAGGAAATGTCGCCATGGCCGCGATCGGCGCTGACGGTGGAGATGCGCAGCGCGTTGCTCTGATAGCGACGGGCCAGCGCCTCGATCGGCTTGGGCATCGTGGCGGAGAACAGCAGCGTCCGGCGGCCTTCCGGCGTCGCGTCGAGGATCGTCTCCAGCTCTTCGCGGAAACCCATGTCGAGCATCTCGTCCGCTTCGTCGAGCGTCACGGCCTTGAGCGCCGACAGGTCCAGCGCACCGCGCTCCAGATGATCGCGCAGGCGGCCCGGGGTGCCGACCACGATGGTCGCACCCGAGCGAAGCGTCTTGCGCTCGGCCGAGGGGTTCATCCCACCAACGCAGGTCGCGACGCGTCCGCCCGCCGGGGCGTAGAGCCAGGTAAGCTCGCGGCTGACCTGCAGCGCGAGTTCGCGGGTGGGGGTGATGACCAGCGCGAGCGGGGCAATGGCGAAGGGGACCTTGCCGTTATCGTCGAGCAGCTGGCGCGCGACGGCCAGGCCGAAGGCAACCGTCTTGCCCGAGCCTGTCTGCGCCGAGACCACGAGATCGCGGCCATTCGCTTCGGGTTCGAGGACGGCTGCCTGCACATCGGTCGGCTCGGAATAGCCGCGTTCGGTGAGCGCGGTCTGCAGGGTGTCAGGGAGGTCGGAAAAATTCATGTCGGAACCTTGGGAAGCAATGCACGCGCGCTGGGCGACCCAGGCGGCTGGACTTGGTCATCAGCTGTGCGGAACGGGGGAATCGACGAACGCTGTCCGCTCGGCGAGGTTGCGGCGCCTATACGCTATTAATGCCGCCATGGCTTGCGAAATATTTCGCAGCCTGAATTGGGGCTGTCGGAGCTATCCCTCGCGCCTGGTCGCGATGTCACCTAATCTGTTGCGATGATGACCGATCGAGCACCGCGCCGCATACTCGTCCTGGGAGGGACGGGCACGATCGGGCGCGCGACGGCGCGGGTACTGGTCGCGCGCGGGCACGATGTCGTCTGTCTGGTCAGACGCGCTCCCGATCCTTGCGTCGGTGCCGACCTCGACGGAGCGGAGCTTCGGCTCTGCGACGTCACGGACCCGGCTTCGCTTGCGCGCGACGGCATCCGTGGAGAGCGGTTCGACGTCGTGCTTTCGTGCCTCGCATCGCGGACGGGGGCACCCGAGGACGCCTGGCGGATCGACCACGACGCCCATGTGGGTGCGCTGAAAGAGGCGAAGGCGGCGGGCATACCGCACATGATTCTTCTATCCGCGATCTGCGTCCAGAAGCCGAAACTGGAGTTTCAGAGGACGAAGCTGGCGTTCGAGACGAAGCTGATCGAGTCCGGTATCGACTATACGATCGTGCGGCCCACCGCCTTCTTCAAGTCGCTCTCGGGTCAGGTCGAACGGGTCCGGCAGGGCAAGCGGTTCGTGATGTTCGGCGACGGCACCTTGACCGCCTGCAAGCCGATCAGCGACGATGACCTCGCCGCCTATCTGGCCGATTGCATCGACAATCCGGAGCGGCGCAACCGCATCCTGGCTATCGGCGGCCCGGGAGAGGCGATCACGCCGCGCATGCAGGGCGAGCAACTGTTCGCGATGCTTGGCCAAACGCCGCGCTTCAGGCAGGTTCCGGTTGCGCTGCTCGACGCGATCATCCTCGCGCTCGCCACTGCGGGACGCTTCGTACCTGCCTTGCGCGCCAAGGCCGAACTCGCGCGCATCGGGCGCTACTACGCGACCGAGTCGATGCTCGTGCTGGACCCCGAAACCGGCCGCTACGATGCCGATGCGACGCCTTCGACGGGCTCCGAAACATTATTCGATTACTATCGGCGCCTGCTGCGCAGCGAAGCGACCGCCGAGCGGGGCGAGCACGCGGTCTTCTAGGAGATGCACGGTTTCGCGTCCTGTCTTTGGCGGGGCAGTGCTTCGAAGCGGCGCGGCGCGCTCGATCCGGGGTCGTCGTGCCACTCGCCTTCATCATCGCCACGGATAAAGAGCCGCAGGGTGAACCATTTGGGACGAGCGCGGTTCTGATCTTGATCAGAACTCACACCGGCGGGGACTCCTCCACTTGCGCAAGCCAGAAACATCGATCGGACCCTCCACCGGACTGGCCGGCTGGATCGCCCACCGCCTGCTGGCGAACTACTGGTTCCTTGCGCTGTGCGCCGTGCTCGCGGCGCCGTGCGCGATCGCACTGTCGCTCGTCGCCGACCGTGCAGGAGCGACCGCTTGGCTGCTCGATCGCGACCTCGCGCCAGTGCAGACTTCGGATGCGGCGCAGGAAGTGGTCGGCATCGTCGCCGGAATAGATGCTGCCTTCATCACGCTCTATTTCTCGATCTCGCTGATCGTCCTCACCATTGCTGCCGGCAATTTGGGCGTGCGCCTGATTGATCGTTGGCTGGGACGCCGGCTGGTCAGGGTGTCGATCGGCGGCCTTTCATTCAGCCTCGTCTTCGCGGTGCTGGCCCTTGCGGCGATCGACAGCGAGGCCGACCTAGCCGAGACGCCGCTGGTCACGGTCGCGCTGACGATCGCGCTCCTCGGCGTCAATGTGGCGATGCTGGCGGTTGCGCTGCACGACCTCGGGCGCACCATGTTCGTCGACAAGGCGATCGACGCGCTGGCGACAGATGCGTCGGTCAGCGCCTTCGAGGTCGTTGGGCGCGAAGCTTTCGCGGGCGATTTCGCGCAACAGATCGCGGCGCCGCGTCACGGCTACGTCGAAGGCGTCGACCTCGAATATCTCGGCGGGCATCTGGCCGATCATGCGGGGGCGATGCGCATCTGCGTCGCGCCTGGGCAGCACGTGCTGGAGGGCGAGCCGCTGGCCCTGTTCGAGCGCGAGCTTTCCTCGCCCGAAGAGGTGCGCAAGTCGATCCCGATCGGGCCTTTCCGGAGCGACAGCCAGGGATCGGTATTCCAGATCCGGCTTCTGGTGGAGATTGCTGCGCGGGCACTCTCGCCCGCGGTCAACGATTTCTACACCGCGCTCGCCGCGGCCGATGCACTGACCCAGGTGATGCTGCGACATGGAGCGAACTGGGTCGACGAGGGGCAGATGCCGGTTTCCAGCGCTCACCCCGGTTTCGAACTGCCGGGCCAGGATTTCAGGGGCCTGTTCGACGATCCGCTCGACGCCTTCCGGCAAGCGGCGGCCGACTATCCCTCGGTCGCGATCCGCATGATCGCCAATTACGGGCGCATCGTCGCGCTTTGCGACGGGAATTCGGGACTGGTGTCTTTCCTGCGGGAAAAGGCACGGGAGCTGTGCGAACATGCCGTGGCCTGCGCCGAGGTGGAGCGCGACCGGCACGACATCGAAGCCGCTCTTGCTCGTGTGAGCACATCCTGATCGCTTGCTCTGGTGAGCGGTTCGACTTGCCGCTAGAGCGGACGCGATGATGACTTCCGATGCCAGCGCCAGCGCGCGCTCTGCCGATATCCGCCCGTGGGCGGCCCGCTCGCTCCTTTTCGTGCCGGGGGCTTCGCCGCGCAAGCTGGAAAAGGCGCTGGACTCCGAGGCTGACCTGATCATCCTCGACCTCGAGGATTCGGTCGCCGAAAGCGCCAAGCCAGCCGCGCGCGATCACGTGGCGGAGGCACTTTCAGGCCAGGGCCGGGCAAAGCCGCTATGGGTGCGAGTCAATCCCATGGATACGGCGCATGCGCTCGACGACCTCGTCGCGATCGTGAAGCATCGCCCGGACGGGATCATGCTGCCCAAGGCGACCCCGGACGAAACGCGGCTGCTGGGCCACTATCTCACCGCGCTGGAAGCCGCATCCGGCATCGAGGCGCAGACGATCCGCTTGATCGTCGTCGCGACCGAAACCGCGCCCGCACTCTTCCGCCTCGGCGATTACGCGGGCGTGCCCCGCCTCGACGCGCTGACCTGGGGCGCGGAAGACCTCGCCGCCGCCTTCGGGGCCTCGGCGAACCGGACAGAGAATGGCGACTTGCTCGAACCCTTCGCGCTGGCGCGCACCCTGTGCCTCGCCGGGGCGAGTGCGGCCGGCGTCGCACCGATCGAGACGATCGACCCCAATTTCCGCGACGAAGACCGGATGCACCGCACCGCGCAGGCCGCCCGCACCCTGGGCTTTCGCGGCATGATGTGCATCCATCCGGCGCAAATCGGGCCGATCAACCGGGCGTTCACGCCCTCGGAGGAAGACCTGGCGAGGGCGCGCAGGATCGTCGCGCTGTTCGAGGCGAACCCGAATTCGGGCGCGCTCCAGCTCGATGGCGAGATGATCGACATCCCGCACCTGAAACAGGCGCGCGGGCTCCTCTCGCTCGTCGGCGAGTAGCGACCGCTACTTCCCCTTGAACTGCGCCTCGCGCTTGCCGAGGAAGGCGGTCACGCCCTCGATGAAATCCTCGCTGTTGCCCGCGATCCGCTGGGCTTCGGCCTCGGCATTCATCGCATCGGACAGGCTGCCCGATTGCGCGCCCCGCACCAGCCGCCGGATCTGACCCATCGCCACGGTCGGGCCATTCGCCAGCTTTTCGGCGAGCGCGCGCGCCTCGTCCATCACCGCATCGTCCTCGACGCAGCGGTTGACCATGCCCAGCTCGTAGGCGCGGTCCGCCGGGATGCGCTCGCCCAGCAGCATTGCTTCCATCGCCGCCGGAATGCCCGCCGCCTTCGGCAACACCCAGGTCGCGCCGCCATCGGGCACCAGCCCGATATTGACGAAGGCCTGCAGGAAATAGGCGGACTTGCCCGCCACGATCAGGTCGCCCGAGAGCGCCAGCGTGCAGCCGATCCCCGCCGCCGCACCGTTGACGGCCGTCACCACGGGGATGTCGAGCCCTGCGAGCGCGAGCATCAGCGGGTTGAAACTGGTCTGCAGCGACCGGCGCGAGGCGTCGCCGGGCCTCGATCCGCCGCCGCCAAGGCTGCGCCCGCTGAGGTCCGCGCCCGAGCTGAAGCCGCGGCCTTCGCCGGTGATGAGCAGTGCGCGCGCTCCCATGCCCGGCAGCGCGTCGAACGCCGACATCATCTCGTTCACCATTTCGGGCGACATGGCATTCATCTTGTCCGGCTTGTTCAGCGTCAGGGTGACGACCCCGTCCGCCTGCTCGACGCGAATGGTCTGGTAGTCTGCCATGCTGCTCTCCTCGATCCCTTCAACCTTTGCCCCATCGGTTCGAGCAATCGCGCCGATTTGGCAAGGGTTGCGGTTTGCAATTCGTCGTCACCGGTTGCGCGCCGGCGCGGCTCCTGCCACCCGATCGGGCATGACCGAAACACCCACCTTCTACGCGACCGAGGGCATCCACAATTTCCGCGACTACGGCGGCTACCCGACGCAAGGGGGAGGGCGGGTGCAGACCGGGGTGCTGTTCCGTTCAGGCCAGCATTTCGAGGCGAGCGAGGCGGACCTGCGGACCTTCGCCGATTTGGGCATCCGCACGGTGATCGACCTGCGCGGCAATGCCGAGCGCGAGCGGCATCCGTGCCGCCGGCCGGACATGTGGGATGGCGAGGTCGTGTTCTACGATGGCGAGACCAGCTCGCGCCCGCCGCACGAACCCGATGAGCCGATCAAACTGACCGCCGAGAGTGCGCATGGCCGCATGCTCAAGGTCTATAGCCGCATGCCGCACAACGCGGCGATGCAGACGATCTTCGGGCAGTACCTCAACGCGCTGGCGCAGCGCGACGGGGCGAGCCTGGTCCACTGCTTCGCGGGCAAGGACCGGACCGGGATCGCGGCGGCGCTGCTGCATCACATCCTCGGCGTGTCGCGGGCAGACATGCTGACCGAGTTCCTCCACACCAATGATGCGCCGACCTACGACATTCTCGAGCGGCAATCGCTTCCCGGGATCGAGGCGCGGCTGGGCGGACCGCTCGACCGGGCGGCGGTGAAGGAACTGATGGAAGTGCGCGAGGCCTATTTCCATCGCTTCGTTGAGGTCGTCGACGAAGGATGGGGTTCGCTCGACTCCTTCCTTGGACAGGCGATTGGTGTGGATGACGCGCTGCGGGAGCGGTTGAACCAGCGCTTCGTCGTGTAAGAGCCGGGCGTGACTCTGGGGGCCGCGATCCCCATACTTGCAACCCAAGACTTCAGACGGACAGGAGAGCTTCGCACATGGCGACGCACCGCACCAAGATGCTCATCATCGGTTCCGGCCCGGCGGGCTATAGCGCGGCCATTTATGGCGCGCGCGCCATGCTCGAGCCGGTGATGGTTCAGGGCCTGCAGCCCGGCGGCCAGCTGACCATCACCACCGACGTGGAGAACTACCCCGGCTTCGCCGACGTGATCCAGGGCCCGTGGCTGATGGAACAGATGCGCGCGCAGGCGGAGCATGTCGGTACGAAGATGCACTGGGACACGATCGTCGAGATCGACCTGAAGAACGGATCGCCGTTCCGCGCGGTGGGCGACAGTGGCGACGAGTATATCGGCGACACCGTGGTGATCGCGACCGGCGCTTCGGCCAAGTGGCTCGGGGTGCCGGGCGAGCAGGAGCTGGGCGGCAAGGGCGTGTCCGCCTGCGCGACGTGCGACGGCTTCTTCTACCGCGGCAAGAAGGTCGCGGTGATCGGCGGCGGCAACACCGCGGTCGAGGAAGCGCTGTATCTCACCAACCATTCGGACGACGTGACGCTGATCCACCGCCGCGACGAGCTGCGCAGCGAGAAGATCCTGCAGGATCGGCTGTTCAAGTCCGACAAGATCACCCCGATGTGGAACAAGACGGTGGAGCGGTTTGAGGCGGGCGATAACGGCGCGCTGCATCATCTCGTCCTCAAGGACACCGTGACCGGCGAGGAATCGACGATGGAAGTCGACGGGGCTTTCGTCGCGATCGGCCATGCCCCGGCGACCGAGCTGTTTACCGGCCAGCTGCCGACCGACGATGGCGGCTACCTGATCGTCGAGCCGGGCACTCCGCGGACCGAGATCCCCGGCGTGTTCGCGTGCGGCGACGTGATGGACCACACCTATCGCCAGGCGGTGACCGCGGCGGGCACCGGCTGCATGGCCGCGCTGGATGCGGAACGGTTCCTCTCAGGCCTCGAGATCGAGCTCGACGGCCATGTCGAGGAAGCCGAAGCGGCTGAGTGAGCCGAAAGCTCCTCCCCCTTGAGGGGGAGGCTGGGTGGGGGTGTATCCAGGTTGGTGGCTGGTACCCCAACCCCCGGCCCCTCCCCATGGGGAGGGGAGAATTAGCCGGGCATCGCTTGCTAGACCGAACCGAGCAGGTTTTCGCTACCGCCTGTTTCGACCCCGAACACCCGCGCCGCCGCAATGCCGATCAGCGCGATCAGTACGAGGCTGGACATCGCGAACAGCACGAAACGCACCATCACGCGGTTCGCGGTGACCTGGACCAGCGTGTGGATGATCCGCAGGCCGGTATAGATCCACGCCAGCAGCGCCGGAATCCCGTCGCCCGCACCGATGATTGCGAGCACGATGCCGACCGCGTAGAACACCGTCGGCTGTTCGTGCAGGTGGTTGTAGTTGTGCGCCTTCCACTGGACTCGGTCGGGCAGGAGGCGATCGAAATCGAGGTCCTTCCCGCCGCGCAGGTGCCTAGTGTCGATATCCCTGTTCGCGTGCATGGCGGGGATGCGCGTCGCGTACATCCACGCCCACATGATCATGGTCCAGATCATCAGCGCGACGAGGGGTTGCAGGATGGACATTCCGATCATGCCGGGCCTCCCAGAGTTGCGACGAGCGCCTGAATCGCGAGCACGATCAGCGCGATGGTCGAGGCGATGAAGAGCAGGAAACGCACGGCCACGATATTGACGGTCGCCTGCCAGATCGAATGCACGATCCGCAGGGCCACATAGATCCACGCCATCAGGATCGCGAGCGGGCTGGGGCCGGTGATGGCGAGGATCACGACCGTGGCGTAGAACAGCGTCGGCTGTTCCATCAGGTGGGCGTAGTTATGCGCCTTCCAGTTGATCCGGTCGTCGATGACGCCTTCGAGATCCTGCCCGCGTCCCCCGCGTTTGGCATCCTTCAGGCCGCTACCCGCCTTGCCCATTGCCGGAAGGCGGGTCGCCGCCATCCAGAACAGCATGATCAGCGACCATGCGACGAGCACCGCTGCCGGTGCGAGTATTTGAGCCTGCATTCAATCCCCCTGAAATATCGCCCGGAGGGTGGCGGTGAGCATGGGGCCTGTCAATCCAGTGCCCCGGCCACCGATCCCGCCACTGGCCCGGGCACCGCATCATTGTCGCGATAGAGCCGTTCGAGCCGGTAGTATCCGCCCATTCCGTCGCGCCCCTCGCGGCGCCAGCCCGGCTCCTTGCCAAGGCTTTCGGCCACGTCGGGCAGATCGAGCCGGGGCGAAACGTGGAACTGCTTCAGCCACCACCTGAGGATACGCGCGCCGAGCGTGTCGCGCGCGCTGTAGCTGCCGAAATCGACCACGTGCAGCGATCCGCCCGGCGCGACCAGCGTTGCCGCGTGGCGCAAGGCGCGCTCCCAGTCGGGGATCATGGAGACCGAATAGGACAGGATCACGCGCTCGAAGGTCGGGCGGCCCAGCATCGCGCGCGCATCGAACTGGCGCGCGTCGCCCGGCGCGAGGATCGCAGCCGTGCCGAGCTTGGCCGCCGCGCTCTTGAGCATTTCCGCCGAAATATCGATCCCGAACAGCTTCGTGCCGGGGTACGCCTGCTGCACCTTGGCGAGGTTGCGGCCGGTACCGCAGGCGATTTCAAGCACGCCGTCGCCGGGCGCGCAGTCCAGCCCCCGGATCAGGTCGTCGCGCCCGAAGAGGTAATATTTGCGCGTGAAATCGTAGATGTACTTCTGGCCGCGATAGATCGAATCCATCAGCGCCGCGTGATCGTGCGCTTTCCCGTCCTTGTGCCCCCCCGCTGCCATTACGCGAGCTCGTAGAGGTGGACGCCGCCGTAGATCGAGCTGCGGTCGCGCTCGGTCAGGTCCTTCGACAGTTCCTCGTGGTATGTCCACTGGTCGAGGATTTCGTTCGGCACCCGGCCCGGCAGCAGGCTCGGCTCGGCAGCCGTGCGGAACAGCACCCGGGCACCCTTGCGCGCAGTACGCGTGACTTCGCGCCACAGGTTGGTCAGCTGGTGGTCGTCCATCCAGTCCTGCGCGTCGAGGAAGACGTAGCGGTCGAGGCTCATCGCGGGCTGGGAGGAGAGGAATTCGGACAGGTTGGCGCGCTGCACGCTCAGCTTCGCCACACGCTCGCGCAGGTTCGCGTAGTTCTCGCGCTGCAGATAAGGGGGGAGCGGCGCGTCCTCGTCCTTCGAATAGCCGCGATTGAAGGCCTGCCAGGCGAAGTAGTTGTCCTTCACGTCGAAATCGCAGGCGAGCTTCTCCAGCCGCTTGCGTAGCACTTCGGCCATCTTCTCGTCGCCCGCCAGCGCGTCGTATTGCGCAGGGGGAATGCCGAGGCCGAAGAGCGAGGCGGGCTGGTTGGTCACCCAACGCACGAACTTCTTGTCGAACACCGGCGCGAGCTCGGCCTCGAAAACCTCGCGCTGCTGTTCCACCGTGGGCGCTTCGAGCACCTTGCGCAGGTCCACGCCGTAGAGCTTGGCGAAAAGGTGCGCCATGCCGATGAAATTGCCGAGCAGGCCCTGCTTGTAGATCCCGCGCTGGAACTGCGTGATCCGGCGACGGCCGCGAATGTCGCGGCCTTCCCAGTACTTGCGGCTTTCGTCGTCGAGCAGCGGCGCGATGCGATCCTTGTAGATCGCCACATTTTCCTTGTAATCCGAATGTGCGAAGAAGCGGCGGAAAAGGTCGTAGCTGGGCAGCGCGTTGATCGCCGCGATCTTGAGGCGCCCCAGTGCGATATGCGCGCGGTTGAGGTCGACCGCAGTGATCGCTTCGGGGTTGGCGGTGAGGTAGCTCAGCGCGTTGCAGCTGCCGCTGGCGATGCACAGCACGCGGCTGTTCTCGTCGATCTGCAGGCCTTCCATGTCGACCACCGGGTCTTCCCAGATCTGTGCATAGACGAGGCCGCGAAAGGCTGTGGCGAAGGCCTTGTCGAGCAGAGTGTCCTTGAGCCCTGAGCTTTTACGGACCACCGAGCGGTCGATGATGTGGGCTTCGGCTTGCGCCATGGCGGGTCTTTCTCCGGTTGCGGTGTTCAGGCTGCGCCGGGAGCGATGGTCGCGGCAAAAGCCGTGGGGTCCACATTGCGTCCGGTCAGCATGATGACGGTATCGGCAGGCAGCGCTAGCTTACCGGCTAGGGCTGCCGCAAGGGCCGCTGCGCCTCCGGGCTCTGCGACAAGCCCCAGTTTCGCAAAGGCAAAGCGCTGCGCGGCACGCACCTCTGCATCATCGACGGTCAGCGGGCGCGTGCGTTCCCGTGACAGCGTGTCGATCACGATCTGCCCGGTCGCATCGGGACGCAGCGCGTCGCAGATCGTGGGCGGCGCATCGGGGCCGACGCGCTGCGGGCTGCCTGCGGTGATGCCCCGTGCGACCATGTCCCAGCCTGCTGGCTCGACGGGCGCAATGGTGCTCTCGGGGCAGGCGAGGGAGAGGCCTGCCGTCAGGCCGCCGCCACCGCAGCACACGAGGATGAGTGGCGGCTGCTTGCCGAGCTGCTGCGCAATCTCGATCCCGGCAGAGCCCTGGCCTTCGATCACCCACGCATCGTTGAAGGCATGGACGAAGACCGCGCCACGTGCCTCGACCTCGCGCGACGCGACTTCCTCGCGGTCTTCGCCGGGCCGTTCGTAGAGAACGATTTCAGCGCCCAGCGCGCGCGTCGCTTCCAGTTTCACCTTGGGCGCATCGCGCGGCATCACGATAGTTGCGTCGATACCGAGCTTCTTGGCCGCCCAGGCCACGCCCTGCGCATGGTTGCCGCTGGAGACCGCAACCACGCCGCGTGCGCGTTCATCCTCGGTGAGGTTGGACAGCCGCCACCAGCCGCCACGGATCTTGAATGCGCCGATGGGTTGCAGGCTCTCGGCCTTCACCCAGCACCTCACGCCGCCGATCTCGACCGGCAGCAGCGGCGTGGGTTGCAAAATTTGCGCGATGCTCTCGGCGGCGGCGCGAACGCCGTCTGCTGCGGGTTTGCGGGTCAAGGCGCGCGCCTCCTGACACACCTGACACAGTGTCCAGGGGAGAAAAATCTACGCTGTTTCATCCGCCGATCCTGTCGAGCTTTTCAATGGCCTCGCCGGGCAGCTCAAGATTGGCCGCGGCGACGTTCTGGCGAAGGTGCTCGACCGAACTGGTGCCAGGGATCAGCAGGATATTGGGCGAGCGCTGCAAGAGCCACGCGAGCGCCACCTGCATGGAGGTAGCGCCGAGATCGCTCGCAACCTCGTCCAGCGCTTTCGACTGAAGCGGATCGAAGCCGCCCAGCGGGAAATAGGGGACGTAGGCGATGCTTTCGTCCGCGAGCCAGTCGATCAGTTCGTCGTCGTCGCGGTTCGCGAGATTGTACATGTTCTGCACGCATACGATCGGGCAGATGCTGCGCGCTTCTTCAACCTGGGAGCGGGTGACGGTGCTGACTCCAATGTGCCGCACCAGCCCCTCTTGCTGAAGCCGGGCTACAGGTTCGACGAAGCGGGCGATGCTCTCCCCGGTCGGCTCGATGCCTCCCTCGCCGGAACCCATGATACGGACGTTGACGACCTCCATCGCCTCGAGCTCTAGGTTCTCCAGATTGTCGCGCAGCCCCTGCTCCAGCGCCTCGGGATCGTTCCAGGGGAGCCACCCGCCTTCGTCGTCCCGCTTCGCGCCCAGTTTGGTGACGATGGTGAGGCTGTCGGGATAAGGCGCGAGCGCTTCGCGAATGATCCGGTTGGTCACGTGCGGGCCGTAGAAATCGCTGGTGTCGATATGATCGATGCCCAGCGCCATCGCCTCCTTCAGCACGGCAATCGCACCATCGCGGTCCTTCGGCGGGCCGAACACGTGCGGCCCGGCCAGCTGCATCGCGCCGTAGCCCATCCGGTGCACGGTGCGGTCACCCAGCTTGAAAGTACCGGAATTGGCGATGGCATTATCGGTCGCAGGCATGATGATGTTCCTCGAAGGGGGAGTCGATTCAGGTGCCTTAACGGCCGACCTCACGCGTCGGTGCCATAAAACCATGCTGGGTCTTTAGGAAAGCGCGCTTCGACGAAATGCGGTGTGGATCATTTGGCCCGGCGCGTGGGTTTGGGTACAGGCGCGCTCAAAGATTCGCATTCGGAGAACACACATGTCGACAGTACTGGTGATCGGGGCAGGGGGCGTGAGCTCGGTCTGCGTCCACAAGATGGCGATGAACAAGGATATTTTCACCGATATCCATCTCGCCAGCCGCACCAAATCGAAGTGCGATGCGATCGCCGCCAGCGTGAAGGATCGCACCGGGGTCGACATCGCGACCTACGAGATCGATGCCGAGGAAGTCCCCGCGATGGTCAACCTGATCAAGAAGATCGGGCCCAAACTGGTGGTGAACCTCGCACTGCCCTATCAGGACCTGCCGATCATGGACGCCTGCCTCGAGGCGGGCGTGGATTACCTCGACACCGCGAACTACGAGCCCAAGGACGAGGCGAAGTTCGAGTACCACTGGCAGTGGGCCTATCAAGACCGCTTCAAGGACGCCGGGCTCACCGCGCTGCTCGGCTCGGGCTTCGATCCGGGCGTGACGAGCGTGTTCACGATGTGGCTCAAGAAACACAAGCTGAAGACCATCCGCCAGCTCGACATTCTCGACTGCAATGGCGGCGACCACGGGCAGGCCTTCGCGACCAATTTCAACCCGGAAATCAACATCCGCGAAGTGACCGCACCCGCGCGCCACTGGGAAAACGGCGAATGGGTCGAAACGCCCGCGATGCAGGTGAAGACCGAGTTCGACTTCGAGGAAGTCGGGCCGAAAAACGCCTACATGATGTATCACGAGGAGCTGGAAAGCCTCGCGAAGTTCGTGCCCGAGCTGGAGCGCGCGCGCTTCTGGATGACCTTCGGCGATGAATACATCAAGCACCTCAGCGTGCTGCAGGCCGTCGGCATGACCAGCATCGAACCGGTCAAGTACCAGGGCCGCGACATCATCCCGCTGCAGTTCCTCGCCGCCGTGCTGCCCAAGCCCGAAAGCCTTGGTGAGACCACGAAGGGCAAGACCAATATCGGCGTCATCGCGACCGGCGAAGCGCTCGACGGCAGCGGCGAGAAGACGTTCTACATCAACAACATCTGCAGCCACGAAGCCGCCTACGAGGAGACCGGCAACCAGGCGGTCAGCTACACCACCGGGGTGCCCGCGATGATCGGCTCGGCCATGATGGTGCAGGGCAAGTGGGATGGTGACGGCGTGTTCAACATGGAGCAGTTCGACCCCGACCCCTTCATGGACATGCTGAACCAGCACGGCCTGCCGTGGAACGTGAAGGAGCTGGACGGGCCGGTCGGGTTCTGACCGCGCCCGTCCCGGGCTTTTCGGAGTTTACAAGACCTATCGCCGTCGTTTCGCGATCGGGTGGGCCGTCACGGGGCGATCCCCAACCGGCGCGTCTCGGCGGCAATCGCTTCCAGTGAGTGGTCGACATCGGCTTCCGTTGTCCGCCAGTTCGATACGCTGATACGGATGGCATCGCGGTTGCGCCAGCGTGTCGTGCCGAACCAGCATTCGCCGCTGTGCTGCACGGCCCTGGCCAGATCCCCCATCCGCCTCTCGTGCCCCGGAAAGGTTGCGACGACCTGGTTCTGGACCACCTCGTTGAGCAAGGTGAAGCCGAGCGCATCCAGCCCTTGCGCGAAGCGGCGCGCGTGGCGGCAGCAGCGGTCGACCAGATCGGCAACGCCCTCCCTGCCGAGACTGTGCAGCGCCGCCCACACCTCGATCCCCCGGGCCGCGCGCGAAAGCTCGATCACCATGTCCTTCTGCGGCGTTCCGACCCTGTTCGGGACGTATGGTGCGTCGAACGACAGCAGGTCGCGAACGGCATCGGGGTGCGCGCAGATCGCCATGCCGCAGTCGTAGGGCGTGTTGAGCCACTTGTGCGCGTCGACCGCCCAGCTGTCGGCAAGCTCCGCGCCGACAACGAGGCCGCGCAGGTTCGGCGAGGCGGCCGCCCACAGGCCGAACGCGCCATCGATGTGGAACCATGCACCCGAACCCGCGATCCGCTCGGCTATCTCGGCGAAGGGGTCGCTCGCGCCCGTGTTGACGCAGCCGGCCTGCATGACGACGATCGTCCGCGCGTCGACAAGGGGGAAGGCCCCCATCTGGACCGTCCCGTCGTCCAGGCACGGCACGGTTTCGATGTCGGCGTCGCCGAAGCCGAGGATCTTCAGCATCTTGCGCACCGTGGGGTGGATCGTCGCCGAAGTGACGATCCGCAGACGCGGCGCGCCCTGCAGGCCGCCTTCGCCGACGTTCCAGCCGCTGCGTGCGAGCAGGGCGTGGCGTGCAACCGCCAGGCATTGAAGATTGGCAGCACTGGCACCCGTCACGAAACCGACCGACGACGTGCCTGGCAGCCCGAGAACATCCAGCACCCATCGCGAGGCGACCTCTTCGGCGACGTTGGCGATCGGGCTGGTCTGGTCGGACAATGCCAACTGGTCCCACGCCGCGTTCAGCATGCGCGCGCCCATCGCGGCGGGCAGGCTTCCGCCCACAACCATGCCGAAGAAGCGCCCGCCCGCAGTGCCGATCGTGCCGCCGCGGGAGGAATCGACAAGCCGCTCCACCGTTTGCATCGGGTCGCAGGGGCCAGGGGGCAGGGCAACCTCCAGCGCGGCACGGGCGATGTCGCGCGCGTCGGGCCGGTCGACGGGGCGCTGATCGAGGCTGCCGAGGTATTCGATGCTGGCTTCGCTCGCGTAGCGCGCTACATCGGTTGCGGTTGAAAACGGCCTCGTCATGCCTTAAACCTCGATCGATTAATCGCTATATAGCTATCTACCTATATGCCTGACACCACCGCGTCAATAACCGCGTTTCTGCGCGCAGTTTCCAACAACAAGCGCCTCCAGATCTTGGAATGGCTGGCCGCGCCTCAAGACCATTTCGAGCCTCAGGTCGATGGCGATCTGGAGGAGGATGGTGTCTGCCTCGCTCGGATCGTCGATAAGTTGGGTCTGGCGCAGCCCACCGTTACCGCTCATATGCGGATTCTCGTCGAGGCCGAACTCGTGACCTCCATGCCGATCAAGAACTGGGTGTTCTACAAGCTGCACCGCGATCAGCTGGATGCCGCAATCGAAGCCTTGGCAAAACGGCTCGGCAGTTCGGTCCAAGGATGAGTACCGTGCTCGAAACCCACCGGGGCGACATCACGCAGCTCGATGTCGACGCTATCGTCAACGCCGCCAATTCCTCCCTGCTGGGCGGAGGCGGCGTCGACGGTGCGATTCACCGTGCGGCGGGCAAGCGACTGCTGGAGGAATGCCGCCAGCTGGGCGGATGCGAAACCGGGCAGGCGAAGATCACCGGCGGGTACGACCTCCCGGCAAGGCACGTCATTCACACCGTCGGCCCCGTATGGAGCGGCGGCGATAAGGGAGAGCCCGAGCTGCTGGCGGACTGCTACCGCAATTCGCTCGAGCTGGCGCGGGAGAACGGGCTGCGTTCTGTCGCATTCCCCGCAATCTCTACCGGCATCTATGGCTTTCCGATCGAGCGCGCCGCGCCGATCGCGGTGGCGACGGTGCGTGAAGAGGCGGCGCGGCACGATGGCGCCTTCGACCGGATCCTGTTCGTCTGCTTCGACGGTGCCACGCAGGCCGCCTTCGCAGCGGAGCTCGACAACCTCTAAGCGCAAACGGTGGGCAGGGCGGTTCCGGCGAGTTGACACGTCCGCAGGCCGCTGCCTTCTGGCCGGCGAACGCACGAACCAGCCGGAGACTTCAAAGACCATGCGCAAGATTGCCCTCGGGTGTCTGCTCCTCGCCTCGGTGGGCGGGGCCATTCCCGCCGCAGCGCAGGACCCCGCGACTGGATACGCCCAGAGCGCAGCGGCCTTCGACGCGGAGGCCGCGTGGGACGAGTTCGAGCAGCTGCTGCGCGGCGAGTACGCCTATATCGAGCGCGACGACATCGACGTCGAGGCGCAGCTGGACCGGTCGCGCGCGCTGGCAGCCAAGGCCACCGACAAGGCGGCGCTACGGCGGATCATGCACCGCACCGCGCTCACTTTCATGGACCCGCACCTGATCGTCGGCCCGTTCGAGGATGACGACTACGCGATCGTGATGACCGCCGCCGATCTTGATGCCCGGTTCGCGGACGGCAAGGCGGTGATCGTCGATGTGCGGCGAGGTTCGCCTGCCTTCGACGCGGCGCTGCGGCCGGGGGACGAGGTGCTTGCCATTGGCGGCAAACCGGCGAAGGCTGCCGCGCAGGGTCCGTTCGGCGAGGCGCTCCCCGATCCTACCGCCGAGCAGTTCGACTACGGGCTGACGCTGGCGGTCAACGGGCGGCGCAAGGGCGATCGCACGCTGAAAATCCGTTCGGTGCAGGGGCAGGTTCGCGACGTCGAGCTGGCCTCGACGCGCGACTGGGCCAATTCGCTGCGCGAGCGCAAGCTCGTCGACCTCTCCTTCGTCGGCACGGGCGGCGATGTGGCGGTTCTTGCGCCGCTCAATTCGCTCGGCAACAACGACACGATTCCCGCCTTCGATGCAGCGATGAAGGACGCCATCGGGGCGGGGGCGCGAGCGATCATCCTCGACATGCGCGAGACGCCGAGCGGTGGGAACACGGAGGTTGCCCGCTCGATCATCGGGCACTTCACCGATCAGGTGCGCCCCTACCAGATGCACCGCATCCCCGCGCTCGAACGCGAGTTCACCGTGCCGCGCCAGTTCGTCGAATACGTCTTCCCGCGCGAGCCTTTCTTCGGCGGCCCGGTCATCGTGCTCCACGGTCGCTGGACCGGCAGCATGGGCGAAGGCATCGTCATCGGCATGGACGCGGCCACCGGCGCGACCACGATCGGCTCCGACATGGGCGACCTGCTGGGCGGGCTGTGGAACGAACAGCTCGAGCTGAGCGGCGCGCGCGTCGATCTGGGCGGCGAGTCGCTGTTCCATGTCGACGGCACCCCGCGCGAGGATTACGTCGCCGATATTCCGATAGAGCCCGCCAGCACGGCCGCCGATGGGGCCGACCCGGCGATTGCAGAGGCCCTCAGACTGCTGGAGAAGCGCTGACGCCAGGGGACGGTCGGTCGCCACCGAGGTAGGCGATCCCCAGCCGCGCCACCGCCCACAAAACACCCAGCACGGCGGTCGCCATGAGCGCCCACCAGACGTCCGGCTGGAACGCGCGGATCGCATCGAGCGGGGCGCCGAAGATACGTGGCATCGCCAGCAGCAGGATCGCCGCCTGGGCGATGGTCGCCATCAGCGGGAACCACAGGCTGAAACGGCCTGCGATGCTCGCCTTCTTCTGGCGGATCGTGGACGAGCGGAAGGCCGACCATAACATCGCGGCGACATAGATCGGCGGCGAAAGCACGAGGTAGAGATAGAGGGGCAGGGCCCACAGACCGGGCAGGCCGGGGTCCTCCTCTATCCCGAGGGCACGATCGGCGAAGCCATATTGCAGCGAATAGCCGTGGGCGATCGCAAAGCCGCTGCCCGCATTGGTGAGCGTGACTGCCGCCTTGTGCTGCGCGGGGACCATCGTCGCAAGGCTCTCGTAGCCGGGATTGGAGCCCGAATGGCCGACGATACCCTCGGCGGGATTGAGGAACCAGCCAAAGCCGTAGGCGGGCGAAAGCTCGCTCGCAGGCTCCATCATCGCTTCCTTGCCGCGGGCGCTCAGGATATCGTCTTCGCGGTTCATCATCAGCTGCAGGTACGTCGCGATATCTCCCGCGGTCGATGCGACGCCGCCTGCGGGCGCACCCGCGAGGCCAGAGGGGTTGCGTTGCAGCGCGCGCTTGCCGGTGAACCACGGGGTGTGACCCGTGGCGAGCCGCGCGTCATCGGCGGTTACGGGGACGAAGGTGTTCGCCATGCCTGCCGGTTCGAAGATCCGCGTGGCGAGATACTCGGCGAAGGAAAGGCCGCTCTTCACTTCGACGATGCGGCCGAGCAGCATGTAGTTGATATTGGAATATTCCCAGCGCTCGCCCGGACCGGTCGCGGGATCGATCGCGGCAATGGCGGTGACGCGCCGTGCGAGCGCATCGTCCTCCGTCCCCCCGTTGTCGGCCCAGCGATTGCCCTGAAAGGTCGAGTATCCGCTGGTATGGCTTAGCAGCTGACGGATCGTGGTCCTGCCCGCGCGCGTGCCGGGCACGAACTCGTCCAGATAGTCGCTCACGTGCGCGTCGAGCTTGATCTCTCCCGCCTCGACCAGCTGCATGATCGCGAGCGCGGTGAAACTCTTCGAGATCGATCCGATGAGGAAGGCCGTGTCATCTGCGATCGGGGCTTCGTTGCCGAGGCGCTTGATTCCGCGCTGCCCGGCAGCGATCCTGCCTTCCTCGACCAGCGCAAAGGCCACGCCCGGAATGGCCGCCTTCGCCATCTCGCCCTCGAGGAAATTGCGCGCATCGGTAAATGTGCCGGCGGCGTGAGCCATCGTCGTGAGCAGCAGCGCACATAGCACCGGCATGAAACGCATAGTTTTCCCCCCGCGTAATTACGCATACTGCATCAGGCGGACCGGCGATGCCAGCAGCCGTTCGACCGACCGATGACAGGACCCGACCGGTTCCCTATCTGGCACCCATGGAAACAAAAGCCGGCGACCCGGGCGCCTTCGCCCAATTCGATCTCAACCGTGTCGATACCCCCGCCTTTGTGGTGGATGCGGCGAAGCTGCGCGAGAATTGCCGCATCCTTGCGGCGATCCGCGACGAGGCGGACATCAAGATGCTCAGCGCCCTGAAGGCGTTCTCGATGTGGAGCACCGCACCGATCATCGGCGAGTATCTCGACGGGGTGTGCACCTCGGGCCTGTGGGAAGCGCGGCTGGCATCCGAGTTCTACGACGGCGAGATCAGCACCTATTGCGCCGCCTACAAGCCGGACGAGATCGAGGAGGTCGCGCGGCTTTCCGACCACGTGATCTTCAATTCGCCCGGCCAGATGCAGCGCGCCGCGCTGATCCTGGAGCACGCGAGGGCGAGCGGCGGGGCGTTCGACGTGGGCCTTCGAATCAACCCGCAGGTCCCGACCGGCGAGGTGCCGCGCTACGACCCGTCCAGCCCCGGCAGCCGCCTCGGCTTTCCGCTCAGCCAGCTGACCGAGGAGCATATGGAGGGCGTGGAGGGCATCCACTTCCACAACCTGTGCGAACAGGGCTTCGAGCCGCTGCACCGAACATGGGACCGCGTGTTCGACGCGATCGAGCCGTATTTCGGCCAGCTCAAATGGATCAACATGGGCGGCGGGCACCACATCACGCGGGCGGATTACGAGCGCGAGGAGCTGATCGAGTTCCTGCGCGACGCGAAGGAGGATACCGGCGCCGAGATCTATCTCGAACCGGGCGAGGCCGTGGCGCTCGATGCCGGAATCCTCGTGGGCACCATCCTCGATACCGGCGAGAACGACGGACCCTTCGCCATCACCGATATCTCCGCGACCTGCCACATGCCCGACGTCATCGAAGCGCCGTACCGGCCCGCGATGCTGGACGAGAAGGCGGGCGAGCCGCCGGTGCGGCTCGGCGGGTCCTCGTGTCTCGCAGGCGATGTGATCGGGCAGTATTCGCTGCCCGTGCCGAACGAGCCGGGGCAGCGGATCGCCTTCCTCGACCAGGCGCATTATTCGATGGTGAAGACCAACACTTTCAACGGCGTGCCGCTGCCATCGATCTGGCTGTGGGATTCGGAAAGCGACGCGCTCGATTGCGTCAAACGATTCGGATACGAGGAGTTCCGCAACCGGCTTTCATAGCCTGCGAAATCACGCCTGCTCGCGCCGGAGGACCGGTTCGGCAGGCGCTGTCGGGCCGTTTCGGAACTCATCGGCCCGACAGCGTTGATTCACAAAATGCTGCACGTAACGATTTCTCTTGCATCGCGGTGCGAAACGCCTATTTGCGCGCCTCCGCTGCCCCAAGGGGACTCTAAAACCGCAAGGCAGCCCCGGATAGTCCGGTTCTGAAACTTTATCGTTTTGGGGGTCCCTTGAATTGGCCACTTATCCTGACGCTCGATCCGTAGTCGCCGCTCTCGCGCCCGACGAACCGGTCATTCTCAACCGTCCGCACGCAGCGGCGCGCGCCGCGCGTTTCTTCGTGGACGGCTTTCGCGGCCGCTCGCTTTATGCGGTCAAGGCGAATCCCTCGCCCGATCTGATCCGCATTCTGTGGGATAACGGGATCACGCATTACGACGTGGCCTCAATCGCCGAAGTGCGTCTGGTGCGCAGCATTCTGCCCGAGGCAGAGCTGTGCTTCATGCACCCGGTCAAGCCCAAGAGCGCGATCGCCGAGGCGTACCACCAGCACGGCTGCCGCACCTTCAGCCTCGACAGCGAGGAAGAGCTGGCCAAGATCGTCGACGCCTGCCGCGCGCCCGACGGCAAGCCTGCCAGGGATCTGAAGCTGCTCGTGCGCCTGCGCGTCTCTTCCGAATTTTCCGAGCTTTCGCTCGCCAGCAAGTTCGGCGCCGACCTGATCGATGCGCCGGTGCTGCTCCAGCAGACCCGGCAGCATTGCGACTGGCTGGGCGTGTGCTTCCACGTCGGCAGCCAGGCGATGACGCCGTTTGCCTATGTGCAGGCGATCGAACGTGCGCGCGCCGCGATCGTCGCATCGAGCGTGGTGATCGACATCGTCGACGTGGGTGGAGGCTTCCCGAGCATCTACCCGGGCATGGAGCCGCCGCCGCTCGAAGACTATTTCGACGTGATCTTCCGTGCGTCCGAATCGCTCCCGGTCTCCTATTCGTCGGAGCTGTGGTGCGAACCGGGCCGCGCGCTGTGCGCGGAATATTCCTCGCTGCTCGCCAAGGTGGACAAGCGCCGCGGGAACGAGCTGTTCATCAACGACGGCGCCTATGGCGCGCTCTACGATGCGGCGCACCTCGGCTGGAAATTCCCGGTCCGCGCGCTCGACCATGACGAGCATGCTGCGACCGAGGATTTCTCGCTCTACGGCCCGACCTGCGACGATGCGGACTACATGGAAGGGCCCTTCGCGCTCCCCGCCGACATCGCTGCAGGCGACTATATCGAAGTCGGCATGCTCGGTGCCTATGGCGCGGCAATGACGACCCAGTTCAACGGCTTCGGTGCGACGCAGGCGATCGTGGTCGGGGACCAGCCCATGCTGAGCCTCTACGATGGCCGCCGGGTACGTCCGGAGACGGACAACGTGGTCAACCTGCGCTGATGCGCTGGACGGGGCTGTGGCTGGCGTTGCTTGTCTTCGCCCCGCCGCAGTCTTTGCTGGCCCGTGACCTGATCCACGAAGAGCGTTCAATCCCCGCAACGGACGAGCGGCCGATCACCTTCTACGTCGACCGACCCGCGACCGACGGCAAACTACCGCTCCTGCTGATTGTCGACGGATCGGGCTGTGCGGGGCAGATGCGAGAGAGCAGCTGGGGGAATTACGCCCCGGGCGCCGAGGATCCGGTGCCTTACGCGCGGGTGATGGTTGAAAAGCCGGGCGTCGCAGCCACGACCCCGCAAGGGGCCGAATGCACCCCCACTTTCGACCGCTACTACACGATCCAGAACCGCGTCCTCGACCATTTGCGCGTGCTGCAGCACCTCGGCGCGAACGCGGACTGGTGGAACGGGCAGATCTTCATCTGGAGCTGGTCCGACGGTGGAGACGTGGCCGCGCAGATCCTCACCTACCGGCCCGATATCGACCGTGCGGTGCTGGGCGCGATGGGCGGCGGCCTGACGATGGCCGAGCATTTCGAACGCTTCTGGGCCTGCCCAGAAGATATGCCCGGGGATCGCGAAGCGTGCCTCGCCGACCTGCGCAGCGACTTCGCGGCGATCGAAGCCAGTCCGAACGGCACCGACAAGTGGAACGGGGAAAGCTACGCCACCTGGGCCTCGCGCCTGCGCACGCGCCTGTCGGCCGCGCTGATCGACAACCGCGTGTCGATCCTCATCGTGCATGGTGATCGCGATTTCGAAAACACGCCGGTCGAAAGCGCCCGCCAACTGGTCGCGGATCTCGAGGCGGCGGGCAATCCCGCTTTCACCTACTGGGAAGTGCGCGGCATGGAGCATGGCTGGCGCAACCTGCCCAAAGCGCGACAGAAGGCGCTGGTGGACGCGATGCTCGGCTGGGTGCTGACCGGCGAGGTCGACGGGGATCAGGTTCGGCTGGCGGTCGAGGGCGAGTAGCGGTTGCCCATCAAGGCGTCGCTTCTTTCCGCGCCGCCTTTTGCGCCTCCCACTCCGCCATCCGCATTGCCTGATATCGGCGCAGCAGCTCGACGCGGTGCGGGCGGAAGCTCGTGCTGCCAGCCTCCAGCCGTTCCATCCGCGCGACCTCGAAGGTGCGGTAATCCTCGCGCAGCAGGCACCAGCCGACCAGCATCAGCGTGGTGGGGCTGTAGGACAGGCCCAGTGGCAGAATTTCGCGCGTCGACTGGCGTTCCTGCCGGTCGCGATAGGCGATGACGACGCTTGTCTCGTCCCAGCAGGCCTGCCGCAGCATATCGACATCGACCGCGATCGCTGGGCGCTCTGCGGGCATGCGCCATGATCGCATGATTGCGTGCATCGACTGGCGCGATTGCCGGTCGGGCAGGGTGGCGATGATCCGCGCCATCGCGTCGCGGCCCGCCTTCGCGAGCCGATCGTCGCCCAGCTCGTCCAGACTGCCGACCGCCAGCATCAGCGCCTCGGTCTCGAGGCGGGAGAAGCTTTGCGGGGGCAGCGCGGGGTCCTCGGTCAGCGTGTAGCCGTAGCCGGCCGCGCCATCGATCAGCACGCCCCCTGCGCGCAGCGTGGCGATATCGCGATAGAGCTGCCGCCGCGAAATCTCGGTCTCTTCCGCCAGCCGCTGTGCCGTGACCGGCGAGGGCAGCCGCCTGAGCGCGGTCATCAGCCGCATAAGCCTGTCCTGCCGTGCCATAGTTTCGCTGCTGCCTCTTTCTGTCAGCAGGGCGGGCATATTCCTGTGGAACCGCAAACGGAAAGGAAAATCGCATGCCGACGCTTTACCACTCGCCCCAGACCCGCTCCGACACTGTCGTCGATCTCGTTCGCATGCTGGGTGCGGACGTGGACATCCACGAGGTCACGATCCGCCGTCAGGATGGCTCGGGCGTGCAGGACCCGGCCAATCCCCACCCCGAAAAGAAGGTGCCCTACCTTGTCGATGGCGAGGATCATGTGCGCGAGCGCGGGGCGATCATGCTCTACCTGACCGACACGTACCCGCAGGCGAAGCTGGGCCCGCTGCCGGGCGAGGCGGGGCGCGGGGCGTATCTTTCGTGGCTGGCCTATTACCAGGGCGTGATGGAGCCGCTGCTGATCCTGCAATGGGCGGGCATCGAGAATCCGGTCGTGACCGACGGCCTCGGCGACATGGAACGCATGCTGGAAACGCTGGCGGCCGCGCTACGCGATGGCCCTTGGCTGCTGGGCGAGCGGTTCAGCGCGGCGGACATGCTGCTCAGTTCTCCGTTCCAGTGGTTCGGCGATGCGCTGCCCGCAGGGCCCGAGGTGCGCGACTGGGTGGATCGCTGCGCGAAGGAAGTCGCCGCTGCTACCGGGGCAATGGCGTAACGGATGCGGGGGAGGGCCGGGCAGGCTCTCCCCTCAGCCCTCGAACCCGACGAAGCGGACGGTTTCCTCCAGCAGCTTGCGTTCGGAGACCACCGCGTTGGCGGGGAAGTCCGGGTCGGGCCAGCCCATCGCGACGCAGATCATGATCACCTGATCCTCGGGAATGCCGGCATGCTCGCGCACCACCGGGCTCTGCATGATCCCCTGCGAGTTGATCACGCAGCCCAGCCCGCGCGACCATGCCGCGTTGACCAGCGCATTGGTGATCGCACCGCAATCGAAAGGGGCAATGTCGCTGCCGAGGATCGCGCGATCATAGGTAACGACGATCGAGACGGGCGCATCGAACTGGCGGAAGCCACGCAGCGTCCAGTCCTGCCTGCGCTCCTTGTCCTCCCGCTCGATCCCCATCGCGCCGAACAGCTGCTTGGCGACGTCGATCTGGCGGCGGCGGTGGTGCTCGGGCGCGTCGCCCTCGGGCCGGCGGAATTCGCGCGTGTCGGGATTGCCGGCGAGGATGCCCTCGGTATTGCCCCGGCGGATCGCGTCGAGCGGAGCGCCGGTGACCACGGTGAAGTTCCAGCACTGGTTGTTGTAGGACGATGGCGCGCGGGTCGCGAGTGCGATGACCTCTTCGATCAGCTCGCGCGGGACAGGCTTGTCCAGAAAGCCGCGGATACTGCGGCGGCCGGTCACCACCTCTTCGTAGCTTTGATCCCGATTGCCGCCCATGCCTGTCTCTCCCTGTGTGCCGCCGGACTAGCGCGCGCGAGACGGCGCAGCAAATCCGCTACGGCATTGGGATCAGGGCCGGGCGGCGGGCAGGCAGCGCCCGGTGGCGGGCTGGCCGAACAGGCGGCAATCGAAGAACACCGCCTCGGCATTGCCGTTGCGCGGCGCGAGATAACTGAAGCGCAGCTGGCGGCGCGCCGCGTCGGGCAGCGGCAGTTGGGCGGGAATGGCGCTCGCCTCGCTCCACCCGTAAACCTGGCAGAAACGCGATCCGGGGCACAGCGTGCGCGCGCGGTCGAGCACGGCAGCCGGATCGTCCGCCGCACTCACCAGCACGAAATGCGCGCCGGGGCCGGGGCCAGCAGGCGGAATGCTTGGCGAGGCCTGTTTTTCGCTGGCCGTATCGGGCGTGCGCGTACCCACCGTCTCGGCCGTAATGCTGCGCACCGCTGCATCGTCGGCGACGAGGCTGGGCAGCGATGGCTCTTCGCGGTCGACCTCTTGCGCGACCATGCGCAGCGCCATGGGATCAGGTTCGCCCCCGCCATAGCGTGCGGAGAACGCGCGATTGGTGCCCCAGAAGCCGCGCCAGCGGAAGAACAGGTGCGGGCCGACGACCGCGATCTTGTCGAGCTCGTCGCTCCACCACGGATAGACGTAGTTGGCATGATAGTGGGTCGCGATGCCGACGGCCTTCTCGACCCTGCCCCCCAGCGCTTCCTCGGCCCGCTGGCGCGCAGCGCGCCACTGAGTGTCGGAGTAGCTGCGTGAGAGCGAGCCGTCGCAGGTGAAGGTGAACTGGCAGCCCGTCCGGCGCTGCGACCCCTGGTAGACGACTCCGCAGACCGTATTGGCGAAACCGGGGTGCCGGGTGCGGTTGAGGATGACCTGCATCACCGCGCGCTGGTCGGCGTCGCCCTGTCCCGCCTCCGCCATCGCCGCCAATGCCAGGCAGTCGCGTGCGCGGGCACGGTCGGCGGCGGTGCCCGCGAAGACGAAGGGCTCGGCGGTGCCTGCCCCGCCTTCGACCACTTCGACCGCGGCATTGCGCGCCTGCGCATCGCCGGGCGGCAGTTCGGATTGCTGCGTATCGCTGTCCTCCCCGGTGGCGGGGAGCGCCTGGATCGGCACCGCGATCGATGTTCCCTGTTCCACTGCGGGGGGCGCGGAAGGTCCTCCGGACGCTGCCAGCGCCACGAAGGTCGCCAACAGGATCGTCACCACGCCCACCAGCGGCGCATTCTGGCGCAGCCATGGCGATCGGCGGATCGCCCGCCAGCGTGATTCGATGAACTCCATCGCGCGGATGTAGCGAGGCCGGGGCGCAATTCCATGGGACAGTGCACCAGCGGCATCATTCGTCGACGAATGCAGACCTGCGATGTGGTGAGATGCCGCGCGGCAGACGCATCCGAGGCGGAGGCGGGACAGCTAGTCGGTTGGACACGTATCCGCGCGGCATCTTCGAAATAGGTGCGCGCATGCGGATAAGGGATACGGACCTTGGCCCAGCGGCCCGAAAGGCGGTAGCTGCGGCGCCCTTGCGCCTAGATGCCGGCCTCGACGGCCAACCGGATGAGGTCCGCCGAGGTGCGCAGCTCGAGCTTGTCCATCACCAGCTTGCGGTGCATCTTCACCGTCTTCTCCGACAGGCCGAGCGCGCCTGCGATCTGCTTGTTGAGCAGCCCGCTCGCGACCATGCGTGTCACCTCGAACTGGCGCGGAGACAGCGTCTGGAGCATGGCGGAGGCACGTTCGCGGCGGCTGGCGGCCAGCTGCGGCTCGTCATTGTCGATCTCGACCTGGCTGCCGAGGAAATAGAGCAGCTCGTTCGCCTCGTCGTAGATCGGCGCGACCAGCACCGCATTGCGGAACGGCTCGCCGCTCTTCTTGTAATTGAGGATCTCGACCAGCACCGGTTTCTTTTCGCGCTCGCCCTGGCGGATCTTCTCCGTCAGCCACGGCTCGGTCCCGTCCCCGGCGAGGAAGCGGCAGTTGCGGCCGAGGATTTCCTCCGGCCCGTAGCCGGTCAGTTCCATGAAGGGGCGGTTGACCGCGACCAGCGGATTGTCCGGCCGGCGCGGATCGGACACGACCGATGCGATCGGGCTCGATTCCACCATCTGGCAGACCCATTCGACCGGTTTGGGATCACTGACGCAGAATGACTGATCCCCGTGAGCTTCCCACCTGACTATCGGATTCGCCTGACCCATGGCGGCTATATCGTCAGCCTCTCTCAAAAAAGCAAATCTCGTTGGTACGGATCATGCGGATACCGGCACTTTGCGGTGTTTCTTGAGCACATTTGCGACCTTGCCGAGCGCCGCGCCGACCTTGGTCGGAAACTCGCCCGCGGCCAGCTCCATCGTCGCATTATGCGCGGTCGCGACCCGGCGCGCGTCGGCCCAGTCCTGCCCCATGTGGATCGCCCATTCGCGAAAGGCGTCGGCGGCGTTCGGGTTGGGCTCGAGCGCCTTGGCGAGCGTCGGGTGGAAGCCGAGATCGCCCGTCATCGGCAGCAGCGAGAGCGGGAAGGGCGCCTTGATGCAGGACAGCGTGTCGTCGACGAAGATCGTCTTGCTCGGGCGATGGTACGCCAGCACCGAGGAGAAATGCACGTTCTCGTCCTCGCACACCATCTGCACGCCTTCGGGGACGGAGAAGGCCAGCGCGTCGCCGAACAGTCCGTCGAGCGCGCTCGCCTGGCAGGTATCGCTCTCCCACTTCAGTCCGGGAAATTTCTCGTGATGCCGCTTCGTGCCGTAGAGCTTGGCCTGCGGGTAAGCCTTCGCCATCCATTCGATATGCAGCGTGTGGAAGGGGTGAAGGTTGATGATCGCGGCAACCTTCTTGCCGCCATCGGTCAGCGCGTCGACCTTCGCTTTCAGCGCTTCGTCCAACGTATAGCTGTCGAGAAAGACGAAGCGCCCGTCGGGCAATTCGACGAGCGCGCAATGCGTGCCGAGGTCGACCATGCCGCCCAGCTTGAACGATCCGCGGATGTGCCGGAACCCGTTCCCGAAGTCGGTGAGGGTTCCGGGCTTTACTTTTGTTATTTCTGCCATGGTGGGCAAGCGGTTAAACCGCCGCTCGGTTCCGCGGCAGCGCGGATTTCCGCGATCACGCGGCCTGCCGCAGCTCCAGGTCCATCCGGTCCCAGATTTCGGACAGCGCCTCGACCAGCTCGTGCATCATCGCTTCGGTGTGCGAGGGGCCGGGGGTGAAGCGCAGGCGTTCGGTGCCGCGCGGCACGGTGGGGAAATTGATCGGCTGTACGTAGACGCCATATTCGGCGAGCAGGATGTCGCTGATCCGCTTCGCCTTCACCGGGTCGCCCACCATCAGCGGCACGATATGCGTGGTGCTTTTCATCACCGGCAGTCCGGCCTCGGCCATCAGATCCTTGAGCTTGGCGGCAGAGGCCTGCTGCGCGTCGCGTTCTTCGCTGCTGGACTTGAGGTGCCTGACCGAGGCGAGCACACCCGCGACCAGCACGGGGCTGAGCGAGGTCGTGAAGATGAACCCCGGGGCGTAGCTGCGAACGCAGTCGACCACCCGCTTGTCCGCCGCAATATAGCCGCCCATCACGCCGAAGGCCTTGCCCAGCGTGCCTTCGAGGATGTCGATCCGGTGTGCGGCCTCGTCGCGTTCCGAAATGCCGCCGCCGCGCGCGCCGTACATGCCGACCGCGTGGACCTCGTCGCAATAGGTCAGCGCGTTGTGCTTTTCCGCCAGGTCGCAGATCTCATGGAGCGGCGCGACGTCGCCATCCATCGAGTAGACGCTTTCGAAGGCGATCAGCTTGGGCGTGTCGGGATCTTCGGCGGCGAGCAGTTCCTCGAGATGGTCGAGGTCGTTGTGCCGGAAGACGCGCTTGGCGCAGCCCGAATTGCGGATCCCTGCGATCATGCTCGCGTGATTGAGCTCGTCCGAAAAGATCACGCAGCCGGGCAGCAGCTTGGCCAGCGTGGAGAGCGTCGCGTCGTTGGAGACGTAACCGCTGGTGAAGATTAGCGCGGCTTCCTTGCCGTGCAGGTCGGCGAGTTCGGCCTCCAGCTCGATATGATAATGCGTGTTGCCGCCGATATTGCGCGTGCCGCCCGAGCCCGCGCCCACATCGTGTAGGGCCTCCTCCATCGCCTCGGTCACCTTGGGGTGCTGGCCCATCGCGAGATAGTCGTTGGAGCACCACACGGTGATCGGCTTCGGGCCGTTATGGCCGTGGAAGCAGCGCGCGTTGGGGTAGGCACCCTTGTTGCGCAGGATATCGATGAAGACGCGGTACCGGCCTTCCTCGTGCAGGCGATCGATCGCCGCGTCGAATATCTGGTCGTAGCTAGTCACGATGCCGCCGATCTAGGCCGCCAAAAGCGCCAATTCCAGCGCGATCTTTGCGAGCGATTCGCAAAGGTGGCGGTTATATTGCAATCAGAATTGCGTTGCGCGCATCAGTCCGTGCCGCTCGAGTATGGGGGTGAGCCCCGAGAGGCTCTGGGTGCTGCCGGTCGCGACCGCGAAATCACCCCGTTCGCGCGCGAAGGCCTGCCCTTGTGTCAGCGAGGCGATCCGCCGGGCGATCCCGTCCGCGCCGTCGACCAGCCGGACGTGCTGGCCGAAGACCGCGCGCAGCTCGTCCGCCAGCAGCGGGAAGTGCGTGCACGCGAGGACCAGCGTGTCGAGATCGGCGGCCTGGGGGTGGTCCCGCAGCGCCGCGACGGCCTGCGCGACCGCTCCGTCGGCCAGTGCTTCGCCCCGCATCTTCGCCTCGGCCAGCGGCACCAGCGCGTCCGCCGCGTGGCGGATCAGCCGCTTGTCCTGCGCGAACTCCGTCTCCAGCCGGTCGACATAGGGCTGGCGCACGGTCGCGCCAGTGCCGAGCAGGCCGATGACCCCGGTCTGCGTTCCGAGCGCAGCAGGCTTGATCGCGGGCACAGTGCCGACGATCGGGATTGCGAGCACGTCGCGCACCATACCCAGCGCGATGGTGCTGGCGGTGTTGCAGGCGATGCAGATCAGGCGCGGCTGGTAGCGTTCGGCCATCCGCCCCAGCAGGCCGCAGACCCGTGCGGCCACCTCCGCCTCGCTCTTCGTGCCATAGGGCAGGCCGGCGAAATCGGCGGCGTAGATGACCGGAGCATCGGGCAGGAGCCTGCGTACTTCGGCAAGAATGGTCAGCCCACCGACGCCGGAATCGAAGATAAGGAGGGGGGCGGAAGGTTCGGCCATCGGAACGGGGCGATGGCCGAGGACCCGGCGCCGGTCAACTTTCGGGCGAACGCACGACTTGCTTGATGTCGGAGATATCGATGTCGATTTCGGCCCAGCGCTCCACGCTCCAGGCCTCGTATTCATCGAAGGAAATGCGGCCGTTGGCATCCAGATCGGCGGTTGCGTAGAATTCATCGATCTGCGTGGGGTCCGAACTTTCGCCCAGAAACGCGATGCCCTCCCGTTCGACGAGCTCGCTCCGATCGAGAAATTCGACGGTCACAAAAGGCGATTCGGGGTTTTCGAGAAAACCGTTTCGGTCGCGGTCGAGCAGTTCGAAAACGCGTTCGAGATTACCATTTACTGCGATCTGGTCGGGCTCGACGGGCTGAAGAGCAGTGGCGAGAGCGAAAACGGTGACGAGAAACATGGCAATACCTCCAAATGCAATGATCGGGTATCGCCTCGATGGGGCAGGCGGCGTGGGTCGGTGAAGGTCCGGCGAGGCGGTTACGGTCCGGTTGTACCCCTCGGCCTGCGCAAAGACGCGCGCTGCATCCAGCGAGGTCGCAACGTCCAGCTTGGCGCGCGCCATTTTCAGCCGCTTCTCGACCGCGTGATGGGAGACGCCGAGCTCGAGCGCGATCTGCTTTGCGGTCTTGTGTTCGAGCCAGAGCCGCAGGCACTCGCGCTCCTTGGCGGTCAGGCGCGCGATTGCCGCGTTCTGCGCATCGATGTGCGGGCCGTTCATGGAATCGAGGCTTACCTGCCGCGACGGGCTGCGCAAGGTACGGTCTGCTGGTACTCCCACCGATCCGGGCGCAATTGTCCATAGGGGACTTCGACATGCGGCCCGGCCGGGCTATGGGAGCAGCATGGACACGCTTTTCGCCGCGCTGATCGGCTACCTCCTCGGATCGATTCCCTTTGGCTACCTCCTCACCCGCGCGGCGGGGCTGGGCGATGTGCGCGCGCAGGGCAGCGGCAATATCGGCGCCACGAATGTGCTGCGGACCGGCAACAAGAAGCTGGCGGCGGCGACGCTGTTGCTCGATCTCGCCAAGGGTCTCGCCCCGGTGCTAATCGCCCGCGCGCTGTTCGACCAGCCCGATGCGATGCCCGCCGCAGCCCTCGGGCCCGTGCCCGCCGCCGCGCTGTTCGCGGTGCTCGGCCACTGCTTCCCGGTGTGGCTCAAATTCAAGGGCGGCAAGGGCGTGGCGACCAATGCGGGCGTATGCTTCGGGCTCGCCTGGCCGCTGGGCCTGACCTACGCGATCGTCTGGCTGGCAGTGCTCGGCGGGCTGCGGATCAGTTCGCTCGCCGGGATGGCCGCGGTCCTATGCGCCGCCATCGCCGCCGCTGTCCTCGGATACGAGGCCCTCGTCCCGGTCCTCGCGCTGATCGCGGCGCTGGTCCTGTGGCTCCACCGCGCCAACATCGCCCGGCTGGTGAAGGGCGAGGAACCCAGGGTCGGCTCTGGAAAATGAGGGCGCTGTCGCAGGCAGAGGCGTTCGCGCGCATCCGCCTGCTGCGTTCCCCGCGTATCGGGCCCGTGAGTTTCGCACAGCTGCTCGCCCGCTATGGCAGCGGGGAGGCGGCGGTCGAGGCCTTGCCGGGCATCGCCAGGAAGGGCGGCGGGCATTACCAGCTGGCGCGCGAAGACGCCGTGCGGCGCGAGGTCGAGGCGGTGAAGCGCCACGGCGCGCGCTACCTGTTCCACGACCAGCCGGACTATCCGCAGGCGCTCGCCGAATGCGAGGGCGCGCCGCCGGTCATCACGTATCGGGGCGACCTGTCGCTGGCGAGCAGGCCGGTCGTCGCGATGGTCGGTGCGCGCAACGCCAGTGCGGCGGCGGTGAAGCTGGCGCGCGAGTTCGCGCAAGGTCTGTCGGCGGAAGGCTTCGTCGTCGTCTCGGGCCTGGCGCGCGGGATCGACGGGGCGGCGCACGAGGGTGCATTTCCCAAGACCATCGGCGTGATCGCGAGCGGGATCGAGATCGCCTATCCGCCGCAGCACGCCGATCTGCAGGAGCGGATTGCGAGCGAGGGCCTGCTGATTGCCGAACAGCCTCCGGGTACCGAGCCGCGCGGCAGCCACTTCCCCAGCCGCAACCGGATCATTGCAGGGCTGGCGCTCGGCACGCTGGTGGTGGAGGCGGCGGTCAAGTCCGGCTCGCTCATCACCGCGCGGCTGGCGGGCGAATACGGACGCGAGGTGATGGCGATCCCCGGCAGCCCGCTCGATGCGCGCAGCCACGGCTGCAATCATCTGATCCGTGAAGGCGCGGTGCTGGTGCAGGAGCCTGGCGACGTGGTCGAGCTGCTGAGCAGCTTCGACGGCGCGCCGCGCAGCACCTTCCGCGAACCCTCCGCCGCTTTCGAGGCCGTGGCCGAGGAGCTGTCGGACGCCGAACCCGCCGATATCGCCAGCCTGCTGACCAGCGCACCGGTCGGCGTCGACGAGCTTATCCGCCAGTCCGGCGCGCCCGCAGCCGCCGTGCAGCTCGCGCTGCTCGAGCTGGAAATTGCCGGGCGGCTGGCACGCCATGCGGGCGGCAAGGTGAGCCTTTCCTCCGCCTGATCATCGGGTTATTCGGGCACCGGGACACTTCAAGGGGGCATCATGGATCGTGAAGCGGACGTAGGCGGTATTCTGAGCCAGACCTTGGATGTCGCCAGCGGCGCGGCGCGCGCGGTGGCGGTCTACGTGCTGCTGCTGGGGCTGTTCAACGGGATCGGCGGACTGTTCGGACTCGCGTCGCTGGAGGACGACATGTTTTCCCTCGGGTTCGACTACGATTTCCTGGTCGGCGAAACCTACGGCCTCCTCGGCGCCCTCTTCGAGTTTGCGGGCCTGCTGTTGTTCGTGATCGCCACCTATTTCCTCCTCGCGCAGATGATGGCGGCGGTCGGGCGGCCGATGCGTCGCGGCGCACGGTTCTGGAGCTTCGTCGGCATGTCGATCCTCGCGATGATCGGGGTGATGATCGGCTTCGTGCTGTTCATCATTCCCGCTGTCATCCTGACCGTCCGCTGGGCGGCGGCGAACGGGTTTGTCCTGAACGGAGAACACTCGGTAACCGAGGCGCTCGGCGCGAGCTGGGAGGCGACCGACGGGCACGGTCTGTCGATCTTCGGCGCCGGGCTGGTGCTGTGGATCGCGCTGGCGGTCCTCAGTTCGATCGTGGTGGGCGTGGCCGTCGGGATCGGCTTTACGGGGGCGAACGAGTCCTTTTCGCCGCTGCTCGCGGTCGCGATGGCCATCTCGGGCTTCGTCGAAGCCTTCGGCAATGCGCTGAGCTTCGCGTTCAGCATCGCGGTGTTCCACCTGGTCGCGCCTTCCGATACCGGCGTGGCGGATGTGTTCGAATGAGCATCAGCTTGAATTTTCACCGCAAATGGGCGCTCGCCATTCCCGCAGTGATCTTCGGGTGTTACGCGCTTGGGGCGCTGTTCGGGCAGGACCAGGTCGAGGACGGTGACTGGGTGGCAATCACCTTGGTCGCACTGGTGGGAATGCCGTTCGTGATCTTTGTGCTGGCGGTTGGTGCGCTCGTTGCCATCTTCACACGATCAAGTTCGTCCGCCCCCGCAATGCGGCTGGCAGACCGATTTCTACCCGCGATTGTCCTTGCCATATCGATCGTGATTATGAGCGGCATCATCCAGCATGACGCGCGCAAATCCAAACTTGCCTTTGCCGCTGCTCACAGGTCCGATTTTTCCGGGCCACCGCCGACGGCAGTTGTTTACTCCGAGGGCATTCCTGATGGAGGCGAAGCAATCGTGAGGCTTCCCGATCGCAATCCGGAGCGCTTACCACAATCGGTCATGCTCGATCTGACCGGCGAGAGAATTAAGCGCTGCACGCGCTTGGACGACGAATTCTGGGCATGTCATTTCGATTGAGCGCTTGACGAACCGCTTCCCCGATTCCCACTCTCGCGCGTACGTACACGTGAAGGAACGCCCCCACTCTTATGCAACTCGTCATCGTCGAATCACCGGCCAAAGCCAAAACCATCGAGAAATATCTCGGCAAGGACTTCAAGGTTCTCGCCTCCTACGGCCACATCCGCGACCTGCCGCCCAAGGACGGCAGCGTGCGGCCGGACGAGGATTTCGCGATGGACTGGGAGATCTATTCCGACCAGCGCAAGCGTAGCCAGGTCAAGGCGATCGCCGATGCGGCCAAGAATGCCGACCGCCTCGTCCTCGCAACCGACCCCGACCGCGAGGGGGAAGCGATCAGCTGGCATGTGCTGGACATGCTCAAGAAGCGTAAAAGCCTGCCGACGAACGTGGACCGGGTGACCTTCAACGCGATCACCAAGGGCGCGGTGACCGAGGCGATGAAGAAGCCGCGCGCGCTCGACCAGGATCTGATCGACGCCTATCTGGCGCGCCGCGCGCTCGATTACCTGTTCGGCTTCACGCTCAGCCCCGTGCTGTGGCGCAAGCTGCCCGGTGCCAAGTCGGCAGGCCGCGTGCAGTCGGTCGCGCTGCGCATCATCGTCGACCGCGAGCGCGAGATCGAAGCCTTCAAGGCCGAGGAATACTGGTCGATCATCGCCAATTTCGAGCAGGACGGCACGCCGTTCACCGCGCGCCTCGTCACGCTCGACGGCAAGAAGCTCGACAAGATGACCTTGGGCGACGAGGGCAGCGCGATGGCCGCCAAGCAGGCGGTCGAGGACGGGCGCTTCACGGTCGAGGGGATCGAGACCAAGCCGGTCAAGCGCAACCCCGCGCCGCCGTTCACCACCTCGACCCTGCAGCAGGAGGCGGCGCGCAAGCTCGGCTTCTCCGCCAGCCACACGATGCGGTGCGCGCAGTCGCTCTACGAAGCGGGCGCGATCACCTACATGCGTACCGACGGCGTGAGCATGGACCAGAGCGCCATCGACGCCTGCCGCGATGCGATCACCGATCGCTACTCCGCCGAGTATCGCCCGGAAAAACCGCGTTTTTACAAGACCAAGGCGAAGAATGCTCAGGAAGCGCACGAAGCCATCCGGCCGACCGATTTCCGCAAGGACAAGGCGGGATCGGGCGATGAGGCGCGCCTGTACGACCTGATCTTCAAGCGCGCTCTCGCCAGCCAGATGGCCACCGCCCAGCTCGAACGCACCACGGTCACGCTGACCGAGGGCAGCGGGCAGCATTCCTTGCGCGCGACCGGCCAGGTGGTGAAGTTCCCCGGCTTCCTCGCGGTCTATCAGGAAAGCTTCGACGACAAGGACGACGAGGACGGCGGCCTGCTGCCGCACATGCGCGAAGGCGATGCCCCGGCGCGCAAGTCGGTCGAGGCGAACCAGCACTTTACCCAGCCGCCGCCGCGCTATTCCGAAGCATCGCTGGTCAAGCAGCTGGAAGAGCTGGGCATCGGGCGCCCGTCCACCTACGCATCGACCATCCAGACGCTGCGCGACCGCGAATATGTGCGGATCGAGAAGAACCGCTTCTTCGCCGAGGAATCGGGCCGCCTGCTGACCGCCTTCCTCGAACGCTTCTTCCCCACCTATGTCGCCTACGACTTCACGGCGGGGATGGAGGAAGAGCTGGACGATGTTTCCGGCGGGCGCGCCGAGTGGAAGGCGATCCTCGAAGCGTTCTGGAAGGACTTCAAGCCCAAGTCGGACGAGGTCATGGAGCAGAAACCGTCGGACATCACGGCGGTGCTCGACACGTTCCTCTCCGACTACCTCTTCCCCAAACGCGCCGACGGCAAGGACCCGCGCTTCTGCCCGCTGTGCGACCAGGAAGGGCGCGCCGGGGGCCGCCTGCACCTGCGTGGTGGCCGCTTCGGTGCCTTCGTCGCGTGCGAGAACTACCCTGAGTGCAAATTTACCCGTCGTTTCGCGCAGCCGGGCTCGGACGCCGACGAGGTGGCCGAGGATGCGGTCCTGGGCGAAGATCCCGAGACCGGCCTGCCGGTCGAGCGCAAGACGGGCCGTTTCGGGCCGTACCTGCAGCTGGGCGAGGGCAAGGAAGCCAAGCGCGCAAGCATTCCCAAGGATGTGCCCGAGCTCGATCTGGAGATGGCGCTCAAGCTGCTCAGCCTGCCGCGCATCGTCGGCCAGCACCCGGAGACGGGCAATGATATCGAAGCGTCCATAGGACGTTACGGCCCGTACCTGCGGCACGATGGCAAGTACGCCAAGCTGACCAGCACGGCCGATGTCTTTGAAACCGGCATGAACGCCGCAGTCACCATGCTCGCCGAGGCGGCGCAGAAGGGCGGCCGCGGGCGCGCCAAGGCGGAGCCGATCAAGGTGCTCGGCAAGCACCCGACCTCGGAGGCCGAGATGAAGGTGATGCCGGGCCGCTACGGTCCCTACGTTACCGACGGCACGACCAACGCGACCATCCCCAAGGACGTAAAGCCGGAGGATGTGACCGAGGAGCAGGCGATCGAACTGATCAACGCCCGCGCTGCCAAGGGCCCGGCGAAGAAGAAGAAAAAGGCGCCTGCCAAGAAGAAGGCGGCGCCGAAAAAGGCAGCTGCGAAGAAGCCTGCCGCGAAGAAGGCTGCCGCGACGAAAGCCACCGCCAAGAAGGCGGACGACTGATGGCGAAGGACAAGTTCGAGCGGCACAAGCAGCCCTGGACGGGTGAGGAGGCGGGCCAGTTGAAAACGCTCGCCTCCAAAGGGCAGGGCCTCAAGCAAATCGCCAAAGCCCTGAACCGCAGCGAGGAATCGACCAAGGACTTCGCGAAGAAGAACAAGATCGCGATTGCGAAGAAGCGGTAGAGATAGCCCCTCCGACCCGACGCCTGTTAGCGTCGGCCCACCTCCCCATTTGCGATTGCATCGAAAATGGGGAGGATCGGTTGCATGATCCTCCCCGAATTGCGTAGCCATTTGGGGAGGTGGCAGTCGCCGCAGGCGGCTGACGGAGGGGTGAAAAATGCCGCGTCCGAAAAAAACAGGCGATACCGCCAGAGCTCGCCAGCTCCGCCAGAAGATGTCGCTGCCCGAAGTGCTTCTTTGGCGGGAATTGCGCAAACAGTCGGACGTCAAGTTCCGCCGCCAGCACCCGCTCGGCCTTTACGTGCTCGACTTCTACTGCGCCGCAGCGAAGCTGTGCATCGAGATCGATGGTATCGCGCACGACATCGGAACTGCACCGACGCGCGATGCCATCCGCGACGAATGGTTGCGCGAGCAGGGGATTAAGGTGCTCCGGATCGCTGCCAGCGAAGTCCTGCGATCGCCGCACGAAGTCGCGGAAGGCATCCTGCGACTCTGCGCTCGCTAGCCCCTCCGAGCCGCTGCCTAACGGCATCGGCCCACCTCCCCATTTGGCTTCGCAAAATGGGGAGGATTGTCTTGGGGTGATCCTCCCCGCTTTGCCGCAGGCCAAGTGGGGAGGTGGCAGCCGCGCAAGCGGCTGACGGATGGGTTCTTTAATTCCCCCTTACTGCACCACCGGCACGTCGGTGATGGTCGCCAGCGCTTCATCGCCGCAGGTGATGACGATTTGGCGGATTGCCGAGTACGGCGTCGTTTCGGCGTAGCGCACTTCAGTCGGCGTGATGACCTGCATAGTCATGCCGTCGGGCTTCTCGGCCTCGAGGCGGAAGCGCAGGCCGGGAGGGTTCATGCGATCCGCCGGGCCGCCGATCAGTTCGACCGACCAGCCGGGGGTGGGCATGTCGACTTCGCCGGTGATGTGCAGTGTCGGCTTCGCGCCCGGCCCGGGCATCGTGTCGATCCACGCCTGCCAGTCGCGCGATTCGTAGACCGGGCATTCGTCTGCCGGGGGCGTGGAGGTGGGCGGCGCATCGTAGGCCGCGCAGGCCGAGAGCGAAAGCGTGCCGGCGGCGAGAGCGGTAAGGTGGGGAAGGGTGCGCAAGATAGGGTCTCCAATTGCGGAATTGTGGCCAATGCGGCCCCGCACGGCCTGTCCGGACGAGGTTCTGCGGCTATCCTAGCGATTTGACGGAGACGAAAGCTGAATGCCTTGCCGACGCGCGGGCAAGGTGCGCAACGCCGGATCACTCCGGTCGCTTTGACATCCAGGAACGCGTGGATCTTGCGGACGAGCTTTCCGCTCGGCTGTACGCGCTGATTTGCGTGCATGTGCCCAGCGAACCCCGGCCGCGCGCAATCGCGCAAAAGCATCGGCGCTAGACCTAGTCTCGCATTTCCGGAGCGGAAACGAAAACGCCCACCGGGCCGGCGGGCGTTCCCGATTTTCTATGGGCAGTTATCCGGAGGGGGCGCCGCCGCCTTCAGGCTCGACGGTGCCCCCTCCAACTTCCTGGAATTAGTGGCTCCACCCCTGGGGCATGTCGGGCGCGCCATTGGGGTAGAAGCTGTTGCCGACCCATTCGCCGCCGGGGAAGCGCTCGTTGAGGTAGTCGTACCAGCTCTGGCCGGGCGCGGGATTGCCGCCGCCGACCATGTCGTGTTCTTCGCGCGATAGCGTGTGGATGCCGGTCATCATTGATCCTCCTGTTGACATGGGCCTTCAGCGTAGGATCGCGAACAATCGGCGCATATCGAACGGATGTTCTAGTCCGGAACGGCTAGTGTGACGGCCGGGGATTTCGCTCCACTCCTCGCGCTGCGTTGCGCGGATACCTCTGCGGACCCCCGGCGGCCCGCAAAAGCTCCATGAGCATTGGCACCATCATGTATCTCACACGCCGGAGCCTAGACGCGATTGCCCTGCGGGGCGCCGCCTTCACGGTCGGCGGCGCCCCGTTCCGGCTTCCCGGAACTAGTGGCTCCACCCCTGGGGCATGCTCGGTGCGCCATTGGGGTAGAAGCTGTTGCCGACCCATTCGCCGCCCGGGAAGCGGTCTTCGAGGTCGCCGACCGGATAGCCGCCCGGCCAGTAGTCGTAGAGGTCGGACTGCATCTCCGGATTGCCGCCACCGACCAGGTCGTGTTCTTCGTGCGAAAGAGTGCGAATGCTCGTCATGATTGATCCTCCTTTTGACGTGAGCCTTCAGGGTACGATCGCGGGAGGGAAGCGCCTATCGGACGGGCATTCTAGTTCACAGGGGCTAGAATGCTGCCGTTTCGGTCGATCGGGGATGCCGGAAAGGCCGGCGACTTCGCGACCCGCTCACTTCGTCCAGTCGAGCCCCATTTCCTCGAACATTTCCTTGTCCTCGGCCCAGTTCTCCGTCGCCTTGACGTGCAGGAACAGGTGGACCTTGCGTCCCAGCAGCTCGCTCAGTTCGGTGCGCGCGGCGGTGCCGATTTCCTTGATCCTGCTGCCACCCTTGCCGAGCACGATGGCGCGCTGGTTGTCGCGCGCGACGACGATCTGCTGGTGGATCTCGACGCTGCCATCCTCACGCTCGATATACTTCTCGGGCCGCACCGCGCTGTCGTAGGGCAGTTCCTCGTGCAGCTGGCGATAGAGCTGTTCGCGCGTGATCTCGGTTGCCAGCAGGCGCTCCGACGCGTCGGACACCTGGTCTTCGGGATACATCCACACGCCTTCGGGCAAGAGCTGGGCGAGCGCATCCTTCAGTTCCGGAACGCCGTCGCCCGTCAGTGCGGAGATGAAATAGATTTCCGCGAAATCGACTTTCGTGCCCAGCTCCTGCGCCAGCGCGAGCAGCGGCTCCTTCTTCGCCCTGTCGACCTTGTTGAGGACGAGGATCTTCTTTTCGGGCCGGCCCGCCAGCTGTTCGATCAGCGGCTCCAGCTCGTGCCGACGCTGCTTGATCGGATCGACCAGCAGCAGCACCGCGTCCGCGCTTTCCGCGCCTTCCCACGCGGCGCTGACCATCGCGCGGTCGAGCCGGCGGCGCGGCGCGAAGATGCCCGGCGTATCGACCAGGATCATCTGCGTGTTGGCGTCATCGCCGTCGTGCAATGCAATGCCCAGCATCCGTGCGCGGGTGGTCTGCGCCTTGGCGCTGGTGATGGCGACCTTCTGGCCGACCAGCGCGTTGACCAACGTGGACTTGCCCGCATTGGGCGCGCCGAGCACGGCCACGACGCCGCATTTGGTAGATTTATCAGTCATATAACCTTTTCCCCTCCCCTTCGAGGGGGAGGCCGGGTGGGGGTGGCCCAGCGATTGCGGGAGGCAGTACACCCACCCCCGACCGCTCCCCCAAGGGAGGGGAGTGCAAGCACCTGCGCCTACCCATACTGCTCCATAAACGCTTTTGCGGCCGCCGTCTCGGCCTCCTGCTTGCTGCTGGCGGTGGCCTCCGCCGCGCCGACCTTGTTGACCGAGACGCGCACGGTGAAGCGCGCGTTGTGATCGGGGCCGGAGCGGTCGACGAGTTCGTATTCCGGCGGCCTGCGGCGATTGCCCGCCGCCCATTCCTGCAGCGCCGACTTGGGATGCTTCGCGCGCCCCGCGTCGCCGTCGACCGCCTCGGCCCACAGGATGTGCACGAGGTCGCGCGCGCTTTCGTACCCGGCTTCGCGCATCTGCGCGCCGAGCAGCGATTCCATCACATCGCCGAGGATATTGTCGCTATCGGATGCGCCATCGTCGCGCGCCTGCCGACCCAGCCGGAGGTGGTCTGGCACGCCGATCGCGCGCGCCACCTTCGCGCAGGCGGCCTTGCTGACCAGCGCGTTGAGCCGCTGGGCGAGTGCGCCTTCGCTGGCATCGGGCTGTTTCTCGAACAGCCAGGCTGCGATGGCGAGGCCGAGCACACGGTCGCCGAGAAATTCGAGCCGCTGGTAATCGCGCTTTTCGCCCAGACTCCCGTGGGTCAGCGCCTCGGTCCAGGCGGCCTCGTCTTGCGCGGCGAAGCCCAGTTCGCGCAGCCATGCCCTGGTCGCGTTCCAATCGCTCATAGCGGTTTTCCAGTCCGGTTGCGCCGCAGGCTTGCCGGCCAGCTTTCGGGATCGAGCCATTCGCCGGTGCCGTCGAACGACCACAGCACCGTGCCCGGCTTGCCCACCAGCAGGCTCTGGCTGACGAAGCCGATACCGCCGCCGGGCAGGGCGGGGAAGCGGCTGTCCATCGAATTGTCGCGATTGTCGCCCAGCAGGAACATCGTGCCCGCGGGCACTTCGCGCGGGCCCCAGTTGTCCTGCGGGGTGCGACCGAAGTCGAGCACTTCGTAGCTGACTCCAGAGGGAAGGTATTCGCGGTTGCGGCGGTATTGGCAATCGGTACCGCCCGCAGCGCGCGCTTCCTCGCGTCCGCCCCAGCCGCACGGGCTGTTGGGGCTGACGGCGACGATCGCATCGTCGGCGCTCGCCTGGCTCAGGACCTGGCCGTTGAGGACGACGAAGCCATTGCGCATCGCGACCTCGTCGCCCGGCAGGCCGATGACGCGCTTGACGTAATCCGTGCCGTCGACCGGGTGCTTGAATATCACGATATCGCCGCGCTGGGGCTGGTGCGCGAACCAGCGGCCCGGGATCAGCGGGAGGTCGAAGGGCAGCGAATTGCTCGAATAGCCGAAGGGCCACTTCTTCGCCGCGATCGTGTCGCCCGGCATCAGCTGCGGCAGCATGCTTTCGCTCGGGATCGTGAAGAGCGAGAAGGCGAAGGTCCGCACGGCCAGTGCGACAAGGGCGACGCACAGCACGAGCGTCAGCAGGCTGGCGAGCCCGCCACCGCGCGACCGGTCGTCGGCGCCACCGGCACCGTCAGCTTCACCCTTTCCATCCATCGTCTCAGCACCTAGGCGCTGATGGCAGGCAGGCAACAGGATTTTACGACGATGACCGATCTTGGGAGCAAGAACGCAGCAGCAGCCTGGAAGCGGATCGAGGGGCTGCCCGACACGGCGCTGGCCGATCTCTTCGCGCAGGACGCAGGCCGGGTGGAACGGCTTTCGGGCCGGATCGGCTGGGGAGAGGGTGAGGACGTCGCCGGCATCCGCTTCGACTGGTCGAAGACGCACCTGACCGAAGAGATGCTCGATGCGTTCGAGGATCTGGCGGAGGCGAGCGATTTCGACGCCAAGCGTGCGGCGCTGCTTGCGGGCGACGCGATCAACGTCACCGAAGGCCGCGCGGCGGAGCATACCGCGCAGCGCGGCCTCGGCAGCGAGGCGAGCGTGGAGGAAGCGCAGGCGCTGCTCGCGCGGATGCAGATGCTGGTCGAGGCGATCCGGGAAGGCGCGCTGGGCGATGTGAATCACCTGATCCACATCGGCATCGGTGGCTCCGCGCTCGGCCCCGCGCTCGCGATCGACGCGCTCACGCGCGACCTCGCTTTTGTCGACTGCCATGTCGTCTCCAATATCGATGGGGTGGCGCTGGAGCAGGCCTTCGCGGCATGCGACCCGAAGACGACACTGATCGCGGTGGCATCGAAAACCTTCACCACGATCGAGACGATCACCAATGCCGAAAGCGCGCTGCGCTGGCTGCGCGAAAACGGCGTCGACGACCCGCACGGGCGCGTGGTCGCGCTGACCGCCAATCCCGAAGGCGCGGTGGAATGGGGCGTGGACGAGACGCGCGTGCTGCCCTTCATGGAAAGCGTCGGCGGGCGTTACTCGCTGTGGTCGAGCATCGGCTTCCCGGTGGCGCTGGCTGCGGGGTGGGACGATTTTGCCGCGATGCTGGAAGGTGCGGCGGCGGTCGATGCGCATTTCCGCGACGCGCAAGGCCGCGACAACCTGTGTCTGCGCGCGGCCTTTGCCGACCAGTACTACGCCCGTGCGCGCGGTTGCCAGACCCGTGCCGTGTTTGCCTATGACGAGCGGCTGGCGCTGTTTCCGAGCTATCTCCAGCAGCTGGAAATGGAGAGCAACGGCAAGCGCGTGACGTCCGAGGGCGAGCCGGTCGACGGCCCGACCGCCCCGATCACCTGGGGCGGGGTGGGCACCGATGCGCAGCATGCGGTGTTCCAGCTGCTCCATCAGGGCACGCATCTCGTGCCGGTCGATTTCATTGCGAGCATCGCTCCGGGGGATGCGCTGGACCCGGCGCATCACGCGATTTTGCTGACCAACTGCTTCGCGCAGGGTGCGGCGCTGATGGCGGGCGGCAATATGAGCGCCGACGGGAAAGACCCGGCGCGCGAATTTCCCGGCAACCGCCCCAGCGCGACGATCCTGTGCGACGATCTCGACGCGGCGACGCTCGGCGCACTGATCGCCTTCCACGAGCATCGCACCTTCGCCAATGCGGTACTGATGGGCATCAACCCCTTCGACCAGTTCGGCGTCGAGCTGGGCAAGAAGATGGCCAAGGATATCGAAGGCGGCGCGGCGGACTTCGATGCGAGCACGAAGGCGCTGCTTGAGGCGGCGGGATTGAGCGAATGATCCGTTTCTTTGCCACCATCCTCGGCGCGTGTTCCCTCATGGCCTGCGCACCCGGTGTGGCGCAGGAGGCGCCCGCATCCGTGCAGTCGCAAAACGCGCCGCAGCGCATCCTCTTCGTCGGCAACAGCTTCACCATGGGCGCCAATTCCGCCGTGTTGCGCTATCGGCCGGACAGTGTGGAGGACATCAATGGCGAAGGCGTGGGCGGGATCCCCGCGCTGTTCGCAAAGTTCGCCGAGCAGGCCGATCTTGCATGGAGCGTCGCCCACGAAACGCGCGGCGGCACCACGCTCGATTTCCACCTCAACGAGCGGCGCGCGCAGATCGAGCGTCCGTGGGATGTGGTGGTGATGCAGCAATTCTCCGTCCTCGATCCCCAGAAGCCCGGCGATGCGAGCGACACCGTGCGCGATGCGCCCGCGCTGGCGGATATGTTCGCGGCCCAGAACGACGATGTGCAGGTCTACCTGCTGGCCACCTGGACCCGCGCCGACCAGGCATGGAAGCCGGAAGGGCACTGGTACGGACAGCCGGTCGAGGCGATGACGCTGGATGTGCGGCGCGGACTCGACCAGGCCGATGCCGCGTCGGACGAAATCGACGGCGTGATCCCGGTGGGGGAGGCGTGGAACCGCGCGATGGCGACGGGCATCGCGGACCCCAATCCCTACGACGGGCGCGACTACGGCAAGATCGACCTGTGGAGCTACGACCATTACCACGCCAGCGCGGAAGGGTCCTACCTCGAAGCGCTGGTGATCTTCGCGCAGATCACGGGCTACGACGTACGCCGGTTCGGCCCGCAGGAACGCGCGGCGCACGAGCTCGGGATCGACCCGAAGGTGGCCGAAGCGTTGCAGAAGGTGGCGATGGCTCAGCTGGGCGCGGAATAGCCGGACAGCGCAGGCTGCTCTCGCGCTCCTGCGTACCGAATGGGACTGTCCGATAGGCAACATCATTGTCAGAGGTGACGAGCGCGCGTAGCGTTCGGCCATGACCTTCCCGATCATCTTCGCCGTGGTGTGGGCGCTGGTCCTTACTGCCGGCGGCGGGCTGCTGACCAAGATCGGCGCGTGGTACCACGATCTCGCCAAGCCCAGCTGGCAGCCGCCCGACTGGCTGTTCGGCCCCGCGTGGACGACCATCCTCGCGCTGGCGGGCTGGGCTTTCGTGCTCGCATGGAATGGCGCACCCGAGAGCGATCGCCCGCTGCTGATCGGTCTCTATCTCGCGAACGGGCTGTTCCACTTCCTGTGGTCGCCGCTGTTCTTCACTGCGAAACGCCCCGACTGGGCGCTGGTCGAGGTGCCGTTCCTGTGGGCTTCGGTGCTCGCGCTGACGATTTTCCTGCGCGAATGGTCGGTCGCGGCGAGCTGGATGATCGTGCCCTATCTGGCGTGGGTCAGCTTCGCGGCGATCCTCAACTGGAAGATCTTCAAGCTCAACGGCCCGTTCGGAGCGAAAGCCACCACCTAGGCAGGCGCGTCGGCGTCCACCTCTTCCACCAGCCGCAGCTTGGCGAAATCCTGCGGGCGGTTGTCCGCCAGCCATTCCATCATGCCCTCGCGGATATCGCACCTGAGGTCGAACAAGGTGGGCGAGTCCTTCGCACTCATCAGCAGGCGCACTTCCTTGGAATCGCGCGTCGTCTCGGTCACCTGCACAACCTTCACGCGGCCGTCCCAGCGCGGGTTCTCGGCCACCTGGCGGAGGAATTCCTCGCGCAGCGGGCCGATCGCGGCCTTGGGGTCGAGATGGAGGAACACCGTGCCCAGCAGCTGCGCGGTCTGCTTGGTCCAGTTCTGGAAGGGTTTCTCGAGGAAATAGCTCGTCGGCACCACCAGCCGCCGCTCGTCCCAGATCTTCACCACCACGTAGGTGGTGCGGATATCCTCGATCCAGCCCCATTCGCCTTCGAGCACAACGGCATCGTCGATATTGATCGGCTCGGTCAGCGCCATCTGCACGCCCGCGATCAGCGATTTGAGCGCAGGCTGGGCGGCGGCGCCGACCGCGAGGCCCGCGAGACCTGCCGAGGCGACCAGCGTCACCCCGATGTCGCGCACGCCGGGGATCGCCAGCAGCATCAGGCCGATGGTCACGAAGACGATGATGAAGGTCGCGATACGGCTGAACATCGTCAACTTGGTCCGCTTGCGCCGAGCCTTGAGATTGTCCGCCACCGAAATGTCGGCCTTCAGCTTCGCCGCCTCGACCAGCGCGCGCAGGATCGCGAGTGCCATCCAGCCGACCACGGCGGGCAGGACGAAGGTCGCGATATCGGACCACACTTCGCGCAGTTCGGGAACCTCGCGCGCCGCCATCATCAGCGCCAGGACGACGAACGCCAGCCGGGTAGGGCGATGGAGATGGCGGACGACGATATCGTCCGCGCTTTCGTCGGTCCGCCGGGCGAACCGCCGCAGCACGAAGAACAGCGCGGCGTGCAGTCCCAGCGCCAGAACCACCGCCATCCCCGCGGCGAGCGCAGCGTGAAGCGGGTCGGCCAGCAAGGCCGTGCTCTCGTCGATCGTTTCGCTGATGGGTTCGATCATCGCGAATGCCCCCTTTCCTCGCTTTCGCAACGTGCGCGAAAGCAGAGAGTTTCGCAAATGCGAAGGGACCGCATTGACTTTGCCGCTGCAATGCACCATCTGCGGCCTATCGAAGCGCGCGCCTGCGTGAAGCGAGCGGCCTGACAAAGCCCCTCCCGGCAGCCCTTCGGTCCTTTTCCAGAGACTTCCCTTTTCACGCGGGTCGTTTTGACACCCGCGCCGCGCGAGCTGTGACTCTGCGCGCCGCATATTTTGCGAGTTTTATACTTCCTATGACACAGTTTTCAGACCTCGGCCTGTCGCAGCCCGTTCTCCAGGCGCTCGACCTCCAGGGCTATAAGGAACCCACGCCGATCCAGGCGCAGGCCATTCCGCCCGTTCTCGAAGGGCGCGACCTGCTGGGTATCGCGCAGACGGGCACCGGCAAGACCGCCGCTTTCATGCTGCCCAGCATCGATCGCCTGCGCGATGCCGACAACCAGACTCCGTTCAAGTCCTGCCGCATGCTGGTGCTCGCGCCGACGCGCGAACTGGCCGGGCAGATCGCGCAGAGCGCCAAGGATTACGGCGCGCTCGCGGGCCTCAAGGTGCAGTCGATCGTCGGCGGTACCTCGGTCAACAAGGACCGCAACAAGCTGCACCGCGGGACCGACATCCTCGTCGCGACGCCGGGCCGCCTGCTCGACCTCATAGATCAGCGCGCTTTCAACCTCGACGGCGTCGAAATCCTCGTGCTCGACGAAGCGGATCAGATGCTGGACCTCGGCTTCATCCACGCACTGCGCAAGATCAACGAACTGACCCCGAAGGATCGTCAGACGCTGTTCTTCAGCGCCACGATGCCCAAGGCGATCAAGGAACTGGTCAGCCAGTACTGTCGCAACCCCGTGCAGGTCTCGGTCACCCCCGAAAGCACCACGGCGGAGCGGATCGATCAGTACCTCTTCATGGTCCAGCAGGACGAGAAGCAGAGCCTGCTCGAACTCATCCTGTCGGGTCGCCACGAAATCCCCGGCAAGCTCGAACGCGTGCTCGTCTTCGCGCGGACCAAGCACGGCTGTGACCGTGTGGTGAAGAAGCTGGCGCAGGTGAACATCGCGGCCAACGCGATCCACGGCAACAAGAGCCAGCCGCAGCGCGAGCGCGCGCTCGACGAGTTCAAGCGCGCCAAGACCCCGGTACTGGTGGCGACCGACGTCGCCGCGCGCGGGATCGACATTCCCGGCGTCAGCCACGTCATCAACTACGAACTGCCCAACGTGCCCGAGCAATATGTGCACCGCATCGGGCGGACCGCGCGTGCGGGGGCCGACGGTATCGCCATTGCCTTCTGCGCCGAGGACGAGCGGCAGTATCTCAAGGATATCCGCAAGACGACCGATGCCGAGTTCGAACGCCTGCCGCTGCCGGAGAACTTCCGCGCCGTGGTCGAAGGCGTCGGCCCGACCAAGCCCGCGCCCAAGCAGCAGCGCGGCCAGCGCGTCAGCCCCAAGCCGATCGGCGAAGGTGCGCGCAAGCCGAAGAACAAGCACCCGAACCGCAAGGGCAAGCCCGGCGGTCAGGGTCGTGGGGGCGCCGGTGGCCAGAACCGCAGTGGCGGCCAGCGGCGGCGCAACAGCCGTCCCGGCGGCGGTGGCGAACGTTCGAGCAGCCAGGGCTAACCACCCACGCTAGAGCTTGCATGAGGCGCTTCGCCGCGCGATACGACCGCACAATGGACCCGGTACAATCCAGCGGCGACGCCTCTCCCGCCAACCCTCAACCCATCCACCGCGTGCAGCAGAATGTGCTGGCACGCGGGGAAAGATGGCTGCTCGATCGCCTGTGCGCGCGCATGCCCCGCTGGGTTTCGCCGGACATGCTCACCTTCGCTGGCATGATCGGGGCGCTTGCGGTCTTCGCAGGCTATGCCGCGAGCAATCTGGGCGATGGCTGGATGTGGCTCGCGATCGCCGGATACGTGCTCCACTGGTTCGGCGATTCGCTCGACGGGAGTCTCGCGCGCTTTCGCCGGATCGAGCGCCCGCGCTACGGCTATTTCCTCGATCACAGCTGCGACGGGCTGGCGACGACGCTGGTCGTGCTGGGGCTCGGTGCTTCGGGCTATGTGCAGCTGGAAGTCGCGCTGGTGGCGCTGGCGGGCTACCTGCTGATGTCCATTCACGCATTCCTGTCGGTAAGGGTCATGGGCGAACTGCGCCTGTCCTACCTGAAGGCGGGCCCCACCGAACTGCGTTTGATCCTGATTGCGATGACGCTGGCGATGATCGCGCTGGGCCCGACTCCGTTGGTGGGCCTGTTCACTGGCTTCGACTTTTTCGTCGGGGCCGTGGGCGTATTGCTGATCTGCCTCTTTGCGGTGCAGACTGCCTCCGTGGCGCGCAAGCTTGCGATCGAGGAACCGGCTGTCAAATTCCGCTAGGATCGGTGTTTGAGGTAACTGCTGGTCGACGGCTCGAAGAGGTTCGTGGAGCCGTGCTCTCGCCCGACAGCCATCATTCACATTTCCGGTAGCAATCGTGGAGACGGCGCTTGCACTCCCGCTCGCGTCGCTTTGTGAAAGTTCTTCCCATGCGTCGTTTCTTTCCCCTTCTGGGGGTCTGGGCGCTTGCCGCCTGTTCCTCCATCCAGCCCGCGCAGATGCGGCTTCCCGCAAGCTTCACTCCTTCCTCGGTCACGACTACCAGGATTTCCGGCTTCAACGGCTGGAACACTGGCGAGTTCGAAGCCGGTGAATACAACGGCTCCTACCAGCGCTCGGAAGGGCGACTGGCTTTTTTCGATAGTTGGATCCAGCGTTCGGCCAAGGCGCGCTTCGCGATCGCCGGGCCGGAAATCTCCTCGACCATCGAAGCGCGCTGCCGCATGCGCGAGCGTGCGCTCAAGCTCGACGACGGGATCGAGGTTACGACGAAGCCGATGGCCTATGGCTGCGAATTCACGGCCGACGGGCGCAACATTCCCGCCCGCTTCGAGCTGCAGGAAGTGACCGGCGGCGGCACCGCGTCCTATCGCTACGAGAGATACGGCGAGATCGCGCTCGGTGGAGAGATCGTGCGGATCCGTTCTGCCCATGAACTGGAGGGCACGCCAATGGGTATGCTCACCCCCATCGGTTACGTGTTCGAACAGCGCGGTCGCGCAGTCGGCGCGCTCGAGCTCAACGGCAGCCCCGAACTGATCCTGCCGACCGGCACCGATCCGGGTCTTGCCCGCACGCTGACTGTCGCGGCGCTCGCACTCGCGGTATTTCAGGACCCCGCGAACCGGGCGATCGACGATTGATCCCTGGGGGGACGGTTGAAGAGACAACCCGCGCCCGCCATATCCCGCGCTCTTGCAAGCTGGAGCGCACATGGCCGACCCCCAATATGATTACGACCTCTTCACCATCGGTGCAGGCTCGGGCGGGGTGCGCGCGAGCCGCGTGTCCGCCGCGCTGGGTGCCAAGGTTGCAATCGCGGAAGAGCACCGGATCGGCGGGACCTGCGTCATCCGGGGCTGCGTGCCCAAGAAGATGCTCGTCTACGGCGCCCATTTCGCGGAAGACTTGGAAGACTGCCAGCGGTTCGGCTGGGATATCGGAGAGCGCAGCTTCGACTGGATCAAGCTGCGCGACAACGTGCTCGACGATGTGACCCGGATCGAAGGGGCCTATACCGACACGCTGGAGAGCCATGACGTCGAGATCTTCAAGGAGCGCGCCGAGATTACCGGCCCGCACGAGATCACGCTGGCGAGTGGACGGAAAGTCACAGCAAAGCACATCCTGATCGCCACCGGCGCGCGTCCGCGCATGCCCGAGTGCCAGGGTGCCGAACACGCGATCTCTTCCAACGACGCGTTCCATCTCGACGAACTGCCGAAGAAGATCATCATTGCAGGCGGCGGCTATATCGCCAACGAGTTTGCGGGCATTTTCAACGAGTTCGGCTGCGATGTTCACATCGTCAACCGCGGCGACCGGCTGCTGCGCAGCTATGACGAGGCGGTGCGCGACCGGTTGCTGCAGATATCGACCACGAAGGGGATCAAGTTCCGCTTCAACACCACCTTCGAATATATCAAGCCGTGCGACGATGGCGGCTATTTCGTGAAGCTGTCGGATTGCGACGAGGAGAAAGCCGACCTCGTGATGTTCGCGGTGGGCCGTATTCCCAACACCGAAGGTCTCGGGCTCGACACAGCGGGCGTCGAGCTGGGCGAGGGCGGAGAGATTAAGGTCGACCGGTTCAGCAAGACCAATGTCGACCACATCTACGCCGTCGGCGACGTGACCGATCGCGTCCAGCTCACGCCCGTGGCGATCCGCGAAGGTCAGGCCTTTGCCGAAACCGTGTTCGGCGGCGGCGATCCGGTCGCGGTGGATCACAGCTGCGTGCCCAGCGCGGTGTTCAGCCATCCGCCGATCGCCGCAGTCGGCATGACCGAGGGCGAGGCGAAGGAGAAGCTGGGCAGCGTGAAGGTGTACCTGTCCGACTTCCGGCCGATGAAAAACGTGCTCGCGGGCCGCAACGAGCGCAGCCTGATGAAGATGGTCTGCGACGGCGACAGCGGCAAGATCGTGGGCATCCACATGATCGCGCCCGAAGCGCCCGAGATGATGCAGGCCGCCGCGATCGCGGTGAAGGCCGGGCTGACGAAGGCGGACTTCGATGCGACCGTCGCGATCCACCCGACGATGGCGGAAGAGCTGGTGCTGATGCGCTGATACGGGGTTCAGCGGCGGTCAAGCCGACTGCCGCGATCCTGCCACGATGCGCATCCTCACCGCCTCGATCGCCCTTCTCGCAGCCTGCGCCCCGACAACGGGCGAGGAGAACTCGGCCGAACCCCCGGAGCCGGGCGCACCGCTAAGCTACGCGACGCAGGTCGAGGCGCCGACGCCCGAATATGCGCAGCTGGCCAGGCAAGCGCGGCTGGATGGCGAAGACTATGTCCGCCGCGATGCCACCACGCCACCGCCCGCCAACGCGCGTGAGATCGGCCAGGCGTGGTATGACCGGCTGGAGGCACGGCATGCACTTCTGGGAGCCGGGTTTGCCGGCAAGGGGCCGGACGGTCCGCTGACCCACCTCGACGTCGGGATGACGCAAAGTCAGTTCGAAAAATGGGCGGACGAGCAGGGCTGGGATGTCCCCACGCACATTTCATGGACCTTCGTTCCCGCGATGAACCTGCCCGCAGTCTCCGACGCGGCGAAGCCCGGCATCCGCTACTGGCCCGCATCCTCGGCCCGCACGGGCGCGCAGAACGAGGCCCTGCTGTCCGGCCGCGTCGAACTGCGCGACGGCTGTTTCTGGGCGACGCAGGGCGATGGGGAGGCGGACAAGCTCGCCTTTTTCCACGCCGAGATCGGGCTCGATCGCGATCCAGAGGGCTATTACATCCTGACCGACCGGGTCGGCGGGCAGACGCGCGCCCGGCTTGGCGAACCGATGAGCTGGGGCGGGCCGCCCAGCGCCTATATCGGCGCGCAGGCCGAACGCGAGCTGCGCGAAGCCTGCGGCGATGCGCCGGTCCTCGTGGTCGGCTCGCCCGAAAGCCGTGAGCGGTTTGCCACCCAATACCCGCACACGCGCGATCCTGTGCCCCCTCCGCCGCCCTCCACCGATTGACCACCGCGGCCCAGCCGTGCAACGCATCCCGCAAAGTTTCAGAGGGATGCCGATGTCAGCCAATATTGCCGAAATGGAACAGCGCCGCGAAGCCGCCCGCATGGGTGGCGGTCAGAAGCGGATCGATGCGCAGCATGCCAAAGGCAAGCTGACCGCGCGCGAGCGGCTGGATGTGCTGCTGGACGAGGGGAGCTTCGAGGAGCTCGATACCTACGTGGTCCACGACTGCACCGATTTCGGCATGGAAGACCAGCAGATCATGGGCGACGGCGTCGTCACCGGATCGGGCACGATCAACGGCCGGCTGGTCTATGTCTTCAGCCAGGATTTCACGGTCTTCGGCGGTTCGCTGTCAAAACGCCATGCGGAGAAGATCTGCAAGGTGATGGACACCGCGATGAAGGTCGGCGCGCCGGTCATCGGCCTCAACGATTCGGGCGGCGCGCGCATCCAGGAAGGCGTCGCCTCGCTCGGCGGCTATGCCGAGGTGTTCCAGCGCAACGTGCTCGCGTCGGGCGTCATCCCGCAGATCAGCGTCATCATGGGCCCGTGCGCGGGAGGCGCGGTCTATAGCCCCGCGATGACCGACTTCATCTTCATGGTGAAGGACAGCTCCTACATGTTCGTCACCGGGCCCGAGGTGGTGAAGACCGTCACCAACGAGGTCGTCACGCAGGAAGAGCTGGGCGGCGCGGTGACGCACACCACCAAGACCAGCGTGGCCGACGATGCGTTCGAGAACGATATCGAAACGCTGATGGCGACGCGCCGCTTCTTCGACTTCCTGCCGCTGTCGAACCGCGAGCCGGTGCCCGAAATGCCGAGCAATGACCCGTGGGATCGCGAGGAGACCAGCCTCGACACGCTGATCCCCGACAATGCGAACCAGCCCTACGACATGCACGAGGTGATCGCGAAAACGCTCGACGACGGCGACTTCTTCGAGGTCCAGCCCAAGCATGCCGCGAACATCATCTGCGGCTTCGGCCGGGTCGAGGGCCGCACCGTGGGCGTGGTCGCCAACCAGCCGATGGTGCTGGCGGGCGTGCTCGACATCAACTCGTCGAAGAAAGCCGCGCGTTTCGTGCGTTTTTGCGATGCGTTCGACATCCCGATCGTGACCTTCGTCGACGTGCCCGGCTTCCTCCCCGGCACCAGCCAGGAACTCGGCGGTATCATCAAGCACGGCGCGAAGCTGCTGTTCGCCTACGCCGAGGCGACCGTACCCAAGATCACCGTCATCACCCGCAAGGCCTATGGCGGCGCGTACGACGTGATGGCGTCCAAGCACTTGCGCGGCGACCTCAACTACGCCTGGCCGACTGCGGAGATCGCGGTGATGGGCGCGAAGGGCGCGGTGGAGATCATCTTCCGCCAGGACCGCGACGATCCCGAAAAGATCGCCGAGAAGACCAAGGAATACGAAGACCGCTTCGCCAACCCCTTCGTCGCCGCCTCACGCGGCTATATCGACGAGGTCATCTACCCGCACTCGACCCGGCGGCGGATCGCGCTGGGACTGCGCAAGCTGCGCGGGAAAGAGCTGAGCAACCCGTGGAAGAAGCATGACAATATTCCCTTGTGAGGGAGGTTCTGATGCAGCGGCATGACGATGAAGACGAAGCGCTAGAGAAGGCACCAATCATTTTGTTGGGCGTGCTCGCTCTAGTGTTTGTGGTTTACGTTTCCTGGGGCGAGGACCAGCCTCGCGCAGCGTATGAACCTGAAACCCAAAGCGTTGCGAATGAGGCGTTAGACTATGACGTCATGGAATCAGGGACAGCCGAGTATGCCGCTGATGCGGACAACCCTTCGAACACGATTGACCGGGTGAACCGGACTTTGCTCCCCCAAGAACGGGAGGAATGGGCCTCTGACCCCAATTCCTACGGTTTTAACGAAGATGATCGCGCGTTTTTGGAGGAGCATGGCGTGAGCGAGGCTGAAGCTCGTGCTATGGAAACCATCCTCCGGGAGAACGGAGTAGATTGAATGAAACTCGGCCGTCTCAACCATATCGGCGTCGCGACGCCTTCGATCGCGGACTCGATTGCCTACTACCGCGACACGATGGGCGCGGTGCGGATCACCGAGCCTTTCGACCTGCCCGAACAGGGCGTGAAGGTCTGCTTCGTCGATACGCCCGACAGCACGGGCGAAGTCGGCAAGGGCACGCAGATCGAGCTGATCGAGCCGTTCGACGAGGCGAGCCCGATCAACGGCTTCCTCGCCAAGAACCCCGCCGGCGGCCAGCACCATGTCTGCTACGAGGTGGAAGATATCGAGGCGGCGCGCGAGTGGTTCGAGGGGAAGGGCAAGCGCATTCTCGGCCCCACGCGCATCGGTGCGCACGGCACGCCGATCTTTTTCCTCCACCCCAAGGACATGATGGGCCAGCTGACCGAGATCATGGAGACGCCGAAGGACGGCGCACACTGGTCGAACTGACCCAATAGCCCTCTCCCCATGTGGGGAGAGGGTTGGGAGAGGGGAGTTCGACGCGTCGTACCCTGTGCGCCCCTCTCCAAGCGTCGCCAGGCCGCTTCGCGACCAGGCTTTGCTATCCTCTCCCCGCACGGGGAGAGGGAAGAGGAGAGGAACTTCGATGCTGTTCTACGATAGCCCCAATCCCGCGCCGAACCCGCGCCGGGTGCGCATTTTCGCTGCCGAGAAGGGCGTCGAGCTGCCCTCCAAAGAGGTGTCGATCCCGCAGCGCGAACAGAAGGCGCCCGAATACCTCGCCAAGAACCCGCGCGGGCAGACGCCGATCCTCGAGCTCGATGATGGCACCGTCATCGCCGAAAGCGTCGCGATCATGCGCTATCTCGAGGCCGAGCATCCCGAGCCGCCGCTGTTCGGCACCGGCCCGGTCGAGATCGCGCAGATCGAAATGTGGTGCCGACGGGTCGAGATGATCCTGATGCCGCCGGTCGCGCAGGTGTGGGTCCACACGCATCCCTTCACCGCCGCGCTCCCCGGGCGCAATGCCGAGTGGGGCGAGGCCAACCGCCCGCGCGTCGCCGAGGCGCTGCGGTTCTTCGACGCCTCGCTGGCGGAGAGCGAATATCTCGCAGGCGACAGCTACACCGCCGCCGATATCCTGCTGCTGACCACGGTCGATTTCGCCAGCTTTATCGGTCTCGATACGACCGACGGGCTCGAAAACCTATCGCGCTGGCACAAGCTCGTTTCCTCTAGGGAAAGCGCCGCCGCCTGATCGGTGCAAGGTGTCTCGACTTCGATCTACCCGAGGCGCTAGGGGAGGGGCATGACCGACAAGACCCCCACATACGACGACTGGAAAGCCAAGGCCGACAAGGAAGTGAAAGGCCGCGATCTCACGTGGCACACCCCTGAAGGCTTCGATGTAAAGCCGCTCTACACCAGCGCGGATGCCGAGGGGCTCGACCCCGGCGTCCCCGGTTTCGAGCCGTTCACGCGCGGGCCCTACGCCAGCATGTATACCGGCCGCCCGTGGACGATCCGCCAGTATGCAGGCTTCTCCACCGCCGAGGAATCCAACGCCTTCTACCGTCGCAACCTCGCCGCGGGGCAGAAGGGGCTGAGCGTCGCCTTCGACCTCGCCACCCACCGGGGCTATGATTCCGACCACCCGCGCGTGGTCGGCGATGTCGGCAAGGCGGGCGTCGCGATCGACACCGTGGCGGACATGCAGGTGCTGTTCGACCAGATCCCGCTCAACGAAATGTCCGTCTCGATGACGATGAACGGCGCCGTGATCCCGGTGATGGCGTTCTACATTGTCGCGGGCGAGCGCAGCGGCGTGGCGCAGAAGGACCTGTCGGGGACCATCCAGAACGACATCCTCAAGGAGTTCATGGTCCGCAACACCTACATCTACCCACCCGAGCCGAGCATGCGGATCGTGAGCGATATCATCGCGTACACATCCGACCACATGCCGCGCTTCAACAGCATTTCCATCAGCGGCTATCACATGCACGAAGCGGGCGCGACGGCGGTGCAGGAACTCGCCTTCACCATCGCCGACGGCAAGGAATATGCCCAGCGCGCGATGGACACCGGCCTCGATATCGACGCCTTCGCCCCGCGCCTTTCGTTCTTCTGGGGCATCGGGATGAACTTCTTCATGGAGATCGCCAAGATGCGCGCCGCGCGTGCATTGTGGCACGACGTGATGGAAGGGCTGGGCGCGCAGGACCCCAAATCCAAGATGCTGCGCACGCACTGCCAGACCTCGGGCGTGAGCTTGCAAGAGCAGGACCCCTACAACAACGTCATCCGCACCACGATCGAGGCGATGGCGGCGGTGCTGGGCGGCACGCAGTCGCTCCACACCAATGCGCTCGACGAAGCGATCGCGCTGCCGACCGACTTCTCCGCCCGCATCGCGCGCAACACGCAGCTGGTGCTGGAGGAAGAGACCGGCATCACCAATGTCGCCGATCCGCTGGGCGGGTCGTATTATGTCGAGGCGCTGACCGCGAAGCTGGTCGAGGAAGCGAAAAAGATCATCGAGGAAGTCGATGCGGCGGGCGGCATGACCAAATATGTCGCGTCCGGCGAACCCAAGCGCCGGATCGAGCAGGCGGCCGCCGAAAAGCAGACCAATGTCGACCGCGGCGAGACGGTGATCGTCGGCGTGAACAAGTACCGGCGTGACAAGGAAGACGAGATCGACACGCTCGATATCGACAACCACAAGGTCCGCAAGTCGCAGATCGAACGGATCGAGCGCGTGCGTGCCGAGCGTGACGAGATGGCCTGCCAGGCCGCGCTCGACGCGCTGTCGCGCGGTGCGGCGCAGAAGCAGGGCAATCTGCTGGCGCTTGCGGTGGAGGCCGCGCGGCAGGATGCCACGCTGGGCGAGATTTCCAGCGCGATGGAAGACGTCTTCGGCCGCTACGACACCAAGCCGACCCCGGTGAAGGGCGTCTATTCCAAGGCCTATGCCGAGGATAACCGCTACCAGCAGGTGGTTGAGGGCGTCGACGCGGTCGAGCAGCGGCTGGGCCGCAAGCCGAAGATCATGATCGCGAAGATGGGCCAGGACGGGCACGACCGCGGCGCGAACGTGGTCGCGAGCGCCTTTGCCGACATGGGCTTCGATGTGGTCAGCGGTCCGCTGTTCCAGACCCCGCATGAAACGCTGGAGATGGCGCTGGCAGAGAATGTCGACGCGATCGGGGCATCCTCGCTGGCGGCAGGCCACAAGACGCTGATCCCGGAGCTGATCAACCTGCTCAAGGATGCTGGCCGCGCGGACATCAAGGTGACCGCCGGCGGCGTGATCCCGCAGAGCGACTACCAGTTCCTGCGCGATGCAGGCGTGCAGGGCATCTACGGCCCGGGCAGCAACGTGGTCGAATGCGCGGCGGACATGCTGCGCCTGCTCGGCCACAATATGCCGCCTGCCGACGATGAGATCGAGGAAGCGGCGGAGTGAAGTCCAGGGGGCGGTCCAAGTCGACCGCTTGGCAGAAGGTCGGTATCAGCTGCCTGATGCTTTGTTGGACTGGTCAGGTGGTATTGGCCGTGACCGACAAGGGTTTGCTGACAGGCAAGCAAACGATCGCGTATGTGACGAGGCGGAGGTCCGCTGTCTTTATGCTACAGGCGATAGATGGAGGTACAAGGTCAGAAAGCATGGGCCAATCGGCACGGATGCGACACGTTGCGAGTGGTTGATCGATGTTCGATAGATTTCGTGACCTATCCGCAGATCATTACCAGTTCAGCCGCATCGGTTGTGAAAATGAGGAATGTCCGATGCCGAGCGCGACCCGCACCGGCCGGTCCCACCCATCGCAGTTGTCGATCCCCGTCGACGATCCCCTAAACCGACCACACGGAGTCCGCACATGACCGACCTCCACCCCGAAACGCTCGCCGTCCACGCCGGGTGCGAGCCCGATCCGACCACGAATGCGCGCATCACGCCGATCTACCAGACAGCGGGCTATGTGTTCGACAGCCCCGATCACGCGGCCAACCTGTTCTCGCTCTCCGAGTTCGGGAACATCTATTCGCGGATCATGAACCCGACCAACGACGCGCTGGAGAAGAAGGTCGCGGCGCTGGAGGGTGGTGTCGGTGCGCTGGGCGTCGCGTCGGGCCATGCGGCGCAGCTGATCGCGTTCCACACGCTGATGGAGCCGGGGTGCAACATCGTCGCGGCGAGGAAGCTGTACGGCGGGTCACTCAACCAGATGGGCGAGGCGTTCCTCAAGTTCGGCTGGGAGACGCGCTTCGTCGATGCCGACGATCCCGAGAACATCCGCGCCGCGATGGACGACAAGACGCGCTGCGTTTTCATCGAAAGCCTCGCCAATCCGGGCGGCGTGGTCAGCGATATTTCCGCGATTGCCGATGTCGCCCACGCGGGCGGCGTGCCGCTGATCGTGGACAACACCATGGCGACGCCCGCGCTGTGCAGGCCGTTCGATTTCGGTGCGGACATCGTCACGCATTCGACCACCAAGTTCTTGAACGGCCACGGCAATGCAGTCGGCGGGGTGATCGTCGACAGCGGGAAGTTCGACTGGAAGGCGCAAGGCGACAAGTTCGCCTCGCTCACCCGGCCCAACGGGTCGTACCACGGCGCGGTGCTGGTCGATGCGCTCGAGCCGGTCGGCCCGATCGCCTTCATCATCGCCTGCCGTGTACTGGGCCTGCGCGATCTCGGCCCCGCGCTCGCGCCGATGAACGCCTTCCTCGCGCTGACCGGCATGGAAACGCTGCACCTGCGGATGGACCGGCATTGCGACAACGCGCTGGAGCTGGCCGAATGGCTCAAGGCGCACGAGAAGGTCGCTTGGGTCTCCTACGCCGGGCTGCCCGATAGCGACTATCACGAACTGGCGCAGAAATATCTCGGCGGGCGCGGCGGCGCGGTGTTCACCTTCGGGCTGAAGGGCGGCTTCGAGGCGGGCCGGGCGCTGGTCTCCAAGGTGAAGCTGTTCAGCCACCTCGCGAATATCGGCGACACCCGCTCGCTCATCATCCACCCGGCCTCGACCACGCACAGCCAGCTCGGCGAAACCGAGCTGATCGCGGCGGGGGCGGGGCCGGACGTGGTCCGCGTGTCGGTCGGGATCGAGAATATCGAGGACATCAAGGCCGACCTCGACCAGGCACTGGCGGCCGCGGGCTGAGGGCGGGATGTCAGCCGACTGTATCCGTTGCGGCCATCCCAAAGGCACGCACCACGCCCGGGGTGACGAGGAGCTCGCCTGCGCGGTGAAGGGCTGCGATTGCACCGACTATCGCGATGCTGGACGATCTGGCGCGACTAGCGCCGAGGCTGCCGATCCCGCATCGGACGAGCTTCAGGACGATCCGACACGCCACCCTGTCGACTTGCCAAACGACCGGCTGTTCGATTTTTTCAAGCATCTGACCACGCTCTCGCTGATTACGCTGGGAGGCGTTCTCTCGATCGGCAGTCAGACTGACATCGTGATCGAGCCGCTACCCATGGCGATCGTCGTGGCCTTCCTCGCGCTCGGCGGCGCGGCAGCCTATTCGGGGATGCTGGAAATCGTCGAAGCGGAAGGTCGGCAAGAACATCGTCCCAAACGCATCGCATTCTACAAGAGCGTAAGCTCCACCGGCTTCGGGCTCGGAATCGGCGCCTTTCTCTCCACCTTTCTATTGAGCCTTGTTCCATGACCCCAATCCGAACCGACTGGTCCCGCGAGGAAATCGCGGACCTCTTCGACCTTCCCTTCACCGAGTTGCTATTCCAGGCCGCGAGCGTGCACCGGGAGAACCATCCGCCCGAACAGGTTCAGCTGTGCACGCTGCTTAGCATCAAGACCGGCGGGTGCCCTGAGGATTGCGGCTATTGTTCGCAATCGGTGAAGGCCGATAGCGGCGTCGAGGCGACCAAGCTGATGGATGTGCGCGCCGTGCTGCAAACCGCAGCGCAGGCGAAGGATGCGGGCAGCCAGCGCTTCTGCATGGGCGCCGCGTGGCGCAACCCCAAGGACCGCGACATGCCCGCAATCGTCGAGATCGTGAAGGGCGTGCGCGACATGGGGCTGGAGACCTGCATGACGCTCGGCATGCTGACGCCGAAACAGGCGGATATGCTGAAAGAGGCGGGGCTCGACTACTACAACCACAATATCGACACCGGGCCGGAATATTACGAGCGGGTGATCTCCACCCGTAACTATCAGGACCGGCTCGATACGCTGCGACACGTGCGCGATGCGGGCATCAACGTGTGCAGCGGCGGGATCGTTGGCATGGGCGAGACGCGCGAGGATCGCGTCGGCTTCGTCCACACGCTCGCCACGCTGGAGCGGCATCCCGAGAGCGTGCCGGTCAACGCGCTGGTCCCGGTCAAGGGCACCGTGCTGGGCGATATGCTGGCCGATACGCCGCTCGCCAAGATCGACGATATCGAATTCGTCCGCACCGTGGCGGTGGCGCGTATCTGCATGCCGATGAGCATGGTCCGGCTCTCTGCGGGCCGCGAGAGCATGTCCGAGGCTACACAGGCGCTGTGCTTCCTCGCGGGCGCGAACTCGATCTTCACCGGCGACAAGCTGCTGACCGCGCCCAATGCGGGCGACGACAGCGACGGTGCGCTGTTCGCCAAGCTGGGGGTCACGCCGCTGATGCAGGAAGAGCCTGCCCGGGTGTGCAAGGTGGCGGAGCCTGCGGAGTGATCGGCGCGCTCGCCGCGCTGCTGCTCGCATCCGGCCAGCCTGCGGCTGTACCGGAGCCCGAGCCGATCGTGGTGGGTGAGAGCTACACTCTCGAAGCTTTGGGGGAGGACCGCGCGGTCAACGTCATCCTTCCGCCCGATTACGCTGACCAGCCCGACACAAGCTGGCCGATTATCGTGCAGCTCGACGGCGGGGTGGATCAGGACCTTTTCCTCGGCAACGGGCTGGAGAAATGGAACCGCTTGTGGGGCCGCAGCCAGCCTGCAATTCTGGTCGGCATCCAGACCGTGGATCGGCAGCGCGAGCTGTTGCCCGAGACCTCCGTTGCGGGTGAAAAAGCGGAATATCCCACCGCAGGCGAGAGCGAGGCCTTTCGCACATGGCTCGCGGACAAGGTGCTGCCGCTCTTGCGTGAGCGCTATCGCAATGATGGCACGATCATCCTGCTGGGCGAAAGCGCGGCGGGGCATTTCGTGGTCGAGACCTGGCTTGATCGGCCCGAGCTTTTCACCGGCTACGCGGCGATTTCTCCCAGCCTGCAATGGGACGGGCAATCGCTGGCCCTCGATGCGAGCCGACCGGTCGGCGGTCGTCCGCCGCTCTACCTGTCGCTGGCCGACGAGGGTGGCGAGACCGAACAGGGCATGTTCACGCTGCTCGCCAAGATGGGGGAGGGGCAGCCCTACTGCTTCTCCGACCGGCGCGCCGACCTGCACCACGCCAATAGCCTGCACGGCCTGATGCCCGAGGCGCTGCAATACCTGCTCCCGACCGAGGCGGACTGGCTGGCGGAGTACGGACTGGTGCTGAGGTGCGAGGGCGGCGGTCCCGATACTGCCGCAGAATGACCCTCGGCTTTTCGGTCGACGAACTGCTCCCCAAGGCGCGTGGCGGAGGGCAGCTCAAGATGGGGCTCGCGAAGCTCGATGAAAGCGAGTGGCTCCAGCCCGATCCCGATCCTGCCGCGCGGGTGCAGGGTTTTGCGGCCTTTGCGCAAGGTATCCAGCTGACGCCCGAAGCCGATGCGCCGGGCCGCGAACTCGCCGCCATGCTCGGCGTCGAAGGTGCGCTTGCCGAAGTCGCCGCCGCCCGGCACGAGGACATGTGCCTGCTCACCCGCCATCCGGACGAGGATCAATACCGCCTGATCGGCGCTGCCGTCGCCTGGCCATCCGACTGGACCCCCGCCGACAAGCTGGGCCTGCCGCTGCGCGCGCTGCATGCGCCGATCCAGGGCTACGAGGAACAACTTGCGAGCGGCGTCGACCATTTCATGACCAAGCTCGAACCCGGGCCGATCTACGGCCGCGCCAACTGGTTCATCGCAGCCACGCCGGACATGCGCTGGGTCGCCGCGCCGCCAGACAAGGCTTTCGAGCATGTCACGTCCGCAAATGCAGGCGAAACGCTCTTCGTCCGGTCCGAACGGCAGACCTTGCGCCGCTTGCCGCAGACGGGCGCGATCCTGTTCACCATCGGCGTCTACGTCGCGCCGCTCGGCAGCCTTTCGCGCGCCAATGTGCAGCGGCTCGCCAGTGCCATGCGCAGCCTTCTCGATGGCGAGGGGGAACGGCGGGGCACAAGGGCTTACGCTCATGCGTTAATCGGCTATGCGGATGCCACGATAGAGGAGGCCGGACCATGATATTGACCGCAATGCTGCTGCTTTCGGGCGCGCAGGCCGCCGAGCCGAAGGTCGATTGCAAAGAACCGACGACCCAGTCGGCGATGAACATCTGTGCGGGCCGCGACTACGCGGCCGCCGACCGGAAGCTGAACGCGGCGTGGGACAAGGCCTCGGCCGAAATGAAGCGGCTCGACAAGGATACCGACTACGAGGACGGTCGCCCCGGCTATTTCCAGACCCTGCTTACGGCGCAGCGTGCGTGGCTCGTCTATCGCGACACGCATTGCCGCAGCGAAGGCTATCTCGCGCGCGGTGGTTCGATGGAACCGATGCTCATCAGCGGCTGCAAGGCGAAGCTGACGCGCGAGCGCACCGTAAAACTCCGTGAACTGACCGACGGACCCAATTGATGTTCAAGAAAATCCTTATTGCCAATCGCGGCGAAATCGCCTGCCGCGTCATCCAGACCGCCAAGCGCATGGGGATCGCCACCGTCGCGGTCTATTCCGATGCCGATGCGCGCGCGCCCTTCGTGAAGATGGCGGACGAGGCGGTGCATATCGGCCCCGCGCCCGCCGCTGAGTCCTACCTGCTGGCTGACAAGATCATCGAGGCGTGCAAGGCGACCGGCGCCGAGGCGGTTCACCCGGGCTACGGCTTCCTGTCCGAACGCGCGAGCTTCGTCAAAGCGCTCGACAAGGAAGGCATCGTCTTCATCGGGCCGCCGGCCAAGGCGATCGCCGCGATGGGCGACAAGATCGAATCGAAGAAGCTGGCCCACAAAGCGGGCGTGAACATCGTGCCGGGCTCCGAAGGCGCGATCGACACCACGCAAGACGCGCTGAAGATCGCCAACGAAATTGGTTACCCGGTGATGATGAAGGCCTCCGCCGGGGGCGGCGGCAAGGGCATGCGTCTCGCCTGGAACGACACGGATGTCGAGGAAGGGTTCGAGGCGACCAAGCGCGAGGGCCTCAACTCGTTTGGCGACGACCGCGTCTTCATCGAAAAGTTCATCGAAGACCCGCGGCACATCGAGATCCAGATCCTCGCCGACAGGCAGGGCAACACGCTCTACCTGAACGAGCGTGAGTGCAGTATCCAGCGCCGCCACCAGAAGGTGGTCGAGGAAGCGCCATCGCCCTTCGTGACGCCCGAAATGCGCAAGGCGATGGGCGAGCAGGCGGTCGCGCTGTCGAAAGCGGTCGGCTATTTCTCTGCCGGGACGGTCGAGCTGATCGTCAGCGGCGCGGACAAGACCGGCGAGAGCTTCTACTTCCTCGAAATGAACACCCGCCTGCAGGTCGAACACCCGGTGACCGAGGCGATCACGGGCGTCGACCTAGTCGAATGGATGATCCGCGTGGCAGCGGGCGAGGAACTGCCCTTCGGCCAGGACGAAATCGGGATCGACGGCTGGTCGATCGAAACGCGCGTCTATGCCGAAGACCCCTACCGCAACTTCCTGCCCAGCATTGGGCGGCTGGTCCGCTACGAACCGCCGGTGCCCGGCTGGACGGGCGACAGCGGCCCTGCCGGGCGGCGCGGCTACGAAACCGGCGGCGGCGGCGTACGCGTCGACGATGGCGTGTTCGAAGGCGGCGAGGTTTCGATCTTCTACGACCCGATGATCGCCAAGCTGATCACCTGGGGGCCAACGCGCGATGCCGCGGCGGATCTGCAGGTCGAAGCGCTAGACGCCTTCCGCGTCGAGGGGCCGGGGCACAATATCGATTTCCTCAGCGCGATCATGCAGCATCGACGCTTCCGTTCGGGCGAGCTGACGACGGGCTTTATTGCCGAGGAATATCCCGACGGCTTCCAGGGCGCGGCGGTGGAAGAGCCGCGCCTGCGGCTGGTCGCGGCGCTGATGGCGGGCGCGCAGTTCAGCCTGATGGCGCACGAGGGGCAGATTTCGGGGCGGCTGGACGGAGCGCCCAAGCCGCCGCGCGACTGGCTGGTCAAGATCGATGGCAGGAAGTTCGAAGTCGAACTGGGCGAGGGCGGGGCGACCGTCGATGGCGAGTGGATTGCGGGCACGACCGACTGGCAGCCCGGCATGGTCCTCGCGGCGGCGAGCGGGAATGGCGAGAACCTCGCCATCCAGCTGCGCCGGACAAGCAGCAGCACCTGGGCGCTGACCACGCGCGGCAAGACGCACAAGGGCCTCGCGATCCCCGCGCGGCTCGCCCCGCTGCTCGATCACATGATCGAGAAGGAGCCGCCCGATCTTTCCAAGATGCTGATCTGCCCGATGCCCGGCCTGCTGGTGAAACTGCATGTGGAAGAGGGCGAGGAGGTCCAGCCGGGCCAGCCGCTCGCCACGGTCGAGGCGATGAAGATGGAGAACATCCTCCGCGCCGAGAAGGAAGGCACGATCTCGAAGATCAACGCCGCGGAAGGCGACAGCCTTGCGGTGGACGAGGTGATCCTGGAGCTGGAATAGTGCACTTCTCGCACGAACCCAATGCGCCCGCAGCGGAGGAAACGAGTTTCGACCAGTTCCTGAAGGTCGATATCCGTATCGGCACCGTGGTCGCGGCGCATGAGTTTCCCGAGGCGCGCAAGCCTGCCTATCGGCTGGAAATCGACTTCGGGCCAACAATCGGCGTGAAGAAGACCAGCGCTCAGATCACCGCGAATTACTCGCGCGACGAACTGGTCGGGCGGCAGGTCGCGGCAGTGGTCAACTTTCCGCCGCGCCAGATCGGCCCGGTCATGTCCGAAGTGCTGACGCTGGGCTTTGCGGACGAGGCGGGGGAGGTCGTGCTGTTTGCGCCTGACAGACAAGTGCCAGACGGCTCAAGGCTGTTTTAGCCCACCGGACCTGAACCGGCACCCGGATCGCCGTCGTGCGTTGCACCCTTCGGACGCCGCGCCCGGCGTCGCGGCGCGAGTAACTCCGATGGACTGGAGCCAGGTCTTCTATACCGGCAGCCCCGGCTTGCTGCGCACCATGGCCGCCGCGGTATTCGCATATGGGAGCATGACGCTGGTTCTGCGGATGGCAGGCAAGCACGCGCTCTCCAAACTGCATGTGTTCGATTATGTCGTGACGGTCGCGCTGGGTTCGACCCTGGCGAGCATCCTGCTGAGCGAGGATGTGGCATTGGCCGAAGGGCTGGTTGCGGTAATTATGCTGATCGGGATGCAATGGCTGGTCTCCAAGGCATCTGTCAGTTTCGAGCCATGGAGACGTTTCGTCCGGTCCGATCCGGCGGTCCTGCTGCGGCATGGTGAACTCGATGCCGAAGCCATGATTTCCGAGCGGGTAACCGAGGTGGAGGTGGACATCGCGATCCGGATGCGCGGCTTCGGCGATCGCTCCCTGATCGCCTATGTAGTCTTGGAATCGGACGGTTCGATGTCCGTCATTCCTAGGGATCTGCTTGGCGATGCGAGCGCGATGCACTCTCTCGACCATCCGCGAGAGCCGGAGGAGGCGAAGCGGCGCGCCTAATGCGCCTGCAGCTGCTCGTCCATGAACGCCGCGACATCGGCCAAGTCGACATCGCGCGCGACGAAAGCCTCGCCGATGGCGCGCAGCAGGATGAAGGGCACCGTGCTCGCCTCGGCCTTCTTGTCGTTGCGCATGTGACGGGCGAGGGTGGTGCCGTCGCAGTCGAGGCCCAGCGCGGCAATCTCGGTCGGCAGGCCGGCGCGTGCCAGTGCATCGGCCACGGCTTCCGCATCCGCCAGCGCAACCAGCTCGCGCCGGGCGGAGAAACGCGCCGCGAGCACCATGCCCAGCGCCACCGCCTCGCCGTGCAGCAGCTTGTCCGAAAAGCCGGTCTCTGCCTCCAGCGCATGGCCGAAGGTGTGGCCGAGGTTTAGCAGCGCGCGGGCATCCTTCGTCTCTCGCTCGTCCTCGGCGACGATCCGTGCCTTCATGCCCACACAGTGGGCGATGACGGGTTCGAGCACACCGACGTCGCAGGCAAGGATCGCGGTGCTCTGCTCATCGACGCGGGCGAAGAACCCGGCATCGCCCAGCAGGCCGTATTTAAAGACCTCCGCGAGTCCCGCGCGCATCTCGCGCTGCGGTAGGGTGGCGAGGCATTTCGTGTCGGCCAGCACCAGCGAGGGCTGGTGGAACGCGCCGATCAGGTTCTTGCCAGCATTCGCATTGATCGCGGTCTTGCCGCCGACGCTCGAATCGACCTGCGCCAGCAGCGTGGTGGGCAATTGCACGAAGCCGCAACCGCGCTTGAGGATCGCACAGGCAAAGCCGACGAGGTCGCCGACCACACCGCCGCCCAGCGCGAAGACATGATCGCTCCGCGTAACGCCGCGCTCCAGCAGCCAGTCGGTCAGCCGCTCGAGCTCGGCCCAGCTTTTCGAGCATTCGCCGGGCGTCACCTCGTACCAGTCGATCGCGTGTCCGGCGGAGCGAAAGGAAGCCTGCAATCGCTCGCCATGCAGGCGGCGAGCCTCGGCGTCCGCGACGATCGGCACCGCCCGCTTGCCGAAGGGTTCGAGGAAGCCATGCGCTTCTGCATGGATACGATCGAGCAGGCCGGTGCCCACCCGCACCTCGTAGCTGCGCCCTGCCAGCGCCACGTCGATCACAGCCATTGCTCGATCCCTTCGATAATCGCCCATGCGGTGCGGTTGTGCGGGCCTTTCTGGCCTTCCACCCGAATATGCGCCTGTGCGTAGAGCGGCGCGCGTTCGCGCAGCAGGCGGCCGAGGATTTCCTCGGGATCGCCGTTGCGCAGGAGTGGGCGATGGTCGCGCCGTCCGGTCCGCTCCACCAAGGTGGCGAGATCGCAGTCGATCCACACCGTCACCGCTTTCTCCAGCAGCAGCGCGCGCGTCTCCGCATTGACGAAGGCGCCGCCGCCCGTGGCAATCACGCCGTGCTTTTCCTCGATCAGCCGCGCGATCACCCGCCGTTCACCGTCGCGAAAATAGTCCTCGCCGAATTCGCTGAAGATCTCGGCGATGGAAAGCTGCGCTGCGTCCTCGATCGCGTCGTCGGCATCCACGAAGCCGCGGCCAAGCATGTCGGCGAGCCGCTTGCCCACGGTGGACTTGCCCACGCCCATCAGTCCGACGAGCGCGATGGGGCGATCGAGCCGCGCGCTCAGCGCGTCGATCCGGGCCATGGCCGCATTGGTTCGCACGGGCTCCATTGCTCGGCGGCGTAGAGATGGGCTAGGGCGAAGGCAACAAAGGGTATCGTAACGCGTGCAGATAGAGATTTCGCAGAGCACCTGGCGGCGTATCGGTGCGGGGGCGCTCGTGATCCTCGCAGTGCTTGTCTGGGCCTGGTGGGATGGCGGCGAAGAGCCGCTGCGACCGGTCGTGCAGAGCGTCGACCTGCCCGAGGGCGCGCAATGAGGCCGCGTTCGAACCGCGGACTGCTCGCCGGCGTCGCCCTGGCGGTTCTCGCCGCGCCGATCGCGCTGGCTGCAGGCAATCCGCAGTCGCTGCTTCCGCCTGAGACGCAGGACCCTGCACCGAGCCCGGCCCCGGCCCCGGCTCCCGCACCGGCACCTTCGCCGAGCGCGGCACCTTCACCCACCGCGTCGCCCGCTGTGCAGGAGAATGAAGGTACCGGGGCCGGACAGAGCGATTCCGCCGACGAATCCTCTGGCAGCGGTCGCGGACGCCTGCCCACGCTGGAAGAACTCGAAGCGCTCGATACCGACGAGCTGGACGAACTTCTGGGCCTGCGGCCGAGCTTCGATATTCCGCCCGCGCAGCGCCGCGAAACGAGCCGTGTGGGGATTCTTGCCGAGGGTGAGGGCGGGCTGCCCGCCGCCTCGCTCGCCAACCAGCCCGAATCGCTGGTCCGCGCGGCGATCTCGGGCACGCAGGGGCGGCTCGTGTCGCGCTGGGGGCACATCACCCTGCGCCGTGCGCTGGCCAGTCGCCTTGCGCCGCCTGCGAATATGAGCGGTGCAGAGTTCGCTGGCCTGCGCGCGCAATTGCTCAACCGGATGGGAGAATTCGGCGCGGCGCGCGCGCTTGCGCAGGACGTCGACATCGATGCGTGGAATGCGCGTCTCGCGAATGCGGCGGTCGACGCCTACATCGCGACCGGCGATATCGTCGGCGCATGCCCGCTTGCCGTGTTGCGCGGCGATTATCGCGAGGATGCGCAGTGGCGCATGGTCCGCTCGATCTGCGATGCCTATGCGGGCGAGGCCTCGCGTGCGCGCAGCGACCTGCTGCGGATGCGCGACTCCTCGGGGCAGGGAGATTTCGACCTGATCGACGTTCTGCTGGCGCAGCGGTTCGCGGGCGCGGCGGGGCTCGGAAACAGCGCGGTCACGATCGAGTGGGACGAGGTCGAGGAACTGACGCCGTGGCGCTACGGTCTCGCCAACGCGCTCGGCATTTCGCTACCCGAACGGCTGGTCGACGATGCCGGGCCCTATTACCAGCGCGCCGCCGCATCGCTGCCGTCGCTGCCCCTCGCGCTGCGCCTCGATGGCGCGCGCCGCGCCGCGCGGGAGGGGATTTTCTCCTCCTCGGCGCTGATCGATCTCTATTCGCAGGCCTACGCCACCAGCGGCAACGAAGGTGCGATCGGCACCGACGCGGCGCAGCTTCGCGCTGCCTATGTCGATCCCGATCCCGCCGCACGGCTCGCGGCGATCCGCAGCCTGTGGGGCGACGGTGCCGCGATCCCGCACGACCGGCAGGTGCTGACCGCCTATGCCGCCGCGCGCATCCCCGCCACCGATCAGTTCGTGGGCGACGCCGCGCCGCTGATCGCTTCGATGTTCACCGCCGGGCTCGATCTCGACGCGGCCCGCTGGCGCGATGTCGTGGATGAGGGCGATGCCGGCTGGGCGATGCTGGCGGTCGGCCTGCCCGAGTGGGACGAGGTCTCCCGCAACGAGATCGACGATTTCCGCGACAATGATGGCAGCGCAGGCCAGGCGCGCACCGGCCTGCTGGTCGCGGGTCTTGCCGGGCTGGGCCGGATTTCCAGTGGAACGCGCAATTCCTGGGATCGCGAGCTCGACCTTGGTCTATCGCGCGAAACCCGCTGGAGCGCGATGATCGACCGTGCTGCAGAGGTAGAGAATGCCGCGCTTGTCGCCTTCCTGATGGGGCTGGGCATACAGGGCGACGACTGGAACCGCATGACCCCGCGCCACCTCTATCACATCGTCTCCGCGCTCCATCGCAGCGGCATGGAAGCCGAGGCACGGATGATCGCGGCGGAGGCGATCGCGCGCGGATAGCGCCATGGCGAGCACCGCGATCGAAGATTTCCTTGCCGCTCTGGCCGTCGATCGCGGGGCTGCGGCCAACACGCTAGCAGCCTATCGCCGCGATCTGGATGGCGCGGCCGAGATTGTCGGCCCGCTGGAGGATGCCCCACGCGAGGCGCTGGCACGGCTGGGCGAAGCCTGGGCGGACCTCGCCCCCGCAACCGTCGCGCGCAAGGCCTCGGCGCTGCGCCAGTTCTTCGGCTTTCTCGAGGACGAAGGCCTGCGCAGCGACAATCCCTCCGCCGCGCTGCCGCGCCCCACGCCGCGCCGCAACCTGCCCAAGGTGCTCGACCATGCGCAGATCGCCGCGCTTTTCGCGCAGGCCGAGGAAGAGGCGCAGGACGACACCCCCGGGCCGTTGCGCCTGCTCGCCATGCTCGAGCTGCTGTACGGATCGGGCCTGCGCGCCACCGAACTGGTGGCGCTGCCGCTGGCGAGCGTACCGCGCGACGCGCCTTTCCTCACGATCACGGGCAAGGGCGGGAAGGAGCGGCTGGTGCCGATGGGCACCCGCGCGCGCGCCGTCCTCTCGCGCTGGCTGGTCGTGCGTCCCGAGGGTTCGCCCTGGCTGTTCCCCTCGCGCAGCAGCCACCTGACGCGCATCCGGCTCTACCAGCTCATCAAGGCGCTGGCCGGGCGGGCAGGCATTACGCCTGCGAAGATCAGCCCGCACGTCCTGCGCCATGCCTTTGCGACCCACCTGCTTGAAGGCGGGGCGGACCTGCGCGCGCTCCAGACGCTGCTCGGCCATGCGGATATCGCAACGACGCAGATCTACACCCATGTCGAATCGGCGCGGCTGGTCGTACTTGTGAACGAAAGACACCCTCTGGCGCGCGAAGGCGGCTTGCGCGCGGGGCGACACCCCGATAGCGCGGAGTAATGCTGACTTTTCTCGACTTCGAGAAGCCTGTGGCACAGCTGCAGGCCCAAATCGCCGAACTGCGCGCCGCCAATGAGGACGGCGGGGTCGACATCGCCGACGAGCTCGCGAAGCTCGAGGCGAAGAGCGCGGACCTGCTCAGAAACCTCTACGAGGGGCTGAGCCCGTGGCGGAAGACGCAGGTCGCGCGCCATCCGCAGCGGCCGCATTTCCGCGACTACGTGGAACAGGCCTTCACCGACTTCATGCCGCTGGGCGGGGATCGCTATTTCGGCGAGGATCACGCGATCATCGGCGGCTTCGCGACCTTGCGCGGACGCCAGGTGATGCTTATCGGGCACGAAAAGGGCCACGACACGCAAAGCCGACTCAAGCACAATTTCGGGATGGGCAAGCCGGAAGGCTATCGCAAGGCGATCCGCCTGATGGACCTGGCCGGGCGATTCGGCCTGCCGGTGGTCACGCTGGTCGATACCTCGGGCGCATTTCCCGGGATCGAGGCGGAAGAGCGCGGCCAGGCCGAAGCCATCGCCCGCTCGACCGAGGCATGTCTTGCGCTGCCCGTGCCGATGGTCGCGACCATCGTGGGCGAGGGCGGATCGGGCGGCGCGGTTGCGCTGGCGAGTGCCGAGCGGGTGCTGATGTTCGAACACGCGATCTATTCGGTGATCTCGCCCGAAGGCTGCGCCTCGATCCTGTGGCGCACCGCGGAAAAGGCGGCCGATGCCGCAGAAGCGATGAAAGTCACGGCGCAGGACCTGAAAGAGCTCGGCGTAATCGACCGGATCGTGCCCGAGCCTGTGGGCGGCGCGCACAGGGACCCCGCAACCGCGATCCGCAACCTCGCCGACACGATCGACGACGAGCTTGGCAAGCTCGCCGGGCAGGACATGCTGCGGTTGCAGGAAACCCGCGCGGAACGCTTCCTCGCCATCGGCGGCTGACCCTCAACAACAGCTCTGCGGGAACCCCGCCGCGCTCTTGCCTGTTTACAGGCCAGACCGCGAAGGGAGGCATGCATGCGTCCTTCGTGACACATGCATCAGGGGAGTATGCCCAAATGAGCCGCCGTAAGATTCTTGCCTTTGCCTCGCCCGTGGCCCTCGCGTTCGGCCTCGCCGGATGCGCCGCCGTGGGGGGTGGAAACATCCCCAGCCCGAACACGCCGATCACGCAGAACGAGGCACAGCAGGGCCGCGAGTACCATTCGCAGATTCTGCAGGAATTCGGCGGCGCCATGCAGGGCAATACGGCGACCTATGTTCGCGGTGTCGGCCAGAAGATCGCGGTCCAGTCGGGCCTCGCCAATAGCGAGGGCGCCTTCACCGTCTCGCTGCTCAACAGCTCGGTCAACAATGCCTTCGCGACCACCGGCGGCTACGTCTACACGACGCGGCAGCTCGTCACGCTGATGGACAACGAGGCGGAACTGGCCGCCGTGCTCGGCCACGAGGTCGGCCACGTCGCCGCCCGCCATGCCCAGCGCCGCCAGCAGACGCAGCAGCAGAACACCTTGCTGGGCGCAGCGGGCGCGATCCTTTCGGGCATCCTGCTCGGCGACAGCCAGCTCGGCTCCACGCTCGGCCGTGCCGCGCTGCAGGGCTCGCAGCTCCTCACGCTCAGCTTTTCGCGCAGCCAGGAGGAAGAGGCCGACGTGCTCGGCGTCAACTACCTCGAAAGCGCCGGATACGATCCGCGCGCGATGAGCACGGTGCTGGCGAGCCTCGCGCAGCAATCCTCGCTCGATGCGCAGCTGCAGGGCCGCGACAATGCCAGCCTTCCCGAATGGGCGTCCACCCACCCCGATCCGGCAGGCCGCGTGCGCGACACCGCCGCGCTCGCCCAGGGTCGGACGGGCAATGTCCTCAATCGGGAGGTCTTCCTGCGCAATATCGACGGACTGACCTATGGCGACGATCCCGAGCAGGGAGTGGTCGAAGGGCGGCAGTTCATCCATCCCGATCTGCGCTTCGCCTTCACCGCGCCGCAGGGCTTCTATCTCGTCAACGGCACACAGCAGGTCACGATCAACGGCCAGTCGGGGCAGGCCGAGCTGCGCGTGGCCCAGTCGAGCGGCAGCCTGTCGCAATTCGTGAGCAGCGCGTTCCAGTCGCTCTCGGGCCAGGGCCAGGGGCAGGCGATCCGCCCGCAGATCCAGACCACGACCGTCAACGGCTTGCCCGCCGCATATGGTATCGGGCGGGCGACCTCGGGTAACAGCCAGGTCGACGTGGTCGTGTTCGCCTACGACATGGGCGGGAACCAGACCTATTATTACCAGGCGATCACGCCTGCGGGCCGGTCGGGCGTGTTCACGCCGATGTTCGAATCCTTCCGCCGGATCAGCGCCAGCGAAGCCGCGCAGGTCGTCCCGCGCGTGATCGATATCGTCACCGTCCAGCCGGGCGACACCGTTGCATCACTTTCGCGCCGGATGGCCTACGACAACGGGCAGGAGGCCCGCTTCCGCGTTCTCAACAGCCTCGGGTCCAACGAAGGCCTGCGGGCAGGCGAGCAGGTGAAGCTCGTCGTGCGGGGGCGCTGAGGGATACCGCACAAAAGAAAACGGCGGGGATCGCTCCCCGCCGTTTCCTTTGTTTCGCTCTAGAGCGACCGGTCTTAGCCGGCCTTCTTGGGCGCCATGTCGTCTTCGACTGCGTTGAAGGTGTTGCTCAGCTGGTTGCCGAGGCTGCCCATGGCAGTGATCGCGGCGACGGCGATAAGAGCTGCGATGAGGCCATATTCGATGGCGGTCGCGCCCTGTTCGTCGTTCAGCAATTCCTTGAAAAACTTCATAATCGGTCTCCTGTTATCGTCTTCGTTACCCGGCTCGCTCCACGTCCCCTTGGATTGAGCTGGGTCCCGGTCTAGGCGGTAAGGGTTGAGAATTTCCTAAGTCGCCGGGCTCAGGATCGCTCGACCGCCGCCTGCGAGGTGTCGATCACCGTATCCCAGGTGTTGACCACCGAGTTCGCGAAACGGCCTATCGCGCCGACCATCGCGAGAAAGATCAGGGCGAGGATGAGGCCGTACTCCACCGCTGTCGCGCCCCTGCGATCGCGGTGCAGCCGTTTGAGAAATCGGATCACTGTCGGCCCCCAGGAATATGCACTTCGCGTCTTTCCCCGCGACCGCATTTGCCCGAGGGTGCGGCACATCTCGTCGATCAGGGTTAAGGCCGGGTAAAACCGGGCGAGCAAGATGGAAAATTTTCCGACATATCTCCCCGTCGTCGCCGCCGCGATCGGTCCGGATCGGGCCGGTCGGTGGCTGATGCACCGCCGCCCGGCGGGCAAGCATCACGGCGGTTTGTGGGAATTTCCGGGCGGCAAGGTCGAACCTGGGGAAGGGCTGCGCGAGGCGCTGGTCCGCGAGATCGCGGAGGAGTCGGGACTGAGCCTGGCTGCGGAAGCGATGAGCGAGGCAGGCTTCGCCGCCGACCCGGGGCCGACAGGCGAGAACGGCAGGCCGATCCTCCTGCTGCTGTTCCACTGCCCGCAATGGCGCGGTGAGGCAGCCTCGCTCGAAGGCGGCGAATGGGCCTGGTTCGCCCCCGACGCGATCGCCGACTTGCCCAAGCCGCCGCTGGATGCGCGGCTTCACGCGCAGTTTTTCGATCAAATGCCGGATAGGTGAAGACTTATCCCGGATTTCGCGACAAAAGCATTGCCAAGCCCGGGCACCCCACCTATGTGCGGCGCCTCACGGGCGCCCGTAGCTCAGCTGGATAGAGCACCAGACTACGAATCTGGGGGTCAGAGGTTCGAATCCTTTCGGGCGCGCCATTAAAAAAGCCCCGGTCCCGCAAGGGTGCCGGGGCTTTTTGATTGTCGGTCATCCGAGTTCGAGTCTTGATCGCAACCGGAGGCTTTCCGATAATCGCGGGCCTCAGCCCCGCTTCGCGTCGTCCAGCGGCACCGAAGTAACCGGATAGCCGCAATCGTCGGGAATGCAAAGGCTGCGGCCTTCGAGCCGCTCCTCGATCCACGGGACGATCGTGCGGACCGGCGTGGTTTCGGCATGCGCGCGCGCATCGGCGAAGGTCTCGAACTGCGCCAGCCGCTCCAGGTTGCGGCGGGTGGGAAAGATCACCTCGATCTCGCCGCGATCGGCATTCGCCAGCGCATCGCGCGCGCTGGTCCAGAACAGGCACGTGTTCTCCTGCGCGTCGACTTCGATGTCGACCGCGCCGGTGCCGAGATCGGCGAGATAGAAGCGCGTGTCGAACAGGCGGGGCAGGCGCTCGTTCTTCGGATACCAGCGGGCGAAGGGCACGAGATCCTCGGGCGCGAGTGACCAGTCGAACCGATCCAGCACCGCCGCGAGCGTTCCTTCTTTCAGGAGGAGCGCGCGCGCCTCCTTCGCGCGCGTCGCATCGATGGCGCCGCGCAGGCCCAGCGCGAGCCCCGTTTCTTCCAGCGTTTCGCGGATCGCGGCGATCCTGTGCGCCGCCTCGTCGGGGTCGGGCGTCCCGGTCGTCTGGGCGAGGGCATGGTCCGCGGCATCCACGCGCCCACCGGGAAAGACCGCCATGCCGCCCGCAAAGGCGAGCGCGCGCGAGCGGACCTGCATCAGGATATGAGGAGCGCCGCCGTCGGGCGCATTGCGGAAGATCACGACCGTCGCGGCGGGGATGCCCACGTCGCGCGTATCCTGCGCTTGGCCCTCAGCCACGAGCCATGCCTCGCCTTGTGTCGGGAATTCTTACAATCGGGGATGGGGCGGGGAAGGCGTTAACCATTGGTATGCCTATATCAGCGTGGGTGCGACAAACTGGCACGCGTGGTGCATATCTTGTCGCATCCTGATCTTCGTAACGAGGCGGGGCCGATAGTCTCCCGGCGCCGCCTCCCCGAAGCTTGATGGCCACCCGTCGACCCCACGTCTCCCGGGGCCGATACCGAAACGACCGATGCGCCGTCCCCCCTGCGCGTCGGTCGACGGGGCCGCCGGTCAGTCGGCGGTCTTCACACCCTTTTCGGTGAACATCTGCTGCAATTCGCCCGCTTCGAACATCTCGGTCATGATGTCGCTGCCGCCGACGAACTCGCCCTTCACGTAGAGCTGCGGGATCGTGGGCCAGTCCGAAAAGGTCTTGATGCCCTGCCGAATTTCCATGTCCTGTAACACGTCGACGCTTTCGTAGGCCACGCCGCAATGGTCGAGAATATGGACCGCCCGGCTGGAAAAGCCGCATTGCGGAAACAGGGGCGTGCCCTTCATGAAAAGGACGACCTCGTTTTCGCCGACGATGCCGGAAATGCGTTCTTTGGTATCTGCCATTTTGAATAAACCGCCGTTTGCTTTTAGCTATTGATCGTCACTTGGGAGGCTCGGTCGTGAGTTGCAAGGCGTGCAGGACGCCCCCCATCTTTCCGTCGAGCGCTTCGTAGACCATCTTGTGCTGCTGCACGCGGCTCTTGCCCGCGAATTGCGGGGCGACGACTTTCGCCGCCCAGTGGTCGTTGTCCCCGGCGAGATCGCGCATTTCGACCTCGGCACCGGGCAACGCGTCCTTGATCATCGCCTCGATTTCGTCCGCAGCCATCGGCATTGGTCTTACACCCCGCCGATCAGCTGGCGACGCGCCTCGACACCGCATTCGGCGAGCTTGGCGCGGACCTTGGCTTCGTCGACATCGCAGCTTGCCGCGGTCAGATCGCCCAGAACCTTGCGGATCACGTCTTCGTCGCCCGCTTCCTCGAAATCGGCCTGGACCACCGCCTTGCGGTAGCTGTCGGTTTCTTCCTCGGTCAGGTTCATGAGATCCGCCGCCCATTCGCCGAGCAGCCGGTTACGGCGCGCGGCGACCTTGAAGGCGGTTTCCTCGTCCATCGCATACTTGGCTTCTTCGCCTCGACGGCGGTCGTTGAAATCGGTCATCGAACAGGTGCCTTCTTGTGTCTTGCTCGCGCTTGCAGATAGTCGCGTGGCCGCCGTGCGGCAAGCGAGCTTGCCGGACTTCGTTTCACCAAGGCCCGCACAGGTGGGTAGGGTGGGGCGCTGCCGACCGGGCAGAGCCCGGCCCTTAGCTGTCCATCACCACCACGAGCTTGCCGACCGCCTCGCGGTTTTCGAGCTTCTGGATCGCGGTGTGCGCTTCGTCGAGGCTGAAGGTCTCGCTGATCCGCGGGGCGATCTTGCCGTCCTTCCAGAACTCGAACAGGTCGGCGATGTTCTGCGCATTGGCTTTCGGATCGCGCGCGGCGAAGGCGCCCCAGAAGACGCCGCGAATGTCGCAGCTTTTCAGGAGCGTGAGGTTGAGCGGCATCTTGGCGATCCCTGCGGGGAAGCCAATCACGAGGAAGCGGCCCTCCCACGCGATCGAGCGCAGCGCGGGCTCCGAATAGTCGCCGCCGACGATATCGACGACGATGTCGGCGCCGTTGGGACCCACGGCGTTCTTGAAATCGCCGGCGAGCGCCTTGGACTGCTCCTTGTCGAAGGGCGCGCGGGGGTAGACGACGGTCTCGTCCGCGCCCGCTTCCACGGCGGCCTTGGCCTTGTCGTCGCTGGAGACGGCAGCGACGACCTTCGCGCCGTAGGCCTTGGCCAGCTCGATCGAGGCGAGGCCCACGCCGCCTGCCGCACCGAGCACCAGCACGGTCTCGCCCGGCTTGATGTCGCCGCGATCCTTGAGCGCGTGGATCATGGTGCCGTAGGTCATCAGCAATGCGGATGCATCGACCAGGTTGACGCCTTCGGGCACCTTGAACAGGCGTCCGGCCTCGACCGCGACCTGTTCGCGCAGGCCACCGCTGCCGATGCCCGACAGCACCCGGTCGCCGACCTTCCAGCCGTCGACACCTTCGCCGACGGCCGTGATCGTGCCCGAAATCTCGCCACCGGGCGAATAGGGACGCTCGGGCTTGAACTGGTACAGGTCGCGGATCATCAGCGTGTCGGGGAAGTTGATCGCGCAGGCTGCGACATCGACCAGCACTTCGCCCTTGCCGGGCGCTGGGCTGTCGATCTGTTCCACGACGAGCGTTTCGGGCCCGCCCACTTCCTTGGTCAGCACGGCTTTCATGGGTCTCTCCCTCGATGTTGTCAGATTGGGTCTAGTCGGTCTGTGGGTCTTCGCCCGACGGGATTGGCGGCAGCTGACGGCCTTTCCCGTCCTTGTCTTCCGAGGATTTGCGCCGTTTCCCGGCGTATAGCAGGCCCGCGGCGATCGCGGCGGACCCGATGGCGGCACCGGCTGCGATGGCGGCGCCGGACAGGCTCTTGTTGCTCTTGCTCATGCCCACTCTAGTGCATGGCGCGCGATTTCGTTGCAACACGCAGACTGCGCCGCGGGAAAAAATCCGCGCAATGGGCCGCGTTGGTCATGGTATTGTAAGGGCTTCGGGTCTAACTTACAGTCATGTCAGCAAAACCCTTCGCTCACCCGATCGACATCAAGCCTGCCGATATCGATTTCATGGGGCACGTGAACAACGCGCGCTACCTTGGCTGGGTGCAGGACGCGGTGCTGGCGCACTGGCAGAAATTCGCGCCTGCAGAGGCTGTGGCGGAGCGGGCGTGGGTCGCTCTCAAGCACGAGATCACCTATCGCAAGCCCGCCTTCCTCGAAGACGACGTGATCGCCCGCACCGTGCTGGAAAGCACGCGCGGCGCCCGCGCATTCTATCACACCGTGATCGAGCGGGGCGAGGAAGTGCTGGCGGAGGTCAAGTCGAGCTGGTGCTGCATCGATGCCGAAACGCTGCGTCCGGCGCGGATCGGCGAGGAAATCGCAGAGTATTTCTTCCCCAAGGGCGCGCCCGACGAACAGTGCCAGGGGCAGGCGGGCTAAGGTCCGCCTTTTCATAGGCGCGCCAGTCATCTAGCGCGTCTGGGTGGACCACACCCATCCCAGCACCGATCGCACCCGGCAGGCCGTTACCGGCCTGGCGCTGGCTGCGGCCGTCTTCGGCGGATGGCTGGCGCTGCACATCTACGCGCTGTTCGTCTTCGAGCTGACCTGGGCGAGCCTGCCGCTCGCGCTGACGATGGCGGCCGTGCAATGCTGGCTGTCGGTCGGGCTTTTCATCGTCAGCCACGATGCGATGCACGGATCGCTGGTGCCCGGCAGGCCGCGCGCCAATGCCGCGATCGGTGCGGCTCTCCTGTTCCTCTACGCCGGTTTTCCGTGGAAGCGGATGCGCGAGGCGCATTTCGCGCATCACCGCCATGTCGGTACGAACGGCGATCCCGATTTCGACGCCGGCAATCCGCGCGACGTGCTGCGCTGGTACGGCACTTTCCTGAAGCGCTATTTCGGCTGGAGCTCGCTTGTGTGGGTCAACGGCGTGGTGGCGCTCTACTGGCTGGTGTTCGACGTGCCGATGGCGCAGCTGGTGCTGCTCTACGGCCTGCCGGCGATCGCCAGCTCGTTCCAGCTCTTCTATTTCGGCACCTACCGCCCGCACCGCCACGCGGCGGAGCCGTTCCCCGACCGGCACAATGCGCGCAGCGACGATTTCGGCACGCTTGCAAGCTTGTTCACCTGTTTCCATTTCGGCTATCATCTTGAACATCACCACCGCCCCCAGTTGCCATGGTGGGCATTGCCCGCCGCACGACGCTCCATGCGAGCGGAACCGGGGCGAGCACGCTCGGGAGCGGTGAAGGAGGACGCAACGTGACCCTGTGGCAGATCATCGCCATCGTGGCCGCCACGGTCGTGGCGATGGAATTCTATGCCTGGGCGCTGCACAAATACGTGATGCACGGCTTCGGCTGGGGCTGGCACCGCGACCATCACGAGCCGCACGACAACCGGTTCGAGAAGAACGACCTCTACGCGCTCGTCGGCGCAGCCATCAGCATCGCGATGTTCGTGTGGGGCAGCGAACTGCTGCTGGGCGACGCCGCCTGGCCGCCCGCCTTCTGGATCGGCGTCGGCGTGACGATCTACGGCGTCATCTACACGCTGGTCCACGACGGCCTCGTCCACCAGCGCTATTTCAGGTTCGTGCCCAAGCGCGGCTATGCCAAGCGGCTGGTGCAGGCGCACAAGCTCCACCATGCGACCATCGGGAAAGAGGGCGGGGTGAGCTTCGGCTTCGTCTGGCCGCAGAACCCGGCCAAGCTGAAGGCGGAACTGAAGCGCCAGCGCGAGGCGGGGATCGCCGTCGTGCGCGACAGCGCCGGAGCCTGAGCCTGAGCCTGAGCCTGAGCCTGAGCCTGAGCCTGAGCCTGAGCCTGAGCGTCACCGCCCTCGGGCGTGCCTGCGCTTGTCCCACCCACCCGGGCAACCTATGACATCGCCTCCGGTGTAACGCTTGCGCCCGATCCATTTCCCCTGAGGCCCCGTTGCCCCTGGCACAATTGCCCCCAGCAGACTCCCTCGACGATCACCCGCACTTCGCGCCTTTGCGCAGCGAGCGCGGGCGGCGGCTGATCGGGATCGTCGCCGCGCTGCTGATCGAGGCGATCCTGCTGATCGTCCTCCTGACGCTGAACATGCATGACGATCCGGCGGCCCCGGCGGGCGGTGTCACGGTGGTCGACCTCAAGGCACGGAACGATTCCCCGGACGATGCGGAGCGGGCCGAGCAGGAGCCGAGCGATACCGCGCCCACGGCCGCGCAGCCGCCGGACCCTTCCGACCCGCAGATCGAGCGCCCGCCGATCGAACGCCCGCAAGTCGTGCAGCCCGAGGCCGTGCCCGCTGCGCCGAGGCCGCAGCCGATCATTCCGACGCCGTTCCAGCTGCCCGCGCCGCAGGCCGCTCCCCGGGCTCCGGCGCGCCCATCGAAGCAGGATGCGCCGAGGGATGTCTACGGGCCGGTCGACAGCGGCTCGCGATCGGGCGTCAGGGATTCCGATGTGGTCGGCACCGCGCCCGATGGGCAGCCGCTCTATGCCGCGCGCTGGTATCGCGAGCCGCGCGACAGCGAACTGGCCGGCTATCTCTCCACCGCGACGGGTCCGGGCTGGGGCCTGATCGCATGCCGCACCGCGCCGGACTTTCGGGTGGTCGATTGCGTGCCGATCGAAGAATACCCCCAGGGCTCGATGATGAACCGCGCGATCCTGGCCGCCGCATGGCAGTTCCGGGTGCATCCGCCGTCGCTGGGGGGAAAGCCGCAGATCGGCAGCTGGGTCCGGATCCGGATCGACTATACGAGGCGGTGATGGGCGGCCCCCCGGGGCGCTCCCGCTCGCATGGTGCTTTAGCAGGTCAGGGGTGCGACCGCGCGAGACGCCGGTCGGTCAGCCAGCCGCGATCCGCGCGGCGTGTTCCTTCACCAGTGCGATCATATTGGGCACGCCCTGCGTCCGGTTGCTCGAAAGCTGGTTCTTGAGGTCGAAGGGTTCGAGCGCGCCGACCACATCCATCCCGGCCACCTCGGCAGCCGGGCGGTCCTGCACTGCGGCGATCACCAGCGCGACGATGCCCTTGGTGATCGCGGCGTTGCTATCGGCGAGAAAATGCAGCTTCTCGCCTTCTCCGGTGGGATAGACCCACACCGCCGCCGAACAGCCGCGCACCAGCGTGGCGTCGGTCTTGAGCGCGTCTGGCATGTCCTCCAGCTCGCGCCCCAGCTCGATCAGCAGGCGATAGCGTTCGTCGCCTTCGAGGAATTCGTATTCTTCGCGGATATCGTCGAGAGATCTCAAATTATGCTCCGCTCACCCTGAGCTTGTCGGACTCGCAGAGGGGGCAGGATGCCCCAACGCTCGTCCTTCTTCTTCGTCCGCTCGCTAGAAGAAAATACGGTCCTTCGACAAGCTCAGGACGAGCGGGTCTGGTGGAAGGCGCGATCAACCCGCAAGCCCGCCTTCGCGCGTCAGCGCATAATAGATCACGTATAACCACGAAAGAAAGCCGTGGACGATCGCCCAGACGATCGACTGGTGGAGCGACCAGGAGATGGCGACGGCGATCGCGCTGCCGAGCCCGATGCCTGCCTGTGCCGCCTGGCTGCGCGCGCCGCTCACAGGTCGACGCCGCTCGCGATGGCTTCGAGCTTGCGGATGCGTTCGCGCAGGTCGGCGATGGCGATGGGTGCGGTGCCGCGTGCATCCTCCAGCGCCCGGTCGCCCCGGGCGACCGCATCCAGCTCGCGGCGCTTATACGCCAGCCAGCCTTCCCAGGCGCGAAGCAGCGCGGCGGCAACCATGCCGAGGCCCAGAAGCGCGGCGGCGGCGATAACGAGTGTCGGCTCCATGACTTCAATCCTGTGTGGTCGGGTTCGGGTGTGCCGCAGTGCGGGCGCTAGTCCTGCTCTTCGCGCAGCGCGTCGATCTCGGCGGAGATGCGTGCACGCTCCTGCGCGGTGGCGCTGTTCTTGTCGTAGGCGATGCGTTCGAGCACCGCGATCCGCTCCTTGAGCGCGGCAATCTCGCGCTCGGCCTCCGGGTCCGCCCGCGGCTCCGGATCGGGGCGGTGGGTGATGGTCTGGTTGCCCATCATGTCTTCGGTGATCCCCGCCTGTGCGTTGTAGCGCGCGCGCAGAATGCTGGCGGCGGCACCGATCAGGACGATCAGGACGATGGCGCTCCAGAAACTCATCAGTGTGCCTCCTGCTTGTCGCGTCCGGTCTCTCTCAGCGTCTCGATCTCGTGGGTCAGCTGGTAGCCGCTGTCGGTCACGATCCGCTCCACATTGCCGAGCCGGTCCTTGATCGATCCGAGCTCTGCGCGAAGCTGCGCGTTTTCCTGCGTCAGCAGTTTCACCCGCTCTTCGCTGCCCTTGGGATAGATCGCCTTGCCCCAGCTGTTTTCGAGCGGGTAGCCGTGCTTGATCCGCATCCAGGTGGTGAGGACCCAGCCTGCCACACCGGCGAGGCCGACGATGGCGATCACTTCGGATGTCATTGCGAAAGGCATCAGACACGTTCCTTTCTGCCGGTGTCGATCGGGACACCGCTGCTTTCGTCGCGCCGTAGCGCTTCGATCTCGTCGGAGAGCGAATAGCCGCGCTCGGTCACGATCCGCTCCAGCACTTTGAGGCGCTGCGCGTGGTCGTCCAGCCGGTCGACGAGCTTGGCGTTTTCGGCCCGCAGCGCGTCGGTTTCTGCGGACTTGTCGGCCCGGGGCGTCTTGCCGCCCCATTCGTCCTCCAGGTCGTAACCGTGCTTGGCGCGGATCCAGTTGTTGATGAGCCATCCGGCAGTGCACAGCGCGATGATCGCGATAACGAAGGTTGGTCCGCCGAAATCCATCACGCCTTCTCCCGGCTTTCGAAGCCCAACGGCGTACCGCTGGCGGCTTTATCGTGACTGCGCGCATCGCGCAGTGCCTCGATCTGGGTGGCGACGTCGTAGCCCTTGTCGGTCACGATCCGTTCGAGCACCTGGACCCGGTCTTCGAGCCGCTGGATCTGAGAGGCGTATTGCGCGGCCTTTTCGGCGCTGGCGCTGGCGGTGGTCTCGATCTGCATCTCTGCCAGCTTCTGCTGGTGCTTGGTCCACAATGCGGTGATCGGGATCATGCAGCCCATGATAATGCCGGCAATGGGGATCAGTTCGCCCATTTTTTCCTCCTTCCCTTGTTAACTGGTTCAGCGCAGGCGTTCGATTTCGGCGTCGAGGCGCGGGTTGGAGCTCACGTAGTGCTCCTCCACATTCGCCAGCCGGCGGTCGATCTCGCGCAGCTTGCCGCGGATTTCGCGGGCGGTGCGGTTCGGATTGGCGCGCACGCCCTGCCAGTATCTCTGTTCCTGCTTGTCCTCGGTGTAGAGGTGGTGCGGCTTGGCATCGAGCAGCAGGCCGGCCAAGAGATAGATCGGCAGGACGAGGCCGCTGGTCGCAAAGACCATGAACAGCATGCCGAGCCGCCACCAGAGCGCGTCGACCCCGGTATAGTCCGCGAGGCCCGAGCAGACGCCCATCAGCTTCGCGTTCTGCTTGTCCTTGTAGAGCGTGGTGCGGGGCGTGTTCATGCGCGGGTTTCCTTCCTCTTCTGGGCGAGCAGTGCTTCCAGCTCGGCCAGTTCCTCGTTGTCCGATGGATTGTCGGCAATCAGCCGGGCGGGCTTGAAGTCCGCATGGTCGTGGGCGACCAGCCGCTCGACCGTATCCATCCGGTCGTCGAGCCGCTTGGTGAGCGCGTAGAGCTCTTCCAGCAGCGCTTCGTCGTCGGTTGTGATGCCGCCGTTCGAGGTCTTCCACTTGGTAATGTAGTGCAGGATGACCCACGGCAGCCCGATGAACAGCATGCCGACGATGATGATCGGTAGAAATACATCTTCCATGGGTCAGTCTCCCTTCTTGGCGTCGTCGGCACCCTTGCCGAGCGCGCGCTTCATTTCTTCGAGTTCCTCGTCGACCTTGTCCGATCCGCCGAGCGCGGCGATTTCGTCGGACAGGGAGAGCTTGGAGTTCTCGCTTTCCATCTTGAGCTGGTCGGCGCGTCCTTCCGCGTAGTCGACCCGGCGCTCGAGCGCGTCGAAGCGCGTCAGCGCCTCGTCCACGCGCTCGGTCGTCATCAGGCTGCGCAGCTTCACGCGGTTTTCCGCGCTTTCGAGCCGGGCGGCGATCTGCGACTGGCGGCTGCGCGCCTCGCGCAGGCGGCTCTGCAGCTTGTGGATGTCTTCCTCGTAGGCGCGCAGCGAATCGTCGAGCACGCTGATTTCCGCCTTGAGCTGCTCGCTCATGTCGGCGGCCTTCTTCTTTTCGACCAGCGCGGCGCGCGCGAGGTCCTCGCGGTCCTTGCTCAGCGCCAGCTGCGCCTTTTCGGCCCAGTCGGTCTGCAGCTTGTCGAGCTTGACCGAGTGGCGGTGCATTTCCTTCTGGTCGGCGATCGTACGCGCGGCACTCGCGCGAACCTCGACCAGCGTCTCCTCCATTTCGAGGATGATCATGCGGATCATCTTCGAAGGGTCGTCCGCCTTGTCGAGCATTTCGTTGAAATTGGCCGCGATGATGTCTCGCGTGCGGCTGAAAATGCCCATAAAGGGTGCTCCGTATGAAATGAAATCGGTGAGCTTCTCGTTGACCCGGTCCGGGTTTGTCCAGTCCGCGGCGCGTTCCGCGCTCGAGCGACGCTCCTGCGTCGGGGTCGGGCTGCGGCGCAGACGCTCGACCTCGTTGTCGAGGCGCGAGAGGCGGCCGTTGCGGCCGGGCGGGTCAGTATGGTCGGTCATGCGATTTCGGTTACCTGTATCATAATCGGGCCGTCGATCTGCGCGCCATCGGCAGGCAGCGGATTCAATGCGACGAGTGTGCCCGCGGCGAGGATGGTGACCAGCACGGCCTTGCCGACGGCGTGGCGTTTGGGGTGGGCTTGTTCGTGCATTATCGGTCCTCCTCGTTTGCTTGCCCTCATTATTGCAACCGGCGTGCCAAACTGCGAATTTGGCGCAATTGCGTGGGTTCGCAGAAAATCGACGAACAGCAATGTGGTGAGAATTGCCAAGGCTTGGGGTTGGACGCTATATTCCGGTCATGGAGCGGGAAAACCAGTTCGTCGGGCAATCGCTCGCCTTCCTCGATGCGGTCGAGCGGACCAGCCGTGCCGCCGCCTTGCAGCGCCCGGTGCTGGTGATCGGCGAGCGGGGCACGGGCAAGGAACTGATTGCCGAGCGGCTCCATCGCCTCTCCCCGCGCTGGGGCGAGCCACTGGTGACGATGAACTGCGCCGCGCTCCCTGAAACGCTGATCGAGGCAGAGCTGTTCGGGCACGAGGCGGGCGCCTTCACCGGCGCCACGAGAGTGCGCGAAGGCCGCTTCGAGGAGGCCGACGGGGGCACGCTGTTCCTCGACGAGCTCGGTACGCTGTCGATGGCGGCGCAGGAACGCCTGCTGCGCGCGGTCGAATATGGCGAAGTCACCCGGATTGGCTCGAGCCGCCCGATGCGCGTCGATTGCCGGATCGTCGCCGCCACCAACGAGGATCTGCCGAGCAAGGCCGAACGCGGCGAATTCCGCGCCGACCTGCTCGACCGGCTGAGCTTCGAAGTCATCACTCTGCCGCCGCTGCGCGCGCGCGAGGGCGATATCGAGGTGCTGGCCGACTATTTCGGTCGCCGGATGGCCGCCGAACTCTCGTGGGAGGCGTGGCCCGGCTATGCCGAGCATGTCGCGGCCGAACTGCAGGACTACCCGTGGCCCGGCAACGTGCGCGAGCTGCGCAACGTGATCGAGCGCGCGGTCTATCGCTGGGACGATCCGGAACGCCCCGTAGGCCATATCGTCTTCGACCCGTTCGACAGTCCGTGGAAGCCAGTGTCGGCACCGGCCGCCGCCTCGACCAGGCGCGAATCCGCGCCGCCCGAAGCGCCCCGTCAGGCCCAGCGGATCGAGTTCGACGATATCGAGGATCTGCGCGCTGCGGTCGACACGCACGAACGCGCGATCGTGGAGCATGCGCTGGGCAAGCATCGCTGGAACCAGCGCCAGACCGCCAAGGCGCTGGGCCTCAGCTACGACCAGCTGCGCCACTGCATCAAGAAGCACGGGCTGATGGAAGAAAGCGGCTGACGCCCCCCGGGGAATAGTTTTTCGCTGCCCTCTGGCGAAGAATCGCGAGGCTCGCTAAGGGCCGCCTGCAAGACAGTGGTTCCAACCTACCGCGATGATCCGAGTCGCCAAGCAATGCCCGGCTCGAAGTCGCTGACCCTCTTGCGAAAGGTGCCCGCCGTGGCCTTCAAGGAAATCCCCCTCGCCCTGACCTTCGACGACGTGCTGCTGCGCCCCGCTGCGAGCGAGGTGATGCCCAGCATGGCCGACACGCGCACGCGCCTGACCAAGGAAATCTCGCTCAACATCCCCGTGGTCTCGGCCGCGATGGACACCGTCACCGAAGCCGACATGGCGATTGCGATGGCGCAGATGGGCGGGATGGGCGTGCTCCACCGCAATTTCGAGGTCGAGGAGCAGGTCGCGGCGGTCCGCACGGTCAAGCGGTTCGAGAGCGGGATGGTCGTCAACCCGATCACCATCGGCCCCGATGCGACGCTGGGCGAGGCGCAGGAAATCATGAGTGCCAACCGCATCAGCGGCATTCCCGTAACCGATCGCGGCGGCAAGCTGGTCGGCATCCTGACCAACCGCGACGTGCGCTTCGCGGAAAATCCGGCCCAGCCGATCCGCGAACTGATGACGACCGAAAATCTCGCCACCGTGCCGCTGGGCACGGGGCAGGAAGAGGCGCGGCGCACGCTGCACCAGCGCCGGATCGAGAAGCTGATCGTGGTGGACGAGGATTATCGCTGCATCGGCCTGATCACGGTCAAGGACATCGAAAAGGCGGTGAACTACCCCGACGCAACCAAGGACGCCGCCGGGCGCCTGCGTGTCGCGGCGGCCTCGACCACGGGCGACAAGGGCTTCGCGCGCACCGAGGCGCTGATCGATGCCGAAGTCGACGTCGTCATCATCGACACCGCGCACGGCCATAACCGCGACGTTCTCAAAGCCGTGGAGCGGGCCAAGGCGCTGAGCAATTCGGTCCAGATCATTGCGGGCAACGTCGCGACCGCCGAAGCGACCCGCGCGCTGATCGACGCGGGCGCGGATGCGGTGAAGGTCGGCATCGGGCCCGGCTCGATCTGCACCACGCGGGTCGTCGCGGGCGTCGGCGTGCCGCAGCTCACGGCGATCATGGACGCAGCCGAAGAGGCCGAGAAGTCGGGCGTGCCGATCATTGGCGACGGCGGCCTGCGCACCAGTGGCGATGCGGCCAAGGCGCTCGCCGCCGGGGCCAGCGCGGTGATGGTCGGATCGATGCTGGCCGGGACGGAAGAAGCGCCCGGCGACACCTTCATCTACCAGGGCCGCAGCTACAAGGCTTATCGCGGGATGGGATCGGTCAGCGCGATGGCGCGCGGCTCTGCCGACCGCTATTTCCAGCAGGACGTGTCCGCGATGAAGCTGGTGCCCGAGGGGATCGAGGGGCAGGTGCCCTACAAGGGCCCCGCGCGCGACGTGATCCACCAGCTGGTCGGCGGCGTGAAGGCGGCGATGGGCTATACCGGCAGCCGCACGATCGAGGATCTGCGCAAGGGCGCCCAGTTCGTGCGGATCACCAATGCAGGCCTGACCGAAAGCCATGTCCACGACGTGGCGATCACGCGCGAGGCGCCGAACTACCCCTCGCGCTGATGGGCGCGGGCGGGATATCGCCCGACCTGCTGCGAGCATGGCTTGCCGGGCGGTCACTGGCCCGGCAATTGCCTTCGCCCGTCGCGGCTGGAAGCGGGTTCCGGGTCGAGACGGATAGCGAGGCCGAGCTGCGTCGGTGGGTTTTTCCCGCCGGTGACCCGGACATCGCGAGGCTCGCGCGCATAATTGCCAACCCGCGCGAACCGATAAAAGCCTGCATCCTCGCGACAGACCTCGCCGGCTTTCTGCCGTCGCAATGGGATGTACAGGCGTCCGGCTATTTTATGCGTTTTTGCGATCGCCCTGCTGCGGCACCGGTGCCCGACGGTTTTGTAGCTCGGGTCGAGGATCGTGGCGCAGCGGGGATGGTGGAGATTACCGACGAGGCGGGCGAACTGGCGGCACGCGGTTTCTGGGGTCAGGACTCAGATGCGTTCGTCTATGATCGGATTGTGGTCGAGCCGGGGTTTCGTCGCTGTGGGCTGGGCAGGGGATTGATGGGACTCATCGGCCAGCATTGGCGCGATGATACCACACCGCAATTGCTGGTCGCGACGGCGGAGGGCCGATTGCTCTATCACTCGCTCGGCTGGGAGGTTCTTTCGCCGTATTCGACGGCGTTTTGGCGACCGGTGAAAGAGCGGGCGCGGTAAGGGTCCGCCTCACGGAACACGCCAGATTTCCTTCTCCCCTCGTCTTCAAAGGGTGAGATCGCGGATTGATAACAAACCCGCAGGGGTCTGATCGCGCAGTGCACCACCCCGAATCCTCTTCTGTGATCAGGGGGAGGCTTATCGGGGGAGGCTCCGCTTGCCCGTTTCCTACCGGGCCGCACCGTGCCATGGGCGGTGTATGACCTTGCCCCCCATACCCCTTCGCTACCCCACGTTTCCGGCCGCCGAAGGTGAGCCGGCTTTTTACGCTCTGGACACTGTGTCAGGTGTGTCAGGCCGACGGAAAACTGCGCGATGACACCCGCCGCACGTGCAAAAGCTGCAATCGACATCCTCGACCGCGTGATCGAGGCCGCGAAGGGGCAGGGCGCGCCTGCGGACCGGATCGTGGCCGAATGGGCCAAGGCCAACCGCTACGCGGGATCGAAGGACCGCCGGGCGGTGCGCGAGCTTGTCTATGATGCGATCCGCCATTGCGGCGAGGTGCCCGTCTCGGGCCGCGCCGCGATGCTCGCGCTCGTGGCGCAGGACGATACGCTCGCCAACCTGTTCGACGGATCGCAATACGGGCCGGAGCCGATCGCCGAGGGCGAGCCGGTTGCGCAGGCGGGCATCGCGCCCGGCTGGCTGGTCGAGCGGCTTGCGGCCTCGGGGATCGAGGGCGAGGAAGCTGCCGCGCTGATGGGCCGCGCACCGCTCGACATCCGGGTCAACACACTCAGGGCGGAGCGTGACGCTATCGATCTGCCCGAACCGGGCGAGCACCTCGCCGCGCCCAATGCCCTTCGCTTCGATGCGGGCACGCAGGTCGACCAGTGGAGCGCCTATCGCGAAGGGCGGATCGAGGTGCAGGATCACGGCAGCCAGATGGCCTGCCTTGCTGCCGCTGTGCGCGCGGGTGAGACGGTTGTGGACCTTTGTGCGGGCGCGGGCGGCAAGACGCTGGCACTGGCCGCCGCGATGGAGAACCGCGGGCGGCTGATCGCCTCGGACACCGACCGGCGGCGGCTCTCGCAGCTTGGCCCCCGGGCGCAGCGCGCGGGCGCGACCATTATCGAGGAACGCCTGCTCGATCCCGGCAGGGAGATGGACACGCTCGGCGAGCTGGCAGGGCAGGCGGACTGCGTGCTGATCGACGCGCCCTGTTCGGGCGTGGGCACATGGCGGCGCAAGCCCGAGGCGAAATGGCGGCTCACGCCCGAGCGGCTGGCGCGCTTCGCGGGCGTGCAGGACGATCTGCTGACGCTCGGCGCGAGGCTGGTGAAGCCCGGCGGGCGGCTGGTCTTCGTCACATGCTCGCTGCTCGACGAAGAGGGCGCGGCGCGCATTGCGGCCTTCCTTGCAAGTCACGAGGGCTGGCGTGCGGACGCGCCGCAGCTTCCGCTCGGGCGAGAGCGCGGTGCGGGAATGCGCCTGTCGCCGTTTCATGACGGTACGGATGGATTTTTCGTCGCGCGCGCGCATTTGCCGTGTTAACCTTGGGGCCTATGGTCGCGCACCCAAACGATCAGGCACCCCCATATCGGACCGATGACCGGGCCGGGTTGCTGGTTTCCTCCAAGGAGATGTTCATGCGTTTCGCCCCTGCCGCCGCCGCTCTTTCGCTGATGGTCGCGGTGACGGCGAGCGTGGGTTCGGCGCAGGAATCGCAGGTCGATCCGCGCGCCGGAACGCTGATCGCGCAGGCGCACGCCGCGCTCGAAGCGGGCCAGCCGCAGCGCGCGGTCGACGCGCTCGAAGCGGCCTTCGCGATCGATCCGCAATATACGCCCATCCTGATCGACCTCGCCGAAGCGGCGCGGCGCGAAGGGCTGCAGGGCAAGGCGATCCGCTATTACCGCGAGGCGCTGACCCGCGATCCGGGCAATTTCGCGGCGATCGCGGGCGAGGGCGCGGCGCTGGTCGAAAAGGGCGCGATCGAGCGTGCGGAGCGTAACCTGGCGCAGCTCGAATCGCTGTGCGGGTCGGGCTGCCCCGAAACGCAGGGCCTCGCGACCGCGATCGCGCAGGGTCCGCGCAATTCAAGCGTGCTGCGGGCCGAAGCGGTCATGCCCGACGCAGTGGTGACGCAGAACCTGACCGAGAAGAACTGAAGCCCGTCGGCTAGATCAGCTCGGCGAATTCCGCGACGACCGAGCGGTAGACGCGCTTCTTGAAGGGCACGATCAGGTCGGGAACGGTGCTTGCGGTGACCCAGCGAAACTCGCAGAATTCGGGGTGTTCGTGGGCCTCAAGATTCACATCCTCGTCGGTGCCCTCGAACCGGGCGAGAAACCAGTTCTGCTCCTGCCCGCGATAATGCCCGCCCCACAGCTTGCCGATCAGTTCGTCTGGCAGGTCGTAGCGCAGCGGCTCGCGCGTCTGGCCGATCACCGCGACCTTGTCGCGCGTGACGCCGGTCTCTTCCCACAGCTCGCGGAACAGTGCCTCGCGCGGGTCCTCGCCCTCGTCGATCCCGCCCTGCGGCATCTGCCAGAAGTCGCCTTCCTTGGTGTCGATCCGCCGCCCGACGAAGACCTCGCCGGTGTGGTTGACGAGCATCACGCCGACGCAGGGGCGGTAGCCGAGTTCGCTGATGTCACGGTCTGTGGTCATGGTCATAGCTGCCGTTCCAATGCTGCCCCCACCGCATCGATAAAGGCTTCGACATCGGCTTGGCCACTGGGAATTGCCTTTCGCATGGTGAAGAAACCGTGGATGATTCCGGGAAACTCGAGATAGGTAAGCTGCGTCCCGTTCCCGACCATGCATTTCGCATAGGCACGCCCCGAATCGCGCAAAGGGTCGAGCCCGGCGGTGCACAGCACGGTTGCCGGCGCGTTGGAGCAATCGCCCAGCATCGGCAGGTTGCGGGCCGATGCCGGATCGGCGGCGTAACTCTTGGTAAAGAAGGCCATCGTGTCGCCGGTAAGAAAATAGCCGTCCTTGAACTGGCGAAAGCTCTCGTGCTTCCCGGCCTCGTCCGCCACCGGATAGATCGGCGCCTGCACCAGCACCGGCACGTCCGCCGGTTGGTCGCGCAGCGCATTGGTGACGACGATGGTCAGGTTGCCGCCCGCGCTGTCGCCGGTGACGACCAGCCCGGTGATCTTGCGGCCGAGCTCTGCGGGGGAGGACGCAAGCCAGCGCGCGGCGGCCTCGCAATCGTCGGGCGCGGCGGGGAAGGGGTGTTCGGGGGCGAGGCGGTAATCGACCGAGAGCACCGGCAGGTCGAGTCGCTGGGCGAATTCGGTACACAGGGCGTGATAGACTTCGAGATCGCCGATCACGAAGCCCCCGCCATGGAGGAACAGCACCGCCGGGCCCGCGTCGCGCGACTCGCGCGAATCGTAGAAGCGGCACGGAATGTCTCCTGCCGGGCCGGGGCAGGTCACATCCCGGATGACCGCCAGATCGTGCGGCTGAGGGTCGGCCAGCTGTGCCAGCATGCGCATCCCCTCGCGCCCGGCGACCGCGCCCGCTTCCTCGACCGGCGGGCGGCCCATCGCCTTGAGCATGTCGAGCAGACCGCGCACGTCGTCGCGTACGAAAGGCTCCGCCTGGGTGTCGGGGGCAGGGGCATCGGCCATCGGTATCGTCTTCCTCTCGAATGGGCCGCGCTGGATACGCCCTGCGCGCTCGGGCTGTCCACTGATGACCATCAGGGCGGCTAGAAAAACTTGATTGATGGTTGCGCCGCAGCCACGTAGGCCGCGGCTCAAAGGCGTTTCCACAACGACGCCAAAGAAGACCGAAGGATGTGTTTCAATGGCGACTCAGGCGCCTCAAGCTACCAGCAACCCCTCCGATGCGCCCGACGCAATCGTGGTGCGCTTCGCCGGCGATTCCGGCGACGGCATGCAGCTGACGGGCGGGCAGTTCACGCTCTCCACCGCGCTCGCGGGCAACGATCTCGCGACCTTCCCGGACTTCCCGGCGGAGATCCGGGCGCCACAGGGAACGCTGTTCGGTGTGTCCGCCTTCCAGATCAATTTCGGCTCCAGAGCGATCAACACCGCGGGCGACGCGCCCGATGTGCTGGTTGCGATGAACCCCGCCGCGCTCAAGGTGAACATCGCGGCCTTGAAGCCCGGCGGCCTGATCATTGCGGACACGGGCGAGTTCACCAAGCGCAATCTCGACAAGGCGAAGTACGACGCCAACCCGCTCGAGGACGACAGCCTCGCGCCTTTCGACGTGCTGGCCTTCGACATCAGCGCGCGCACGCTCGAAGCCGTGGAGCCCTATGGGCTCGGCAAGAAGGACGGACTGCGCTGCAAGAACATGTGGACGCTGGGCCTCGCGCTGTGGATGTTCGACCGTCCGCGCGAGCCGCTGCACGACTGGCTGAACAGGAAATTCGCCAAGGCGCCCGACATCGCCGCCGCCAATATCGCCGCGCTCGACGCAGGGCACGCCTATGGCGAGACGGCGGAGCTTTCCGCACCATTGAAGCAGGTCCATCTGCCGCCTGCGCCGTCAGAGCCGGGGCTCTACCGCACGATTACCGGTGCTGAAGCCGTCTCGCTCGGCCTCGTGGCCGGCGCGCAGCTGGCGCAGCTGCCGATGTTCTTCGGCGGCTACCCGATCACGCCTGCCTCGGCGATCCTGCATCACCTGGCGCGGCTGAAGGAGTTCGGCGTCACGACCTTCCAGGCGGAAGACGAGATTGCCGCGGTGTGCGCCGCCATCGGCGCGAGCTATGCGGGCCAGCTGGGCGTCACCTCGTCCTCCGGCCCCGGCATCGCACTCAAGACCGAGGCGCTGGGCCTCGGCATCATGACCGAACTGCCGCTGGTGGTGGTCAATTCACAGCGCGGTGGCCCGTCCACCGGCCTGCCAACCAAGACCGAGCAGAGCGATCTCTATCAGGCGGTCTATGGCCGCAACGGCGATGCGCCGATGCCGGTGATCGCTGCGCGCTCGCCCGCCGACGCCTTCGAGGTCGCGATCGAGGCGTGCCGTATGGCGACCCAGTACATGACCCCGGTTATGCTGCTGACCGATGGCTACATCGCCAATGCCGCCGAGCCGTGGAAGGTGCCCGATCCGGAAAGCTTCACGCCGTTCCCCGCGGAGTTCCTGACCGAACCGCGCGGCGAAGAACTGCTGCCCTACAAGCGTGACGCAAAGGGTTCGCGCCCGTGGATCAAGCCTGGCACGCCCGGCATGATGCACCGCATCGGCGGGATCGAGAAGGATGCCGGCACCGGCAACATCTCCTACGATCCGGCCAACCACCAGCACATGACCGATACGCGCAAGAACAAGATCGCGAATATCGAAGTGCCCGATCAGGAAGTCGCCTGGGGTGAGCAGAGCGGGAAGTTGGCGGTGGTCGGCTGGGGTTCGACCTACGGCCCGATCAAGCAGGCAGTCCGCCGCAGCATCGACAAGGGATGCTCGGTCAGCCACATCCACGTCCGCCATATCTGGCCGCTGCCGAAGAACCTCGGCGAGCTGCTCAGCGGGTTCGAGCGCGTGCTGGTGCCCGAGATGAACACCGGCCAGTTCAAGACCGTGCTGCGCGACCAGTTGCTCGTGGACGCGGAAAGCCTGACCAAGACCAGCGGCCAGCCGTTCCAGATCGCCGAACTGGAAGAGGCGATCTGCGCTTACTTCGACGACATCGTAGGCAACGAGGGCGGTCAGGTCGCCGCCAACGACCAGCAACTGCCGAGTAGGGTGGAGGCGTCCGAGTGACCTCTCTCACCGCTCATCCTGAGCTTGTCGAAGGATCGTCCTTCTTCGGGCAATCAGTTCAAAAGAAAGTGCGGCCCTCCGACAAGCTCAGAGCGAGCGGGTCGTGGGCTGAAGGAATGGTCCAATGAACGCACCTGTTAAGATCGAAACCACGCTCAAGGACTGGGAAACCGACCAGGAGGTCCGCTGGTGTCCGGGTTGCGGGGACTATGCGATCCTCAAGGCCGTGCAGCGCACGCTGCCGCAGCTCGGCTGCGACCCGGCGAACACCGTGTTCATCTCGGGCATCGGCTGTTCCAGCCGCTTCCCCTATTATATCGAGAGCTACGGCTTCCACACCATCCACGGCCGCGCGCCTGCCGTGGCCACGGGCGTCAAGCTCGCCAATCCGGACCTCGACGTGTGGCTGGTGACCGGCGACGGCGATGGCCTCAGCATCGGCGGCAACCACATGATGCATGTGCTCCGGCGCAACGTGAACATGCAGATCATGCTGTTCAACAACGAGATTTATGGCCTGACCAAAGGCCAGTATTCGCCCACTAGCCGCGAGGGCACGCGCACGCCGACCAGCCCGATCGGTTCGGTCGACCACCCCGCCAACCCCTGCGCCTTCGCGCTCGGGTCGGGCGCGCGTTTTGTGGCGCGCGGGATCGACGTGTCCAAGAACCTGCCCGATGTGCTCAAGGCCGCACACGCGCACAAGGGTGCGGCGTTCATCGAAATCTTCCAGAACTGCATCGTCTACAACAAGGACGTGTTCGACGCCTTCGCCGCGCCCAAGGGTGCCGAAGGCCAGCAGCTGTGGCTGGCCGATGGCGAGCCGATGCTGTTCGACAAGGGCGAGAAGGGCCTGGCGTTCGACCCCGAGAAGCTCGCCTTCACCGTGGTCGATGTCGTCGAAGGCGACTGGCAGGCTGCGGGCGTCCGCGTGCACGATGTGACCAACCGCGTCATGGCGCACATGCTGGCCGAACTGCCGTTCGACCCGTTCCCGATGCCGCTGGGCGTCCTCTACGACGATCCCGCGCCGACCTACGAAAGCGCGGTGATCGCCGAGCGTGAAGCCTCGGTCAGCGGCAAGGAGCCGAACCTCGCCAAGCTGCTGTCGGGCGGGCAGACCTGGACCGTCGACGGCTCGGCGCAGGACCCGGTCTAGTGATGCTCCATCGGATCGAGCCGGTGCGCGGTATCGCTGTCGGCGGCGCGCTTCGCCGATTCGTATAGCAGCGCGGCGGCGGTGAAGGCCCAGGCCGCGCCGCCCGTCCACCCCGCGATCACGTCGCTGGGGAAATGCACGCCCAGCATGACCCGGCTCCATGCGATCATGGCCGAAATCACCATCGCGCTGCCGATCAGCGTGTAGCGCACACTGTGCCTGCTGCTGAGCGATGCGAAGGCCAGCGCCATGCCGATATAGATCATCGCCGAGGCAAAGCTGTGACCACTGGGGAAGCTGAACCCCGCTGCCTCGGTCAGATGCGGGACGAGGGTAGGGCGCTCTCGCCCGACGAGCAGCTTCATGCCTGCGTTCAGTCCCCAGCCGAGCACCACGGTGATGGTGAACAGCATCGCTTCGCGGCGCAGGCGCAGGAACAGCAACGCAATCGCCGCCGCACCCGCTGCGATGGTCGAGAGCAGGATTCCGCCCAGGGCGGTTACGTCGCGCACCGCCTCCTGCAGCATGTTGCCGCCGAGCGGGTGGTAATCGATACCGGACCGGTAAAGCAGGAGGCCCGAATGGTCGAAACCTTCGGTTCGACCCTGTGTCACGAGCCAGACCATCAGACCCCAGATTGCCCAGAGCACTCCCGCAGCGGCCAGTGCCTTTCCCCGGTCGATGGTGAAGCCACGCGCAGGCAGCGAAACCGATTCGGCGGGAAGGGGGGCTTTGGGCTCGGTTGTCGCGCCAGCGCGGCTCTGATCCATGCAATCTGGAACAGCCCGTTTCGATCGAGGTTCCTTGCTCATGGCTTCTCCCCAAATCGTCTGGCTCCGGCGCGACCTGCGCCTGGCCGATCAGCCCGCCCTCCACACCGCTGCGAAAGCCGGACCGGTGGTCCCTGTTTTCGTGCTCGACGACGAGCGGCCCAGGGGCGACGACGACCGCACCTATGGCGGTGCGCATCGCTGGTGGCTGCACCACTCGCTGGAAAGTCTGGCGACAGGCTTCGGCCGGCACAACGCACGTATCGTCCTGCGCAAGGGCGACAGCGTGTCGGTGCTCGCCTCGCTGGCGGACCAGCTCGGCGCCGGAGCGATCCACGCCAACCGCCATTACGAGCCATGGTGGCGCGAAGCGGAGGAGGACCTCAGGGACGCGCTTCCCGAGGGATGCGAGCTCTGCCTGCACGATGGCAATTACCTGATGCCGCCGGGCACCGCGACGACCGGCAGCGGCGATCCGTACAAGATCTACACCCCGTTCTACCGCTCGATGCTTGAAATCATGCCGCCGCGCGACGAGCTGCCTGTGCCCCCCACAATCTCGCAGCCATCCGACCTGCCCGAGAGCGACGACCTGTCCGACTGGAACCTGCTCCCGACGAGCCCGAACTGGGCCACGCGAATGGAGGATTTCTGGAAGGTCGGCGAAGACGCCGCGCATGACCGGCTCAAGTGGTGGACCGAACATGTCGGCGAGTACGAGGACGGGCGCAATCTCCCCAGCGTCGACCAGACCTCGCAGCTGTCGCCGCACCTGCACTGGGGCGAAATCTCCCCGGTGACGATCTGGCATGCGCTGAAGGACAAGCGCAGCGAGGGTTGGAAGACGTACGAGAGCGAGCTGATCTGGCGCGATTACGCGCAGAACATCATCTATCAGTTTCCCGACTATCCGCGCGAAACCTACCGCGACGCGATCGACGACAACAAGCTGTGGCGCAATCCCAATCGCGGCCACATCATCCAGGAAGAGCTGGAGGCCTGGCAGCAGGGCCGGACCGGCTACCCCATCGTCGATGCAGGGATGCGTCAGCTCTGGGCACTCGGCTGGATGCACAACCGTGTGCGGATGATCGCGGCCAGCTTCCTCATCAAGCACCTGCTGATCGACTGGCGGCATGGCGAGCGCTGGTTCTGGGATACGCTGGTGGACGGCGACTACGGGTCCAACGCCACGAACTGGCAATGGGTCGCAGGCACCGGCGTCGACTCGAACATGTTCCCGCGGATCATGGCCCCGCTCAAGCAGTCGGATAAGTTCGATGCGGCAGGCTATATCCGCGAGTGGGTGCCCGAGCTGGCGGATCTGTCCGACGATGAAATTCACGATCCATCCGACCAATGCCGCCCCGACGATTATCCCGAAAAGATCATCAGCCACAAGGAAGGGCGCGAGCGGGCGCTGCAGGCCTATCGGGACATGAAAGACGATTGAGGTGCTGGACCGGGCATTGGTCGGCGGTCGCGCGACCAGTTATATTCTAATGGGTTGTCGCTCCCCGGTCGTCTCGGCATAAACGGCCCGGCATGGGGGTAACCGGACAACCACGCGGGAGCGAACTGCTTGCCGCCAGCCAGCGCTTCCAACGGCGTCCCGGCTTTCTTTCGCGCCTGCTGGCTCCCGGATTTCATAAGCTCCTCGACCGGATGGATACTGGTATGGCGCGCGGCGCGGTTCTCGGCCGCCTGCCCGATGGCACCACGCGGCTTCTTGGAGGCCGTGCGCCCGGTTTCGAGGCCGAGATCGATATCCACAACTGGCGCGCACTGGTGCGCGTGGCGACGGGTGGCTCGGTCGGCTGGTATCAGGCCTGGGAAGCGGGCGAATGGAGCAGCCCCGATCCGGTGCCGCTGTTCGCGGTCTTCATGCAGAACGCCGAAAGGCTGGGCGAGTCGGCGCGCGCGAAAGGGGCCGGGAAACGTGCGCTGCGGGCGGCGCACAATCGGCAGCGCAACACGAAGGCGGGCGCGGCGAAGAACATTTCCGCGCATTACGACCTCGGCAACGACTTCTACGCCGCGTGGCTCGGCGAAACCATGACCTATTCCGCCGCTTGTTTTGCAGACGGCAACGCTGCGCAGACTCTCAATGCGGCGCAGCGTGCCAAGATCGCCTCGATCCTCGACCGGCTGAACATCGAACCGGGCGACCGCGTGCTCGAAATCGGGTGCGGCTGGGGCACCCTGGCGTGCGCGGCGGCGGATCGCGGGGGCCAGGTCGACGGGATCAGCCTGTCCGAAGAACAGCTGGCGTGGGCGCGGCGTCAGGGATGCGGCAATGCGCGTTTCCTCAGGCAGGATTACCGCGACACCGATGGACAATACGATGCGATCGCCTGCGTCGAGATGGTCGAGGCGTTGGGGCGCGAATACTGGCCGACTTTCATAGACTGCGTCGCGCGCAATCTGAAGCCGGGCGGGCGCGCCGCGATCCAGTTCATTTCCATGAAGGACTCGCTGTTCGACGCCTACGCGGCGAGCGCGGATTTCATCCAAGCCTATATCTTCCCCGGCGGGCTGTTGATCCGCACATCCGAATTTCGCCGCCTCGCCGAAGAACGCGGGCTCGCCTGGCGGGAGGAGACGCGCTTCGGCACGGACTATGCCGAAACCTTGCGGATGTGGCGCGAGAATTTCGAGCGGGCGGCGAGCGACGGCCTGCTGCCGCCGGGGTTCGACGACCGCTTCAAGGCCCTGTGGCGCTACTACCTGATGTATTGCGAAGGCGGATTCCGCGGCGGCGGGATCGATGTTCACCAGGTCACCCTGGTCAAGGAGAGATGATTTGAGACAGTATCTTGCGATGCTCGGCGCGCTGGCCCTGCCGCTCGCCGCGTGTTCCACCGTGCCGGCGATAGACGCCACGCCGGGTGTGACCGCCAGCGTGCCGAGCGATCCGAAGCCGGTCGTGGGCGCTGAGGTGCTCTTCTGGGATGATGCGACACGCTCCGCGCGGTTCCGTTCGATGGAGACCTACTTCCCCGGCCAGGAAGTGCAGGCCAGTCCGGATGCGCGGTCTCTCGCGCAGGATACGTCGCTTCCCGCTGGCACGCAGGCCGCGATAGACAGCTACATGGCCTCGCAGGGAACGGCGGGCCTGATCGTGCTTCAGGACGGCAAGATCCGGTACGAGAATTATGCGCTGGGCTTCGGCCCTGAGGGGCGTTGGACCAGCTTCTCGGTCGCCAAGAGCTTCACCTCTACCCTGCTGGGTGCAGCGGTGAGGGACGGCTTCATCGACAGTCTGGACGATCCGGTGTCCAAATACGTGCCCGGGCTCGCAGGCAGCGCGTATGACGATGTCACGGTCGAACAGCTCGCCACCATGACGTCCGGGGTGAAATGGAACGAGAACTACACCGACCCCGATTCGGACGTTGCAAAGATGTTCAACGTCACGCCCGAGCCGGGCGAGGACCAGGTGGTCGAATATATGAAGACCTTGCCGCGCGAGGCACCGGCGGGCGAGAAATGGGTCTACAAGACCGGTGAGACCAACCTCATCGGCGTGCTGGTGGAAAATGCGGTGGGCGAGACGCTGGCCGAATATGCCAAGCGCAAGATCGTCGATCCGGCGGGGTTCGAGGAGCCGCTGTTCTGGCAGACCGACCTGTCGGGCCGCAGCGTGGGCGGCTGCTGTCTGTCGGCCTCGTTGCGGGACTACGCGCGCTTCGGCCAGTTCGTGCTCGAAGGTGGCAGGGGCGTGGTGCCCGATGGCTGGTTCGCAGAGGCGGGCAGTCCGCAGGTCGATTTCGGTAACGGCTACGGATATGGCTACCAGTGGTGGAGCTACCCCGGCGAAAGCTACGGTGCGCAAGGCATTTTCGGCCAGTCGATCACTCTGTTGCCGGAGAGCAACGCGGTGATCGCCATGGTGTCCAACTGGCCGCGCGCGACGGGTCCGGAACTGACCGCAGAACGGCGCGAGCTGCTCGAGACGATCGCGGCGGGCCTCTAAGGCTTCACTCGGGGCCGGCCCCGAGTGATGGGCGGCCCCGAGCAGAGCGAAGGGACGCGAGCCTTAGTACAGGCAGGACCGCGTCACGCCCCCGCCGAGCGGGCTCCGCCACTGCGCCAGGACGTTGTCGAGCACCGCAGGGTCGATCATATCGTCGAAGGCGGCACCGGTGATTGAGCGGTCCCACCATACGATCCGGCCCTGGATCGATTGCATGCCGGGGATGGTCAGCCAGCAGATCTGGTCGGGTTCCAGGCGGCCGATCGCCGATGCACTGAAGCCGGCGATCGAGAGATCGTGAACCACCGTCTTGAAAGCGCGTGCCCCGCTGACCCGCATCTGAGCCGGGATCGCGAGCTTGGTGCGCGGCGCGCAGCGGTCTTCCTGCGCCGCTCCTTCATAGAGCGCGTCTGTATTAAGTTTCATGTCCAACCCGGTTCAAGCCATTAATCTAAAACGATTTTGGCTGGATTGAGTTGCCGGGTTATGAGTAGGGATGGCTAAGCGCGGTTAACCAACCCTCTCTCGATGCCCGGTTTCGAAATCGTTCTCGAGAAGCTGGGCGATGTGCACCGCGACCTCTTGCGGTGGCTTGACCGTCTGCGGGTCCTCACCCGGGTAGGCCTTGGCCCGCATTTGCGTACGGGTTGCGCCCGGATCGATGACGGCGACCCGGACCGGTCCGGTGTTGGCGACCTCTTGCCCGTAGGCGAGCAACAGGTTGTCGAATGCCGCCTTGGTCGATCCATAGGCCGCCCAATATGCGCGGGGAGCCTCTCCCACGCTGCTGGTCAGGCCGATCACGCGGGCCGCGTCGGCACGCTTGAGCAACGGGTGGAATGCCGCCAGCAGGGCCTGGGTGGCGAGGATGTTGGTCGTGATCGCGGTATTGAACTGCTTGGGATCGATCTGCGTCACGGGAGTGAGCGTGGGCAGGTAGGCGGCGCTGATGACGAGAAAGTCGAGCGCATCCCAGCGGCTGGCAATGGCCTGTGCGAGGCGCGCGACACCGTCGCTCTCGCCCAGATCGACCGGGGCAATGGTTGCCGTGCCGCCGACATTGTGGATGGCATCCTCGACCTGTTCCAGCGCCGCATCGTCGCGCGCGGTGAGGATCACATGCGCGCCCTTCGCGGCCAGTTCCTGCGCGACGGCCGCGCCGATCCCGCGCGATGCACCGGTGACGAGCGCGACGCGCCCTTCGAATGGCTTGTTTTCGCTCATGTCAGGCAGGCTCGTCGACGGTTTCGTTTTCGGGGAAGGAGAGCTGTGCCGATGCCGCGTCGCGCCGCGAGACGTCGGTCAGGCGGGTCGGGTAGTCCCCGGTGAAGCAGGCGTCGCAAAATTGCGGGCAGGCCTTGTCGCGCGATTCCTTGCCGACCGCGCGATAAAGACCGTCGATCGAGATGAAGGCGAGACTGTCCGCCTTGATGAACTCGCGCATCGGCTCGAGTTCCATGCGGGCGGCAAGCAGCTTGCTCCGCTCGGGCGTGTCGACCCCGTAATAGCAGCTGTGCGCGGTCGGCGGGCTGGCGACGCGGAAATGCACCTCGGTCGCGCCCGCATCGCGCATCATCTCGACGATCTTCATGCTGGTGGTCCCGCGCACGATCGAATCGTCGATCAGCACGATCCGCTTGCCTTCGACGAGGCCGCGGTTTGCATTGTGCTTGCGTCGCACGCCCGAATGCCGCGCGCCGTCCGAAGGCTGGATGAAGGTGCGCCCGACATAGTGGCTGCGGATGATGCCGAGCTCGAAGGGCAGGCCCGATTGCTGGGCATAGCCGATTGCGGCCGGCACGCCGCTGTCGGGCACCGGCACCACCAGGTCCGCATCGCACGGTGCCTCGTTCGCAAGCTCGGTCCCGATCGCCTTGCGCGCCTCGTAGACGGAGCGACCGCCGAAGATCGAATCGGGGCGGCTGAAATAGACATGCTCGAAGATGCAGGGGCGGGCGGGATTGTTGCCGAAGGGCCGGTGAGTGCGGATCGTGCCGTCGAAGTCGACTTCGATCAGCTCCCCGGGTTCGACCTCACGCTCGAACTGCGCGCCGACCACGTCGAATGCCACGGTCTCGCTCGCGAACACGACCGCATCGCCCATGCGACCCATCTGCAGCGGACGAATGCCGAGCGGATCGCGGCAGGCGGCCATCCCGCGCGGGGTCATCACGATGATCGCATAGGCCCCTTCGACCAGACGCAACGCATCCGTCAGCTTGTCCAGCATCGTGGGATAGCGGCTGGTGGCGACGAGGTGGATGATGACCTCGGTATCGGAGGTAGACTGGAAGATCGCGCCCTTGCCGACCAGTTCTTCGCGCAAGGTGCCCGCATTCGACATGTTGCCATTGTGCGCGATCGCGAAGCCGCCGGTCGAAAGATCGGCATAGAGCGGCTGGACATTGCGCAGGCCCGCTCCGCCGGTGGTCGAATAGCGCACATGGCCTGCCGCCATGAAACCGGGCAGTTCGGCGATGCTTTCGGCGCTGGAGAAATTCTCCGCCACATGGCCGAGCCCGCGCCGCGTATAGAATTGCGAACCGTCGAAACTGGTGATCCCGGCCGCTTCCTGCCCGCGATGCTGGAGCGCATGCAGGCCCAGCGCGGTAGTGGCAGCTGCCTCGCCAGTCACGTTGATCGCGCCGAATACGCCGCATTCTTCGTGCAGGCTGTCTCCGTCCTCATCATCGAAGGGATGGTGCAGGTTCATGATGGGGTTCCTGGGGGAGGTCATTGGGGGGGTGCGCCCGTTGCCAGTGCCGGTCGTGGCTCCATTGGCGATGTGACAGAGGAATTACAAGGCTTGTCCCTTGCCGTCATGGGCTCGGCAGGTGAATTCCCGCCGCGCCGTGCAATCTGAAAATTCCCCTTTTCATTGCACAGTCATGCGCGCCTTCCTAAGGCGCTGGGCCAATACCGATAATAGCGGACGGCCCCTTGTTTCTCAGCGCCTTCGAATGGACCATCGCCAAGCGTTACCTCTGGCCCGGAAAGGGCGAGGGGTTCATCAAGCTGGTCGCCGGAATCGCCATCGGCGTGGTGATGCTGTCGGTCGCCATGCTGGTCATCGTGATGAGCGTCATGAACGGCTTTCGCGCCGAGCTGCTCGACAAGATCGTCGGGCTGAACGGCCACGCGATCGTGCAGGCCTATGGCGGGCGGCTGGACAGCTGGCAGGACGTACTCAAGGAAATCGAGGCGACCGACGGCGTCACCGATGCCTCGCCGCTGATCGACCAGCCGCTGCTCGTGACTTTCAATGGCCGCGCCGAAGCGGTCGTCGTTCGCGGGCAGACTCAGGAGGAGATCGCCGAACTTTCGGACAAGGTGGTGCTCGGCGATATGGGGCGGATTCAGCCAGGCGCGGATCAGGTCGCGATCGGTGCACGTCTGGCGGAGAATATCGGCGCGCGGCTGGGCGACGTGATCACCGTCATCAATCCGGCCGGGCGCTCCACACCCTTCGGCACCGTACCCCGACAGGTCGGATACGAAGTCGGCGCGATCTTCGAAGTCGGCCTGTACGATTACGACGGGGCCTTCATCGTCATGCCGATCCCGCAGGCGCAGACCTTGCTGCTGACGGGCGACACGATCGGCATGATCCGCGTGACGACCGAGGATCCGGACCGGGTGCAGGAGATCATGGCTCCGGTGGAGCAGAAGCTCGCCGGCACCGCGATCGTGCGCAACTGGCAGCAGATCAACAGCTCGATCTTCGAGGCCTTGCAGGTGGAACGGGTGGCGATGTTCTTCGCGCTCAGCTTCATGGTCGTGGTCGCCGCGTTCAACATCCTTTCCAGCCTCGTGATGCTGGTCCGCTCCAAAACGCGCGACATTGCGATCATGCGCACGATGGGCGCTGGGCGGCAGTCGATCCTCAAGATCTTCGTGACGACGGGCTTCACGGTCGGCGCCATCGGCACGCTCGCGGGTCTGTTGCTGGGAGCTTTGGTGCTGATTTTCCGCCAGCCAATCGTCGAATTCATCGGCCTCGTCACCGGCCAGGAATTGTGGGACCCGTCCGTGCGTTTCCTCACGACGCTGCCTGCGAAGACCGACCCGTGGGAAGTGTTCGGTATCGTGATGCTCGCACTCGTACTTAGCTTCCTTGCCACGCTCTATCCCGCGTTCAAGGCGGCCAATACCGACCCTGTGCAGGTGCTTCGCTATGAGTGATCGGGGCGTCCAACCCGTCGTGGAATTGCGCGGCGTCACCCGCAGCTTCGAACAGGGCGGAGTGCGGATCGACGTGCTGCGCGGTGTCGATCTGAAGGTGATGCCGGGCGAGCTCGTCGCGCTCCTCGGCCCCTCGGGTTCGGGCAAGTCGACGATGCTGCAGGCGGTCGGCCTGCTGGAAGGCGGCTTTGGCGGCACCATCGTGCTCGCGGGGCAGGCGGCGGAAAAGTCGGACAGCCAGGCGCGCACCGCGCTGCGGCGCGAGCATCTGGGCTTCGTCTACCAGTTCCATCATCTCCTGCCCGACTTCAGCGCGATCGAGAATGTCGTGCTGCCGCAACTGGTCGGCGGCACGCCGCGCGATGCGGCCGAGAAACGCGCTAGCGACCTGCTCGATGCGCTCGGCCTGGCGCAACGGCTGAACCATCGCCCGAGCCAGCTTTCGGGCGGCGAGCAACAGCGCGTGGCCGTGGCCCGCGCGCTCGCCAACAGTCCCAAGCTCGTGCTGGCCGACGAGCCGACGGGCAATCTGGACGAGGCGACGTCCGAGAAAGTGCTGGCGCAGTTTCTCGAACTCGTGCGCGGGCAGGGCAGCGCGGCACTGGTCGCAACCCATAACGAACGGCTTGCCCGGAAGATGGACCGCGTGGTCCGCCTTCATGACGGCAAGCTCGAGAACGTGCCCGGCGCGTGATCCCCGGCAATTTTGCGGACCCTCGCGACGCTTGTAGCGTTGCACGGGCAAAGAGGAGGCAAGAAAGATGAGCGACCACCCAACGACCTATGGCGGCGAAGCGGCCGAAGGCGGCATTGCCTGGGACGACCGGGCTGAGATTCACGTGAAAGACGACGGGCAGGGCCTGTTCGACGGGGCCAAGGGCCTGCACGAAGGTAGCTTCAGCAACATGGTCAAGATGATGATGGCCATGCCGGAAGACGACCGGCGCAATCACGTGATCCAGAAGCTGGGCGATCGCATGTACACGCCGTCCGAAGTGGAAGCGCTTTCCAAGAGGCCTGACTTCCCGGGCTGACGCAGCGCTGTGCAGTGCGGCTGTAACCCTCCTGCGCCTTCGCGCGTATGGTCGGGCAGACCATGACAAGGAGCGGGTGCATGCTCGAATCGATCAACGAGTGGATCCTTGCACAGGGCGCGCAGTACAATGTGAACCCGTACGTGTTCGTGGCGATCTATGTCGGCGCGATCCCGTTCTTCCTCGTCTCCATCGCGTGGTTGGTGAAGCGGGCGCGGGCGGGCCGGTCGACGGTGCTGCCGACCATGCTGGCAGGGTTCTTCTTTGTTTCCGCGTATCTGTATCTGGCCATCTTCGGGCAGGATATTCCCGTGTGGGTATGGATATTCCTGGCCGCGCTCATCGTCTACGGCGCGTGGTCGCAGGTGCGCGAGACGCGGCGCAAGATCGCGGCGGCCAAGGCCACGGAGGGCGTACCTCCGGCCGCTTGAAACACTCCACCGCTTATCCCCTTGTCGATCGCTCCGGCCGCTTGAACGGGCGACGCCGGTTGCTAGCTTGATCCGATGGCTTTCGCTCAATTCGTTCCCCTGCGCGTGCTCTCCGCCTACTCGATGCTCGAAGGGGCGATCGAGCCCAAGGCGATAGCGAAATTGGCGACAGAGCGCGGCTTTCCCGCCATCGCCATGTGCGACCGCAACGGGCTTTACGGCAGCGTGCCCTTCGCCAATGCGTGCCTTGAGAATGGCGTGCAGCCCATCGTTGGCGCGCTGCTTGGCGTGGCGCGGCCGGACAGCGAGGCGATCGATCATCTGCCGCTTTTCGTGCAGGACGACGCCGGCTGGCTGAACCTGTGCAAGCTCGTCAGCGCCGCGCATCTCGATCGCCCGCTCGAACTGGTGCCGCATGTTCCGCTGGATGCGCTGGAGGGCCACACGGATGGCCTGATTGCTCTGACCGGGGCAGCCGAAGGCGCGGTCACGCAGCTGCTGGCAGAGGGCCAGATTGAGCACGCCACCCGCTATCTCGATCGGCTGGAAGCTCTCTTCCCGCAGAGGCTTTACATCGAACTCGCGCGGCGCGGCATTCGGACCGAGCAAGCGGCAGAAGAGGCGCTGCTCGACCTTGCCTACGAACGCGACCTGCCGCTGGTCGCGACCAACCCCGCCAACTTTGCCGAACCGCATTTCTACAAGGCGCACGACGCGATGCTGTGCATCGCCAACAGCCGCAAGCTGTGGGAGGAGGATCGCCCGCAGTCCGCCAAGGCCGCCTATGTCAAATCGGCCCCGATGATGGCGGAACTGTTCGCCGATCTGCCCGAGGCGCTGGCCAACACGCTCACCATCGCGCGCCGCTGCGCCTTCGCCCCGCCAGAACGCGCGCCGATCTTGCCGAGCCTTGCCGGCGATATCGAGGGCGAGGTGCGCATGCTGGCCGAGGATGCGCGCAAGGGGCTGCTCGACCGGCTGATCCCGCTCTATCCCGAAACCGTTCGGGACGAGCTGGTCGAAGCCATGTCGTTCCCAAATGCCGATGCCTTGCGAGAAGCGGCGCAGCCCTTCGAAGCGCTCAAGGCGAACGGATACTGGAACGAAATTCTCGAATACCGCGACCGGCTCGACAAGGAAGTCGGCATCATCTCCAACATGGGTTTTCCCGGCTACTTCCTGATCGTTGCGGACTTCATCAAGTGGGCAAAGGACCAGGGCATTCCGGTGGGGCCGGGGCGCGGTTCGGGCGCAGGCAGCCTCGTCGCGTGGGCGCTCACGATCACCGATCTCGATCCGATCCGGCTGGGCCTGCTGTTCGAACGCTTCCTCAACCCCGAACGCGTTTCCATGCCCGATTTCGATATCGACTTCTGCGAAACGCGGCGCGGCGAGGTGATCCGCTACGTCCAGGAGAAGTACGGGGCGGACAAGGTCGCGCAGATCATCACCTTCGGAAAAATGAAGGCGCGCGCGGTCCTGCGCGATTGCGGGCGTATTCTGGACATGAGCTACGGCCAGGTCGACCGGCTGTGCAAGATGGTGCCCAATCACCCGACCGACCCGTGGAGCCTTCCGCGCGCGCTCAACGGTGCGGCCGAGTTCAAGGCCGAATACACCAACGACAACGCGGTGAAGACGCTGGTCGACCTCGCGATGCAGCTGGAGGGTCTGCCGCGCAATTCCTCCACTCACGCCGCCGGGGTGGTGATCGGCGACCGGCCGCTGGCCGAGCTGGTGCCGCTCTATCGCGATCCCCGGTCGGACATGCCCGTGACCCAGTTCGACATGAAGGTGGTCGAAGGATCGGGGCTGGTGAAGTTCGACTTCCTCGGCCTCAAGACGCTTTCGGTCCTGCAGAAGGCGGTCGACCTGCTGGAAAAGCGCGGCATTGCCTGCGATCTCGGCGCGATCAGCTGGGACGATACGGCCGTCTACGATCTTATGCAGCGCGGCGACACGGTCGGCGTGTTCCAGCTGGAATCGGAGGGCATGCGCCGGACCCTGACAGCGGTGAAGCCGACCAAGTTCGAGGATATCATCGCGCTCGTCTCGCTCTACCGGCCCGGCCCGATGGACAACATCCCGCTGTTCGGCAAGCGCAAGGCGGGGATCGAGCCGATCGAATACCCGCATCCCAAGCTCGCCGAGATCCTCGAAGAGACCTACGGGATCTTCGTCTACCAGGAACAGGTGATGCAGGCCGCGCAGATCCTTGCGGGATATTCGCTCGGCGATGCCGACCTGCTGCGCCGCGCGATGGGCAAGAAGGTCCAGGCGGAGATGGACAAGCAGCGCGGCCGTTTCGTCGAAGGCTGCAAGAAGGTCTCCGATATCGAGGCGCAGCAGGCCAACGAGCTGTTCGACTTGATCGACAAGTTCGCGGGCTACGGCTTCAACAAGTCGCACGCCGCCGCCTACGCGCTGCTCGCCTACCAGACCGCGTGGCTCAAGGCGCATTACCCCGAGGAATTCTATGCCGCGGCCATGTGCTTTGACATGGACCAGTCGGAAAAGCTCGCCCTGTTCGTCGACGATGCGCGTCGCAACGAGATCGCGGTCGCGGCGCCGGACCTCAATCGCTCCGAAGCCGAATTCACGGTCGAGCGGACCGACGAGGGCTATGCCGTACGCTACGGACTCGCCGGGCTGCGGAATGTCGGCGAGAAAGCGATGGAAGCGGTCGTGGCCGAGCGCGAGGCGCATGGCTGGTTCGAAAGCCTCGACGATTTCTTCGGCCGCCTTCCCAAGGGCGCGATGAACTCGCGCCAGCTCGAGGCGTTGATTGCGGCGGGGGCTTTCGATCACCTCGAACCCAATCGCGGCAAGCTGGCGGAAAATGTCGACCTGCTGCTGGCGGTGGCCGACGCGGCGATCCGCGAACGTAGCAGCGGGCAGGAAGGGCTGTTTGGCGGCGACGACGGCGCAAACGAGCGCATCCGGATGAAGGAAGCCGACGACTGGCCGCGTGCCGAGCGCATGGCGAAGGAGCGCGAGACCTTCGGCTTCTATTTCTCCGCCCATCCAATAGAAGGCTTCCGCGATGTGGCCAGCGCCAATGGCGCGCGCAGCTACGCCTCCTTGATGGAGGGGGGCGGACCTGCGGGCGAAGGGCGCAGCCGCGCGGTCGTGGCGGCAATGGTCGAAGGCGCGAAGCGGGGGCAGACGCGCCGTGGCAAGGACTTCATCAGGGCCGATTTCTCGGACACGTCGGGCCAGTTCAGCGCGGCATGTTTCGAGGAAAGCCTGGTTCCGCAGTTCACCAAGTGGGCCGAGGAAAGCGCTTGCGTGCTGCTCGATGTGGAGCTCGATTCGCCGTCGCCCGACGAGCCGCCGCGCGTCACCATTCGCGGGGCCCGCCCGCTGGCGCAGGTTGCGGGTGGTCAGCGCATGCTGCTGACGCTCGATGTCGAGACCGAGGCTGCACTGGGTGAACTTGCGCTGGCGCTCCAGCCCGGGCCGCCGGGGCACGGCGAAGTGCAGGTCGCTCTCGACATCGGAACTGCCGACCATCCGGTCCTCAGACTCGGTCACGACTACAAGGTCGACGGCAAGCTGGCCGATACGCTGGGCCGGATCGAAGGGCTTTCGAATATCGTGCTGGTCCCGAAAACCGGCCCGAAACTCCACCGCGCCGCCTGATTTTCCGCCCGACGTCTTGCGGGCGTCGCATTTCCTGCGCATTCTCGAAGACAAAAAAATTCACCGAGAAGGGAGAAAGAATGCTCGGAGCGATGCAAGACTGGGATCTCGTGGTTACCCACGTGATCGATCACGCCGCGCGTGAGACGCCGACGCGCGAGATCGTGACCCACTGGGCCGACGGGAGCGAGACGCGCACGAACTGGTCCTGCATCAGGCGCGACGCGCTGAAGATGGCGCAGGCGCTGGAGGCTCTCGGGATCAGGAAGGGCGACCGTGTCGCCAGCCTTGCGATGAACCATTCTCGTCACCTCGTCAGCTGGTACGGGGTAGCCGGAATGGGCGGGGTGCTCCACACGATCAACCCGCGCCTGTTCGAGGATCAGCTCGAATACATCGCCAATCATGCCGAAGACCGGGTCTTGCTCTACGACGCCGCTTTTCAGCCCATCGTCGACAAGATGAAGGACCGCTGGACCAGCATCGAGCATTACGTCTGCTACGACCCGGCTGAAGATGCGGGTGTGCAGGGCTTCGAGGACTGGATCGGCGCACAAAGCGGCGATTATCAGTGGCCGCGGATCGAAGAGCGCGATCCGTGCATGCTCTGCTACACCAGCGGGACGACCGGCAATCCAAAGGGCGTTCTGTACGAGCATCGCTCCACCGTGCTGCACGCGATGGCCGCAATCCAGCCGCCCGCTTTCAATTTCGATGCCTCTTCGGTGATGCTGCCGGTGGTCCCGATGTTCCACGCCGCGAGCTGGGGGCTGCCTTTCGCGGGTGGCATGGCGGGGATCAAGTTCGTGTTCTCCGCGATCAACGATCCGGCGGTACTCTACGAATTGATGGAGCGCGAGGGCGTAACCGACAGTGCGGGCGTGCCCACCGTGTGGCTCGCAACCTTCCAGTATTGCGACACGACCGACAAGCCGCTGCCCAGGCTGCGCGCGGCGACCATCGGCGGCTCTGCCGCGCCCAAGTTCATGATCCGCCGCCTGATGGAGGCGGGAATTCGCGTCCAGCATGCTTGGGGCATGACGGAAACCTCGCCCATCGGTACGCTCGGCGGGCCGACGTGGGACTGGGACCAGCTCACCCTCGACCAGAAGGTGGACAAAGCCGCGATGCAGGGGCGTCCGATATTCGGCGTGGAGCTGCGTACGGTGGATCTCGACGATCCCACCAAGGTCCTGCCGCGCGATGGCGAGACGTCGGGTGCATTGCAGATCCGCGGGCCGTGGGTCATTCGCCGCTACTTCAAGGCCGACGAAGAAGCGCTGACGCCCGATGGCTGGTTCGACACCGGTGATGTCGCGATCCTGCACCCGGACGGCACCATGCAGATCACCGACCGGACCAAGGACGTGATCAAGTCGGGCGGCGAGTGGATCAGCTCGGTCGAGCTGGAGAATGCCGCGGCAGGCCACCCCGCCATCGCCGAGGCGGCCGCGATCGGCATGTACCATCCCAAGTGGGACGAGCGGCCGGTCCTGTTCTGTATCCGGAAGGAAGGACAGGACGTGACTGGCGAGGACGTTGTCGACTACCTCAAGGATCACGTCGCCAAGTGGTGGCTGCCCGACGCGGTCGAGTTCGTGGACGACATCCCGCACACCGCCACCGGCAAGATCAGCAAGAAGGACCTGCGCGAGCGTTTCGCAGATTACCGGCTGCCCGAGGCAAAGGCCGCAGGCGCCTAGCGGTGAACCTACGCCTCGCCTTTGCGCTCATGATCGGGCTCGGTCTCGCGATGGTCGTGTTTCTCCTGATGACGCTCGCGCTGAGCGCGGTGCGCGGGGCCGAGTTCCTCACGCCCACGGCGCTCAGCGTGCTCGGCCTTGGCTGCATGCTGGTTGCAGCGCGGCCTGCCTGGGCGATCGCCAAAAGGCTCGCGCCCGCATCGCCATCCGACAGGGAGTAGGTTCTCATCGACCGAGCACCGAGAACTTCGAGGACCGCCGCGCTCGCCAGCAGCCGCCTCGTCCCATTCCCGCCCAATGACGCCGGAGGCGAGGGCGAAAGCGGGTTCGGCTAGCGGGGAGTTCCCGCGTTGCCTGACACACCTCACACAGTGTCCAAGGGCAAAAAAAACTCCGCCCCTTGAGCGGGCCGAAATCACGCGCGCATTCACACTGCCGAAGAGCCACCCCGGCGGTAGCGCAACCGGTCCAGGTAGGACAGCGCATGGCCCACGAGGGCCCGCTCTCGTGCGTAGCGTGGCACTTCGAGACGGGCCGATCCCGCATCGGCAGGCGAACCGGGGCGCTAATTTTCGCCGTTCAGATAGCCGATGAAGCGCTCTGCCGAGGCAGAGAACAGCCCCAGCTGTCGGCCGTAATTCTCCATCGTGATTCCGCCATCGGCGATAATATACATCCGCAGGCTGATCTCGCCCGTCGGGGACTCGTAAGCGCGGCCGAAGTTCTGCCGATAGTTGTATTCGTTGATAGCGGCCGCGATCTGCGCGCCGGTCGCATTCTCCGGTCGCGTGAACGTCGCGAGGATCGAGGTGCCCATGCAATTGGCCGATGTCGCCTGGTCCGCGCACGCCATCAGCAGCGCGTCCGCTTTCAGCCCGTTGGCGAACTCCACCGACATGTTGGGTTCGCCGTCCACGTCGCTGGCGGTCGCATCCAATTCGGACAGGGTCGCCTTGAACGCATCGCGTGTGAAACGGTCGAGCTGGCGATCCGCATCATAAGTTTGCGCCTGCGCCATGGTGGCGCTGCCCGCCGCAAACATCAGCGCGAGTGCGATCGAATATTTCATAATTCCCCCCGGTCATGGTTTCCCGCGCGAACACTATCAGCGGCATGATGCGGCACAAGTAGGCGTTTCGGGATCGTACGCCTGAGCATTGAGACACCGTGTCTATAGAAGGCGCATCTGCCCGCCGGTCATAGGCGCGCGGAAGTGCGAGCAATCGAGCTGGAATTTGACCTTGCCATCGCCGATCCCGGCGCGCCTGCATGCGACACGGAATCGCGCCCGGAAGAGGTCGGCCCATACGCCGGTGGGCTTCAACCGACTGAAGAAATCGGGATCATTATCGCGCCCGTTGCGGATCGAGCGGACGATGGACATCACCTTGTCCTTGCGATCGGGGAAATGCGTTTCCAGCCATTCGCGGAACAGCGGCGCAACCTCGTGCGGCAGGCGCAGCGGGATCCATCCGGCCGAGGTCACTCCGAGTTCGGCCGCCCGCTCGACGATCCCCTCCATCGCATCGTCGGTGATCGCAGGTATGACGGGCGCAATCGAGCAATGGGTCGGTACGCCCGCCTCGGTCAGCTTGGCCAGCGCGGCAAGGCGCTTGGCCGGGGATGGCGCACGCGGTTCGATCAGGCGCGAGAGGCGCGGATCGAGCGAGGTAACCGAAATCGCCACCGCTATTAGTTCCTTCCGCGCCATTTCCTGCACGATGTCGAGGTCGGCCAGTACGCGGTCGGACTTGGTGGTGATGGTTACCGGGTGGCGCGCGTCGAGGCACACTTCGAGCATTGCGCGCGTGATTCGATAGCGCGCCTCGATTGGCTGGTAGGGATCGGTGTTCGTTCCCATCGCGATAGGGCGGGGCCGGTAGCCCGGCTTGGACAGCGTCTCCGCCAGCAGCTTCGCCGCGTCGAGCTTGGCGAAGAGCTTGCTCTCGAAATCGAGCCCGGGCGACAGGTCGAGGTAGGCGTGGGTGGGGCGTGCGAAGCAATAGATGCAGCCATGCTCGCAGCCACGATAGGCATTCACCGATCGGTCGAAGCCGATATCGGGCGACTGGTTGAAACTGAGGATCGAGCGCGGATGCTCGATCGTCACCTCGGTGCGCAGCTTCGGAGCAGGACCGTCGATCGCCTCGGCCTCGTCGCGCCAGTCTCCATCGGCTTCGCGCTCATGCAGCCCGAAGCGAGCGGACACATCCCCACTCTGTGCGCCCCTTCCGCGAATAATGGGCGCCTTCACCGCCGTTTCCCGAGTCTCTTCCATGTGAGGAACATAGTAAGAACAAACGGGGCCGCCAAGCCCCCCGCGTGGCGCTCAGCCCAGCGCCACCTGCAGGCCTGCCGCGCCGAGCCAGACCAGCAGCAGCAGCACGCTTTCCCAGCCGATACCCGCCGGACCCTGCTTCTCGCGCCGCAGAAGGCCCATCAGCAGGATCGCGGTCATCACCGTGACGAGCGCCATCCAGAATACCGTGCGTTCGCCGATTGCGTGGAAGATCGACCCCTCGCGATAGGCAATGTCGCTTGCCGAAACGAACAGCGCGTCGAACATGTTGCCGCCGATGATCCCGCCGATCGCCAGCTGCAGCGCGCCACGCCGCACGGCCGCGATGGTGGTGACAAGTTCGGGCAGGGATGTGACCACCGCAGTGCCCAGCGCGCCCACGACGCCCTGCGAAATTCCCAATTCCGCGCTCAGGGCCAGCCCCGTCTCGCCGACCACCCAGCCGCATCCGCCGACGATCAGCACGAGGCCGGCGAAGGATGCCGCCAGCAGCATGGTGGAGCGCGGATCGTCCTCCGGATCGTCTTCTTCGAGGCGCAGGCCCGGCGTTTCCTTGGGCTGCCACATCGGCTCCTGCCTGATCGCATGCGCGTTGTGCAGGCCGACGAGGTAGATCGCGATCATTATAGGACTGATCGGGTGGACGCCGTAGAACGCGATTTCCGGCGCGGCGTAGGCCATTATGGGCATCACCGAGAGCAGGATCAGGACGGTCGCCTGGCCCAGGTTCACCGTGCTCGCGCCCGCATGTTCAAGATTGACGTGGCGGTAGAAGATGTCGGCCAGCGCGAGAAACATGGTCTGCGCCGCGATCCCGCCGAGCGCGTTGGACACGGCAAACTCGGGCGCACCGCCGGCGGCGGTGGTGACCGAGGTGACGATGCCCGAGATGCTGGTCCCCGCGCCCAGCAGCACCGCGCCGACCAGCGCTTCGCCGAGGCCCGTGCGGTCCGCGAGTACGTCCGCGATGCGCGCCATCTTGCTGCCGAAGAACGCGATCAGCAGCGCGCTCGCGCCGAACAGCGCGCCGAGCCACGGCAGGGGCAGGGACTGGATATCGGGGATTGTGCGGGCCTCCCTGCCGGTAGAAGGCCGCAGGTGCGCCTATCGTTCCAGCAAGCGGGGCATAAGCTCGACGAAGTTGCAGGGGCGGTGGCGGCTGTCGAGCTGGTCCTTGAGGATACGGTCCCATCCATCCTTCACGGCGCCGTTCGAGCCGGGCAGCGCGAAGATGAAGGTGTCTCCCGCCAGCACCGCGCAGGCACGGCTCTGGATGGTGGAGGTGCCGATCTGGTCATAGCTGATCCAGCGGAACAGTTCGCCGAAGCCGGGAATGTCCTTGTCCTTCACCCGGTCGAGCGCTTCGGGCGTCACGTCGCGCCCGGTCAGCCCCGTTCCGCCCGTTGTGATGACCGCATCGACATCCTTGCTGGCGATGAAACGGCGCAGAACGTCGTAAATCTCGGCCGCATCGTCCGGGCAGATCGTGCGTTCGACCAGATCGTGCCCGGCTTCGCGCACGCGCGCCTCGAGGATATCGCCCGACGTGTCCGTCGACGCATCGCGCGTGTCCGACACCGTTACCAGCGCGATGCCGATGGGCTGGAAGGTGCGGGTTTCGTCGATACCCATTCTCCGGTCAGCGCTGCGTGAAGCGTTGCGAGGGCGGAGCGGCCTCGGGGAAGCCCGGCCAGCGGTTCATGGCGAGCGCCTGCCGGCTGGGCGAGGGCGCGGCCGCCTGCCGCTCGTACATCCAGTAGTTACGTGTGACGATCGCCACATAGCCGCGGGTTTCCCAATAGGGGATCGATTCCATGTAGAGCAGTGGGTCGCCCTGGTCGCGAACCTCGGTGTTCCATCGCCCGACCGGCGACAGTCCGGCATTATAGGCGGCCATGATCTTGGGCAGCTTGCCCTCGGTTGAGGGATGATCACGCAGCATCTGCAGATGCCGCTGGCCGAAGGCGAGATTGACGCCGGGCTGGTTGAGCGCACGCGGATTGCCGGTGATGCCGAGGCTGGGGCCGTGGTCTTGCGCCGCGGCGGGCATGATCTGCATCAGCCCGCGCGCGCCAGCGGGGCTGACGACCGAGGCGCGGAAGTTCGATTCCTGCAAGGCGTGCGCATAGGCGAGCGCGGGGTCCACCTGCCAGCCGGTCACCGGCTCCCACCGCGCCACGGGGAAACGCAGCGCCGGGTCAGGTGTGCCGCCGCGCGGCGCGTTGTGCGCCATCCACAACTGGGTGGAGGGCAGGCCCAGCTCGCGCGCGAGGCGCGACAGGGCCGTGAATTGCGAGGGATCGCCGATCCGCGCCTGGTGGCGCAGCACTTCGTCGGCCAGGTCGTCCTGCCCGATCTGCGCCAGCGCGACGGCGACCCGGACGTTCGCCTCTCCGTTCAGGCGCCGCCAGTCGGCCTCGTCGAGGTCGGGCGTCTCACCCGCGCGTGGCAGGGCCTGCCCCAGCTGTTCGCGGGCGAGCATGCCATAGAGCGTCTCGTCCATCATCGCCGCACCGCGCAGCTTCTCGGCGGCTTTCTCGGGCTGGCGACAGCGGACATAGGCGCGGCTTGCCCAGTAATAGCTGGCAGCCGAAAGCTCGGGATTGATCGCGGTCGCAGCGGCACGGTCGAAGCCGTCGGCGGCAGTGGCGCAATCGCCCATCCGCCATGCCGCAATGCCGATCACCCAGTCGCCCTCGGGGACCCAGGGCCCCGAACCATCGCGTACGGTGCGCGCCATGGCGAGCGCGGCAGCATCGTCGTTCTCGATGTAGTAGCTCCACGCGACGCGGCGGCGCCATTCGGCCCGTGCTTCGCTGCTCAGCCCGGCATCGACGCCGTCGAGCAGCACGCGTGCGCCATCGGGATCGTCGTTGCTGATCCGGTCGAGAATCGCGGCCTTGATGTCGCCCGGCATCGTGCCGTCGTCGGTATCGCGCGGCAGGATGCGCTTGCTGGCATAGCCTTGCGGGAGGAAGCTCTGCTCCTGCGGAAGGTAGGGTGCGCTCATCAGACCCCGCTTGAGGGCAAGGTCCGTGATCTGCTGTGCCTGCGGGAGCTGGCTTCCCTTCGCGAGCCATTCCTGCAGCGCAGGCAGCTCGATCCGCGGGCTGTTGGCATCGAGGTAGTATTCCGCCTGCGCCACCAGCTTGAGCGGCTCGTCGCCGCGCTGCGCGAGCAGGGTCTCGACCTCGCCCCAGTTACCGCTTTCGAGCGCGGCGAAGACCTGCGCATAGAACTGGCGATCGCTCTCGGTCAGCACCTGCGGGATGTTGGAGCTGGCGGCGCGCGCACGGAAATAGTCGGCGGCGGAGTTTTGCGCGAGGGCGGGCGTAGCGCTGGCGAGGGGGGCGAGCATGGCTGCCAGCGGAAAGAGAATGCGTTTCATCGGGGGCTTTCGTTCCAGTCGAGCCATCGGGTCCAGGTTTGGGCGCGCTTGGCCGGATTGCGCAGGAGGGTCGGCAAATCCGGTATCGCGAAGGCCGGGACATTACCAAACTCACCGGCGCTAATGGTTAACGCTCCCGGATCCTGCGCCGTTTCGTGCGCCAGCAGCGACCAGATGCGTTCTCCGCACACGATCAACCGCTTCGGGGCGGCGAGCGCGATGTGGTGGAGCAGCAGCTTGCCATATCCCGCTTCGCCTACCGCCTTCCAGTCGGGCCGCAGCGTGTGGCGCGGCAGCAGGCTGGCGACATAGCGCTCGTCCTGTGCGATGCCCATCGCTCGCAGCATGTTGTTCGCGAGCGTTCCCGCAGGTCCGCCCAGCAGCGTGCCTTCGTCGTTCGCCTGCGGCTGGTCGATCACCAGCATGGCCTCGGCCTGTGACAGTCCGTGCGGCGCGACGCGCGGAAAAGCGCCCGGCGCGTCGACCTGGTCGCTTTCCATCCACCAGGTCCGAAACTTTTCGAGGCTTTCGGGCCATTCGCCCGGATCGCCCGGGTGGCTGGCCCTGTCGGCATCGGCGAGGAAGCGCGATAGCGCGCCCTTGCGAACCGGTTCGGCAGCAGGGGCAGGGGCAATTGCGGTTTCTTCTACGGCGGTGGGCCCCGGTGCAGCCTCTTCGCGCGATTTGAGCCACCCCGAAGGCGTATCGGAGACATGCTCTTCCACGCCTGCCTCCCGCCACCAGTCGAGGCTGGCGAGGAACGCTTCACGGATCGCGGCGGGCTGGGTGGAAAGATCGGCCATTCCAAGGCAGGTCTTGACCTGTGGCGCGCAGGCAATCAAGTCGGAACAAACGCAAAATCAGCCGGGAAAGGGCTTTAAGGGGACTATGACCGAACGCGAATCCATGCCGTGCGACGTGCTGGTGGTTGGTGGCGGGCCCGCCGGGCTGGCCGCAGCCATCCGTCTCAAGCAGATCAACGAAGAGCTCGAAGTCATCGTTCTCGAGAAAGGTTCGGAGATCGGCGCGCATATCCTTTCGGGCGTCGTGCACGATCCCAAGGCGCTCAGCGAACTGTTCCCGAACTGGCAGGAGATGGACTGCCCGATCGGCGAAGTGCCCGTGACCGACAACTGGCACTGGATGCTGCGCAAGAACGGCAAGTTCCCCATGCCGCATGCCCTCATGCCCCCGCTGATGAGCAACAAGGGCAATTATGCCGGCAGCCTCGCCAACCTCACCCGCTGGCTGGGTGAGCAGGCGGAAAGCATGGGCGTGATGGTGTTCCCCGGCTTCCCCGCCGCCGAAATTCTCTATGACGAGACGGGCGCCGTCACCGGCGTCGCCACTGCGGACATGGGTATCGCGGAAGACGGCTCGAAGAAGGACGACTGGCAGCCGGGCATGGAAATCCATGCCAAGTACACGCTGTTCGCCGAAGGCGCGCGTGGCAGCCTGACCAAGCAGCTCAAGGCGAAGTACGACCTCGAGAAGGACTGCCAGCCGCAGACCTACGGCCTCGGCATGAAGGAGCTGTGGGAGATCGATCCCGAGAAGCACGTTCCGGGCCGGGTGATCCACACGCAGGGCTGGCCGCTCGACAATGACAGCTGGGGCGGCGGCTTCCTCTACCATATCGGCGACAACCAGGTCGCATTGGGCTTCGTGGTCGCGCTCGACTACGCGAACCCCTATCTCTCGCCCTACCAGGAATTCCAGCGCTGGAAGCACCACCCCGATATCTGCGCGATCATCGAGGGCGGCAAGCGCGTGGCCTATGGCGCGCGCGTGATCAACGAAGGCGGCTGGCAGAGCGTGCCGCAGCTCGCCTTCCCCGGCGGCGCGCTGGTCGGCTGCTCGGCAGGCTTCGTCAACGTACCGCGGATCAAGGGCAGCCATACCGCGATGAAGAGCGGGATGCTGGCGGCCGAAAGCGTGGCGGCGGCGATCGCGGCGGGCAAGGAACACACCCAGCTCGACGAATACGAAGAGGCGGTGCGGACCAGCTGGATCGCGACCGAGCTCAAGAAGGTGAAGAACGCCCAGCCCGCGATTGCCAAGCTGGGTGGCGACATCGGCACCGTGATGGCCGGGATCGACATGTGGATGCGCACGCTGAAGATCGGCCTGCCGTTCACGCTCAAGCACACGCCCGACTACAAGCACACGCAGCGCGCCGACCTGCACGACCCGATCGTCTATCCCAAGCCCGACGGCGAAATCAGCTTCGATAAGCTGACGAGCGTCGCCTACAGCTTCACCAATCACGCGGAAGACCAGCCCAAGCACCTCAAGGTGCTGGACATGGAACTGCAGAAGCAAAGCGAATTGGGCGTCTATGCCGGCCTCTCGCAGCGCTACTGCCCCGCGGGCGTCTACGAATGGGTGAAGGACGAGGACACGGGCGAGGACAAGTTCGTGATCAACGCCCAGAACTGCGTCCACTGCAAGACCTGCGACATCAAGGACCCGAACCAGAACATCGTCTGGACCGTGCCAGAAGGCGGCGGCGGGCCGAACTATCCGAATATGTGATGCGGGCTGCCTGCCAAGCCCGTCCTCGTCATTGATGGCTCTCGTATCTGGTCCCCCAAGTCCTTCCGGGACGACTTCTCTCGCCCCGTTCGGGGAGGGATACGGAGCCTTGCGAGCCTGCTCGCTAAGCATAGTTGAGAGGGGTTTGAAGGATTGCAGGCGCAGCGCACCCCTCTCCCAACCCTCTCCCCTCGAGGGGAGAGGGCTTTGATGCGCGAAACGGCCTACGCCAAGCTCAACCTTGCGCTGCATGTCCGCCAGCGGCGCGAGGATGGCTATCATGAGCTCAAGACGCTGTTCGCCTTTTGCGAGCATGGCGATGTGCTGAGCGCTGAGCCGACGGCGCGCGACGAAGTGCGCACTGTCGGCGAGTTCGGCGGCAATGTCGGCGACCCGGGTGACAACCTCGTCGCGCGGGCACTGAGCGCGCTGCCGCATCCCGGTGGCCTTGCGATCACGCTCGAAAAGAACCTGCCCGTCGCGGCGGGGCTGGGCGGGGGCTCGGCCGATGCGGGCGCGGTTTTCCGGCTGATCGAGAATGCCCATGGCCTGCCCGCCGACTGGAAAGCCCGCGCGCTGGACCTCGGCGCGGATGTGCCGGTGTGCGTCCGCTCGGAAATGGCGGTGGGACGCGGAGTGGGCGAGGATCTCGCGCCGCTCGACAACGACCTTGCCGGAACGCCCGTGCTGCTGGTCAATCCTCGCGTCGCGCTCAGCACCGGGCCAGTTTTCAAGGCATGGGATGGCCAGGATCGCGGCGCGCTGGCCGAAGGCACGGCGCGCGCAATCGCGCTGAATGGCCGCAACGACCTCGAAGCGCCTGCCATCTCGATCTGCCCGGTCATCGCCGATGTGCTCGACGCGCTACGCGCCACCGACCCCCTGCTGGCTCGCATGTCCGGCTCCGGCGCGACCTGTTTCGCGCTTTTCCCGGACGCGAATGACCGCGACCGGGCGGCCGAAGCGATCGCGAAAGCGCATCCGGACTGGTGGAGCATGGCCACCGCCCTTAGATAGCGGCCATGACAGACGCACCTTTTCTCCGTTTCGGAACGCCCCAAGGACGCATGACGCGCGGCGGGATCATCGCCGTTGCCGACCATGCCAGCAACCGCGTACCCGACGACATCGAGCTGGGCATTCCTGCCGAATTGATGGACAAGCACATCGCGATCGACATCGGCACGGCAGGCATCGCCGAGCGGCTGGCGCGAAAGCACGGCATCCCGGCGCAGGTTGCCACTGTCAGCCGTCTCGTCATCGATCTCCACCGCAACGAGGGCGACGATGCGCTGGTCGTGACCAGCAGCGACGGGCACACGATCCCCGGCAATATCGGCGCCGACGTCGAACGGCGGATCGCCGAGTATCACCGGCCCTATCACGAGGCTTTCGCCGAGATGGTTGCCGAGGCGCGGCCTGCCCTGATTCTCGCGATCCACAGCTTCACGCCCATCATGGGGTCGACCGGGGAAGAGCGCCCGTGGGACGTCGGCCTGCTCTACAACCAGGACGATTCGGCCGCGCGGATCGCCATCGACAGCTTCACCGACATGGGTTTCACCGTGGGCGATAACGAACCCTATTCGGGCAAGCAGCTCAATGCGACGATGGACCGGCACGCAGAGGCCAACGGCATCCCCTACCTGACGATCGAGGTGCGGCAGGATCTCGTCGCCCGCAAGAGCCACCAGGCGGTGTGGGCGGAACGTATTGCCCAGGTCGCCCAGCAGGTACTCGCCGCGCTTGGCCCGCGCTGAGCCTTGTGGGCCAGGAATCAGCGTAAAGGCCCTGCTTACCATTTGCCGCTAAGGTCTTTCTCCTCCGGGTTTCAGGAGACGCCAAGCCAGGATCGCGAGGGGCCATGTGGACAAAAATTGCTGCCGCATTCGTCGTGGCCGGGCTCGCGGCGCTACTGGTGACCTGCGGCGGCGATGCCATCGCATTGGTCGCCGGCACCAATTCCGACCGACCGGATGCCTCGGCTTCTCTCGCTGACGATCCATCCGGCGATGCTGCCGGTGGCGACGATCGCTACTCCATCGCCTGCGCGCTGAACGGCGCAGGCAGCTTTGCGGACACCTGCACGGTCGAGCCGCGCACCGTCGATGGCGAAGAATGGCTTGCAGTATTCCATCCCAATGGCGGATTCCGGCTTTTCGCGGTGCTTGCCGACGGTTCCGGCCTCGCAGCGGTTGCAGGCGCGGAGAAGGTGGACCAAATGCTCAGCGGTGACACGCTCGAAATCTCCATCGCCGGAAACCGATACCGCTTCCCCGCCACCGCCGACTGATCAGGTCTTGACGGTCGAGCAGATGCGCGCCGCCGAGGCGGCGCTGGTCGATAGCGGGATCGCGGAATGGGACCTCATGCAGCGCGCCGGGCAGGGCGCCGCGGACTGGATTGCTCGCCTTGCGGCGGGTGGCTCGGTCACGGTGCTGTGCGGGCCCGGCAATAATGGCGGCGACGGCTATGTGGCGGCGCAGGCGCTGAAGAGCCGCGGGCTCGAGGTGCGCGTGGTCGCACCGATCGCGCCGAAGTCCGAGCTCGCCCGCCGCGCGGCGGATCGGTTCTCCGGTCCCGTCATGGAAAGTGCGGAAGGTGTCTCCGGCACGGTCTTCGTCGATGCGCTGTTCGGGATCGGGCTGTCGCGGCCTCCGTCGGACGACCTGCTGTCGGCCATCGGTGCGCTGGCAGCGAATCACACCCACGCAGTCGCTTTCGATGTTCCGAGTGGTGTCGATGCCGACACCGGCAGCGGTCCCGAGGCGCTGCCCCCATTCGGCCTGACACTTGCCTTCGGCGCTTGGAAATCAGCGCATTTTTCAGGCGCCTCGCTTGAAAAGATCGGAGCTGCGCGGCTCGTACCAATTGGAGTGCCGGACCGGCAGAGCGGATTGCGCGTCGCCGGACGTCCGGGCATCGCGCCTCCGGCCTTCGCCGCGCACAAGTACACGCGCGGTCTGGTGGCTGTGGTTGGCGGCGCTATGCCGGGCGCGAGCCTGCTTGCCTCGCAGGCCGCTGCGCTTTCCGGCGCGGGCTATGTCAAATGGATGAGCGAACACGACCATCCGGGCCATCCGCCCGACCTGGTGCGCGATGATTCGAAGCTGGACGATGCGCTTGGGGACGAGCGCATTTCGGCGGTGCTGGTCGGCCCGGGGCTGGGGCGCGACGATACCGCGCGCGCGCGGCTGAGATCTGCGCTCGCCTGCGGCAAGCCGCTGGTCCTCGATGCCGATGCGCTCCACCTGATCGAACCTGCGATGCTGGAAGGTCTCGATACGCCGATCCTCTTGACCCCGCATGAAGGCGAGCTGGCGCAATTGTGCGAGGCGTTCGGAGTCGAGGGCGAAACCAAGCGCGCTCGCGCCCTGGCGCTGGGGGAGGCAGCGCGCTGCGCAGTGCTCGCCAAGGGTGCCGATACGCTGCTCGCGCAGGACGGACAGGTCCGGTTCTTCCCCGCCTCGTCGCGCTGGCTCTCGGTCGCGGGCTCGGGCGACGTGCTCGCCGGGATCGCCACCGCGCGACTTGCCGCAGTCGAAGACATCTCTCGGGCTACCATCGAGGCGGTCTATCTGCATGGGGCGGCGGCACGGCGGGCGGGGCCGGGCTTCACCGCCGCCATGCTGGCCGAGGCGGTCCATCCTGCATTGGCGGATTTCCTGTGAGCCAGACCGGTCAGGCAGACCCGGTCGTCCGCATCGCCGCCAAGGGCGACGGGTTGACCGAAGGCGGCAGGCATGTCGCGGGCGCGGTGCCGGGCGATGCGATCGATGCGGACGGGGAGATCATTCCCGGCCCGCATCATGTCGATCCGCCCTGTCGGCACTTCCCGCAATGCGGCGGGTGCGAGCTCCAGCATGCCGACGATGCGGCGCTCGCCCAGTTCGTGAGCGAGCGCGTGCGCTTTGCCGCGGAGTCGCAGGGACTGGAGCCCGAAGTGCTGGCGCCCCCGCATCTCTCGCCGCCGCGCAGCCGCCGCCGCGCCACGCTGCACGTTGCGCGGATCGGCAAGAAGATCGTGATCGGCTTTCGCGAGGGCGGATCGCACCGGATCGTCGACATGGCGGAATGCCATATCCTCTCGCCCGAACTCTTCGCGCTGGTCGCGCCGCTTCGCGCTCTTCTGGGCCACTGGCAGGGCAAGCTCGCCGCCGATATCCAGCTTACGCGGATCGACAGCGGCGTTGCAGTCGAGATCAAGGGCATTGCGCCCGACGGGCTGGCACAGACCGAGGCGCTGCTCGATTTCGCGCGGGAACAGGGCCTTGCACGGCTTTCTATCGATGAAGGTTACGGGCCCGAACCGGTGTGGGAGCCGAGCCCTGCGATGGTCACGATCGGCGGCGTTCCGGTTGCCTTTCCGCATGGGGCCTTCCTCCAGCCGACCTCCGACGGCGAAGCGGCACTTGTTTCGGCGGCGAAGGAATGGTGCGCGGGTCACGGGGTCGTGGCGGACCTGTTCGCGGGGCTGGGCACCTTCGCCTTTGCGCTCGGCGGGCCGGGCAAGGTGCTTGCGGCCGAGGCGGACCGGGCTGCGCATCTCGCCTGCCAGGCGGCGGCGCGGCAGTCGGGCAGGCCGGTTCACGCCCTGCATCGCGACCTGTTCCGTGACCCGCTGACCGCTGCCGAGATCTCGAAATTCGGCGCCATTCTGCTTGACCCTCCGCGCGCCGGTGCGCGCAGCGAGGTCGACCAGATTGCGCAGAGCACCGCCACGCGCGTCGCCTATATCAGCTGCAATCCGCAAAGCTGGGCACGCGATGCGCGGCGCCTCGCGGATGCGGGCTTCCGCCTCGCCGAACTGCGCCCCGTCGGCCAGTTCCGCTGGTCGACCCATGTCGAACTGGCGAGCCTTTTCCTGCGCGATTAGGCCCGCAGGGCTTCGAGGATTCTCGCCTCCAGCCACTCGCGCGCATGCGGCTCGACAAACGCGTGGCTCGCGCCTTCGCAGCGGACGAGGCGGACGTCGTCCCTGGGCCATGCCCCTTCGAAGGCCTGCGCGGTTCGGTCCGCACTGGCGAGCAGGATACGCGTCGGCCCGTCGAACCGCGCGAGCCCTTCCTGCATCCGCGTCGCGAGGTCGTTGGCTGCGGGGGCGGGGCGCGCGGCGCGCATAATCCCGCCGGCAAGCTTGCGCATGTCCACGCCTCCGCGCAGCAGCCGCGCGACCTCGCGCGGATTGCCCAGCTTTTCTAGATAGCGCGCGCGGATCGCCTGTGGCGGCGGCATGGAGTCGCCGCTGCCCCCGGCATGGTCCTCGATGGTCCAGGGATTGGACAGGACCAGCCCGTCGCAGCCCGCGCCGCCCGCCAGCATCAGCGCGCTGGCCGCGTCGCAATTGCCCAGGCCGATCACGCGCTTGAGCTGCGGCGCGATGGCTTGAAATGCCTCCAGCGCGGCGCGAATATCGGCTTCGGAATCCGAAAAGCCGAGATTGACGCCTTCGCTGTCGCCGACCCCGCGGCGATCGTAACGGAAGACGGGGAAACCGCGCTTGGCGATAGTCTGCGCGAGCCGCGCCTGACCCCGGAAGGCACCGCTGCGCAGCTCGTTGCCCCCGCTGACCAGCAGCAGCCCGGTGGTCAGCGGGGCAGTGTCCAGCGTCGCCGCCAGCGTGCTGCCCTCGCAGGCGAAGGTGAGGTGCAGACGGCTCATTCGGCCTGCCTCATCGCGACCGCGATGATCGCGGCGATCGCATCGGCCTGGGCAGGATCGTAATCTGGTTCGGCGCGCAGCCATGGCGGGCGGCCCCCGACGGCCTCCTGATCGATCAGGGCGACGCCGTCCTCGCGCGGTGGAAGCTCTGCCGCCTTCAGCGCGGCAAACATGTGCGGTCCGATCTGCCATCCGGCGAGCGTGGCGCCCTGCGTGCACCCCAGTGCCTCGATGTCTTCACGGGTTTCCTGCGCACCCGCTTCTTTGCTGGCGATCAGCCGTGCGCGGACCATCGAGCGTAGCACTTCTCCGCCGTCCTGCGGCGCATAGTCCCACCCGGGCAAGCCCGCAGGCCTTAAAAGAGCGCCCCCGCGTACTGTCAGCACGGCGGTAGCGTGGAAATGCTCCGCCGCTGCGCGCGCCGCCGTACGCCAGCCGTCGAGCGTCTGCTCGGCAAGCGGGGCGAGGCTCTCGTTGCAGCCGGGCAGGTCGGGCAGGACGCCGTCGATCCCCGCAACATCGAGCCGGCGCATCACTTCGACGAGCGTGTGCCGCAGCTTGTTGGCTTCCTCGAACAGCGGCGGGATCACCATCAGACGCGCCGTGCGCCCGCCATCGAAGACCAGTGCAGCTTCGGTGCGGGTCCGGCCATCCGTGTCGCGGCCGTTCGTTTCAGGGCACGGCCATTCGACGAACTTGATGGGGGTGCTCACGTGGCGGACATGTTACGAAGCGACAGTCTTCGCTTCGGCGAGGGCGAGGAGGCCGCCATAGGTCTCGAGATGGTCGCCGTCGATTTCGTCGTCCTCGATCACGATGTCGAACCGGTCTTCCATCTCGGTCAGCAGGTCGGCAACCGCCTGGCTGTCGAGTTCGGGCAGGTGGCCGAACAAGCCGCTCTCGGGCTTGAGCTCTGCCGTGCGCGCCTCGGACAGGCCTAGCACGTCGCGCAGGATCGCGCGCAGCGTCTGGTCGATGGTGGAGCGCGCGGGGCCGGTCCGGTCCGCCGGCTGGGATGTTTGTGCAGTCATGAGCCTTAGTCTGACGCCAATGAAAATTGGCCGTGGCCCTAGCGCTGGGCCCGCACGCTGGCAAGGACGGCGCGAACCGCGCTCTTCGCCAGCGGCAGCCAGGCGCGCGGCTGGCGCGGGTCGAGCGCGTCGAGCCGGTAGCGGGGGCGCACCATCTCCATCCAGTCGGCCTTGTAGGCATCATTGCCCGTGCCGAAGTCGACCAGATCGACATGGTCGCGGTCGATGACATGCTCGAACAGCGCTGCCGAAAGCGTCGTGCCCGGCGAAATTGGCTTGGCGCTTTTGAGGTGCGCAAGCTTGTGGATGTAGGCGACGCCATTCTCGACCGTCCAGAATTGCGCCGCGACAGGTATGCCGTCGGCATGCGCTACGCCCAGTCGAATGCGTCCCGCCGCGCCTTCGGCCTGCGCGAAGCGGCGCAGCAGATCGGGTTCGTCCTCGCTCGGCTTCCAGCTCTTGGCGTAGATGGTTTCGTATGCATTCCAGAGGTTTGGATCGAAATGCTCGACTATTTCGACCTCGACCTTCTTGGCCTTGCGCTTCAGGGTCGTGCGCATGCGCCCGGGGCGGCTCTCCCAATATTCGGCAAAGCTTCGGCCTTTCACCGGCAGCACATGATTTTCGTCGCACTGGGTCAGCGCGACCACCCAGCCGGCCTTGCGGAAGGCGTGGGCGAGCCGCGTTGCGGCGCCATCCTCGTCGGGCAGGGGCCAGAGCGTGACGCGCGGGGCTTCGCGCTTCAAGTCTTGGGCGATCCTCTCAAGCGCGGCATCGCCTTGCGGGCCGGGCGATACCTCCGGATGCCAGGTGAAGGCGTACCAGTTGCGCAATGCCTCCACGCGCCCGTCCGTGCGGCACAGGGCGAGACTGGCAGCGCCGCCCGGGTCATTTGCATGCACGGTGAAGGCGCCTGTGCGCGCCTCGGTCAGCAGCGCCAACCATTCGGGCCGCGCGAAGGGCGAAGTCCACGCATATGCGCCCGGCGCATCGTCTGCGCCTTGCACATTGGTAACCTCCTTGTGATAGCCACCGGTCTCCGCTTTCACGAGGCCCGACACTCCCTCTCATGACCCAGCCCGATCCGACCCTCTACCCGCTCGACCATCTGACCGAGCGTGGCGCGGATGCCGATCCGGCGCTGGCATTGCGTGACGGCACCCTTACGCATGCCGACTTAAGAACACGTGTCGGTCGGCTGGCGGCATGGCTGCGCATGCAAATCGGGCAGGACGGCGGGCGGGTCGCCTCGTGGGCAGCGAAGGGCGAGCTGACCTGTCTGCTGCCGCTGGCCGCAGCGCGGGCGGGACTGATCCACGTGCCGGTCAACCCGATGCTCAAGCGCGCGCAGGTGGCGCACATCATCGTCGATAGCGGCGCGAGCCTGCTGATCGGCACACCCGCGCGGCTGGCGACGCTGGAAGACGGCGACGTGCCCGAAGGTTGCGCGATCATGGAAGAGGCGGACGCGCTGGAGGCTTCGCGCGCCTTCGATCCGCTGCCAAAGTCGGCTGCCGACCCGCAGTCGGTCGCCGCGATCCTCTATACCTCTGGTTCGACCGGCAAGCCCAAGGGCGTGGTGCTCAGCCACGCGAACATGTGGCTGGGCGCAGTCAGCGTGGCGCATTACCTGAAGCTGCGCAGCGACGACGTGACGCTTGCCGTACTGCCGCTCGCCTTCGATTACGGGCAGAATCAGCTGCTTTCGACATGGTATGCAGGCGGCTGCGTCGCCCCGCTCGACTATCTGATGCCGCGCGACGTCACCAAGGCGGTGGCAAAGCATGACGCGACGACGCTCGCCGCCGTGCCACCGCTGTGGCGCCAGCTGGTCGAAGCGAAGTGGGATGGCGAGGGGACGAGCCTCAAGCGCCTGACCAATTCGGGCGGTGCGCTGACGCCGGACCTGATCGGTGCGATGCGTGACAGGTGGCCTCAGGCGGATATCTACCCGATGTACGGCCTGACCGAGGCGTTCCGCTCGACCTTCCTCGATCCCGCGCTGGTCGCCACGCATCCCACATCGATGGGCCGCGCAGTGCCCTTTGCGGAAGTGCTGGTGGTGAACGATGCGGGCGGGCCTGCCGAGCCGGGCGAGGAAGGCGAGCTCGTCCATTGCGGGCCGCTGGTCGCGCAAGGGTACTGGCAGGATGCGGAGCGCACGGCGGAGCGATATCGCCCTGCGCCCGCCCATTCGCATTATGGCGGCACGGCGGTCTGGTCGGGCGACTATGTGAAGCGCGATGCCGACGGGCTGCTCTATTTCGTCGGGCGGCGCGATGCGATGATCAAGAGTGCGGGCAACCGCATTTGCCCGCAGGAAATCGAGGATGCGGCGCTGGCGACGGGACTGGTGAGCGATGCGGTCGCCTTCGGTGTCGCCGACGAGAAGCTTGGCCAGGCGGTCCATCTGGTGGTTCGCGGAGACCAGGGCGGGGATGCGCCCGATGCTCTGCGTACCGCGCTCAAGCGCGATCTGCCGAGCTTCATGCAACCCCATGCGATCGAGTGGCGCGATGCGCTGCCGGTCAATCCTAATGGCAAGATCGACCGCACCGCGCTGTACCGCGAAATCAGCGAAAGGCTGGCGGCATGAGCAGGCGTGACGCAAACGCCCCCAAGCCCCTCGGCCCGATTCCCGCAGGGTTCGAGACGCTCGATGGCGAGCTTGCCATAGGCGGGCGCAAGGTGAGCGATCTGGTCGACGAAGCAGGCGACACGCCGCTGTTCGTCTATTCGCGCGCCATGCTCGACGCGCGCATGGCCGCGTTGCGCGCAGCAATGCCCGAAAGCCTCGCGATCCATTACGCGGTCAAGGCCAACCCACATCCCGATGTGATCGCCCACATGGCGGGGCTGGTCGACGGGTTCGACCTCGCCTCGGGCGGCGAACTCGCGATCCTGCAAGGTGTCGGGATCGACGGCACGCACATCAGCTTCGCCGGTCCGGGCAAGCGCCCGCGCGAGATCCGCGCTGCCATAGAAGCGGGCGTGACGCTCAACTGCGAAAGCGAGACCGAGGGTGCGCGTGCGCTCGAAATCGGGCGGGAGCTCGGCGTTCGGCCCAAGATCGCGGTGCGGGTGAACCCCGATTTCGACATGCGCGGATCGGGCATGAAGATGGGCGGCGGGGCCAAGCAGTTCGGGCTCGACGCACAGCGCGTGCCCGCGCTGATCGCCACGTTGATCGAGGGCGGGGCCGAATGGCGCGGGCTGCACATCTATACCGGTAGCCAGACTCTGGAGGCCGACGCGGTGATCGAGACGCAGGGCCATGTGCTCGATCTCGCCGCGCGGATTGCTCGGGAAGTGGGACGTGCGTGCCCCGCGCTCAATCTCGGCGGCGGTTTCGGCATTCCCTATTTTGCAGGCAACGAGCCGCTCGATATCGCGGCGGTCGGTGCGGCGCTGGGCGAGAGGCTTGCGAATTTGCCCGACGAACTCGCCGAGACCGAGATGGCGATCGAACTGGGGCGCTATCTGGTGGGCGAGGCGGGAGTATATCTGACCCAGATCGTCGACCGGAAGGAAAGCCATGGCGAGATTTTTCTGATCACCGATGGCGGCCTCCATCACCAACTGGCGGCATCGGGCAATTTCGGGGCGGTGGTCCGGCGCAACTACCCCCTCGCAATTGCTACCAGGTATGGCGAGCAACCCACTGAAATTGCGAATGTTGTCGGCTGCCTGTGTACGCCGCTGGATCGCCTGTCCGACAAGGCCGAGTTGCCGCGCGCCGAGGTGGGCGATCTCGTCGCGGTGTTCTGCGCCGGGGCCTACGGCGCGAGCGCTAGCCCGATGCACTTCCTCGGGCAGGGACCGGCGATCGAGATGCTGGTGTGAGCGTCGTTGTTCGAAGCGCGCTGAAGACAAAGCCCCGTTAACACTTCGTGCCTGCCCGTCCCGTATCGGGAACGGCGCAAGACAAGTCCCTTAGCTAACGGGATATTCACCCTTTTTGACGAGGAAAGATCCCAAATCGTCGGACAGGAAGGCGTGCGCACCCCGCGGGCGCGCCGTCGGGTCGACACTAACGGAAGGATCTATCCCATGCGCAATCGCGCAATTGCGAAGTTTTCGGCGCTAATCCTCGGCCTTGTCGCGCTTGCAGGATGCATGGGCGGCGGTGGCCCCGAACTGCCTCCGGCGGATTTCGTGGCGACGCAGGAAGGTCCGAGTCAGGAATATGTGATCGGCCCGCTCGACGAATTGTCGATCCACGTGTGGCGCAACCCGGAGCTGGGCGCGACCAATATTCAGGTGCGGCCCGACGGTCGGATCACGATCCCGCTCGTCACCGATATGCCCGCCGTGGGCAAGACCCCGGCCATGCTGCAGGAGGATATCCGCCTGCACCTGTCGCAATTCATCGAACAGCCGATCGTCTCGGTCATCGTGACCAAGTTCGCAGGCACCTTCAGCCAGCAGGTGCGGATTATCGGCGCGACCGAAAAGCCCGCGTCGATCCCCTACCGTGCGAATATGACGGTGCTCGACGCGATGATTGCAGTTGGTGGCCTGAGCGAATTTGCCGCGGGCAACCGGGCCAAGCTGATCCGCTTCGATCCGCGTCTCGGCCGCCAGCGCGAATATTCGCTGCGCCTGTCCGACCTGCTGCGGCGCGGCGACAGCGACGCCAACGTGATGCTCGCACCCGGCGACGTCATCATCATCCCCGAAAGCGCGTTCTAGGGGGCCTGACGCACGTGAACGAACTCTTCGATGAAGTGCGCGCAGCGCTCTATTCCGCCTGGAGCCGCAAGTGGCTGGTACTGGGCGTCGCATGGGCCGTGTGCCTGACGGGCTGGCTGTTCGTCGCCACGATCCCGAACACCTACGAAAGCCAGGCGCGCATCTTCATCCAGCTCGACGATATGCTGTCCAAGCAGATCGGCATCGCGGGCAGCGACATGAACGACATCGTGCGGGTTCGCCAGCGGATGGCGAGCGCCTCGACGCTGGGACAGGTCGTTGAAGCGACCCGGCTGGGCGAGGGCGTAAACACGCCGCGCGACATGGAAAACGCGATCGCCAGTCTTGCGAAGAAGGTGCAGGTGCGCAGCGAGGACGACAATCTCTTCGAAATCACCGCGTATATGAGCGAAGGCCACCTGACCGACAACGAGAACGCGCAACTGGCGCGCGACGTCGTGGACAAGCTGCTCGAGATTTTCCGAGAGGCGAATGTGGAGGGCACGCGGGGCGAGGTGAACGAGGCCGTGGCCATGCTCGACCGCCAGCTGGACCAACGCGCCAGCGAACTCGAAGAGGCGGAAGCACGGCGCACCGCATTCGAGGCCGAGCATCCTGAACTGATCGGCGGCTCGGAGGCGATTTCGTCTCGCCTGCAAAACGCACGTTCCGAAATGCGCGGAGTCGAGGCGGATCTTGCGGCGGCGCAGAGCGCGCTCGCGCAGATTACCGGGCAGCTTGCGGGTACGCCGCAGACCCTGCCCGGCGGGGCAGGCGGGGGCAGCGCGCTCGACCAGGCCGAAGCGCAGGTCGCGCAGCTGCGTGCCCGTGGGCTCAAGAACAACCATCCGGACATGCAGACCGCGCTGCGGCAGGTCCAGTTGCTGCGCCAGTCGGGCGGCGGCGGCAGTGCGGGGGGCATTCCCAATCCCGCCTACAGCTCGCTCGTCTCGCTGCGTGCGGATCGCCAGGCGACCGTGCAGGCGTTGCTGGCGCGCAAGGCTGCGCTGCAGGCCGACATGTCGATGACGATCGCCGACCAGGCGAGCGAACCCGGCCTGGCTGCCGAAGCCAAGCGGATCGGGCGCGATTACGAGGTCCTCAAGAACAAGTACGACGAATTGCTCAAGGATCGCGAGGAGATGGAGCTGCGCAGCCAGGTTGAAAGCGAGCGCAGTTCGTTCCGCTTCGACATCATCGATGCACCCGCCGTCTCGACGCGCCCCGCCGCGCCGAACCGGCCGCTGCTGCTGCTGGCGGTGATGGTGCTCGGCGTGGGCGCGGGGCTGGGCACGGCGATCGCGCTGACCATGCTGCGTTCCACGTTCTCGACCAGTTCGGGGCTGAGCAAGTCGCTCGGCCTGCCGGTGGCGGGCACGATCAGCAGGATTGTCCCACCCGCCCGCAAGGCTGCCGAAGCGCGGCAGCTGCGCCTCTTCTACGTAAGCACCGCCGCGTTGGCCGGGCTGCTCGTCATCCTGCTGGGCATCGAGTTCGTCCAGGTCGGCCAGGTGGTGGCGTGAGGGGGCTGACATGACCGAACACCGACCCATCAAGCCGCCTCGGGACGAGGATAAGCGCGGGGATGAACGCCCGGACCGCAGCTCTCTGCTCGAACGGGCAAGCGGCGCCTTCGGGCTCAACGATCTCGGCGCGGCTCCGATGCCGCGAAGCTTCGACGACGTGCCGATGAAGCGCGCGCGGCCGCTGCGGCGTGAGCAGCGCCAGCCCGACAGCGCGCATGCACCTTCTGCCGCACCCGCACCCGCGCCCGCTCCGGTTCCGACCGAAGTCGAACCCGCGCATTCCGAGATTGAACCCCCTGTCGAAAGCGCGCTGCCGGTTGCCGCGCAACCCTCCGCGCCGCCGCCCGCGGTGATCGAAGGGCGCGCGAACCCCATCGCCCTCAGTGGCGAGAGCGTGGAGGTCGATTTCAACAACCTGCGAGAGCGCGGCTTCATCGATCCCCACGGGCAGGCGTCCGCCTTGGCGGAGGAGTTCCGCATCGTGAAGCGTCAGGTGCTCGAAACCGCACGACTGGGCGGATCGGCGCTGTCGCGGCGCGTTCTCGTCACATCGCCGCACGAGAACGAAGGGAAGACTTTCTGCGCGGTCAATCTCGCGCTGTCGCTGGCCGCGGAGCGCGATCTCGAAGTGGTACTGATCGATGCCGACATCGCCAACCCTTCGGTCAAGGCGGTGTTCGGCCTGCCCGATCGGCCCGGGCTGATGGATGTGCTGGCCGATGCGGAAAGCCGCGTCGAAGCGCACGTGCTCAAGACCGATATCGCAGGCCTCTGGCTGCTGCCTCCCGGCCGCCAGGCAAGCCATGCGAGCGAGGCGCTTTCCAGCCGTCGCACCGCAGAAATCTTCGAACGGCTGACCGCGCAGGCACCGAACCGGATCGTGCTGGTCGACAGCCCGCCCGCGCTGGCCGCATCGCCCGCGGCCGAAATCGCGAAGCATGTCGGCCAGACGATCTTGATCGCGCGTGCCGATCGCACCGCCAAGAGCGCGCTGGAAGATGCCGCACAGCTTCTCGGCGCCTGCCCGGACATCAAGCTGGTGCTCAATGGCGCGAATTTCAGCCCAAGCGGACGCCGTTTCGGGAGCTATTACGGATGAGGACCTCCGCCATGAACCGCCTGCCAGTGATCGCTGCCCTGCTCGGCGCCGGCGCCCTGCTGCCCGTGCCTGCGCATGCGCAGTACGTCTGGAGCGACGACGAAGTGACCGGCGGTGGCGCTACCGCTAACGCGCAGGCTTCCGCCTATGGCGATTCGATGGGCACCCAAGGCGAACAAGCCGGGGGCGACGGTGCATACGGCGAGCCGCGCAGGCCCGCAGATGCTCCGGTCCGCCAGCGGTTGCATGTCTCTCCCTATATCGAAGCCAACCAGACCTACACCCGCCAGATCGAGCCGGGTGACGAGGATGCGGCCTTCGCCGATCTTGCTGCCGGGGTCGATGCTTCGGTCCAGGGGCGACGCGGCGGCGGTTCGGTCTCGCTGCGTTACGACCGGGTGATCAGCTACGGCGACGATTACGCGGATAGCGACAATATTTCCGGGGTGGCGCGCGGCTATGCAGCGCTTGCTCCGGGCTTCACGGTCGAGGCGGGCGGTCTGGCTGCACGGACGCGGACCGATGCAGGCGGGGGCGCGGCTCTCGCGAGCGGCCAGCCGCTCGACCGCGACAGGGAGGCCCGCATCTATTCCGGCTATGCGGGCCCCGCCCTGTCGACCAAGGTCGGCGCGGCGGACGTGTCCGCCTCCTACCGCTTCGGGTATAACCGGATCGAAGAGCCTGCCGTCGGTGTGGTCGACGATACGCTGACCGTCGACGACGTGGCACAGGAAAGCTTCGTCCATTCCGCCAATGCCCGCGTCGGCGTCGCCCCGGGCGCGGTCCTGCCGGTCGGCGTCGCGATGGGCGCGGGTGCTTTTCAGGAGGAGGTCTCCTTTTCCGACCAGCGCGTGCGCGATGTCTATGGCCGCGGGGATATCACCGTGCCGCTTGCCCCCGGCTTCGCCGCCGTGGGCGGGGTCGGTTACGAATATGTCGAGATTTCCAATCGCGACGTCGTGCGCGACGGGGCCGGCAATCCGGTGCTCGACGCCAGTGGCCGCGTCCAGACCGATAACAGCGCACCGCGCCAGATCGCCTTCGAGACCGAGGGGCTGATCTGGGACGTCGGCGTCGTCTGGAAACCCTCGCGCCGCACGCAGTTCGAGGCGCATTACGGCCGCCGTTACGACAGCGATACCTATTACGGCAGCTTCGGCTGGCAGGCGAGCTCGCGCACTTCGGTCAACGCTTCGGTCTACGATCAGGTCAGCGGCTTCGGCGGCACGATCACCAATTCGCTCGCCAACCTGCCAACCGGCTTCACTGCCTCGCGCAATTCGCTGACCGGCGACTTCACCGGCTGCGTCAGCGGCACGGGTGCGGAAGGCTCCGCGAGCTGTCTGGGCGGTGCCCTGTCGTCCGTGCGCGGCGCCGTGTTCCGCAATCGCGGCGGCCAGCTGGCCTATGCGACGTCGTCGGGCCGCATTTCGACGAGCCTTGCCGTCGGCTACGACCGCCGCAGCTTCTTCGGTGCCGAGGGCACCGCACTGGCGGCCGGCAACGGCGCGGTCGACCAGTCCTACTACGCCTATGTCGGCCTCGGTGCGCCGGTCGACGCGTTCTCTTCCTTCAGCCTGAACGGCTATGCCAGCCATCTCGACCAGGGATCGAGCGAACTGAACGACGCGCTGCTGCTCGGTGCATCGGCGGCCTACAGCCGCACGCTGTTCAGCAACCTCTCCGCCCGCGCGGCCATTTCCGTCGATACGATCGACAGCGATGCGCTCGACGAAACCAACGCCTCGGCCCTCGTCGGCCTGCGTTACGACTTTTAACCCCGACCCAGGATCCTTACCCCACCATGTTCGACCAGTATTACGGTTTCTCGGGCCGCCCATTCCAGCTGACGCCGGACCCGGCGTTCTATTTCGAAAGCATCACGCATCGAAAGGCGCTGAGCTATCTCGGCTACGGGATGGCGCAGGGCGAGGGCTTTATTGTCATCACCGGCGAGATCGGCTCGGGCAAGTCGACGATGGTCGCGCACCTGATGAAGAAAGTGGACCCGGAACAGATGACGGTAGGCCAGGTGGTCACCAGCAATCTGGACGGCGGCGAACTGGTGCACTTGGTGGCGCAGAGTTTCGGCCTGAACGTCGCGGGGCAGGACAAGGCGAGCGCGCTGGGCGCGATCGAATCCTTCCTGCACGAGGAAGCGCGTGATGGCCGGCGGTGCCTGCTGGTGGTGGACGAGGCCCAGAACCTGAGCTTCGAGGCGCTCGAAGAGCTGCGGATGATGAGCAATTTCCAGCTCGGTTCGCACCCGCTGTTGCAGCAGCTCCTGCTCGGCCAGCCCGAGTTCAAGCAGACGCTCGCCCGGCACGACCGGCTGGAGCAGCTTCGCCAGCGCGTGATCGCGGCGCACCACCTGACCCCGATGGAGGTGCAGGAAGTGGCGCCCTATATCGAACATCGCCTCGGACTGGTGAACTGGAAGGGCTACCCGTCCTTCGATCCCAAGATATTCCCTGCGATTCACGAGGCGAGCGGCGGTATCCCGCGCCGGGTCAACCAGATCGCCACCCGCCTGCTGCTGATGGGCGCGGTCGAGCAGCGCAGCCAGATCGACTGCGCCATGCTGGCAGACGTGGTCGAGGAAATGGCGCGCGATGCGCGTTCGGAAGAGGGCGAGGAGGACAAGCGCCCCTTCGCCAATCGCGCTGCCGATCGTTCGCGCGCTCCAGCGCCTGCGCCGACGCCAGCGCCGGCACCCGCGCCGCGCGATGATGATCCCGCAGCCGAACCTTCGCGCCAGCAGGCCTCTTCCGGTTCCGCCCCCTCGGTACCGAGGGGCACCGATATGGACGAGCTGCGCACCGCCATCGCCACGCTGTCGCGCGCGATCGAGGGGACTCCGCGCGGCGATGGCGATCTTGCGAACCGGGTCGCCACGCTCGAAGCCCGGCTCGAGGATCAGGAGCAGAGCGTTCGTTATCTGCTGCAACTGCTGATCGAATGGCTCGGCAAGGAGGACCGTCCGAGAGAAGACCGGGCCGCCTGACCATGGATCTCGCGCCCGCCCAGCATCCGCAGATGCCGCAAGGAGCCGTCGTCAACGGCCTGTCGGTCGATGTCGAGGACTGGTTTCAGGTCGGTGCGTTCGAGAACACCATCCCGCGCGCCGACTGGGATGGCTGCGAACTGCGGGTCGAGCGCAATGTTGAAGCGATCCTCGCGCTGTTCGAGCGGGCAGGGGTCAAGGCGACCTTCTTCACGCTCGGCTGGATCGCCGAGCGCACGCCGCAATCCATCCGCAAGATTGCCGATGCGGGCCACGAGATCGCCAGCCATGGCTACGACCACCAGCGCGTTTTCACCTTCAGCCGCAACGAATTTGCGGAAGACCTGCGCAAGTCGCGCGCCATCCTCGAGGACGCGAGCGGGCAGGCGGTGACCGGCTATCGCGCGCCCAGCTTCTCCATCGATGCGCGCAATCCCTGGGCGCACGAGGAACTGGCTGCGCAAGGCTATGCCTATTCTTCCAGCGTGGCGCCGATCGCGCACGATCACTACGGCTGGCGCGACGCCCCGCGTTTCGCCTTCCGCCCGGTCGAGGGCGCGGATCTCGTCGAACTGCCCGTGACCACCGCAATATTGCGCGGTCGCAGGCTGGCAGCCGGCGGGGGCGGCTTCTTCCGGACGTTGCCTTACGGTTTCACTCGCTGGGCGATTGCGCAGGTGAACCGCGAGGAAGGCGCGCCTGCGATCTTCTATTTCCACCCGTGGGAGGTCGATCCAGGCCAGCCGCAGGTCGCCGACGCGCCGCTGCGTTCGCGCCTGCGCCATTACACCAATCTCTCCGCCATGGAGGGCAAGCTCGAACGCCTGTTTGGCGATTTCGCATGGGGCAGGGTCGATGCCATTGCGCAGGCTGCCATCGCACCGGACGTAAGCGAGGCGGCATGAATGCGCCTTTCGCCCCCGATCACTTCGAAGAAGATGTGACGATCTCGCTCGCCGATATGCACGACGAGGAACAGGCCCGCCGCATCGCGCACTTCGTGCAGGATAACGCGGCGAGCCCCTTTCACCTGCCCGAATGGTTGATTGCGGTCGAGCGGGGCACCGGCCAGCAGGCCTGCGGGCTGGTCGCACGGCGCGCTGGACGCATCGTCGGCTGGCTGCCGCTGACGATGGTGCACTCGCCGCTGTTCGGGCGCGCGCTGGTGTCGAGCGGGTTCGCCGTCGATGGCGGAATTCTCGCGAGCGAACCGGGCGTTGCGCGCCATCTCGCACGCGCCGCCGCGGAGCTGGCGCAGCGCCAATCCTGCGCGGAAGTCGAACTGCGCGGTGGCGAAACCCCCGCGGGATGGGACGAGATTACCGGCAAGCACTTTGGTTTCGTGAGCGATCTGGCGGTTGACGACGAAGCGCAACTGCTTGCCATCCCGCGCAAGCAGCGCGCCGAAGTCCGCAAGAGCCTGAAGGGCGATTTCACCGTAACGGTCGGGACGAAGGAAGCCGATCGCGCTGCGCATTACGCCTGCTACGCCGCCAGCGTTCGCAACCTCGGCACGCCGGTTTTCCCGCGCGCGCTGTTCGATGCCATGCTGCGCGGCTTCGATGATCGTGCCGATATCCTGACCGTGTGGGAGGGGGAGGCACCGCTCGCCAGCGTGCTCACCTTCTATCACGACGGGGCGGCATACCCCTTCTGGGGCGGCGGCGTCTGGCGCGCACGCGAAACCCGCGCGAACGAGCGGATGTACTACGCGCTGATGTGTCACGCGCGGGCCGAGAAAAACTGCACGCGGTTCGACTTCGGCCGCTCGAAAGCCGCGAGCGGTCCTTACCATTACAAGAAGAACTGGGGTTTCGAGCCGCAGCCGCTCGCCTATTCGCGCTGGACCGCGCCGGGCGAGGAAGCGCGCGACGTCGATCCGACCAGCGATGCTTTCTCGCGCAAGATAGAGGCGTGGAAGAAGCTCCCACTGCCGGTCGCCAATCGCATCGGACCGATCATCGCAAGAGGGCTGGCCTGATGGGCGAGACACTCTTCCTTGCGCACCGCGTGCCGTTTCCGCCCGACCGCGGGGACAAGATCCGTTCCTACCACGTGCTGCGCGCGCTCGCGGCGCTGGGAAAGGTGCATGTCGGCACGTTCGACGACAATTCGGGCTACGGAGACCAGTTTCTCGGCGGGATCGCCGCGAGCCATTTCCTCGTGCCGCATCGCAAGTCCGATGTGCTCGCCGCCGCCGAGGCGATGGTGCGCGGGCAGCCCGTCAGCCTCACCGCCTTCGCGCATGATGGTCTGCGAGATTGGGTCGAGCAGGTGCTGCATTACCGCCCGATCGACGCGATCTACGTCTTCTCGGGCCAGATGGCGCAATATGTCCCGCCGCATTTCCCGGGGCGGACCGTGCTCGACCTGTGCGATGTCGATAGCGCCAAGTTCGAAGCCTACGGCAAAGCGGGCCACGGGCCCAAGGCCTGGGTCAATGCACGGGAAGGGCGCAAGCTGGCATCGGCGGAAGAGCGCTTCGCCCGCGCGGCGGACACGACGCTGCTGATCAGCGAGAACGAGGCGAACCTGTTTCGCACGCGCGTGACCAGCATGAACCAGATCGACCTCAGGGTGATGCGCAACGGGATCGACGCCCAGTTCTTCGCGCCCGAGAGCCTCAAGCCGCAGCCGACGCTCTACGGGCAGGGGCCCAATTTCGTCTTTACCGGCCAGATGGACTACGCGCCCAATGTTGAGGCGGTGGAGCGCATGGTTCATCGCATCCTGCCGGGGATCCGGGACATCCACGCCCGCGCCGAATTCCACATCGTGGGCCGCGCGCCCACCGCTGCGGTCAAGGCGCTCGGGCGCCACGACGGCGTGACCGTGTGGGGCGAGGTCCCCGATGTCAGGCCCTACCTGATGCAGGCCGATATCGTTACCGCGCCGCTCACCATCGCGCGCGGGATCCAGAACAAGGTCCTCGAAGCGATGGCGATGGCCAAGCCCGTGCTGCTCTCGCCCGAGGCCGCGACCGGTATCGACGGCGATGATGGTGTGCATTTCGCGGTGGCAGAGGGCGACCGGATGATGATCGGTCGCGCGCTCGCACTATGCGATGATCGCGCGAAGCGTCGGGCGATGGGCGAGGCGGCGCGCCGCTTCGTGGAAGCCGAGCAGAGCTGGCCCGCGATGCTCGCCGGATTGGGCGAGTTGCTCCGGCCGCTGGCCGCGGGCTCGGTACGCGATGCCGCCTGAGGCGATCCCCAAGCGCAGCCGCAGACCGGTGGCGCAGGTTCTTGGCGGCCTGCCCGCCGCGTGGCCGCGCGCGCTGGGCTGGCTGGCGTTCGCTTGGGGAAGCGCGCTGCTGCTTACCATGCCACAATGGGTCGACATGGCGCGTCAGTGGTTCACGGTTTCGACCTATCAACACATCCTCTTCGTTCCCCCGATCATCGGCTGGCTGGTCTGGAACCGCCGCGAGGCGCTGGCGGGGATCGCGCCGCAAGCATGGCTGCCGGGACTGGGCATGGTCGCGGGCGCGCTGTTCGTCTGGCTCGTGGGCACGCTCACCTCGCTCGACCTGTTGGCGCAGGCCGGTGCAGTGCTGGTGCTCCAGTGCGCGGTGCTGGCAGTGCTCGGCCTGCGCGCGGGCGCGGTACTCGCCTTCCCGCTGGCCTTTGCCGCCTTTCTCGTGCCCTTCGGCGAGGAGATCGTCACGCCCCTGCAGATGCTCACCGCAGAGATGGTGATTGCGCTGACGCACCTGAGCGGCATCCCAGCGCAGATCGACGGGATATTCATCGATACGCCTGCCGGACTTTTCGAAGTGGCAGAGGCCTGCGCGGGGGTTCAGTTCGTCGTCGCCATGCTGACGCTGGGCGTGCTCGCGGCCAAGGTCGGGATGACCCGCTGGCCGCACCGCATCGCGCTGCTGGCGCTGTGCCTCGTCGTCCCGATCCTCGCCAATGGCGTGCGTGCATGGGGGACCATTGCCATCGCGCAATATGTCGGTGCAGAGCGCGCGGGCGGGATCGATCACATCGTCTATGGCTGGGTGTTCTTCGCCCTCGTCGTCGCGCTGGTGATGGCGCTCGCCTGGCGCTGGTTCGACCGCGATCCCGAGGCGGAGGGGCGCTGCGCGGGCCGCTGGGTGGATCATCGGCTTGTCCTCGCGATCGACCGGCCGCATCTGCGCGCCAGCACGCTCGTCCCGGTACTGGTCGCCCTGATCGCGCTGGCGGGGCTGTGGAGCGGACTGGCGCGCTCGGGCACGTACGACCGCGCAGCACTTGCCGGCCCCGATGTACCTGGCTGGACGCTGGTCGAGACCCAGATGCGCACGAACTGGCAGCCGCTTGGCGCGGCGGCCAGCGAGCGGCTGCATCTGATTTATCGCGATCCTGAGGGACAGTCGGTCGATCTCTATCTTGCGGCCTATGACGGGGATGCCGATCCAACCGCCTCTGCCGAAGGTGCGGTGCCCCAGAACACACCCTGGCGGCGGGTAAGGGCCGTATCGGCAGCAGAGGGCATGATGGGCGAGGAACTGGTCCGGAGCGCGACCGAGCATCGCATGGCCTGGACCAGCTACGTCGCGGGCGGCCAATCGACCGCCAACACGCTCGCCTTCCGCCTGATCGACCTGGGCGACAGGCTGGCCTTGCGGGCCGAACCGCGCTGGCTGGTCATTCTGTCGACCGCCGACGGGGCTTCGGAGGAGCAGGCCGAGGGGTTGCTTCGCCGGTTCCATGCCCGGTCCGGTGGCCCTGCCGCTCTGGTCGAAGCAGCGACCGCACGGTAGGGCGCTTCGCATGTGCGGCATCGCTGGACTTTTCGCTCGCCAGGCGCAGGCGCCAATCGATGGCGACACGCTTTGCCGGATGCGCGATGCGATGGTCCATCGCGGCCCCGATGGTGCGGGCCTGTGGCGGGCAGACGGCGTCGGCCTCGCCCACCGCCGGCTTTCGATCATCGACGTGGATGGATCGCCGCAGCCGATGCATTCGCGCGACGATCGCGCGGTCATCGTGTTCAATGGCGAGATCTACAATTACCGCGCCCTGCGGCGCCAGTTGGGGCAGCTCGGCCATCGTTTCGCGACCGAGGGCGATACCGAAGTCCTCCTTGCCGCGTGGCGCGAGTGGGGAACGGGCTGCCTCGACCGCCTGAACGGCATGTTCGCCTTCGCGATCTACGACCGCGAGAGGCGCTCGCTGTTCCTCGCGCGCGACCGGTTCGGCGTGAAGCCGCTGTTCACCGCCACTCTGCCCGACGGCACCTTCGCTTTCGCCTCCGAGCTCAAGGGCCTGATGGCGCACCCGGCGCTCGACCGGAAAGTGGATCCGCTCGCGATCGAGGATTACTTCGCCTGGGGTTATGTGCCCGATCACAGGTCGATCTTTTCGTCGGTGGAAAAGTTGCCGGCGGGCCATTACCGCATCATCGAGCATGGCACGGCGCCGCGCCCGTCGGTATGCTGGTACGACATCTCCTTCGCCGATCGCCACCGGATGCACGAAGCGGACGAAGTCGACGCGCTGCGAGAGCGGCTGCGCGGCGCCGTAAGCTCGCGCATGGTCAGCGACGTTCCCATCGGCGCATTCCTTTCGGGCGGGGTCGACAGTTCGACGGTCGTCGCGATGATGGCGGAGATTGCGGAGCGGCCGGTGACGACCTGCTCGATCGGGTTCGATGTGCCCGATCTCGACGAGACCGCGCATGCCCGCCTGATCGCAGAGCGTTTCGCGACCGACCATCACGAGCGGATCGTCGATCCCGCGATGTTCGACCGGATCGATACGCTTGCGCCCATGTTCGACGAGCCCTTCGCCGATGCATCGGCGCTGCCGACGGCGGAGGTCTGCGCGCTTGCCCGGCAGCATGTGACGGTCGCCCTGTCGGGCGACGGCGCGGACGAAGCTTTCGCAGGCTATCGCCGGCACATCTTCCATGCGGGGGAGGAGCGTGCGCGCGACATCCTGCCTCTCGGCATGCGGCGCGCGATGTTCGGATCGCTTGCCGCGCTCTATCCCAAGGCCGACTGGGCGCCGCGCCCCTTGCGTGCGAAGGCGACGCTGCAGGCACTCGCGATGTCGGGGGAGGAGGCCTACGCCAGCGCCCTCTCGATCATGCCCCGGGCCATGCGCGCGCGGATATTCTCGCCGCAGATGAGGCGCGAACTCGGTGGCTATCGCGCCGAACAGCCCTTGGTCGACCTGATGCGCGACGCGCCGGCGCGCAACGGCCTCGATCGCGCGCAATATGCCGATCTCAAATTCTGGCTTCCCGGCGATATCCTGACCAAGGTCGATCGGACCAGCATGGCGGTAAGCCTCGAAGCGCGCGAACCCCTGCTCGACCACAGGCTCGTCGAATTCGCGGCCAGGCTTCCGCAAGCCCGGCGGGTCCGCAGGGGGCAGGGCAAGTTCGCTATCAAGCGCGCGATGACGGGCCACCTGCCCGACGACATTCTTTATCGCGCCAAGCAGGGCTTCGTCCTGCCGCTCTCGCAATGGTTCCGCAACGAGCTGAGCGAAGTTGCACGCACGGCGGTGCGCAGCGAGCGACTGCTCGATAGCGGGTGGTTCGATCCGGACAGCCTGTCAGCACTGGCGGAGGACCACATTGCGGGCCGCAGGGACCATGCGCGCGAGCTCTGGCAGCTCCTCATGCTTGATCGGAGTTTGGGCCATCTGACCCCGAATTCGTGAGTCTTTCGGGCAACATTTATACGCCACCCATTCCAAAAATAATTCCCAGAATGGGATTTGGTAAATAAAAAGTTGATACGAAGTTCACGCCATGTTTAGATTCCCCTTACGTGACCGGCACTTGCGTCACGCGGTATCTAGCGGGGGTCGCAATGAACCGGGTCAGCACCGATTTCGAGCAGCACATCATCCTCGACGAGTCGGGGGAGGCGATGGTCGCCCGGGGCGGCCCCTCGATTTCTCCGGAGCTGTTCGGGCTGCGCGAGTTGAGGGTCGAATATGATGCGGACACGAAGTCCTTGTGGACCCACATGGTGCCCAAGGGGCGGCCCAGCTTCACCCCTTCGATGCTCCTCGATTTCGAACGCTGGCAGGACCTGATCGAAGCGAATTTCGGCCCAGACGACCTGCGGTTCCTCGTCCTGGGCAGCCACGCGCCGGGCGTCTTCTGCTACGGCGGCGATCTGGCGCTGTTCCGCGAACTCATCATTGCTGGCGACCGTGCGTCGCTGGTCGAATACGGGCATCGTTGCTGTCGTATCCTTCACCGAAACATCAACACGCTGGGCCTTCCGCTCGTGACAATCGGCCTGGTGCAGGGGGACGCGCTGGGCGGCGGGCTCGAGGCGCTGCTGTCCTTCGACTTCATCATCGCTGAAGAGAGCGCGAGTTTCGGCTTGCCCGAGATTCTGTTCGGCCTGTTCCCGGGCATGGGGGCGCACGCCTTTCTCAGCCGCCAGCTCGGCAGCATCGCCGCCGAACGGCTCATTACGTCGGGCAAGAGCCTGAGCGCCGATGAAATGCTCGGGCTCGGCCTCATTCACGAAGTCGTGCCCGACGGCGCCGGGGAGGCGGCGGTGCAGTCCTTTATAGAGAAAAACTCGCGGCGGCACGCCGGCCTGCTTGGCTCGCGCATGGCTACCAAGCGAAGCTGGGATCTCTCGCTGCTCGAACTGACCGAGATTACCGAAATCTGGGCCGATACCGCGCTCAAGCTGACCGAGCGTGACCTGAAGCTGATGGGCCGCCTGGCCGAGAAGCAGCGTCGCGCCGCGCAGCAGCCGGCCGAGGTGGCCTGAGCGACGCACAACCCCCCAAACTGAGTGAACGGCCGCAGGATCGAGAGCCGATGTGGCTTGCGCCGCCGGTTCAAATACGGCCGCGAGGCCGTCCACTGCGTCACTCGGGCCCGTGCCCCCTGGCCATGTACTCGTCGCTTTGCATTTCGCGCAGGCGGCTGACGGTGCGGTCGAACTCGAAGCTGCCGTCGCCGGTTGGGTAGAGCGCTTCGGGCTCGGCCGCGGCGGTCGCGAACAGCTTCACCTTGTGCTCGTAAAGCGCGTCGATCAGCTTGGTGAAGCGGATCGCCTCGTTGCGGTTTTCGGGGCTGAGCAGGGGGACGCCGACGACGATCACCGTGTGAAAGGCGCGCGCGACCGCCAGATAGTCCGACGCTCCGCGATTTTCTCCGCATAGCCGCTTGAAGCTGAACACGCCGACGCCCTTCAGACTCTTGGGCACATGGAGCGTGCGCCCGCCGCCCAGGTCGAGTTCGCTGCTGGGCACGTGCGCCGCGTCTTCGGGTTCGTAGTCGGTCAGGCGGAAGAACGCCTCGCGCACCTGCGCGGTCGAGCGGTCGCCGAGCGGGGTGTGCCAGGTTTCGAGCCCGCCCAGCCGGTCGAGACGGTAATCGGTCGGCCCGTTCAAAGAGAGCGTGTCGAGTTCGCGCTCGATCAGGTCGATGAAGGGCAGGAACAGCGATCGGTTGAGCCCGTCCTTGTAGAGATCGTGGGGAGGGCGGTTGCTCGTTGTCACGATGGTGACGCCGTGATCCTCGATCAGCGGCGTGAACAGCCGTGCCATGATCGCGGCATCGGCGGTGTTGTTGACCACCATCTCGTCGAAGGCGAGGCACCGAACATCCTCGGCAATCCGCGCGGCGACGCGGCGGACGGGACCTTCCTCCTTCGCAGCGCGCTCCTCGGCGATCATCGCGTCGACTTCGAGCATGAAGGCGTGAAAATGCACCCGCCGCTTCTTCCCGATGTCGAGGCATTCGAAGAACAGGTCCATCAGCATGGACTTTCCGCGTCCGACGCCGCCCCACATGTAGAGGCCGCGCACGGGTTGCGGCTTCTTGCCCAGCAACCCGCCGAGCAGCCCCTTGCGCGCGCTCCCGGCTTCGAGCTCGCGCTGTACGCGCTCCAGCTCGGCCACGGCCGCGCGCTGGTCCTCGTCGGGCTTCAGCTCCTTCGTGGCGAGGAGCTCTTCGTATCGGGTAAGAACGCTGGTCATCGAACGGTTTATCGGCGGGAAAGTTTGCGCAGGATGCCCGAATAGGCGGCGACGATATCGTCGTCCTGCACCACCTCGCCGCGCACGAAGGCGAGCTTGCCGGTCTCGCGCACCAGCTCGCTCACCGCGTCGAGCGGCCGGGTCGGATCGCCGGCCCCCACGAATTGCGTGGAGAGCTCGACCGTCACCATCGGGCCGTCGTGCCCCTTGCCCAGCGTCTGGGCGCCTGCGAACAGCGCGATGTCGATCAGGCCAAGCGTCACCGCGCCATGGACGATGTCCTGGATGTTGGTGTGCATATGCTGCGGGATCATCCGCAGCCGGGTGCGCGGGCGGTCCCCGTCGGCCTCGTGGCGGACCTTGAGCGGGCCGAGCACCGCGCCGTTATAGCGCGTCTCGTCCTTGAGGTTCCAGGTGAACCAGCCGTCCTCGCCCGGGATCGGGCGGTAGTCGACCGGCGCAAAAATCGTTTTCATTCAGATTGCGCGTTCGGCCATCATCTTCTTGGTTTCGGCGATCGCCTTCGCCGGGCTGAGGCCCTTGGGGCACACGTTCGCGCAGTTCATGATCGTGTGGCAGCGATAGAGGCGGTACGGGTCTTCCAGCTGGTCGAGCCGTTCACCGGTCATCTCGTCGCGACTGTCCGCCAGCCAGCGATAGGCCTGCAGCAGGATCGCCGGGCCGAGGAATTTGTCGGAATTCCACCAGTAGCTCGGGCACGCGGTCGAGCAGCAGGCGCACAGGATGCACTCATACAGGCCGTCGAGGTTCTCGCGCTCTTCCGGGCTCTGCAGGCGTTCCTTGCCGCTCGGCGTCGGGGTGACGGTCTGCAGCCAAGGGCGGATCGATGCGTATTGCGCGTAGAAATGCGTGAAATCGGGGACGAGGTCCTTCACCACCTCCATGTGCGGAAGCGGGGTGATGCGGATTTCGCCGCCCAGATCGTCGATCGCGGTGGTGCAGGCGAGCGCGTTGGACCCGTTGATGTTCATCGCGCAGGACCCGCAGATGCCTTCGCGGCATGAACGGCGGAAGGTCAGCGTCGGGTCGATCTCGTTCTTGATCTTGAACAGGGCATCGAGGACCATTGGCCCGCACGCATCCAGATCCACCTCGAACCGATCGTAGCGCGGGTTCTCGCCGCTGTCGGGGTTGTAGCGGTAGATCTTGAACTTCTTGACCCGGACTGCGCCTTCGGCGGCAGTATGCGTCTCGCCTTTCGCGCGGATCTTGGAGTTCTTGGGGAGCGTGAAAGTGGCCATGGTTCAGTCCTGAATTCTGCTTGGGTTCCACCTAGCGTCTGCGGCGCAAGGTGCAAGGGCACTAAAGGCTGTCTTGGGCCCGGCGGTGCGATCTGGCGTGACACACCTGACACAGTGTCCAGGGGAAGAAAAGAACCGGGGCCCTGATCGGGTTGGAAGGCGCAACGCAACGGGATGCTGGGTCGACAGGCAAAGACATCAAAATGCGAGTTTAGACCATATGGCGGTGGTAGGACAGGCAATCGATCGAGCAATGATCGTCGGCGCGAGCGGCGGCATCGGATCGGCACTGGTCGAAGGGCTGATGGAACGCGGTGCGAAGACCGTGTTCGCGGCATCGCGCACGCGGCCCGAACGGCTGCCGACAGGGGCGCAATGGGTGCGTTTCGATCTCGACAAGGAAGGCAGTATCGCGGCGGCCGCGCAGGCGGCGGGCGCACAACCGCTGGACTGCGTGATTGTCGCGAGCGGGGTCCTCACCCTGCCGGACGGTAACGGGCCGGAGCGCAGCTACAGGCAGATCGACGCCGAAGCGATGGCGCGCGTCTTCCACCTCAACACCATCGGCCCCGCGCTGGTAGCCAAGCATTTCCTGCCCCTCCTTCCGCGCGACCGGCGCGCCGTGTTCGCCGCGCTTTCCGCGCGGGTCGGGTCGATCGGCGACAACGGGATCGGCGGATGGCATTCCTACCGGGCGAGCAAGGCCGCGCTCAACATGCTGGTGCGCAATTTCGCGATCGAGCTTGGCCGCACGCATCAGGAGGCGGTGTGCGTCGCGTTGCATCCGGGTACGGTCAATACGCCGCTGTCCGAGCCGTTTCAGGCCAATTTGCCCGAGGGGCAGCTGACGGCGCCCGCCGAGGCGGCGAGCAACCTGCTGGACGTGCTCGACGGGTTGACGCCGGACGATAGCGGATACATGTTCGACTGGGCGGGCAAGCGGGTGCGCTTCTAGAGACGGGTGCACGAAAGCCGCAGGATGAGCGGGCTTTTCGTCAAGCCAATGCGCTAGTGGGCCTCGACAAGCTCACGGCGATCGGTTCTTCAGGTGTTGCCCCGTCCTAAACCCCTGCGCGCCTGGCCGTATCGAGGATCGCCGCCACGAATTCTTCCGAGTCGTCTTCCTGGATGAAGTGGTGGCCCGTCAGCGTGCGGTGCAGCGGGTTGTCCCTCGCCCCCGGAACCTCTTGCCTGAACTTCGCATCGCCGCCACGCGTGATCGGGTCCTTGTCCGAAAAGGCGCAGGTGAAGGGCTTGTCGAAGGTCGCCAGCTTCTTCCACGCCCGCTCCTGATCGGGCACCGCCTCATTGTCGCCCAGCGGCACGAGCGACGGAAAGATGCGCGCGCCCGCCTTGCTCGCGCGGGTGGGGAAGGGTGCGTCGTAGGCCGCGACCTCTGCCTTGCTCAGCTCGCGCATGGTGGCCCGCTGGACGATCCTGCCTATGGGAAAGACCGGGCTGTAGCGCGAGAACCTGCGCCACTTGTCGAAGGCAGGGGGAGGCGTTTCGCCCGCCGGCAGACCCCCGTTCGAAAGGACCACGGCGGCGAATTTTTCAGGCAGGTCAGCCACCAGCCGAAGACCGACCAGCGACCCCCAGTCCTGGCAGACGAGCACGATGTTTTCGAGCCGCTGCGCGGTGAGCCAGTCGCGCATCCATGCGACGTGGAGGGCGTAGGAATATTCGCTTTTTTTGGTGAGCTTGTCGGACTTGCCGAAGCCGACGAGGTCGGGCGCGAGCACGCGGTAGCCAGCCTCCACGACGGGCCCGATCATGTGCCGATAGAGATAGCTCCAGCTCGGCTCGCCATGCATCATCAGCACCGGCGTCGCGTCGATCGGGCCTTCGTCGACGTAGTGGATCCGCAGGCCCTCGCGCGTCGTGTAGTAGTGCGGCCTGAAGGGGTAGTCTGGCAGGTTCGAGAAGCGATGGTCGGGTGTGCGGTGGACCAGGGCCATGGCGTGCGCTTCCTTACTCGTGCCTGTCGTCCGGAGTGGTGCGGGGCGGCACCCTGGTGCCACCCCGCAGTTTCTCTCGGGTCACGCGCGGTTCGTTATCCGAACGTACGCTGCCACCAGCCACGGCGCGGCTTGCCGTCGCTGTCGCGATCCTCGCCGCCATCCGTGGACGTATCCGCAGGGGGGGCATCATTGGCGGGGGACGGTGCCTCGCTCGTGTCCGCACTTTTCTGCGCCGAGGCCTGCTTGTCCGAGGCTTCCTGCGGATCGGCAGGGGTGCTTTCGGGGCCTGCAACAACGGCGATGTCGTCGGTCAGCTGCTCTTTCGTTTCGGCCTTGGCAGCAGGCTTGCTCGACGACTTGGCGGTCGCTTTTGCCGTGGACTTGCGCGGTGCGCGCGGCTTGGCAGGCGCTGCGTCCTCACCCCCCGCAGCCTCGGCATCCTCGGCCTTCTTGGTCGTGCGCCGGCGCGGCTTGGGCTTGTCGCCGGCCGGGTCGTCGCTCGTCTGCTCGGCCGTCGCTTCGCCACCGGCATCATCCGCCTTCTTGGCGCGGCTGCGACGCTTCTTGGGCGCGGGCTTCTCCTCGCCTCCGGCGTTGTCGGCCTGATCGCTCCCAGTCTGATCGCTGCCAGTCTGATCGGCCGGAGCATCGGCCTTCTTCGCACGCGAACGGCGCTTCGGCTTGTCCTTGGGCGCTTCGTCCTCGGCCGTGGCGGCATCCGCTGTCGCGGGTGCATCGTCGGGCCCGGCGACCACGGCCATGTCGTCTACGACATGCTCGGACACGCCTTCCTGGCCTTCGTTCGCAGTGTTGTCGTCCTGCTTCTTGCGACGACCGCGACCCCCGCGGCTGCGGCGCTTGCGCGGCTTTTCATCGTCGCCGTCGTCGCCCGATTTCTCGTCCGAGCGATCCTGGTTGTTCGATGCGTCGCCATCGTTCTGGTCGTCGCTGTGGTCGTTGTTGTCGTCATCGCCCGCATTGTCGCGGTTCTTGTTGCGACCGCGACCGCCACGCCGGCGCCTGCGCTTCTTCTTCGGGCGGCCGTCATCGTCATTGTCGTCGCCCGAGTTGCCGCCGCGACCACGGTTGCCGCGTTCCTCGCGCTCGTCGCCGTCGTCATCCTCGTCGTCGCTGTCGTCGCTATCGATTTCGGCGTCGTCCTCGATCACGATCGGTTCGAACTTGGGCGCTTCGGCGGGTTTCGGGCCGGAGCTGGAGACGCTCATCTTCGCGCCTTCGTCCTCGCCCTCAGGCACTATCTCGACCTTGACGCCGTAGCGTTCTTCGATCTCGACCAGGTCGGCGCGCTTGGAATTCAGCAGGTAAACCGCCGCTTCGGTGCTGGCCGACAGGGTGATGATCGTGCCCTTGCCCTTGGCTGCCTCGTCCTCGATCAGGCGCAGCGCGGAAAGCCCCGCGCTCGACGCGGTGCGCACGAGGCCGGTGCCGTCGCAATGCGGGCACTCGCGGGTCGTGGCTTCGAGCACGCCGGTGCGGAGGCGCTGGCGGCTCATTTCCATCAGGCCGAAGCCGGAAATGCGGCCGACCTGGATGCGAGCCCGGTCGTTCTTGAGCGCGTCCTTCATCGCACGCTCCACCTTCCGGACGTTGTTGTTGTACTCCATGTCGATGAAGTCGATCACGACGAGGCCCGCCATGTCGCGCAGCCGCAGCTGGCGGGCGATTTCCTTCGCCGCTTCGAGGTTCGTGGCGACCGCCGTCTGCTCGATCCCGTGCTCCTTCGTCGACCTCCCTGAGTTGATGTCGATCGACACCAGCGCCTCGGTCGGGTTGATCACAAGGTAGCCGCCCGATTTGAGCTGGACGACCGGCTCGTACATCGCGCGCAGCTGGTCTTCGGCGCCGTAGCGCTGGAACAGCGGCACCGGATCGGAATAGGGTTTCACCCGCCGCGCGTGGCTGGGCATCAGCAGTTTCATGAAGGACTTGGCGGATTTGTAGCCCGCTTCGCCTTCGACCACGACCTCCTCGATCTCGCGATTATAGATGTCGCGGATCGCGCGCTTGATCAGGTCGCTGTCCGAGTGGATCAAAGATGGCGCGCTGGAGCCGAGCGTGCGCTCGCGGATCTCGTCCCACAGTCGCGCGAGGTAATCGAAGTCGCGCTTGATCTCGGTCTTGGTGCGGCTGAGGCCCGCGGTACGCACGATGAGGCCCATGGTGCGGGGCAGGTTGAGGTCGCCGACGATCTGCTTGAGCCGCTTGCGGTCGCTCGCGCTGGAAATCTTGCGCGAAATGCCGCCGCCGTGGCTGCTGTTGGGCATTAGCACCGTGTAGCGCCCGGCGAGGCTGAGATAGGTGGTCAGCGCCGCGCCCTTGTTGCCGCGCTCTTCCTTGACGACCTGCACCAGCAGCACCTGGCGGCGCTGGATGACGTCCTGGATCTTGTACCGGCGACGCAGTGCCTGGCGACGGGCGCGTGCCTCGTCGACCTGCTTGGCGCGGCTCGAATTGCCACCCTTGCCCGAACCCTGGCGGCGCGGGCCACCGCGACCGCGACGGCCCCCGCGACCGCGGCGGTTGCCGTTGTTGCCCGAGGATTCTTCATCGGAATCATCGTCGTCGGAATCGTCGTCGTCGTCCGAGGAAAGCTGGCCTTCCTCGATCGTGGAGACCTTGTCCTTGTCCGACGTGTCGATTTCCTCGAGCCCGTCTTCGGCGAGGTCTTCGGCCAGCGCTTCGGAACTTTCGTCGTCTTCCGCGTCGTATTCTTCGCCCGGCATGTGCCCGGCATCTTCTTCCTCGTCACGAAGCCGCTCTTCCTCTTCGGCGGCTTCCGCCTCTTCGGCGAGCAGTGCGTCGCGGTCTTCCTTCGGGATCTGGTAATAATCCGGATGGATCTCGCTGAAGGCGAGGAAGCCGTGGCGGTTGCCACCGAAATCGACGAAGGCCGCCTGAAGCGAAGGTTCGACCCGCGTCACTTTCGCCAGGTAGATATTGCCCTTGATCTGCTTGTGTTCGGCCGACTCGAAGTCGAATTCTTCTATCCGGTTGCCTTTGAGAACGGCCACACGGGTTTCTTCCGTGTGGCGCGCATCGATGAGCATGCGCTGTGCCATGTATAAGTCTCCACGCGCCTCGCGCACCGTAGCTGCCTTGGGGGCCGGTCGCGGCGAAACGCGTTATCTGTGATGAAAAGTCGCCCGGCGCTGCGGCCTGAGCGGGATGGGAAATCCGTCGCCGGCCGCTTGCGGGGCCTGCGGGAAGCGAATGTGTCTGCCACCATGCGCGCGTCTGCCAATTCTCTGGCCCTCGCCCAACGCTCGCCCGTCAGGCCGGAGGGCCCGTCGGTTTCGAGTTGGCGTGGAGTGCGCATTGGTCGCATCAACCTGTTATCATGTTCGGACACCGCACGGGCATTCGGCCCGAGTGGCTGTGTGTTCGTCGCGATCGCTTCAGCCCAGCGGGTGGGATAAATCCGACCCTTGTAAAGGGGCTCGCGCCTCGTGACCCGTTATGGCTAGCATCGTGCGCAAGGCGCGGCAACTCTATTGCGCTGGGGGCGCGCGGCAATTTAGAAGCCGCCGCGCGATGGCGCGCTTCTTTCAAATCCTGGCGATCTTCCTGCTGCCCGTTGCTGTGGTGGGCGGATTATACGCTTTCGGCCTGACGATCCCCGTGCCGCACCTGGGCCGCGACTATGTCATCAGCCTGGTCCTTCCCGAAGCCGGCCAGCCGATCGACCTGCCCACGATCTACGGCCCGCCGGACAATTCGCGTCCTTTGGTCCTGATCGATCCGGGCCATGGCGGGAAGGACCCGGGCGCGGTATCCGGCGGTCGGCGGGAGAAGGACCTGGTGCTCGACCTTGCGCTGGCGGTGAAGGACCGGCTGCTGGAGGAAGGCGGCATTCGCGTAGCGCTGACGCGCGAGGACGACACCTTCCTCGTGCTTCAGGAGCGGCCCGAGATCGCCCGCCGGATGAATGCCGACCTGTTCATCTCGATCCATGCCGACAGTGCGGGCGATATCGACACGGCTTCGGGCGCCAGCGTCTACACCTTGTCGACCGAAGCCTCGAGCGAGGCGGCGGCACGCTTCGCCAACCGCGAAAACAACGCGGACCTGCTCAACGGAGTGGTCGTGCGCAACCAGAGCGATCCGGTGAACGACATCTTGGTGGAGCTTTCGCAGCGCCGCGTGCAGGAAACGAGCCGCGAGTTCGGCCAGCTGATCGAGCGGGAAGGGCAGGGCGAGCACCGCTTTCATTCGCAGGCGCAGCGTTCCGCAGCGCTCGCGGTGCTGCGCGCGCCCGATGTGCCTGCGGTCCTTTTCGAAGTCGGTTTCCTCACCAATGAAGAGGATGCGGGAAAGCTCGCCTCGCCCGAGGGACGCCAGGAGATTGCCGCTTTCGTGGCACAGTCGATCCGCGTGTTCTTCGCCCGCCAGTCCAGCGATCGCCCCTAACCGGTCATGTTCACCATTGGTTATGGCAGTCCGCGCAAAGGCCATGCTAAGGGCACGCTCGCATCATGACCGAAATCTCCGTCGAACATATTCGCTACCGGATCCAGCGCGATGGATCCGACGCCTTCGCCCAGTTCAGGAAGACCTGGCGCGACAACTGGGCCGTGCGCTGGATCGTCTATGGCACGGCCGCTTTCCTGCTGCTCATCGCGATCGCATGGTTCCTGATCGGACGCGACTTGCCCGATGCGGCCGCACTGCAGGATTACGAGACGCCGCTGCCCACGGTGGTTCGCGGCGCGGATGGCGAAATCGTGGGCAGCTACGCGCGCGATCGCCGCGTGCAGCTCAACTTCGTCGATTTCCCGACCCCGCTGATCAACGCCTTCCTTTCCGCCGAAGATGAAACCTTCTGGAGCCATAATGGCGTCGACATCACCGGGACCGCGAATGCGGTGCTCGACTATGCGCGCAAGGCAGGGACCGACGAACGCGCGGTGGGCGGCTCGACGATCACCCAGCAGGTCGCCAAGAACGTGCTTCTGAGCGACGAATATTCGGTGACGCGCAAGCTGCGCGAGATGCTCGTCGCGCGGCGGATCGAACAGACTTTGAGCAAGCAGGAAATCCTGACGCTCTATCTCAACGAAATTCCGCTCGGCCGGCGCAGCTTCGGCGTGCAGGCGGCGGCGCGTGCCTATTTCGACAAGGATGTCGGCGACCTCGACCTGCACGAAATGGCGTTCCTTGCGATCCTCCCCAAAGCGCCCGAACGCTATGGCCGCGAGCGTTACGAGGAGCTGGCGATATCGCGCCGCAACTGGGTGCTCGGCCAGATGGAGGATAATGGCTGGGCGACCCCCGAGGCTGTTCGTGCCGCACAGAACGAGCCCCTGGGCCTGACCTCCGGTGCGTCGAACATCCGCAATGCCGACGCGGGCTATTTCATCGAGGAAGTGCGCCGCCAGTTGCTCGACCGGTTCGGTGAAACATCGGACGACGGGCCCAACAGCGTCTATGCCGGCGGCCTGTGGGTGCGCACCTCGCTCGACCTCGAATACCAGGATGCCGCGCGCGATGCGCTGCGCGAGGGCATGCTGCGCTATCACGGCGGACGAGGGTGGAGCGGCCCGGTCGCGACCCTCAATCCCGACAAGGGCGATCTGACCAGCCAGCTTGCGAGCGCCAATATCGGCATCAATTACGAAGACTGGCGCGTGGCCGTCTTCACCGGCTCGGGTGCGATCGGCTTTTCCGACGGCGAGACCGCCACGCTCACTGGGGCGCCGGGTTCGCTGCAGCCGGGCGACGTGGTCGCGGTGCGTCCTTCGGGCAATAGCTGGCGGCTCGCGGTCATCCCCGAGGCGTCGGGCGGGATCGTGGTGGAAGACCCGCAGACGGGGCGCATCATGGCGATGCAGGGGGGCTGGGACAGCCGCCTCGAAAGCTTCAACCGCGCGACGCAGGCCAATCGTCAGCCGGGCTCCACGGTCAAGGCCTTCGTCTATGCGACCGGGCTGGACCAGGGCATGACCCCGGCCACGCAGGTCGATAACAGCAGCTTCTGTGCCTATCAGGGCCGCCAACTTGGCCAGAAATGCGTTCGCGGCGGGCGTGCCGGCACCTATACGCTGCGCTACGGGCTCGAGAATTCGCAGAACGTGATGACCGCCAACATCGCGAACGATGCGGGCATGCCCAACGTCATCAAGACCTACGAACGCGTCGGGATCGGGTCCTACGAACCCTACATCGCCTTCGCGCTCGGCGCGGGCGAGACCACGGTCGAGAAGATGACCAATGCCTTCGCGACGCTCGCCAACCATGGCCGCTACAACGATCCGACCGTGATCGATTATGTTCAGGACCGGCGCGGCAAGGTGATCTGGCGCGCCGACCAGCGCGCATGCGAAGGTTGCAACATGGCCGAATACGACGGGTCGGCCATGCCGCGCCTCGGCCCGATGGGGCGGCAGGCGATGGACGCGCGTACCGCCTTCCAGATCACGCATATCATGGAAGGCGTGATCACCCGGGGCACCGCGAAGGTGCTGCGCGGCACGGGCCTGCCGCTGTTCGGCAAGACCGGCACCACCACCGGCCCCAAGGACGTGTGGTTCGTGGGCGGTACGCAGCAACTGGTGGTCGGCACCTATCTGGGCTTCGACCAGCCGCGCAACATGGGCGGATATGCGCAAGGGGGCACGATCGCCGCGCCGATCGTGAAGAGCTTCATCGATGACACGCGCGATCGCTGGCGTTCGAGCCCGCCGGTTGCGCCTGCGGGCGTGCGCATGGTCCGGATCGATCGCCGCACGGGCGGACGCGTCTACGACGCATGGCCCACGACGGACGAGAATGCGGCGATCATCTGGGAGGCGTTCAAGCCCGACACCGAGCCGCCGCGCTCCACCCGCGCGTCGGAGATAGCGGCGCAGCGGCAGGAACTGCTCGACCTCGTACGCCGGGCGCGGCGGGCGCAGAACGCCGCGAACCAGGTCGTCGAACGCGAGGAGCCGCCGGAAAACTTCGTCGAGGAACAGGGCGGTATCTACTAGGCGCTGCGTGCCGGGCGCAGTCGCCCGGCTTGCTTTGCCGCGCCTGCGCGCCTAGCGCTTCCGGCCCTGTTTCTTGCCGAATTTGTGAAAGAGATCAGCCTATGCGTGCCGAAGGGCAGGCCCATATCGACCGGATCGAAGCTGCGCTGGCGCTGGTGCGCCAGTCGCTCGACTGGGAGCGCGCGCTGCGCGAGCTCGACGAGCTGAACGCCCGGGTCGAGGACCCGACCCTGTGGGACGATCCCAAGCAGGCGCAGGCGATCATGCGCGAACAGAAGCGGCTCGAAAGCGCGATCGGCACGGTCAACACGATCTCGGCCGAGATGGCCGATGCAATCGAATTCATCGAACTGGGCGAGGCCGAGGGCGACGACGATACGATCAACGAAGGACTCGCCAGTCTCGAAAAGCTGGCGGCCCGAGCCGATGCGGACAAGGTTCAGGCGCTCCTTTCGGGCGAGGCGGATGCCAACGATGCCTATCTCGAAGTCCACGCGGGCGCCGGCGGCACCGAGAGCCAGGACTGGGCCGAAATGCTCATGCGGATGTACGCCCGCTGGGCGGAAAAGCGCGGGTTCAAGGTCGAGACGGTCGAATACCAGGCGGGCGAGGCCGCAGGGATCAAGTCGGCGACGCTGCTGATCAAGGGCGAGAACGCCTATGGTTACGCCAAGACCGAGAGCGGCGTGCACCGCCTGGTGCGGATCAGCCCCTACGACAGCTCGGCACGGCGGCACACTTCGTTCAGCTCGGTCTGGGTCTATCCGGTGATCGACGACGATATCGAGATCGAGATCGTCGAAAGCGATTTGAAGATCGATACCTACCGCGCCTCGGGCGCGGGCGGGCAGCACGTCAACACGACCGATTCCGCGGTCCGCATCACCCACCAGCCGACCGGGATCGTCGTCGCCAGCCAGAACGACCGCAGCCAGCACAAGAACCGCGCGACCGCGATGAACATGCTGAAAGCGCGCCTGTTCGAACGCGAGATGGCGGAGCGCGAGGCCGCGGCATCGGGCGAATATGCCGAGAAGACCGAGATCGGCTGGGGCCACCAGATTCGCAGCTATGTCCTCCAGCCCTACCAGATGGTGAAGGACCTGCGCACGGGCGAAACCTCGACCGCCCCGGGCGACGTGCTCGACGGCGCGATCGATCCCTTCATCTCCGCCGCGCTTGCGCAGCGGGTAACGGGCGAAGCGGTCCAGGTCGAAGACGTCGAATAGACGGAAAAGCCGCTTTGCCAATTGCAGGTTGCGCGGCTAAGTGGCGGCCAGCATGAAACGGGCGGGATCCTCTCTCTTACTGGGTGTGACACTGGTCCTCGCCGCGTGCAGTCCGCCAGCGGACGAGAGCGACCGGCCCGAAACCGCGCGCGATTTCCCCGAACCCGATCGCCCGGTGTCCGAACTCGGCGCGAACCAGTTCTCCACCGAAACCAAGCGCGACAGCCAGGGCGAGGCGCGCTTGGTGATGGACATGGCGGCGATCGACGCGGGCATGACCGTGGCCGATATCGGCGCTGGCGAGGGTTACTACACGGTGCGCCTCGCGGAGCGGGTGGGCGAGAGCGGGCGGGTCCTTGCACAGGACATCGATCGCTCGGTCCTCGAACGCCTTGGCCGCAGGGTCGAGCGCGAGCGGCTCGACAATGTCTCGATTGCGCTCGGCGCCGGAGATGACCCGCACCTGCCGTTGGAAAGTTTCGACCGCGTCTTCATGGTGCACATGTACCACGAAGTTGCGGAGCCCTATGCCTTCCTGTGGCGCCTGTGGCCGGCGCTGAAGGAAGACGGCAAGGTGATCGTCGTCGATATTGACCGCCCGACCGACCGGCACGGAATCGCGCCCGCGCTGCTTGCCTGCGAGTTCGAGCGGGTCGGCTACCGGCTCGACCGGATCGAGCAGGCGCCCGAGCTGTCGGGATACTTTGCACAATTCAGTCGCGGCGCTACAAGGCCGAAACCTGACGAAATCGCACCCTGTACAGGGCAAGAGAGCGCCGCGAACGCCGAAGGCAATATCGCGACCGGCTAGGCGCTCGTACCTCAGCAAACTGGAAGTTTCATGGCATTCAAAGGACTGCGGCCGATCGAATATGGCGGTCGCGAAGTGTGGCCCCTGATCGAAGGCGGAAAGGGCGTTTCGGCGACCAATCATGCGAGCTCGGGCGCATGGGCGGCGGCGGGCGGCATCGGCACGGTATCGGCGGTCAATGCCGACAGCTACGACGCCGACGGCAAGATCGTCCCCCAGGTCTACGACGCGCTGACCCGCAAGGAACGGCACGAGCAGCTGATCGGATACGCCATCGATGGCGCGGTGGCGCAGGTTCAGCGGGCGCACGAGATCGCGGGCGGAAACGGCGCGATCAACATCAACGTGCTGTGGGAAATGGGCGGGGCGCAGGCCGTGCTCGAAGGCGTGCTCGAAAAGACGCGCGGCCTGGTGACCGGCGTCACCTGCGGCGCAGGGATGCCTTACAAGCTGGCCGAGATCGCGGAGCACTACAACGTCAGCTACCTGCCGATCATCAGCTCCGCCCGCGCATTTCGCGCGCTGTGGAAGCGCAGCTATTCCAAGGTGCCCGAACTGATGGCGGCGGTGGTCTACGAAGACCCGTGGCTGGCTGGCGGCCACAATGGCCTGTCCAATGCCGAGAATCCGCGCGAGCCGCAGGATCCCTATCCGCGCGTCAAGGACCTGCGCGCCACCATGCGCAAGGAAGGCGTTTCCGAAAGCGTGCCGATCGTGATGGCGGGCGGCGTGTGGTACCTGCGCGAATGGGAAAACTGGATCGACAACGAAGAGCTCGGCCAGATCGCCTTCCAGTTCGGCACGCGGCCCCTCCTGACCGAGGAAAGCCCGATCCCGCAGGAGTGGAAGGACGCGCTGCGCGAGATCGAGGAAGGCGACGTGTTGCTGCACAAGTTCTCCCCCACGGGCTTCTATTCCAGCGCGGTGAAGAACGACTTCCTGTACGACCTGATGCACCGCTCCGAACGGCAGATCCCGATCTTCAAGAAGGGCGAGGAAGACGGCACCGAGCCTCTGGCGGACGAAGGCAAGGCGCGCAATTTCTGGGTCAAGCCCGAGGACAAGCCCAAGGCGCGCGAATGGATGGCGCAAGGCTTTACCGAAGCGCTCAAGACGCCAGACGGCACGGCGGTTTTCGTGACGCCCGACAGCCGCGACACCATCCGCAAGGACCAGCAGGATTGCATGGGCTGCCTCAGCCACTGCCAGTTTTCGAGCTGGAAGGACCACGACGATTACACGACCGGTCGCCTTGCCGATCCGCGCAGCTTCTGCATCCAGAAGACTTTGCAGGATATCGCCCATGGTGGGCCGGTCGACGAAAACCTGATGTTCGCAGGCCATGCTGCGTATAGGTTCAAGTCCGACCCGTTCTATTCGAACAACTTCACCCCGTCGGTGAAGCAGTTGGTCGATAGGATTCTGACCGGAGACTGATCGCATGCCCCAGCCAAAGGACGACCATCAGGCTCCGTCCTTCGGCTCGTGGCTGCGCGAATTGCCGAATCTGCCGAAGATCTGGTCGAGCCCGATCCGGCGGGTGCGGATCGATGGGCAGCCCAAATCCGATCAAGAACGGCCGCCCGTCCTCGTGCTGCCGGGTATCCTCTCGAGCGATCCGGCGACCTCGCTGATGCGGCGCACGCTGATCGCCTCGGGCTATGATGCCTTTCCCGCACAGTTGGGTGTTGTCACGGGAGTGACGCCGGAGATCTTCGCGCGCGCCGAGGCGCGGCTCGACGAGATTTATCGCGAGACGGGCCGGAAGGTGGCGCTGGTCGGGATCAGCCTCGGCGGCCTCTACGCCCGCGTTCTGGCGCAGCGCCATCCCGAACAGGTCGCGCTTGTGATGACGCTGGGCACGCCCTTTTCGGGCGACCGGCGTGCGAACAATGCCTGGCGCGTCTATGAAGCGATCAACGATCATACGGTCGACGATCCGCCCCTGCCGGACGATCCGCGCCAGAAGCCGCCGGTGCGCACCATCGCGATCTGGTCGCCTGCGGATGGCGTCGTGGCACCTGCCTGCTCGCGCGGGGAGGAGGGCGAGTGCGACCGTGCGATCGAAGTGCCCGAACGGCATTTCGAATTTTCCGCCAGCCGCGCCTCGATCGGCCGGGTGATCGCGATTCTCGACGAGGAAACCGGCGAGAATTCCCCTCGCGGCGGCAGCTAGTCGGTGAAATGCCAGCCGCGCTCGCCGTGGCTGGAGATGTCGAGGCCTTCCATCTCGTGCTTCTTTTTCACCCGCATGGGGGAGAAGATGTTGATCGCCAGCGCGAGGATCCCGGTCAGTACTGCGCTCCAGAGCGCGACTGCAGCTACGCCCAGCGCCTGCGCACCCAGCTGCCCGGCAGGCGTCACCCCTTCCGGATAACCCGTGCCGCCAAGCGCTGACGACATGAACAGGCCCAGCAGGAGGGAGCCCAGGATGCCGCCGACGCCGTGCACCGCGAAGACGTCGAGCGAATCGTCGATGCCCCACCTGCGCACCTGAAGGACCGCGAAGTGACAGACCACTGCCGCCAGCGCACCGAACAGGATCGCGGCTCCGGGCGAGATGTAGCCTGCTGCGGGCGTGATCGTCGCCAGCCCCGCGACAGCGCCGGTGGCCCAGCCGATCGCGGTCGGCTTACCGAAATTGATCCGCTCGATCAGCAGCCAGACGAGCGCCGCGACGCTGGCCGCGACATGCGTGTTGATGATCGCGCTCGACGCATCGTCGGTCGCCGCCATCGCCGATCCGCCGGTCAAGCCGAACCATCCGACCCACAGCAGCGCCGCACCGACCATCGTCAGGGCCGGAGCGTGCGGGATCAGCGGCTTGTCGGGAAAGCCCCGGCGCCGGCCCATCATGACCGCAACGACGAGTGCGGAAACGCCCGCAGTGGTGTGAACCACGAGGCCGCCTGCGAAGTCCGCCGTGCCGAAGCTGCTCGCTAGCCAGCCGCCGCCCCAGATCCAGTGCGCGACCGGTGCGTAGACTGCGACGCTCCACAGGGCGCAAAAGATCACGACCCAGCTGAACCGGGCGCGGTCGACCCATGCGCCGATCATCAGCGCGGGCGCAATCATGGCAAAGGTCATCTGGAACAGCACGAAGGTGCTTTCGGGCACGGTGGTTCCGCCGCGCAAGTTGGTCAGTTCGATCAGCATCCAGGCGCGCCCGTTGCCGAACCAGCCATTGCCGACGTCGCCGAAAGCGAGCGTGTAGCCCACAACGATCCACAGAACCGATACGATACTGGCGACCGCGCCGGTCTGCAGCGCGACCGAGAGCACGTTCTTAGACCGCACGAGCCCGCCGTAAAGCAGCACGAGACCCGGCAGCGTCATCATCAGCACCAGCGCCGATGCAGCGAGGACCCACGCGGTGTCGCCGGTATTATTGGTGACGAGCGCGCCGACCTCCTGCGCATTTGCCCCGCTCGCAAGAAAAACCACCGTCAGCAAAGCCAGTGCCGATCGCATCATGTACCCCGTCCCATCCACCGATTGCGCACGCTATGCCCGATATTTGGTGGATTATTGGTTTATCGGGTCAGGCGTGCGGCGAGATGCGACGGGTGTGCCCAGCGATATCGGCTCAGAAGAGCGCGTCGAGCACCTGATCGGGCGGGCGGTGGCCGTCGGCCCAGAAGCGGATATTGGCGATCACCTTCTCGCCCGACGCGACGCGGCCTTCGGCGGTGGCGCTGCCGATATGGGGCAGGGTCATCACGTTGGGGTGGGCGAGCAGGCGCGGATCGACGTCCGGCTCGTCCGGATAGACGTCCAGCCCCGCGCCCGCGAGACGGCCGCTTTCGAGCGCCGCGATCAGCGCTTCCTGATCGACCAGGTCGCCGCGCGCGGTGTTGATGAGGAACGCGCCCGGCTTCATGCGCCGGATCGCATCAGCGTCCAGCATACCGCGGCTTTCCGGGTTGGCGGGGCAGTGCAGGGTGAGGATGTCGGCCTGCGCCAGCATCTCGTCCAGGGTTTCGACATAGGTGGCCCCAAACATCCGTTCGACCGCTTCGGGCAGCCGCTTGCGGTTGTGGTAGGCGATGTCGAGCCCGAAGGCCTTGGCGCGATGCGCCACGGCCTGGCCGATGCGGCCCATGCCGACGATGCCCAGCGTCTTGCCGGCCAGCTTGCGGCCGAGCAGCGCGGTGGGCGCCCAGCCGGTCCACTCGCCGCTGCGGACCAGCGCCACGCCTTCGCGCATGCGCCGGGGCACGCCGATGATCAGCGCCAAAGCCAAGTCGGCGGTGTCTTCGGTGAATACGCTGGGCGTGTTGGTCACGGTGATGCGCCGCTTCGCCGCTGCGGCCAGATCGAGATGATCCGTGCCCGCGCCGAAACTGGCGATGAGGCGCAGACGATCGCCCGCATTCGCGATCATCTCCGCATCGATCCGGTCGGTCACGGTGGGCACCAGCACGTCGGTCTCCCGCATCGCGGCCAGCAGCTGCTCGCGCGAAAGCGGCGTGTCGCTGGGGTTGAAGCGGCAGTCGAACAGCTCCGCCATGCGCGCCTCGATGTCGGGGGAGAGCGCGCGAGTAACGATGACGCGGGGTGTGCCTTCGATGCGGCGGGCGGGAGATTGAGATGCGCTGGCCATAGAGTTTGCGTGCTTGGCGCGTGGGGCAAAACTGGTCAAGCGACGGCTTGTCCCGGCTTGCCAGATCGGCGGCCTCTGCGGTACTTCATTCGGCCATGCTGAAACGCGCAACCATGCTTGCCGCAGGCCTTGCCTTGCTGATCGCCAGCCCCGCCGGGGGGCAGAATGTCGAGACGCCATATTGGGCGACGATAGACGTCACCGAAGCGAACATGCGCGTGGGACCGAGCGCGGAATACCGGATCGCGTGGATCTACAAGCGCAAGGGGTTGCCGGTAAAAGTGGTGCGCCTTCGCGAAGGGTGGCGGCTGGTCGAGGACCCCAGCGGCGAGCGCGGCTGGATCGCCGCCCGCCTGCTGAGCCGCACGCGCGGCGCGATCGTGACGGGCGAGGGTCTTGCCGAGATGCGCGACGCGGGAACGATAGACTCCGCGATCAAGTGGCGGCTCGAGCCGGGCGTGGTCGGCAAGCTTGGCGACTGCGCCGACAACTGGTGCGAATTCGCGGTGGAAAAGCGCTCGGGCTTCGTCGAGGCGGACCGCCTGTGGGGCGCAGGCGAGCCATAGGGGCCCGCCTGCAGCCTTTCATCCGCTCCGGCCGGTCGTCACATCATCTCCACCGCAACGGCCGTGGCTTCGCCGCCGCCGATGCACAGGCTCGCGATGCCCTTCTTCTTGCCCTGCTGCTTGAGCGCGTTGAGCAGGGTGACGATGATCCGCGTGCCGCTGGCGCCGATGGGGTGACCCAGCGCGGTGCCGCCGCCGTTCACGTTGATCTTCTCGTGCGGTATGCCGATGTCGCGCATCGCGAACATGGCGACGCAGGCGAAGGCTTCGTTCACTTCCCACAGGTCGACTTCGTCGGCCGACCAGCCAGCCTGTTCGAGCACTTTCTCGATCGCACCGATGGGTGCCACGGTGAACTTCGCAGGCTCCTGTGCATGCGCCGCAAGGGCGACGATCTTCGCGACGGGCGTCTGGCCGTTTTCCTTGGCCACGCTTTCGCGTGTGAGGACCACGGCAGCGGCACCGTCCGAAATGCTCGACGAGGTCGCGGCGGTAATCGTGCCGTCCTTGGCAAAAGCGGGGCGCAGGCTCGGGATATTGTCGGGCTTGCCCTTGCCGGGCTGCTCGTCGTGCTCGACCACGGTCTCGCCCTTGCGGGTCACGATGGTGATCGGAACGACCTCGTCAGCAAAGGCACCGCTCTCGATCGCGGCATTGGCGCGGCGAAGCGATTCGATGGAATACTCGTCCATCTGCTCGCGCGTCAGCTGGTATTCGTCGGCGGTTTCCTGCGCGAAAGTGCCCATCGCGCGGCCTTCCTCGTAGGCATCTTCCAGCCCGTCGAGGAACATGTGGTCGTAGGCGGTGTCGTGGCCCAGTCGCGCACCCGAACGGTGCTTTTTCAGCAGGTACGGCGCATTGGTCATGCTCTCCATGCCGCCGGCGACCACATAGTTGACGCTACCGCTCGCGAGCGCTTCGGAGCCCATGATGACGGTCTGCATGCCGCTGCCGCAGACCTTGTTGACCGTGGTCGCCTGGACCGACTTGGGCAGGCCCGCCTTGATCGATGCCTGGCGCGCGGGCGCCTGGCCGAGGCCGGCGGGCAGGACGCAGCCCATATAAGTGCGGTCGAAGCTGTCCACCGGCACGCCCGAGCGGTCCACCGCCGCCTTTACCGCCGTCGCGCCGAGATCGGTCGCCGAGGCGTCGGCCAGCGCGCCCTGCATGCCGCCCATGGGCGTGCGTGCGTAGGAGAGGATGACGATCGGGTCTGCCTTGGAAAACTGGGCCATGAGGGTTCGCGTGCCTTTCTGCTGTCGCAACGGTTTGGCTGATGTCGCGTTCGATGTAGTAGAGTGAGACAGAAACACAATCGGAGAGCCGAGACATGCCCGACACCCCGCCAAAGAGCCTCGAGCCTATTCTGCAGGCGCAGCGCAGGGCCTTCGCGGCGGCGCGGCCCGAAGCGCTCTCGGTCCGGCGCGACCGGATCAAGCGGGCGATGTCGATCCTTTCCGAGCACGGCGAGTCGCTTGCCGCGGCGATGAACTCCGATTTCGGCAGCCGCAGCTACGAAGGATCGATGATGACGGATATCGTCAGCACCATCGGCTTCGGCAAATACTGCCTCAAGAACCTCGATCACTGGGCCGCGCCGGACAAGCGGTCGGTCCGCTTTCCGCTCGGCCTGATGGGGGCCAGGGCCGAAGTGCGCTACGAACCCAAGGGCGTCGTGGGCATCATGAGCCCGTGGAATTTCCCCGTAAACCTCTCCTTTGGCCCGCTGATGCAGGTGCTGGCGGCGGGCAATCGCGCGATGATCAAGCCGTCCGAATTCACACCTGCAACCAGCGACCGGATGCGCGAACTGATCGCGGACGCCTTTGCCGAAGACGAGGTCACCGTCATCACCGGCGGGCCCGAGGTCGCGCAGGCGTTCTCCTCGCTCCCCTTCGATCACCTCGTCTTCACCGGTTCGACCGAAACGGGGCGCAAGGTGATGGAGGCGGCGGCGAAGAACCTGACGCCCGTGACTCTTGAACTGGGCGGGAAGAGTCCGACGATCATCGGCAAGGGCGCAGACCTCACCCGCGCCGGCGAGCGGATCGCGCTCGGCAAGATGCTCAACGCCGGCCAGATATGCCTCGCGCCCGACTATCTGCTGGTGCCCGAAGATCAGGAAGAGGGCGTGATCGCCGCCGTCCAGCTGGGAGTGCACGAGATGTACCCGACGCTGCTCGACAACGAAGATTACACCGCCATCATCTCCGACAAGCATTTCGACCGGCTGCGCGGCCTCGTTGACGATGCGACGTCGAAGGGAGCCGAGGCGATCGTGGTCAATCCCGCGAACGAGAGCTTCGCCAGCGCGAACACACGCAAGATGCCGCTCACCATTCTGCGGAACGTCACCGACGACATGAAGGCGATGCAGGAGGAGATCTTCGGGCCGGTCCTGCCGGTGAAGACCTACAAGGCGGTGGACGAGGCGATCGACTACATCAACGATCACGACCGTCCGCTGGGGCTCTATTATTTCGGGGGCGACAGCAAGGAGCGCGAGCGGGTGCTCGATCGCACGATCTCGGGCGGGGTGACCGTCAACGACGTCATCTTCCACATTTCGGTCGACGACATGCCCTTCGGCGGGGTCGGCCCGTCAGGCATCGGCTGCTACCACGGGCCGGAGGGGTTCCGCGAATTCAGCCATGCACGCAGCACCTATCAACAGCCCAAGATCGACATCGCCAAGCTCGCCGGGCTCAAGCCGCCCTATGGCGAGACGGCAAGGAAGGCGATCGAGCGCGAGTTGAAATAGAAGCATCGCGTGCGCCTTCGGCTTCGCGGGCGTGGATGTTGCATGAATTGCGGGGGGAGTTGCGTCGCAGGCTCCCTTGCGCGTTCGCGGCCTGAGGCCTAGAGGCGTGCCCCGAAAGACCTGCTTTCGGAATCGCCAGCTCTCTGGAATCAAACGTGATCGATCTCGAACAATATCTGCCCATCCTCCTGTTCCTCGGCGTGGCGCTGGCGATCTCGTGCGTCTTCGTGTTCCTGCCGATGGGTGTCAGCCGTCTGACCGGCACGCATAACCCCACGGCAGAGAAGCTGAGCGAGTATGAATGCGGCTTTCCCGCCTTCGAAGAGCCGCGCAGCCAGTTCGACGTGCGCTTCTACCTCGTTGCGATCAGCTTCATCATTTTCGATCTCGAGGCATCCTTCCTCTTCCCATGGGCGGTAAGCCTGGACGAGACCGGCTGGACGGGCTGGCTTGCTATGATGAGCTTTCTCGGGATTTTGGCGATCGGGCTGACTTACGAGTGGAAAAAGGGCGCGTTGGAGTGGGAGTAGTCCTGCCGGCTTGCGCGTTGTGGAATTGACATGAGCGATAATCAGACCATCACTCCTGCCGGGCGGGACCCGCACTTGCAGCCGACGGCCAAGCCGGGCGAGGTGCGCGCGCCGGATCAGGAATATTTCAACGCTCTCTCGACCGAAGTGAACGACAAGGGCTTCCTGCTGACCAGCACCGAAGACCTGTTCCAGTGGGCGCGCACGGGCTCGCTCTGGTGGATGACGTTCGGTTTGGCGTGCTGCGCGGTGGAGATGATCCACGTCAATATGCCGCGCTACGACATGGAGCGTTTCGGTGTCGCGCCGCGCGCGAGCCCGCGGCAGAGCGACGTGATGATCGTCGCGGGTACGCTGTGCAACAAGATGGCCCCCGCGCTGCGCAAGGTCTACGACCAGATGTCGAACCCGAAATATGTCATTTCGATGGGGTCGTGCGCCAATGGCGGCGGCTATTACCACTATTCCTACAGCGTCGTACGCGGCTGCGACCGGATCGTGCCGGTCGACATCTACGTGCCCGGGTGCCCGCCGACCGCCGAAGCGCTGCTCTATGGCGTGATGCAGCTGCAGCGGAAGATCCGCCGCAGCGGGACGGTGGAACGATGAGTGGGGAGCGCTAGCATGACCGTCCTCCACTCCGCCCCCCGCTTCACCCGGATCGATGGCTTGAAGGATACGCTTTCGGGCGCGCTCGGCGCGATGCTGGTCGAGGCGCGCGAGGAGCACGGCGAGCTATCGCTGCGGGTCGAGCGCGATCGGATCGAAGATGCGCTGCGCGTGCTGCGCGACGATCACGGCTACCAGCAGCTGATGGAGATCGCCGGAGTCGACTATCCGAGCCGTCCCGAACGGTTCGAGGTGGTCTACATGCTGCTCTCGCTCACGCTCAACAGCCGCATCATGGTCAAGGTCAGCGCCGCCGAAGCGACGCCCGTGCCTACGGTCACGACCTTGTGGCCCAATGCGGGCTGGCTCGAGCGTGAGGTGTTCGACCTGTACGGCGTGGTCTTCGCGGGCAATATGGACCTGCGGCGGATCCTGACCGATTACGGCTTCGAAGGGCATCCCTTCCGCAAGGACTTCCCGCTGACCGGCTATGTCGAGCTGCGCTATTCAGAGGAAGAGCAGCGGGTGGTTTACGAGCCGGTCGAGCTCGCCCAGGACCTGCGCAGCTTCGACTTCCTCTCGCCCTGGGAAGGCGCGGATTACGTGCTGCCCGGCGACGAGAAGGCGCATACGCCGCCAGTCGACGAATCGAAGACGACCGACAGCCCCAAGGAAACCGGGGCGGGCAAGAAGACGGACGAGAAAGCCGACGAGAAAGTGAGCGAGGGCGCTCCGGCCGAGGAAATGACCGGCGAGGATCGCACCCCCGCACCCGAGCCGACCGAGGACCGCAAGGACCGCCCGGAACGCAAGGGCGACACGAAGGACACTGCTGCCGCGACGCAGCCTGAAGGCAAGTCGGCGGACAAGGATTGATCGACCGGCTGCGGGTGTCCGCAGGCGCTGATCGGATGTTGGAGATGGTAACGATGAAGAAAGTGCTGATGGTTTCGGCCGCGATCCTTCTCGCGGCCTGCTCGCAGAACGACAGCGCTGGCGAGGGCGGTGACGATTTCGCCGCGCGCGTCGGTGCCGATGGCGAAGCACCCGCTCCGCAAGGCACGGTCGCACCCGCCGAAAGCACCGAGGCGCGTAGCTCGGTCGTTCCCGAAGGGGCCGATCCGATGGCGCTCGAGAAACTCGGCAATATCGCCCGGGTCGATCTGGGGCCGCGCGACGGCGGTTGTACCTTTTCGCTCGATGCGCAGGAAATGCTGATGGCGGGCGCGCCGAACGATCCGGCGGTCATGGGCAAGGGCGTCGTCCGCCTGGGCGGCGAACTGATCAACCTGACCGCGGAAGAAGGCGGGCTGGAGGCTATCTATGCAGGGCCGACCCTGTCGGCCGAAGGCGTTACGGTGAAAGTCGTGCCCGCTGCGGGCAACGATGCGCAGCGTACCGCCGATCTCTACGTCGCCGCCGATGGCCAGCAGCGCAAGTTCGCCGGTGGCAAATGGGCATGCGGCTGATGATGACGGCCCGCGGGTAAATTGAAGGCCAGGAGCTTATGGCACACGGACTGACGATCGAGGAATCGCCGACCACCGGCGACGACGAGATCACGAACTACACGATCAATTTCGGGCCGCAGCACCCTGCGGCCCACGGCGTGCTGCGCATGGTGATGGAGCTCGACGGCGAGATCGTGGAGCGTGTGGACCCGCATGTCGGCCTGCTCCACCGCGGCACCGAAAAGCTGATCGAGCACAAGACCTACCTGCAGGCGCTGCCCTATTTCGACCGGCTCGATTACTGCTCGCCGCTGTGCCAGGAGCACAGCTACGTGCTCGCGATCGAGAAGCTGCTCAACCTCGAAGTGCCGATCCGCGCGCAGTACCTGCGCGTGCTGTTCGCCGAGCTGACCCGCATTTCCAACCACATGCTCAACATCGGCGCGCATGTGATGGATGTCGGCGCGATGACGCCCAACCTGTGGGTGTTCGAGCTGCGCGAAGACTGCATGAACTTCTTCGAACGCGCCAGCGGCGCACGCATGCATTCGGCCTGGTTCCGCCCCGGCGGTGTGCATCAGGACGTGCCCGAGAAGCTGCTGGTCGATATCGGCGAATGGATCGAGGGGCGGCTGCCCGAGCTGTTCGGCGATGCGATGAGCCTTGTCACCGACAACCGCATCTTCAAGCAGCGCAATGTCGATATCGCGGTCGTGAGCCGCGAAGACGCGATCAAGTGGGGCTTTTCGGGCCCGCTGATCCGTGCGGCGGGCGTGCCGTGGGATCTGCGCAAGTCGCAGCCCTACGACGTGTACGACCGGATGGATTTCGAGATTCCGGTTGGCACCAATTCGGACTGCTACGACCGCTTCATGGTCCGCGTGCAGGAAGTCTACCAGAGCGCGCGCATCATCAAGCAGTGCCTGACGGAAATGCCCTCGGGCCCGATCGCCAGCGACGACCGCAAGGTGGTGCCGCCCAAGCGCGGCGAGATGAAGCAGTCGATGGAAGCGCTGATCCATCACTTCAAGCTCTACACCGAAGGCTTCCACGTGCCCGCGGGCGAGGTCTACGTCGCGACCGAGAGCCCCAAGGGCGAGTTCGGCGTCTTCCTCGTCAGCGACGGGTCGAACAAACCCTATCGCTGCAAGATCCGCCCGACGGCGTTCTCGCACCTGCAGGCGATGGACATGATGACCAGGGGCCACATGCTGGCCGACGCCACCGCCATCCTCGGCGCGATCGACGTCGTCTTCGGGGAGTGTGACCGGTGAGCAAGAGAACCACATTTGAATTGGGTGGGTTGATCTGTGCCCTCTTCCTTATGGCTTATCTGGTAGGCGACATCGCTGGTTTCTGGGAATCCTCGCTCGTGTACTCGATGGCTCTCGTCTTCGTCGGATTGATTTCGTTTGGTCTTGCGAAGCGTTCTTCGAGCCGGGAGACTGCCAATGGCTGACCGTTCCGTCGCACCCGACACCCCCGAACTGCGTGAGCGCTGGGGCAATTTCGCGTTCTCCGCCGAGTATGAGGCGAAGGCGAAGAAGGCCATTGCGCGTTACCCGGAAGGGCGCAGCAAGTCGGCGGTGATGCCGCTGCTCGACCTTGCACAGCGCCAGGTCGGCGAGGAAACCGATACGCAGGGGTGGCTGCCGCTGCCCGTGATCGAGTATGTCGCAGGCTATCTCGACATGCCGGTGATCCGCGTGCTCGAAGTCGCGACATTCTACTTCATGTACAACCTCGTGCCCGTGGGTAAGTACCACGTGCAGGTATGCGGCACGACGCCGTGCATGCTGCGCGGCAGCGACGACATCATCGCGGCGTGCAAGGCGCGGGGCATGAAGAAGGGCGCGGTGTCCGAAGACGGCCTGTGGACGCTGACCGAAGTCGAATGCATGGGCAATTGCGCAACCGCGCCGATGGTCCAGATCAACGACGACAACTACGAAGACCTGACGGTCGACCGGCTCGACGCCGTGCTCGATGCGCTGGCCAAGGGCGAACAGCCCAAGACGGGCACACAGGAGCCGGGCCGCCACACGTCCGAGCCGAGCGGCGGGCCGACCACGCTCAAGGAAATGGTCACCGAGAACCACGATTACCGGGGTGAATGGTGATGGACGGCGCGGTCAAGAAAGGCTTCCCGTTCGTCGGTATTTGCTTCCTGGTGCTTGCGGTGATCAAATTCCTTCAGGGTGACGACTGGGTGGTCTGGGCCATTCTGGGCTTCCTGTTCGGAGGCTTCGGTGTCTTCGGGGCCCGGTCCAAGAAAGAGAGTGAGCAGTGAGCGCGGAGTCTGGTAACAAAACGGCGCTCGGCATCGCTTTCCTGACGATCGGGATTGCCTTGGCGGTGTCGTTCGCGCTGACGCTCGGCCCGGCCTTTTTCGGTCTGGGCCTGCCGTGCATGGGGCTGGGCCTGATTTTCATGAGCCGCAAGCGGGCAGATGATGCCGATGAGGGGGTGCGTGATGGAATTTAGCATCGTCACCATCATCGTCGCGCTGATCGTCGTTGCTGTTGCGTGGAAGGTGCTGAGCGGGATTTTCAAGACGCTCGCGCTGCTCGCCATCCTCGCCGTGGCAGCCTTTGTTGTGTTTGGAGTTATGTCGTGAGTCTCGCCGACAAGGACCGCATTTTCACCAACCTCTACGGTTTTCAGGACTGGGGCCTGAAGGCCGCGCAGGCCCGTGGCGACTGGGACGATACCAAGGCGCTGCTGACCAAGGGGCAGGACGCGATCATCGAGGACGTGAAGGCGTCCGGTCTGCGTGGGCGCGGCGGTGCCGGCTTCCCGACGGGCATGAAGTGGTCCTTCATGCCCAAGGAAAGCAAGGATGGCCGCCCGAGCTTCCTCGTCATCAATGCCGACGAATCCGAGCCGGGTTCGTGCAAGGACCGCGAGATCATCCGCCACGATCCGCACAAGCTGATCGAGGGCGCGCTGGTCGCGGGCTTCGCGATGCGCGCGCGTGCCGCCTATATCTACATCCGCGGCGAATATATTCGCGAGGCCGAGACGCTGCAGGCCGCGATCGACGAGGCTTACGATGCCGGTCTGATCGGGAAGAACGCCTGCGGTTCGGGCTACGACTACGACGTCTTCCTCCATCGCGGCGCGGGCGCTTACATTTGCGGCGAGGAAACGGCGCTGATCGAAAGCCTCGAGGGCAAGAAGGGCCAGCCGCGCCTCAAGCCGCCGTTCCCGGCGGGTGCGGGCCTCTATGGCTGTCCGACGACGGTGAACAATGTCGAATCGATCGCGGTCGTACCTACGATCCTTCGGCGCGGTCCGGCATGGTTCGACGGCTTCGGACGCGAGAAGAACTCTGGCACCAAGCTGTTCCAGATCAGCGGGCATGTCGAGAAACCCTGCGTGGTTGAGGAAGAGATGAGCATTCCCTTCCGCGAACTGATCGAGCGGCACTGCGGTGGCATCCGTGGCGGTTGGGACAACCTGCTGGCGGTGATCCCGGGCGGCTCGTCCGTGCCGCTGGTCCCGGCCGAGCAGATCATGGACTGCCCGATGGATTTCGACGGGTTGAAGGAACTGGGCAGCGGCCTCGGCACCGCCGCCGTGATCGTGATGGACAAGTCGACCGATATCGTGCGTGCCATCAGTCGCATCTCGTACTTCTACAAGCACGAGAGCTGCGGCCAGTGCACGCCGTGCCGTGAGGGCACCGGGTGGATGTGGCGCGTGATGAAGCGGCTCGAGACGGGCGATGCGGACATCGACGAGATCGACATGCTCCACACCGTGACCAAGCAGGTGGAAGGCCACACGATCTGCGCGCTGGGCGATGCCGCCGCATGGCCGATCCAAGGGCTGATCCGGCATTTCCGCCCCGAGCTGGAGCGGCGCATCGCCGAGCGCGCCGAAGCGATGCAGGAGGCAGCGGAGTGATCGGCCTCGGCATCATTCTGGTATCGCTGGCCGGTCTCGGGAGCGCGCAAGACGCCCAGGAAATCACTGTCATGCCGTCGCGCAGCGTCTCCATCCCGATGTACGATGCGACCGGGATGAAAGCGTGGGCAAGTTGCGCGTGGGAAAAACTCCCCGTATCGGCTGCAAACCTCGTCGCGTATCAAAGCTTCGAGAAGGACGCGCCGAAGAACGACGGCATTCCTTTCGCGAACGGGGAGGAAACCCTCAATTACCGGATCAATGCGGCATGTGGCGAGCATCTTTCGGCAGGGGATCGCAATGCCATAAGCCCGATGGTGAAACGCGCAAAGCAGCGGATTTTGACCGATGCGCGCCCGGCGCAGATCGCAGCGACCGATGCCGACGTGGAATCCTTCGTCTGTTCGCTGAAGGTCGATGGTCGCTACGTCAGGACTGAATTCGAACTCGACACGCCGAGCCCGCGCCGGCTCCCTGCCAAGCAGGCCGACTGTTTTCTGATCAATTCCGACGGAAGTCTCCAAGATGCCTAAAGTCACCGTAGACGGACAGGAAATCGATGCGCCCGACGGCGCGACCGTGCTGCAGGCGTGCGAGCTTGCGGGCAAGGAGATCCCGCGTTTCTGCTATCACGAGCGGCTGAGCATTGCGGGCAATTGCCGCATGTGCCTGGTCGAAGTGAAGCCCGGGCCGCCCAAGCCGCAGGCGAGCTGTGCGCTGCCCGCCACCGAGGGCCAGGAAATCCGCACCGACAGCGAAATGGTGCGTGCCGCGCGCGAAGGCGTGATGGAGTTCCTGCTGATCAACCACCCGCTCGATTGCCCGATCTGCGACCAGGGCGGCGAGTGCGACCTGCAGGACCAGGCGATGTATTACGGGCGCGGCGCGACGCGTTATCACGAGAACAAGCGCGCGGTGACCGAGAAGTACATGGGCCCGCTGATCAAGACGATCATGACCCGCTGCATCCACTGCACCCGCTGCGTGCGCTTTTCCGAGGAAATCGCGGGCGTGGACGAAATCGGCGCGCTCTATCGCGGCGAAGACATGCAGATCACGACCTATCTGGAGCAGGCGGCGAGCCACGAGCTTTCAGCCAACGTGATCGACCTGTGCCCGGTCGGCGCGCTCACCAGCCGCCCCTATGCCTACGAGGCGCGGCCGTGGGAGCTCAAGCGCACGCTCAGCATCGACGTATCCGACGCGGTTGGCGCGAATATCTCGCTCCACTCGCGTGGCCGCGAGGTCATGCGCGCGCTTCCCCGCATCAACGACGACGTCAACGAGGAATGGCTGTCCGACAAGGGCCGCTACCAGGTCGACGGGCTGACGCGCCGCCGGCTCGACGCGGTATGGATGCGCGCCGTGGGTGGTGAGAATGCGGGCAAGCTCCAGCGTGCCAGCTGGGAACAGGCGTTCGAAGCCATCGTGAAGGCCGCGAAGCAGGGCGGGGAAGGCTCGATCGCGGCGGTCGCGGGCGATCTCGTCGACTGCGAGACGATGTTCGCCGCCAAGCGCCTGCTGGCCGAGCTGGGATCGGACAAGCTCGAGGGTCGCCAGACCGGGCTCGACTACGATTGCACCAGCCTCGCCGGGATCGGCTTCAATTCGGGCTTCGCCGGTATCGAGACGGCCGACGCGATTCTGATCGTGGGCAGCCAGGTCCGTCACGAGGCGCCGCTGATCAATGTACGCCTGCGCAAGGCGGCCAAGCGCGGCGCGAAGATTTTCCTGATCGGGCCCGAGTGGGACACGACCTTCGACTGCGAATTCCTGGGCGAGGATGCGGGCCTGCTGCACGACCTGCCCGGCCATGTTGCCGACGCGTTCAAGGACGCCGCGCGGCCTGCCATCATTGTCGGCCCCGGCGGGCTTGCGGCGGGTGCGCTGCACCCGGCACTGGCGCTCGCGAACGAGTGGAACCTCGTGCGCGATGCAGACGGAGAGGCCTGGAACGGCTTCAATGTCATCCACACCGCCGCCGCCCGCATGGGCGCGGTGATGCTCGGCTATGCGCAGAAGGGCGGGATCGAGGATTTGGTCGACGCGGCGCCTGCCGTGCTGCTGTCGCTCGGCGCGGATTCGCTCGACTATTCGAAGTTCGAGAAGAGCCTGAAAGTCTATATCGGCCACCACGGCGATGCGGGCGCACATGCTGCGGATATCATCCTGCCCGCCGCCTCCTATGCGGAGAAAGACGGGACCTACGTCAACACCGAAGGCCGCGTGCAGTTCGCCGAGAAGGCGGTGTTCGCGCCCGGCGACGCGCGTGAGGACTGGACGATCCTGCGCGCGCTGGCCGATGCCTTCGGCGTCACCGTCGGCTTCGACAGCTTCGCGCAGCTCCAGTCGGCGATGATCGAAGCCGTGCCCGCGCTTGGCGAGGAAGGCCTAGCCGATCTGGGCAAGCTGCCCAAGGGCAAGAAGACGCCCAAGGCCAAGGGCGCGATTCGCTATCCGATTGCGGACCCGTACCTGACCAATCCCATCGCCCGCGCCAGCGAGACGATGCAGCGCTGCTCGGCCGAACTGGTCCATGGCGAAGAGATGCTGGAGGCGGCGGAATGAGCGCGCGCATCCTTCAATCTGCTCCGTACATCTTGATGTGGTTGGCGGTTGCAATCGCAATTGTTTCAATCGGTCATGCCATTCTGATGTATCAAGTTGCGCAAGAGCAAATCGCGGATGGTACGCGGATTGAGCACACCCTGCTTTCGTTGAGCGTTTTCATCTCAGATCTTGCCAGCAAGATCGGGTGGGCCACGATACCCTTTGGTTTCGCAGCCCTGCTTTACCGTATGGACCGGAAAGCCTGACCATGACCGAATTCTTCCAGAACCTCGGCCTGAACTACGAGTTCTCGTGGTTCATCGCGACCATCATCGGCATCCTGCTGATCGCGCTGCCGCTGATGCTGGCGGTGGCCTACGTCATCCTGATCGACCGCAAGGTCTGGGCCGCCATCGCGCTGCGCAAGGGCCCCAACGTGGTCGGCCCCTTCGGCTTGCTGCAGAGCTTCGCCGACGGTTTGAAGGTCTTCCTGCAGGAAACCATCGTTCCGAGCGCGGCGAACAAGGGCATCTTCATCATCGCGCCGATCATCACCTTCACGGTGGCGCTGGCGGCTTGGGCTGTGGTGCCCTTCGCCGATGGCTGGGTGCTGGCGGACATCAATGTCGGCCTGCTCTACATCCTCGCGATCAGTTCGCTGTCGGTTTACGGCGTGGTGATGGCGGGCTGGGCGAGTAACTCGAAATACCCGTTCTTCTCCGCCATGCGCGCCGCAGCGCAGATGATTTCCTACGAAGTCTCGATCGGCTTCATCCTGATCTGCGTCGTGCTGTGGGCGGGGACCTTCAACCTGACCGACATCGTCGAGAGCCAGCGCGGCCACGGGCTGGGCATCGTCAACGGCTATTATTTCAACCTGCTGCTGTTCCCGATGTGGGTGGTGTTCTTCATCTCCAGCCTCGCGGAAACCGCGCGTGTGCCGTTCGACCTGACCGAGGCGGAAAGCGAGCTGGTCGCGGGTTACCAGACCGAATATTCCAGCATGGCCTTCGCGCTGTTCTGGCTGGGCGAATATGCCAACATCCTGTTGATGTGCGCGCTCAACACGCTGCTGTTCTTCGGCGGCTGGCTGCCCCCGATCGACTGGGCACCGCTGTACTACGTGCCCGGTTTTATCTGGTTCTTCCTCAAGACGCTGTTCTTCTTCTTCATGTTCAGCTGGGTGATGGGGACCGTGCCCCGCTATCGCTATGACCAGCTGATGCGGCTCGGCTGGAAGGTGTTCCTGCCGATGAGCCTGATCTTCGTTTTCGTAATTAGCGGCTATCTGATGGCCACCGGACATTATTCATGAGCATCGCCCAGACCATCAAGGCCTTTACCCTCTACGAGTTCGTGAAGGCCCACGCGCTGACCCTGAAGTATCTTTTCAAGCCCAAGGTCACGATCAACTATCCGTACGAGAAGAACCCGGTTTCGCCGCGGTTCCGGGGCGAGCATGCGCTGCGCCGCTATCCCAACGGGGAAGAGCGCTGCATTGCATGCAAGCTGTGCGAGGCGGTGTGCCCCGCGCAGGCGATCACCATCGAGTCGGAGCCGCGCGCGGACGGTTCGCGCCGCACGACGCGCTACGACATCGACATGACCAAGTGCATCTATTGCGGTTTCTGCCAGGAAGCGTGCCCGGTGGATGCCATCGTCGAGGGTCCGAACTTCGAATATTCCACGGAAACCCGCGAGGAATTGCTGTATGACAAGGCCAAGCTGCTCGCCAATGGTGACAAATGGGAACGCGCCATCGCAGCCAACCTTGAAGCCGACGCGCCCTACCGCTAGGCGCGCCACACACCACGTTCGGGGCACTCTTCAAAAGCCATGATCCAGGCCATCGCCTTTTACCTCTTCGCGTTTCTCGTGATCGCCAGCGGCGTGCTGACGATCATGAGCCGCAATCCCGTGCACTCGGTGCTTTGGCTGATCCTCGCGTTCTTCAACGCCGCGGGGCTCATGGTGCTGCTGGGGGCCGAATTCATCGCGATGCTGCTGATCGTCGTCTATGTCGGTGCCGTGGCCGTGCTGTTCCTGTTCGTGGTCATGATGCTCGACATCGACATGGCTGAGATGCGGGCCGGGTTTATCAAGAATTTCCCGCTGGGCATCGCCATCGCGCTGATTCTGCTGGCGGAGCTGGTGCTCGGCATCGGCGCGCTCAATGCTGGCGCGCTGGAACTGGGCACTGCGACGGGCGCGAACGCACCGGACTTCGCGCAGAGCAACATCGAGAATATCGGTGCGCTGCTCTATTCGGAATATATCTTCATCTTCGAAGCGGCGGGGCTGATCCTGCTGGTGGCGATGATCGGCGCGATCGTGCTGACCCACCGCGACCTCAAGACCACGCGCGGCCACCAGAACATCACCAGGCAGGTGCGTCGCAATCCGAAGGAAGCGACGCAGCTCAAGCAGCCCACCGTGGGTGAGGGGGTCGAACTGTGACCCTTCGACAAGCTCAGGGCGAGCGGATCAAAGGAGCTGCGCGCTCATGATTGGGATCGAACATTACATCATCGTCAGCGCGATCCTGTTCGTGCTGGGCGTGCTGGGCATCTTCCTCAACCGCAAGAACGTGATCGTCATCCTGATGGCGATCGAGCTGATCCTGCTGGCGGTGAACATCAACCTCGTCGCTTTCAGCGCCTTCCTGGGTGACCTAACCGGGCAGATCTTTGCGATGTTCGTGCTCACCGTCGCGGCGGGCGAAGCGGCCATCGGGCTTGCTATCCTCGTCATCTTCTTCCGTGATCGCGGCACGATCGCGGTCGACGATGTGAACCGGATGAAGGGCTGAACTACCCGTGCAGTCTTCGATCCTCATCATCGTATTCCTGCCCCTCCTCGCGTCGATTATCGCCGGGCTGTTCGGCGGGGCGCTCGGCAAGACCGTTTCCAAGGCGATCACCACCGGTGCGCTGTTCGTGTCCTGTGCGCTCAGCTGGCCGATCTTCCTTGGTTTCCTCGGCGGCACGGCAGAGGCGCAGGTCGTTACCGTGCTGCAATGGGTCAGCTCGGGCGACCTCAGCTTCGACTGGGCGCTGCGGGTCGACACGCTGACCGCGGTCATGCTGGTGGTCATCACCAGCGTCTCCGCGCTCGTCCACCTCTACTCCTGGGGGTACATGGACGAGGACCCCGACCAGCAGCGGTTCTTCGCCTATCTGAGCCTGTTCACCTTCGCGATGCTGATGCTCGTGACGGCGGACAACCTCGTGCAGATGTTCTTCGGGTGGGAAGGCGTCGGCCTCGCGTCCTACCTGCTGATCGGCTTCTGGTACAAGAAGCCCAGCGCCAGCGCCGCCGCGATCAAGGCCTTCGTGGTCAACCGCGTCGGTGACCTCGGCTTCATGCTCGGCATTTTCGGGACATTCCTCGTGTTCGGGACGGTCTCGATCCCGCAGATCCTCGAGATGGCTCCGGCGATGAGCGGCAGCTCGATCACGTTCATGGGCATGCGCCTGATGACGATGGATATCCTGTGCCTGCTGCTGTTCGTCGGCGCGATGGGCAAGTCGGCGCAGCTCGGCCTGCACACCTGGCTGCCCGACGCGATGGAAGGCCCGACGCCGGTCTCCGCGCTGATCCATGCCGCCACCATGGTGACCGCGGGCGTGTTCATGGTCTGCCGCCTGTCGCCGATGTTCGAGACCGCGCCGGTCGCGCTGACCTTCGTCACGGTGATCGGCGGGGCGACGGCGCTGTTCGCGGCGACCATCGGCACCACGCAGTGGGACATCAAGCGGGTGATCGCTTATTCGACCTGCTCGCAGCTCGGCTACATGTTCTTCGCGGCGGGGGCTGGTGCCTACGGCGTGGCGATGTTCCATCTCTTCACGCACGCCTTCTTCAAGGCGCTGCTGTTCCTCGGCGCGGGCGCGGTGATCCACGCGATGCACCACGAGCAGGACATGCGCTATTACGGCGGTCTGCGTAAGCGCATCCCGATCACCTTCTGGGCGATGATGGCGGGTACGCTCGCGATCACCGGCGTCGGCGTGCTCGGTGTGTTCGGCTTCGCAGGCTTCTATTCGAAGGATGCGATCCTCGAAGCCGCCTTCGCGCGCGGCACGGGCGCAGCCAACTTCGCCTTCTGGGCAGGTGCCATCGCCGCCCTGCTCACGAGCTTCTACTCCTGGCGTCTGATGTTCCTGACCTTCTGGGGCAAGCCGCGCTGGGCCGCCAGCGAGCATATCCAGCATGCCGTCCACCATGGCCACGACGAGCCGGACGAGCATAATCCGGCTGCGCAGGAAGATTCTGGCGAAAGCGTCGCGCACCACGTCCCCTCGACCGAGGAAGACGACGGCACCGCGGGCTATCACCCGCACGAGGCGCCGTGGGTGATGCTCGTGCCGCTGCTGGTGCTGAGCCTCGGCGCGGTGTTCGCGGGCTTCGTCTTCTACGAGCCGTTCGTCGATTCCGAGGAATTCTGGGCCGGTTCGATCTATTTCAATTACGATCTGGTCCACGCGATCCACGGCGTTCCGCTGTGGGTGAAGCTGACCGCGACCGCCGCGATGCTGCTGGGCCTGCTGACCGCGTGGTACGCCTATATCCGCAATCCCAAGGTGCCCGAGGAGGCGGCGGATCAGCTGGGCCCGATCTATCGCTTCTTCCTCAACAAGTGGTATTTCGACGAATTGTACAACTTCCTGTTCGTGAAGCCGGCGTTCTGGTTCGGTCGGGTGTTCTGGAAACAGCTCGATATCGGCGTCATCGACCGCTTCGGCCCCGATGGTGCGGCCTGGGTGGTCAGGCAGGGCGCTGATGGTGCCAAGCGGATCCAGTCGGGCATGCTCAACACCTATGCGCTGGTCATGCTGCTCGGCGTGGTGGCCGCGATCACCTGGGTGCTGCTGTGATGGAGGGCTTTCCGATCCTTTCGCTTATGCTCGCCGTTCCGCTGATCGGGGCGATCCTGTGCTTTGCTGTCAATGCATCGACGGCGCGCTGGGTCGCGCTGATCGCGACGCTGATTGACCTTGCGCTGGGCATCGCGCTCTGGGCGAATTTCGATATCGGCGGCGCGCAGTGGCAGTTTACCGAGCGCGCGGACCTGTTTGCGGGCTTCGAATACAAATTGGGCATCGATGGCATCGCGCTGATGCTGATCATGCTCAGCGTGTTCCTGATGCCGATCTGCATCCTCGCCAGCTGGACCAGCGTGACCAAGCGCGTGGGCGAATACATGGCCGCGTTCCTGGTCATGGAACTGCTGATGATCGGCGTGTTCGCCGCGCAGGACATCTTGCTGTTCTACATCTTCTTCGAGGCAGGCCTGATCCCGATGTACCTGATCATCGGCATCTGGGGCGGATCGGACCGGATCTACGCCAGCTTCAAGTTCTTCCTCTACACGCTGCTCGGCTCGGTCGTGATGCTGATCGCCATGCTGTGGATGATCAACGAGGCGGGCACCAGCGACATCCCCACGCTGCTGCAATACGATTTCGATCCGCAGGCGCAGACCTGGCTGTGGCTCGCCTTCTTCGCCAGCTTCGCGGTGAAGATGCCGATGTGGCCGGTCCACACCTGGCTGCCCGCCGCGCACGTCCAGGCGCCCACGGCGGGCTCGGTCATCCTCGCGGGCGTGCTGCTGAAGCTGGGCGGATACGGCTTCATCCGCTTCAGCCTGCCGATGTTCCCCGAAGCATCCGCGCAGTTCGTCTGGCTGGTCTTCGGCCTGTCGATGATCGCGGTGGTCGTCACCAGCCTGATCGCGCTGGTCCAGCAGGACATGAAGAAGCTGATCGCCTATTCGTCGGTCGCGCACATGGCGATCGTGACCGCAGGCCTGTTCGCGTTCAATTTCCAGGGCCTCGAAGGCGCGATGGTGATGATGCTGAGCCACGGCCTCGTCTCGGGCGCGCTGTTCCTGTGCGTCGGCGTGATCTACGATAGGCTGCACACGCGCGAAATTAGTCGCTATGGCGGCCTCGCGACCAACATGCCGCGCTACGCGCTGTTCTTCCTGCTGTTCACGATGGCGAGCATCGGCCTGCCGGGGACGAGCGGCTTCGTGGCGGAGTTCATCAGCCTTGCGGGCGTATACCAGATCTCCAGCACGACGACCTTCGTCCTGACGACTGGCATCATCCTCGGCGCGGGCTACATGCTCTATCTCTACCGCCGTGTGGTGTTCGGCACGCAGGATAATGCCGATGCGGCCGCCATGCCCGATCTCAACGCGCGCGAGTGGCTGATGCTGACGCCGGTTGCCGCAGCGGTGCTGTGGATGGGCGTCTATCCCGAAAGCTTCCTCGCCCCCATGCGCACCGACATTGCCGCGATCGAAGCGCGCATCGCGCGTGCCGCGCCGCAGAGCGACGCGCGGGTGGCAGCGGGCCAGGCGCGCGAGCATTCAGCGAATTACATGCCGCACGAAGGCGGAAGCGAAGAGGGCGGCGAACACGGCGGTGATGGCGAAAGCCACGGCTCCGAAGGCGAACATTGATGGATTACGCAACTTCATTCGGCCTCGTGCTGCCCGAACTCGTGCTGACCGCTGCAGGCCTGATCCTGCTGATGTTCGCGGCATTCGGGGGCGACAAGACCGGCCGTCTCGTCTCGATCCTCGCCGCCGTGGCGCTGGGCGGGGCGGGTGCTCTCGTCATCCCGACGCTGGTGAACGGCGTGAGCGGGGCGGAAGCGATGGCCTTCAACGGGCAGCTGAGCGCCGACAGCTTCTCTGCCTTCGCCAAGCTGCTGACCTATCTCGCGGCCATCGGCTGCCTGATGATCGCCCCGGGCTTCTTGGAGGCCCGCCGGGCGATGAAGCCCGAATATGCGGTGCTGCTGGTCTTCGCGACGCTCGGCATGAGCATCATGGTCTCGGCGACCGATCTGATGACGCTCTATATCGGGCTCGAGCTCAACAGCCTCGCCGCCTACGTTCTCGCCAGCTTCCTGCGTAACGACAGCCGTTCGGCCGAAGCGGGCCTCAAATATTTCGTGCTCGGCGCGCTCGCCAGCGGCATCCTGCTCTACGGCATGAGCCTGACATACGGCTTCACCGGCACGACCAGCTTCGACGGGATTCGCGCGGCGCAGGAAGCGGGCCTTTCGACCGGCGCGCTGTTCGGCCTGATCTTCGTGCTGGCGGGTCTTGCGTTCAAGATCAGCGCGGTGCCGTTCCACATGTGGACGCCCGACGTCTACGAGGGCGCACCGACCCCGGTGACGACCTTCTTTGCGACCGCGCCCAAGGTCGCCGCGATCGCGCTGACCGCGCGCGTGGCGCTCGACGCCTTCGGTTCGGTCCCCGATGCCTGGCGCCAGATCGTGATCTTCGCCGCGCTCGCCTCGATCGTGGTCGGCGCGCTGGGCGCGATCGGACAGAACAACCTGAAGCGTCTGCTGGCCTATTCCTCGATCAACAATGTCGGCTTCATCCTGATCGGCCTCGCCGCGGCGACCGCCGAGGGCGCCAGCGCGATGCTGTTCTACCTCGCGATCTATGTCGTGATGTCGCTGGGCAGCTTCGTCGCGGTGCTGATGCTGCGCAATGGCGATGGCGAGTACCTCGAGACTTTCGACGATATTGCAGGCCTTTCGAGCACGCGGCCCGGCGTTGCCTGGTGCTTGCTGATCCTGATGTTCAGCCTCGCGGGCATCCCGCCGCTGATGGGCTTCTTCGCCAAGCTGGAAGTGTTCCGCGCGGTGGTCGAAGCGGGGCTGATCCCGCTCGCCGTGATCGGCATCGCGGCCAGCGTCATCGGGGCGTTTTACTACATCAAGTTCGTCAAGGTGATGTTCTTCGACGAGGCTGTGGACCGCGCGACCCAGCGCGGCAGCGGGGCGCAATGGGCGGTCCTCGGCATCTGCACGCTGCTGATCTCGCCGCTGGGCTGGTTCCTCTCGCGCGGGCTCGAACTGATGACCGATACCGCAGCGGCGGGGCTGTTCGCCGGCGTCTGACGCCGCGCGCCGCCCGATCCGCCCGTCTTGATCCGGACCATACCCGAAACCGGCTCGACCAACGCCGACCTGTTGCAGGCGCTGCGCAATGGCGAGGGCGTGCGCGAAGGCGATTGGCTGGTCGCCTACCGGCAGAGCGCCGGGCGCGGCCGTCAGGGTCGGGGCTGGCATGACGGGCAGGGCAACTTCATGGGCTCGACCCTGTGCCATCTGCGGGCGGGCGACCCGCCGCCTGCAACGCTGGCGCTGGTGGCCGGTATTGCGCTGCTCGAAGCGGTTCAGGCGCAGTGCCCCACGCTCGCCAACCTCCAGCTCAAGTGGCCCAACGACCTGCTCGTGGGCGGTGCCAAGCTCGCAGGGATATTGCTTGAGCGCGAGGGCGCCGGCGTGGTCGTCGGAATCGGCGTAAACCTCGCGGCCGCTCCGGATCTGCCAGATCGCAGGACCGTGAAATTGGCCGATTTCGGCCCCGCTCCCGACCGCGACACCTTCGCCGCGACGCTTGCCGAAAGCTGGACGCGCGATCTCGGCCGCTGGCGCGACTACGGCATCGATCCGCTCCTCGCGCGCTGGCGGGCGGCCGCGGTGCCCGAAGGGACCGCGCTGACGGTCCACGAGCCTGGCGGCGCGGTTCTAGCGGGCGTTTATGCGGGCCTGAGCGACGAGGGCGCCATGCGACTGCGCTTGGCCGATGGACAGACCCGTGTCATTCACGCCGGAGATGTGATGCTGGCGCCATGATACAGGCAAAGGATAGCTAATGCTTCTCGCGATCGATGTCGGAAATACCAATCTCGTCTTCGCGCTGTTTGATGGCGAAGAACTGCGCGCCCGCTGGCGCATCTCGACCGACGGGCGGCGCACCGGCGACGAATATGCCGTTTGGCTGTTCCAGCTGCTGGGCATCGAAGGGGTAGCCCGCGAAGACATCACGCACATCATCTTCGGTTCGGTCGTGCCGCGCGCGGACCACAACCTGACCGTGCTGGCGGAGAAATATTTCGGGATCACGCCGATCATCGCAGGGCAGGGCGATGCGGGCTGGAATTTCGAGATCGACGTCGATCTGCCCAGTACGCTCGGCGCGGACCGCGCGCTCAACTGCATTGCCGCTCATGCCCTCGTCGGCGGGGACATGATCGTGCTCGATTTCGGGACCGCGACCAAGTTCGAGGTCGTCGATTTCAACGGCGCCTACAAGGGCGGGATCATCGCACCCGGGATCAATCTCTCGCTCGATGCGCTGGTAGGCAAGACCGCCAAGCTGCCGCGCATTGCAATCAGCGCCCCCGCGACCGATAGCGTGATTGGCCGCAACACCGAAGATCAGATGCTGATCGGCGTGTTCTGGGGCTATGTCGCGATGATGGAAGGCCTGATCGCGCGCATGAAGGCGGAGATAGGCCGCCCGACGAAGATCGTTGCGACAGGCGGCCTGTCGGTCTTGTTCGACGATCATACGGACATATTTGATGTGGTCGACACCGACCTGACGATCCGCGGCCTGCAATTGCTCGCCAAGCGGACGATTTCCAAAGGATGATATGAAAAAGAATTACAAGCCGGAGAACGAACTCCTGTTTCTCGCGCTGGGCGGATCGGCCGAGATCGGGATGAACGTCAATCTCTACGGCTGCGATGGCAAGTGGCTGATGGTCGACCTCGGCATGACCTTCGGCGCCAACGAGTATCCCGGGATCGAGCTGGTCTTCGCCGATCTCGAATTCATCGAGGATCGGGCGAAGGACCTGCTTGGCATCGTCCTCACCCATGCGCACGAGGACCATATCGGCGCGATCCCCTATTTCGCCGCCGATCTGGGCGTGCCGCTCTACGCGACGCCGTTCACCGCCGATCTCGTCCGGCGCAAGCTTCAGGAAGCCGATCTGGTGGACGAGGTGCCGCTGTATATCGTCCGCGAAGGCGATGACGACATGCAGATCGGACCCTTCGGCATCCGCTACCTGCCGCTCGCCCACTCGATCGCGGAGGGCAACGCGCTGCTGATCGACACGCCCTACGGCAAGGTCTTCCACACCGGCGACTGGAAGCTGGACGAGGACCCGATCATCGGCGAGCCGACGACCGAGGAAGAGCTGCGCGCCATTGGCGACGATGGCGTCCTGGCGCTGGTGTGCGACAGCACCAACGTGTTCAATCCCGAACCGAGTGGTTCGGAAGGTGCTGTCTACAAGGGCCTGCTCGAACAGGTGGAGAAATGGTCCGACCGTCGCGTGGTCGTCACCACCTTCGCCTCCAATGTCGCGCGGCTGCACACGCTGGGCGAGATCGCGAAGGAGACGGGCCGCGAAGTGGTGATGGCGGGCCGGTCGCTCGACCGCATTCTCGAAGTCAGCCAGGCCAACGGTTATCTCACCGATTTCCCCGAGCGGGTCGACTGGGATACCGCGATGAAAATGCCACGCGGCAAGGTGCTGATCCTTGCCACCGGCGGGCAGGGAGAGCCGCGTGCCGCGCTCGGCAGGATGGCGGACAACAACCACCCGATCGAGCTGTCGCGCGGTGACGTGGTGCTGTTCTCGAGCCGCCAGATTCCGGGCAACGAGATTTCGATCGGCAAGGTGATGAACCAGCTGGCAGAGCGCGGGATCGTGATGGTGACCGACCGGCAGAGCATGATCCATGTCTCCGGCCATCCGGGCCGCCCCGAACTGCAGGCGCTGTACGAATGGCTCAAGCCCGAGGTGCTGGTGCCCGTGCACGGGGAGGTCCGCCACATGCAGGAACAGGCGCGGCTCGGCCTCGCTGAAGGCATCCCGCACGCGGTCTTCCAGAAGAACGGCGATATCGTGCAACTGGCACCGGGCGAACCGGGCAAGATTGCGCAGGTGGCGACCGGGCGCCTCGTACTCGACGGTGACATCATCGTGCCCGCCGACGGCAACGCGATCACCGAACGGCGCAGGCTCGCCCGCGACGGCGTTCTGATCGTGGTTCTTTCGGGCAAGGAACAAGTGACGATCCGCGCGCTCGGCCTGCCACTCGACGAGGATTTTCCCGATTTCGTCGCCGAGGCTACCCGCGATGTGCGGGAGGCGCTGCGGCGCCTGCGCGGACGCGATGCGAAGGATCCCAAGTCCCGCCACGAGGCGGCCAGACTTGCCGCACGCCGTGCCGCCAATCGCTGGTCGGGCAAGCGCCCGCAGGTCCAGGTCATCCTGACGGAGGACTGACATGAGCCCGTGGTCCATCCTCGCGATCTACGTCCTCGTATGGATCTTCGTCGCGTTCGTGATGCTGCCGTTCGGTGTGCGCACGCACGAGGAGATGGGGCTGGACCTCACGCCCGGCCAGGCGGAAAGCGCTCCGGCCAATTTCCGCCCGGGCAGGCTGGCGCTGCGCGCGGCCGTGATTGCCGTGGTGCTGACTGCGCTGTGGGTGGCCAACTGGGAGCAGGGCTGGATCACCAGAGAGAGCTTCGACTTCATGCTCCCACCCGGCCAGCGGGGCGCGTAGCGGCGCCGCTCAGCCGGCCCGCAGCCGCTCCAGCGCCTGCGCCATTGCGACGTAAAGCTTACCGACCTCGGAGCCGAGCAGCGTGACGGCGAGGGCGTTGCCGTCGCGGGTCGACAGCAGTGTACGCAGCATCGCCTCGAAATCGTGGATGTAGCGATTTACGTGATCGCGGAAATCGTCGTCCTCGTCATACAATTCGGCGATTTCGCGGGCCTGCCGGTTGTCGAGCAGGCGCACCGCGCGACGGGTGAAAACGCCGCGATCGCCGCGCAGGTAGCTCGCCCACGCGGTGTCGGTGACTTCGCTCGACAAGGCCTTGGCGATATCGATTGCGTTGGAATTCAGGCTCTCGGTAATCAGCGCAACACGCCGCGCGAAATCATTGTCAACCTGCTCCTCGGCACGCTCGCGGGCGACCGAGACCCGCGTTTCGAGGTTCCCGGCAAGTTCGCTGACCAGTGACAGCTGATCGCGCAACTGCCGTGCCGCATCGCGCGCCGCCTCGGCGGAGCGTCTGGTGGCCTCGCGCAATTCTTCCAGCGCCTCATCCGCCTGTTCGCGCATCGCGGCGGTAAGGCTGGTCGCGGCATTCTCGCCGATCTCGGCACCGAGATCGCTTCCGTCCTCGCCGGCGTAGCGTGCCATCGCCGCGCGCGCCTTGTCCGCCGCAGTCTCGAGCTCCTCGACCGCCTGCGAAACGCGCGTCGCGGTCGCTTCGGACACGGCGCCGGCTTCCTCGTCGAGCAGGGCAAGCGCGGTGCGCAGCGAGGCGATGTTTTCCGTCATCGTGTCGCGGGTCTTGGCGAGCCGATCGTCGATCCGGTCGGCCACCCCGAAGATTTCCTCTCCCTTTTCACGGGTGTCGAGGATGTAGGCCGAAAGATGCTCGCTCCGCGTCGCACCTTCTTCGATGGTGCGGCGGAGTTTCTCGCCGTTCTCGCGCAGCGCCTTCAGCCGGGCCTCGGCAGCTTCCATCGCACTCGGCAAAACTTCGCGGCTGTGTGACGCGCCAGCCTGGATCAGTTCGAGCAGGCGAACGCCCGCTTCGGTCGCTTCGGCGAGGCTCTCGTTCAGCGCGGCCAGATCGCCGCTACCGGTTGTCAGGCGCTGTTCGAGCGTATCGGTTGCTTCGACCATCGTATCGCGCGCCTTGCCCGCGCGGCCGGCCACATCGTCGATCCGCGCGACTGCGATCGACAGGCGTTCGGCTGCGGCCTCGCTGGCTTCGGCAATCGCGTCTGCGGCCCGTACGTGGCTCTCGCGACGCTCTTTCACCGCTGCATCGATGGCTTCCAGCCGGGTTTCCAGCGAGCCGAGTGCCTCCTCCTCGATTTCCTTCTGTCGCGTCCGGCGCGCCTCGACCCAGTCGACGAATTCGCGATCGCGCGCCTTCATGTTCTCGTCGATCCGCTCCGCCTCTTCGCGCAGGCTTTCGAGGCGCGTCTGCGCTGCGCCCATCGCGTGCTCGTCGATCGATTGCACCTCGGCGACCGCATCGGTCAGCCGTTCGCGCAGCTTGTCGATCCGGGCTTGCGCTGCTGCCAGAGCCTCGACCTCGCGGCCGTCCAGATCGGTGCGGAAGCTCTCGCTCTGCTGGCGCAGGGCGGTGAAACGAGCATCGGCCATCGCCTCCAGCTCGGCCACGCGATCCCCCAGCGTGGTCAGCGTGCGATCGACCTGGCTGCGGAAATGCTCGACATGCCGCTCACCGGCTTCGCCGAACTCGTTGAGCCGCGACAGGCCGCTGGTGAGGCTGTCGAGCGAGGCCTGTGCACGTTCGCCCGCCGATCCGACCGCGTTGGCCGCATCGCGCGAGGCATTGGTGATCACGGGCAGATCGTCGCGCAGCTTGGCCATATTGGCGAGCGCGGTCTCGGATACGCGTGCGATCCGCTCCACCTCCTCGCCATTCTCGGCCACCAGCGCTTCGATCCGGTCGGCGTTTTGCGACAGGCGGGACGCGGCCACGCGGCCATGCGACTCCAGTTCGCGGGTCTGCCGGGTTAGGAATTCGCGCGCGAGGCTCAGCTCGCGATTGACCGTGGAGAGCCTTGCCTCGAGCTCGGCAATGTCGTCGACCGCAGCCTTTGCCGTGGCCCGGAAATGCGCGCTCTGCCTGCTCGCGCGCTGGCTGGCGAGGTGCCAAACGAACAGTATGAGCAGCGTCGGGATCGACCACGAGACAAGGGCAGGGGGCACCGCGTCGAGCGTCATGCTCCGAAAGCTGTTCATCCCCAGCGAAGCCACGAACAGCACGGTCCAGCCTATCAGCGCGAGCGCAGCAATGGCGGTGGCGATCGGACTGGCGAGGAGGGGCGCGCGTTCCGCTTCTTCCGCCTCTCCTTCGTCGAGCCATTCCTCCTCAGGAGTGGGATCGATATGGTCAGGGGTTTCGGTTTCGGCCACCCGTGCGGGTTCGCTGCCGTCGGTTGCGGCGTCGCTGTGCCCTACGGCCCGGATCGACGGTCCCCCGTTCATGCGCTTTTGCCTACCATGTTTTCGTCCCGCTTAAACCCTGCGTTAACTGCCTGGTCCGTAGTTAAAGATTTATGGCCTTCGAAAATGCCGCCTTTTCCGCCACCCTTGCTGCTGCCGCCGGAGACGATCCCGCGCTGCTGAGCGAGCTGCGTGGAGCCTTTCGAGAAAGCCTGGCGCATCAGATAGACCTTTTGCGCCGCGCACGCTGCGATGGCAACTGGTTGATTGCGGCGCAGCGGATCAAGGGTCTGGCGGCCAGCTTCCATGCCGAAGAGCTCATTGTGCTGGCGCAAGGCGCGATCGATACCGCTCCCGGCGATCCGGTGGCCCTGCGCGGTCTCGACCGCTTCCTTGCGGATTTCGATACGGCGCCCGTCACCTGAGCGATGCCCGGGGGGCGGCGCGCCCGGAAGTAGGCGACGCCAGCTTAAATCATTCCTCCTGAATCGATGCACAGCCCAGCTCTTGCGGGGACTGCAACCGGCTCGCGCCTGTGCTAAAGAGCCGCCGCGATCGATCAGGGATAATGGCCCCTTAACGATAGCGGGCTAAGCAAGGACGGTGACTGACAGGCCCATGACCAGCGTGCCGGAGACATTACCGGATTCAATGCACGTAGACCAACCGGTCGACGCGAACCTGCGTGCCGAACTGGCGCGGGGGGACATGGCGCTGTCGACCCTTACGCCTGTCCTCACCCACTTCCTCAACACGCATGATCGCTCGCTGTTCAGCGATTCCATCATTGCGCGCGTGCGCGGCATGCTGCGCAGTGCGGCCTACCGCCTGCTGCGGGTCGAGGCGGAGGAGATGGGCGCGAACGATATCTTCGGCTATGCTGATGGCCGCGCGGATGCGCTGGGCGAAGAGCTTGCGCGCCATGCCGCATTCCTGGGCCATTGCCACGCGCTGGCGATCGAATGGCAGCTGGCGGACCGGTTGCGCGGGCGAAACGGGATCGACCCGGTTCTCTCGCCCCTGCTGCAGTCGCTGATCTCGTCCGAAGACGCAGACCTTGCCGATGCGGCGATGGGCGCGCTCGCCGCGCAGGCCCGCTTCATCGAGCAGCAGAAGCGGATGGAAATGCCGCTGGCCGAGCTGCCGGAAGACCAGTTCACCAATTTTCTCTCGGTCTGGCGGCGTCAGCGCGACGACGTGAGCGAGGATCTCGCCGCCAAGGTCGAAGAGCGTATTCGCCGGATGCGCGCCGAGAACGAGGCGCGGCTTTCGCTTCTCGACCGGACGGTCAAGGGTTTGGGCCAGCGCGCCGACGTCGCCCTGTCGCTGACGCATGGCGGCGCAGCGCTGTTCCTCACGGCGCTGGCGCATCGGGCGGCGCAGGAACGCGACATCATCGTTGTTTCGACCAATGATCGCCTGCTCGTGCGGTTCGCCCTGTCGCTGCGCGCGGCGGGGCTCAGCTTCGCCGAAACCCGCGCCCAACTCCGCTCCCTGCATCCGGATGCCACAATGCCTGACGCCATCGGGCAGGTGAGTACGGCGGATGCACGCGCGCTTCTTGTTTCCTCGCCCTACGGGCACGCCGAGTAGGACGTGATGGACGACTCCGAACAGAGCTACATTGCGCGTGCGCGCACCGACGAGCAGGACCGCCTGATCGCCGCCGACGAGCCGCTCGCCGCGCTCCAGCGGCGTTGCGGAGGCGAGATTCCCGGCGTGATCGCGATTCCCGAACTGCGCGAGCAGGTGCGCAAAGCGCGCCGGACGAACCTGCGGCTCGGTCGCACGATCCACGCCTTCGACGGGGCCGACCGGATCAAGAGCTGGATGGAGATCATCCCGACCGAGGACACCGGCTCCGCTGCAACCGGCTGCGCCATCGGAATCGTAACCTGGCAGGCAAGCCCGCCGCCTGCCGATAGCGACGACGATGCTGCCGCGCGCCGCGACGCCATCGACGACGCCCTCGCCGAACTGCACGCCCGGCTCGATGCCGACCAGAAGGTTCTGACCGTCCATACCGAGGCGGAAGATCTCCAGCCCCTGCTCAAGCGGATGAGCGAGAACCTGGGCCAGATGTGGACTGATTTCGTCGATATCGAGGGCAGCCAGCATGCCCAGCCGCTACACTGGCGTCTGCTCGACCAGGCGCGCGTCTCGATCGACGGCAGCCCGCGCAACTGGACCGCACGCCTGATCCCGCTCGGCGCGCCGACGCCGGGGTCGCAGGGGTTCGAGCTTTACCTGATCGCCAATCGCGCATGGGTTGCCCGCAAGGAACGGCGTGACCGCCGGGCGGATGACGGTGCCTCGATCGGGCGCGATCTGACCCCGATCCTGCGCCAGCCGATCGCGCGTATCGTGGCCAATGCGGAAACGATCCGATCTCGCCTCGCAGGACCGCTGGGCGATGAATACAGCGATTATGCGCGCGATATCGTCAACGCAGGGCAACACCTGCTGTCGCTGGTAGATGATCTGACCGATCTCGAAGTCGTGGAATCGGATGGCTTTCGCGCCGCTCCCGATCCGATCGACCTTGCCGATGTCGCTCAGCGGGCGGCGGGTATTCTTGCCGTCCGTGCGCAGGAGAAGAAGATCACGATTGCCCCGCCGCCGCGCGGTTCAAGTCAGCCTGCCACGGCCGAATTCCGGCGTGTCTTGCAGGTTCTTCTCAACCTCGTGGGCAACGCGATCCGCTATTCACCCGAAGGTTCGACCATCACGGTCTCGCTCGGCCAAGAGGGCGGCAAGGCGCGCGTTTCGGTGTCGGACCAAGGCCCCGGTCTCGACGCGCAGGCGCAGCGCATCGTGTTCGACAAGTTCGAACGCCTCGGCCGCAGCGACGGCGGCGGGTCGGGGCTTGGCCTCTATATCTCCAAACGCCTCGCGCAGGCGATGGGCGGCGATCTGACGATCGAGAGCACGCCGGGAGAGGGCGCGACCTTCACCCTATCGGTGCCGGCCGGCGGCTGACGCAAAAAGGGCCGCAGCTTTCGCCGCGGCCCTTTTGTGTAAACTCGCCCTGGATCAGCGCTTGTCGACGGGCACGTAGTCGCGCTGGGTCGGGCCGGTATAGAGCTGGCGCGGACGGCCGATCACCTGAGCAGGATCGGAAATCATCTCGTTCCACTGCGCCACCCAGCCGACCGTGCGGGCGAGGGCGAAGAGCGCGGTGAACATCGTGGTCGGGAAGCCGATCGCCGACAGGATGATGCCCGAGTAGAAATCGACGTTCGGGAACAGCTTCTTCTCGATGAAATAGGGATCGTTGAGCGCCATTTCCTCGAGCCGCAGCGCGGTTTCGAACACCGGATCGTCGACCTTGAGCGCGGTGAACACCTCGCGCACGGTTTCCTGCATCACGGTCGCGCGCGGATCGTAATTCTTGTAGACGCGGTGGCCGAAGCCCATCAGGCGGAACGGATCGTCCTTGTCCTTCGCACGCTCGATATAGTGCGGGATCTTGTCGGGCGTGCCGATCTCGCGCAGCATGTTGAGTGCGGCTTCGTTGGCGCCGCCATGCGCCGGGCCCCACAGGCAGGCGATGCCCGCCGCGATGCAGGCGAAGGGGTTCGCGCCCGACGAACCGGCGAGCCGCACGGTGCTGGTCGAGGCGTTCTGTTCGTGGTCGGCATGGAGGATGAAGATCCGGTCCATCGCCTTTTCGACCTCGGGGATGACCTCATATTCCTCGGCCGGAACGCCGAAGGTCATGCGCAGGAAATTGCCCGTGTAGCTGAGCGAATTGTCCGGCTGCATGAAGGGCTGGCCGATCGAGTACTTGTATGCCCAGGCGGCGATCGTCGGCATCTTCGCGATCAGGCGGTGGCTGCTGATCTTGCGGTGCTCGGGATCCGAAATGTCGGTGCTGTCATGGTAGAACGCGGACAGCGCGCCGACCACGCCGCACATGATCGCCATCGGGTGCGCATCGCGGCGGAAGCCCTGGTAGAACTGGCGCAGCTGATCGTGCAGCATCGTATGCCGCGTGATCGTGTAGGTGAAATCGTCGAGCTCGTCCTTCGAAGGCAACTCCGAATTCAGCAGCAGATAGGCGGTTTCCATGAAGCTGGACTGTTCGGCCAGCTGCCCGATCGGATAGCCGCGGTGAAGCAGAACGCCTTCCTCACCATCGATGAAGGTCAGCGCGCTTTCGCAGCTCGCGGTCGACTTGAAGCCCGGATCATAGGTGAACTTGCCGGTCGTTCCGTAGAACTTTCGGATATCCATGACCTCGGGCCCGCAGCTGCCTTCGAGCACCGGGAATTCCTGCGTGCTGCCGCCAATATCGAGCTTTGCGGGTGAGTCTGCCATGCGGGGTCTCCTTAGTCGTTATTGTTGCTTGCCGGGGGCTGCCTGCGCTTCGATGCGCCCAAGCGATTCCGTTTTTCCCAGAAGGACGAGAACATCGAAAATTCCGGGGCTCGTCGTCGTCCCGGTGAGGGCGGCCCGGAGGGGCTGGGCGAGCTTTCCGAGGCCCAGTTCGAGCCGCTCTGCAAGCGCCTTGGTAGTGGCTTCGAGCGATTCGGTTGTCCAGTCGTTTTCGGCAGCCAGAGCGCTGTGCACTTCGGCCAGACGAGCGCGTGCCTCCTCGTCGAGAAGGCCCGCTGCCTTCTCGGTCAGAGTGAGTGGCCGTTTGAGGAACAGGAAGCGCGCATTTTCAGCGAGTTCGTGCGTATCCTTGGCACGGGTCTTGAGCACCGGCATCGCCCGGGTCAGCAGATCGCGGTCGATCTCTCCTTCGACGCTGCCTGCCAGTTCCTCCGCCACCAGATCGGCGAGACGCGTATCGTCGGCCTCGCGGATGTAGTGGCCGTTGAGGTTCTGCAGCTTCTTGATGTCGAAGCGGGCGGGGCTGCGGCCCACGCCGTCGAGATCGAACAGCTCGATCGCCTCGGCCTGCGTGATTTCCTCGCGGTCGCCGTGGCCCCAGCCGAGGCGCAGCAGGTAATTGAACAGCGCCTCGGGCAGGATGCCCAGCTCGTCGCGATAGGCTTCCACGCCCACTGCGCCGTGACGCTTGGACAGCTTTGCGCCATCGCTGCCGTGGATAAGCGGGACGTGGGCATAGACCGGGTCGGGCCAGTTGCCCTCGATCGCGTGCATCGCACGGTAGATCGGCAGCTGGCGGAAGGCATTGTTGAGATGGTCGTCTCCGCGGATCACGTGGGTCACGCCCATGTCATGGTCGTCGACCACCACCGCCAGCATGTAAGTCGGCGTGCCGTCGGCGCGCAGGAGGATGTAGTCGTCGATCTCTTCGTTCCTGACCGTCACGCGGCCCTGAACTTCGTCCTCGATCGCAGTCTCGCCGTCCTTGGGCACCTTCAGACGCACGGTGAAGGGCATGCCTTCCTGCTCCGGCCCCGGCTCACGGTCGCGCCAGCGCCCATCGTAGCGCATCGGCTGCTTGTTGGCGCGTTGCTCGGCGCGCATCGCGTCCAGCTCTTCGGGAGTGGCGTAGCAGCGATAGGCATGGCCGTTGTCGAGGAGGATGTTCGCCACTTCGGCATGGCGTTCGGCGCGCTCGGACTGGAAAACGGCAGGCTCATCGTAATCGAGCCCGAGCCAGTCGAGCCCTTCGATGATCTTGTCGATCGCATCCTGGGTGGAGCGCTTCTTGTCCGTATCCTCGATCCGGAGCAGCGCCTTGCCGCCATGGTGGCGCGCGTAAAGCCAGTTGAACAGCGCGGTGCGCGCGCCGCCCAGATGCAGAAAGCCGGTCGGTGATGGAGCGAAGCGGGTAATGATCGTGCCGGTTTCGCTTGCCATCTAAGTGCGCATCCTTTCCATTCTCTTTCATGGCGTCGCCGACACCGTCACCCGGTCCCGTAGGGGACATAACGACCGGCCGCGTCAGTCGATCCGTCATGGCGGACGAGTGGGCGAGCGGTGCGGGCGATGGTGCAGCGCAGCAGCGGCTTTGGCAGGTGGCTGGCGCTGTGTCCAGCCTGCTCGCCGCCATCCCTTCCGCAATCGAGGAAGGGCTCGGCCGAGCGGCGCTGGAGCGCGGACCTTGGCTGGTCGTCGCGGCAATTGCAGGCATCGCATTGTGGTTCGCCCTGCCGAACCGCGAAGCTTGGTTGACGGCAACTGCACTGGCGCTCCTTATGGCTGCAGGCGGCGCCGCGATGTTGTGGCGACAGCGCGTGCCGAACCTGGCCTTGGCGCTTGTCGCGCTCGGCCTCGCGCTTGCCTTCGGGATCGGGCTGATATGGGCACGCTCGGCCATCGTGGGTGCACCGGCGATACCCTATCCGCAGATGCGCACGATGGAGGCGGCGATCCTCGAGCGGGAGGAACAGCCTGCGCGTGACCGGGTGCGGCTGATCGTCGCCACGCGCGATGCCGAGAGCGGCGAGGCAATCAAGCTCCGGATCAACGTGCCGCTGGAACAGGCGAGTGCGCAGATGCAGCGGGGCGCGATAGTCCACCTGCCAGCTCGGCTGATGCCGCCCGCCGCCCCACTGGTGCCCGGAGGCTACGACTTCGCACGAACCGCCTGGTTCCAGGGCCTCGCCGCGACCGGCTCCGCGATGGGCGAGGTCGAGGTGATCGAGCGTCCGCCCCAGGGTTGGGGCGGAATCGCACAGGTCCAGCGCGAGCTGTCTGCCCACGTCCGCTCGCAGCTTGGCGGGTCGGCGGGAAGCATAGCGGCGGCCTTCGCCAGTGGAGACCGGGGCGCTATCGCCGAGGCGGACGAGGATGCGATGCGCGACGCTGGCCTGACGCACCTGCTCTCGATCAGCGGGCTTCACGTCAGCGCGGTGATCGCGGGAGGGTACTTCCTCGCGCTCAAGCTGCTGGCGTTGTGGCCATGGCTGACCTTGCGCGTTCGCCTGCCGGTCGTCGCGGCGGCGATCGGCGCGCTGGCGGGGGTGGGGTACACCCTGCTGACCGGCGCGGAGGTGCCCACCGTGCGCAGCTGCGCGGCAGCGGTGCTCGTCCTGATCGCGCTGGCGCTGGGGCGCGAACCGCTGACCTTCCGGCTGCTGGCGGTGGCCGCCGGCTTCGTCCTGCTGCTGTGGCCCGAGAGCCTCGTGGGGCCGAGCTTCCAGATGAGCTTCGCCGCCGTGCTCGCCATCGTGGCGCTTCACAACAGCGCTCCGGTACGCGCCTTCCTCGCCCCGCGCGAGGAGGGCTGGTGGATGCGCCCGCTGCGCGGCGGGGCGATGCTGCTGGTGACGGGCTTCGTAATCGAGATCGCGCTGATGCCGATCGTGCTCTTCAACTTCCATCGTGCCGGGATGTATGGCGCGCTCGCCAACATGATCGGCATTCCGCTCGTCACCTTCGTTTCGATGCCGCTGATCGCGCTGGCGCTGGCGCTCGACCTGGTGGGGCTGGGCGCGCCGGTATGGTGGCTGGTGGGCCAGTCGCTCGACCTGCTGCTGGGCATCGCGCATCTGACGGCGAGCCAGCCTGGAGCGGTCAAGCTGGCGCCGCACATGGGGGGCTTCGCGTTCTTCCTCTTCGTCGCCGGAGGGCTGTGGCTGGCGTTGTGGAGCGGCCGGGTGCGGTTCTGGGGCCTCGCGCCCGCCACGCTGGCCGCTATCCTGACCATCACCACGCCGCGGCCCGATGTGCTCGTCTCGCGCGACGGGCGGCATGTCGGGATCATCGAGGACGGCAGGCTGCTGTCCCTGCGCGACTCCCGCTCATCCTATGCCAGCGACACGCTGGCCGAACTGGGCGCGCTCGACGGTGAGCCGATGCCGCTGGCGCAGTGGCCGGGCGCGCGGTGCAGCCCGGAATTCTGCGTCGCGAGCATCGAGCGCGGGGGACGTACCCATCGCCTCCTGCTCGCCCGCGGACGCGACTACGTGACCGAGCGCGATCTGGCGGCGGCCTGCGCGCGGGTCGACATCGTGGTTGCGGACCGCTGGCTGCCCCGCAGCTGCCGTCCGCGCTGGCTCAAGGCCGACCGGCGGATGCTGGAAGAGACGGGCGGCCTTGCGATCCGCCTTGCCTCGCGCAAGGTCGAAACCGTCGCGCAGGGGCAGGGCGAGCATGGCTGGTGGCACGGGGAGGGCGGCGTGCCTCAGGGCGGCGTCGAACGCGACCGGCCCGAAAACAGCCCTCAGTGATAGCGGCGCAGCAGCCCCGCCAGCTTGCCCTGCACCTGGACTGCCCGGCTCTCGTAAATCTGCGGTTCGTAGCTGGCGTTGGCCGGGTCGAGCCGGATGCGGCCGCCATCGCGCCAAAGGTACTTGAGGGTCGCTTCCTCGTTTTCGACCAGCGCGACCACGATATCGCCGTCGCGCGCGGTGTCGGCGCGCCGGATCAGCGCGTAGTCGCCGTCGAAGATCCCCGCCTCGATCATCGAATCGCCCGAGACTTCGAGCGCGAAATGCTCGCCCGGGCCGAGCAGCGCGGCGGGCACGGGCAGGCTCTGGTGATCCTCGAAAGCCTCGATCGGGGCGCCTGCTGCAATGCGCCCGTGGAGCGGAATGTCGATCACGTCATTGGCGGCTTCGGGCATCTGCGCAGGGACCCGGGTGGTCTGCGCTCCCAGATCGTTGGCAGGCTTGGGCATCGAGCCGGCGACCGCGCTGTCGGGCATCTTGAGCACTTCGAGCGCGCGTGCCCGGTTGGGCAGGCGGCGGATGAAGCCGCGTTCCTCCAGCGCCGAAATCAGGCGGTGCACGCCCGACTTGCTCTTGAGATCGAGCGCCTCCTTCATTTCCTCGAAAGAAGGCGAGATGCCGGTCTCCTCCAGTCGCTGCTGGATAAACCGGAGCAATTCATGCTGCTTTGCGGTCAACATAGGTGCGATCTCCGCCAATCATGTTCGCCTCCATGCGAACGAATGCGGAACAATTAGGCAACTCGATTTTGCAAGTCAAGCATATGCGCGGTTTTCCAACAGGTAGCATGGAACAAACGCCCCCGTATCGGATCGATCGGCACCGGCGGGGCGGTCGATCAGCACATCCGCGCGGGCCAGAGGGAGCAGTGCGGAACTGTCCTGCACCTCTGCCGCGATGACGCCTGCGTCGGTCCATGTCGCGCGCAGGAACTCGCGCCGCTTCCCCCCGGCGGGAAGGGGTGCGGCAAGCGGAAGGGGGACCGCGCGCGGCAGGCAGGCCGCAGCTCCGGCCAATTTGCGGATCGCGGGCGCCATGAACAGGAAGCCGGTGACGAAGCTCGACACGGGATTGCCCGGCAGGCCGAGCGCCACCGTATTGCCACGCCGCGCGACGAGCAGCGGCTTTCCCGGCTTGATCGCGACGCGCCAGAAATCGATCGTGAACCCCGCCGCCTCAAGCGCCGGTTTGACGAGGTCGTGCGGGCCGACCGACGCACCGCCGCTGATGACGATCAGGGCGGCATCGCGCGCTTCCCAGAGCGTTTCCACCAGCGCATCGGCATCGTCGGCGACGGGGCCATGGGGGGACACATCGGCACCCGCACCGCGCGCCATGCTGGCCAGCATCGCGCCGTTTACCGCAGGGATCTGGGTCGGTGCGCAGATGGAAGGGTCGGCGCACAATTCGTCGCCCACTTCGACCACCGCAACCTGCGGCACCTCATGGACGACGATCTTCGCCAGCCCGCCCGCCCGCGCGAGAGCCATCTGCGCCGCACCGAGCGGCCCGCCCGGTTCGATCAGCACGTCGTTGGCTTCGAAATCGAGCCCTGCGCGCCGGATGAAGTTCGGATCGGGGGCTTCTTCGGCAAACAGCGTGTCGCCCTCGACCCGGGCATTCTCCTGGATCAGCACCGCATCGGCGCAGGTCGGCATGTGCGCCCCGGTCGAGATGCGGACCGCCATGCCGGTGCTCAGCGCCTTGGCGAAAGGCAGGCCTGCCCGTGCCTCTCCGACCAGTTCCCAAGGCCCGTCGCCGATGGTCGCATAGCCGTCCATCGCCGACAGGTCCTTGGGAGGATTGTTGCGCCGGGCGATGGCGGGCTTTGCGAGGAAGCGTCCGCCTGCCTCGCCGACGGGACATGCGATCGCCGGACCCGACCGGAGCATCGCCAGGAGCCGGGCCTGCGCCTGCTCGAGATCGATCGGCGGCGTCATGCGCCTTCGTCCGGATCATTGGCCGCATGCCAGTCGCCCGACTTGCCGCCGGTCTTGGAGAGCAAGCGCACCTGCTGGATCACCATGCCTTTGTCGAGCGCCTTGGCCATGTCGTAGATCGTCAGGAGCGCGATGTTGCACGCGACCATCGCTTCCATCTCCACCCCGGTCTTGCCGGTCAGCGAAGCGATGGCGGTAACGCGCACCGCATCCTGTTCGAGCGCGCACTCCACGCTCACGCTGTCGAGCGCGAGGGGGTGGCACAGCGGGATGAGTTCGCCGGTCTTTTTGGCGGCCATGATCCCGGCGATCCGCGCCGCGGCGAGCACGTCGCCCTTTGGCACGGTGTCATCGCGGATCGCGGCGAGCGCGTCCGCATTCATCGCGATGCGGCCGGTCGCGGTGGCGGAGCGGGCGGTTTCGGCCTTGCCTCCGACATCGACCATCCGGGCAGCGCCGTTCTCGTCAAGATGCGTCAACCCGCTCAACTCGTCGCTCCCGCAGAACGGTTGACACACCTGACACACTGTTCAGAGGCAAAAAACCGGCCGGGTGTCATGGTGTCGAAAAGTAACAGGGAGGGGCGAAGCGAGGGACGGGTGAGGGCCATTGCCTGATCATGCCATGGAGCGGAGCGGTAGGACAGTCTCAGCGTGCCAGCAGGGCCCGCGTCGCGGCCTCGACATCGGGGCGCCGCATCAGGCTCTCGCCGACGAGGAAGCCATGCGCGCCCGCCTCTTCGAGCCGGGCGCAGTCTCCGGCGGTGGCGATGCCGCTTTCGGAGATGAGGAACGCGCCTTCGGGTGCGAGCGGGATCAGCGCCTCGGTGGTGGCTATGTCGGTTTCGAAGCTGCGCAGGTCGCGGTTGTTGATGCCGATCAGCCGCGACTTGAGCTTGTGCGCCCGCTCCATCTCGGCGGCGTCGTGGACCTCGACCAGCACGTCCATGCCCAGTTCGTCGGCTGCGGCTTCGATTTCCTGCGCCTGCTGGTCGGTCAGCGCGGCGACGATAATCAGGATCGCGTCGGCCCCCATCGCGCGCGCTTCGCCGCATTGCCATGGATCGACCATGAAATCCTTGCGCAGCGCGGGCAGGGCGACCGCTTCGCGCGCGGCGATGAGGTAGTCGGCGTGGCCCTGGAAATAGGGCGCGTCGGTGAGGACGGAGAGACAGCTTGCGCCCGCGGCGGCATAGGCTTTCGCGTGCTCTGCGGGCTGAAAATCCTCGCGGATCAATCCCTTGGAGGGAGAAGCTTTCTTGATTTCTGCGATCAGCGCGCGGCGGCCGTCGGCGTGTGTCTGGCGCAGCGCAGCCTCGAACCCGCGCGGCGGGGCCTGAGCGGTGATCCGGGCAATCAGTTCGCCGACTTGCGTGGCGGACTGGCGCTCGGCAACTTCGTCGCGCTTGGTGGCGCAGATTTCTTCGAGTTTGTTCAAGTGTCTACCTCAATATCCGCTCACCCTGAGCCTGTCGAAGGGTCGCATTTATCTTTCCGTGGAGGCGCGGGAAGAAGGACGGTCCTTCGACAGGCTCAGGACGAGCGGGTCATTAGGATGAAGCCTAGCGAGCCATCGCAATCCAGCGCTCGAGCAGCCGCTGCGCCCCGCCGCTGTCGATCGCTTCGCCTGCGCGCACGGCCCCTTCTTTCCAGTCCTCGGTCTCGCCCGCTGCGATCAGCGCGGCGGCTGAGTTGAACAGCACCGCGTCGCGATACGGCCCCGGCGTGCCTTGCAGCAAGGCGCTCAATGCCTTGGCGTTGTGCTGAGGATCGCCGCCGCGAATGGCTTCGACCGGCGCGTGTTCGAGGCCCGCGAGCCCCGCATCGACGCGCTTCATCGCAAATTCGTGGCCGGTGACATCCGCCATCTCGTTCCCGGCGGCGAGGCTCAGTTCGTCGAGGCCTTCATCGCCCGAGACGATCAGCGTTCGCTCGGTGCCGAGGCGCGCTGCAGCCTCGCCATAGATCGAGACATAGCCGGGGCGCGCGATGCCGATCAGCTGGCGCTTCACGCCCACGGGGTTCGACAGCGGGCCCATCAGGTTGAAGATCGTCCGCCGGCCCAGTTCCTTGCGGATCGGCTGAATGCGCCGCATCGCGGGGTGGTGGTTGGGCGCGAAGAGGAAGCAGATGCCGATCTCGTTGAGCGTCTTTTCCGCGGTGCGACCGGCAGCTTCCATATCGAGGCCGAGCACCTCGAGCGTATCCGCCACGCCCGAGAGCGAGGAGATCGCGCGGTTGCCGTGCCGCGCAACCGGCACGCCGCAGGCGGCGACCACCAAACCCACAGCGGTCGAGACGTTGAGCGTGTGGTGCCCGTCGCCGCCGGTGCCGCACACGTCGATCGCGTTGTCGGGCCCGTCGACCGGGATATAGCGCGCCCTGAGCGCTCGCGCGGCGCCCGCGATCTCGTCGGCGGTTTCGCTGCGTTCGGTCATCGCGAGCAGGAAGCGCGCGATTTCCTGATCGGTTGCTTCCCCGTCGAGGATCCAGCCAAAGACCTCCTCGGCCTCGGCCTCGTTCATGTGCGGGACGGCGAGCGGGAGCGATTTCATGCCGCCTGCCTTTCGCGCGCTTCGATGCCGCAGATGGCAAGGAAATTGGCGAGCAGATCGTGGCCGTGCTGGGTGGCGATGCTTTCCGGGTGGAACTGCACGCCGTGGATCGGCAGCTCGGCGTGGCGGAAGCCCATCACGCTGGTGCCGTCGAGCCCCGGGGTCTCGCTGGTCGCGTTGACGTGCAATGTCTGGGGAATGTCCTCCACCACCAGCGAGTGATAGCGGGTGGCGTTGAAGGGGCTGGGGAGGCCAGCGAACACGCCGCTGCCGTCATGCGTCACCGCACTGGTCTTGCCGTGCATCAGCCCGCCCTGCACGACGCGCCCGCCGAAATGCTGCCCGATCGCCTGATGGCCGAGGCATACGCCGAGAAGCGGGAGCCCCGCGTCGGCGCAGGCGGCCACGGTATCGAGCGTGATGCCCGCCTCGTTCGGCGTCCGCGGGCCGGGCGAGAGAAGGATGCCCTTCACCCCGCTGCCCACCGCTTCGCGGGCGGTCAGCGCGTCGTTGCGCTCCACGCGAACCTCGGCGCCCAGTTCCTGCAGGTAGTGGACCAGGTTGAAGGTGAAGCTGTCGTAATTGTCGATGACGAGGATCATTGATTTACCGAGTCTTCCGCTTTCCATTCCGCTCACCCTGAGCTTGTCGACGGGTCGTTCTTTTTCTTCAAGAAGGACAGTGCTTCGACCGGCTCAGCACGAGCGGATAGAGCGGTTGTTCCTACCCCGCCAGCTTGTCCGTAGCCCTCACCAGCCCGTCGATGATGCCCGGTTCGCCCGCCGAATGGCCCGCGTCGTGGACGATCCAGAGCTCGGCTTCGGGCCAGGCCTTCTTCAGCTCCCATGCGGAGACGGGCGGGGTGCAGATGTCGTGGCGGCCCTGCACGATGATGCCGGGGATGTCCTTGATCTTGCCGACATCGCGCAGCAGCTGGCCTTCCTCGAGAAAGAAGTTTTCGAGGAAGAAGCGTGCGCAGATGCGGGCGAAGGGCACAGCCTTGGACGGATCGGCGAAGCTGCCGAGCAGTTCCTCGTTGGGCAGCAGTGTCGCGACATTGCCTTCCCACAGCGACCATTCCTTCGCGGCGGCGAGGCGGGTTTCCTCGTCGTCGCTGGTCAGGCGCGCGTGGTAGGCCTTCACCAGATCGCCGCGCTCGTCCTCGGGGATCAGGCCGGTGAACTTGTCCCATTGTTCGGCCATGATCTCGCTCGCACCATAGGTGTAGAGCCAGTCCTTTTCCTTCTGGCGACCGAGGAACACGCCGCGCAGCACGATCTCGCTGGTCCGCTCGGGATAGGTCTGCGCGTAGGCGAGCGAGAGCGTCGCGCCCCAGCTGCCGCCGAAGACCTGCCATTTCTCGTGCCCGCACATCTGGCGCAGCCGCTCGATATCCTCGACGATCCGCCAGGTGTCGTTGTTCTCGATCTCGGCAAAGGGCAGCGACTTGCCGCAGCCGCGCTGGTCGAATAGGAGGACGTCGTACTTCTCCGGGTTCCACTGGCGCCGATGGTCGGGGCTCATCCCGCCGCCGGGGCCGCCGTGGAGGAACACCGCAGGCTTCGCTCCGGGCGTCCCGACCCGCTCGTAATAGAGCGAATGACCCTCTCCGACATCGAACATGCCGGTCTCGTAGGGTTCGATTTCGGGATAAAGCGTGCGTTCGTATTCCATCATCATTCCTTGAATTCGACGACCACCAGCGGGCCCAGATCGGCGCGCGTGTCCATCCGACCACGCGCAGGGTCCCACAAGGAGGACACGCTGCCGTCGAGATAGAGCGCATTGGGCGTTCCGGCCACATCGCGGAAGAACCGCGCGAACTGGCCGAAGCTGACCGGTCGGTTGGTGATCACGAAATGCGCCTTGCCCTCGCGGTCGATCCCGACTCCGTTACGGATCCGCTTGCTCGGCCCGTCATCCGAAATCTGCGGGTGCATCTCTCCGTCGATCAGCAGCATCGGGCCGCTCTGCGTGCCGAAGTCGGGCCGGTCGCCGACGGTGCTGTAGAAGTCGTCGCTGGTCTTGATCCGCCAGTTTCCGCCGGTGCCGTAGAACACGCCGTTGGGCTTCATGTGGAAATTGCCCGAGCCTTCGTTGCGGTTGAGCTCCTTCAGCCGCTCGCGTTCCTCGACGTAATAGCCGATCGGCTTGCCTTCGCCGTCGTACATGCCCGCATTCATCGCGAAGGCGACGCGCGGGGCATCCTCGGCGCGCGAGGCGGAGAATTTGGCGAGGCTGCGGAAGGGTGCGCCCAGCACCATGCGCACGCGATGCTCGGCCGGGTCGGCGACGCACTGGGTGAAGACCACGTCTTCGAACCGCACGGGCTGGCAGGCCGAATCCTCGGGCGTGGCCGTCTCGCTCGGCGTCGGTGTCGGGGTGGGGGAGGGCGCAGGCTCAGCCTCGTCGGCGCGGGCGATCTCGACGCCCTTTTCGCCGCTGATGTCGGTGCGGATCACCGCCTCGCCCGGCTGGCTCTGGTCGCAGGCGGTCAGCGCGAGCAGAGCGAGCGCCACGGCAGATGTGGCTCGCAGCGTCATTGGCCGAACCCCGCTTCGTCGTGACGATGCACCGCTTCGCGCGCGGCGGCGAGCAGCGCGCCCGCCTTGGCCTCGCACTCGCGCTGTTCGGAGGCCGGATCGCTGTCGGCCACGATTCCCGCCCCTGCGGTGACGTGGAGAGTGCCGTCCTTCACCAGGCCGGTGCGCAGCACGATGCACGAATCGAAGCTGCCGTCGGGCGCGAAATAGCCGACGCCGCCCGCGTATGGCCCGCGTTTCTCGGCCTCCAGCTCGGCGATGATCTCGCACGCGCGCAGCTTGGGCGCGCCGCTGACCGTGCCTGCGGGGAAGCCCGCGAACAGCGCATCGAGCGCATCCTTACCGGCACCGAGGCGCCCCTGAACATTGCTGACGATATGCATGACGTGGCTATAGCGTTCGACCATGAAGCTGTCCGTCACTTCGACACTGCCCGGGGCACAAACGCGACCAACGTCGTTTCGCCCGAGGTCGAGCAGCATGAGGTGTTCGGCGCGCTCCTTCGGATCGGCGAGCAGTTCGCGTTCGGCCGCGCGATCGGCCTGCGGCGAGGCGCCGCGCGGGCGCGTGCCCGCGATCGGGCGGATGGTCACCTGGCCATCGCGCAGGCGCACGAGGATTTCGGGGCTGGAGCCGACGATGCCGACCTCCGGCAGGTCGAGCAGGTAGAGGAACGGCGAAGGATTTACCCGTCGCAGCGCACGATAGAGCGCCATCGCCGAATGCGGGAAGGGCGTGGTGAACCGCTGGGCGAGGACGACCTGGAAGATATCGCCCGCAAGGATGTAGTCCTGCGCGCGCGCCACGCGTGCGGCGTAATCCTCGCCCGCGACGGTCGGGCGCAGGTCCATCGCTTCCGGGTCGAGCGTGGCCGGATCGGCGGCGCCCTGCGGTAGCGGCTGCGCGAGGCGGCGCAGCGCCTCGTCGATACGCTCCCCGGCGGCGTCGAGCGCTTGCTCGGGCTCGGCATCGGACGGCCATACGGGCGCGATCAGGAAGACTTCGTCGGTCAGCGCGTCGAAGACCAGCAGCAGGCCGGGGCGGCTGAACACCATGTCCGGCAGACCCAGCGGGTCCTCGCTTGCGCGCGGCAGTTTCTCGACGAGCGAAATCGTTTCGTAGCCGAAATAGCCGACCAGCAGCGCGAGCGCAGGCGGCAGGTCTTCGGGCACCGGCATCTCGATTTCGGCCAGCAGCGCACGCAGCGCAGCGAGGCCGTTGCCCGAGACTTCCTCGAATGCGTCGCGATCGCGCCGCCAGTCGCGATTGACCGCAGCCGAGACGCCTTCGGCCTTCAGCACGAGGTCGGGATCGATCCCCAGCAGGCTGTAGCGCCCGCGCGCCTCGCCCCCTTCGACCGATTCGAGCAGGAAGTCGCCACGCCCGTCCTCGAACAGCGCAAGCGCTGCGCCGACGGGAGTCAGCGTGTCGGCGATACGCCGTTGCCAGACCATCGCGGGAAGCCCCCGGGCCAGCCGATCGCGCGCCTCGGCAAAATTGTGCACCATGGTGTGCCCCGGAGGATTGGACGTCAGTTTCTGGCGCCGGTCAGATCGCGTTCGACCGCCGCAATCGCTTCGTCGCTGCGCTGCACGCCGATATCGTTGCGGATGGCGACGCGCAGTTGGTCGCCATATTCGCGGCTCAGCAATTCGCCATAGCCGCGCTGTGCCTGGGCGATCAGCGGATCGCCCTCTTCGAGCTCGCCTGCGGTGATCTCGTCGAGCGCGACGAGGAAGTAGCCAGCATTGCCCGGCGCCTCGATCCGCTTGGCAGTGCCTTCGGTCATGGCGAACATCAGCGCCACCGGCGGGTTGGGCTGCTGCTGCTGTTGCAGCTGATCGCGCGTGACGTTGAGCGGGCGGGCAGGGGGCAGGGGCTTGTCCTCCGCGCGCATCGCGGCGGCGAGCGTGCTGCCGTCGCGCACGCGCTTGAGGATGCGCGCCGCCGCTTCTTCGGCCGCCTCGGCGCCACGGGCGAGTTTCCAGCGATTGCCGACCTCTTCGCGGATTTCGGCGAGCGGGGGCGCAGCCGAGCGCGTGATCGAGGCAGGCTCGAACAGGACGAAGGTCTGCCCGTCCTGGACCTGGGCGATCTGCGGCTGCCCTTCCTGCATCTGGAACACGGTGGGGACCAGCGGCTGGACCAGTTCGGGCGCGGTCTCCCCCTGTTCGCCGCCGAAGACCTGGCCCGAGGCGATCAGCGGCCGGGTCGTCTCGATGTCGAGGTCGAGCGCTTCGGCGACTTCGCGGAAGGATTCGCCGCTGTTGATCCGGTCCTCAACCTCGCTTGCGAGTTCGTTCAGCGCGCGGCGCTGCTTTTCGGTGCGCAGCGCGGTCAAGATCTCGTCGCGCACCTGCGCGAGCGATCGCGCCGGGATCTCGGTTACGTCATCGATTCGCACGACATGGAAGCCGAGCGGGCTGCGCGCGATGTCCGCGATCGCGCCATCCTCTGCAGAGAACACCGCATTCGCCACGGCCGGGTTGGCCTGCTGGGCATAATCCTCGCGCCGGATCGGGCCCATTTCGGATGTGTCCAGCCCCGCCTCGCGGGCCGCGGCCGACAGCGAAGCACCGCCTTCAACGCGGCTCCGGATGCTTTGCGCGGCTTCGCGGGTGGGCACGATCAGCTGGGTGAAGGTGCGTTCTTCGCTGGCGCTGTAATCGTCCTCGTTCTGCTCGTAGCGCTGGCGGATTTCGGCCTGCGTCGGCTCGATCCGGTCGCCCAGCGCGTCGGCTCCGAACGCGGCGTAGCGGACTTGGCGGCGTTCGGGACGGATGAAATCGTCGCGGTTTTCACGGTAGAAAGCCTGCAGCTGTTCGTCGCTCGGGTCTTCCTCGGGCACGTAGAATTCCGCCGGGACCAGTGCGATCGAACCCTCGCGTCGTTCGCGCAGCTGGGTGGCGTAGCGGCGCGTGACCGATTCGGGGAATTGCGCGCCGAAGACGGCGGGGATCAGCACCTGCCGCGCAATCAGGCCGTCGGTCAGGTCTTCGCGAACGATCTGGTCGGTCAGGCCCTGGCTGCGAATGGCCGAGCGATAGACATCGTCGCTAAAATTGCCGTCCGGCCCGGCAAAGGCCGGAATCATGCGAATCTCGCTGTTGATGAGGTTGTCGCCCGCTCTCAGACCCAAGATGCGACCGAATTCGGAGATCGACACCCGGTCGAGCAGCGTGTCGAACACCTGTTCCAGCCCGCCATCGGCAATGAATTCCTCCAGCGACAGCGTCGGCTCGCTCTGCTGGACCTGGCGGAAGGCGTTGTCGGCCGACTGGCGCAGTTCGGCGGTGGTGACTTCCTCCTTGCCGACCACGGCCACGTTGTTGGTGCCGGACAGGCCGCCGAAGGTCCCGGTGGTCGACACATCGGCGCTGGCAAATGCGAGCGCGATCAGCACCAGAAAGCCGATCGTGAGCGCGAGGCCGATCTTGGACTGGAAAAACGAACGGAAAAAATTGATCATGAACTTGTCGGGTCCTGGGGTGAGGATCGAAGCTGGCGGGACGATGGACGCGCGCCGATGAACGCGCCCGTGCCGTATGCGGCGATCCTTAAATCGGCGAAGGCAACCCCGCAAGCCGTGCATACGGGTTCAGCCGGGTTTTGACTGCGGACGAGACCTCGGCTACCGACGCCGTTCTGCGTTCGGGCAATGGCCCGTCCGCGACCCCGATTTCAAAAATAAGCAGGACTTTAGCGAAATGGCGCAACGCCCTTTCATCGTCGGTAACTGGAAGATGCACGGTACGCGTGCGATGCTGTCCGAAGCGCGCGCGATCGATCGCGCGGCGCAGCGGCTTATGCAGGTGGAGATCGCGCTGGCGCCGCCCTTCACCCTGATTCACCCCGTCCGCCGGGAGGCCGAGCAGATCGGCGTCGGCGCGCAGGATTGCCACCCCGCCGATGGCGGTGCGCATACGGGCGACATCTCCGCCGCAATGGTCGCCGATGCGGGCGCCGGATTCGTGATTCTGGGCCATAGCGAACGGCGCGATGGCCATGGCGAGAAGGACAAGCTGATCGCCGAAAAGGGCGCGGCCGCGCTCGACGCCGGGCTCAGGCTGATCCTGTGCTGCGGCGAACCGCTCGACAAGCGCGAGGCGGGCAAGGCGGTCGAGCATGTGCTCAAGCAGATCAAGGCTTCGATGCCCTCGAATATCGAAGAACCGGCCGAAAAGCTGACCATCGCCTACGAACCGATCTGGGCGATCGGCAGTGGCGAGGCCGCCAGCGTCGAGGATATCGCCGAGATGCACACCGCGATTCGCGAATATCTGGTCGATACCTTCGGCGAGGAAGACGGCGCTGCGGTGCGCATCATCTATGGCGGTTCGGTCAATGCCGACAACGCAGCCGAGATCATGGCGGGCGCCGAGGTCAACGGCGCGCTCGTCGGTGGGGCCAGCCTTTCCGCCGAGAGCTTCATGAACATCGTCCTCGCGGTGCAGGAAGTGACCGCAAACCGGGACTGAGCACGCTCGTGCTTGCGCGGGAAACCCGCGGTTCCTAGTTTCGCAGCCAATCATCATCGAAAGCAGTCATAGCCAATGTTCCTCTTCCTCACCGTTCTCCAGGCGATTGTCGCGGCAGCGCTGGTCGGAGTGATCCTGATGCAGCGCTCCGAAGGCGGGGGGCTGGGCATCGGCGGTGGCGGCTCGCCCGGCGGCATGATGAGCGCGCGCGGCGCGGCCGACTTCCTGACCAAGTCGACCCGCTGGCTGGCGATCGTCTTCGTGGTCCTGTCGATCATCCTTGCCGCGATGGCGGTCGATATTTCGGGCGGCGACGCGATCGAATCGACGCTCGACCGCACGGTGGCGCCCGCCGATCCGCTGGCGAGCGATCCGCTGGCGGAGGAGGGCCCTCTCGATAGCGAAGGGCTCGACGGCGATCCGCCGGTCGATCCGGTGCCGCAGGGCGACGCCGATCCGCTCCAGGGCGCGACCGAGTAATTTTTCTTTCCAAAATTCGGGGATTGAGGCGAGCGCTGCATCGCAGCGGCTTGCCTTTGCCCGGCAACGCCACGTAAAGGCCAACTCCCATGGCGCGGTATATTTTCATCACCGGCGGCGTGGTCTCCTCGCTCGGCAAGGGTCTCATGGCGGCATCGCTCGGCGCGTTGCTGCAGGCGCGCGGCTACAAGGTCCGCATCCGCAAGTTCGACCCCTATCTCAACGTCGATCCGGGCACGATGAGCCCCTATCAGCACGGCGAGGTCTATGTCACCGACGACGGGGCCGAGACCGACCTCGATCTGGGCCATTACGAACGCTTCACCGGCGTTTCCGCCCATCAGGCGGACAACATCACCAGCGGGCGCGTGTATCAGGAGATCATCGCCAAGGAACGGCGCGGCGACTTCCTCGGCGCGACGGTGCAGGTGATTCCGCACGTGACCGACGCGATCAAGGAATTCGCGCTGGCTGACCAGGGCGACCACGACTTCATCCTGTGCGAGATCGGCGGCACGGTGGGCGATATCGAATCGCTGCCCTTCATGGAGGCGATCCGCCAGCTACGTAACGAACTCGAGCCGATGCAGACGCTGAGCGTGCACGTGACGCTGGTGCCCTACATCGCCGCGGCGGGCGAGCTGAAGACCAAGCCGACGCAGCACTCGGTGCGCGAACTGGCCGCACTGGGTATCAAGCCCGACATCCTGCTGTGCCGATCCGAACATTTCCTCCCCGAGGCGGAACGGCGCAAGATCGCCAATTTCTGCAACGTGCGACCCCAGGCGGTGATCCCCGCGCTCGACGCAAAGTCGATCTACGCCGTGCCGCTGCAATATCACGAGGAAGGCCTCGACGCCGAAGTCCTGCGCGGCTTCGGCATCGCCGACGCTCCCGCGCCCGATCTGGCACCGTGGCGCGAAGTGACGAGCCGCTATTTCAATCCCGAGGGCGAAGTTACCATCGGCGTGGTGGGCAAGTATGTCGGCCTCAAGGACGCTTACAAGTCGCTCAACGAGGCGCTGGTCCATGGCGGGCTGGCCAACAGGGCCAAGGTCCACGTCAAGTGGATCGATGCCGAAGTGTTCGAGCGCGATCCCTCCGAAATCGTCGCCGAGCTCGAGCCGCTTCACGGCATCCTCGTGCCCGGCGGTTTCGGCGAGCGCGGCAGCGAGGGCAAGATCGCCAGCGTACGCTTCGCGCGCGAACGCAAGGTGCCGTTCTTCGGGATATGCCTCGGTATGCAGATGGCCTGCATCGAGAGCGCGCGCGCGGCAGGCGTGGATGCGGCGTCCTCGACCGAATTCGGAGAGACCGACGAGCCGGTGGTGGGCATCATCACCGAATGGATGACCAAGGAAGGGCTGGAGACCCGCGCAGCCGACGGCGATCTGGGCGGCACGATGCGGCTCGGCGCCTATGACGCGAAGCTGGCAGAGGGTAGCCGGATCAGCGATATTTACGGCGGCGCGTCCGAAATCTCCGAGCGCCACCGTCACCGTTACGAAGTGAACGGTGCGTATCGCGAACGGCTGGAGAATGACGGGCTGATTTTCTCCGGGATGTCGCCCGACGGCCTGCTGCCCGAGATTGTGGAGCGGCCCGATCATCCCTTCTTCGTCGGTGTGCAGTTCCACCCCGAGCTGAAATCGCGCCCGTTCGACCCGCATCCGCTGTTCGCCGGATTCGTGGCGGCGGCGCTGAGGCAATCGCGGCTGGTCTAGGGCTGTTTGGTTCCAAGTTGTTGGTCGCAAAATACAATCTTCATTGTCACGCGGCCAAGTAGAAGCCTCTTTATCTTTATCATGTTTTGATCCATACCTCGCGTCCGCGTTGTGGGGGCAGCGCTGTGTTTGGGGTATCCCTAATCAAGAGCTTGTCCCGGGTTTGATCGTCTTCTGCGACCCGGACGGGCAGACCCGGTCAAGGCGGCATATGCCGTGGGGCGACTCTTCGGGGTCGCCCCAAAAGCACAAGTAAATCTTCACGTTACATAAAAAACCCGCCCCTGCGCTTGGTGGCAGGAGCGGGCGGTTTTGGCATTATGCATGCGCCGCGCGGAGCGGCGGATGCGGAGGTGAGATGGTCAGGCCGCGTCGCGATCCGATTCGTCGCTTTCGGACGAGTCGACGATGCTCAGCGAAGACTGCTGACCGTTGATCGCGATCTTCTTCGGCTTCATCGCCTCGGGCACTTCGCGGACCAGATCGATCACGAGCATGCCATCGGCCAGATCGGCGTTTGAGACGCGCACGTGGTCGGCCAGTTCGAAGCGACGCTCGAAGCCGCGGTTTGCGATACCGACATGCAGCATCTCACTGCCTTCGGGCTTCGCATCGTCCTGCTTGCGCCCGGTGATGGTCAGCAGGTTCTGCTGCGCGGTGATATCGATATCGCCGGCGCGGAAGCCTGCGAGCGCGAGCGTGATGCGGAATTCATCCTCGCCGCGCTTCTCGATATTAAAGGGGGGGTAGTTGTCGCCGGTGTTGCGGACCGAGCTTTCGAGCAGGTCGAAAAGGTGGTCGAAACCCACGGTGCTGCGACGATAGGGGGTGAAATCGATACGTGCCATTGAAACAAATCCTCCATTGAGCGATTCAGTTACTACAAGCTGTCCGGATCGACCCGTCGTGGCATCGCCGGACGCATGAAATGTAGGGTGCGCGCGAAGGCGTGCAAGAGCCCTCCCACCCCGAGCAAGCGAGGAAAATGCAGTGGCAGCCAAGGTCGATATCTATACGAAGTTCGGATGCGGATACTGTTCGCGCGCGAAGTCGCTGCTCGACAAGAAGGGCGTCGATTACAACGAATACGACATCACGATGGGCGGCGAGAAGCGCGACGAGATGCAGGAACGCGCCCCGACCGCGCGCACCGTGCCGCAGATCTTCATCGGCGACAGCCATGTCGGCGGTTCGGACGAGCTTGCCGCGCTCGAGCGCGAGGGCAAGCTGGACGCCATGCTCGAAGGCTGAGCGACTCCGTGACCAGGATCGCCGTTCTCCAGATGACTTCGGGCGTCGACCCGGAGGGCAACGCCGCGCAAATCGCGCAAAGCATGGCCGACGCGGGCAAGGGCGGGGCGGAGATGCTCTTCGCGCCCGAAATGGCTCTGCTGCTCGATCGCGATCGCAAGCGTGCGACCGCGACGATGGACGATCCCGGCTATCCCGCCATCGTCGACCGGCTGCGCGCGGCGGCGAAGGAGAACGCGATCTGGGCGACCTTCGGCCTGCCGGTCAGGCTCGAGAGTGGCAAGCTCGCCAACCGATCGCTGCTGATCGCGCCTTCGGGCGAGATCGCCGGCCGGTACGACAAGTTGCACATGTTCGACGTCGACCTCGACACCGGCGAAAGCTGGCGCGAATCGAACGCCTATCAGGCTGGCGATGCATTGTCGGTGACCGGCGATACGCCCGCCGGTCGGCTCGGCCTCACCATCTGCTACGATATTCGCTTCCCCGCGCTGTTCGATGCGCTGGGGCGGGCAGGGTGCGACATGATCGCGATCCCCGCCGCCTTCACCGTGCCGACCGGCTCCGCGCACTGGCACACGCTGGTGACGGCGCGCGCGATCGAGGCGAGTGCTTACGTGGTCGCCGCGGCGCAGGTGGGCGAGCATGAGGATGGCCGTAAGACCTATGGCCACAGCCTCGTCATCGACCCGTGGGGCGACGTGCTGCTCGACATGGGCGACGGCGAGGCAGGTCTTGGCTTCGCCGAGATCGACCTCGAACGCATCGCCAAGGTGCGCAAACAGGTGCCCAGCCTTGCCAATCGCCGGCCCATTCCCAATCTGACCACCCCATGATCGTGTTCGACCTTTCCTGCGCCGAAGGCCATCGCTTCGAAGGCTGGTTCCGATCGTCCTCCGCCTTCGAAGAGCAGGGCGCGAAGGGCCTGCTGCTGTGCCCGCAATGCGGGTCGACCGAGGTTGCCAAGGCGCCGATGGCGCCCGCGGTCCCCGCCAAGGGCAATGCGCGGCGCCCCGACGCTCCCGTACAGGGTAGTGGCGATGGAGAAGGCAGCGAGGTGCAGGCGGGTAGCCAGGGCGGCGCGCTGCCCCCGGCCCTCAAGCAGGCGATGGAGAAGCTGGCGAAGCTTCAGGCCGAAATGATCAAGGACAGCACCTATGTCGGCGACCGCTTCGCCGAGGAAACCCGGGCGATGCATTATGGCGAGAAGGACGCGGTGCTGATCCACGGCAAGGCCGATGCCGACGAAGCGCGCGAGCTGTTCGAAGAAGGGATCGCCTTCGCGCCGCTGCTGATTCCCTTCACCCCGCCCGACGAGACCAACTGAGCGCGTTGCAGCGCGGCTGACCTGCGGCTATTGCTCCCGCCCGGCGCGCCCGTAGCTCAGGTGGATAGAGCATCGGATTCCTAATCCGGGGGCCACAGGTTCGAGTCCTGTCGGGCGCACCATCACTCCCCCCGGTCCCAGCCATCCTTGTAGCGTTCGAACCAGGCGAGAATCGCCGAGGCCTTGGCTGCGCTGTGCGAGGGGCGCCCGGCGATGCTGCCGTGGCTCGCGCCCGGCACCTTCACCAGCGCGGTGGGCACGCCGCGCAGGCGGAGCGCGGTGTAGTACTGTTCCGATTCGCTCACCGGCGTGCGGTAATCCTCGCTCCCGACCACTACCAGCGTCGGCGTCTCGACATTGCCGACCAGAGAGAGCGGCGAGAGGTCCCAGTACAGCTGCGGGTTTTCCCACGGCTGCGCGCCCAGCCAGTAGGTGCCGAAAAAGGCCGCGCCATCGGCGGTCAGCACCTGCGTGGTCCAGTTGATGACCGGCTTTTGCGTCGCCGCGGCCTTGAAGCGGTCGGTCTTGCCCACGATCCAGCTGGTCAGCACGCCGCCGCCCGATCCCCCCGTCACGAACAGCGCGTCGGGGTCGGCAATCCCTTGGGCGATCGCTTCGTCGACGATGCTGATCAGGTCGAAATAGTCGTTGCCTGGATAGGCCTTGTCGATCTCGTTCGCGAAAGCTTCGCCATAGCTGGTCGAGCCGCGCGGATTGGCGGAAAGTACGGCATAGCCAGCCGCAGCGTAGAGCTGGTTGTCGGTCGCGAAATGCGGGCCGTAGGCAGCAAAGGGTCCGCCGTGGATTTCGAGGATCAGCGGCACGCGCGTGCCTTCGACATAGCCGGGCGGCAGCGTCAGCCAGCCTTCGATCTGCATCCCGTCGAGGCTCGACGCGGTGGTGATCTTGCGCACCTCGCCCATCGTCTTCACTTCGCGCAGGGACCGGTTGAGGTCGGTCAGGACGCGCGCATCGCCGCCCCGGGTGAGCCGCACTTCGGCCGGGCGCGTCGGCGGTCCGCCGGTCGACGCGATCGCATCGTTCTTCGCGACCGAGAAGCTGCCACCGGTATAGGGTCGGTCGAACCCGCCGCCCGAAAGCCCTTCGGCGACATCGCGAATCGATCCATCGAGAGCGATGCGGGCCACGCGGGTTTCGCCCGAGTCGTCGTATTGCGCGTAGATGGCCCGCCCGTCCGCGTCCCACTCGATCTCCGTCGGGCTGAAATCCCACCCCTCGGTCAGGATGCGACGGTTGGAGCCATCGGTATCCATCACGTAGAGATCGTCGTTCTCGTAAGCCCGCAGCGCATCGTCGAAGCCGAGAAATGCGATCCGCCCCCCGTCGGGCGAGACCCGCGGGCTGTGATCAGGGCCATTACGGTCGGTCAGCTGGGCGATCCCGCCGCTCGCGACATCGAGCGCGTAGATGTCGCTTTCGAGCGGATCGCTCTGCCAGTCGCGACTGCGATTCGCGCCGAAATAGATCGTGCTGCCGTCGCGCGACCAGGAGAGCGGCCCGCCCTCGTGATACTGGCCGAAGGTCAGCTGCCGCGGCGCGCCGCCGGTGGCGGGGATGACGAAGATCTTCTCGAACCCGGGCTGGAGATAGCCTGCGCCATCCGCGCGGTAGGTCAGCAGGTCGTAGATTTCCAGCGGCTGCGCCCACTGAGCGCCTTCGGGCCGGTTTGCCGGTGCCGAGCCGAGCTGCGGCCCGTCGTCCTTAACGAGCATGGTATAGGCGATCGAGCGTCCGTCGGGCGACCACGCCATGCTCGATGGGCTGGTCGGCAGACCGGTCAGCCGCACCGACTCGCCTTCGTCCATCCAGCGGACCCACATCTGCGCGCTGCCTCCGGCGGTCGAGACATAGGCAAGGCGATCGCCCGAAGGCGACCAGCGGGGCGAGAAGGCGCTGCCATCCTGCCCCGCGATCGGCGTTTCCTCGCCCGTGGCGGTGTCGACCAGCCAGATCGCGCTATGCGTGCTGTCGGTCATCACGTCGTTGGATCGACGGACATATGCGATTCGGGACCCATCGGGGCTGATCTGCGGATCGGAAGCAATCGCGAGGTCGAACAGGTCCTCGCCGGTAAAACGCCGTTCGGGCCCCCCGGTCACGGTCCCGCTCGCTGCCGCCGACTGCGGCGCGGCGGTGTCGGGCTGCTGTCCCTGGGAGGACGGCGTCTCCTCCTGCTGGGCAGCGAGACCGGCGGGCATGAGGGCGAGCGCGCTCGCTCCGAACAGCATCGTCACAAGCTTCATGGCAGCGCAGTCTCCTTGGTCGGCCCTCGATCTCACGTTCGGGCAAGGCTGCGGCAGGAGACCCCGCGAAGTCAATCGCGCGCGGCCGCGCTGGCGTTGATGTCCCCACGCGCGACAGCCCCGTCTGTGCTCAACGCCATTCGATTGCGTTGGGCGATTTACGGCAGGGTGGGGCTTTTTTGTGACAGCCGCCTCCGGCTTTTATGCTGCATTGCGATAGGAGGCTTTTAATGCGCTTTTTCTTGTGTATGACTGGAGGCGGTGGTTCGAAAAGGAGGATTTCGAGTAATGAAGCTTAAGAACACTCTCGCACTGGCCGGCGCGATGGCCGTGGTTGCCGCTCCGGTAGCCGTGAACGCTGAATCGTTCGACCGCGCGGTCGCTCCGGTCGACAGCGAAAGCGAACTTGCTGGCGGTGCCCTGATCGGCGCGCTCGCCGTGGCCGCGATCGTTGCCGGCATCATCATCGTTGCCGACGACGACGACGATGAAGGCGTCAGCCCGTAAGGGATTGACCATTCAAGGTTCAAAGGCGGGGCTCCTCGGCAAGAGGGGCCCCGTTTCTTTTTGGGCGGGGTTCGAGGTTTGGGTCTGGCCCGGTCACCCGCCTTTTGCGACAGGCAGCGCCGAGCGGCGCGCCGGCTTAGGTACCAATGCGTACCCTATCGGGACGGGCGCTATCACCCTCTCTGGCGTTGATCGGCTCCGCGTGAGAAGGCCCGGCCCCGCGTTCTGGAACTTTTCGGGAGTATCAATCGGGTGACGCACAAGTGGACCAGAACCGTTTCCTGGCTGGCCCTCATCATCGCGCTGGGCGCTACGATTTTCGCTTTTGGCGGTATGACGATCGCCCGGATCGACCGGATCGAGAAGATGGAAGGCTTCCAGATGCTTTTCCTTTCCGCGCCGGTGGCGGCTGGCGCGGTGGTGCTCGGACTGGTGGCCCTCATCCTGAACTGGCGTGCTGGCTGGCCCGCGTGGAGAGCTGCGCTGATCGGCTTTCTCTTCGGGGCGGGCTTCGTCGGCTCCCTCGCGGTGCGAGTCATGACCGGCCTCGACGCGCCGATGATCCACGATGCAAGCACCGATCTGGCCGACGTGCCGCAATTCGAGGCGATTACCCTGCCCGACGACAACATGCGCGGCCTGACGGAACCCTCGGAGTGGGTGAAGCTGCACGAGATGGGTTACCCCGACCTGCGCAGCGTCGTGCTAGACCGACCGGTCGAGCAGACGATCCGCGATGCCGAACAACTGGCGCGGGACCGGGGGTGGACGATCCGCGCGGTCGATCCCGAGGAAGGGCGCCTCGAGGCGACCGCCTACGCGTCTTTTATCCGCTTCGAGGACGAGGTGGTGGTCCGCGTGCGCCCCGATGGCGCGGGCCGGAGCCTGGTCGACATGCGTTCGGTCAGCCGGGTCGGCATCTCCGATCTCGGCGTCAACGCGCAGCGGATTCGCGACTTTCTGGAAGACCTTTCGGCAGTCAGATAGCGGTCACCCTGCCGCGCTTTCGCCCGGTTCGCGGCCCAGCGGCACGCGTTCCTTGAAGGTATGGGTGACATAGGGGAAGGGGATCTCGATCCCTGCCTCGTCCAGCCCGCGCTTGATCGCACGCACGACCTTGTCCTTCGATGCCCACCCGTCGCGCGGGGTCGAGCCTGCGTGCCAGCGGACGAGGAAATCGACCGAGCTGGAGTTGAAGGTGGTCGCAAAGATATCGACGCCCTTGTCCATCTCGATCCCCTCGACATCTTCCACGGCCTTGCGGATGACCTCGGCCGCGTGGTCCAGATCGGTGTCGTAGGAGACTCCGGCAACCACTTCATGGCGGCGCAGGTTCTCGTCGGTCAGGATTTCGACCGGGTTCTTGAAGATCATCGAGTTGGGCACGATCGTCAGCTCGCCCGAAAGCTTGCGCACATGCGTTTCGCGCAGGGTGATATGCTCGACCTTGCCCTTGATCGCCTCGCATTCGATCACGTCGCCGATGCGCATCTTCTCGCGCAGCATGATGAGCACGCCGGCGAGGAAGTTCTCGAAGATGTCCTGAAAGGCGAAGCCGATCGCGACCGCGCCGATGCCGAGCCCGGCGATCAGGCTGGCGGGAGTCATCCCGGGCATGACCACGATCAGTGCGATCATCAGCCCGACGATCCAGATGCCCAGCTTCACGACGGTATCGATCAGGTTCTGGAGGGAGGGGCGCATCTCGGTGTTGCCGATCGCGCGGCTGACCCCGCGCACCGCGAGGCGCGCGACGATCCACGTGATCACCAGGATCACGACGGCAATGGCGATGTTGGGGAGGGCGCGGATGAAGCCCTCCGCCATGTCGACCAGCTGGTCCTGCAAGGTGGCCAGCGTGTTGACGTTCTGGTCGTAGGTCTCGCCCGCGGGCGTGGTGTTCGGTACGCTCATGAAACTCCCCGTTTTGCGCCAATAACGGCGCAAAAGCGGGGCAGGTTCCGGAATGCCCGAAAGCCGGTATCGCAGAAGCGGGCTACTCGCCCTTGGCCTTGGGGTGTTCGCCGCGCGCGATTTCGTGCAGCCAGGCCGCGTGCTGCGGGGCCTTTTTGGTCTCGCTCCACTCGTCCAGCATCGGCATGGCGACGCGCTTCAACTCGGCATATTGCTCGTCGGTGCCGATGTCGGCGGCCAGCTCCACGCGGTGGCCGTTGGGATCGAAGAAATAGATCGACTTGAAGATACCGTGGTGCGTCGGGCCGAGCACGTCGATGCCGAGGCTTTCGATGTGCTCTTTTGCGGCGACCAGCGCGTCCTCATCCGCGACCTTGAAGGCCAGGTGCTGCACCCACTGCGGCGTGTTCTCGTCGCGGCCCATGTCCTTCTGTTTGGGCAGTTCGAAGAACGCGAGGATGTTGCCGTTCCCCGCGTCGAGGAAGACGTGCATGTAGGGATCGTATTCGCCGGTTGAGGGCACATGGTCCTCGGAGAAGGCGCTGGTATATTCCATGCCCAGCACCTTCTCGTACCACTGGACCGTCTCTTTCGCGTCCTTGCAGCGATAGGCGGCGTGGTGGACGCCGCCCAGTTTCACCGGATGGCTTGCCTCGTTCATTCGGCAGGCTCCGACACGGTCTTCGCGTCTTCGACATTCAGCACGCCGCGGCGGACCTGGTCGCGCTCCATGCTTTCGAACAACGCCTTGAAGTTGCCTTCGCCGAAGCCTTCGTCACCCTTGCGCTGGATGAATTCGAAGAACACCGGGCCGACCTGGGCTTCCGCGAAAATCTGGAGCAGCAGCCGCGGCTGTCCGCCCTCGGTCGTCCCGTCGAGCAGGATGCCGCGTGCCTTCAGCTCGTCCACCGGCTGACCGTGATCGGGCAGGCGTTCGGGCAGCATTTCGTAATAGGTTTCGGGCGGCGCGGTCATGAAGGGCACGCCGAATTCCTTGAGTTTGTCCCACGCCGCGATCAGATCGTCGCAGATCAGCGCGATGTGTTGGATGCCTTCGCCGTTGAATTCGCGCAGGAACTCCTCGATCTGGCCGCCGCCGCCCTTGGCTTCCTCGTTCAGCGGGATGCGGATCTTGCCGTCGGGCGCGGTGAGCGCCTTGGAGGTCAGGCCGGTATATTCGCCCTTGATGTCGAAGAAGCGGATTTCCTGGAAGTTGAACAGCTTCTCGTACCAGTCGGCCCAGTAAGCCATGCGCCCGCCGTAAACATTGTGCGTCAGGTGGTCGATCCGCTGGAAGCTCGCACCCTCTGGGTACTTCTCGACCCCGTCGAGATATTCGAAGTCGATGTCGTAGATCGCGAGGCCGTCCGCGCTTCCTTCGCCATCGGCGTCGGCATAGCGGTCGATAATGTAGATCAGCGCGCCGCCGATCCCCTTGATCGCGGGGATCGACAGTTCCATCGGCCCGGTCTGGGTGTCGACCGGCTCGGCCCCTGCATCCATCAGCTTCGCCCAGGCCTCGGCGGCATCCTTGACGCGAAAGCCCATGCCGCAGGCTGCGGCGCCATGTTCACGCGCGAAATACCACGCGGCGCTCATCGGCTCGTAATTGGTGATGAGGTTGATGTTGCCCTGCCGCCAGAGCTGAACGTCCTTCGAACGATGGTTGGCAACGTGGGTGAAGCCCATGGCTTCGAAAACCGGCTCCAGCGTGCCCTTTTCGGGCGCACAGAATTCGACGAACTCGAAACCGTCGAGGCCCACGGGGTTTTCGAAAAGGTCAGCCATCGGGCATCCTCCTTGCTGGAATTACAAATTTCATGGCGGATCGCGGGCGTTTTTCCACAGCGGAATGCGCGACCTGAAAGTCCGCGCACGAGCTAGGTCTGCGAAGCCTGCCTGTCAATCATGGCAACGGGCCGCTACGGGGCTGGGTTCCGCCACAAGGCAGGGGGTGGCAAAAAAGCGCGGTGACGCTACGCAATGGGGCTTGTTTCGAAGAGTTGCTTGTGATTCAAGGGACTGCATGAACATCTCCAAGAATGCACTTTCCAAACAGGGTCGCGCAGCGCGCCGCGAACGCCTGACGCAGGGGCTCGCGCTCGCCGCGCTGCTCCTGATGGGGGGCATGGCGGTCGCAGGGCCGAGCGGCATCTTCGCGTGGAGCGACGCCTCGCAGGCGCTGGCCCAGCGCGAGGCGCGCATCGCAGCCTTGCAAGAACAGCGCGAAGGCCTGCGCCAGCGGGTCGATGCGCTCGATCCGGACAATGCCGATCCGGACATGGTCGTCGAGATGATGCGCCGAAACCTCAACGTGGTGCATCCCGACGAGGTTATCCTGCCCAAGCCCGAAACGGATCCGGTCGACTGACCTGATCGGCTTGCCTATCCCGGCAAGAAGCTCACCACCGCCCTTAGCAACCATTGCATGCGCGCGGACGTTACGTCATGGGCGTTGGCGCAAACGGTCGTCAGCCTGCGAAGGAGTATCACTTGGCCCAGAAACCCGGCGCGAAAAAACCAGCCACGAACAAGAAGGCCTCGCAGGCCGAGAGCATGATCGCGCAGGACGATCCCGATTTCGTGCTCAATTCGCTGCAGGAGGCGTTCGAGAAGAACAAGACCTTCGATGCGAACGACGAGCAGATGCTCAAGTTCTACGAGCAGATGCTGCTGATCCGCCGGTTCGAGGAACGCGCGGGCCAGCTCTATGGCCTCGGCCTGATCGGCGGCTTCTGCCACCTCTATATCGGGCAGGAAGCCGTCGCGATCGGGCTCCAGTCGGCGCTCGACAACGACAGGGACAGCGTGATCACGGGTTACCGCGATCATGGCCATATGCTCGCCTACGGGCTCGACCCCAAGGTCATCATGGCGGAGCTGACCGGGCGTCAGGCCGGCATTTCCAAGGGCAAGGGCGGCTCGATGCACATGTTCAGTACCGAGCATAAGTTCTACGGCGGTCACGGCATCGTCGGCGCGCAGGTGCCGCTGGGTGCGGGCCTCGCCTTTGCACACAAGTACAACGAAGACGGCGGCATGACGCTCGCCTATTTCGGTGATGGCGCCGCGAACCAGGGCCAGGTCTACGAAGCGTTCAACATGGCCGCATTGTGGAACCTGCCGATCTGCTTCGTGGTCGAGGACAACCAGTACGCAATGGGTACGGCAACCAAGCGATCGAGCGCGGAGACCCGGTTCTACCGCCGCGGTACGTCGTTCCGCATTCCCGGCATGGAAGTGAACGGGATGGACGTCCTCGAAGTGCGCCAGGCCGCCGAAGTGGCGTTCAAGCACGTGCGCGAGGGCAATGGCCCGGTCCTGATGGAGTGCAATACCTACCGCTATCGCGGGCATTCGATGTCCGACCCGGCGAAGTATCGCAGCCGCGAGGAAGTGCAGGACCAGAAGGATCACCACGACCCGATCGAGCGGATCAAGAAGGCGCTGATCGAGAAGGGCAAGAGCGAGGACGAGTTGAAGGAAATCGACAAGGGCATTCGGGCGCAGGTCTCCGACGCCGCAGACTTTGCCGAAAATTCGCCCGAGCCCGAAGTCAGCGAACTCTACACCGATGTTCTGGTGGAGGAGTACTGAGCAATGGCGACCGAACTGAAGATGCCCGCGCTTTCTCCCACGATGGAGGAAGGCACTCTTGCCAAGTGGCTCAAGTCCGAAGGCGACAAGGTCGAGATCGGCGACATCATCGCCGAGATCGAAACCGACAAGGCGACCATGGAATTCGAAGCGGTCGACGAAGGTACGCTGGCGAAGATCCTCGTCGATGAGGGCACCGAAGGCGTCGCCGTTGGCACCGTCATCGCGATGATGGCGGAAGAGGGCGAGAACGTCGGCGATGTCGAAGCGCCCGCCGCAAAGTCGGAAGAGGCGTCCGAAGAGGTCGACGATGTGCCGGGCGAGGGCAAGGATGTCGGCCGCGAGCCGTCCGAAGCCGAAGCGACCAGCGATGCGCCGGCCAAGCCGACCCGCTCTCCCGCCAGCGATCCCGCGATCCCCGAAGGCACCGAAATGGTCTCGACCAGCGTGCGCGAGGCGCTTCGCGATGCGATGGCCGAGGAAATGCGCCGTGACGAACGCGTCTTCGTGATGGGCGAGGAAGTCGCCGAGTACCAGGGCGCCTACAAGGTGACGCAGGGCCTGCTGGACGAGTTCGGCGCCAAGCGCGTGGTCGATACGCCGATTACCGAATACGGCTTTGCCGGGCTTGGCACGGGGGCCGCGATGGGGGGCCTCAGACCCATCGTCGAGTTCATGACCTTCAACTTCGCGATGCAGGCGATCGACCACATCGTGAACTCGGCGGCCAAGACCAACTACATGAGCGGTGGCCAGATGCGCTGCCCGATCGTGTTCCGCGGCCCCAATGGAGCGGCGGCGCGCGTGGCGGCGCAGCACAGCCAGAACTACGGCCCCTGGTATGCGAGCGTGCCGGGCCTCGTCGTGATCGCGCCCTATGACGCGGCCGATGCGAAGGGGCTGCTCAAGGCAGCGATCCGCAGCGAGGATCCGGTCGTTTTCCTCGAGAACGAGCTCGTCTACGGGCGCAGTTTCGACGTGCCCGACATGGACGACTACGTTCTGCCCATCGGCAAGGCGCGGATCATGCGCGAAGGCATCGATGTGACCATCGTGTCCTATTCGATCGCGGTGGGTCTGGCGCTGGAAGCCGCCGAAGAGCTGGCCGGGCAGGGGATCGAGGCGGAGGTCATCGACCTGCGCACGCTACGCCCGCTCGACCGTGAAACAGTGCTCGAAAGCCTGAAGAAGACCAACCGCATGGTCGTGGCGGAAGAAGGCTGGGCGACCTGCTCGATCGCCAGCGAGATCGTGGCGATCTGCATGGAGGAGGGCTTCGACCACCTCGATGCGCCGGTGACCCGCGTGACCAATGCCGACGTCCCGCTGCCCTATGCGGCGAACCTGGAAGCAATAGCGCTGATCGACACCGACGCCATCGTGAAGGCGGTCAAGAAGGTCTGCTACGTCGAGGAATAAGGTGGCGGATCGGCTCGGGTGCCGATCCCCGCCATCGACGCGTCAGTGACAGTGATAGCCGTCTTTCTTCGTCGTGTGGCACACGCCGGACGCGGCATTGTCATTGTAAGGATCGGTGGGCGTCGGAGTCGGCGTGGGTGAGGGACCCGGCGACGGCGCTGCGCACGTCGCCGGTGCGACGCCATTGACGGGATAGAGCCCGTCGTTTGCGCCTCCGGTATCGCGCCGTTCGCGCACCATCATCGATGCGATTTCGCTGATCTCGATCGCGGGCACCAGCTCGCTCGATACCAGCGGGCGATACTCGTAGTAGACTTCCACGAACATGGTCACGCCATCGGGCTGCACCATGGCCTGCCGGTCGCTGGGGCCTATTCCGTCGAGGTTGGTGGTCTTGTCGTCGTAGGGCGAATCGTAGCTCTTTTCGCCTTTGCATCGCTGCCAGCGGATACGCGCCTTGTTCTGCGGATTGGCTCCGGTCATGGGCTCCAGACTGGTGATGACGATCCGGCCCTGCTCGTACAGGTCGAGGCTGCCTGCCTGCAGTTCCGCCCCGTCCATCAAATCGTGGATATCGGATTCGTAGACCTTCTTCGCCTCGCGCGCGCCGCCGACGCCGACGCGCGCGGCATTGTCCGCCAGGTGCAGCGCCAGCTGGCTCAGTCGCATCCGCGTGGTGATGTAGTTCGCCAATTCCGCTCCGGTTAGCGAGAGTGTGAGGAGCAGGGGCAGCGCGAGGGCGAATTCGACCAGCGCGAGACCCGTGCGGTCGTGCGCGATCTCTCGCATCGTGCGCAGAGTGCGGGCGATCGATACTATCATGTGCAGTTTTTCCAGACCGGCGCTGCGTAGGTGCCCTGGTCGTTATAGGGCTGGTTGCGCAGGATCGTGGATGCGGTCACCGTTCTTTGCTGGCTCCGGCCGATCATCGACCATAACGGGAAGAGTGCATCGTACTTGACGATCACGGTGTAGTAGACCGCATCTTTCGCGCCGCCCTGTCCCTGATTGCCGCCGTCAGCGTCCCACATGTTGTTGCCATTGGCGTCCTCGTAGGCTTCGCCGTCATTGCAACGACCGTTGCTGTCGCTGTCGTTGAACTCTTCGGGCTTGGCCTCCTTGGCCTCGGCAAAGCTGCGGTAGTACCGGCGGACCGTTTCGATCTCGGCATCCTTGACCAGAATGCGAACCTGGTCCTTCACCTTCTTGTCCAGCGCATTCTGGGCGCTGGCGGCCGAGCTCGTTTCGAGCGAGGAGTCGCGGCCTGCCTTCTGCATGATCCCTTCGGTCACGGTGCGCAGGTACAGCGAATGCGCCACATCGAATGCCCCCATGACCATCAGACATAGCACCGGCGCGACGATCGCGAATTCGATCAGCGTCGCGCCGTTGCGGTCGTCGCGAAGGCGGGCAAGGATCATCGACAGCGTCAACGGGTCAGCCTCAGCTGCGAGATGTCGTCGGCGATGCGCTTGAAGGTCTGCTGCAACTGCGCCGAATCGGCCGCGTGGAAATAATAGGTATCGCCCGTCGCACAGCCTTCGAGACGATTCTTGGTCACCCCGTTCGTGCCGTCGCCGAAGGACACGACCCACAAGGTGATGCCGCGCGGCGTCAGGTTCTTGATTTCGTCGCACAACGCATCGAAACGGGCATTCACCTGGTGATTGTAGTCGTTTCCGGTGGTCGTGCGCTGATCGTACCAGCCGACCCCGTAGGCGGTGTAGTCGTAGTTGTTCGCGACCGTATCACCGTCGGTCATGAAGATCAGGTGCCGGTCGATTTCGCCACCCTTGGGGGTCAGTTCGTTCTCCGACTTGAAAATGCCGTTGGCCGACAGGAGGCGTGCGCCCCATAGCAAGCCGATATCGTGATAGGTGTTCCCTCTGGTCGAGAGGCCGTCGACATAGGACTCAAAGCCGCTCGCCGCATCCCACTCCTGAAGCTTTACCGCTTCCGTTGGACAGTTATCGGAAGGCTGTGCATACTCGGCCGTCGTGTTTTTGATCTGTTTCCTGTCGAAATCCTGCGACCGCGTGGCGCTGGTCGAACCACGGGTATAGATCAAATCGGGCAGGGCGGGGGCCCAGCGCCTCGCATCGTCCGTCGGCAGTTCGTCGATCTGGAGATCATACGCTCCTGCGGGGATCGGCCAGTAATTTCCCGAGCGAACGGTCTGCCGCTCCTCGATACAGCCCGGCCAGTCGACCGTACGCGTGAAGCTATTGCCGATCTTCACCGTCGCGCTGTCTCTCTCGCCGGTCTTGAAGCCGCTCACATCGACGGTGAACTGATCGTATGTGTACTTTGCGGCGGTCCGTTCGCGCTTGTTGTACTGGCATTTACCGTTCCACCAAGCATACCCGACATAGTCGTATTCTTCCGTCCACGTATTCCGCTGCCCGCAGGAAATAAATCCGGTATCGGACCACGCACCCCAGGGTCCGTATTCTTTCGTCGTGATGCGCGTCTGATAGTTGTGGCTATTCTTGAAGTAGGAAGCCGGCAGCAGGCGGCCGACGTTCACGTTGGTGTTGTAGGGCACGAAGCCGAAGCGGATCTGCACGTCGCTGCTCGTTCCGCCGGTGGGCGTACCAGTGGCGCAGTTCGCGGTGGTGTCGCGCCGAGCCACGATCTCATAAAAGCATTTGACCGAGGTCTTCAGTGCATCGATCTTCCTCGTGCTCTCCCCGGGGATCGGATCGTTCATCGACCCGGTCACATCGAGCACGAACATGATGTCCGTGTTGGGCAGGCGCATTTCCGCATCGCACGTGACCGACGGCGTGCTCTCTCCGATGCCGAAGATGCGCATCAGGCTCATCGGAAGATCTGCCGTGGCCGTGCCCGTGACCCTGCCCGCGCTTTCCGTGAAGGTGCGCGTGATGTCTTCCGCGCCGTAGGCGTCTTGCGCGATGTTGGCGTCGAAGAACTTCTCCGCCGCATCTCGCGCAGCAAAGTTCGCCTGGCTCCACTGTCCGCTGCCCATCGCCTTGCGGCCCGCCAGAGCGCCCGCGTCGCAGGCGTGCTGAAGCCTAGTCTTGACGATGTAGATGCGGCTCATGTCGACTGCGCCGCCGACGATCCCGATGAGCGGGACCATCGCGGCCGCGGCGATCGCGAGCGTGTTGCCCCTCGTGTCGCGGCGCAGACGCGTCAGAAAGTTCATGCCTGCCCTTGTTCCCGTCATCGTTACGCCCGGGTGCCGCATCGCGCGCAACCCACTTCCTTCCGCACCATACAGCAGGAACGGTTAGGCCCATTTGACGGATCAGGGTTGAAGCGAGGTTAAGACCTGCGCATGTGCGGCAGGTGGCAAGCGACGAAATTCTCCCGAGCGCAGGTTTAACGCACGATCCCGCAATCACGCTGGCGCTGGCCTACGCGCGGGCGAAGGACCGGCCCATCTTCGAGGACCTGTTCACGCTCGACCGCCGTCTCGCCGATGCGACCCGGCAAGCGAGCGAGCCGATCATCGCGCAGATGAAGCTGGCGTGGTGGCGCGACCGGTTCGCGCAATATCCGGCGCACTGGCCAAAGGGCGAGCCGCTGCTGGCGCGGCTGGCGGCATGGAACGGCGATGTTTCCCAGCTCGGTACGATGGTCGACGGGTGGGAGGCACTGCTGGCGGAAGGGCGCTTGACCGACGATGCGATCAGGGCGTTTGCCGAAGGACGTGCAGATGCGTGGGCCGTCGCCGCCGAGTCTCTGGGCGAACCGGAGCCGCCGGTTCCCGACCATGCCGGGTTGCTCTGGTCCTATGCCGATCTGGCGCAGAATTGCTCCTCGGCCGAGGATGCCGAACGCGTCCGCGCGCTGGCGCATAGCCAGAGCCTGCTCGCCCAGGGCCAACCGCCTCTTCCCCGCGTCTTGCGGCCTTTTGTGGTGCTCGGTGTACTCGGTCGGCGCAGTCTTGCACACGCTCGCCCGATCCTTGGGAGCGGCGGCGACTTTCTCGCCGCGGTGCGCGCGGGTATGCTAGGGCGCTAGTGGGGCCGCAGGGAGGCGCGTGTGAAGGGGCAGGGGCTGGATCGTTTGGTGCTGGGTGCGGTGCTCGGCCTTGCGCTCGCCGGCGTTGGAATCTTCTGGTGGCAGGGAAGGGCGCAGGTGGAACAGGCCGCGCCGCCTCCTTTGCCCGAGCCGGTCGAGACCTCTGGCGAAGCCGACCTGCCGCAAGCAGACGCCGACGACCTGACTGGGCCGGCGCCACCGCAGGCAACCGAGCTGACCCGCGAGCAGCGGCGCTTCTTCCGCTACGATCGCAATCGCGATCTCAAGATCACGCGCAACGAGATGCTCTCGACCCGTACCAATGCGTTCCGCAAGCTCGACAAGGACGGCAACAATCTGCTGACTTTCGAGGAATGGGCGGTGACCACCGCAGACAAGTTCGACGGCGCCGATGCCGATGGCGACCGAACGCTCGACCAGGCCGAATTCGCGACCACCGCGCCCAGGCGTGCGGCCAGGCCGCGTTGCAACTGCTAGGCGGGCACACGCTCGCGCGCCGTTAGCCACTCGCCCAGGTCCGCCTTGGCGCGGCTGGTATAGGCTTCCTTGCGCTGCTTCTTCTTCACCTCGTGGAGCGGGGGGAAAAGCCCGAAATTGACGTTCATGGGCTGGAAGGTCGCGGCCTCGGCATCGCCGGTCACGTGGCTGAGCAGCGCGCCCAAAGCGGTGGTGCGCGGGGGCGGGGTCCAGTCCTCGCCGCGAAATTCGGCGGCGGCCATCAGCCCGGCCATAAGTCCCACGGCCGAGCTTTCGACATAGCCTTCGCACCCCGTGATCTGACCGGCGAAACGGATATGGCCTGCATTCTTGAGCCGCAGTTGCCGGTCGAGCACCAGCGGCGAGTTGATGAAGGTGTTGCGGTGCAGCCCGCCGAGCCGCGCGAATTCGGCATTCTCGAGCCCCGGGATTGTGCGGAAAAGCTCCACCTGCGCGCCGTATTTGAGCTTGGTCTGGAAGCCGACCATGTTCCACAGCGTTCCCAGCTTGTTGTCCTGCCGCAGCTGGACGACCGCATAGGGCCAGCGGCCCTGAGGGTGTTCTTCGGTGGTGTCGTAGGGGTTGTCGAGCCCGACCCCCTTCATCGGGCCGTAGCGCAGCGTCTCGATCCCGCGTTCCGCCATCACCTCGATCGGCATGCAGCCGTCGAAATAGGGGGTGTCCGCCTCCCATTCCTTGAACTCGGTCTTCTCGCCGTCGACCAGCGCCTGCACGAAAATCTCGTACTGCTCCTTCGTCATGGGGCAATTGATGTAGTCGCCATCCTCGTTGCTGGCCTCGGTCCGCTTGTTCCAGCGGCTCTGGATCCAGCACTTGCTCATGTCGATCGAGTCGCGGTGCACGATCGGCGCGATGGCATCGAAGAAGGCGAGCCGGTCTTCGCCGGTCGCCTCGACGATGCTGCCTGCCAGCGTCTTCGCGGTGAGCGGGCCGGTCGCGACGATGGTGAGGCCTGCGTCGGGCAAGGTGTCGACCCGCTCCCGCACGACCTCGACATTGGGGTGGTTGGCGAGCCTGCGCTCGACCTCTTCGGAGAACACATCGCGGTCGACCGCCATTGCCGATCCGGCGGGAACGCGGGCCTTCTCGCCCGCCGTCATGACGATCGAATCGAGCCTGCGCATCTCGTCGTGCAGCAGGCCGACCGCGTTCTTGTCGCTGTCGTCGGAGCGGAAGGAGTTGGAGCAGACCAGCTCGGCCAGCCCGTCGGTCTGGTGCGCGGGCGTCATCTCGCCGCTGCCCCGCATTTCGGACAGGCGCACCTTCAGCCCCGCCTGCGCAAGTTGCCATGCCGCCTCGCTCCCTGCGAGGCCGCCGCCGATGATGTGTACGTCATGTGCCATTGCCAGCGCACCTAAGCGCTCGCGCACAAAATTCAAAGCAAGCTAGCGAGTGGATCATCGGCGCGTTAGACGCCGCGTCCATGTCACGCCGCGCTCTCGTCCAGCATCGCCCATGGCTCGCGCTGAGTTTGCTGGCGGGTATTGCCACGCCGTTTCTCGATCAGACCGCGGTCGGCGGCCTGTGGCTGATCCTCATCAAGGCCTCTGCGGTCGGCTTCCTCGCGGTGTATGCCGCTCAGCGAACCCGGGGACTGAGGGCGGGGCTGTTCGTGCTGGCGCTCGCGCTGGCGGCGCTGGGCGATGCGATCATCGAGGTCTCGCTGGCGGCAGGCGGGGCCGCCTTCCTGGCGAGCCATATCGTCGCGGTCTTGTTCTACCGAAGGTATTCGAGGCCCGAACCGAGCGTGGCGCGGACATGGGGCGTGGTCATCCTGCTAGTGACCGTCCCTGTGGTCTCGTGGCTGTTGTCCGGAGAATGGACCATTGGCCTATACGCGCTCGGCCTCGGCGCGATGGCGATGGCGGCATGGCTCAGCCTGTTTCCGCAATGGCGTGTGGGCCTGGGGGCGCTGCTGTTCGTGATCTCCGACTGGCTCATCTTCAGCCGCATGGGGCCGGTGGACCTGGCCCCGCTGCCCGACCTCCTCGTCTGGCCGACCTATTACATCGCCCAGCTTCTGATTGCGACCGGGGTCGTGCAGGCGCTGCGCCGGTTCCGGCGCTGATACCTACACGTCCGTCGGTGTCGGATCGTCGCGGTCGAGCGTCGTGTGCGGGCTGGTGGTCTGGTCCTCGCGCGCCATGCGTTCGTCCATGATCGCCGCTTCGGCGTCGTTCTCGGGATCGGCGTCCTCGTCGATCCGTGCGGCGCCGACGATATGCTCTCCCTTGGCGACATCGAACACCTTCACGCCCGAAGAGCCGCGACCGTAGACCGACCAGCCCTTGTGGTTTTCGAACCCGTCGGGAATGAGATGCCTGAAATCAATGGGCAGGCGGATCAGCTTGGCCTGGTCGGTCACCAGCATCAGCTGCATCCCGTGGCGCACCGGGAAGCTGGCCACCACTGGCCCGTTCCGGCCCGCGTTGCTCGGCTCGCCGATATTGGTGATGCCCTGGCCGCCGCGCCCGATGGTGCGGTATTCGTAGGCCGAGGAAATCTTGCCGTATCCGTTTGCGGTCAGCGTGAGGATGAACTCTTCGTTCTCCTCCATCGCTGCAGCGATATCCGGGTCGAGCGTGTGGGCGGTGTCGTTGTTCTTCCACACCGCACCGCGCAGATAGGCCTCGCGCGTTTCCATGTCGTGGCTGAGCCGATGGAGCACGGCGAGGCTGACGACCTTGTCGCCTTCCTTCAGCTTCATGCCGCGCACGCCGATACCGGTGCGGCTCTTGGTCTCGCGCGCGTCGGTGGCGGCGAACCGGATCGCCTTGCCTGCGTCGGAGGCGAGGAAGATCTCCTGCTCCTCGTTCAGCAGGCGCACCCCGATCAGGCGGTCGCCGCTGCCTTCGACGAAGCCCATCGCGTACTTGCCGTTCGAGGGGACATTGGTGAAGGCATCCATCGAGTTGCGGCGGACCATGCCCTGCTCGGTCGCGAAGACGATGTTGAGCTTGCTCCACTCGGCCTCGTCCTGCGGCAGGGGCAGCACGTTGGTGACACGCTCGTCCTCGCCCAGCGGCAACAGGTTGACCATCGGGCGGCCTTTGGTGGTCGGGCTGCCCTCGGGCAGCTTCCAGACCTTGAGGCGATATACGCGGCCCTCGCTGGTGAAGAACAGCACCGGATTGTGGGTGCTGGTGACGAACATCTCGACCACCGCATCCTCGTCCTTCGTCGCCATCGAGCTGCGGCCCTTGCCGCCGCGCGCCTGTGCGCGGAAGGCGTGCAGTGGGGTACGCTTGATATAACCGCCATGGGTGACGGTGACGACCATGTCTTCCTGTTCGATCAGGTCTTCGTCATCGACGCCGTCCCAAGCGGGTGCGATTTCGGACACGCGCGGCGTGGCGTACTGGTCGCGGATCGCCTGCAGTTCCTCGCGCATGACCTGGTACAGCTTGCGTCGGTCGGCGAGGATTGAGAGGTAATATTCGATCTGGGTCGCCAGTTCCTTCAACTCGTCGCCGATCTCGTCGCGGCCGAGCGCGGTCAGGCGGTGCAGGCGCAGGTCGAGGATGGCCTTCACCTGCCGTTCGGACAGGCGATAGGTTCCGCCATGCTCGTCCGAGCTGGGCTCGATCGCCTCGACCAGCGCAATATACTGCGCGATGTCGCCAATCGGCCATTCCTTGGCGAGCAGCTTGGCGCGCGCCTCGGCCGGGTTCGGAGAGCCGCGAATGATCGCCACGACCTCGTCGAGGTTCGAGACCGCGACCACCAGGCCCAGCAAGATATGCGCCCGGTCGCGCGCCTTGTTCAATTCGTACTTGGTGCGCCGCGTGATGACCTGTTCGCGGAACTGGATGAAGGCCTGGATGATGTCGCGCAAGGACAGGACTTCGGGCCGCCCGCCGCGGATCGCGAGCATGTTGGCGGGGAAGCTCGCCTGCGCAGGGCTGTAGCGCCACAGCTGGTTGAGCACGACTTCGGGCGAGGCATCGCGCTTGAGGTCGACGACCACGCGCACGCCCTCGCGGCTCGATTCGTCGCGGATGTCCGAAATGCCTTCGATCCGCTTTTCCTTCGCGGCATCGGCGATCCGCTCGACGAGCATGTTCTTGCCGACCTGGAAGGGAATCGAGGTGAGCACGATGCTCTGCCGGTCGTTGCGCCCGGTTTCGATCTCGTGCCGCGCGCGCATCATGATTGAACCGCGCCCGGTAAGGTAAGCCGAGCGTGCGCCCGACTGGCCGAGGATCAGCGGGGCGGTGGGGAAATCGGGCCCCGGGATATATTCGATCAGCTCTTCGGAGGTAATCCCCGGGTTCGCCATGTAGGCAAGGCAGCCGTCGATCACTTCGCCCAGGTTATGCGGCGGGATGTTGGTCGCCATGCCGACCGCGATGCCGCCCGCGCCGTTGACCAGCAGGTTGGGGAAGCCTGCCGGAAGCACGGTCGGTTCCTCGCGCGAACCGTCGTAGTTCTCCGCGAAATCGACGGTGTCCTTGTCGAGATCGTCGAGCAGCGCGTTGGCGACCTTCTCGAGCCGCGCCTCGGTATAACGCATCGAGGCGGGCGGATCGGGGTCCATGCTACCGAAGTTGCCCTGGCCGTCGATCAGCGGGACGCGCATCGACCAGCTCTGCGTCATGCGCGCCAGGGCATCGTAGATCGCGCTGTCGCCGTGCGGGTGATAGTTACCCATCACGTCGCCGACGATCTTGGCGCTCTTGCGATAGGGCCGCCCGGCGACGAAGCCGCCTTCCTGGCTGGCGAAGAGGATGCGGCGATGGACCGGCTTCAGCCCGTCGCGCACGTCGGGCAGCGCGCGGCTCACGATCACGCTCATCGCGTAATCGAGATAGCTCGTCTTCATCTCATCGACGATGTCGATGCGGTCGTACTCGCCCATGGGGCTGGGCGGGTTCAGGGTGTCGGTCTCGTCGCTCAAGGAAAATCCGCTCGGTTATGATTTTTCGACCGCACAGGGGCGGGATGGGGGGAGGCTAGGGGAAAGCACCGGCAGGGGCCAGCGAGTGCAGGCGAACATAGGGCTTGCGACGCGATTTTTCCACATTTCCGGGGATCTGCGGCCCATTATCCGGGCATCGCAGCCATTCAAGCACGGTTCAACCGGTTCGCCCCACTGTCTGGACGTCCGCGTGGCACTAACGCATAGGCAGCGCGTTAAAATCCAGAACACATGAACAACCAGGCCCGTGCGTACCGCTCGGCCAGAAAAGGAGAGAACCATGGCTTTCGTCAAACCCCGCACGCGCAGGGCGTCGCGTTTCGCGATCGCGGCGGCTCTGATGGGTGTCGGCGCATTGGGCGTCACGGCAATCGACGCGCCGGCCTATGCGCAGAAGAGCCCGAAATATTCCGAAGGCTTCATCGAAGTCTTTGCCCCGATCAACGAAGCGATGAACGAAGACGCGCCGGATTACGAATCGCTGCGCGATCAGGCGCTCGCAGCGCGCGGATCGATCGAAAACGACGATGACCGTTTCGCCTACGGCAGCACGCTGTATTCGCTCGGCCAGGAACTGAGCGATCGTGCGCTCCAGCGCGACGGCATGGAAACCATGCTCGAAAGCGGCAAGATTCCCGAGGATGCTCTGCCGCAATATACCTACATCGCGGGTCAACTCGCCTACAATCTTGAGGATTACGCAGCAGCGCGCCAACGTATCCAAGAGGCCTTGGCGCTGGGATACGACGCTCCCGACGCGCAGAATATCATCACCCGTACCTACTCGCTGGAAGGCAATACGGCTGGGGCGCTCGGCGCAGTGGCCGAGCAGGTGAACACTGCGGTCAGCGCCGGGCAAGTGCCGGACGAAGCCTTGCTGAAGCGCGGCCTGACGATCGCCTACAACGACGATCTGTACGAAGATGCGACGAATTTCAGCATGCTGCTCGCGCGCTATTATCCGAGCACGGATGCATGGGGCGATGCGGTCGCCATCCAGCGTAACTATGGCGACTATTCGGACGAGGAACTGCTCGACCTTCTGCGTCTGCTGCGCGCCGCCGATGCGATGCGCAACGAGCGCGACTATGTCGACTACATCAACTACGCCAATTTCCGCCGCCTTCCCGCCGAAGTCGCGGCAGTCGCGCAAGATGGTATCTCGGCCGGCATGCTTCAGGGGAACGATGCGTTCGTTACCGAAGCGGTGAACGAGTCCGAATCGCTCGTCGATGGGCTTCGCTCGGACCTCGGTGATCTGGAAAGCGACGCAATGGCTTCGGGCGCGGGCGCATCGCTCGCGGTGGCCGCAGGCGATGCCTATCTGAACTTCGACAATGGTGCGAAGGCCGCCGAGCTTTATGAGCTTGCGCTGACCCGCCCCGATGTTGACCGCAACACCGCGCTGACCCGTCTCGGCATAGCGCAGGTGAAGGCAGGCAATTATGCTGCGGCCCAGGATACCTTCGCCAAGGTCGACGGCAATCGGGCTCCGATCGCGAAGCTCTGGGCGGCCTACGCCGAGAACCAGGCTTCGGGAGGGGCGGGCACGATGGGTGCCGCGGGCTGATCCATCCAGGCCTGGCTAATGATTGCGGCGCGGGAGGAGCAATCCTTCCGCGCCGTTTTTCCATGGGTGAAGCGTCATGCCTAACGAAGCCGGCGGACGTAGAGCTGTTCGTCCTGGCCACGCTTCATCTCGAACCGGTCCAGCGAACCGACGAGTTCGGACAGCCGCTTGAAACCGTAGTTGCGCACATCGAAGCTGGAACGATTGCCGGCGATCTGACCGACCTCGTGAAGCCGTGCAAAGCCGGCATCGTCGCGGCTCGATGCCTTCCATGCATCGCCAAGCAGTTGGATGAGCTCCTCGTCTACATCGACCTTGTCAGACTTGCTGTCGCTCCCCGAATCGCGCGATTGCCCGCGCACCAACTTCGCGGTGTCGATGAAGCGGGTACAGGCGCGTTGCAGGGCCTGCGGCGTCTTTGCGTCGCCGAAGCAATAGACCGGCAGCCCGTCCTGCCGCAGCCGGGTGACGAGCGGAGTGAAATCGCTGTCCGAGCTCATAATGCCGAAGCCGTCGACCTTGCCCTGGTACAGCAGGTCGACCGCATCGATCGTCATCGCCATATCGGTCGCATTCTTGCCGCGCGTCAGGTCGAATTGCTGATGCGGCCTGATGCCGTAGCGATTGGTGATGTCGCCCCATCGCTTGAGGGCGTCCTTCGCCCAGTTCCCATAGGCACGGCGGATATTCACCTGACCGAGTTCGGCGAGGACGGTGAGAACCGCGTCGATACCGCTGGGGTCGACATTGTCCGCGTCTATCAGGAGCGCGATGTTGCTGGCTTCGAATTCTGACATGCGCGCCAGATGGCCTGTGCATCAGGCCGCGGCAAGGAGTTATTCGATCGGTCCGAATTCGTCGCTGCCCTTGTCGAGGTGGTAGAGCACACCTTCGGATATCGCGAAGAAAGTGCCGCGCAGGTTCAACTCTCCGCTCTCTTCCTTGCTGCGGATCCAGGGGAACGTGCGCAGGTTGGCAAGGCTCTGGCGTACGGCGGCGAATTCCATCTCGCGCTTGGCCTCCGGCCCCTCGGTACCATGCTCCGCCACCACTTTGGCGCGGGCATTGTCGAGAAGGCGCACCCAATTGGCCACGAAACCGCCAGCCCCGGGCTCATTGCCGTGGAAGTCTTGCGAGAGCGCGGCCTCGCACCCACCGCACATGCCGTGGCCCATCACCAGAATCTGCCGCACCTTCAGGAACTGCACGGCGAATTCGACGGCCGCCGAAACGCCATGCTGGCCCGGTGTCGTCTCGAACGGGGGGACCAGTGCAGCAACATTGCGCACGACGAAGATTTCTCCCGGGTCCACGTCGAATATCTGTGAAGGGTCGACGCGGCTGTCGGAGCAGCTGATTATCAGGGTCTTGGGGTGCTGGCCCTCGGAGACGAGCTTGTCGTAGCGTGCACGCTGGATCGGATAACCGCTTTCGCGAAAGCGACGATACCCTTCCAAAAGTCCTTCGAATTCAGGCATTCATAGCGCTCCCTTCGGATAACTGCGTGGCTCCTGGCAGTCCGGCCAGCACGAGTGGTAGAATCCTCCTCAGCCGATTTCGCAAGGATATTGGACACCGCCCGGTTCCATGGAAGGCGTCGTTAGTGCTGCGCTGGTTGCGCCTCAAGCAAGAATGGTTGCACGATACCGCTCATCAACAGTTTTGCGGGCAATGAGCGCGGTTGCGAGCGGGCCGTGACGGTCCTAGATGGGCGGTGATATGAACGATCTCGCTACCGCACCTCGCCCCGATGAAGACCGTCAGCCACGCCAGCGCAAGCCGGACTGGATCCGGGTGAAGGCGCCGGTCAGCAAAGGCTATAACGAAACGCGCCGATTGATGCGCGATCTCGGCCTCAACACCGTGTGCGAAGAGGCGGCGTGCCCCAATATCGGCGAGTGCTGGGAGAAAAAGCACGCGACGGTGATGATCCTCGGTGATGTGTGCACCCGCGCCTGCGCGTTCTGCAACGTGAAGACGGGAATGCCGCGGCTGGTCGATCCGATGGAGCCGGAGAACGTGGCTGTTGCGGCGGGCAAGATGGGGCTCGAGCACATCGTCATCACCAGCGTCGACCGCGACGATCTGCCCGATGGCGGTGCTTCGCAATTCGTCAAGGTGATCGAGGCTCTGCGGCGCGAGACGCCCAACACCACGATCGAAATCCTCACGCCCGATTTCCGGGGCAAGATGCGTGCTGCCGTGGAAGCGATCTGCGCCGCGCGGCCCGATGTCTACAACCACAACCTCGAAACCGTTCCGCGGCTCTACCCGACGATCCGGCCCGGCGCGCGCTATTACGCATCGCTGCGCCTGCTGGAGGAAGTGAAGAGCCACGACCCGACGATCTTCACCAAGTCCGGCATGATGCTGGGGCTGGGCGAGCAGCGGCTCGAAGTGCATCAGGTGATGGACGACATGCGCAGTGCGGATGTCGATTTCATCACGCTCGGCCAGTATCTCCAGCCGACGCCCAAGCACGCCAAGGTCGAGGACTTCGTGACTCCGAAGGCCTTCGATGCCTTCGGCTCTATCGCGCGCGCGAAGGGTTTCCTGCAAGTTGCATCAAGCCCGCTGACCCGGTCGAGCTATCACGCGGGCGACGATTTCGCGCAGATGAAGGCTGCCCGGGAAGAGCGGCTTGCCAAAGAGGCGGCGCGGAGCAAGTCCCGCTGATGCCGGGCATTCACCAGACGCGTAAGCTGCCTTACACGGCGGAGCAGATGTTCGATCTGGTCGCCGACGTTAAGCGCTACCCCGAGTTCCTGCCATGGGTGGTCGCGACGCGGATCAAGTCCGACAGCGAGACCGAAATGGTCGCGGACATGGTGGTCGGCTTCAAGGCGATCCGGGAAAAGTTCACCTCGCGGGTCGAGAAGACGCGTCCGAAGAGCATCAATGTGCATTACGTCGACGGCCCGCTGAGCGACCTCGACAATGACTGGACCTTCGTCGACGTCGAAGACGGGTGCGAGATCGAGTTCTGCGTCGATTTCACATTCAAGAGCAGGATTTTCGAGAGCCTCGCCGGTGCCTATTTCGATCGCGCCTTCCGCAAGATGATGACGGCTTTCGAAGAACGCGCGCACGAACTCTACGGCAACAGCAGCTCCAGCGCGCAAAGCGTCGCCTGACGGCGGATACCCGCCCGGCCGAGATCGCCGAAAGATTTGAGCTCGCCCTCGGGCTCTCCCTCGGCACCGCGCAAGGCGCGCGCGAAAACGACCGTGCCGACCGGCTTGTTCGGGGTTCCCCCGCCGGGACCCGCCACGCCGCTGATCGAAACCGCGACATCCGCTTGGCTGTTGGCAAGCGCGCCCTGGGCCATGGCCCAGACACACGCGATCGAAACGGCGCCGAACGTCTCGATGATATCCTGGGAGACGTCCAACTGCTCCATCTTCGCTTCGTTCGAATAGGTGATGAAGCCGCGATCGAGCACCGAGGACGATCCCGGTATCTCGGTGAGCGCGGCGCAGACCAGCCCCCCGGTGCAGCTTTCCGCAAGCGCGATGGTGCGTCCCGCTGCGCGGTTCTCCTCGACGACCTTCGCGGCAAGCTCGTGAATATCGGATGGCAGCAGCGCGTCGGACATCACTTGCCTGCCGGGCACAGGTTCAGATTTTCGTTCTCGCCAACGACCCCGATCATCGTAGCGAGCAAGGTGCCGAAATTTTCGGCCGGCAACGGTGCGATCAGCGGCAGCACCTTTTCGATATCGCCGCAGGTCGAAGGCTTGATCTCCTGAACGATCATTTCGCGCACGATCCCGTCGACGAACGGGCGCAATTCGTCGCCATCGAGACCCGCGATCATTTGGCCGATAGCGCTGGCCGAGTTCCCACCAGCAGCCTCACCCGCGCCCCCGGTCTCGTTTTCCATGAAGGCCATCAGGAAGCGCCGAGCACCGGGCCACGCCTCGCCGCGAAGCAGGGCGAAGTTTTCGGCGAAGGCGTCACCCTGGCTCAGGACGAAACTGTTGCCGGGCAGGGCATCGGCGCAGCTGGCCTGCACCGCATCCATCGCCAAGGGCATCGTATAGGTCACCGCATCGCCTAGATCGGCAGGCTCGACGCAAGCCGTCCCTTGCGCGAGCGAGGGCTGCGCGAGCGCAAGGATCGCGGCAGTGCCGGCAACCAGGCGAAGATAAAGTTTCATTCGAAGTCCTCCCTGATGAGGGTCGCGGCGGCTTGTGCGGCAATCCCTTCGCCGCGCCCGGTAAAACCGAGCCGCTCCGTCGTGGTGGCTTTTACGCTTACCGCATCGACCTGAACACCGGCGAACTGCGCGATCTTTTCGCGCATCGCATCCTTGTGCGGGCCGATCTTGGGCGCCTCGCAAATGATCGTGAGGTCGAGATTGCCGATCGCATACCCGGCTTCGGCGGCCAACGAAACTACGTGTTCGAGGAACCGGCCCGACGCCGCACCCCGCCATTGCTCGTCGCTTGGCGGGAAATGGGTGCCGATATCGCCGTGGCCCATGGCACCGAGGATGGCATCGACGAGCGCGTGCAGCGCGACATCCGCATCGCTGTGGCCCGCGAGCCCCTTGTCATGCTCGATCCGGATCCCGCCGAGCCACAATTCCTCGCCCTCGGCAAGCTGGTGCACGTCGAACCCGGTGCCCATGCGCACAGGCGGTGATTGCATTGCGAAATCCTCTGCAAAGGTCAGCTTGGCCAGCCGCTCGTCGCCCGCCACGACCGCGACCTCGCCTCCGTATGCACGGAGCACCTGCGCATCGTCGGTGGGTTCATGTGCGGTATCCCAAGCGCGGTGGGCGGAAAGAATATCGGCGAAGCGAAAGCCCTGCGGCGTCTGCACGCGGGCGAGGGCGGTTCGGTCTTCCTGCCCCGTCATCACGCCGTCCTGCATGCGGGCGATGGTGTCGACCACCGGCACCGTCGGAATGGAGCCGGGATGCCCGGCGAGCGCGGCGAGTACCCGGTCGATCACCGGTTGTGGTAGGGTGGGGCGCGCCGCGTCGTGGATCAGCACGTGCTCCGGCGCTTCGCCCGCCAGCGCCTCCAGTCCGGCGGATACCGAAGCGCGGCGGGTCGCGCCGCCGTCCACAAGGATGATCGAGTCGAGACCTGCCAGCGCCTCGCGCGCCATGTCTGCGGCATTGGGCGCGATGGCGATGACAAGCGGCTCCGCTCCGGCTGCAAGAAGTGCCTCGGCCGAATGGCGCAGCACCGGCTTGCCGCGCCAGCGCACATATTGCTTGGGAACCGCCTGCCTCGCTCGCGTACCCGAGCCTGCCGCAACGATGATCGCGGCAAAACGGGGCATGTCTGCGGACTGTGGCATCGCGGCGGGGCTACGCGCTTGCGAGAGCGGCGGCAATCCACTATTTACGACGCTTCCCCATGCTTGACGTGCCAACCCCTCCCTCGGCTCCGAAGCCGATCGCCATCGGCAACGTGCGTGTCGAAACGCCGGTGATCCTCGCGCCGATGACGGGCGTGACCGACATGCCGTTCCGCACGCTGGTGCGCCGCTATGGCTCGGGCCTCAACGTGACCGAGATGATCGCGAGCGAGGCGGCGATCCGTGAAACCCGCCAGAGCGTCCAGAAGGCCGCGTGGGACCGGATCGAGGAACCGGTCAGCATGCAGCTGGTCGGGTGCGACCCGGCAAGCATGGCCGAGGCCGCGAAATTGCAGGAAGGCAATGGCGCGGCGATCATCGACATCAATTTCGGCTGCCCGGTTCGCAAGGTCGTCGGCCAGCTGGCCGGCAGCGCGCTGATGCGCGAAGTGCCGCTCGCGACCAAGCTGATGGAAGCGACGGTCAAGGCCGTCGATGTGCCGGTGACGGTCAAGATGCGCATGGGCTGGGATCACGCGAGCCTTAATGCGCCCGAACTTGCGCGGATTGCCGAGGATCTGGGCGTGAAGATGATCACCGTCCACGGGCGTACCCGCAACCAGATGTACAAGGGCAGCGCCGACTGGTCCTTCATCGCCAAGGTCAAGGAAGCGGTGAATATTCCCGTGATCGTCAATGGCGACATCTGCTCGATCGACGATGCCGCCAAGGCGCTCGAGCAGTCGGGCGCCGACGGGCTGATGATCGGGCGCGGCGCCTATGGCCGCCCATGGTTGCTCGGCCAGGTGATGCACTGGTGGCAGATGGGCGAGAAACGCGCCGATCCGCCGCTGAACGAGCAGTACGCGGTGGTGGTGGAACATTTCCGCCGGATGCTCGACCACTACACGCCCGAGGTCGGGGTGAAGATCGCGCGCAAGCATATGGGCTGGTACACCAAGGGGCTTTATGGCTCGGCGGAGTTCCGCAAGGCGGTCAATTTCATCGACGATCCTGCGCAGGTGCTGGGCGAACTCGAGCGATTCTACGAGCCCTTCCTGGTCCGCAACGCGGCCTGAGCTTCGCCTTCGCCAATCAGCGAAAATTCCGTGGAGCGTTGCCGAAATGCGACGCGAGGTGGGACAAGCCACGCTTTCCGGCTTGTATCCAAGCAACAGCAATGTTGTAACTCGGCAACGATGGCGACGATTTCCGGCTCAACCAGACGTGGCTCACGGCTTGCTCGGCGGGTCGTCGTGGCTTCGCGGCGCGCCAATCTGTTTCGCTGGCTGGAACTGAGCGCTGCGGTTGCGCTCGCGATCATGATCGTTGCGACATGGACGGCGTTTTCGGGCTCCGGCGTGGAGACCGAGCTGCTGCCGACGCGGCAGATATCGATCCTGCTAGTCGGTACGCTGGTGCCGGCGATGGCGCTTCTAGTCCTGATGGGGCGCAGGCTGGCGCTCCGGCGTGCCGCTGGCAGTACGGCGCGGCTCCACGTGCGCCTCGTGTTCGTCTTCTCGCTTATCGCGGCCGTGCCGACACTGCTCGTCGCGGTGTTTGCCGCGGTCCTGTTCCAGTCGGGCGTCGATTTCTGGTTTTCCAGTTCCTCGCGCGGCTTGATGGAAAGCGCCAATCAGCTGGCCGAAGGCTATTACGAGCAGAATCAGGTCGACGTGGCCAACCATACGCGGGCGATGGCGGGCGACATGCTGTCGATCCTGCGCGGCCGCGAGCTCACCGACCTCGCGACGCGCGAGTTCGCGGATATCTATGCCTACCAGATCCAGGGGCGCGACCTGAACGAAAGCGCGATCCTTCAGGCCTTTCCCGACGGCAGGGTCACCACCGCAGTGGCGATCGGCATCGTCGAAGGGAACGAGCCTGCGAGGACGGTCGAGCGGGCCCTCCCGGAGCTTAACGCCGGAGAGATCGACGTGGTCTACGCCAATCCCGACCGGATCGAGGCCGTTACCGCCATTGATCCGCAGGCGGGCATCTACCTCTACAATGCGCGCAATACCGAGGCACTGTCCTTCAGCCAGTGGGGGCGGGCGGGGGACGTCGTGAGCCAGTATAAGGACCTGACCGAGCGCGCCCGCGCCCTGCAGCTCCGTTTCAACCTCGCGCTGTTCTTCGTCTCGCTCGCGCTCGTCGGTTTTGCGGTGTGGTTCGCGCTGCGCTTTGCAGACCGGCAGGTCGAACCGCTGACCGATCTGGTCGCGGCGGCGCGCAAGGTGGGGGCGGGCAACTTCGCGCTGCGGATCGAAGGACGTACCGGCGCCGACGAGATCGGTCTCCTCAACCGCGCCTTCAACCGGATGACCGCGCAGCTCGAGATGCAGACCGACGATCTGGTCCGCGCCAATCACGAGCTGGACGAGCGGCGCGCCTTCATCGAGGCCGTGCTCGAATCGACCAGCGCGGGGATCGTGTCGCTGGACGAAACGGGCACGATCCAGCTGATGAACACCTCGGCCCGGCTGCTCCTGTTCGACGATGCGCAGGAAGACGGGCAGGGGAAGGCATTGACCCAGGTCTCCCCCCAGATTGCCGCCCTGCTCGATCAGGATGCGGAGAGCGGGATCGTCAGCTTCAATCGCGGACCGGATCTGCTGACGCTCGCGGTCCGGATCGCGCCAGCGACGGGTGGTCACGTCATCACTTTCGAGGACATTACCCGCCAGCTGCTCGACCAGCGACGCGCCGCCTGGTCCGACGTCGCGCGCCGCATTGCGCACGAGATCAAGAATCCGCTGACCCCGATCCAGCTCGCGACCGAGCGCCTGAAGCGCCGCTACGGAAAACAGGTGGGCGACGACGACACGCTGTTCGGCGAACTGACCAGCACCATCGTCCGCCAGGTCGGCGCGCTCCGTACGATGGTCGACGAGTTTTCGTCCTTCGCGCGCCTGCCCAAGCCCGTGTTCCGGGACGAGGATGCGGTCGATCTCGTGCGGCACGCGGTCTTCCTGCAGGAAGTCGCGCACCAAGACATTTCTTTCGCGCTACAGACCCCCGAGGGTAGCGTCCCGCTCACCTGCGATCGCCACCAGTTCGGACAGGCGATGACCAACGTGCTAAAGAATGCGGTCGAGGCGGTGCAAGCCCGCGCGGCCGACGCCGACTCGAATGGGGCGGAGGGCTATTCCGGCAGGATTGCGGTGTCGATCGAGCCGCGTGATGACGCGGTCGACATCCTCGTTTCCGATAATGGCGTGGGGCTGCCGGCCGACCGCGATCGCCTGGCCGAACCCTATGTGACGACGCGCGAGAAGGGCACGGGGCTCGGCCTCGCGATCGTCAGCAAGATCGTCGAGGAACACGGCGGCGATATGAGTTTTGCGCCGGTGGCCGAGGGTGGCACGCAAGTCATCCTGCGGTTCGCACGGACACCCGAGCCTGCGGCCACGGACGTGCCCGCATGATCGCCAATTCCCCTGAAAGGAGACGCTGATGGCGCTCGATATCCTGGTCGTCGACGACGAACGCGACATTCGCGATCTGGTCTCCGGCGTGCTGAGCGACGAAGGCTACGAATGCCGCGTGGCGGGCGACAGCGGCACCGCGCTGCGCCTCGTCGATGAGCGGCGGCCAAGCCTCGTTCTGCTCGACGTGTGGCTTCACGGCAGCCCGATGGACGGGCTGGAAGTGCTCGATGCGATCAAGGCACGCGAGCCCGAGCTGCCGGTGATCATCTTTTCCGGCCACGGCAACATCGACACCGCCGTATCCGCCGTCAGCCGCGGGGCAATGGATTTCATCGAGAAGCCCTTCGAGACGGAGCGGCTGCTGCTGCTGGTCGAACGTGCGACCGAGACCGAGCGGCTGCGGCGCGAAAATACCCGGCTGAAGCAGGATAGCGGCGGCGCGGGCGAAGAATTCAACGGCAATTCGGCCGCCGTAAACCAGGTGCGCGCGACGCTGAAGCGCGTGGCGAGTACCGGCAGCCGGGTGCTGATCAGCGGTCCGGCGGGCAGTGGCAAGGAGGTTGCGGCGCGTCTGCTCCATAGCTGGAGCCCGCGCTCGACCGGTGCCTTCGTCATCGTCAACTCGGCAAGGATCACCGCCGAACGGTTCGAGCAGGAGCTGTTCGGCGAAGAGTCCGAAGGCAAGCTCATCCGGCCGGGCCTGCTCGAAACGGCCGATGGTGGAACGCTCTATCTCGACGAGGTCGCGGACATGCCATTGTCGACACAGGCCCGCATCCTGCGCGTTCTGACCGAGCAGAGCTTCGTGCGGGTCGGCGGCAACCGCCAGATCGGGGTCGATATGCGGGTGGTCAGCTCCACCTCGCGCGACCTGCAGAAGGAAATCGAGGAAAAGCGTTTCCGCGAAGACCTGTTCTACCGCCTCAACGTGGTGCCGGTATCGATCCCCTCGCTGGCCGAGCGCCGCGACGACATCCCCGCGCTTGCGACCCACTTCTTCGCGCGTTACGCCTCCGAACAGGGCTTGCCGGCGCCGACGGTCAGCGAAGAGGCTCTCGCGACCTTGCAGGCCTACGACTGGCCCGGCAACGTGCGCGAACTGCGCAATGTGGTGGAGCGTACGGTCATTCTGAGCCCGCGCGACAAGATGCACGTGATCGAGAACGACATGCTGCCCGCCGAGATTACCGAGGGCGGGGTCAAGGGCGGGATCGGCATGGCGAGCCTGATGGGCGTACCTTTGCGTGAGGCCCGCGAGGAATTCGAGCGTGAATATCTCGCCATTCAAATCCGCCGGTTTTCCGGGAATATCTCGAAAACCGCGAGTTTCATCGGGATGGAGCGTTCGGCACTGCACCGAAAGCTCAAAATTCTCGGTATGACGGAGCGCAAGGAAGAAACGTAAGTCGATGGTAAGTGATGGGTTGTAGCGCCTTGTACTTGGCGTGCGGAACGCTCGGCCCGGGCAAGCATTTTTGATTTAAGTGGCAAGGGGGTGCGCCAAGTGGGTGCGAAAAGCCTCTTGCCGAATGCATGCGGTCGGTGCGGTGCACCTGCTGCCAAGAACAGGAAAAGGCTCATGGCCGAAGGAAAGACGCTCTCGATCCGAGCGAAAAAGGCGCCCGTGGACGAGGATATCCAGCCAGAAGAGGCGGACGCGGCTCCTACCGAGCGCAAAGAGAAGAAGGCTCCGACTGCCCGCAAGGCCGAGGACAGGTCGGCCCAAGGGAAGCAGACCACGCTTCAGGACGCCTTCCTGAACATCCTGCGCCGCGAAAAGGCCCCGGTAACGGTGTTTCTCGTCAAAGGGGTGAAGCTCCAGGGCATCATCACCTGGTTCGACAATTTCTCGCTCCTCCTGCGGCGCGATGGCCAGTCGCAGCTGGTCTACAAGCACGCGATCAGCACCATCATGCCCGCGCAGCCGATGGATGCGGAGCAGTTTGCGAGCCGCGATGGCGGCAAGAAGCAGCGCCAGTTGCAGGACGTGTTTCTCGGCCGCGTGAGCGAGGCGGAGGTCCAGGTGACCATGTTCCTCGTCAATGGCGTCATGCTGCAGGGGCGGATCGCCGCGTATGATCTGTTCTGCACGCTGCTGGAACGTGACGGGTTCGTGCAGCTGGCCTACAAGCACGCCGTATCGACCATCCAGCCTGCGGAAAATGTCGACCTGAGCGATTGGGACGACGACGAAGCGGACGACTAGTCCGGCCGCGAGCCAGCGAGGACACCCAAGATTTTCGAAGATGACCTTGAAGGTGAGGTGACGCGCGGTGCGCGAGCACTCGTCATATGCCCGGACATTCGCGGGGTAAACCACGACCTGCCGGCCGAGGAGCGCCTTGCCGAAGCCATCGGCCTCGCCAACGCGATCGGCATCGTTGTAGCCGAAAGCTACATCCAGCCGGTGCGCGATGTGCGTCCGGCTACGCTTTTCGGTGCCGGTCAGGTCGAGCAGATCGGCACGCAGGCCGAACTGGCCGAAGCCGAACTGATCATCGTCGACGGGGCTCTCTCCGCGATCCAGCAGCGTACGCTGGAGGAAAACCTCAAGCGCAAGGTGATCGACCGCACCGGGTTGATCCTTGAAATTTTCGGCGAGCGCGCGGCCACGGCCGAAGGGCGCCTGCAGGTCGAGCTTGCCCATCTCGATTACCAGGCCAGCCGTCTCGTGCGCAGCTGGACCCACCTCGAGCGGCAGCGTGGCGGCTACGGCTTTCTCGGCGGGCCCGGCGAGACCCAGATCGAGGCGGACCGGCGCATGATCCGCACGCGGATGAGCCGGCTGCGAAAGGAGCTCGAGCAGGTCCGCAAGACACGCGCATTGCACCGCGAACGGCGCACCCGCGCCCCGTGGCCGGTGATCGCGCTGGTCGGCTATACCAACGCGGGCAAGTCGACCCTTTTCAACCGCCTGACGGGTTCGGACGTGATGGCGGAAGACCTGCTCTTCGCCACGCTCGACCCCACGATGCGCGCGATCGGGCTGCCCGGGGTCGAAAAGGCGATTCTGTCGGACACGGTGGGCTTCATCTCCGATCTGCCGACGCAGCTGGTGGCGGCATTCCGTGCCACGCTCGAAGAGGTCACCAATGCGGACCTGATCCTGCACGTGCGCGACATCGCCAATCCGGCGAGCGCAGCGCAAAAGACGCAGGTGCTTGAGGTGCTGCGAGGGCTCGACGTCATATCCGGGGGAGAGGAGGGGGAGGAGCCCGTCAGCGCCATCCCCATCCTCGAAGTCTGGAACAAGTGGGACCTGCTGACCGACGATACGCGCGAGGATCTGCAGGTACGCGCGGCGGACGATGTGGAAGTCGTGCCGCTTTCGGCCGAGACGGGCTTCAACATCGATGCGCTCGAAGAGCGGATCGGCCAGGTCCTGACGCGCTCTGCGACGACGCGCGAATTCGTGCTGCCGACGAGCGCCGGGCGCGAGATCGCGTGGCTCCATGCCCACGGCGACGTTCTCGAAGAGGAAGAACTGGAGAGCGAGGACGGAGCGCCGCAGCACCGCCTCGTCGTACGGCTTGGCCCCAAGGAACTCGGCCAGTTCGAAAGTTTCGACCTAGCCGGTTGAACCGTTTCGTTCGGCTCGCTTTACCGCCTGCCACAGTGCTTCCTGAGCATCGAGGTCCAGCGTGGCGAAGCGTCCTTCGGCCAATCCTTCCATGCCGCGATAGCGCCGTTCGAACTTGTCGTTCGCCGCGCGCAGTGCGGCCTCGGGCTGAATGCCATGCGCGCGTACGAGGTTGACGGCGGCGAACAGCAAGTCGCCGGCTTCCTCCTCACGCGTCGCATCGTCCGCCTCGGCGAGCTCGCGCGCTTCTTCGGCGAGTTTATCGGCTGCGCCCGAGGGATCGGGCCAGTCGAAGCCATCACGAGCCGCGCGCTTTTGCAGTTTCTCGGCACGGAGGAGGGCGGGCAGGGCGCGAGCGACGCCATCCATCGCACTTTGCTGGCCCTTCGCCTCACGCTCGCTCGCCTTGAGCGCTTCCCACCGCGTCTCGTCCATCGTGCCGTCAGAGCCGGCGAAGATGTGCGGATGGCGCGCTTCCATCTTGTCCGAAATGCTCCGTGCGACGTCCGCGAAGGCGAATAGCCCGCGTTCCTCGGCCATTTGCGCATGGAACACGACTTGCAGCAGCAGATCGCCGAGTTCCTCACGCAGTTCTTCCATCGCGTCGCGCTCGATGGCGTCGGCCACCTCGTAGGCTTCCTCGATCGTATAAGGTGCGATCGAGGCGAAATCCTGCGCGAGATCCCACTCGCAGCCGCGTTCCGGATCGCGCAGGCGCGCCATGATGGAAAGAAGTCGGTCGATCTGCGTGTTTCTGGCGTCATCCATGCGAGAGGGCATAGGCCGCACAGCCGCGCGCGTCAGCACGGAGATAAGTTGGATAATATATATTATGTAAAATATGAACCGGCAGGTGGGGTTGAGCGCCCCTACCGCACCAGCGTCACCAGAAGCATCAGCCCCGTGATAACGACCGCCCAGATCAGTGCATGACGCAGCGAAGTCTTCCAGCTGAGACCGTGTGCGGCGAACGCGCTTACTGCGAGAACCAGCCAGCCGACCAGCGCGACGATCTGCACGACCTCGAACTCGTTCATGCCGTCACCTCGAGCCCGTCGTATCCGACGATGACGCCTTTCGGAACTTCTGCCGACAACGTCTTGTAATCCATGCTTTTGTCAAGGTGTGTCAGCACCAGCTTGCCCACACGGCAGCGCTTGCCGAGGTCGAGCGCCATGGCGAGATGCGCATGGGTCGGGTGTTCCTCGCGGCGAAGGCAATCGCAGACCAGCACGTCGGTGCCGCGGAGCAACGTCACCATCTCATCGGTAATCTCACTGAAATCAGTGGCATAGGCGATGGACTTGTCATTGCTTCCAAAGCGGAATGCGGTGCTTCGGGCGGGTCCGTGCGGCATGATGCACCAGTCGACGGTAAAGCCCGCGAACAGGCGCAGGCGATCGAGCGTGTCGAGCTTCACGATCGTAGGATAGCCGTGCTCTCCTGCGAAAACGTAGCTGAAGCGAGATTTCAGCCGGCGGACCGTTTCGTCGACGCCATATCCGGGCAGCGGGCCGCTCCGCCCGTATCGCAGCGCCCGCAGGTCGTCGATGCCGTGGCAATGATCGGCATGGTCGTGCGTCCAGAAAACGCCGTCGATGCTGTCGATTCCGGTGCGCAGGAATTGCTCGCGCAGGTCCGGCGGCGTGTCGACGAGCACGCGCGACCCGTCATCGTTCTCGATCATGACGGCCACGCGCGTGCGACGATTGCGCGGTTCGGCCGGGTCGCAGGCGCCCCAGTCGCCATTGATGCGCGGAACGCCGGTCGATGTGCCCGAGCCGAGCAGTGTGACCTTCACGCGGGCGCTTTCGTCTTCGCGAACAAAGCGTGAAAGTTGCGCGTGGTCTGCTCGGCCAGCGCTTCCATGCTCGTGTCCCGCAAATCCGCCACGAACTGCGCGGTGTTGGCGACGTAGGCCGGTTCGCAGGTCTTGCCGCGATGGGGGACGGGAGCGAGAAACGGGCTGTCGGTTTCGACCAGCATGCGGTCCGCCGGAATAACCTTCGCGACCTCCTGCAGGTCCTTCGCGTTCTTGAAAGTGACGATCCCCGACAGCGATATCGAAAGGCCGAGAGCGAGCACGCGCTCGCCGAATTCGGCCGACGCGGTGAAGCAATGGATCAGCGCGGGGTAGGCCCCCTTCCCCATCTCGTCCTCGAGGATCGCGGCGGTATCTTCCTCTGCGTCGCGGGTATGGATGATCAGCGGGAGTCCGGTTTCGCGCGCCACATCGATATGCATACGGAACAGATCTTGCTGCACGCGGCGGTCCGACTTGTCGTAATAGTAGTCGAGCCCTGTCTCGCCGATCCCGACCACCTTCGGGTGCTTCGTCGCTTCCAGCAGCGTTTCGCGCGCCAGATCGGCATGCGCATCTGCATTGTGCGGATGAATGCCGACGCTCGCCCAGACATCTTCCTCGCGCGCGGCGGTTGCGACGACCTGGTCCCATTCGCTCTGCTTGGTCGAGATGTTGAGGAAGCCCTGAACGCCGGCGTCGCGTGCGCGTGTGAGAACGCTCCCCTGATCCTCCACCAGGCCTTCGTATTCGAGATGGCAGTGGCTATCGATCAGCATTATCCGGCCTCCGCGCTATCGGCCTCGGGCAGTTCGAGCCGGGGGAACAGCGGCTTGGGCGCGGCGACGCGGTACCCGGTGCGGATCAGCGCGCCATACCAGCCTTCGTCTGCCAAATCCTCGAAGCTGCGTGCGTCTTGGGCAATTCCCAACATGTCGAGCAGATGGCCCGCTTTTTCAGGGATGACAGGCTGGATCGCGATGGCCAGGTCGCGCAGCGCGATGAACAGCGTTTGCAGCACGGTCCGCATGCGATCGGGATCGGTCTTCTTGAGCGCCCAGGGCGCCTGCTCGTCGACATACTGGTTGCAGGCGTAAACCGCCTTCATCCAAGCGTCGATACCGACGGAAAATGCCAGCTTTTCAAATTCTTGCGGCAAGGACTCGCGAACCGATGTTTGCACCGTGCTCAGCAGAGCCTTGTCGTCGCCATTAGGCTCGTACGCCCCCAGATCGCCGTCGAGGTTCTTTGCGATCATAGACAGCGTACGCTGCGCCAGGTTGCCGAAGCTGTTGGCCAGCTCCGCATTCGCGCGCGTCACGATCGCTTCGGGCGAATAGCTGCCATCCTGCCCGAAAGCGATCTCGCGCATCAGGAAATAGCGCAGGGCATCGACTCCGAATTGCTCGGCCAGCACGGTCGGATCGGTCACGTTGCCGAGCGACTTGCTTTCCTTCTGTCCGCGATTGAGCAGGAAGCCGTGGCCGAACACCTGCTTGGGCAGCTCCACCCCCGCGCTCATCAGGAAGGCGGGCCAGTAGACCGTGTGGAAGCGCACGATGTCCTTGCCGATCAGGTGCAGGTCGGCCGGCCAGTATTTCCAGTCCGCGCCCTCTTCCGGATAGCCGAGGCCGCTGATGTAGTTGGTGAGCGCGTCGACCCACACGTACATCACGTGGTCTTCCGCGCCCGGCACCTGGACGCCCCAGTCGAAGCTGGTGCGGCTGACCGAAAGATCGCGCAGTCCGCCTTCGACGAAGCGCATCACTTCGTTCCGGCGACTGTCGGGCTGGATGAACCCGGGCTGCGAATTATACAGGTCGAGCAGCTTGTCCTGATAGGCGGAGAGGCGGAAGAACCAGCTTTCCTCAACCGTCCATTCAACCGGGGTACCTTGCGGGGAGAGCTTCTCGCCCCCCTCCCCTTCGACAAGCTCCTTCTCGTCGTAGAAGGCTTCGTCGCGGACCGAATACCAGCCCTCGTAGCGATCGAGATAGAGATCGCCGCGTTCTTCCATCTTGCGCCACAGCGCCTGGCTGGCGGTGTGGTGGTCGGGCTCGGTCGTGCGGATGAAGCGATCGTAGGAAATGTTCAGATGGTCGAACAGGCGCTGGAAATGCCCGCTCATCTCGTCGGCGAGCTCGCGCGGGCTCTTGCCCTGCTCTTCCGCCTTGCGCGCCATCTTCAGCCCGTGCTCGTCAGTCCCCGTCTGGAACCGCACGTCGCGGCCTTTCAGGCGCTGGAAGCGAGCAATGACGTCGGCCGCCACCGTCTCGTAGGCATGGCCGATATGCGGCTTGCCGTTGGGATAGTGGATCGCGGTCGTGATATAGAAAGGGTCAGCCATTGCCCGTGGCTCTATTCGGCGCAGCCGATGCGAGCAAGGTGCCGATTTCCATTGCGAGGAAGCCGGGGTCGAAATTGTAGCTGCGCGCCTGGCCTGAGAGCGTGACGAGCCGCGAATGCGCTTCCACCAGCGCCGGAATGGCGTTGCGTTCGGGCTGTTCGAGCCGCTGAGCGAGCACGGTGCGCGCGAGGTCCAGAGTCGTCGCAAGTCGCCTGCGGTCGGGACGCGCGCCGATTTCCTCGCCCAGCTTGCCGCGAAGCGTGAAGTCGGGATCACCTTCGGCCACCAGGCGCCGCATCAGCGCTTCGGCAGGCGCCAGTTCCTGCGCCAGAAAGGCGACTGCGGCGCCCGGCGCGCCGCCACTGGCGCGCGCGGCAAGCGCAAGATCGGCCGGGTCGGCAGCAGCATCTGCGGCACGCAGGACCTCCTCCACCTGCGACGCCGGAAGAGGATTGAACCGCAGAATGCGCGCGCGCGAACGGATCGTCGGCAGCAGCGAACCTGGGCGATGCGTCACCAGCAGGAAGAACGTGCCCTCCGGCGGTTCCTCGAGGCTCTTGAGCAGCGCATTGGCCGCGTTACGCTCCAGATCGTCCGCCGGATCGATGATGATCGCGCGGCGCGAGCCAAGCGTCGGGCGCGTCGTCAGCCGTGCCTGCATCGCGCGGACCTGATCGATCGCAATATTGCGCTTGGTCTCGAAAGCCTCGCCCTTTTCGGCCTTCTTGGCTTCCTTCTCGTCCTTGGGCAGGTGGGTGAGTACGTGGATGTCGGGGTCGCTCTCTCCCACCGGGGCATCGCGACCGGTCGCGACTACCTCGCGGGCGGCGGCAATCGCGAAGTCGTGTTTCCCCAGCCCGCGCCTCCCGGCAAGGATCCAGGCGTGATGCATCCGTGGGCTCGCCAGGGCCGTGCGCCATTCGCGCCACTGGCGCGCATGATGTGCCGCTTCGGGCGGAATCACGATTCTTCGCCGAGCAGCGGCGCAAGCTCGCGCATCACCTGGGCATGCACGTCTTCCGCGCTGCCCGAGGCGTCGATCTGCACAATCGTGTCGTCGCCCTGGGCAAGCCCGGCAAACCCGCGCGCCACGTCGGCATGGTAGCGGGCATCGCGTCCGCCGATCGCGTCGACCTCGTCGCCGTCGCGTCTCCTGAGGCGTTCGGCCACGTCTTCGCACGGAGCTTCGAGCAGGAAGGTGCGGCAGGGGAGCAGCCCGTCGCTGCCGATCTGGTGGAGCACGCGAACCTCATCGTCGCCGAGCCCACCCGCAAGCCCCTGATAGGCGCGGCTCGACAGCACGAAGCGGTCGCAGATCACCCACTTGCCCGCGAGCAGCGCAGGCTTGATCGCCTTGGCAACATGATCGGACCGCGCGGCGGCGAACAGCAGGGCTTCGGCCTGGACGCGCCAGCCGGTTCCCGGCGGTTCGAGCAGCAGGTTGCGGATCATCTCGGCCCCGGTCGTGCCGCCCGGCTCGCGCGTGAGCATGGTCTCGACACCGCGCTCCGCCAGGGCAGCCGCCAGCTTCTTGGCCTGGGTCGATTTGCCGACCCCTTCCCCGCCCTCGAATGCGATGAAGCGTGCCTTCATCGGCCTTTTGGACTCCGCCATGCTCAACCGAAAAGCCCCGCGAATCCATTGGCGATCCGACCGAAGATGCCTGCCTTGGCGACATCCTTCGCGGCATAGAGCGGCACGGTCGACGGCTCCATTCCCGGGACCGCGATCTCGAGCGTCGCCACCTGCTCCCCACGCGCGATCGGGGCGCGCAGCGGGCCGTCGTAGCGCACGGTCAGTTCGGGCCTCGCATTATCGCCGCGGGGCAAGACGACGCGCACATCCTGCGCCGCGATCAATGCCACCTCGTCATCGGCGCCGTTCTGGACCTCGGCCCTGACGAAGGCGTCGCCCTTTGCCGCGAGCAAGCGGCTGTCGAACGCTTCGAAACCCCATTCGATGAAGGCGCGCGCGGCGCGATTGCGCTCGCCCGCGCGGTCCGCCCCTGCCACCACCATCACCAGCCGCCTGCCGTCGCGCTCCGCCGTGCCGAGAAAGCCGTAGCCCGCCTGGTCGGTGTAGCCGGTTTTCATTCCGTCGGCGCCATCGACGCGGCCAGTGATCGGATCGTGGTTGTCCTGCGCGATGCCATAGGCCCTGAGGCCGCTGCGCCCGTAGTAGAAATCGAATTTCTCGGGGTGATGCCGAACGATCCGCTTGGCCAGCGTCGCCAGATCGCGCGCCGTGGTGAAGGTTCCGCCTTCGTCGGGCCATCCATTGGGGGTGGAGAAATAGCTGTCGTGCATCCCGATCCGGTGCGCCGTGGCATTCATGCGCGCCAGCCACTGGTCTACGCTCCCCGCCGCACCTTCGGCGAGCACGACCGAAGCGTCGTTGGCGGAGACCGTGGTGATGCCGATCAGCAATTCCTGCACCGTCGGGCGTGCTCCTGCCGGCAGGAACAGGGTCGAACCCTTCTGGTGCCATTCCTCGAAGGTCTCGTCGCGATAGGGCACGCGCTGGTCGGCACGCAGTTTTCCGCCCTCCAGCATGTCGAACGCGACCAGCGTGGTCATGACCTTGGTGATCGAGGCCGGGACGAAGCGCCGGTCGATATCGCGCGCATATAGGGTCTGCCCACTCGACAGGTCGAGCATGTAGGCGATCGGCGCTTCTTCCGGCGTCGGCGGCGCGGCTTGCGCATTGAGCGTGGCCGGCAGCGCGAGTGCTGCCGCGGCAAAGGCGAATGTCGCCAGGTATCTGGTCGTCAGGTGTCCGGCCAACCCGGTTGCTCCCGCTCGGGCGTCATGGCGCCGGCGGGGGTATGGCAGGCGCTAGTCGCTCGTATCTATGAAGGCGTCCCTATAACCGGCGCGGCGAGCCTTGGCGAGAGCGCCATCGGCTTCTCCACGGGTGGCATAGGGGCCCATCCGGACGCGGAAATACGCGCCCGAACGCACGACGAAACCCGCGAGATTGTCGGCCGCGTCGATCGCGTTGTCTTTGCTGGAGAAAGACGCGACCTGGATGAGGTAGCGTCCGTTCCGGGGCGCGGGCCGGACGGTCCGTACCGGCGCAGGCGGCGCGGGACGAGAGACCGGCGCAGTTCGTTGCGGCTCGGGAAGAGGCGCTTGCGGCGCGCGCGTTTGCGGCAAGCAGGCCACTTCGACTGGGCCCGGACGCGCAGCCGCACCGGTCGGCAGCTCGCCGATCGGGGGGAGGGCATAGGAAGGCGCGGTCTGCGGCGGCGAGGATGCAGAATAATCGTCGAAGCTGTCGGCAACCGATGAGGGTCCCGGCTCGATCTGTGCAAAGGCGTCGTCGAATTCGCCCGATCCGTCCTCCGGCAAAGCTGCGGAGGTGCGCGGGCCGGTGCGCGCAAGACTTGCCGCGCCGGTCTCCGGAAGCTGCTTGCGCAGCACGGCCAGAAGCGTGTCGGGCGTATCGAGCCGGTTGCCCGCAGGTTCGCCCGCACGCAGCCTGGCACGCTCGAATTCGGGAGCATTCACGCGGCGGATGCGGATCGGGGTGCCCTCCCCCGCGTCAAGCTCGCGCGCGGCACCTTGCGACAGGCCCACGATCCGGCTCGAAGTCATCGGGCCGCGCCGTTCGACCCGCGCGAGAATCGTCTTGCCTGTGTCGAGCGAGGTCAGCTCGACATAGCTCGGCAGGGGCAGTGTCTTATGCGAGGCGGTAACCCCGCGCTCGTCGATCATGTCGAGCGTGGCGTAGCCGACCGCGTCGTAGCTGAGCACGTCGGCCGGGGTGAAGGTTTGCCCGTCGACCACGTATGGTTCGCCCAGAACCTGCGGATAATCCGCCATCGGTCCCTGCGTCGCATTTTGCGTCGGCATGGCGGAATCGACGGCGTAGTAGTCTGCGCCGGGCGCGAGCGCGTCTCCCCCGCTCCTGCCCGCACAGGCGGAAAGTCCCGCGATCAATCCGATCGCAATTCCCAATTTCCGGACATTACCGGGCAATCTCATCGGCTAGCAGCCCCACACTCATCGCGTAGTAGTTGGAGCAGTTATATTCGAGGATGACGCGATAATTTGAGGTTAACAACCAGGCAGGAGATCCGGGCCCATCGGGCTGGAACAGGCTGACCAGCGTATCGGGCGGCAGGCTGTTGTAGGGCGTCACGCCCAGCGCGCGCCATTCGGCCACGGTCTTCCACTGGCTGTGGCGTTCGTGGACGCGCGGGCAGACCGGAGCGACGAGCTCGCTGCGGTAGGCATCGACGTTGAAGCCGCTCGGCACACTGGCGCGCACCCCCCAGGGAATGCCCGGACGCCAGCCCGCATCCTGGAAATAGCGCGCGATCGACGCCATCGTGTCGGCCTGGTTGGTGAAGATGTTGGCCATCCCGTCACCATCGCCATCAGTGGCGAGGCGCAGATAGACGCTCGGAAGGAACTGCGGGTTGCCGAAGGCCCCGGCCCAGCTGCCGACCAGTTGATCGCGCGAATAGCCCTTGTCCGCCACTTTCATCAGCGCGATGAATTCGCTTTCGAACAGCGCGCGGCGGCGCCCTTCCCACGCCAGCGTGGCGAGCGAGCGGGCGAGGTCAAAATTGCCGCGATAGCCGCCGTAATTGGTCTCGTGCCCCCAGATGGCGACAATGATCTCTGCGGGGACGCCATATTGCTGGCGGATCGGGCCGTGCAGCCGCGTGGTCTCGTTGTAGACCGCGCGTCCGCCATTGATCCGCGCCGCGTCCACATGGCGGTCGATATAGGGCTGAAGTGCCGGATAACCGGGCGATGAGGAGGAGCCGGGCTGTGCCTGGTCCAGCTCGATCACGCGCATGTTCGGGGTCAGGTTCGACGTCATGCGCTGGATCGTCGACTCGCTCACCCCCTCGGCGCGGGCCTTGGCGATGACGAGCTGCATATAGGCGTCGAACGGCATGTCCTGCGCGGAGGCGGGAACTGCGGACAGCGCGGAAAACGCGGCTGCCAGGGCGAGGATCGAGCGGGGGATCAAGCGGGGAAATTTCATGCGCATTTTTCTGTCATACCAAAGGTTACTCGCCAATGACCCAGAGGGTCCCGCGATCGATTGTCTGCCCTGGCGTGACAAATGCGGGCCGAAGCGTTAGCGCGCTTCTCCCGAGTAGGACAGGTGGCCGAGTGGTTTAAGGCAGCGGTCTTGAAAACCGCCGTGGGTTCACGCTCACCGTGGGTTCGAATCCCACCCTGTCCGCCAATCGTGCCCGTCGCAGGCGGATGCGGTTGGCGGAGTGCGGTGAGGTGGACGAAGCCATTGTTCGGACTCGGAGCCGCGCAGCGGCGGAGAGGACCGGAGCGAAGCGGAGGTCCATCCCACCCTGTTCGCCACCGACTTGATATTTGATAAGATGCGCACCCCTTTCGGCTGCCGGGGATAGCTACGTGGTTATCCAAGGGGAGAACCTAAATGCTTAAGTGGGCCGTCATTTTCCTGATCATCGCGCTGGTCGCCGCCGTCCTCGGCTTCGGCGGCATTGCCGGCGGGGCGACGAACATCGCCTATATCCTCTTCGTCGTCTTCATCATCCTGGCGATCATCGCGTTCCTTCGCCGGAACGTCTGACCGCACTCTCTGGCGAACGAACGGCGCGATCAGTCTGGCTGGTCGCGCCGTTTGTCTTTGTTCACCAGCGACTGCGCCTCGCGCTCCTCCTCCGGATAATCCTCGGGCTTGGTCGAGCCCTGGTTCATCAGCGCGCGATGCTCGTGCGTCACTTCGCTGTCGTTCTTGTCGTCGGGCTTGTCGCCGCGGGGCGGCGTTTTCTTGTCGTTGCTCATGTACCGGTAACGTCCGGGCGCCCCGCTAGTTTCAGGCGCTTGTCTCAGACGTGGATCACGCGGCCGTAACTGGCGAGAACGCTCTCGTGCATCGACTCCGAAATCGTCGGGTGCGGGAACACGGTCTGCATCAGCTCGACCTCCGTCGTCTCGAGCGTCTTGCCGATCACGAAGCCCTGGATCATCTCGGTCACTTCAGCCCCGACCATGTGCGCGCCGAGCAGTTCGCCGGTCTTGGCATCGAACACGGTCTTGCACATGCCCTCGGCCTCGCCCAGCGCGATGGCCTTGCCGTTGCCGATGAAGGGGAAGGTGCCCGCCTTGACCTCGCGGCCCGCTTCCTTCGCCTTGGCTTCGGTCATGCCGACCGACGCGACCTGCGGGTGGCAATAGGTGCAACCCGGGATGTTGTTGCGGTCGAGCGGGTGCGGGTGGACATCCTTGTTGCCCAGTTCCTTGGCGATGGCTTCGGCGGCGGTGACGCCCTCGTGGCTCGCCTTGTGCGCCAGCCACGGTCCCGGCGTGCAGTCGCCGATGGCCCACAGGCCCTTCGATTTGGTGCGGCCGTAGGGGTCGATCTGGATGAAGCCCTTCTCCATCTCGGTCAGCTTTTCGAGCCCGATATCCTCGGTATTGGGCACGATCCCGATGGCCACGATGCAGTGCGAGAATTCGCTCTCGCTCACCTGGCCCTTGGCATCCTTGATCTTGGCCTTCACGCCCTTGGCGTCGGTCTTGATATCCTCGACCCCCGCGCCGGTCATGATCGAGATGCCCTGCTTGGTCAGCGACTTGTGCAGGAAGGCGGAAACGTCCTTGTCCTCGACCGGCACGATCCTGTCGAGCATTTCGACGACCGTAACTTCGCAGCCCATGTCGTTGTAGAAGCTGGCGAATTCGATTCCGATGGCACCCGATCCGATCACCAGCAGCTTCTTGGGCATCTCGCTCGGTGTCATGGCGTGACGATAGGTCCAGATGCGCTCGCCGTCGGCCTTGGCGAAAGGCAGGTCGCGCGCGCGCGCGCCGGTGGCGACGATGATGTGCTTCGCCTCCAGCTTCTCCTCGCCCTTTTCGCCCTTCACGGTCAGCGAGGTCGGGCCGGTCAGCTTGCCCTCGCCCATATGCACCGCGATCTTGTTCTTCTTCATCAGGTGCGTGACGCCCTGGTTGAGCTGCTTGGCAACGCCGCGCGACCGCTTCACCACGGCGTCCAGATCGGCCTCGATCTCGCCCGCGATCTTCAGGCCATAGTCCTTGGCGTGCTGGGCGTAATGCAGGATTTCCGCGGAGCGCAGCAGCGCCTTGGTCGGGATGCAGCCCCAGTTGAGGCAGATCCCGCCGAGCAGCTCGCGCTCCACGATGGCGACCTTCAGCCCCAGCTGCGCTCCGCGAATCGCGGCGACGTAGCCACCCGGACCGGAACCCAGAACGATAAGGTCGTATTTCTCAGCCATCGAAGCCTCTTGTTGGTTTTCTGACACACCTGACACAGTGTCCAGGGGTTAAAAACGGGCCACCCCATGGGCGGCGAAAAATGGCGTCCAGCGCGGGATTGGGCGAGCAATATGCATCGCATCACGTTGCGCTTTTTTCACGATGTAGGACAGCGCTTCAGCCATCATTGTCCGACATATGGGTGGGGACGGGCTGCGCCGCTGCCGCCTGCATGCGCACGGGCCGCGGATTGCCGTCGTCGTCGGCAAGCACGAACACGAAGGTGCCCTTGCACACCAGCTTGGTCTCCTCCCCGTGGCGCGCGCGGGCGATGCCTTCGGCGGCGATGGTGATCGAGGTGTTCCCCTCCTTCACGATCTCGCAATAGACATTCAGCTCGTCGCCCAGCGCCATCGCGGCGGGGAAGCCGAAATCGCTCGCCGCGACCACGTTCGCGCGGCCCTGCCCCTCGCGGCTCGCGAGCGAGCCGGCGCCGAGCGCCATCTGGCTCATCAGCCACCCGCCGAAGACGCCCCCGTAGGGATTCATGTCGGTCGGCATCGCGGTGACGCGGATCTGGGGCTGGCGGTCGGTCATCATCCGGCCACGATGGTGACGAAATCCGACTGGACCCAGCCCTGCGCGCACGGGCCGGTATAGTTGGTCGGCTCCGACACCGGCTCTGCGATGCCGCATTCCTGCGCCTCGTCCGAATTGTCGTAGACGACGCCGTACCAGCCGTTGCTCTCCCCGCAGATATGGACGCCCTGCCCCGGGTCGAGCCGGTCGCGTTCCTTCACATCGAGGCTCGGCGCATCGCGGACCGAGAGATAGGTTTCGCCCGCCGCGTCGAGGCCAGTCACTTCGCCGTAGCTGGCACACGAATCGGCATCGGGGCCGTCCGTGCCAATCCGGATCGGCATCGGGATCGGGCCGTCGTAGGGCGTGGCGGCGGCTCCGGCGGTCCGGGCGTCAGGCGCGGGTTCTTCTTCCGTACCATCGACGGGCGCGCGTTCGCACGCGGCGAGCGCGAGGCCGAGCGTGGCCACGATAGCGAATGCGGTTCTCACAGCATCATTCCCATCGGCTGCTCGCACATCTTCTTGAAGGCTTCCATCAGCTGCGCGCCTTCCGCACCGTCGATCGCGCGGTGGTCGAAGGAGCCGCTGGCGGTCATCACGGTGGCGGGCTTGATCTCGCCATCGACCACGTAAGGCCGCTGCTCGCCCGCGCCGACCGCCATGATCATGCCCTGCGGCGGGTTGATGACCGCGTCGAACTGCTTGATCCCGAACATGCCGAGGTTGGAAATGCTGGCGGTACCGCCCTGGTATTCGTGCGGCTGCAGTTTGCCCTCGCGCGCCTTGCCCGCGAGCTCCTTCATCTCGGTCGCGATCTCGGGCAGGCTCTTGCGGTCCGCGCCGCGGATGATCGGCGTGATGAGCCCCTTGGGCGAGGCCACCGCGACGGAAATATCCGCCCGGTTGTAGCGGTGCAGGACGTCGCCCTGGAAGCTGACATGCGCCTGCGGGGTGCGCATCAGCGCCTTGGCCAGCGCCTTGATCAGGATGTCGTTGACGCTCAGCTTCACGCCGTCCGCTTCCAGCATCTTGTTGAGGTCCGCGCGCGCGGCGAGCAGCGCGTCGAGGCGGATGTCGACGCTGAGGTAGTAGTGCGGCACCTCCTGCTTGGCCTCGGTCAGCCGCTTGGCGACGACCTTGCGCACGTTGGAGAGCTTTTCCTCGGCGAAGGGCGCATCGCCATCCAGCCCGGCATCGACCGGACCGGCCACGGCGCCGGGCTTCGCCTCGCTCGCAGGCCGGCCGGCTTCGGCATTCTCGACATCGGCCTTGACGATCCGGCCGCGCGGGCCGCTGCCCTTCACGCCGGCGAGGTCGAGACCCTTCTGGTCCGCGATCCGGCGCGCAAGCGGGGAGGCGAAGATGCGCTCTCCGCTTTCATCGGTCGGCGCGGGGCCCGCCTTGCCGCCTTCGGGCACGGCGGATTTGGTGTCGGAGGATTTTGCGGCGGACGACTTGGTGCCGGAAGACTGGGTGCCGGAAGACTGGGGCTCGGCGCTCTCGCGCGGCTGTGCCTTCGCGGGCTCCTTCGCCGGGTCTTCCTGGTTGGCAGGCTTGGACTCGGTCTGTTTGTCGGCAGCCTGGTCGGGCGCGGCCTTGGCCGCGTCTTCCACGCTCTCGCCCTCGCCCGCCAGCATCGCGATCACCGTGCCGACCGCAACGCCCTCGGTGCCCTCGTCCACTTCGATCGAGGCGATGGTGCCTTCGTCGACCGCTTCGAATTCCATCGTGGCCTTGTCGGTCTCGATCTCGGCCAGCAGGTCGCCCGCCGAGACCGTATCGCCCGCTTTGACCAGCCACTTGGCAAGCGTGCCCTCCTCCATCGTCGGTGAAAGTGCGGGCATCTTGATCGGTGTGGGCATACAATAGGGTCCTGCGTTTGCATCGGCCGGTCGCGTGTCCGGCGAGGGCTATGGCCCCGCCGTAGCGGCATGTCACTGTCTTGCGCCGCTTTGGCCAATTTGGGCAAGCGGGGCAAGCACCTTGCTATCATGCGCAAATTGTGTCGAAAGCGACGCGGGAGATATGTGAATGGGCAAGTATCTGGTCATTATCGACGAAACCGAGGAGGCGCGCAAAGCGCTGCGGTTCGCGATGCGCTGGGCGGTCGCGAGCGGAGGGTCCGTGCAGATCCTCGCCATCGTGCAGCCGCAGAATTTCAACGCTTTCGGCGGCGTGCAGGCAACGATCGAGCAGGAAGCGCGCGACCGGGCGGAAGCGATCGCGACCAGCGCGGCGGGCAATGTCTATTCCGAAAGCGGCAAGATGCCCAACATCGCGGTGAAGGTGGGCGACGGCGATCGGATCGTGCGCGAATACCTCGCCGAACATCCCGACGTAGTCGCGCTGGTGCTCGGCGCGGCGGCGGACGGTCCGCCGGGGCCGCTGGTCTCGCATTTCTCCGCCCATATCGGCGGGCTCCCCTGTCCGCTGGTCATCCTGCCCGGGCGCCTCCCGATCGAGGAACTGGACAGGATCGCGGGGTCCTAGTTGTTCTGGCCCGGTGAGAGGCCGGAAGCCTAGGTCGCCGTGCCGCGCGTGGGATAGTCCTTGTCGCGCACCAGTTCGATCCCGCTGAGCAGCTCGTCGAGCGGCGGACGGGTGAAGGGTGCGCTCTGCGTTTGCGCCAAGAAGAGCGTGCCGTCGGGCGTGATCAGGAACAGGCCGGGTTCCGAGAACCGCTCCGGCTCGTCGCTGTCGGGGCGTTTTTCCGAGATGTAGAGGCCCCAATCGCGCGCCTGATCCTCCGGCAGGCCGTAGGCCAGCGGCAGGTCGTGCGTGTCCCAGTCCTCGTGCGCGACCATCGCGCGGTCCTTGCTGTCCATCGAGATCGCGAAGGGAGACACGCCCAGCGCGGTAAACCTGTCCACCTTGCCGCCCAGTTCTTCGAGATATTTCTTGCAGATCGGGCAGTGCTTGCCGCGATAGAACACCAGCATCGTGAAGGTGTCGGGCTTCTGCTTGGACAGTTCGAAACGCGCCTGGATGGTGAGCTGCAGTTCGAGATCGGGCACGGTCTGGCCGGGGATGAGCGTGGGCATCGGGAGATTCTCCTTTGCCCAACGAACGGCGCGCCGAGGGGCCGCGTTCCCTTCTCCTTTGGCCCGTACCTGTGTCCCGATTACTTCTTCTTGCGGCCTTGGTGCCGGATATTGCCGGGCCGCCCGCGCTTGCCGACCTCATGCTTGCCCGCGCGATCCTTCCTGGCGCCGTCCTTTCGGGGGCCATCCTGCTTCGCTCCGCCCTTCCCGGGCGACCACTTGGGCCTGCTGCGCAAGGGGCGTCCCTCGCGCGCTTTCGAGGCATCGCCGCCGGGCACCTCGAAGCGCAGCGCGCCGGTCAGCGGATTGGCCTCGACCAGCTTCATCGGCAGCTTCTGCCCGGTTTCGTAGCGGGTGCCGGTATCCGATCCGACCAGCGCCTTGGCCGCTTCGTCGAAATGGAAATACTCGTCGCCGATGGTGGAGATCGGGACCAGCCCGTCACCGCCCAGCCCCACGATGGTGGCGAAGAAGCCGAAGTTCTGCACCCCGGTAATCCGCGTGTCGAAGGTTTCGCCAACGCGGCCCGCCAGCCATGCGGCGACATAGCGGTCGATCGTGTCGCGCTCCGCCTCCATTGCGCGGCGTTCGGTACGGCTGATCGCCTCGCTGATTTTGCCCAGATCGCTGCGGTCGACATCGCTTAGCCCGCTCGATTCGGGCAGTTTGCCCGCTGGTTTTGGCTGCTCGAGCTTGAAGGCATCGACCAGCGCGCGGTGCACCAGCAGGTCGGAATAGCGGCGGATCGGCGAGGTGAAATGCGCGTAACTGCCCAGCGCGAGACCGAAATGGCCCTGATTGTCGGGTCCGTAATAGGCCTGGGTCTGCGTGCGCAGCACCGCTTCCATTAGCAGCGCCTTTTCCTGCTCGTCGCTGACGTCCTTCAGGAAGCGGTTGAACAAGGTCGGCGTGATGACCTGCCCCATGGCCAGCTTCATATCCAGCGTGCCGAGATATTCCTTCAGCGCCAGCAGCTTCTCGCGGCTCGGCTGTTCGTGGACGCGATAGACCACCGGCGAGTTCTTCTTCTCCAGCGCCTTGGCCGCCGCGACATTGGCGGAGATCATGAATTCCTCGACCACGCGGTGCGCGTCGAGGCGTTCGCGGATCGCGATTTCCTTGATCCCGCCTTCGTCGTCGAGGACCACCTGCCGCTCGGGCAGATCGAGGTCGAGCGGATCGCGTGCCTCGCGCGCTTTCCACAGCGCTCCCCAGGCTTTCCACAGGTTGTCCAGCCGTTCGTCCCCAGCCTTGTCGTCGATCCGGCGCTGCGCCTCCTCGTAGGCCATGACCTCCGCGATGCGGACGACTGCGCGGGTGAAGCGCCAGTCGAGCAGCTTGCCTTGCGCCGAGATCCGCATGTGGCAGACCATCGCCGCGCGGTCCTCGCCCGACTTGAGCGAGCAGACATCGGCGGACAGGACTTCAGGCAGCATCGGGATGACGCGGTCGGGGAAATAGACCGAGTTGCCGCGCTTGCGCGCTTCCTTGTCGAGCGCGCTGCCGGGGCGGACGTAGTGCGAGACATCGGCGATCGCGACAATGGCGCGGAAGCCGCCCTTGTTGTCTTGCGCCGTGTCGGGCTCGGCCCAGATCGCATCGTCGTGGTCGCGCGCGTCCGCCGGGTCGATCGCGACGATCGGCACGTGGCGCAGATCCTCGCGCCTGTCCGTGGTCACGGGCAGCTTGGCCGCCACCTGCGCCTCGTTCACCACGGCTTCGGGGAAGACGTGCGGAATGCCGTGCTTGGCGATGGCAATCATGGAGAAGCTGTTGGGGGCGAGCGGATCGCCCAGCACTTCGGTAACGCGAACCCCCGCCCGCGGGCCGCGCCCGGTCGGTTCGGCGGAGACCAGCTGGCCTTCCTCGGCCGTGCCGACATCGGAGATGGGCGAGGAATTGCGCACCTTCTTGTCCACCGGCGCAAGCCAGAACTTGCCGCGCCCGTCCTTCTCGACGACGCCGATCAGCCCTTCGGTCTGCTGCGGCAGCTTCTTCATCGGATGCGCGCGCCAGCCCTTGGGCGTTTCCTCGGTCCGCGCGAGGATCCTGTCGTTCACCTTGAGCGCGGGCATGCCCTTGGAGCCGCGGCCACGGCTCTTTTCAATCACGGTCAGCCGTGGCGGCTTCGCACCATCGTCCGGCTCCCACTTCTCGGGCACGGCGACAGGCTCGCCATCGTCGATTTCGACCACGCGCAGCACGGTCACCTTGGGCAGGCCGCCCATCCGGTGGAAGGCGGTTTTCTTGCCGTCGATCAGGCCTTCCTCGGCCATATCCTTCAGCAGCTTCTTGAGCGCGATCTTCTCCTGCCCCTTCAGCCCGAAGGCCCTGGCGATCTCGCGCTTGCCGACGGTGGCGTCGGACGTTTCGATGAATTCGAGAACCTGCTTCTGTGTCGGCAGGCCCTTGGGCATGTTTTTTGGTTTTTTTGCCATGATGGGGGCTTAAACGCACGGACCCCCCGGCGCTATCCCGCCGCTCAATTATGCCCCCGGATCGATAAGCACGACGTCACCTCGGACTTGATGCGGGACGATTTGAGATCAATAGGCCCGCGCGACGTAGACCCGCTCCACAGCCGGCTCGCCGGTGAAGATGCAGGTGCCGTCCGCAGGCGCCGCGTCCCGCGGCACGTTGCGCACGGTCAGCTTCTCGGCCTTCAGCTTCTCGATCACCTGTTCCAGCGCATCGCCGGTCGGCTTCGCCCACTGCACCTCGACCCAGCCGGGATACTTGTCGTTATTGGCGAAGAATTCGACCACGCCATCCCAGCTGTCGATCCCGGTCGCGATATTGGCATCGCGGCGTTCGGCGGCCTGCGTAAACAGTGCCTGCTGGATGTCGCCGAGCACGCCCGGAATGGTCTGGCCCGCGATTTCGCGCGTGGGCGCCTGCGAATTCAGCTTGCCGGTCTCCATGTCCCACAGATCGTCGCGGCGGATCAGCGTGACCACGCCGTTCTCCATGTCGCGCCCGCCGACTTCGATGATGATGGGCGCGCCCTTGCGGACCCAGTCCCACCGCTTCTGCGCGGGCTTGCCGGGCTTGGTGTCGAGCAGCACGCGCACCGGCTCGCCCAGTGCGTGTTGCCCCGTCAGCGTGGCGCGAAGGCCGTCGCAATAGTCGATCAGCGCCGCATCGTCGTCGTTGCCGCGAAGCATCGGCAGGATCACCACCTGCCACGGGGCGATGCGGGGCGGCACGCGCAGGCCGTCATCGTCGCCATGGGTCATGATCACGCCGCCGATCAGACGGGTCGAAACGCCCCAGCTGGTGGTGTGTGCGAACTGCTCGCCGCCTTCCTGCGCCTGGTACTTGATGCCCGAGGCTTTGGCGAAATTGGTGCCGAGATAGTGGCTGGTGCCAGCCTGCAGCGCCTTGCCGTCCTGCATCATCGCCTCAATCGACCAGGTCTCGACCGCGCCGGGAAACCGCTCGTGCTCGGGCTTCTCGCCCGCAACCACCGGCAGCGCGAGGTCTTCCTCCGCCATTGCTCGATAAACCTCGAGCATGGTCAGCGTGTGATCCTTCGCCTCTTCGGGCGTGGCGTGCGCGGTGTGCCCTTCCTGCCAGAGGAATTCGCTGGTCCGCAGGAACATGCGGGTGCGCATTTCCCAGCGGACCACGTTGGCCCACTGGTTGAGCTTCAAGGGCAGGTCGCGCCAGCTCTGCACCCAGCGCGCCATCGCATCACCGATGATCGTTTCGGACGTGGGGCGCACCACCAGCGGCTCTTCCAACTTGGCCTCGGGATCGGGGATCAGCCCGCCCTTCCCGTCCGCGATCAGGCGGTGGTGTGTGACGACCGCCATTTCCTTGGCAAAGCCTTCGACGTGATCCGCCTCACGCTCGAAATTGGAGAGCGGGATGAACAGCGGGAAATAGGCATTGTCGTGCCCGGTCGCCTTGATCCTGTCGTCGAGCAGGCGCTGGATGCGTTCCCAGATGCCATAGCCCCACGGCTTGATGACCATGCACCCGCGCACCCCCGATTCCTCGGCCATCTGCCCTTCGGCAATGGCGGCCTGATACCAGGCGGCGAAATCGTCTTCGCGTTTGACGGAAAGGGCGTGGCGGATGTTGGACACGTGGGAATTGCCTTGTGAAATGGCGCTCCACCCTACCCAAGCCCGCTCGTGCCGAGCTTGTCGAAGCGCCGCATTTTTCTTGGAGATCGTTCTTAGAAAGAAGAACAGCCCTTCGACAAGCTCATGGCGAGCGGTTCGCGGGGGTTTGCGCTACTTGCCCATCTCGTCGAGCTTTTTCTGCATCGCGGCCATCTGGTCGCGCATCGCGGCAAGCTCCTGCGCGGTTTCGTCCGCCTTGCTCTCCGCACGGCCCGCGCTCTTGGTCGCGGCGCCCTGCCCGGTGAAGGCGTCGGTCGCGGCGCGCATCATCGCGAGGTTGGTTTCGGCCATCTTGGCGAAGGGATTGCCCGCCATCCCGCTCTTCCACGCCTCGGCGATCTTTTCCTGATTGGCGCGGAAATTCGCCATGCTCGCTTCGAGGTAGCTCGGCATCATCGCCTGCATCGAATTGCCGTACATCGAGATGATCTCGCGCAGGAAGCTGACGGGCAGCATCTGCTCGCCATGCGTTTCCTCCTCGACGATGATCTGCGTCAGGATGGCATGGGTGATGTCGTCACCGCTCTTCGCATCGACCACCGTGAAGTCGACCCCTTCGCGGGTCATGCCTGCAAGATCGTCGAGCGTGATGTAGCTGGAGGAATGCGTGTTGTAGAGCCGCCGGTTGGCGTATTTCTTGATGACGATGGGATCGCCATCCTTGCGTTGCTTGTTAGCCATGTGGACCTTCGGGCTCCGGATGAATGCTGCGCAGCATCAGCACTTAGCATTTGCAGCATCGCTCGCGCAATGCGCCTTTATTCGCCCTTCACGCTACGCGCGAACCGGTGGCCGAGCACGGTCAGCAATTCATATTGCGACAGGCCGCAGCGCGCTGCCGCATCGGGCAGGTGGTAGGGCACGTCGAGCCAGTCGCCGATCCCGACCTCCGGCGCATCGGCCAGATCGACCACCACCATGTCCATCGAGACCTTGCCGCGCAGCGGCAGCTTGCGTCCCTCGTGCACAAGGAAGCCCTCCCCGCCCCAGCTGCGCAGGAAGCCGTCGGCATAGCCGAGCGACACCGTGCCGACGCGCATCGGCGCGCTGGCGGTGAATTCGCGGTTGTAGCCCACCGTATCGCCCGCCTCGAGCTTGCGGGTGTGGATCACCGCCGCCTGCGGGAAGGCGACCTGGCGGATATGGTCGGCCAGCGCGGGGCTCGGGACGCCGCCATAGAGCGCGAGGCCCGGGCGGGTTAGGTCCCAGTGATAATCGCGGCCCAGCGCGATCCCTGCGCTGTTGGCGATGCTCGTCTCGCGATGCGGGATGAGCGCCTGCGCGGCCCGGAAGGCGGCCAGCTGGTGGCCATTGGCAGGCGTCGTTTCCTCGGCGGAGGAAAGGTGCGACATCAGCACATGCACATCGAGATGCTTCAGGAGTGGATCGCTCAACTCGCCCGGCGTAATGCCGAGCCGGTTGATTCCCGTGTCCACCATCAGGTGGCATGCGCCGCCGCCCGCCTCGTGCCAGAGCCGCGCCTGGTGAAGCGAGTTGATGACCGGGCGAACCCCGGTGGCGATGGCGTATTGCGCTTCAGCGGCCGTCATCGGGCCGTGCAGCACGGATATCTGCTCGGGCGCGACATGGGCGAGGAGCGGCGCGACCTCGCTCCAGTGCGCCACGAAGAAGTCCCGCGCGCCCGCTTCGACCAGCGCGGGCAGGCAATTGTCGATGCCGAGGCCGTAGCAGTCCGCTTTCACCGCCGCCCCGGCGCGCGCGCTGCCCGACAATGCGTCGAGCGCGCGCCAGTTGGCGGCAAGCGCGCCGGTGTCGATCGCGAGGCGGAGAGTCGGCGGGGGCGGTTTCGGGGTGCTGGTCACCGGGCCTCGAAATCACGTGGCGGCCCGCCGGGCAAGCCCCACCATGCAATGACCAGCCCGATCGCGACGACAATCCACGTATACCAGAGCCCCGCATAGATATCGCCGGACCGGGCCACGATGATCCCGGCGATCAGCGGCAGGAACCCGCCGAGGTAGCCCGCTGCGAAGTGGTAGGGGATCGACATCGACGAATAGCGGATCGGGGCCGGGAACAGTTCGGTCAGCACGGCGGCGACGGAACCGTAGGTCAGCGCCGACAATGCGCCCATCGCCAGCAGCAGGAGCATGATGCCGGCAATATTGATCGCGGGCGGTATCTGGTCGGACAGATCGAAGCCGCGCGCGCTCAGGCCATCGCGTATCCCGCTGCGCAGCTGTGCATCCTCGGCCAGCATCGCGGGCGTGAGAGCCACCGTCTCGCCGCCCACGGTGATGCCCAGACGTCCGCCCTCCTGCAGAGTGTAGGGCACCCCGCTGGAGGTCAGCACGTCGAGGACCTTGCCGCATTCGCTCTGTTCGCGCCCGAACAGCTCGGCAAAGGGATCGGGCGTGCAGTCCTGCCCGGTGACGACGACCGGCGCGTCGCGCGCCGCGTCATTCAATCCGGGATTGGCGAGCGCTCCGATGCCCCAGAAGATCGGGAAGAGCAGCGCCAGCGCCAGCCCTCCCCCAAGGATGATCGGCGCCTTGCGCCCCACCCTGTCCGACCAGCGGCCGACAACGATGTAGAAACTCATCGCGATCAGCCCCGCGAACAGCAGCATCCATTCGACCACGCGCTCCTCGATGTTCATGGGGCCGCGCAGGAACGACAGGCCGCTGAAGAAGGCGGTGTACCAGATCGTGGTCAGCACGCCGGTGATCGCGAAGGCGACGAGGAGGCGGCGCTTGTTTCCAGGATAGGTGAAGCTTTCGAGGAAGGGATTGCCCGCGGTCTCTCCGGCCTCCTTCATCGCGAGGAAGACCGGGCTTTCCGACAGCTTGAGCCGCATCCACAGCGAAATCGCGAGCAGGATGATCGAGAGCAGGAACGGCATGCGCCAGCCCCAGGCGGCGAAATCGTCTTCGGGGATGAGCCAGCGGCAAGCGATCACCACAGCGATCGAGAGCACGAACCCGCCCACGACGCTCGCCTGGATGAAGCTGGTGTAGAACCCGCGCTTTTCGGCCGGTGCGTGCTCGGCAACATAGATCGCCGCCCCGCCATATTCGCCGCCCAGCGCGAGCCCTTGCAGGATGCGGAAGGCGATCACAATGATCGGCGCCGCGATGCCGATGGTCGCCGCGCTGGGGATCATGCCGACGCCAGCCGTCGCGATGCCCATCAGCGTGACGGTGACGAGGAAGGTGTACTTGCGGCCCAGCCGGTCGCCGAGGAAGCCGAAGAGGATCGCGCCGAGCGGGCGGAAGCCGAAGCCGACTGCAAAGCCCGCCCAGACCAGCAGGATCTGCAGCGTTTCGTTATCGGCGGGAAAGAACGCCGCGCCTATCAGCCCAGCGAGCGTGCCGTAGATGAAGAAATCGTACCACTCGAAGATCGTCCCGGCGGAACTCGCCGCGATGACGAGGCGGATTTCCTTCTCGGTCGGCTCGCGCGTGGCGGCGCCGGCGTCGGCTGCGCTCATGATGACAGATCCCCTCTCTTTTTCTGCCGATCTAGCGCTGTTGGTGCTCCTTGCAAAGCGCGTCCACGCCCGCGTTCCATGGCAACATGATCGCCCCGTGCCGCGCGGGATACTCGGTTGCAGGGGCCAGAATTGCGATCCCCGGCCAGCGGGGCTCGGGTCCGTCGCCTGCGAGCCAGGTTTCGATCTCGCCATGCGCGGCGAGGATTTCCTCGGCCCCGCGCCCGCGTGCCTCGCGCGCGAAGATCGCCGCGGCCGCCTGCCCGATCGCGCAGGCAGACACCGCGAGGCCAAGCGCATCGATCCGGCCCGCATCGTCCAGCGCGAGATCGAGCGTCAGCGTTCCGCCGCAGGTGCGCGAGCGGACCTGGGCGCTGACATCGGGCGTGGCGAGCCGGGGGTGATCCGCCAGTTCGACCGCAAGCGCGAGGATATCGGGGGTATAGAGCCTGGTCACTCGCGCGCCATCATTCGCCCGGCTGTTCGAGCGCGGACGCGCCGGTCACGGTACCTGCTTCGTCGTCGGGGTCCTGTTCGGCGCGGATGGTCTCGCGCCGTTCGCGGATATAGCCGACCATCTGCTCGCTCCCGGCATTGATCGAAGGATAGGTGCGGGCGGTGATGATCCAGGTCGGCCGGCCCTGTACGCCCCAGACCGTGTCGTAGCCCAGCACCAGCAGCGAGAAGCCGATCACCACGATGATCGCGCCCTTCACCGCACCGAAGCCGAAGCCGAGCACCCGGTCGAGCGGCCCGAGCAGCGATTCGCGCGCTCTCGAGCCGACCAGCGAGGCGATCAGCTTCATCGCCGCATAGGGGATCAGCAGCAGCAGCGCGAAGGCGAGGATCGCGGCGGTGGTCGGCGTGCCGAAGCGCGGCTCGATGAACTGCTGGAGCGGCGTGTGCAGGTTCTGGATCGCGAAGATCGCGAGAATCCATGCGGCGAGAGAAAGGATTTCCTGCACGAAACCCCGCATGAAGCCGCCTGCGGCCGCGACCGCGACGACCAGCAGGACGATAATGTCGAACCCCGTCATGAACGCCCCTCTACCACGCTTTTCCTACCGCATCACGCGGTCCACCAGCTGGCCCAGCTGCTTTAGTCCGGCGAATTGAATGTCCGGTGAAGCTTTTTCCTCCCTTAACGGGCCGAAAGCGGATGTAAATCCAAGCTTCGCCGCCTCGCGAAGCCGCAGGCCTGCGTGCGCGACCGGGCGGATTTCGCCCGCCAGCGAGACCTCGCCGAACCATACCGAGCGATCGGGCAAGGCCCTGTCGGCCAGCGCGGAAACCAGCGCTGCGGCCACCGCGAGATCCGCCGCTGGATCGGCCAGCCGGTATCCGCCCGCGACGTTGAGATAGACCTCGGCCGAGCTGAAATTGAGCCCGCAGCGCGATTCGAGCACCGCCAGCAGCATCGCGAGGCGGCCATTGTCCCAGCCGACCACCGCGCGGCGCGGGGTCGCGCCCGATTGCAGCTTCACGATCAGAGCCTGGATCTCGACCAGCACGGGGCGCGTCCCCTCCATGGCGGGGAACACCGCGCTGCCCGCCAGCGGAGTGTCGCGCCCGGTGAGGAACAGGCTCGAAGGGTTGGCGACTTCCTCCAGCCCCTCGGTCGCCATCGCGAAGACGCCGATCTCGTCGACCGCGCCGAAGCGGTTCTTGAGCGCGCGCAGGATGCGGTACTGGTGGCTGCGCTCCCCCTCGAAGCTCATCACGACATCGACCATGTGTTCGAGGACGCGCGGCCCCGCGATGTTGCCGTCCTTGGTGACATGGCCGACCAGCACCAGCGCGCTGCCGCGTTCCTTGGCGTAACGGATCAGCTCGAATGCGCAGCCGCGCACCTGGCTGACCGTGCCGGGCGCCCCCTCGATCGTGTCCGAATACATCGTCTGGATCGAATCGACGACGAGCAGGTCGGGCGCGTCGCCTGCGCCCAAGGTGGTCAGGATGTCGCGCACATTGGTGCTGGAGGCGAGGCGAACGGGCGCATCGGCCAGCCCCAGCCGCTCGGCCCGCAGGCGCACCTGGGCCGAGGCTTCCTCGCCGCTGACATAGACGACATCGCCGCCCCGGTTGGCGATTCCGCCTGCGGTCTGCAGCAGCAGCGTCGATTTGCCGATGCCCGGATCGCCGCCGATCAGGATCGCCGCACCGGGCACCAGTCCGCCGCCCAGCGCACGGTCGAACTCCTTCAGCCCGGTGGTCGCGCGCCTGGGCGGCTCGACTGCCTCGTTCAGCGCGACGAATTCCAGCCGCCGTCCGCCGCCCGAAAGATCGTGCTTCTGGCTGAAGACGGTGGCGGGCGCATCCTCCACCAGCGAATTCCATTCAGAGCAGTCCGCGCACTGGCCCTGCCAGCGCGAGGCGACCGATCCGCAGTTCTGGCAGACATATCGTTTCTTGGGCTTGGCCATGCGGTCTCCTTAAGACGGGGACCTAGGCAGAACATTTGCGGAACGCAAGTTGCGCTGAGGCGCCTCTCCCTTCTAAATGGTATCGATGCGTCAGAAGGAACTCAGGATCGCGCTCGTCTGCTATGGCGGGGTCAGCCTTGCGGTCTACATGCACGGTGTCACCAAGGAGGTCTGGAACCTCGCCCGCGCGAGCCGTGCGCTGCATTCGGGAGAGGATTCCCCCTCGGGCGTCGCCGCCGCCTATCGCGAACTGCTCGACCTGCTGGCCGACGAGCACGAGCTGCGGCTGCGGGTCCTGCCCGACATTTTCAGCGGAGCCAGCGCGGGCGGGATCAACGCGGTGTTCCTTGCGCAGGCGATCCATTCGGGCCGTTCGCTCGAGCCGCTGACCGACATGTGGCTCGACAATGCCGATATCGACCGGCTGACGGCGGAAGACGCGCGGATGGGCTGGCGCTTCGCCAAGGTGTGGGCGCAGCCGCTCGCCAATTTCGTGTTGCGCCGCCCGGGCAACCTCGTGTCCGAAAGCGTTGCGCCCGAAACCCGCGCCGAGGTGCGCGAGAAAGTGTCCAAGCTGGTGCGCGGGCGCTGGTTCCAGCCGCCCTTTTCGGGCGAGACGATGTCGCGCATGCTGCTGGAAGCGCTGGAGGCGATGGACAGCGTGCCTGCGGACGGCCCGCTGCTGCCGCCCGGGCATCCGATCGATCTCTACGTGCCGACGACCGATTTCCACGGCTATCTCGCGCACCTGCGGCTCAACAGTCCGCCCGTGGTGAAGGAGAGCGAGCATCGCATGCCGATCTCCTTCAACTCGAGGACGCCCGAAGCGGCGGGGCAGTGGCTGGCCGATCCCTTTGAGCTCGCCTTTGCCGCACGTGCCACCGCAAGCTTTCCCGGTGCCTTCCCCCCGCTGCGGATCGACGAGATCGATGCACTGGCGGAGGAGACGGGGCGCGCCTGGCACGGCCGCGAGGCATTCCTGCGGCGGATCATGCCCGCCCATATGGACGACGGCACCGCGGAAGGGGTTTCGCTGATCGACGGGTCGGTGCTGGTAAACCGGCCGTTCGAAGGCGCGATCGATGCGCTGCGCGGACGCCCCGCGGTGCGCGAGGTCGAGCGGCGCTTCGCCTATATCGACCCGCAGCCCGATCGCTATGTCCGCGACGAGGCGCGTGTGCGCGAGCCGGTCGGCTTTTTCGAGAGCATTTTCGGCTCGCTCTCCACGCTGCCGCGCGAGCAGCCGATCCGCGACAACCTCGAAGGAATTGCCGAACAGTCGCGCCATGCCGAAAAGCTGCAGGCGATGATCGCGCAGATGCGCCCGCAGGTGGAAAGCGCGGTGGAGAAGCTGTTCGACCGCACCGTCTTCTTCGACCGTCCCACCCCGCGCAGGCTCGCGAACTGGCGCGGCAAGGCGCAGCAGGCGGCGGCGGAGCAGGCAGGCTATACGTTCGCAGGCTATGCCGAGCTCAAGTTCGTCGGGATCCTTGAACGGATCGCGGAGCTGGTGCGCAAGGCCGCGCCCAAGGATTTCGAGCCGGACGTCCAGACGATCACCCACCGGCTGCGCGGCGCCTTGCGCGAACGAGGCCTGGAAACGCTGGTGAGCGATGGCGGCGGCGCGAGCCCGGAGGCGGTGGCCTTTTTCCGCAGCTTCGACCTCGCCTTTCGCGTGCGTCGTCTGCGGCTGCTGGCGCGCCGGACCGCGCGGGACTGGGAACGCGATCCCGACATTCCCAACGAGGCGATCGATCGTGCGCGCGCTTCGATCTACCTGATCCTGGCGGCCTATTTCGAGAACGACGGGCTCGATCCGCTGGGTCCGCAGTTCAAGGATCTGGCGCGCAACGTGATGATCGACCCGGGCGCCGTGCTCGACCACGTGGCCGGTGTCCGCGATCTCCTGACGCTGGATACCAATTCGGAGAAAGCCTTCGCGCATGCGCTGGGCGACATGCCGCGCGAGCTGCGGCGGCGCATGATGTACGCCTATCTCGGCTTCCCCTTCTACGATGTCGCGACGCTGCCGATCCTCGGCATGCAGGGGATGAACGAGTTCGAGCCGGTGAAGGTCGACCGGATCAGCCCCGAAGACGCGCAGGCGATACGCGAGGGCGGCACCTCGGCCACGCTGCGCGGCATTGAGTTCTACGATTTCGGCGCGTTCTTCAGCCGCGCCTATCGCGAGAACGATTACCTGTGGGGACGCCTGCACGGGTGCGAGCGCATGGTCGATATCGTGCTGTCGACCAGCGACCGGCCGGTCGAGCCGCAGAAGCGACGCGCGATCCTGCGGCGCGCTCTCCTCGCCATCATCGACGAGGAGGTGGAAGCCGGGCGCTGCGGCGAAGAATCGCTGAAGGCCCTGCGCGATGAAATCGAGACGCGATTGGGAACAGCATGAGCTTCAGTTTTAAGTGTCGCGTATGCGGGGAAACGCACGCGGGGATGCCTGCTCTCGCTTCAGACGCCCCGGATTATTACTATTCGATCCCTCCCGAGGAACGGGAAGCGCGCTGCGAGCTGACCACTGATACCTGTGTGACCGACGATCGGTTCTACTTTTTGCGCGGCACCATCGAGATTCCGGTCACCGGGCTGAAAGAGCATTTTTGCTGGGGTGTCTGGGTGTCCGTCAGTTTCGAAAGCTTCAAGCTCTTGATGGAGCATTGGGAAGACCCGAACCGCAGCGATATCGGCCCATTCTTCGGCTGGTTATCCGCCAATCTCGCAGTTTATCCCGACACCGTGAACCTGAAGACAAACGTGGAACTTCAGGCCCCGCCCCTGCGTCCACTGATCTGGCTGGAACCAACCGATCATCCTCTTGCTGTCGAGCAGCGAATGGGCATCAGTCAGCAGAGGCTGGCGGAGACTTACGCAGAATACCTGCATTAGGGCCATCAGGCCCCGAAGGCTTCCTTGATCCGGTCGAAGAAGCCGCGGCTTTCAGGGCATTCCTCGCCCGTTTCGGTCTCGCGGAATTCCTCGAGGATCTCCTTCTGCCGCTTCGACAGCCGGGTCGGCGTCTCGACCGTGACTTCCACCACCAGGTCGCCGCGTCCGCGCCCTTGCAGCACGGGCATGCCCGCACCGCGCAGGCGCAGTTGCTTGCCCGACTGGATGCCGGTGGGAATGTCGATCGTGTTGCTCGACCCGTCGAGGTCGGGAATGTCGACCCTCCCGCCCAGAGAGGCGGTGGTGAAGCTGATCGGTACGCGCGCGATCAGGTTCGATCCCTCGCGTCCGAAGACCGCGTGCTGGCGCACGTGGATGAAGATGTAGAGATCGCCCGACGGGCTCCCGCGCGGTCCCGCCTCGCCCTTGCCCGACAGGCGGATGCGGGTGCCCGTATCGACGCCGGGGGGAATGTCGACCGAAAGCGATTGCGGCGCATCGACGCGCCCGTCGCCGCGGCAATTGCGGCAGGGGCTTTCGATCACCTCGCCGCGCCCATGGCAATTGGGGCATGGCCGCTCGACCACGAACAGGCCCTGCTGCGCGCGCACCTTGCCGTAGCCATTGCACATGTTGCAGGCGCGCGTGCCGGTGCCCGGCTCCGCACCCGACCCGGTGCACACGTCGCATTGCTGCGACACCTCGATCTCGATCGTGGTCGACTTGCCGTGGAAGGCCTCTTCCAGCGTGATTTCGAGGTCGTAGCGCAGGTCCGCGCCGCGCCGGGCATTCTGCCGCATACCGCCGAACGCGCTGCCGAAGATCGTTTCGAAGATATCGCCGATATCGCCGAAGTCGGCGTGATGGCCGCCGTGGCCACTGCCCCCGCCCTGCTGGAAGGCGGCATGGCCGTACTGGTCGTAGGCCGCGCGTTTCTGCGGGTCCTTGAGGACTTCATAGGCCGCGCCGACGGCCTTGAAGCGCGCCTCCGCCTCGGCATCGCCCGGGTTTCGGTCCGGGTGATACTTCATCGCCATCTTGCGATAGGCGGCCTTGATCGCGGCGGCGTCCGCGTCGCGCGACACGCCGAGCAGTTCGTAAAGATCAGTTTCGGAAGCCATTATTCAGAGCACCGGTGCAGCAAGCGTGGGCAGGCCCGCGCAGACCGGATGGCCTGCGCGGTGCCCGTTTTTCATAACCGTCCGGCTCAGGACCGGTCGGCGCTGTCGCTGTCGCCAGCGCCGTCGTCGACCTCGGAGAACTCGGCATCGACCACGTCGTCGTCCTGCGAGGACGCGGCATCCGCATCGGAACCGCCCGCCCCGGCATCGCCGCCGCTGGCCTGTTCCTTCTCGTAGATCTGCTGGCCCATCTTCATGGCCACTTCGGTCAGCGCCTGTGCCTTGGTATTGATCGCATCGACATCGTCGCCTTCGAGCGCGGTCTTCGTCTCGGCAATCGCTGCCTCGACGTCGGACTTGAGCGATGCGTCGATCTTGTCGCCGTTTTCCTGAACCTGCTTCTCGGTCGCGTGGACCAGGTTATCCGCCTGGTTGCGCGCTTCGGCAGCTTCGCGGCGCTTCTTGTCTTCCTCGGCGAAGCGCTCGGCGTCCTTGACCATCGATTCGATGTCGCTGTCGTTGAGACCGCCCGAGGCCTGGATGCGGATCTGCTGTTCCTTGCCCGTGCCCTTGTCCTTGGCGGACACGTTCACGATGCCGTTGGCGTCGATGTCGAATGTGACTTCTACCTGCGGCACGCCGCGCGGCGCCGGCGGAATGCCGACGAGGTCGAACTGGCCGAGCAGCTTGTTGTCGCCCGCCATCTCGCGCTCGCCCTGGAACACGCGGATCGTCACCGCCTGCTGATTGTCCTCGGCGGTCGAGTAGACCTGCGTCTTCTTGGTCGGGATCGTCGTGTTGCGGTCGATCATCTTGGTCATGATCCCGCCCAGGGTTTCGATTCCCAGCGACAGCGGGGTGACGTCGAGCAGCAGCACGTCCTTGACGTCGCCCTGCAGCACGCCCGCCTGGATCGCCGCGCCCATGGCGACGACTTCGTCGGGGTTCACGCCGGTGTGCGGCTTCTTGCCGAAGAAGTCTTCCACGACTTCACGGACCTTGGGCATGCGGGTCATCCCGCCGACCAGGATCACTTCGTCGACTTCACCGGTCTTGAGGCCGGCGTCTTCGAGCGCCTTCTTGCACGGGTCGAGCGTGCGCTTGACCAGGTCGCCGACGAGCTGTTCCAGCTTGGAGCGGGTCAGCGTTTCGACGAGGTGCAGCGGCGTGGAGCTGCCGCCTTCCATGCGTGCGGTGATGAAGGGCAGGTTCACTTCGGTCTGCTGCGCGCTCGAAAGCTCGATCTTCGCCTTTTCGGCGGCTTCCTTGAGGCGCTGCAGGGCCAGCTTGTCGCTCTTCAAATCCATGTTTTCCTTGGATTTGAACTGGTCGGCCAGATATTCGACGATCGCGCTGTCGAAGTCTTCACCGCCGAGGAAGGTGTCGCCGTTGGTCGACTTCACCTCGAACACGCCGTCGCCGACTTCGAGGATCGAGATGTCGAACGTACCGCCGCCAAGGTCGTAGACCGCGATGGTCTTGTTCTCGTCCTTGTCGAGGCCGTAGGCGAGCGCGGCCGCGGTCGGCTCGTTGATGATGCGCAGCACTTCGAGGCCAGCGATCTGGCCCGCGTCCTTGGTCGCCTGGCGTTGCGCGTCGTTGAAGTAGGCGGGCACGGTGATGACCGCCTGCGTCACGTTCTCACCGAGATAGCTCTCGGCGGTTTCCTTCATCTTCTGCAGGATGAAGGCGGAAATCTGGCTGGGCGAATATTCGTTGCCGCCCGCTTCGACCCACGCATCGCCGTTGTTGCCCTTGACGATGTCGTAAGGGACGAGCTCCATGTCCTTCTTGGTCATGGGATCTTCGAAACGGCGCCCGATCAGGCGCTTCACCGCGAAGACGGTGTTGTCGGGATTGGTGACCGCCTGGCGCTTGGCCGGCTGGCCGATCAGACGCTCGCTGTCCTTCGTGAACGCGACGATCGACGGCGTGGTGCGCGCGCCTTCCGCATTCTCGATGACCTTGGGCTTACCCCCGTCCATGACCGCGACACACGAGTTCGTCGTACCGAGGTCGATACCGATTACTTTTGCCATGATACCCCGCATCCTATTGGCTATGTTGGACACTGCACTCTGCGACGCCCCGTCCAAGGGCGCGCCGCTCGGCAGCTCTGGTTCAGCCGCGGATATAGGTGTGCTTGTCCTTGGCACAAGAGACGCTTGCGCGTAGTCGTACACCGGGACGAAAGTCAGGGAGATACTTGAAGATGAAATCGTTTTTGCCGTCCGTCGCACTTGTTGCGGGCACGATCGCGCTCGGCGCCTGCTCCGAAGAGCCTGCGGAGACCGAGGAAGTCGCCGCCCCGCTGACCGCCTCGGAAGGCCGCCTGTTCCTGCCCGCAGTGGAAGGCAATCCGGGGGTCGTCTATTTCGAGCTTGCGAACAGCGGCGACCGCGCCGTCTCCATCCGCCGTGCCGATGTCGAAGGCGCGGCGAGCGCGGAACTGCACGATTACATGGAATACGACGACACCGAGATGGGCTCTATCGGCATCGTGACCGTCCAGCCGGGCGAAACCACCAGCTTCGCGCCGGGCGATCTGCACGTGATGGCGTTCGAACTCGATCCCTCGCTCGAAGCGGGCGGCGAGACCACGGTCACGCTGACCATGGCGGGCGGATCGACGATGGAGTTCGAGGCCGAGATCATGCCCGCCGACGCGGAGCGCTGAATCGCGAGATAGCGACGCCAGCGCGGAATCGACCAACGTGCCCGATCATCCGATCGACGCCGCTACCCATGACAATGCGGTCGCTCCCTGCCCCGCGGGTGGGGAGCGGCGGCTGACGGCGGGCGAGGTTGCGCTTGCCAGGTCGGTGTTCGGCACCGCGATCGACTATCGCAAGGTGACGATCCGGCGGCGCAAGTGGGCGTTCTTCCAGCCGAAGAACACCACCATGGCACCGCAGGGCCACCTGCACTTCCACCCCGGCGCGGCCGGCTACTGCGACGATTTTTCCGCCGGCAACCATCACCGGCAGGGCCATTTCATCCACGAGATGACGCATGTGTGGCAGACCCAGAGCAAGGGCGAATGGTACCTGCCGCTCCACCGCCATCCGTGGTGCCGCTACGACTACAGCCTCAAGCCGGGCTGGAGCCTCGAGAAGTACGGGATCGAGCAGCAGGCGGAAATCGTGAAGCACGCCTTCTGGCTCAGGAACGGCGTGCGCGTGGCGGGCATCGCCGACCGGGACGCCTACGATCTGCTGGTGCGATTCCCCGGCGCGGACACGTGACCGAATTCGAATTCATCTTCGCGCTCTACGCGCTCGCGCTCGGCCTTTCGCTGGTGGAAGTCCTGTCCGGCCTCGGCCGCACGCTCGAACTCCGCTTCGCCAGCGACGCCGGCGGTGACCAGTTCACCATCGGCTGGCTGACCCCGCTGCTCGCGATCTTCGTGATCCTCGACCTGCTGTCGTTCTGGATGTTTTCGTGGAGCGTGCAGAACTTCGTGTCGGTCACGTCGTCGACGCTGCTGGCGGTCGTGGTTTTCGCGAGCGCGTATTACCTCGCCGCGCGGCTCGTTTTCCCGAGCGATCCGGATCGCTTCACCAGCCTCGACACGCACTATTTCCGCGTCTGCCGCACGGTGATGGGCATGCTCATCGCGCTGGTGGTGGTCCAGTGGGTCTACCTGCTCAGCCTGCCGCAGGTGCGCGAGCAGTTGCTCAGTCCCTTGACCATCGGCCCGACCGTGCTGTTCGTCGCGATGATGGCGATCCTGATCGTCTCGCGCAGCCGCCGCGTTCATGCGGTCGTGCTGGTGGCGCTGAGCGTGCGCTACCTCGTCCTGTACCTGCAATAGAAAAGGCCGCCCCTTGCAGGGCGGCCCTTTCGGTCATCCAGCTTATCGAACCGATCAGCGCGGATCGGCAGGATAGCCGCGCGTGCCGAAGCAGTCTTCGTCGAGATAGCCGTCACGGTCGTAACCATCGCAGCTATCGTCCTTGTCGACGAAATAGCCGGCCAGCGCACCCGCGGCGGCACCAGCGAGCGCGTAGCGGGTGATGTCGCCCCCGGTTACGGCGGCGGCGGCGGCACCAAGAGCGGCACCGCCTAGGCCACCTTCTGCGGAGTAGTTTTCAGCGCACGCGCTAAGCGACAGGGCCGAGACCAGGGCGACGGGAATAAGGGCGAAACGCGATTTCATGGGAGACTCTCCTCTTAACCTTGATCACCATCAAAGCTTTGGGGAGGTCTTCCGGTTCCGGAGCGTCGAACTCAGTCCGGCTTCTTCGCGACACCGACCAGCGCAGGACGCAGCAGGCGATCGCGGATCAGATAGCCTGCCTGCATTTCCTGGATGACCGTGCCCGGCTCTGCCTCGTCGCTCGGGATTTCCATCATCGCCTGGTGCACATTGGGGTCGAGCGGCAGGCCCTTGGCCGCCACCCGCGTCACGCCGTGCTGGCTGAAGACGCGCTCCAGCTCGCGCTGGGTCGCCTCGATCCCGGCGACCAGTCCCTTGAACTTGTCGTCTTCGCGCAGGTCTTCGGGAATGGATTCGATCGCGCGCACCAGATTGTCCGACACGGACAGGATGTCGCGCGCGAAACCGGTCGCTGCATAGGCGCGGGTATCGGCGATGTCCTTTTCCAGCCGGCGACGCACGTTCTGCGTTTCGGCGCGGGCGTAGAGGACTTCCTGATGCGACTTTTCGAGGTCTTCCTTCAGGCTGGCGATCGCCTCGGCCATCTGGTCGACGCCGCCATTGCTCTCGCCCGCGTCGTCATCGTCATCCTCGCCCTGGTCGCGAAGATGTTCGGGCACGCCGGCCAGTTCCTTCTCCGCCTCTGCGTCGAGAGCGTCGTTCTCGCGAACGGGTTCGTCCTTGGGATCGTTGTTGTCTTGCATAAGTCTTCGTGAATTGTGCCCTGTTAGCCGGTCAACCGGCCCAGCGATTGTGCAGTGAAATCGACCATGGGAACGATACGTGCGTAGTTCAAGCGCGTGGGGCCGATAACCCCCAGCACGCCCACGATGTTCCCATCCCGGTCGCGGAAGGGCGAGGCGATAACAGAGGAACCGCTCAGCGCGAAGAGGCGATTTTCGCTGCCGATGTAGATTCGCGTGGCCTGCGCCGCGCGCGCCCGCTCCAGCACCTGCGCCACGGCCTGCTTGTTCTCCAGCTGGTCGAGCAGCTGCCGCACGCGTTCGACATCGCCTACCGCTTCGTCGTCGAGCAGCTTGGCCTGACCGCGCACGATGAACACCGGGCTGCGTTCGGCATCCTCGCTCCACATCGCGATGCCTTTCTGGACCAGCGTCTTGCTCGCTTCGTCGAGCGCGCTGCGCCCGCCTTCGATCTCGGCTTCGATCTCCTTGATCGCTTCGCCGAGGCTGCGATTGGCGAGCCGGGCGGAAAGGTAGTTCGACGCGCTTTCGAGCGTGCCCACGTCCACGCCTGCAAGCTCGATCAGCCGGTTCTCGATCTGGCCATTGGCATCGACCAGCACGGCGAGCGCGCGCTTCGCGTCGAGCGGCACGAAGCTCATCTGTGTCAGCCTGCGTTCGGCGGTAGGCACGAACACCATCCCCGCCGCGCCCGAGAGGTCGGAGAGCATGGTGCTCGCCTGTTCGAGCCGCGCCTCCATCGGCCCCGGATCGCCCAGTCGCGCTTCGATCGCGCGGCGTTCCTCCGCACTGGGCTGGCTGATCTGCATCATCCCGTCGACGAACAGCCGCAATCCGCTCTCGGTCGGCTTGCGCCCGGCCGAGACATGCGGCGCGGCGAGCAGGCCGAGCTTTTCGAGATCGGCCAGAACGCTGCGGATCGACGCGGGCGAGAGGTCCACCGCCCCGCCCTGCGCCAGCGTCTTCGAGCCGACGGGCTGGCCGGTGCTGAGGTACTGCTCGACCACCAGGCGAAAGATGTCGCGCGTGCGGTCGGTCAGTTCGGTCAGCGGTGGAGTGGTCATTGCACCTATCTAGTGTCGATGGGCGATCAGTCGACTCTGCCATAGGTCTGGCGCTCTTCGTCCGAGCCGACAAGCTCGTCCACCGGCAGCTCCCGCCATGCCTTGTAGAGCGCGTCGCGGTTCTCGGTCAGGCCGGGCTGGCGACATCCCATGTACCACTTGAGGGTCACCGGCTCGCTGCCCGGCTCGCGCCAGGTGATTTTCACCGATGGGCTGTCGGTCGCCACCGGCCCGTCGCAATTCTCGTAGCCGTAGGACACCGAGCTTTCGGGGCGGAATGGGGCGAGACGGCGGGCGAAGGCTGCCGCCTGCGCGCGGCTGGCGGTGAACTGGGCCGGACCCTCGTGCGCAACGAAGCGCTCGCCGTCGAAGGTGCCTTTCCCGTCCTCGTTCACCGCCAGCGAGAAGGAAGGGCAGAAGCCGAAGCATGGCGTGAGACTATATTCGATCGATGAAGCGGGCGTGTCTTCGATCGCGGGAGTGGCACAGGCCGCGAGCGGGAGGGCGGCAAGAACGGGAAGTGCATGGCGGAGCATCGGCAGGGCCTTTTCATTGTCGGGTTCGGACCTGCTTGCGGCAAGTCCACTGGCCACCCGATGAATAGGCCGCTACGGCGCTGGCGAACAGACAGATCAGAGGACATTCCATGAGACCTTCAGGCCGTGCGCCCGACCAGATGCGCGCCATTTCCATCGAAACCGGCTACACCAAGCATGCCGAGGGCAGCTGCCTCATCAGCTTCGGCGATACGCGCGTGCTGTGCACCGCGAGCGTCGAGAATTCCGTGCCGCCGTGGATGCGCGGCAAGGGTGCGGGCTGGGTCACGGGCGAATATTCGATGCTCCCGCGCGCCACGCATACCCGCGGCAGCCGCGAGGCGGCGCGCGGCAAGCAGTCGGGCAGAACGCAGGAAATTCAGCGGCTTATCGGGCGCTCCTTGCGCGCGGTCGTAGACATGAAAAAGCTCGGCGAGCGTCAGATCACGCTCGATTGCGACGTGATCCAGGCCGATGGCGGAACCCGGACGGCGGCGATTTCGGGCGCGTGGGTCGCGCTCAGGCTCGCCATCGACGGGCTGAAGAAGTCGGGCGCGATCGTCGAAGACCCCATCACCGGCAAGATCGCCGCGGTTTCCTGCGGCGTTTACAAGGGCACCCCGGTGCTCGACCTCGATTACGACGAGGACAGCAACGCCGATGCCGATGCCAACTTCGTACTGATCGAAGGCGGCAAGATCGCCGAAGTGCAGGCCACTGCCGAAGGCGCGGCCTACGACGAAGAAGCGCTGCTGCGCCTCCTGCGCCTGGCGCAGATGGGCTGCGGCGAGATCTTCAAGGCGCAGGACGCTGCGGTGAAATGACCCGCCGCATCGGCTCGGGCAAGCTCGTCATCGCGACGCATAATGCGGGCAAGCTGAAGGAAATTCAGGCCTTGCTCGCGCCTTATGGGGTGGAGTGCCTGTCCGCAGGATCGCTCGGCCTGCCCGAGCCGGAGGAGACGGGCACCAACTTCGTCGAGAACGCGCTGCTCAAGGCGCGTGCGGCGGCGGAAGGCTCGGGCATCGTGTCGCTTTCCGACGACAGTGGCCTGTCGGTCGCCGCGCTCGATGGGCGCCCCGGCGTCTACACCGCCGACTGGGCGGAGCGGCAGTGGTTCGAAGGCGAGCCGGGCCGCGACTGGTATATGGCGATGGGCAAGGTCGAAGGCCTGCTCGCGCAGCAGGGCCCCGACGTCAATCGCAGCGCGAGCTTCCATTGCGTGCTCGCGCTTGCCTGGCCCGATGGCGAACATGCGGTATACGAAGGCGTCGCGCCCGGCTCGCTCACCTGGCCGCCGCGCGGGGAGATGGGCTTCGGCTACGATCCCGTCTTCGTGCCCGAGAACCACGAGCAAACCTTCGCGGAGCTCGAGCCCGAGTACAAAAGCGGCATCAGCCACCGTGCGGACGCCTTTGCCAAGCTGGTGGCGGAGCAATTCGGCGAGTAAGCGACCGTGCACTGGCCATGCGGGGCCGCGCGGCCTAGATCCCCCACATGCCCGCCGCCACCGATCTTGCGCTCTATATCCACTGGCCCTTCTGCCTGAAGAAGTGCCCCTATTGCGACTTCAACAGCCATGTTCGCGAGAGCGTTGATGCCGACGCATGGCGGGCGGCACTGCTGGCGGACATGGCGCACGAGCATCGGCTGACCGCGGATGCGCGCATCGGATCGATCTTCTTCGGCGGCGGCACGCCTTCGCTGATGCCGCCCGCGCTGGCGGGAGCGCTGATCGAAGAGGCGCAGCGCCTGTGGGGCCTCGCCCCCGATGCCGAGATTACGCTGGAGGCGAACCCGACCTCCTACGAAGCGGGCAAGTTCGCCGAATTCCGGGCCGCCGGGGTCAACCGCGTGTCGCTGGGCGTGCAATCGCTCCACGACGAGGCGCTCGCCTTCCTCGGCCGCAAACACAGCGCTGCCGAAGCGATCGCCGCCCTCGAAAGCGCGCAGGCGCTGTTCGGGCGGGTCAGTTTCGACCTGATCTACGCCCGCCCCGGCCAGAGCGCCGCCGAGTGGGAAGCGGAGCTGGCGCGCGCGCTCGCCTTCGGGACCGAGCATCTCTCGCTCTATCAGCTCACGATCGAGCCGGGCACGGGGTTCGCCGGGGCCGTGGCACGCGGCCGGCTGACGCCGATGGACCCGGACGAGGCCGCCGACCTGTTCGTCCAGACGCAGGAGCAGACGCGCGCGGCGGGGCTCCCCGCCTACGAAATCAGCAACCACGCGCATGAAGGTGCACAAAGCCACCACAACCTCACCTACTGGCGCTACCGCGACTATGTCGGCATCGGCCCGGGCGCGCATGGAAGGCGCGGCGGCCACGCGACGATCCGGCACAAGAAGCCCGAGGCGTATCTGCGCCGCGTCACCGAGCACGGCCACGGCATGGCGGAGGAGCGCGCGCTTGGCCGCGAAGAGCAGCTGAGCGAAGCGCTGCTGATGGGGCTGCGCCTTGCCGAGGGCGTCGATCTTGCCGCACTCGCCGCGCGCTTCGGCACCATGCCCGGCGGGCTGATAGATGAACGGCGCGCGACGTTTTATGCCGGGCTCGGCTTCGTCGAGCGCGACGGAAGCCGGATCACCGTGACCGAGCAGGGGATGCCGCTGCTCGACGCGTTGCTGGCCGAGCTGGTGCCTGCGGACCTGTGCGCGGCGTGACCGGTCCGCTGCAACGCTGGGAAACCCACCTTGCCGCAGAGCGGCGCCTCTCGCCGCACACCGTGCGCGCCTATGTTCGGGCCGCCGAGCGGCTGCTCGATGCGACCGGGCTGAACGACTGGCACTCGGTCGCGAAGCTGGAGGCCCCTGCCCTGCGCGCCCAGCTCGCGCGCCGCCGCGCCGATGGCCTTTCGAACCGGTCCGCCGCGCGCGAGCTTTCCGCGCTGCGTGCCTTCCTCGCCTTCGCGCGTGCCGAAACGGGCGCGAACGACCCGCAGGCTCCGCGCCTGCGCGGCCCCCGCATCAAGCGCACCCTGCCCCGCCCGGTGACGCCCGACGAGGCGGTTCACATGGCGCAACGGATCGGCGAGGGGCGGCGCGAGGAGTGGACCGGCCTGCGCGACCGCGCGGTTCTGCTGCTGCTCTACGGCGCGGGAATGCGTCTGGGCGAGGCGCTCTCGCTCACGGGCGAGCATGCTTCGCCGGGCGAAACGATCCGGGTGACAGGCAAGGGAGGGAAGACCCGCATCGTGCCGATCCTGCCTGCGATCCGCACGGCGATCGCGGACTATGTCTCCGCCTGCCCGCAAGATCTGGTACCCGACAAGCCGCTGTTCCGCGGGAGCCGGGGCGGCGCTCTGGCCCCGGGTCTCGTCCAGCGCGCCGTGGCCGAGGTTCGCGCGGAGATCGGCCTGCCTTCGAATGCGACGCCGCACGCGCTGCGCCACTCCTTCGCTTCGCACCTGCTCGGCGCGGGTGCGGACCTCAGGAGCCTGCAGGAGCTGCTCGGCCATGCCAGCCTAGGCTCGACGCAGATCTATACCGAGGTCGACGCGGCGCGCCTGCTCGATACCTATCGCGACGCGCATCCCCGGGAAAAGAAGCGCGAGCCCTAGCGCTCGGCGCGGGGCTTCCAGGTGTAGAGCCGCCAGCCGTAGCCGACGACCGCGAGGGCCAGCGATCCGATCAGGACCCAGCCGACGAGGTCCTGCACGTCGGCGAATGCGCCGACGAGCCATTGCGTGCCGAGGATCAGGATGACGTTCCAGATTGCCGCGCCTGCGGTGGTGAAAACGAGGAAGCGCCACACGTTCATATGCGCGAGGCCTGCGGGCAGCGAGATCATGGTGCGCATCACGGGGAAGAAGCGGAGGAAGAAGACAGCCCACTGGCCGTGTTTCTGGAAGAAGTCCGACGCGCGTTCGACATCCTCCCATTCGAGGGTCAGCCAGCGGCCCCACCTGTCGATGAAGGGGCCGAGCTTTTCGTAGCCCACCCGGTCGCCGACCCAGAACCAGCAGTAATTGCCCGCCACCGTGCCCGCCGTGCCGAACGCCAGTAGTGGCCAGAAGCTCATCCGGTCGCTCGCCACGGCGAGCGCGCCTGCCCCCATGATCGCTTCGGATGGGAGCGGCGGAAATATGTTCTCGAGCGCCATGAGGATCGCGATGCCGAGATAGCCGAGCCGTTCGATGATGGAGACAATCATCTCGTCCATGCGGCACCAATGCTTGGAGGGGCGAAGAGGGGCCGGGAGCGTCTGCGCAGATCGATATCGCGACCTGGTCGACAGCTTCTCCGAGACCGGCGCCGACTGCGACTATTGCGACTCGAGCGGGGCGAATACGCCGTTCCAGAAGGTCCGCGTGGTGACGACGGTGGCGTATGAGCTGGACTGAAGCGGCGCTAGCAAGAGGACGGAGGCGCTGCAAAAGACTCGCCCCACCTCTCCCCTCATCGTCATCCCGGGCTTGACCCGGGATAGTGCTTCTTCTTGCGATAGCCCCCAAAAGAAAGCCCTGCCCCGGATCAAGTCCGGGGCGACGAGAAAAGGAGTGAGGCTAACGCTGCATATACGCGTGCCGCCGCTCGGCCGCATCCCACAGCGCGCCTGCCGTATCGGTGCCGTTGAACCGGTCGATCGCGACGATGCCCGTGGGCGAGGTCACGTTGATCTCGGTCAGCCACTCGCCGCCGATCACGTCGATCCCAACGAATACGAGGCCGCGGCGTTTGAGCTCCCGCCCCATCGCGGCGCAGATCTCTTCCTCGCGCGCGGTCAGCTCTGCCGCCTCGGCCGAGCCGCCCTGCGCGAGGTTGGAGCGGAACTCGCCCTCGCCCGGCTTGCGGTTGATCGCGCCCGCGACCTCGCCGTCGACCAGCACGATGCGCTTATCGCCCTCGGCCACCGTGGGCAGAAACGCCTGCACCATGTGCGCCTCGGGCCATTGCTTGTCGAAGACTTCGGAAAGTGCGGAAAGGTTGGTGCCGCTCTCGTCGATCTTGAAGATCGCCTTGCCGCCATTGCCGTGCAGCGGCTTGACCACCACCGCGCCGTGTTTCTTCTGGAAGGCCTGGATATCGGCGAGGCGGCGCGCGATCAGCGTCGGCGGCATGAAGCGCGCGTAGTCGAGCACGAACATCTTCTCGGGCGCGTTCACCACCTCGCGCGGGTCGTTGACCACCAGCGTGGTGCCTTTGAGCCGGTCGAGCAGGAGGGCCGCGGTGATGTAGCCGAGGTCGAAGGGCGGGTCCTGCCGCAGCCAGACGACGTCGATATCCTTCGCAAGGTCGATCACGCGGGCCTCGCCTGTCCACTCGAAGTGATCGCCTTCCTTGCGGCGCACCTTCAGCGGCCGCGCGAAGGCGGTGATCTTACCCGCCGGGCTGCCGTCGCTTTCCCATGCGAGGCTCTTCACGTCGTAGTGCCACACCTCGTGTCCGCGCTCCTGCGCCGAAAGCATGAGCGCGAAGCTGGAATCGCCCGCGATCTTCACGCTTTCGATCGGGTCCATCTGGAAGGCGGTTCTTAAAGTCATATCGATTTTCCCGCTCGCCCTGAGCTTGTCGAAGGGCCGTTCTTCTCTTCGGATGCCGCACCAAAAGAAAGGCAATCCTTCGACAGGCTCAGGATGAGCGGTGCGGGAAGGATCTCACGGCATCCAGGCGTTGGCGATGTGGCGAGGGTGCGCGCCGGGTGCAAGCAGGATCACGTCAATCCGGATATCCTCGCCCTTGGTAGCATACTCGTGCGCCACCGCGCCGACCGCCGCCGCGACCCGCGCCAGCCGCCGCTCGTCGATTGCAAGGTTGAGGTCGGGCACGCTGCGCCGCCACTTCACCTCGACGAAGGCGATCAGGTTCTCGCGCCGCGCGACAAGGTCGATCTCGCCGAGCTTCGTCTTGCGGCGGCGGGCGAGGATTTCCCACCCCTCGCCCTCGAGCCAGCGGGCAGCCTCTTCCTCCCCGCCGCGCCCGGCCTTCTCGGCCCGCTCGCGTTTCACACTCATCCGCGCAGTTCCATCGCGCGGGCATAAAGCGCCTTGCGGTCCGCGCCTGTGGCCTTGGCGACCTTGGCTGCGGCTTGCGATGCCTTCTGCGTCTTCAGCGCCTCGCGCAGCAGCGCGTCGACATTCTCCGCGCTCGCCTCGGTTTCGTGTGGCGGCTCGACCAGCAGCACGATCTCGCCCTTGGGCGGCTTGGCTTCGTAGTGGGCGATCAGCGCCTGCGGGCTATCGACTCGGCATTCCTCGTGCAGCTTGGTCAGCTCGCGCGCCACGCCGACCCGGCGGCCGGGGAGCGCGCTGTCGATCGCTGCCAGCGATTTCGCCAGCCGCCCCGCGCTCTCGTAGAACACCAGCGTCGCATCGATCCCGCCGAGCTCGGCCAGCATGTCGGCCCGCGCCTTTTCCTTCACCGGCAGGAAGCCTGCGAACAGGAAGCGATCGCTCGGCAATCCCGCCAGCGTGATCGCGGCAATCGCGGCGCAGGGGCCGGGGATCGTCTGGACCTCGACCCCCGCTTCGCGCGCGGCATTGACGAGGCGGTAGCCGGGGTCCGAGATCAGCGGCGTGCCCGCATCGCTGACCAGCGCCACGGCGCGGGTGCCCATGCTCTCCACCAGCCGCGCACGGTCGCGCTCCTCCGCATGGTCGTTGTAGCGCCACAGCGGCTTCGAGAGGCCCAGATGCTTCATCAGCTTGCCCGTCACGCGGGTATCCTCGCACGCGACACCATCGCACCGCGAAAGCACGTCGACTGCCCGCAAGGTAATGTCGTTCAGATTGCCAATCGGCGTCGCAACGATATACAGGCCTGGCGCAAGGGCGGCGTTGGTGAGAGCGTCGCTGTCGTTATCCACGAGATCTGCCATGGACCAACGCAGGGGAATTCCGCAACCATGATCGGCTTTCGCCATTGCCGCCGCCTGATCCTCGCGATGGGCACGGGCCTGCTGCTCGCGGGCTGCCAGATCATCCCGGACGTGAGCGCGCCGACCTCCCCGCCCCCGCCGACCCAGCAGCCGCAGGGCCAGCAGCCGCAGGGGCAGTCGACCCCCGGCCCGGTCACCGGCGATGCGCGCACGCCGCCGCCGATTCCGCGCGGTACGCCCACGCCCGCCCAGCCGGCTCCGTTGCCGAGCGACGAAACGCGCCACCGGGTCGCGCTCCTCGTTCCGATGAGCGGCGACAACGCCCGCGTCGGCCAGTCGGTCGCCAATGCGACGACGATGGCGCTGCTCGATACCAATGCGAACAACCTGCGGATCACGACCTACGACACCGCCGGCGACCCACGGAGCGCCGCTCGTCGCGCGGTGGCCGAGGGCAACCAGCTGATCCTCGGCCCGCTCCTGGGCAGCAATGTCGCCGATGTGGTGGCAGAGGCGCGGCCCGCCGGCATTCCGCTGATCGCTTTCTCCAACGATGTGAGCGTCGCGTCGCCCGACGTGTACCTGATGGGCGTTTCGCCATCCCAATCGGTCGACCGCAGCGTGCAATATGCGCAGCGGCAGGGCGCCCGCAATTATGCCGCGCTGGTCCCGCAGGGGGAATATGGCCGACAGGCCGAGCTCGCACTGATCGAGGCGCTGCGCAGCATCGGCGGCAGTCTCGTCGCGACCGAGCGCTATTCGCGCAACGAAGGCTCGGCTGCCAGCGCAGCGCGGCGCCTGCAGGCCCGCGGCGGGTTCGACACGGTGATGATCGCCGACAGCCCGCGCCTCGCGATCGTCGCGGCCAGCGAGCTGCGCGGCCTGGACGGCACCGGCCCGCGCCTGCTCGGCACCGAATTGTGGAGTGGCGAGAGCGCGATTCCCGACGCGGGCGTGATGGACGGTTCGCTGTTCTCCGCGCTGTCCGACGGGCGCTATCGCAATTTCTCGGAAAGCTATCGCAGCCGTTTCGGGGATTCGCCCTACCGGATCGCGACGCTTGGCTACGACAGCGTGTTGCTGGCGCTGCGCGTCGCCGGGGGCGATTGGCGGCCCGGCACGCCCTTCCCCACCGGCGAACTGACCGCGCAGGGCGGATTCCTCGGCCTCGACGGGGCCTTCCGCTTCCGCTCCGACGGCACTTCGCAACGCGCGCTCGAAGTGCGCGAGGTGCGCGACGGGCAGGTGGTGGTCGTCTCGCCCGCACCCGACGGGTTCTGACGCCGCCAGGCGCGCAAATCCTGCGGACAGTGGCGGCGTGCGGCTTGTGAAGCGGGCCGCGTGCGCCCACTGTCTGTTCCATGTCCGATGATCTGTTCGACGGTACGCCGACCTCCAGCGGCGACTATGATTCCTCCTCGATCGAGGTGCTCGAAGGGCTCGAGCCCGTGCGTCGCCGCCCCGGCATGTATATCGGTGGGACCGACGACCGCGCGCTCCATCACCTCGCCGCCGAAGTCCTCGACAATGCGATGGACGAGGCGGTGGCGGGCCATGCCAGCCGGATCGAGGTCAAACTGGAAGAAGGAAACCGGCTGAGCATCGCGGACAACGGACGCGGCATGCCGGTGGACGAGCATCCCAAATATCCGGGCATGTCGACGCTCGAAGTCATCATGTCGAAGCTGCACTCGGGCGGGAAGTTCTCGGGCAAGGCCTACGCGACCTCCGGGGGCCTGCACGGCGTCGGCGTCAGCGTGGTCAATGCGCTGTCGCAGCACACGCGGGTCGAGGTGGCGCGCGACAAGACGCTGTACGCTCAGGAATTCTCCAAGGGTCAGACGCTCGGCCCGATCGAAGAGATCGGCGCGACGCCCAACCGGCGCGGCACGACGGTCAGCTTCACGCCCGACCCGGAGATTTTCGGCGAGCGCAAGTTCAGCGCGAAACGCCTGTTCCAGCTCGCCCGGTCGAAGGCCTACCTGTTCGCCGGGGTCGAGATCCGCTGGAAATGCGCGGAAAGCCTCGCTTCGGACGACGTCCCTGCCGAGGAAGCCTTCAAGTTTCCCGGCGGGCTGGCCGATCACCTCGCGCAGCGGGTCAACGGCCGCGAGTGCGTCACCGCGCAGCCCTTCGCCGGAAGCCAGGATTTCCCCGAGGTCGACGGCACCTCGCAGGGCCGCGTCGAATGGGCTATCGCCTGGCCGCTATTCTCCGAAGGCGCGACCAGCTGGTACTGCAACACCGTGCCCACCCCCGATGGCGGCACGCACGAGCAGGGGCTCCGCTCTGCGCTGACCAAGGGATTGCGCGCATTCGGCGATCTGGTCGGCCAGAAGAAGGCCAAGGATATCTCCGCCGACGATGTGATGGCGGGCGCCGAAGTGCTGCTATCGGTCTTCATCCGCGATCCGCAGTTCCAGAGCCAGACCAAGGACCGGCTGACCTCGCCCGAGGCCGCCAAGCTGGTCGAAAACGCGGTGCGCGACCACTTCGACCATTTCCTCGCCGACAATATGGAGCGCGGCAAGGCGCTGCTTGGCGAGGTGATGGACCGCATGGACGAACGCCTGCGCCGCCGCGCCGAGCGCGAGGTGAAGCGCAAGACCGCGACCAACGCCAAGAAGCTGCGCCTGCCCGGCAAGCTGACCGACTGTTCGGGAGAGACCGGCGCGGAGACCGAGCTGTTCATCGTCGAGGGCGACTCAGCGGGCGGCAGCGCCAAGCAGGCGCGCGACCGCAAGACGCAGGCGATCCTGCCGATTCGCGGCAAGATCCTCAACGTCGCCAGCGCCAGCGCGGACAAGATCCGCGCCAACAGCGAGATCGCGGACCTGATCCTCGCGCTCGGCTGCGGTACCCGCAAGGACTGCGACGCCGACCAACTGCGTTACGACCGCGTGGTCATCATGACCGATGCCGACGTCGACGGCGCGCATATCGCGACGCTGCTGATGACGTTCTTCTTCCAGGAAATGCCCGACCTCGTTCGCAAGGGGCACCTCTTCCTCGCGCAGCCGCCGCTCTACCGGCTGACCAGCGGGAAGGAGAGCCGCTATGCGCGCGACGAGGAACACCGGCGCGAGCTGGAAGAGACCGTGTTCAAGGGCAAGAAGATCGAGATTTCGCGCTTCAAGGGGCTCGGCGAAATGAACCCCGCGCAGCTGCGCGAGACCACCATGCACCCCGACAGCCGCAGCTTGTTGCGGATCACCCTGCCCCCCGAGTTCGAGGACCGCGCGGCGGTGAAGGAACTGGTCGGCCAGCTGATGGGCCGTAACCCTGAGCATCGCTACCAGTTCATCCAGAACAAGGCGGGAGATCTGGACCGCGAGCTGATCGACGCCTGATCGGTCGGACTTGCGTGTCCCTCGCTAGCTGTCAGCCGATGGGGGGCGCGGCGAATATCTGGCGAACGAGGAAGAGTGCGACCGGCAGGATGACCGGCGCGGCGCCATACATCGTTTCGAGCACCGCGTAGCCGCCGGCATAGTCGATCCGGTTCGCGCGAAGTTCGAACCCGAGAAACATGCCGGATGCCATGAAGCACAGCGTGGCGAAGCCGCCATAGGGCGTGACGGGTTCGAAGGGCATGAGCAGCAGGCCCAGGCAAAAAGCGACGATTGCAAATTTGATCATCGGCTCTGTCCCGAATGGAACGCCGCGCGCCTTGTCGGCGCGCGGCGTTGCCAATCCTAGTCTTCGTCGAAGATTTCGTAGATCGCTGCGCCCGCAACGGCCCCGAGCACTGCGCCTCCGACGGCACCTACCGGTCCGGCCGCCGCTCCAAGGCGAGCGCCCCAACTTGCTCCGCGAAGAGCGGCCCACCCGGCACCGCCGCCGGCGATTGCTCCAGCCACAGCGGCGTCGCCGCGGTCGGCACCGCCAACGAAGCCGATTTCGTCATCGGAAAGGATCGTGATCGTCGGAGCGTTCGTCGCTTCATCAAAAGAATGCACTGCTTTTCTCCCTGTCTATGATGCGGTCGACAAGACCAGCACCTCAATAGGGGGAAGTGAAAATGCCTGGAATCATACCAGTATACTAGTGCATCGGCGCTATGCCCGGTCGGGGCGCGCTACTTTTCCTCCACCCGGGTATGCACATGCAGGTGCCCCTCCAGCGTCTTGTGCACCGGGCACTTGTCCGCGATCTCGATGAGCTTGGCGCGCTGTTCGGCGGTCAGGTCGTCGCCCAACAGCGTGATCGTGCGGTGGAGCGCCTGGACCTGCTTGCCTTCCTCCATTGCCGCAACATGATTGCACTCGTCCCCGTGATTACGCTCATGCGTCACCGCCACGCGCGCACCCTCGAATGGCAGCCCCTTGCGGTCGGCGTACATTTTCATCGTCATCGCGGTGCATGTGCCCAGTGCGGCGGTAAGCAGGTCGTAGGGCGTGGGCCCGGTATCGTCGCCGCCGTAGCCGGTTGGCTCGTCGACGATGAAGCGGTGCGAGGGCGTGTGGACCTCGGTGCCGAACTTGCCGTGGCCCGTGCACACGACGACGCCCTCTTCGGGCATCGGCCAGTCGTCGCGCATCGGGATGTAGCGCGCGCCCCAAGCGGCGATCATGTCGGCGATGAAATGCGCGTCTTCGGCCTTGGTCAGCAAGTGATCCGCGCCGGCGAGGCTGACGAAGCTCTTGGGATGCTTGGCCGCCTCGAACAGCGCTCCCGCATTCTCGATGCCCACGATCTCGTCGGTCGGCGAATGCGCGATCAGGATCGGCAGTTTGAGCCGTGCGACTTCCTCGGGCAATTCGATCGCGCGGGTCTTGTCGAGGAATTCGCGGCTCAGCTGGAAGGCGCGCCCCGCAATCGTGACCTCGCCTTCCCCCTCGCGCTCGATCGCGGCGAGATCGCCCTTGATGTTGCCGAGCACATGCGGAACGTCCGCCGGCGCGCCGATCGTCGCGATGGCGGCGACCCGGTCGCGCCCGATCATGTCCGCCGCCGCCAGCACGGCCGCCCCGCCCAGGCTGTGCCCGACGAGGAGGATCTTGCCCTCGAACCGGTCGCACAGGTGGTTGGCGGAGGCGACGAGGTCTTCGACATCGCTGGCAAAGCCTGCGCGCCCGAAATCGCCGCCGCTGCCGCCCAGCCCGGTGAAGTCGAAGCGCAGGCAGGCGATCCCCTGCCGCGCCAGTGCGCGCGTCACCTCGACTGCGGCGCGGCTCTGCTTGGTGCAGGTGAAGCAGTGCGCGAAGAGCGCCGCACCGCGCACCAGCCCGGTCGGAAGCTCCAGCGATCCGGCAAGTTCGTGGCCCCGGGGCGTTTTGATCGTGATCGGCTCGGTCGGCATGTGGGCGATTTTCCCCTCGTGGTGGTGCTCGTTCGCGTCTCGCAGCGCAATCGTTGCACTCGCGGCGGACTTCAAGCGTGTTAGACCAATGATCCCGTGGAACGAACAGGAGGACTCCATGATCCGTCACGCAATGCTGGCAATCGCCCTCGCCAGCCCGATGGCAGCGCCGGCCATGGCCCAGATGCCGGACTCCGCTGTGGAACAAGGCGAAAGCAGGTTCGAGGCGCGCGCGGCCGATGTGGTCGCGGTCCTGCGCGGGGAAAAGGACGCCGCGGAGGTGTTCGCACCTGCCTTCCTCGCACAGGTCCCGGCCACTCAGCTCGCGCAGATCGGGAATCAGCTGACAACGGAGCTCGGCCCGCTCGTCGGCGTAGAATCGGTCGAACCGGTAAATGCCAACCGCGCAACGGTCAGCCTGCGGTTCGAGGATGCGACCGCGGCGGGGCCGTTGACGCTCGATCCGGCGGCGCCCTTTCTCGTGACCGGGCTGCTGCTGAACGACATCCAGCAGCTCGACGACGGCCCCACGAAAATCTCCGCCGACATGGCGGCGCTCGGCGGCAGCGCGGCGGCCTGGTTCGGTCCGCTCGATGGCGAAGCGATCTTTGCCTACGGCGATCCCGCCAAGCAGTACGCGCTGGGATCGACCTTCAAGCTCTACGTGCTGGCCGCGCTTTCGCGCGCGGTGGCGGAAGGGCGGCTGTCGTGGGCCGATGTCGTCACGCTCGACGCCAAAAGCTTTCCGAGCGGGATCATGCAGGACTGGCCCGACGGCGCGCCGGTAACGCTCCACACCGCCGCGACGCTGATGATCTCGATCAGCGACAACACCGCGACCGACCTGGTGATCGAGGCGGTGGGTCGCGAAGCGATCGAGGCCGAGATGCGCGCGAGCGGCCACTCCGATCCTTCGAAGAGCTTCCCTTTCCTGACCACGCGAGAAATGTTCGCGGTGAAGGCGGGCGACGCGGGCATGGCCTATGCCGCGGCCGACGAAGCCGGGCGCCGCACGATGCTTGAGACGCTCGATACCGATGGGCTGACGCAGCGGCGCGTGGAGGAGGTTTTCGCCTCCGGCACGCCGGTGCTGATCGAGGAGGTCGAATGGTTTGCCAGCATGCGCGACGAACGCGCCCTGATGCGCGTGCTCGCCGCCCTGCCCGATGATACGGCGCGCGAGATCATGAGCATCAGCACCGCGCTCAACGATGCCGACGAGGCGGGCTGGAGCTATGTCGGCTACAAGGGCGGGTCGGAAACCGGCGTGCTCAACATGAGCTGGCTGCTGCGCGACGAGGCGGGCCGCTGGCACATGCTCGCGATCAGCCAGATGGACCCGGCGGGCGCGGTCGATACCGCGACCCTGCTGCTCCTCGCCCGGCGCATCCTGGCCCTCGCCCGACAGGACGCGCAATAGGAACGGCGGCCGGGGGCCCCCTTGCGGCGGCGCATTGCTCCCCCTAGCAGGTTGCGAAACAGGACTTGAAAGGTGAGACCCGATGGAGCGTTTCGAAGGCACGCAGGACTATATCGCGACCGACGATTTGAAGGTGGCGGTCAACGCGGCGGTAACGCTGCGCCGCCCGCTGCTGGTCAAGGGCGAGCCGGGTACGGGCAAGACGGTGCTGGCGCACGAGATCGCCAAGGCGGTGAACGCGCCGCTGATCGAATGGAACGTGAAGTCCACCACCAAGGCGCACCAGGGCCTGTACGAATACGACGCGGTCGCCCGCCTGCGCGACGGCCAGCTGGGTGACGAGCGCGTCCACGACATCTCGAACTACATCAAGAAGGGCAAGCTGTGGGAAGCGTTCGAAAGCCCCGAGCTGCCCGTGCTGCTGATCGACGAGATCGACAAGGCGGACATCGAGTTCCCCAACGACCTGCTGCAGGAGCTCGACCGGATGAGCTTCGACGTTTACGAAACGCAGCAGCGGATCGAGGCGAAGGAACGCCCGATCGTGGTCATCACCTCGAACAACGAGAAGGAGCTGCCCGACGCCTTCCTGCGCCGCTGCTTCTTCCACTACATCGCCTTCCCCGACCGCGAGACGATGCGCGAGATCATCGAGGTCCACTTCCCCGGCATCCAGAAGAACCTCGTCAGCAAGGCGATGGAGATCTTCTACGACATCCGCGAAGTCCCCGGCCTCAAGAAGAAGCCCAGCACCAGCGAACTGCTCGACTGGCTCAAGCTGTTGCTGAACGAGGACATGCCGGTCGAAGTGCTGCAGGACGCCAACCCCAACAAGGCGATCCCCCCGCTGCACGGCGCGCTGCTGAAGAACGAGCAGGACGTGATGCTGTTCGAACGGCTGGCTTTCATGAGCCGGCGTCAGAGCTGAGGGGCTGGAGGCCGCCTCAGCTGACCGGGAAGCAGTCGGCGCCCGATTGCTTCATCGCATTGCACATCGCCCTCGCGTCCGGTCCCGTGACCTGAAGCCGGTAATACTGCTTCGAGCGGACGACCGCCGGGGTGATCGTCTTGCGATAGTCCTCCAGCTCGGGAAAGCGCGTGCTGATGCGCGACCAATAGGCCTCCGCCTCGTCGACGCTGCCCTTCGCCGCCAGCTGAATCGTCTGCCCGCCGATCACCGGCTCCGGTTCGATGCGCGCAGTTCGCACCCGGGGCTCTTCGGCTCGGGGCGTGGCGACCGGTCGAGCCTCGTTCTGCGCCAGCGAAGTCGCCGGCGCGCCAGTCGCTTCCTCGCCCTCTTCCGGCAGCAGATTGATCGGCGCGCCGCCCAGGTCGGCCAGCCGCGGCTCGGGCCGCTGGACGAGATGGCCGCGCTCGCCGGGTTTGGGAGCGGGCATGGCGCGCGCCAGTCGCATCGCCTCGCCGGGCACCGCCAGCGCCTGGTCGACAACGACCACGGTGGTCGAATCCATGTCCGTCAGCCGATAGAGCGCGCGCGCGAAATCCCTCGGCAGGCGGATGCAGCCATGCGACGCCGGGTAGCCCGGAAGGTGGCCCGCATGGAGCGCGATCCCGCCCCAGGTCAGGCGCTGCATGTGCGGCATCGGCGCGTTCGAATAGATGTTGGACCGGTGGTGGACGCGCTTCTGCAGGATCGGGAAGACGCCCGAGGGCGTGTCCTTGCCGGGCTTTCCGGTCGATACGGGCGACGTATCCCACAGCGCGCCGTCCCTGAAGACGAACATGTGCTGCGATCCCTTGCTGATCACGATCAGTACGCCCGATTCCAGCGCCGCGTCGACCGCCGGCGGCAGCGTCGCTCCCGCGACGCGCGTTCTTGTGAGGAGACGCGTTCTGGTGAGGACAGGTGCGGGGGATGGCGGCACCTCCTGCACCACCGGATTGGACACGAAAACAATATCGTTTCGCGGGGCCGCCGAGGGGTTTTTCTGCGAGGCGATCACCTGCGGGAGGAAAAGCAGGAACCCCGCAACCAGCGCCATGACCACGCACGAAAAGGTTAAAAAGGTCTTAACCATGTTCGGCAAGCTGGCCCTGCGGGCGATTCGGTTCAATGCATTTCGTCGGCCGGGCCTGCCATCGAGCGCCCACTGTTGCCCCTTTGCCGCGAGCATCCTAGGAATCCGGTCCGTCAAAGGAGCGATCCCCACGTGTTTTTGAATTTCGTCGACGAGCTGCGCGCCGCGGGCATTTCCGCCAGCCTCAAGGAGCATCTCACGCTGCTCGAAGCGCTCGACAAGGATGTGATCGAGCAGACGCCCGAGGCGTTCTATTACCTCGCCCGCGCCACCTTCGTGAAGGACGAAGGGCTGCTCGACCGGTTCGACCAGGTCTTCGCCAAGGTCTTCAAGGGGATCATGACCGACTACGGCCAGGAACAGGTCGATATCCCCGAAGACTGGCTGAAGGCCGTCGCCGAAAAATACCTCACCGAAGAGGAAATGGCGCAGATCGAGAAGATGGGCTCGTGGGACGAGCTCATGGACACGCTCAAGAAACGGCTTGAGGAGCAGAAGGAGCGGCACGAGGGCGGCAGCAAGTGGATCGGCACGGGCGGCACCTCGCCCTTCGGCCACTCCGGCTACCACCCCGAAGGCGTGCGCATCGGTGGCGAGAGCAAGAACAAGCGCGCGGTGAAGGTGTGGGAAAAGCGCGAGTTCAAGAACCTCGACAACACCAAGGAACTGGGCACTCGCAACATCAAGATGGCGCTGCGCCGCCTTCGCCGTTTCGCGCGCGAGGGGGCGGCGGACGAGCTCGATATCGACCAGACCATCCGCGGCACCGCCAAGCAGGGCTGGCTCGACATCCACATGCGGCCCGAACGCCGCAATGCGGTAAAACTGCTGCTGTTCCTCGACGTCGGCGGGTCGATGGACCCGTTCATCAAGGTGACCGAAGAGCTGTTCAGCGCGGCCACATCCGAGTTCAAGAACCTCGAATTCTTCTACTTCCACAACTGCCTCTACGAAGGCGTGTGGAAGGACAACCGCCGCCGCTGGCAGGAGCGGACCAAGACCTGGGACATCCTCCACAAGTACGGCCACGACTACAAGGTCGTGTTCGTGGGCGATGCCGCGATGAGCCCCTACGAAATCTCGCATCCCGGCGGCTCGGTCGAGCATATGAACGAGGAAGCGGGCGCCACCTGGATGCAGCGGATGACGAACACGTACCCGGCGACCGTGTGGCTCAACCCGATCCCCGAACGGCAGTGGAACTACTCGCAGTCGACCAGCATGATGAAACAGCTGGTCAATGACCGCATGTATCCGCTCACGCTCGACGGGTTGGACGATGCAATGCGCGAATTGAGCCGCAAGCAGGGTTAGGGTATGCTGCGCGGCAAGGGAGACTGTTCATGCGCCTCGCCATCCTGCTTGCCGTGCCGTTCGTGATGGGGTTCGGCCCCGCAAACCAGGTGCCTGCCGATACGCCGCAGCCCCTCCCCTTCGACATGCCCGGCTATTCGCGCCCCGCCCCGCTCGCGACCGGCGATCTGGGCGATTTCGTCAAGCGCGCCACCTGCCGCGACACGATTGAACATACGCGACAGGAAAGCGGCCAGCCGCCGCTAGACGAACGCGACAGCGAAGCGCCCGCGCCGATGCTCTACAAGGCGGTCGACCACGATGTCGATGGCTGCGACGTGCTGGTGATGGCCAATGATACCGACGATATCCGCCCGGTGCCCGAAGGCGGCCCCGCAGTGATCCAGCCCATCAAGCGCAAGTAGGCCTCCACCAGACCGACCACGGCGGCTGAGATCGATGGCTGAAACCTTCGGCGCGAGCCGCTTCCAGCAAGTCCGCGCGCGGCTCGAAGCCTTCGATCCCGGTTCGGGCTGGCGGCTGTGGATCTACGAATTCCTGCTGTTCGGCTTCAAGCAGGGCTGGGCCTGCCTGTTCGGCGGCCTGCTGCTCGCGCTGCTGCTGGCGACACATTTCCTCTACCCTGATGACGCCCCCCTCGCCCGGTACGATTTCCTGACGCTCGCCGCGCTCAGCATCCAGATTGCGATGCTCGCTTTCAGGCTGGAGACGTGGGACGAGGCCAAGGTGATCCTGATCTTCCATGTGGTCGGTACGGTGATGGAGGTGTTCAAGACCTATGCCGGGTCATGGGTCTATCCCGAGCCTTCGCTGCTCAGGATTGCGGGCGTGCCGCTGTTTTCCGGCTTCATGTACGCCGCGGTGGGCAGCTATATCGCGCGCGTGTGGCGGATCTTCGATTTCCGCTTCGCGCATTACCCGCCGCGCTCGGCGACGTGGCTGCTGGCTGTCGGCGTCTACGCGAACTTCTTCCTCCACCACTACTGGCTGGACCTGCGCTGGCTGCTGTTCGGCGCGACCGCGCTGATCTTCTGGCGCACCAGCGTCCACTTCCGCAATTTCCGCGTGCACCGCTGGATGCCCCTGCTGCTCGGCTTCGGGCTGGTCGCGCTGTTCATCTGGTTTGCGGAGAACATCGGCACCTTTGCCCGCGCGTGGTCCTACCCGGGGCAGGAGACGGGGTGGAAGATGGTCAGCCTCGCCAAGTACGGTAGCTGGTATCTGCTGATGATCATCAGCTTCGTGCTGGTGGCGCTGGTGCAGCCGATCCGCCGGCCGGACAAATCGTCGCGAGGCGATGCGAAACCGATGGCGGAGGCGCCGGCACGCGCCTAAGGCGGCGCGCAATGGACGCCCAGCTGCTGGTCATCTGCCTGTTGACCTTCGTCATCCACCTGATCGGCACGCTGGCCTATGCCGCCCGCATCGCAGGCGTGCGCACGCGCCGCATCGCGATGAGCTTCGCGCTGTTCAACGTCCTCGTGCTGGTCTCGCGCACCGCCAACGGCTTCCTCGGCCCCTTCCTCGCCAAACGCGTGGAGAACCGCCTGCAGTTCGGCGGGGGCGAGGCGCTGGTTGCGGATTTCCGGATGGTGCTGGTCTCGGCCAGCCTAGCAGTGTTGATCGGGATCGTGCTGGTGCCGACCGCGCAACGCCTGTTCGCGGTTGCGATCGGACATTTCCAGCACCACCGCTCGATGGGTCGCATGCTGCTGCGCACCGCCTCGCCCACCGGGCTCAGGGTGATCCGCGAATCGATCGCCGCGCCCGCGCGCGGGACCGTCACCGGGCTGGGCAAGCCGCGCGGGGTCAGCTGGTTCGTGCTGGTCGCCAACGCGCTGGCGCAGGCGCTGCTGGTGGTGGGCGTGCTCGCGTCGATCTACGCGGGCTATCTCAATCCCGAGTTCCGGGTCACCGCGTCGCAACTTTCCGCGGTGATCAACGGCGTCGCCACCATCCTGCTCTTCGCGCTGATCGATCCGCAGGTCTCGGTGATGACCGACGACGTGGTCGACGGGAAGACGAGCGAGGCGGAGTTCCGCCGCACGATCGTGTGGATCAGCTTCAGCCGCCTCGCGGGCACGCTGATCGCGCAGGCGGTGTTCGTGCCCGGCGCGCTGGCGGTGGCGTGGATCGCGGGCGCGTTCTGATCCCGGCTCAGTAGAGCAGGTGCGGCGCGATGCCGTCGCGCCACTCGGTCTCGTCGTTGGTCGCCATCCGGTCGAGGTCGACCGGCGAGGCGGACGGGTTGTCCACCCATTCGCGCAGCGCGGGCCCGCCGTTGATCACGTCGATCGCCAGCCGGTCGAGCTCGTACTCGTAGGGAAAATCGCGCCAGAGGTCGTAGTCGGGATAGAGCCGGCGGATCGCCTTGAAGGCAAGCGCCTGCAACCGCCACGGGCGGAACTGGGCGTGATCGTAGAAGCGCCCCTCGGCATGGATCATGAGGCCATGGCACAGCGCGCCTGCGTGCTTGTGAAAGGTCGGCTCGAACCAGCATTCGCGGATCGCGCAGCCTTGCAGCCAGCTCGGCGCGATGCGGCGCATCTCGGCCAGCACCGCCTTCGCATCGATATCGGGTGCGCCGAACAGGACTTCGAGCGGACGGGTCGTCCCCCTTCCTTCGGACAGCGTGGCCCCCTCCAGCATCACCGTACCGGCGTATGCGCGCGCCATGTTCACGTTGGCGGCATTGGGGCTCGGATTGATCCAGATGCGGTCCTCGGGCCAACCATGACCTGGGCCGTCGGGCTGCCACCCGTCCATCGCGATCACGCGGTAATCGACGTCGAGCCCGAAGTGATCGATGAACCAGTGGCCCATCTCGCCCATCGTCAGGCCGTGGCGCATCGGCATCGGCCCCGCCCCGACGAAGCTTTCCTGACCCGGCACCAGCAGCGTGCCTTCGACCGGGCGGCCCGCCGGATTGGGCCGGTCGAGCACCCACACGCTCTTGCCGGTCTTCGCCGCCTCTTCGAGCAGGTAGAGCAGCGTGGTGACGAAGGTGTAGATGCGGCAGCCCAGGTCCTGCAGGTCGAACAGGAACACGTCCGCGCTCGACATCATCTGGCCCGTTGGGCGGCGGACCTCGCCATAGAGGCTGAACACGGGAATGCCGTAGGTGGGATCGGTCTCGTCCGCCGTTTCCACCATATTGTCCTGCTTGTCGCCCTTCAGCCCGTGCTGCGGGCCGAAGGCGGACGACACGTTCACCCCCGCGGCGACCAGTGCGTCGAGGCTGTGCTCCAGATCGCGCGTGACCGACGCCGGGTGGGCAACGAGCGCGACGCGCCTGCCTTTGAGGGCTTCAAGCAATTCCGGCTCGGAAAGGAGCCGGTCGATACCGAATTTCATGCGTGCTGGAGGGCCTGCTTTGGTTTGGGCGCTTCGCTGCATCCGAAACGGATCGCGAAGCTCATCGGATCGTGGAAATCGGGCTCGTCCCGGCGATGCGCGATCGACCAGAGCGAATGATGCCCGCCTTCCTCTTCGATCACCGCGCATAGCGAGGCCGACCTGACCCCGTCCAGCAGGCGTGCGGGGAGCCGCACCGAAACCGTGATGACCTGCGGGCCGCGCTGGTATTCGATCTGCGGCGCGGTTTCGGGCACGTAGTCGCCGATCAGCTTGCGGTAGGATGCGAACCGGAAGGCCGCCCAGTCGCCCGCGGGGGCGAAGTTGAATTCGCGATAGCGGCCGTTCTGGTCGTAGAGGAAGAATTCGAGGCATGTGCGCCGCCACAGATCCTCCGCGCTGCGATGGGCGTAGCCGCGCGGCACGACCACCCTGGCGGCGTTGTTGATCCGGTAGCGCAGCAGCAGTTCGCCACCCATCAGGCGCATCATCGTGACCGATATCGCGCTGACTTCCATGGGCGGGGTGGTTGGATGCGGCTTCAACCTGTACGTTTGCATTTCCGATCCCCCATGCTAGCGGGCGCGTTCTTTCCCCCCGGAGGAACAAGTGCCCGCCTATCGATCCGAACTTCTGAACGTGCTCGACGCGCGGCACTATACGCATCAAATCACGGATGCGGAAAGCCTTGATTTGCTGGCGTCCCAGAATGTGGTGACCGGCTATGTGGGTTTCGATCCGACCGCTCCTTCGCTCCATGTCGGCAGCCTGGTGCAGATCATGCTGCTGCGGCGGCTCCAGCAGACCGGGCACAAGCCGCTGGTCGTGATGGGTGGCGGCACCGGCAAGGTGGGCGATCCCTCGGGCCGGGACGAATCGCGCCAGCTGATGACCGACGAGGTGATCGCGGCCAATATCGCCAGCATCCGCACGGTGTTCGAACGCCTGCTGACCTTCGGTGACGGGCCGACCGACGCGGTGATGATCAACAACGACGAATGGCTCTCGGGCCTGAACTACGTCGATTTCCTGCGCGATATCGGCCCGCATTTCACCATCAACCGGATGCTGACCTTCGATTCGGTGAAGCTGCGGCTCGACCGCGAACAGCCGCTGACCTTCCTCGAATTCAACTACATGATCCTGCAGGCCTACGATTTCCGCGAGCTGGCGGAGCGTTACGGCTGCCGCTTGCAGATGGGCGGCAGCGACCAGTGGGGCAATATCGTCAACGGGATCGAGCTGACCCGGCGCACCGGCGGGCCCGAGCTCTACGGCTTCACCACCCCGCTGCTGACCACCGCCGACGGCGGCAAGATGGGCAAGACCGCGAATGGCGCGGTCTGGCTCAACGAAGACATGCTGCCCGGCTACGACTTCTGGCAGTACTGGCGCAATGTCGACGACCGCGACGTGGGCCGCTTCCTGCGCCTGTTCACCGATATCCCGCTGGACGAGATCGAACGACTCGAACGGCTCGAGGGGGCGGAGATCAACGATGCCAAGGTCGCACTCGCCAATGCCGTGACCACGCTCGTGCGCGGCGAGGATGCGGCCGCGAAGGCCGAGGAAACCGCGCGCGAGACCTTTGCCGGCGGTGCGGGCGGCGATCTGCCGACGCTGGCGGTGGGCGAAGGCATGGCCCTGCCCGCCGCGCTCACCGCGATCGGATTCACCGTCTCCAACAAGGAAGCCAAGCGCAAGATCGCCGAGGGCGCGGTGCGTCTGGACGACGAGGTCCAGTCCGATCCCGGCCTCGTGTTAACCGTCGAAGCGGGCGCGCAGCGGCGGCTTTCTCTCGGGCGCAAGAAGCACGGTATCATCGTCGGTTAAGTCTTCGGAATACGGGCCTTTTGTCCCGAATTAGGACAAGGCGTTTTAACCCAAAATCAGCGATTGGATTCCATAACTGGCGGCGAGGGTAGAGCGATCCCCGCTCCCGGAGGAAATGACTGTGGCTTCGCATCTCAGTGTGACCGATCAGCGCGCGGCGATCCGCCATCCGATCGATTACAACGTCATTGCCGAGTATTTCGGCAAGGGCGACGTCGCGTTCCATGTCAGCAACGTTTCCGCCACCGGCTTCATGATCGACAACGCCGAGGGCGGCCAGCGGGGCGATCGCGTGATCGTCAGCTTCCCCGTGATCGGCCGGATCGAGGCCTACATGATCTGGGAGAAGGACAACCGCGCCGGCTTCCAGTTCGAACGGATCATCCGGGTCGACGATTTCCTGCAGATGATCGACCAGCTCCAGCCCAACCCGCGCCTGCGCCGCCGCAGCTAGTTCCACCGCCCGAACCGGCCGGCGACCAAGCCAGGCTTGGGACGGGCTTGCGAAAATTTGCTTTGGTCTCGCGTAGCCGCCTGCCATGGGCCTGCGTGTGACGGCACCCGAAGAAACCCGCGACAGCTCACCGCTGCGCATTCACAATTTCCGCGCCTACCTGGTCGCGCGGTTCTCCATGATCGTCGGCCAGTACGCGATGATGCTGATCATCGGGTGGCAGACTTATACGATCGCGCGCGGCAACGGGCTGAATGCGTTCGAGGCGTCGGGCCAGCTTGCGCTGATCGGGCTGCTGCAGTTCCTGCCGCTGTTCGTCCTCTCGCCCTTCTCCGGCCTCGCCGCGGACCGCTTCAACCGCAAGACCGTGTCGCGGCTGACCATCGGGCTCCAGTTCCTCGGCGCGGCCTATCTCGCGTGGACCACCTATACCGGACATATCGACCTCACCTCGCTGTTCTCGGTCGCGGTGCTGCTGGGCGTGGTGCGCGCGTTCAACGGCCCAGCGCTGTCCGCGCTCGCCCCCAACCTCGTGCCTAAGGCGATCCTGCCCAACGCCATCGCGCTGTCCTCGATCGCGTGGCAGACGGGGATGATCGTCGGCCCCGCGGTCGGCGGCTACGCCTACGACGCGATGCCCGCCCTGCCCTATGCCATCGCGAGCGGGCTGTTCCTCGTATCGATCATCGCGATCAGCACGATCGGCAAGGTGCCCCGCTCGCCCATCACCGGCGCGCAGCGCCCCATCGGCCAGATCGTCGATGGCTGGCGCTACGTGATCCATAACAAGATGGTGCTGGGCGCAATCACGCTGGACCTGATGGCGGTGTTCCTCGCCGGCGCGACCGCACTGTTCCCGCCCTTTGCCTACGACATCCTGAAGGTGGGCGAGACCGGCCTCGCCCAGCTCGCCGCCGCCCCCGCGATCGGCGCGGCGGTGACCGCGCTCTGGTTCAGCTTCCGCCCGCTCAAGACCAATGTCGGGCCCAAGATGCTGTGGGCGGTTGCCGCCTTCGGCATCGCCACGATCGTGTTCGGCTTCTCGCGCTTCATGCCGCTGAGCCTCGCGATGCTCGTGATCGTGGGCGCGGCGGACATGTTCAGCGTATATATCCGCCAGTCGCTGATCCAGCTGCACACGCCGGACGAGAAGCGCGGGCGCGTCTCCTCCGCCAGCCTGCTGACGATCAGCGCCTCGAACGAAGGTGGGGACGCCTTCTCCGGCTTCCTCGCCAGCGTCATCGGCCCGGCGGGCGCGGTGATCTTCGGCGGGGTCGGCGCGATCGTCACCGTGGCGATGTGGAGCCGGATATTCCCCGTTCTGCGGCACACCCGGACCTTCGACCCGCCTGCGTCGTTGGAAGAGGAAACCCCTGAACAGACCTTGCAGGAGAAGATCCCATGAAAGCCGACTCGATCCTCGAAACCATCGGCAACACGCCGCATATCCGCCTCTCGCGCCTGTTCCCCGACCATGAGGTCTGGGTGAAGAGCGAACGCGCGAACCCCGGCGGTTCGATCAAGGACCGCATCGCACTCGCCATGGTCGAGGATGCGGAGAAATCCGGCAAGCTCAAGCCCGGCGGCACGATCATCGAGCCCACGTCCGGCAACACCGGCATCGGTCTCGCGATGGTCGCCGCGGTCAAGGGCTACAAGCTGGTGCTGGTCATGCCCGAGAGCATGAGCCTCGAGCGGCGCCGCCTGATGCTCGCCTATGGCGCGACCTTCGACCTGACGCCCAAGGAAGGCGGAATGAAGGGTGCCATCAGCCGCGCGCAGGAGCTGGTCGAACAGACCGAAGGCGCCTGGATGCCGAGCCAGTTCGATAACGAGAGCAACTGGCAGGTCCACGTGCGCACCACTGCCAAGGAAATCCTCGGCGATTTCACCGACCGTCCGGTCGAGGCGATGATCACCGGCGTCGGCACCGGCGGCCACCTGACCGGCTGCGCCGAAGAACTCAAGCGCCACTGGCCCGAGATGAAGGCCTGGGCGGTCGAGCCCGCAGGCTCCCCCGTGATCAGCGGCGGCGAGCCCGGCCCGCACCCGATCCAGGGCATCGGCGCGGGCTTCGTGCCCGAGAACCTGCACACGCAGGCGATCGACGGCGCAATCCAGGTCGATCCCGAAGACGCCAAGGAAATGGCCCGCCGCGCGGCGAGCGAGGAAGGCATGCTGGTCGGCATCTCCAGCGGCGCCACGCTCGCCGCGATCGCGAAGAAGCTGCCCGACCTGCCCGAAGGTTCGCGCGTCCTTGGCTTCAACTACGACACCGGCGAGCGGTATCTGTCGGTGCCGGACTTTCTGCCCGAATAGGCCTCCCGTCAGGTGGAGTTCCGCGCCGATGCCGCTCCTCCCGAATTGCGCGGGATCGCCACGGAACTGTGGATCATGCGCGACGACGGGCGGGCGTCGTCCGGCCTGCCCAAGCCTTTCGTCGAGCTCGTCCTTTCGCTCGAAGGGACGCACTGGTGGAAGGCGAGCGAAGGGTCCGCCGAGCATCGCTATGCCATCGGCTGGGTCACTCCGGTTCAGGAAGCGGCCCGGCATGCGCGATGCGACGGCCCGCGCGCCCTCATCGGCGCGCGGCTGTTCCCCGATGTGGGACGCACGCTTTTCCCGGGTCTGCCGGGCGGCGATGGCGATCCGCCCGCGCCTCTGGAAGAACTGATCGGCTCAGCGGCCACGCGGCTGCGCGACGCACTGGTTGCCTGCGATGGCGATGATGCACGGCTTGCGCTGCTCGCAAACTGGATTGCGCAGCGGGTGGAATGTGGGGCATTGGAGCCTCGCGCACCGCCGCTCCTTGCAACGGATGTCGCACAGCTCGCCGAACGGCTGGGTATGTCCGAACGCCGCGTGCGGCGGACCTTCGCGCGCGACGTCGGAACCTCGCCCAAGCGCTGGTTACGGCTGCAGCGGCTCGAACGCATCCTTCGCGACCCCGAATTCGCGTCCGGAGAGGCGTCGCTGGCCGATCTTTCGGCCAAGCACGGATTGCCGATCAGGCGCACTTCACCCGAGAGCTGGGCAAGCTGACCGGAGCCACGCCCGGCCATCTGCGCCGAAGGGATCCTTCGATGCCGCCGCATTTCCTCGCCCGGGAATGACCGGTTTGTTCAAGACCCTCCGGCGGGAGCGGTGCTAGGCCATCTCCATTGGTCACAGGTGGGGAAATTTCATGATCTGGGTAAAGCTGATCGGGGGCGCGGTGCTGGGCGTTTTCGGGTCGGGACTGGCAATAATGCTGCTGGAAAAGACGGTCCATTCGCGCCTCGAGGGAACGACGATGTTCGTGGCGGTCGTGGTGATTTACGCCGTCGCGGCAGTCCTTGGTGCGGTGCTCTCCGGCTGGATCGGCGGCACGTGGGCGGCGGTCGCGGTGGGCGTGCTGCTGGCCGCGCTGGCGGCGATGAATACGTTCGCGATGCCCCATCCAATATGGTTCATACCCGCATCGGCCCTTGCGATCGCGGCGGGATGCTGGATCGGTCTGAGGTTGCTTCAGGCCACTGTATCGCCAGCCGCCTGAGCTTCCGATTTTCCTACTCGAACCGCAGCTGCTAGCTTCGCATCGGCTCTTTGAACCCTGAATCAAACGAAAAACGCGGGATGCCCTATGTTGAGGGCACCCCGCGTCTGTACTTCATCAACTAAGTCCCAGCGTGACGCTGCGACTCGGGTGTCAGGCGGCGGTGGCGAAGGCCTCTTCGCCCAGCGCCATCATCGACTCGCTGCCGCTCTCGATCTTGCGACGCAGCGCGCCGGCATCGGGAACGAAGCGGTCGGCGAAGTAGTGCGCCGTGGCGACCTTGGCTTCGTAGAATGCCTTGTCGGCGCCGCCGTTCGCCAGCGCGGCCTTGGCGACGCGCGCCATCTTGACCCACATCAGCATCAGGCAGGTAATGCCCATGATGTGCATGTAGTGATGCGCGCCCGCGCCGAGGTGGTTGGGGTTCTGCATCGCGTTCTGCATGAACCACATGGTCGCGGCCTTCTGTTCGCCGACCGACTTTTCGAGCGCCGCGGCGAGATCGGCCATGCCGTCCTCGTCCTTCGCCGCCGCGACCTCGTCGTCGACCAGCTTGAAGAACGCCTGCACCGCGCGGCCGCCGTGCTGGGCGAGCTTGCGCCCGGCGAGGTCCATCGCCTGCACGCCGTTGGTGCCTTCGTAGATCATGGCGATCCGCGAATCGCGGACGAACTGCTCCATGCCCCACTCGGCGATGTAGCCGTGCCCGCCATAGACCTGCTGCATGTTGTTCGCGACGTCGTAGCCCTTGTCGGTGCCGTAGCCCTTGATGACCGGGGTCATCAGGCCGACGAGGTCGTCCGCCAGCTGACGCTCGTCCTCGTCCTGCAGCGCATGGCTCAGGTCCTGCTGCAGCGCGGTCCACAGCGCGAAGGCGCGCATGCCTTCGTTGTAGGCCTTGGCGTCCATCAACATGCGTCGCACGTCGGGGTGGACGAAGATCGGATCGGCCTTCTCGTCCGGCTCTGCCGGGCCAGTGAGCGCGCGGCCCTGACGGCGATCGAGCGCGTAGGTAACCGCGTTCTGGTACGAGACTTCGGCCTGGCTGAGGCCCTGGATACCGACACCGAGGCGTGCGGCGTTCATCATGATGAACATCGCGGCGAGGCCCTTGTTCTCCTCGCCGACCATCCAGCCCTTCGCATCGTCATAGTTCATGACGCAGGTCGAATTGCCATGGATGCCCATCTTGTGCTCGATCGAGCCGCACATCACGCCGTTGCGCTCGCCCACCGATCCATCGTCGTTGACGAGGAACTTGGGCACCACGAACAGCGAGATGCCCTTGGAGCTGTCGGGCGAACCGGGCGTCTTGGCCAGCACGAGGTGGATGATGTTCTCCGCCATGTCGTGCTCACCGGCGGAGATGAAGATCTTGGTCCCGGTGATCGCATAGCTGCCATCGGCCTGCGGTTCGGCCTTGGTGCGGATGAGGCCCAGATCGGTGCCGCAATGCGGCTCGGTCAGGTTCATCGTGCCGGTCCATTCGCAGCTGACCATCTTGGGCAGATACTTTTCCTTCTGCTCCTGGCTGCCCTTGGCGATCAGCGCGGAAATCGCCCCGTTGGTGAGGCCCGGATACATTCCGAAGGACTGGTTCGCGGACGAGATCATCTCTTCCATCGCGAAGGCCACGACGTGCGGCAGCCCCTGCCCGCCGAATTCCTCGGGCATCGAAAGCGTGCCCCAGCCTGCCTCACGGAACTGCTTGAAGGCATCCTTGAAGCCGGTCGGCGTGGTCACGCTGCCATCGTCGTGCCGCGTGCAGCCTTCCTGGTCGCCGATCTGGTTGAGCGGCTGCAGAACCTCGGCGGTGAACTTGCCCGCCTCGTCGAGGATCGAGGTGACCATGTCGGTCGTCGCGTTTTCGAAGCCGGGCAGGTTGCCGTAGCTTTCGAGCTCCAGCATCTCGTTGATGATGAAACGGAAATCGCGTGTGGGGGCGGTATAGCTCGGCATCGGGATGTCCTTCGGGGTTGGGGGATGCGTTTAGTCTTGTTCGATCTGTTCGACGTGATCGATGAAATCGGTCAGTTCGGTGATCGAGGAATCGATATCGTCGCGCTGCTGCTTGAGCTTGGCGACATGGGCGCGGCACCTCTCGAGCGTGACGCGGCGCTGTTCGACACGGCCGTCCCCGAGGTCGTAGAGATCGATCATCTCCTTGATCTCGGCCAGGCTGAAGCCGACGTTCTTGGCGCGCATGATCCAGGCGAGGCGCGCACGGTCACGCTGGGAATAGATGCGCGACAGCCCGTGGCGGGTCGGCGCGATCAGCCCCTCGTCCTCGTAGAAGCGCAAGGCGCGTGCCGTACAATCGAACTCGGCCGTCAGATCGGAGATCGAATAGGACGCACGATCCTGAGCGTCGGGACGCTCGAGATGCGCTCCGGCACCGGAATAGGGGCTCTTGGCGGTCGCTTGGGTCATGCCCTCCCGATCTAGTGCCCTTTACGTAAAGGTCAACCGGAAATCGGCTCTAATCGGCCATCTGAGCCCAACTTGCGATAAAAGCAGCTTCGTGCACCGGTGTGACAGGCAGGTCCTGCGGGGGCGGCGAGGATGACCAGTGCATCCTGATCGCAGTCGACCAGAATATCCTGTACGCGCAACACGTTGCCGCTGGTCTCGCCCTTGCACCAGAGCGTCCCGCGAGAACGCGAATGGAAGTGCGCAAGCCCTGTTTCGCGTGTCTTGTCGAGCGCTTCGCGATCGAGATGCGCGACCATCAGAACCTCGCGTGTCGACGCATCCACCACCACTCCTGTAAGGAGCCCGTCTGCGCCGAACTTGGGCAGGAATTGCTCTCCGGTCTCACGCACCCGGGTGTCGATTTCGCTCGTCATGTTACGTCCTGTCGGCCTGTGGCCTCCCACTGGCCTGATTGTTGCTCTTCCACAACACTTTGCGGTGATTCCTTTCACTAGTACAACGGCAGCGTTGCAAGCGGGCGCCGGTTTGGAAAGACTGTGCTCAGTGACCGACGCACGGTCACCCTTCAGGCTGAGGCGCCGCGCAGACGCGCCGGGTTCAGGGGGAACACATCGCCGGATGGGGGTTTTTCCGGCGTTTGTGGAGACGAGGGATTTGGTTCGTATCTCGGCCTTTCGGGGGAATGGCCGCGCGAACCATGAAAATTTCGTCACGCGGCGCCCGGGACCATATTGGTCTCGGGCGTTTCGCGTTTCAGGGCCGAGGCATCCATGACCCTGGCGAAACACGCGATATGAACGCTGCGGGCACCGGCCCCTAGCAAGGCACCGGTGCATGCGGCGTTCGTCGCGCCGCTGGTCAGCACGTCGTCGACCAGGACGACATCTTTCCCCGCGATCGATCCTTCGCGATGGCGATTGGCAATGATCGCGCCCCGAAGCTCTCGGGCGCGCGCCGCCTTCCCGAGCCCGCCGAGCGTCGAGGTTGCACGCGTCCGGCTGAGCGCGTCGACGGCCACCACCCGCCCGGATTCGCGGGCCAGGGCTTGGGCGAGGAGCGCAGCCTGGTTGTAGCCGCGCAGCCAAAGGCGGGTGCGGTGGAGCGGCACCGGCACCAGAACCGCTTCGCCGGTCCCCTCCGGCAGCCGCGCCGCGATCAGCCGCGCCATCAGCGTGGCAAGGCCGATGCGGCCGCCATGTTTGAACCGCAGGACGATCTGCCGTGCCGGCTCGGTATAGAGAACCGCAGCGCTGACGCCCGAATGCGAGGGCGCGTGTGCGAGGCAGGCGCCGCATTGCTCGCCGTCCCATCGCCCCGACAGGGGGATCTGGCAACGCGAGCAGGCAGGTTGCCCCGGAAACTCAAGCATTGCCCAGCAATCCGCGCACAGGCCGGGTCCCGCCGCGATCCCCTCTCCGCAGACGGGGCAGCGCGGCGGATAGACGAAGTCGATCAGCGGTGCGAGCGCGCGCGGAAGGGTACCGGAGGCCATCGCACTCTATGCTGCCCCCCTCCCCTTATGTAGGCAAGCGCGATGGCCGAACGTACCATCCCCAGCATCTTCAGTCGCGAGCGCCGCGTGGCGCGCGCATACCGGCACACCGCGCTTTCGACGCTCGACCCGGCCGAGCAGTTCTTGCGCGCGCAGGCGGCGGAAGATGTGCTCGAGCGGCTCGATTTCATGCGCTTCGAAGCGTGCGAGGCGCTGGTCGTGGGCGACGGGCCGGGCCTCCTGCGCGATTCGCTGGCGCAGCGGGGTTTCGCGGTCTCGCATGGCGATCCCGGCAGTCTCGACGAGGAGGCGCCGCATGGGGGCGGCGCATTCGGCCTCATCGTCAGCCTCTTCACGCTCGATACGCTCAACGACCTGCCCGGCGCGCTGCTCCATTATCGCAATGCGTTGAGCGCGAGCGGGCTGTTCATTGCCCAGTTCACCGGCGCGGGCAGCCTGCCGGCCCTGCGTCGCATCATGCAGGCGGCGGATGGCGAGACGCAGCATGCCCGCATCCACCCGCAGGTCGACCGGCCCGCCGCCAGCGGGCTGATGAGCCGCGCCGGTTTCGCCAAGCACGTGGTCGACAGCCACACGCTGACCGTCCGCTATTCCGCCCTCGACCGGCTCGTCGGCGATCTGCGGGCGCAGGGCCTCGGCAGCGTGCTTGCCGATGCGCCCCCTGCGCTCACCCGCTCGGGGCTGGACCGCGCGCGGACCGCATTCGACGCGCTGCGCGAGGATGACGGCAAGGTCAGCGAGACCTTCGAGATCCTCAGCCTGACGGGCTGGCGCTAGGCCTTCCGTAATGCCGCCTGCGCGGCGGAAAGCCGCGCGATCGGCACGCGGAAGGGTGAGGCGCTGACATAGTCGAGCCCCACCTTCTCGCAGAAGCCGATGCTGGCGGGATCGCCGCCGTGCTCGCCGCAAATCCCGAGCTTGATGTCGCCGCGCGTCGCGCGCCCGCGCTCGGCCGCGATTTCGACCAGCTGGCCCACGCCATCAATATCGAGGCTGACGAACGGGTCGCGGGCGAAGATGCCGCGGTCGACATAAGCGCCCAGAAAGCGCCCCGCATCGTCGCGGCTGAGGCCGAGCGTGGTCTGCGTCAGGTCGTTGGTGCCGAAGCTGAAGAAGCGCGCTTCCTCCGCGATTTCGCCCGCCATCAGCGCGGCGCGCGGCAGTTCGATCATCGTGCCGACCAGATACTCGACCCGGGTGCCCTTCTCCGCGAAGACCTCTTCGGCCACCCGGTCGACCAGCGCGCGCAGGATCTCCAGCTCGCGCTTGGTCGCGACCAGCGGGATCATCACTTCGGGCAGCGGCGCCTTGCCGCTCTTTTCCTTCACCGCGCACACCGCTTCGAAGATCGCGCGCGCCTGCATCTCGTAGATTTCGGGATAGGTAATGCCGAGGCGGCAGCCGCGATGGCCGAGCATCGGGTTGAATTCGTGCAGTTCGGCCACGCGGCGCTTCAGCCGCTCTTCATCCATGCCCGTCGCCTGCGCCAGATCGGCGAAGTCGCCATCGTCGGACGGGAGGAACTCGTGCAGCGGCGGATCGAGCAGGCGGATCGTACACGGCAGGCCCGCCATCACTTCGAAGATCGCCTCGAAATCGCTGCGCTGTTCGGGCAGCAGTTTGGCGAGCGCGGCGCGGCGGCCATCCTCGCGCTCGGCGAGGATCATCTCGCGCACCGCCATGATCCGGTCGGCGTCGAAGAACATATGCTCGGTCCGGCACAACCCGATGCCTTCCGCGCCGAAGCTGCGCGCGGTCTTGCAATCCTCGGGCGTTTCGGCGTTGGTCCGCACGCCCATCCGGCGGGCTTCGTCGGCCCATTCCATGACCTTGGCGAAATCGCCCGCAAGCTCGGGCTCGATCGTGTCGACCTGGCCGCGCATGACCTGCCCGTTGCCGCCGTCGAGCGTGATGACATCGCCCTCCGCCAATTCGGCCTGGCCGATCCGCAGGGTCCGCGCCTTGCGGTCGATCGAGACGCCGCTCGCGCCCGAAACGCAGGGGCGCCCCATGCCGCGCGCGACCACTGCCGCGTGGCTCGTCATCCCGCCGCGCGCGGTCAGGATGCCCTTGGCGGCGTGCATGCCGTGGATGTCTTCAGGCGAGGTTTCCACGCGCACGAGGATCACCGCATCGCCGCGATTGGCCCACAGTTCGGCGGTGTCCGCGTCGAGCGCGATCTTCCCGCTTGCCGCACCGGGAGAGGCCGGCAGGCCGGTGGCCAGAATATCGCGCGGGGCTTCGGGGTCGAGCGTGGGGTGAAGCAGCTGGTCCAATGCCATCGGGTCGATCCGCAATACCGCCGTCTTGCGGTCGATCAGGCCTTCGCCTTCCATCTCCACCGCCATCTTGAGCGCGGCCTTGGCGGTGCGCTTGCCGGTGCGGGTCTGGAGCAGGAACAGCTGGCCCTGCTGCACCGTGAACTCGATATCCTGCATGTCCTTGTAGTGCTTTTCGAGCAGGTCGAACACGCGGGCGAGCTCGGCATAGGCATCGGGCATGGCCTCTTCCATGCTCGGCTTGTCGGCACCGGCTTCCTCGCGCCGCGCCTTGGTGAGGTATTGCGGCGTGCGGATGCCCGCCACCACATCCTCACCCTGCGCGTTCACCAGCCATTCGCCGTAATAGTACTTCTCGCCGGTCGAGGGGTCGCGGGTGAAGGCGACGCCGGTGGCGCTGGTGTCGCCCATGTTGCCGAACACCATCGCCTGCACGTTCACCGCGGTGCCGAGGTCGTGGGGAATGTCGTTCAACCGGCGGTAGATCTTCGCCCGCTCGCTGTCCCAGCTGTCGAACACCGCCTCGATGGCGCCCCAGAGCTGCGTCTGCACATCCTGCGGGAACGGCTTGTCCTGCTCGCGCTCGACGATCTTCTGGTATTCGCCGACCAGCGCTTCCCAGTGCTGCGCCTCCATCTCGGTATCCGAGTAGAAGCCGTGATCCTCGCGCATGATCTCCAGCGCTTCCTCGAACAGCCCGTGATCGATGCCGAGCACGACGTCCGAATACATCTGGATGAAGCGGCGGTACGAATCCCATGCAAAGCGCGCGTCGCCGCTGGTTTCGGCGAGGCCCTTCACCGTCTCGTCGTTGAGGCCGAGGTTGAGGACCGTGTCCATCATCCCGGGCATCGAGATCGCCGCGCCCGAGCGGACCGAGACGAGCAGCGGGTCCGCCGCATCGCCCAGCTTCTTGCCGACCGTCGCCTCGACATGGGCGACACCCTGCGCCACCGCGTCGCGCAGGGTGTCCGAGAATTCGTGCGCGCCGTCGAGATAGGCAAGGCACTCTTCGGTTGTGATCGTGAAGCCCGGAGGCACCGGCAGGCCGATGCTCGCCATTTCGGCCAGGTTCGCGCCCTTGCCGCCAGCGAACTTCTTGTCCTTCTGGCGCGGGTCCGAATGGTCCGCGTCGCCGCCGAAGTGGTAGACTGTCTGGGTCATGCCGATGCGCTATTCCTTGTCGATCACTGCTGCTTATGCTGACACTTCATGGTTACGGGGGTGACACGTGTCACCCAAGTGTCACCCTGAGCAAAGCCTTGTGTTCAAACGACAATCCGGCCTCAGGGTGACAGATCGCGTCTTTTTCACTCTTTTTTATTCCCTAACCCTCGATCTTCGAGAAATCCGCGACATTGTGCACTGCGTCACGGAAGCGGGCAAGCAGGCCGAGGCGCGCGGAGCGCTTGGCGGCGTCTTCGTCATTCACCGTCACACTGTGAAAGAACGCGTCGATCGGCGCACGCAAGCTGGCAAGCGCGGCCATCGCGCCTTCGAAGTCTTCGCCTTCGATGGCGGTGGTGGCCTTGGGGCCCGCCACGTCGAGCGCATCGATCAGGTCCTTTTCGGCCGGTTCGGGCGTGTAGGACAGCGAATTCGCGCTCTTGCGGCCCTCTTCGAGCTGCGCGGCGACGATTTCCTTCATGTCCGGATCGTCGACCAGCACGAGCGGGTCTTCCTCGCCGGTATGGGGGGCATCGTCGACGCCCTGCCAGTCTTCCTTCTTGAGGATATTCGCCGCGCGCTTGTACCCCGCGAGGAGGTTCCGACCGTCCTCTGTATCCATGAAGCTCTGGAGCGCATGGACGCGGGCGAGCAGGCGGACGAGATCGTCCTCGCCACCGAGCGCGAACACCGCGTCGATCAGGTCGTGACGGACGCCTGCCTCGCGCTGCTGGACCTTGAGGCGATCGGCGAAGAAGTCGAGGACTGCTGAGAGTGTGGGTCTTACTCTCTCAAGTACGATCCGTTGCTTAGCTTCGTCTGATAGGGCGGTGGCTAGAACACGTTCACGAGCAGAAGAGATTAGATGTTCTTGATCGCTCAAGCCAACTTCCTCAAGTGCTGCCACTAATTCATTTACGGGCTTGGCCAATTCGCGCCCAATCAACCTGCCAAGATATGCCATGGCTAGAACAATTGGCTGCGAAAGATCGAACCTTAGTCGGTTGGTTTCGATTATCGCTATAAGACCCAGCGCTGCTCGACGTAGCGCAAATGGATCTTTGGAGCCAGACGGAGGCATCATCTCGTAAAAGAAGCCTACGATCGTATCCAGCTTGTCCGCCAGACTCACCGCCACCGTCACCGGAGCAGTCGGCACCTCGTCGCCCTGCCCGACCGGCTTGTAGTGATCGCGGATCGCGTCGGCGACGGCATCGGGCAGGCCCTCGGCGCGGGCGTAGTAGCCGCCCATCAGCCCCTGCAGCTCGGGGAATTCGCCGACCATCTCGGTGACGAGATCGGCCTTGCACAGCCGCGCGGCCTGTTCGGCCATGTCGGCCAGTTCCGAAACCGTTCGTGCTGAGCTTGTCGAAGTGCGGACGGTTTCGCCCCCTCGCCCTTCGACAGGCTCAGGACGAGCGGAAGTGGGCTGAACAATCCCTTCTTCCACCAGCCAGCGAGCCAGCTTGGCGACCCGCTCGACCTTGTCGGCGACGGTGCCGAGCTTCTCGTGGAAAGTGATGCGCGCCAGTCCCTCGGCATGCTGCGCGAGGGTTTTCTTCTGGTCGACCTCCCAGAAGAAGCGCGCGTCGGACAGCCGCGCGGCGAGCACCTTGCGGTTGCCGTCGACGATGGCCGCGCCGCCGTCCGCCGCCTCGATATTGGCGGTGCAGATGAAGGCGTTGGCGAGCGTGCCTTGCGCGTCCTCGCACACGAAATACTTCTGGTTGACCCGCGCGGTGAGCTGGATCGTCTCAGGCGGGACGGTGAGGAAATCCTCCTCGAACCGGCCGAGCAGCGGGATCGGCCATTCGGTGAGGCCCGCATTCTCGACCACCAGCCCCTCGTCCTCGACCAGGCTCAGCCCCGCTTCGGTCGAAACCTGCGCGGCGCCTGTGCGGATCAAAGCGGCGCGTTCCTCGTGATCGACGATCACATGCGCGGCGCGCAGCTTGACCGCGTAGTCGTCCGCATCGCCGATGGTGATGTCGCCCGAGTCGTGGAACCGGTGCCCCAGCGTGACCGCGCCCGAGGTAACGCCATGCACCTCGCACTCGACCACCTCGTCGCCCAGCAGCGCGACGATGCCGGACAGAGGTCGCACCCAGCGCATGCTCTCGGTCGAGATCGATGCCGCGCCCCAGCGCATCGACTTGGGCCAGGCGAAATCGCGGATGATGGCCGGGATTGCCTCGGCCAGCACATCGCGCACCGCCCTGCCCGGCGTGTCGATCACCGCGAAGTACGTCTCGCGGCCCTTCACTTCGCGCACTTCCAGCTGGTCGCGCGTGACATTGTTCTTGCGGCAGAAGCCGTCGACCGCCTGATCGGGCGCGCCCACAGGAGGCCCCTTGGCTTCCTCGCTGACGGCCTGCGTCTCGGTCGGCAGCCCGCGCGCGATCAGCGCGAGGCGGCGCGGGGTCGACCAGACGGTGACCTCGTCCATCGCGACGCCCGCCGCGTCCATTTCGCGGCGGAACAGCTTTTCCAGTTCGGCGCGCGCCCCCGCCTGCATTCGAGCGGGGATTTCTTCGGAGCGCAGTTCGAGGAGGAAATCGGTCATGCCCGACCTCCCTTCGTCGCCCCTGCGCAGGCAGGGGCCCAACCGAGCGCTGTGGCGCGCGCTTCATGGGTCATCTGGACCCCCGCCTGCGCGGGGGTGACGGGATTGGGAATGGATCTCACAGCGACCACTCCGGGTATTTCTCGGCCCATTCGGGCGCTTTCAGCTCGGCGTATTTCTCGCAGGAGCCGCGCGCGAGGTCGCGGACGCGGCCCATGTAGCTCGCGCGCTCCTGCACCGAAATCACGCCGCGCGCCTGCAGCAGGTTGAAGATGTGGCTCGCTTCCACCGCCTGCTCGTAGGCGGCGATGGGGACATTGTTGGCGAGCGCGTTCTCGCACTCCTTCTCAGCCTTGGCGAAAAGGTCGAACAGCGCGTCGGTCTCGGCGACCTCGAAATTCCACTTCGACATCTGCTTCTCGTTTTCGAGAAACACGTCGCCGTAGCTCGTCCCCTGCCCGTTGAAGGAAAGGTCGTACACGTTATCGACGCCCTGGATGTACATTGCGAGGCGTTCGAGCCCGTAGGTCAGCTCGCCCGCGACCGGCTTGCAGTCGAACCCGCCCATCTGCTGGAAATAGGTGAACTGGGTGACTTCCATCCCGTCGCACCAGACTTCCCAGCCGAGCCCCCAGGCGCCCAGCGTGGGCGATTCCCAGTCGTCTTCCACGAAGCGGATATCGTGCTTGAGCGGATCGATCCCGATCACCCGCAGCGATTCCAGATAGAGATCCTGGATGTCGGCCGGGCTCGGCTTCAGGATGACCTGGTACTGGTAATAGTGCTGCAGCCGGTTCGGGTTCTCGCCGTAGCGGCCATCCGTGGGTCGGCGGCAGGGCTGCACGAAGGCGGCATTCCACGGTTCCGGCCCCAGCGCGCGCAAGGTGGTCGCGGTGTGGAACGTGCCCGCCCCCATCCGCATGTCGTAGGGTTGCAGAATCACGCATCCCTGCCCTGCCCAGAAATCGTGCAGGGCGAGAATCATGTCCTGAAAACTGTTCGTCGGGTCGCGTTCCATCAGGCGAAGGGCAATGGCGAAGGGCGTGCGCAGCGTCAACGGGGGCGCGCATTTCTGCCAAAAAGACAGGTCTGCAAAACATTTTGTCAGGAGTTGTTGACATGGACAGCGAATCGCGACATAAAGTCAGCACAACCTGACACAACGACAGGTTGAAACGACATCTGGACCCAATATCCAAGAATGGAGTGAATGACATGAACACCCGTAACGTAATCCTCGCCGCCGCTCTCGCCGCAATCGCCCTCCCCACTGCGGCCGTCGCCGCCGACCGTTCGGTCGATATCTCGGTCGCCGATCTCGACCTGTCGCAGGCCGCCGACCGCGCGGTGCTGGACACCCGCATCGATCGTGCCGTCCGCAAGGTGTGCGCTACCGGCACTAGGGGCGTGACCGCTCAGCACATCGAAGCCGAATGCCGCGCGCAGGTCGCCGGCAAGGCCGCGCAGCAGGCGGAACTCGCGATCGCCGACGCCCGTGAAACCCGCCTCGCGACGATTGCTCTCGATCCCGAGGCGTAAGGAGCGAGGATGTGGTGGTCGGGCAGGCCCTGCCCCAACAAGGCTCGCCCGACCGTTCCTCGACTTTACATGCCGGAGACAACAACATGCAAATCGAATTCGACCTCAGGAAACCGCCGTTGGGCAGGGCCGCGCTCGCCCTCGCGACGATCTTCCTCGCCGGCTACGGCGTGGGCAATATCGCCGCCAAGCTGTTACTCGCGGCCCCCTTCTGATGGCCGACAAGAGTACCCTCGTCCGGCGGCATACGGTCGCCAGCTGGCTGGCGCTGCTGGGTTTTGCAGCCTGGGTGGCGACGGATCTCCTGGGTGCACCGGAGCCCTTTGCGTTCGTGGGGCTCTTGGTCATGCTGCCGGCGATCATCGTCATGTTCGCGACCCGAAAAGCGGACGAATATGTCGCCTCGCTCTGGGCCGCCGGCGCAAATACGGCCTTCCTCCTCGGCGTTGCCTACCTCGTTTTCGCGCCTTTCGCGGTCGGTTTCTACAGCGGCTGGACCGGCAATGGAGAGGCGGCGAGTTTCCCTGCCGAACTTGCGAGCACCATCGTGCTCGGCGCGTTTCTCCTCGGCTATTTCATCAAGCGTTTCCGCGGTTTTTGAGCTACGATCGCCCATTTTCCGACCTCTTCGTCAAAGGAGACGAACATCATGACCCATCTTTCCAAATCCGCTTCTTCCAGCCCTCGCAGCCGCAAGAGCAATGCCATCTACATCGCGCTGATGTCGGCGTGGATCGTCCTGATGCTGCTCAACCACAGCTACTGAGCGGCGATGGTGACGCATATTCGCGCCGTTTCGCGTGCCCATGCACGATCGGACCCGGACCGAAACGGCCGCGCACCTCGACCTGCCGCAGCTGGCCGACCGCGAGCGGACTGGCTTCATATAGGGATAGTCGCTGATGCCTTATGATCCCCACGCCCTCACACCCGAGGGCCGGAACCTGCAGTTCGTCGTCATGTGGCTAGGCCTGGTCGCGACGATTATCTGCCTGGTCCAATACGTCTTTCTTCCCGACCTTCACTGGATGGCGATCGGCTATGGCGTGATCGTCGCCGGACTGATCAATGCGGGATTTTCGTATGGGTCGGACGACTATTTTCGCAGCCAGTGCCATGTCGGCATGCGCTGGAGCATCGTGCTCGTCGCGATCTATCTCTCGGTTCTCTTCATATTGAGCGTCTCCGACCTCGCCTACGTGGCCGGATATCGTGTGTCCGCCGGTGGCGCGCCCGACCGTATGCCCATGAACGCCGCCGGGTATGCCAATGACGCGACCCTGCTCGCCATGATCGTTTCCCTCGCCTTCTATGCCGGCTTCGCCTCCGCGATGCTGCGCGACAGGTTTGCCTTGGGAGGTGACAGGGAATGACCGAGGCAACCACCCTGATAGAGGTGCCAGGTTTTCGGGCGCCGGGACAGTCCCATTCGCCCCCCTTCAGCTTCGAAGCGCGGAGCGGGGTCGTATGAAAAACCGCCTCAAAGTCATGCGCGCCGAACGCGACTGGAGCCAGGCCGAACTGGCCGGACGGCTCGATGTCTCGCGCCAGGCGGTCAACGCGATCGAGACGGGCAAGCACGATCCCTCGCTCGGCCTCGCATTCAAGATTTCGCGCCTTTTCGAGGCGACGATTGAGGAGATTTTCCATGACGAGGACTGATCCCGAACCGACCGGAGAGGCACGGCTGAAAAAGCGCCGCAACCGCTTCTACCGCTACGTGGCGCTGGCCTTGCTCGGCAGCCTGATCGCCGGAATGGCCGGCGGCGTGATGGGAGGCCTTTACGAGGACGGCGAGGCACCCGTCTGGGTGCCTCTGCTCGCCTGCGCCATCCTGGCGATCGGCCTGATATGGTTCACGCGAGACTATTTCAAACGCGTCGACGAGCTCGATCTGATGGACAATCTCTGGGCGCATCTCTGCGGGGTGTATGGCGGCATGATCGTATTCGGCATCTGGTACTTTCTCGCCAATATCGGCCTGGTGCCCTTCCCCAGCGCGCTGGCTATCGTCTCCGTCATGATTTTCATCATCTGCGCCGTTTACGGTCTGCGCAAGCTCGGGCTGCGCTGACCACTGCGAACCATGTTCAACGCCCATTTTCGTTAGCAAATCGAGAGGACACCGATATGACCATTTCAGCCAAACCCCTTCTCACCGGTATCGCCACCGTCGCGCTGGCCATCGGATCGGGTGCCTGCGCCCAGACGCAGGCCACCCCCACCCCGGTCGCATCGACGCAGGTGCCTGCCGGGACGATGGAGATGGGCGGGCCTGCCCTGTGGCGGATCGCGGACGAGGACACGACGATCTACGTCTTCGGCACCGTCCACGTGCTGCCCGACGACGTCGAATGGTATACCGGCCCGGTCAAGACGGCGCTCGACGAGAGCGATACGCTGGTGACCGAGATCGACATGACGCCCGAAGCGATGACCGAAGTACCGGCGCTGGTGCAGCAGATCGCGATGCTGCCCGAAGGCACCACGGTGCGCAGCCTGATGGACGACGAAGAGCGTGCGACCTACGAAGCCACGCTCAACGACCTCGGCATTCCGGTCAATGCTCTCGACCAGCTCGATCCGTGGTTCGCGGCGCTCCAGCTTAGCAACGCCGCCTACGCCCTCGGCGGGTTCGACCAGAAAAACGGCACCGAGACCGTGCTCGAGCGCACCATCGGCGAGCGCATGGGGCGCGACGCGCTCGAAACCGTGGAGTCGCAGTTCGCGATCTTCGACGAGCTGCCGCAGGATGCGCAGGTGGACTACCTGATCCAGACCGCCGAGCAGATCGATGAGATCACCCCCTTCCTCCAGAAGATCGTCGCCGAATGGTCGGAAGGCGATGTGGAGCAGCTGGGCGAGCTGATGAACGAGGCGATGGAGGCCGATCCGGTCCTGGCAGAGCGCATGCTCTACGCCCGCAACGCGAACTGGGCCGTCTGGATCGACGAGCGGCTCGACAGCCCGGGCACGATCTTCATGGCGGTGGGTGCCGGGCACATGGCCGGCAACCAGAAACTGCAGGACAAGCTGGCCGAGCGCGGTATAGAAATGACCCGCGTCCAGTGAGCCGAATGATGTCGTTGCGCCCCGCCCTTCTCGCCTTCCTAGCCTGTCTGGTCGCTGCCTGCGGCCAGCCGGACGGGCGCGAGAATGGCGGCGCGGAAACCGCCAACCCGCTCTTGTGGGAAGTCGCCCGCGTCGATGGGGGCGACGATGCCGGGCAGGTCGAAGGATGGCTGCTCGGCACCATCCACGCCCTGCCCGACGACGTGAAGTGGCGCGGGGGCGCGGTCGATGACGTGGTCGCGCAGGCCGATGTTCTTGCGGTGGAGATCGCCGAGCTCGACGATGGCCATGCAATGGCGGCGGCGTTCCTTCCGCTCGCCACATCGGCCGGCCTGCCTCCGCTGACTGCGCGCGTGGCGCAGGATCAGCGCGCGCAGCTGACCGAGCTGGTCGACGACAGCAGCTATTCGCTGCGGGATTTCGCGCGCATCGAAAGCTGGGGCGCCGCGCTCATGCTCGCGCAGGCGGTGAGGACGCGGGCCGACCCCGCGAACGGCGTGGACCGCGCGCTGATCGAGGAATTCTCGGATCGCGAAGTGATCGAGCTGGAAGGCGCGAAGGCGCAGTTCGCGGCCTTCGATGGCCTGTCGCAGAATGCCCAGCGCACGATGCTGTCCTCGATCGTCGAGGAATCGCAGTCCGATCCGGACGTGCTCGCGCGGCCGATCGACCTCTATCTTGCCGGCGATGTCGCGGGGCTGGAGCGGCTGAGCCACGAAGGCATGCTCGCCGATCCCGAAATCCGCACCGCGCTGCTGACCCGGCGCAATGCCGAGTGGCTGGCGAAAATCGAGCCGCTTCTGCGGCGAGGGGAACGCCCGCTGATCGCGGTCGGTGCGGCGCACATGCTGGGCGAGGACGGTCTGGTCGCGCTGCTCGAGGCGCGCGGCTATCGCGTCACCCGCCTGAACTGACGCGGCACCGACGGCGCTTGCCAAACCGCGCTTTTGCCCCTAATGGGCCGCGCTTCGGCGCCATGTGCATCCCTGGAGGCGTGGCGGACCGGAACATTCTCAATTACGCATTCGAAAGGTAGCATACGATGAGCGACGCCATCACCCTGCCGGCCGAGACGCGCGACCGGGCTGGCAAGGGAGCCTCCCGGGCACTGCGTCGCGAAGGCCGTGTCCCCGCCGTGATTTACGGCGGCAAGGAAGAACCGACCACGATCCACATCGAGGAACGCCTGCTGCGGCGTCAGCTCGACACCGGCCACTTCATGAACTCGATCATCGAGATCGAAATCGGCGGCAAGAAGGTGCGCACCCTGCCCAAGGACGTTGCGCTGCACCCCGTCACCGACCGGCCCGAGCACGTGGACTTCTTCCGTCTTGCCAAGGGCGCCAAGGTGGACGTCGCCATCCCCGTGGTCTTCGCCGACGAAGAGGAATCGCCCGGCCTCAAGAAGGGCGGCGTGCTCAACGTGGTCCGTCACGAGCTGGAACTGGTCTGCGAAGCGGACAAGATCCCGTCCGAGATCGTGATCAGCGTCAAGGGCAAGGAAGTCGGCGACTCGATCCACATCAGCGAAGTCGACCTGCCCGAAGGCAGCACTTCGGCGATTACCGATCGCGACTTCACCATCGCCACCCTGGTGGCTCCGTCGGCGCTCAAGAAGGCCGAAGGCGCCGAGGGCGACGAGGAAGAAGTCACCGAAACCGAGGTCATCGAGCAGCATGCCGAGACCGTGGAAGGCGAGCCCGAGCAGACCGACGACTGATCGTCTGCCTCTCGTTCGAAGCAATCCGAAACGCCGGGCCTCGCATAGAGGTCCGGCGTTTTTTATGGTCCTCCCCTGGCGGGAGAGGGGTAGAGGGGCAGCCTCCCCACCTGGAACCGCTCAAGAAGTCGTTCGCGCCTAACCTGCCCCTCCACCACGGTGTGCATGGTCCCCCTCCCCGTTCGGGGGAGGATTTGCTAACGGCGCTGCATGCAAATCTGGACCGGCCTCGGCAATCCCGGACCGCGCTACGCGCTTCACCGGCACAATATCGGCTTCATGGCGTGCGACGTCATCGCCGAAGCGCACGATTTCGGCCCCGTGCAGAAGAAGTTCCAGGGCTGGGTCCAGGAAGGGCGGATCGGGCGCGAAAAGGTGCTGCTGCTCAAGCCCGCGACGTTCATGAACGAAAGCGGGCGCAGCGTTGCCGAGGCGCTGCGCTTCTACAAGCTGGAACCCGACGCGCTGACAGTCTTCCACGACGAGCTCGACCTCGCCCCCTTCAAGGTGAAGGTCCGCGTCGGCGGAGGACTCGCCGGGCACAACGGCCTTCGCAGCATCAACCAGCATCTCGGCCCCGATTTTCGCCGCGTGCGGATCGGCATCGGCCATCCCGGGCACAAGGACCGGGTCACGGGCCATGTGCTGGGCAATTACGCCAAGGCGGAGATGGACGATCTCGCCACCATGCTCGGCGCGATGGCGAGCGAGGCGGCGTGGCTGGCCGAGGGCGACGACGCGCGCTTCATGAACGATGTCGCGCTCCGGATGCAGGACTAGGGGGCATGGCAGGCACGTCGCCCTTGGCCTCAGCGGAGGACTGATCCGCGCGATGGAGCGATCGCCGAGAACCCAAAAGGCCATGCCGGGGCGCGCGGCGCTGCTCGGCCTGCTGACCCTGCAGGCGGTCGCCTTTACGGTGACCGGTCTCGTGCTGTGGCGGCTCTCGGGTCGCCCGAACGACGCCTTCGTTTCCTTCCACACCGACGAGATCGTGTCGGGCATCGCGCTGGCCGGGGTTCTGGTGGGCGTCGCCTACGCGGCGTTCAAAGGCCTGCCGCGCCTGTCGGAAAGGCTGGTCCGCGCGCAGGCGGACAACTTCGCCTTTCTCGAAAAGCCGCTGCCGTTGTGGGCCATCGTGATGGTCTCGCTGGGAGCCGGGATCGGCGAGGAGGCGCTGTTCCGCGCAGGAGTGCAAACGCTCGCGTCGGATTACGTCGGCGTGCCGCTCGCGATCGGGATCGCCTCCGCGCTCTTCGCCATCGTCCATCTCGCGAAGTCGCCCATCGCGATGATCATCTTCGCGATCGGGGTTCTCTTCGGCTATCTGTACTGGATCAGCGGCAGCCTGCTCACGGTGATGATCGCCCACGCGCTCTACGATGTCTTCGCCTTGTGGTACGTACAAAAGGAGATGCACCGTCTCGGCGTTTTCGCCCCTAAGGAAGGTGCAGACGAAAGTTGAGACCCGCACGCAGCTGCAAGCAAGGAGTTCGCCCATGCCCACCCTTTCCCGCCGCAGCCTGATGGCCGGAGCCGCCGCGACCGGCGCGCTTGCCGCGATGTCCGCCCGCGCTCAGACCGATGCGCTCTCGTCGACGCCCGACCTCACCGGCAAGAGCGTGCTGATCACGGGCTGTTCCTCGGGCTTTGGCCGCCTTGGCGCCGAACATTACGCACGACTGGGGGCAAAGGTCTTCGCCACCATGCGCGGCCTGCCCCGCCCCGAAGCGGAAGAGCTGAGCACCCTTGCCGCGGACGAAAACCTCGACATCACCGTGATCGAGATCGACGTGCTGTCCGACGAACAGGTCGTGGCGGGCGTCGCCGAGGCCGAGCGGCTTGCAGGCGGCGGGATCGATGTGCTGGTCAACAATGCCGGGATCGGCATTTCCGGACCCGTAGAGCTTCAGGACATGCAGGCGACGCAGCTGATCTTCGGTACCAACGTCATCGGCGCGCACCGCATGGCGCGGGCGGTCCTGCCCGGAATGCGCGCGAAGGGCGGCGGGCTGATCGTGCCGATCTCCAGCCAGCTCGGCCGGGTCATTGTCCCCTACTCGGGCCATTACTCGCCGACCAAATTCGCGCTCGAGGCGATGAGCGAGGCGATGGCCTACGAACTGGTGCCGCACAATATCGAGGTCGCGATCATCGAACCCGGCGGATATCCGACCGAAGTCTGGGTCAACCGCAATATCTACACCTCCGCGCTGAAGGATCGCGCGGCGGCGATCCACAAGGACGGCTATCCGCAAGTGGTTGCGAGCATGGGCGAAGAAGACGGCTCGGGCCGCAGCGCGGACCCGATGGATGTCCCGCGCGCGATCGCGCAGATCATCGCCATGCCCGGCGGCACCCGCCCGCTGCGCACCGAAGTCCACCCGGGCGCCAAGCCGCAGATGAAGATCAACGAGGTGACGGCTGCCACGCAGGTCGGATGGCTGGGCGGATCGGGCTACGGCCCGCTGATCAAGGCCGTGCACAACGTCGACTGACGGCCCCGCTCCCCAGTGATCCAGTGATGGCCCGCTTGTGCCGCATCGGCGAACATCGCACTAGGCACGGGCGGGCCTGAGCGTTAGGTGCGGGCCCATTCAATCACAGCATCGCGGGCCGCTGGCCCGCCTGTCCGGACCAAGGAAGATCATGGGTTTCAAATGCGGTATCGTCGGCCTGCCCAATGTCGGCAAGTCGACGCTGTTCAATGCACTGACGCAGACGCAGGCCGCGCAGGCCGCGAACTATCCCTTCTGCACGATCGAGCCCAATGTGGGCCAGGTCGCGGTGCCCGACGAGCGGCTGGAGAAGCTGGCCGCCATCAGCAAGAGCGCCAAGATCATTCACACCCAGCTCGCCTTCGTGGACATTGCGGGCCTCGTGAAGGGCGCCAGCAAGGGCGAAGGCCTCGGCAACCAGTTCCTCGCCAATATCCGCGAGGTCGATGCGATCGTCCATGTGCTGCGCTGTTTCGAGGATGACGACATCCAGCACGTGAACAACAAGGTCGATCCGATCGCCGACGCCGAAGTGGTCGAGACCGAGCTGATGCTGGCCGACCTCGAAAGCGTCGAGAAGCGGGTCGAGAATGCCAAGCGCCGTGCAACCAGCGGCGACAAGGAAGCCAAGGCGCTCGCCAGCATTCTCGGCCAGGCGCTCGAGTTTCTCAAGGACGGCAAGCCTGCGCGGCTTGTCGAACCGGGCGACGACGAGGAAGCGCGCCTGTTCGAACAGGCGCAGCTGCTGACCGCCAAGCCCGTGCTCTACGTGTGCAACGTGGCCGAGGAAGACGCGGCGCAGGGCAATGCGCTCTCGAAGCTGGTGGCCGAGAAGGCTGCCGCCGAAGGCGCGCAGTCGGTGGTCGTTTCCGCCGCGATCGAATCCGAACTGGTCGAGATGGAAGAGGCGGATCGCAGCGAGTACCTGAGCGAACTCGGGCTGGACGAAAGCGGTTTGGCAAAAATCATCCGCGCGGGATACGAGCTGCTCGGCCTGCAGACCTTCTTCACCGTCGGCCCGAAGGAAGCGCGCGCGTGGACCTTCCCCGCCGGGGCCAAGGCACCGCAGGCGGCGGGCGAGATCCACACCGATTTCGAACGCGGCTTCATCCGCGCCGAAACCATCGCCTACGAGGATTACATCGCGCTGGGCGGCGAAAGCGGCGCCAAGGATGCGGGCAAGCTGCGGCAGGAAGGCAAGGAATACCTCGTGCAGGACGGCGACGTGCTGATGTTCAAGTTCAACGTCTGAGGATTCTCGGCACCATAACGCCGCTGCTCCGTTGGGATTGGAAACAATTGCAAACAGGGGCAAACGCGCGATGGTCGACAAATCCGAGAAGTTTAACTGGCTGGTGCGCGTGGGCTATTTCAGCCGCGCGATCCTCTACACGGTCGTCGGTCTGATCGCGCTCACCAGCGCGGGACGCATTGCCGAAGGGACTGCGGGCATCTTCAAGGCGATCGAGAATTTCCCCGCCGGAACCGCGATCCTGTGGATCATGGTGCTCGGCCTGTTCGGCTATGCGCTGTTCCGCTTCTGCTCCCCGCTGTTCGACATCGAGAACGAAGGCTCGGACGCCAAGGGCTGGGGCAAGCGGATCGGCCATGCCGGTAGCGCGATCGGCCACCTCGCCCTCGCCTGGTCGGCGTTCAAGTTCGCGACCGATAGCGGTGGCGGGTCCGGCGGCGGTGCGCAGGAAGCGGCATCGGGCGTGCTCGGCGTCGAGTTCGGCGGCATCCTGCTCGGCATTCTCGGCCTCACTTTCTTCATCGCCGCGTTCAGCCAGGGCAAGAAGGGCCTCACCGGCAGCTTCATGAACCGGATCAGCCCGCAGGCGCCCGACGTTACCCGCTGGCTCGGCGGAGCGGGCTATACCGCGCGTGCGGTGGTGTTCGTGATCATCGGCTGGTCGCTGGTGAGCGCGGGCTTCATGTCGCAGGGCAGCGACCAGGTGAAAACCATCGGCGATGCGGTCGCCAGCCTGGCCGATGACGGCATCTGGTTCACGCTGGTCGCGATCGGCCTCCTCCTGTTCGGCCTCTTCAGCTTCATCCTCGCCCGCTACCGGATTATTCCGGAGCTGAGCTCGGGTGGCAAGGTGCCCAAGTTCCGGGCGGGTTGAACGATACCCCCAGGGGGTATATATTCCGCCTATGACGAAGACCGCCGAACTGCATCGCATGGTGATGGACAAGCACGTGTGCCCCTATGGCACCAAGTCCAGATGGCTGCTCGAGAATGCGGGTTACAAGGTCGAGGATCACCACCTCACCACCCGCGAGCAGACCGACGCCTTCAAGGAGAAACACGGGGTGAAGACCACCCCGCAGACCTTCATCGAGGGCAAGCGGATCGGCGGTTACGAGGAGCTGAGGAAGTTCCTCGGCAAATCGGTGAAGGAACCGGACGAAACCAGCTACCGCCCCGTCCTCGCGGTCTTCGCGGTGGCGGCGGCGCTGGCGGTTACGCTGAGCATCGGCCTGCTGGGCGCACCGACCATTCGCACCATCGAATGGTTTGTCGCCTTTTCGATGGCCATGCTCGCCATGCTGAAACTGCAGGATGTCGAGCAGTTCTCGACCATGTTCGTCGGCTACGACCAGCTGGGCCGTCGGTGGGTGCCTTACGCCTATGCCTATCCCTACCTCGAGGCGACGGCGGCGGTGCTGATGGCGGGGCGCATCCTGCCCTGGCTCTCGATCCCCATCGCGCTGTTCATCGGTACGGTCGGCGCGGTCAGCGTGTTCTACGCGGTCTATGTCCAGAAGCGCGAGATCAAGTGCGCCTGTGTCGGCGGGGGCAGCAACGTGCCGCTCGGTTTCGTCTCGCTGACCGAGAACCTCGCGATGATTGCCATGGGAATCTGGATGCTGCTACGCCCCGCGCTCTGAACGGCGAAGGGCGTAACGCATGCGATATTTCGAGGATCTGGAAGTCGGTACGAAGCAGGCTTTCGGGCATTACGAGGTCACCCGCGAGGAGGTGATCGAATTCGCCTCCAAATACGATCCCCAGCCCTTCCATCTCGACGATGATGCCGCCGCCAAAACCCATTTCGGCCGCATTGCCGCCAGCGGATGGCATACGTGTGCGATGACGATGAGCATGTTCGTCGAGCAGTTCCGGAAAGAGCAATCCGCCTCGCTCGGTTCGCCGGGGATCGACGAGCTGCGCTGGCTCAAGCCCGTCCATCCGGGCGATACCCTGCGCGTCGAAGCCGAGCTGATCGAGAAGCGGCAGAGCAGGACCAAGCCGCACATGGGCTTCACCAAGAGCCGTCAGACCGTGTTCAACCAGCATGGCGAACCGGTGCTGACCATGATTTCCAACGGGATCATGGCGGTGCGCGATCCGGAAGCCTCGCAGGGCGAGACCCCCGAACGATCACCGCACTAGCCGGTCAGCCGCCGCAGGCGAGCCTGCCGTCATGCTGTGCTACCTGCCGGTCGAACCCGTCTTCCACGCGCGCCGTCGCAGGCGCAGCCCAGTAGCCATCGCCCTGTTCGACGGCCGCTTCGTCGTACGCGACCTTGAGCACGTATTCGCGCCCGTCATATTTCTCACGCGTATCGAAGGGCCCCTCCCCGCTCCCCGCGTCGGCGGCGAGACGCTGGACGCTGCCCTCGTATTTCACGAAGGCGAGATCGCTGCCCAGGATTGCAAAGGGATCTTCCGCGTCGGTCGGATAGAACGAGCAGCCCGGCCCCGACAGGCGTTCGTCCGCCACGATATCGTCGTAGGTGATCGGCTGGAGCGCCAGCTCGATCGGTGGCGGAGTCTGCTGCGCCATCACCTGCGCCACCGCCTCCGCATCGGCGCGCTGCTGCGCCTCGCTGTCGGGTGCCTCGTTCGCACAACCCGTGACCGCCAGACCCGCCGCTATCAGCGCGAGCTTGCCGGCCATGTTCCCCCCGATACGCATCAATGTCTCCCGAACAGTTTTTCTACTTCTTCCATCGACAGCTTCACCCAGGTCGGGCGGCCGTGATTGCACTGGCCCGAGCGGGGCGTGCGCTCCATTTCGCGCAGCAACGCATTCATTTCCTCTACGCGGAGCGTTCTGCCCGCTCGCACCGAACCATGGCAAGCCATTGTTGCCAAGACGTATTCGAGCTTTTCGGTCAGGAGCAGCGAGCCTCCCCCGCCACCATTGGCGCCCTCGCCTTCCGACAGCACGCCATTGGTGGCGAGGTCGTCCGCAATGTCGCGCAGCAGCGCATGCGGATCGGCCTTGGGCAGCGCGTGCGGGATCGCGCGGACCAGCATCGCGCCGGGGCCGAAGCGCTCCACCGCGAGGCCCAGCTTGTCGAGATCGGGGGCGATCGCTTCGATCCGGTCGCATTCGGCTTCGGACAATTCGACCACTTCGGGCATGAGCAGCGCCTGGCTGCGCGCGGTCGCGGCGCCCGCATCGGCATTGCGCAGCCGTTCGAGCGTCAGGCGTTCATGCGCGGCGTGCTGGTCGACCAGCACCAGCCCGTCGGCCGCCTCGGCGACGATATAGGTGTTGGCGATCTGCCCGCGCGCGATGCCGAGCGGATAGTCGGGAGTGTTCTCCGGCAGCGGCTCGGCTTCGATCGCGCGGCCCGAGGGTAGCGCATCGGCGGGCGCACCCTCGCCCCAGTTCATGCGCGGCTCGTGGAGTGCGGAAGGTGCGCTCGGGCCTGCGAAACGGTCGAAGATGGAAGGGGACGGCGGCGCAACCGGTTCGGCCTGCCACTTCGCCATCGCACTGGCATCGGGCGCCTGCGCGCTGCGCTTGTCCCCGGTCGACAGCGCGGCGCGCAATCCGCCCACGATCATGCCGCGCACGCCCTGCGGGTCGCGAAAGCGCACTTCGCTCTTCGCCGGATGCACGTTCACGTCGACCTCCTCGGGCGGCAGGTCGAGGAACAGCGCGAGCACCGCGTGGCGATCGCGCGCGAGCATTTCGGCATAGGCACCGCGCACCGCGCCAACCAGCAGCCGGTCCTTCACCGGACGTCCGTTGACGAACAGGTACTGGTGGTCGGCCACGCCGCGGTTGTAGGTCGGCAGCCCGGCAATGCCGGTGAGGGCCATCTCGCCGCCCCCTTCGATCTGGCGGGCAAGCTCGATGGGTACCGAGTTGTCCTTCAGCTCGCGCGCGATCAGGCGCACGACCCGCTCGGGCAGCGCCTCGCCCCGCTGGAGCTGGAGGATGCGGCGGCCATTATTGGAAAAGGTGAAGCCGATATCGGGCCGCGCCATCGCGAGGCGGCGGACGATATCCTGGCATGCGGCATATTCGCTGCGCGGGGTGCGCAGGAACTTGCGCCGCGCAGGGACCTCGCGAAACACGTCCTCGATCCGCGCGCGGGTGCCCGGCGGGACGGCGGCGGGCTTGTCCTCCACCACGCGGCCATGGTCGACCACCTTGCGCCAGCCCTGCTCGCTGTCGTGGGGGCGGCTTTCGAGCGTGAAGCGCGCCACGCTCGCGATGCTGGGCAATGCCTCGCCCCGAAAGCCGAGCGTCGCGACATGTTCGAGCGCGTGCCCTTCCCCCACCAGATCCTCGGGCAGTTTCGAGGTCGCGTGCCGCTCCAGCGCGAGCGACAGCGCGGCCTCGTCCATCCCGCAGCCGTCGTCGACCACTTCGATCGAACCGATCCCGCCTTCCTCGAGGCTGACCGAGATGCGGGTCGCGCCCGCATCGATCGCATTTTCGAGCAATTCCTTGAGCGCGGCGGCCGGGCGTTCGATGACTTCGCCCGCGGCAATGCGGTTGATGAGCGCTTCGGGCAGTCGTCTGATGGTGGCCATCTGCGGGTTTGTAGCCGGGACGGTGGAAAAATTCGACGGACGCCGCGCACTTACGCCCGTTTTTTGCTTAAAGGCGTCGCGTTTTATGTTTCGGGGCGTTAAGGGCTGCGTTCTGGTGGACTCGCACCAACGGCCCGTCCCTTCAACCTCAGTCAAGGCCGGTCGCAAGATCGGCACGGAACGATAATACCTATGGGTTTCTTCTCGAATCTTCTCAAGTTCGGCACGCAGAACATGGCGATCGACCTCGGCACTGCGAACACGCTGGTCTATGTGCCCGATCAGGGAATCATCCTGAACGAACCGTCGGTCGTCGCCATCGAAACGCTGAACGGCATCAAGCGCGTCAAGGCCGTGGGCGACGATGCGAAGATGATGATGGGCAAGACGCCCGACTCGATCGAAGCGATCCGCCCCCTGCGTGACGGCGTGATCGCCGACATCGAAATCGCGGAAGAGATGATCAAGCACTTCATCCGCAAGGTGCACGGCAAGAAGAGCCTGTTCCGCTACCCCGAAATCACGATCTGCGTCCCCTCGGGCTCGACCTCGGTCGAACGGCGCGCGATCCGCGATGCGGCGAGCAATGCCGGCGCGAGCGCGGTGTACCTGATCCTCGAGCCGATGGCGGCCGCGATCGGCGCGGACATGCCGGTGACCGAACCGGTCGGTTCGATGGTCGTCGACATCGGCGGCGGCACGACCGAAGTCGCGGTGCTTTCGCTGCGCGGCCTCGCCTACACCACGAGCGTGCGGACCGGCGGCGACAAGATGGACGAGGCGATCGTTTCCTACGTGCGCCGACACCACAACCTGCTGATCGGCGAATCGACCGCCGAACGGATCAAGAAGGACTACGGCGTGGCCGTGGCCCCCGCCGACGGGATCGGCGAAGCGATCACGATCAAGGGCCGCGACCTCGTCAATGGTGTTCCGAAAGAGATCACCATCAACCAGTCCCATATCGCCGAAGCCCTTTCCGAGCCTATCGGTGCGATCGTCGAAGGCGTGCGGATCGCGCTCGAAAACACCGCGCCCGAACTCGCCGCCGACATCGTGGACCAGGGTATCGTCCTGACCGGCGGCGGTGCGCTGATCACCGGGCTGGACGAGCATCTGCGCGAGGAAACCGGACTGCCCGTGAGCATCGCGGAAGATCCGCTGTCATGCGTCGCGATCGGCACCGGCCGCGCGATGGAAGACCCCGTCTACCGCGGCGTGTTGATGACGGCCTGAGGCGACCGAGGCCCGGGGCCGATGGCCCCTAACCGGACGGAGGAACTATGCCCCTGTCGGGGTCGAAACAGCGGATATCGGGGCATTCCAAGAAGGCCCAGTTCGGCGCCTTCACCGGCTACGTGCTGGTCGTGCTCGCCATGCTGCTGGGTGTCATCCTGCTGGCCGTCTCGCTCATTCAGCCCGCCTCCTTCACCGGTCTGCGCGGGCTGTTCGGCGACGCGACTCAGCCCGCCGCGCAGGTTTCGGCCTCCGCGCGTAGCGGCGGGCGTGGTTTCATCGAATCGGTCCAGGGCTACCTCGAAGCCGGGCAGCAGAATGCCGATCTCAAGAAAGAGGTCGAGATCGCCCGGATTCGCCTCGCCGAAGCGCGTGCGACCGAGGAGGAGAACCGCCGGCTGAAGGCGCTTCTCGGTCTTGGGAAAACCGATGTGGAACCGGTCGCCGTCGCGCGCCTGATCGGGTCGAGCGCCACCAGCACGCGCCGCTTTGCCTATCTCGGCGCGGGCCGCTCCGACGGGGTGCAGCCGGGCATGCCGGTGCGATCCGAACGCGGCATCGTGGGCCGCGTGCTGGAGGCTTCGCGCAATTCCGCGCGCGTGCTGCTCATCACCGATAGCGAGAGCGTGCTGCCCGTGCGCCGCGCGGGCGACAACACCGTCGCCTTTGCCGAAGGGCGCGGCGACGGCCTGATCAATATCCGCCTGATCAACCTCGGCATCAATCCGCTCGAGCGCGGGGACGTGTTCGTCACCAGCGGCGCGGGCGGGCTCTACCGGCCCGGCATCGCGGTCGCCATCGTGACCCGCCTGACCGACGATGGCGCGGTCGCACGCATCATCAGCAATCCCGCGGCGACCGACTTCGTTGCGGTCGAGCCGCTGTGGCAGCCCGAGGCGCTGCGCGGCGCCGAAACGCCGATCGAAGAGGCGATCGGCTCGAACGAAACGGTCCAGCAGGAAGACGGGGACGAAACGCCTCCGACCACCGAGCAGGGCGGCGTGGTCACTCCGTGATCGATCCGCGCGCCTCTCACAACCGGCGCGGACCCGCGAGCCGGCAGATCAACAAGGAACACTCGCCGTTCCTCATGATCTTCGTGCCGTGGGCGACGATCATGCTCGCCTCCTACATCCAGAGCATCCCGATCGCGACCGCAGGCCCGCTGCTGCCGCCGATCGGCTTCCTCTTCCTGCTCGCCTGGCGGCTGCTGCGTCCCGGCGTCCTGCCGATCTGGTCGGGCATCATCTTCGGCATGTGGGATGACCTGTTCAGTGGCCAGCCATTCGGCTCTGCTATACTATTGTTCTCTGCGGCGATGCTCGCGATCGAGCTGATCGAAATGCGCTTCCCGTGGCGCGGTTTCGCGCAGGACTGGCTGATCGCGGCCGCCATCGCCGTGATCTACATTCTGGTCGCGACGCTGGTGTCGGGCAGCAGGCTCAGCATGCCGCTGTTCGCCGCCATCGTGCCCCAGTTGCTGTTATCGATCATCGCCTACCCGTTCATCGCCTTCATCGTTTCACGCCTCGACAAACTCCGCGGAATGCGGTTCCGGACCATCGCCTGATGCCTTTCGGCCTGACCAAGCAAGTGCTCAACGAAAGCACGCTGACCAACAGCTTCGACCGGCGCAGCTTCGTGCTCGGCATCGGGGGGCTGTCGGTCGGCATCCTGCTGGCGGGCCGCATGGGCTATCTCGCGATTGCCGAGAACGACAAGTATGCGGTGGAGAGCGAGAGCAACCGGGTGAACCTGACCCTGATCCCGCCGCGGCGGGGCTGGATCGTCGATCGCAACGGTGCCCCCCTCGCCTCCAACCAGGCCGATTTTCGCGTCGATATCATTCCCGAGCGTCTGCAGGACGGCGAGCGGGAACTCGAAGCGCTGGGCAAGCTGCTCGACCTCGACGATGCGAAGATGCGCGACCTGCGCAAGAAGATCGACGAGAGCGCGGGCTATGCCCCCATCGAGGTGGCGAGCGGGCTCGATTACGATGCCTTCGCCGCCGTCAGTATCCGGCTGCCCGAGCTGCCGGGCGTCGTGCCACAGCGCGGCTTTTCGCGCTATTATCCCACCGGCCCCTCGGTCGGGCACCTGCTCGGCTATGTCGGTGCCGCGAGCCGCGAGGAGTTCGAGGAAGACCGCAACCCGATCCTGATCACGCCGGGCTACAAGATCGGCAAGGACGGGCTCGAGAAGCAGTTCGAGCAGCGCCTGCGCGGCACGCCCGGCGCCCGGCGCGTGGAAGTGACCGCATCGGGCCGCATCGTGCGCGACCTGAGCACGCGCCCCGACGTCCAGGGTGACCCGATCCAGCTGACGATCGACGGCCCGTTGCAGGACTATGCGGCGCGCCGCATCGGCCTCGAGAGCGGATCGGTGGTGGTGATGGACTGCCTTACCGGTGATCTGATGTGCATGGCCTCCATGCCCAGCTTCGATCCCAATTCCTTCTCCGACGGGATCGGCAGCGTCGAATATGCGATGCTGAGCGAGAACGAGCGGGTGCCGCTGCGCAACAAGGTGTTGAAAGGGCTCTACCCCCCCGGCTCCACGGTGAAGCCGATGCACGCGATGGCCTTCATGCACGAAGGGATCGATCCGAACGAAGCGATCATGTGCGGCGGCGGCCGGCGGATCGGCAACCGCTTCTTCAACTGCTGGAGCAACCACGGCCGGGTCGACATGGCCAAGGGCATCTACCAGTCGTGCGACAGCTATTTCTATCACTTCGCGCAGCAGGTGGGTTTCGACAAGGTCGCCGCCTATGCCCGTCGGTTCGGGCTGGGGCAGGAATTCGACCTGCCGGTCGCCAGCCAGTTCTACGGCACCGTGCCCGACCCGGCATGGAAGCTGGAGAAGTACGACCAGGAATGGCAACCCTACGACACGGTCAACGCATCGATCGGCCAGGGCTATTACCTCACCAGCCCGCTCCAGTTGGCGGTCATGGCTACCCGGCTCGCCACGGGGCGGATCGTCACGCCTTCGCTGATCAAGACCAACGAGCGCAAGCGGTTCGCCTCGCTCGACTTCAACAAGGACCAGATCGACTACATCCACCAGGCGATGAGCGATGTGGTAAACGGCCCGGGCACCGCCGGGCGCGCGCGCCTGCCGATCGACGACATCCTGATGGCGGGCAAGACGGGGACGGCGCAGGTCGTCTCGCTCAGCGTGTCCGATGGCCGGAGCGGCCCGTGGAAATACCGCGACCACGGACTCTTCGTGTTCTACGCGCCGTTCGACAATCCGCGCTATGCCGGTGCGGTGGTGATCGAGCATGGCGGCGGCTCAAGCGCGGCCTATCCGATCGCGCGCGACGTGATGACCTTCCTGTTCGATCCGCAGAAGGCCATGGACGCCTTGCGCACATTCGAAGAGCAGTGGGGCGGCACCGCGCAGCAGCGGCTCCAGCGCCGGTACCAGGAATATGCCCGTGCAGCGGGCGAGACCATCCCGCCCACCGCGCCGCTCGACCGCGAAATTCAGGAGCGGGTCGATGCCGAGGCGCGGATTGAGGCGCAGCGGCGCGAAGCCTTCGCGCGCGAGAACCCGCGTCGCCGGCCGCGCAATGATCTCGACGAGACGAACCAGCGCGACCGGGGTGCCCAGGCGGGTGTCCCGGGCCGTGCTCAGGGTCGGGCCCAGGGGGATGCGCAATGAGTTCGATCATTCCCGCGCCGATCGCGCGGCAGCCGTGGTCGATGCTGACCCCGCTCTTCCTGCTGACCCTGTTCGGGGCCGCCGTGCTCTACAGCGCCGGCGGGGGAACCATGTCCCCCTTCGCCGATTCCCACCTCATCCGCTTCGCGGTCTGCATGGTGATCGCGCTGGTCATTTCCAGTTTCTCGCGCGATTTCGCGAAGCTCGTCGCCTATCCGGGCTATATCGGCGTTCTCCTTCTGCTGGTCGCGGTGGAGGCCATGGGCGCCATGGGCGGCGGGAGTCAGCGCTGGCTGGAGGTCGGCCCGATTCGCATCCAGCCTTCGGAGCTGATGAAGCCCGCGGTCGCCCTCGCCCTTGCCCGCTTCTACGCTACCCTGCCCACGGGCATGATCGGATCGTGGCGTGCGCTCGTGCCGGCGGGGGTGATCGTAAGCCTGCCCGTGGCGCTGGTGCTGATGCAGCCCGACCTCGGCACCGCACTCGCGATCCTGTTCTCGGGCGCGGTCGTCATGTTTCTCGCCGGCCTGCCCTTGAGCTGGTTTCTGAGCGCGGGCGCCGCTGCGGCGGTTGCGGTGCCGCTGGCCTATAATTTCGCGCTCAAACCCTATCAGCAGCGCCGTGTGACCACGTTCCTCGATCCCGAGAGCGATCCGCTGGGCAGCGGCTATCACATCACCCAGTCCAAGATCGCGATCGGATCGGGCGGCTTTTCGGGCAAGGGCTTCAACGAGGGCTCGCAGAGCCACCTGCAATACCTGCCCGAACCGCACACCGACTTCGTCTTCGCCACGATGGCGGAGGAATGGGGCCTGCTGGGCGGGATATTCGTGATCGTCGCCTTCGGACTGATCCTGCGCTGGGGTCTGTCCGTGTCCCGCAACGCACAGACGCGGTTCGACCGCCTCTTCGCGGCAGGTCTCGTCGCCACGATGTTCTTCTACATCGCGATCAACCTCATGATGGTGATGGGTCTGGCTCCGGTCGTGGGCATCCCCCTGCCCTTTATGAGCCACGGCGGCTCCTCGATGCTGACCAATATGCTGTGCTTGGGTGCGCTGATGATGATCCATCGCTGGAACACGCAGGGGCGCGGGGGCGGCCTTCTGTCGAGCTGAGCGGGGCCTGCCGAACGACAGGGGTTGCACCTTTCGCGCAAAGCCCTATGTGCACGCCTCCCGCTGGCGAATCGTCACCGAATCGCCAGCGCGGCCGATTGTCTATCAGGCCGATGTGGACGCATAGCTCAGTTGGTAGAGCAGCTGACTCTTAATCAGCGGGTCCTAGGTTCGAACCCTAGTGCGTCCACCATTTTTTTCACACCTCCCAAGATTTTCAGGAGGGGTTCTTCCTTCCCTCCTCAGCGCCGTGCCGAAGCACCTGCCAATCCATGAGCGGCGTGGTTCTCCAGCGCGATGTGCCCACTGACCGGGCCGGAACTCCCGCTTCCGTGAAGCCGGGTCCGCTGGCGGGACCCTGTCCGGCTTGCCGGCATCCGATACTCACCGATGCGCTCGTTTCAGAACCCAGTTTGCAAGGGTGGATCATCGGTTCGATGGCCTGAAAAGAACCGGATCGGCGTACTCGTCTTGTGATCGAATGGCCGCATTTACGGTTCCCCCGGTACTCGCCGGAAGTCCAGATTTGTGCGTTTTCCCGACGCTCAGCCAAGAGAATCGACCCGATTGTGCAGGTGCACAAAAAGTCCGAGTAAACATAACCCTCAGTCCTGTTAACGCTACCCCTTGAGTGGCCGTGTACTACCCTTCGACTGCCTCTCCGGATATAAAATCACGGATTTCGAAGTGTAGTGGGATTGACATTCCAACAATAAACCCACTATCTCGGATGTTAGCGCTACCAAGGAACAATACCGACGGGCGCCAAGGCCATTGACCGGCCAAGGGGAGAATTGGGATGCTTGAACCAGTGCGCTGCGCTGCGCGTAATAAGAATCGGTTTTTCGGGAGCCATTCTGTCGGTTGGAAAACGGGTGTGTCCTGTCTTGCGATCGCCTGCATGGCCGGGCCTGGCCTGGCTCAGAATTCCGGCGATGCCGATCAGCCACTCCAGGCCGATGAGCCTGTCGAAAATGAAAACGTCATCGTGGTGAGCGGCATAAGGGCCAGTCTCGATCGTGCGGTCGACATCAAGCGCAATGCCAGCGGCGTGGTCGATGCTATCTCGGCCGAAGAGATCGGCAAGTTTCCCGACACGAACCTGGCGGAATCGCTGCAGCGGATCCCGGGCGTGTCGATCAACCGCGTCAATGGCGAAGGCTCGCAGGTCACGGTTCGCGGCTTCGGTCCGCAGTTCAACCTGGTGACGGTCAACGGACGCCAGCTCGCGACATCGTTCGTCAATGCGGCCGGCGGCGATGGCGACGTCGACTTCGCCCGCGCGACAAGTCGCTCCTTCGATTTCAACAACCTTGCGTCGGAAGGCGTCCAGCGCCTCGAAGTCTACAAAACCGGTCGCTCATCCATTCCGTCGGGCGGCATCGGCGCGGCGATCAACATCGTCACGACCCGGCCGCTGGACGTGGTGGGCGAAGGGCTCCGGGGCAGCATCGGCGCGAAGGCGCTCTATGATCTCAGCAACGACGATTTCCGCGTCGACCCCGAGTTTTCGGGCGTCGTCACCTGGACCGATCCCGAAGACATGTTCGGCGTATCGCTGTTCGGCGCGTATCAGAAGCGCGAAAGCACCGCTGCAAGCGCGACGTCCAACGACTGGAACATCACGCCGTTCTCGTCCTTCCCCGGTCGCGGGCCGACCACCGAGGTAAGCGGAGCGCCGGACAATCCCGAAACGCTGGTCGCCGTGCCGAACGACAGCCGGTATCACTATTCCGAGCTCGAGCGCGAGCGGATCAACGTGTCGACAACGCTCCAGTATCGGCCGACCGATACGCTGACCTTCACCGCCGATGGCCTCTATGCGCGCAACGATCTGAACGAAGAGCGCTCGGACCAGACGAACTGGTTCAACCGCCCGTTCGATTCGATCACCTTCGATAATACCGATGCCGTGCCGACCGCGGTATTCATCAGCGAGGGCAGCGGATACGGCACCAAGGATCTCGGCATGGAGCAGAACTATCGCTCCACGCGGACCGAGCTCTATTCGGCTGGCCTGAATGCGGAATGGGAAGTCGTCTCCGGCCTGACCCTGACGCTGGACGGCAATCACTCCGAATCGGAATCGAGCCCGAATGCCGCGAATGGGGCGAGCTCCACACTGGTGTCCTTCGGCGCCCCCGTGGTCGACGCGCACTCGGTCGATTACAGCGGCAAGATTCCGCAACAGAGCTGGGTCCTGAACGACGGCGGCGCGGGTACCGACGGTATTCTCGGCACGGCGGACGATCGCGGCAACAATAACGGCGTCCTCGATATCGGGGATCTGGGTACGCAGGTGCAGCGCACGAACGCAGCGAACCAGCGCCAGCGGGTCGATCAGGTAAGCGCGAACCTGGGATGGGAGTTCGAAGGCAACAGCCGCTTCGATATCGGCATGAGCTACATCGATTCGCAGATGACCAGCGCACGCGTGCAGACGCAGCAGACGCTGGGCGACTGGGGGATCAACAATGTCGGTGACGTGGAGGCGATCGCCGGCGACCTGATCGAGCAATACTGCCTTTCGTGCCAGTTCGATAAGTACAACGCGACCAATGCGGACATCGCCTTCCGTGGCAACGCGGTAGACCTCTACCAGGCCTTCGCCTCCTACTACGAAGGGCTGGGCAATCCCATCAACGTCACCAGCAACGACTATGACGAGGTGTCGGAGCAGATCTTCGCGCTCTATGCCCAGGTCACGTGGGACGGCGAACTCTTCGGCCGCCCGGCGGCTCTCGTGGCGGGTGCCCGGTTCGAGAATACCGAGGTCAATTCGCTCGCAATCGTCGCCGCGCCCGAGCGTATCGAGTGGGATTCGGACAACGATTTCACCGTCGTCATCGGCGACAGCACGACCGAACTCACGGCCAACGGCAGCTACAACAACCTGCTTCCGGCCTTCGACTTCCGCATCGAGCCCGCGGAAGACGTCGTCGCGCGCATCTCGTACAGCAAGACGCTGGCACGTGCCGACTACGGCAACCTGTTCGCCTCGCAGTCGGCAGGCGCGCCGAACCGGCCCGTTGCGCTGGGCGGCGTGACCGGCGGTTCGCAGGGCGATCCCAACCTGCTTCCGCTGGTCTCCGACAACTTCGATGTTTCGCTGGAATGGTACTTCGCACCGTCCAGCTATGTATCGGGCGCCTTCTTCTTCAAGGATGTGAAGAACTTCGTCGGCGTCGGCCGTACGGGGATCAACCTCTTCGGTTTGCGCGATCCGTCATCGGGCGCGCCGGGCACGCGTTCGGGTGCAGCTCTGGCCGAGATCGAACGTCTGGGCGCGGTGCTGAGCGATGTGAGCCTGTTCACGCTGACGGCGCTGATCGACGCAAATGGCGGCGATGTGGCTGCGGCTTCGGCGCAGTTCCAGGCCAACCTCGGTGCAAACGGCCAGCTGGACCAGGCCTTCGTCGATAATGTGCTCGCCGCTCGGGACATCATCGCGAATGGCAACGATCCGCTGTTCGAATTCGATGTCACGACGCCGATCAACAACCAGAACGGCAACATCCACGGGTTCGAACTCCAGGGACAGTACTTCTTCGGCACCTCCGGTTTCGGTGTGTCGGGGTCGTTCACCAAGGTCTACGGCGACGTCAATGTGGATATCCTTTCGGATCCCAGCACCAACGTCTACGCACTCGTCGGTCTCGCCGACAGTTTCAACGTGACGGCGATCTACGAACAGGGCCCGCTATCGAGCCGGGTCGCGTACAACTGGCGCGACAAGTTCCTCGCGGGCGTCAACCGCGGGGGTGGCCGCAGCCCGGTGTTCTTCGAGCCGTTCGGCACGCTGGATGCCAATGTCAGCTACGATGTTAACGACAGCTTCTCGGTCTCGCTGGAGGCGATCAACATCCTCAGCGAACCCGTTCGCTCCTACGGGCGCGACGAGCAGCAGCTGTGGTTTGCTCAAGAGCTGAAGCCACGCGTCTTCCTCGGCGCGCGCTATCGTTTCTGAAATCCTCCCGACTCGGGCCGCTACGCAAGTAGCGGCCCATTTTTGTTTCTTGAGCCCGACGTGCATGCGCGGCAGGATCGTGCATGGAAAGAGGAGGTCGCCTGGGCATCGATGACCATGGAATTGCTGAACAACGTCGATCATCATGACCTGCGAATCGTTACTGCGCGTGGTCGACGGACCGAGGAGACGGTCAACCAGGTCCTCGCCCTTCCCTCCGAGTTCGCGGCTCTCCAGCGCCATTTTCCCATCGTCTTCCGCAAGAGCGCGGAAGGGCCGCTTCGCCCGGCCGCTATTCTTGGTCTCGACCGCGATGAGAATCTCTTCCTGTCAGAGGATGGCTCGTGGGATGCCGGTATCTACGTCCCCGCGGTCCTGCGTCGTGGACCTTTCGCGATCGCAGAGGACCAAGCGGGCGAACCCAAGATCCTTGTCGATATCGATGACACGCGCCTCTCGCGCACCGAGGGGACGCCCATTTTTCTCCCGCAGGGCGGCCATTCGCCTTTTCTCGATGAGATCGCCGAGGTGCTGCGCACGATTTATACCGGGCAAGCCATGCTCGACCGGCTGATGGCGGCGCTGGAGCGACTGGACCTTCTCCGCCCGGTCGATCTCCACGTCCGCGTGTCCGAGGACGAGGTCTATGCCATTTCGCAGGTCTTCGTCATCGATGGCGAGCGTCTGGCGACCATCGGCGGCGCCGAACTGGAGACGTTGCACCGCGACGGCCTGCTGGCGCCCATATTCTTCGCTGCCGCATCGCTCGATAACATCCAGCGTCTGGCAAATCGCAAGGCGCAGGCCGGAGGCGTTTCTGCGCCAGCCGGAGCATGACCAAGGGCCCCACCCCGGCCCGACGGCTGGCGAATGTCACGGCCGACGCGATCCCCTTCGACGATCTCTTCGCCGCGCAGGAACCCGTGGTGATGGAGGGGCTGGCGTCCGACTGGCCGCTGGTCGAACAGGGGCGCAAGTCGCCCGCGGCAGCGGTGCAGTATATGACGCAATTCGGATCGGGTCAGACGGTCACGGTCTTCCACAGTCCCGAAAGCGAAGGAGGGCGTCTCCACTACGCCCCCGGCGCGCGCGGTATGAATTTCACGGCGGGCCGCGCCGATTTCGAGGACACGCTGGCGGCGATGATCGCGGACGCGGATGGTGACGTGCGCTATATCGGGTCGACCGATATCGACCGGTTCCTGCCCGGACTGCGACAGGCGAACGACCTGCCGCTCGATCATCCCGATTTCACGCATCGCCCGCCGCTGGCGAGCGTATGGATCGGCAACGCCACCACGGTGCCCGCGCATTACGACATCTCGAACAACCTTGCCTGCTGCATGGTCGGGCATCGGCGTTTCACGCTCTTCCCGCCCGATCAGGTCGGCAACCTGTACCCCGGCCCTCTCGACCCGACGCCCGCAGGACAAGTGGTCAGCATGGTCGATTTCCGGGCGCCCGACCTGGAAGCGTTCCCGCGTTTCGAGCAGGCGCTCGAGAACGCCATCGTCGCCGAGCTGGAGCCGGGCGACGTGCTCTTCTACCCGGCCCTGTGGTGGCATCAGGTCGAGGCGCTCGACGTGTTCAACGTGATGATCAATTACTGGTGGAATGCCGTGCCCGCCCACATCGACACGCCCGAGACGACGCTGCTCCACGCGCTCCTCAGCTTGCGCGACCGGCCCGAGCACGAGAAGCGCGGGTGGGCTGCGCTGTTCGACTATTACGTCTTCGGCGAGGCGGATCGCGCCGGTGCGCACCTGCCCGAAGATGCGCGCGGGCCGCTGGGCCCGATGACCGATCTCGAGGCGCGCAAGCTGCGCGCGCGCCTGCTCCATCGCCTCAACCGCTAACCGGGTGCCTTCATGACGGATCGGCAGAGAATCAGGAACGTCGTCATCGCCGGGGGCGGTACCGCGGGATGGACGGTCGCGGCGGCGCTCGCGAAAAACCTCGGGCAGGCCCTCAATGTCACGCTCGTCGAATCGGATGAGATCGGCACGGTCGGCGTGGGGGAATCGACCATCCCCACCGCACGCCGCTTCCACGAACTCGTCGGCGTGGACGAGCGGGACTTCGTCAAGGCGACGGGCGCCAGCTTCAAGCTTGGCATCCTGTTCGAAGGATGGGGCGCCGAGGAGGAGAGCTATTTCCACTCCTTCGGCACTACCGGGCGATCGACGTGGCTGGCGGACTTCCACCATATCTGGCTGCGCGCGCGGGAGCTCGGGCTCGCCGAGCCGTTCGGCCACTATTGCACCGAGCATCAGGCGGCGCTTGCCGGCAAGTTCGCGGGCGGGCCCGACACCCCACTCAACTACGCCTACCACCTCGACGCGACAGCCTATGGGAAGTTCATGCGACGCCATGCCGAGGCGCTGGGCGTCTCGCGCCGCGAGGGACGGATCGCGCGGGTCGAGCGCAGGCCCGAGAACGGGCATATCGCGGCGCTCGAACTGGAGGATGGCCAGCGGGTCGAGGGCGATCTGTTCATCGATTGCACCGGCTTTCGCGCGCTGCTGATCGAACAGGCGCTGGGGACCGGCTTCGAGGACTGGAGCGAATGGCTGCCCACCGACAGGGCGCTGGCCGTGCAGACCGAACGCGTCGGCCCCGCCCAGCCCTACACGCGGGCATCGGCGCACGCGGCAGGCTGGCAGTGGCGCATCCCGCTGCAGGAGCGCGTCGGCAACGGCCTCGTCTATTGCAGCGAATACCTGTCGGACGATGCCGCGAGCGCCCTGCTGGAGGAGCGCACCGAAGGCGCCTTCACGACCGAGCCGCGCCTGATCCGCTTCCGCACCGGGATGCGGCGCAAGGTGTGGAACGGCAACTGCATCGCGATCGGCCTGACCGCAGGCTTCGTCGAACCGCTCGAATCGACGAGCATCCACCTCATCATGATCGCCGCCATCCGGCTGCTGCAATTCTTCCCGGTGGAGGACATCTCCCCCGCAATGGTCGAGCGGTTTAACGACGTGTCGCGCCGCGAACTGGAGCATGTGCGTGACTTCATCATCCTTCACTACTGTCTCAACCGCCGGGACGAACCGTTCTGGCGGCGGCAGGCCGAAATGGACCTTCCGCACAGCCTGCAGGAGCGGATCGACGCCTTCCGCGAACGGGGCCACGCCTATCAGGACCAGGACGAGCTGTTCCGAGTAGATTCGTGGGCGCAGGTCATGCTGGGCCAAGGCATCGTTCCCGAAGCCTACCATCCCTTTGCGAGCCTGATCGGCACGGAAGATCTCGAGCGGTCGCTCGCCACGCTCGCACAGGGTTCGAAGCAGCTCAGCGCCGGATTGCCAGGCCATGACGACTACCTGAAGTCCTTGCTCGGTTGAGCAGCCGGCCGCCCGATGTTGCAAGGGTAGCCCGGAGGAGGTGAATCAGCAGGAGACGTGTCTTCTTGCTGGGCTTCGCTGGGCCCAGACGCCTGAACCTGCGTGCGGGGACCCGACACAGCCTGCGACGATCTGCTTCGTCTGCGATGCCCGCTTCTTGCCAGACCCGGTGAATGCACCGCCCGGGCTTGGGCGGTGCACTCTTCAGTTGGCCGTGTCCTGCGATCAGAACTGGGCGCGAAGGCCCAGGCTGACGCGGCTGCCCGAAAACTCGTAGGTCGTCGGGAAGGACGGATCGATCGTATATCCGGTCGTCGCCTCGTCGGTCAGGTTGATCGCCTGCAATTCGAGCCGGAAATTCGGCGTGACCTGATAGCTCGCGGCGAAGTCGAACTGGCCGTATGCGTCGCGATAGACCGGGTACATGTTCCGCTCGATCCGCTCGACGTAGGCGCCCTTGCGGTTGTAGCTGAGGCGAACCTGCACCGGCCCGCTGTCGTAGAACGCGGTGACGTTGTAGACATTGTCCGCCAGGCCGACCGGCGAGGTCGGAACGTCGAGGTCCGATTCCCCGGTCAGCGAACTGTCGAGGAAGGTGACGTTGGCGTTGATGCCGAAGCCTTCGAGCGCCGGCACGACCGCACCGAACGGCAGGACCGCGACCAGTTCCACGCCGCTGACGTCGTAGGAGCCTTCGGCGTTGACCGGCTGGTAGACGTCGAAATCGTAAACCCCGTCGATCGTGCCGTTGGCGTTGTACTTGGTCACGTCGCGCACCACGCCGGTCAGCTCGTTCTGGACGACGCCTTCGATGTTCTTCCAGAAGTAGGATGCGGCCAGCAGCCCGCCGAACCCGAAATAATATTCGAGGCCCGCTTCCCACTGGTCGGCATAGGTCGGCTTCAGGTTCGGGTTGCCGTCCGTAAAGCGGAACTCGTTGAAGCTGGCGGTACGCTTGTAGGCGAGATCGGTCAGCGCCGGGCGGATCAGCGTCTGCGAGGCCGCGCCGCGCAGGATCAGCCCGTCGAACAGCTCGGCGGTCGCGTTGATGGCGGGCAGCACCTTGTCGTACTCGCCCTCGCTCGACACGGGATCATCCGAATAGCCGGTCGACCCGTCCGGGTTCTGGATCTGGAAGTACCCGGACGAACGCACGTCGGTTTTGACGTAACGCGCGCCTGCGTTGATGAAGACCGGCACCGAACCCAGGTCGAAGTCGAAATCGGCCATCGCGTAGGCCGCCCAGGTCTTCTCCTCGACCCGGTAATAGGCGCCCTCGTCGAACGGCGAGACGAACCCGTCGGGGCGGAAGAAATCGCGCGCGTATTCGTTGGAAATCTGCGCCCACGTCAGGTCGCGTGCCTGGTAATCCTTGCCGCCGACGATATCGATCACGTCCTGCAGCTCGCTGTCCGCAAGCGTGCGGGTGTTGACGTAGGAGCTGTCACCACGGGTCGGGCCCTGGATCTTCTCTTCGCCGTAATTGCGCTCTTTCGTCTTGTCGGTGTAGCGCGCGCCGATCCGGATGGCGCTGAGGCCCAGCAGCCCGCCCCGATCGAACGTGCGACCGAGGTCGATCTGCGCCGCGTACTTGTCGTCCGAGATTTCCTCGTAGGTCGTCTCGTAGGCTTCGAAGAGATAGGAAGCGGGCGAGTTGTACATGTCGATCGTGTTCGGATCGTCGCTCGGGATCGTCTCGCCGCCGGTCTCGGTATAGCGGGTGCGCGACGGCGCGTAGGCCACGTGCTTGAGATTGGCGTAGTCGGACGATTTGTCCGCGCCCGAATAGCCGCCGAGAATGTCGATCGACCAGTCGCCCGGGCTCCAGTTCAGCTCTCCGCCGAACTGCCGGTAATCGGTTTCGTTGAGGCGTTCCTTGCTCAGGAATTCGTGCTGGGTCGCGGTGTAGGAGACATCGCGCAGCACCACGATCCCGTAATCGGCGAGCGTGGTGTCGTCGTATTCGTGGATCGTGTCGAGCGTGGAGCGACTCGATGCCGAATAGGCGGCGGCATCGTATTCGTCCTCAGCCGTGTCGTAGGAGCCGATGAAGCCGTCGAACGTGACGCTAAGGTCATCGCTCGGCTTGTACTGGAGCGAACCGGAGAAACCGAGGCGCTCCTGGTCGTTCAGATACACCCGGTCGCCGACCTTATCGAGGAAGACCACGCGGGCGGTCTGATCGTCGTCATCCGGATCGAGCGTTATGCCTGCATCGCGTTCCAGAACGGCGATCGCCTGGTCGGTCTGCGCGTTGCCGCGATCGGTCCAGCGCGAGATCGGGCGGAAGTTAATGCCCGAATTGGAATCGGTGCGGTTGGTGCGCTGGCCGTAAGCGGCCGACAGCAGCACGCCGAAATCGCCCCAGGTGTTGCTGACCAGCAGGGATGCCTGCGGATCGACCTGCTCCGAAATCGAGTTGTACGCGCCTTCGACCGAGCCGACCACGCGGGTGTCCGAATAGTCGAACGGGCGCGCGGTGCGGATGGCGACGCTGCCGGCAATTCCGCCTTCTTCCTGCGCCGCGGTGGGCGACTTGTAGACCGTGACGGTCTGGATCAGTTCGGATGCGAACATGTCGAACTCGACATCGCGCCCGCCCGAACCCGACGCGGTCGCCAGGTCGTTGATCTGAACATGCGTGAACTCGGTCGGCAGACCGCGCACGTTGACCCTTGTGCCGAGGCCCTTGTCACGCTCGATCGTCACGCCGGGGACGCGCTGCAGCGCTTCGGACAGGTTCTGTTCGGGGAAGTCGGCGATGTCGGTGGCCACGATCGAGTCGGAGAAGCCGATCGTGTCGCGCTTGATGTCAATCGCGCGCTCGAGCGCCTCGCGGTAGCCACTGACGACGATGACGTTGTCTTCGACCGGGGCGCCTTCGACCGGGGCATCTTCGACCGCCGAATCCTCGTCGGGCGTTTCCTGCGCGGTTTGCGCGGCGAGAGGAGCTGCGGCGAGCGCGACCAGCGCGGCTCCGCCCAGCAGCCGCGCAGTGCGGCGAAGAGATGTTGGCTTCACAAGCATTTGAATCGATCCCTTGTCATTTGAGTCGGACAGCGCCGACGGCGCACCGCTCAAGCTCCTCGCCCGATGCCGCGTCCCGCTCGCCCCTTCGGACGGCGGAGATCTCGTTGTCGTTATTGGGTGCCGCAGCCTTGCGGTGCGGGTGCGGTGGCACGTGCCGCCGCAAGTTCCTGACGCGCAGCTTCCAGATCGCTGCGGAATTCCTCGGAGTTCATCTCGGCCGCGAAGATCACTGCGCCGGCGAGCGTTCCCGCCTCGGCCGCGCTCTGGCTATGCGAGCCGCAGACCCAGCGGCTTTCCCCGAATTCGCGCCCCCGGGCGAGTAGCTGCGTGACGCGATCCGGCGCCAGCGCGGCGAGGATCATTGCCACGTGCTGACCATGCGCAGCATGTCCCGACGGATAGTCGCCATTGCCTGCGAGATGATCGGTCCGCGCCTCGCAGATCGGCAGGTCGTTATCGAGCCAAGGGCGCTTCGTCTGGTAGTGCCGCTTGGCATCGCCGACCACGCGGCGGTCGTTCCCCGCCTTCTCGATGAGGTGATGGAGCGCGGGCACGTCGTCTTCGTCGAGCCGGGCCCCCAGAGCGCAGGAAAAATGCTCGAGCATACCGCCGCGCACGTCGCTGGTGGCGAGGTCCCAGCGGGGCGTTCCCTCCAGTTTGCGGCTCTCGCGGTATATCCGCCGGTCGGCCTGGGCCCGCGCCGAATCGGGGGCTGGCGGAGGCGGCAGGACCTCGACCAGATCGGGCCGGAGTTCGGGTCTGAGATACCCGTCCTCCGGCGCCTGCGATCCCGCGGGCGCGGCCACACCGATCGCCAGAAGAAACACGATTATGGCTTTGCGCATTGTCGGCCCCCGACACCTGTGAACTTGTTGGGCGCTCCAGTGGCGAGACGTTATTACGCTATAAAGACTGTTGCGGCCGACACATGTCCCCGGGCGCATCGTCTGCTCGAGCCGGCAGAAGCGCGGCTCGGGCAGAGGGGTGTTTCCTTTACAGGCGATGGGTTGATTCATCATTGAAATGCTCGGCCCGCATGGCGTACGCGACGGCTCGAGCGTTTGAGGATCGCCGGTCTGATTATAAAGAGCGACCGTCCAGCGGTCCCGGAAATTGAGCCCTGCGCGGCGCCATCGCCCCGAGTGAATACCATCGCAATGTGATCGATCCGCGTTGGACATCACATTATGTTGTGATACAGCGACGGCATGAGCGAATCGACCATTGCCCGCGTACGCAACGCGATCTCCAGCGGTGAGATGACCCGTGCCGCCCTCGCCCGTGCGGCAGGGCTCCATGCCAATACGCTGCGCGATTGCGGGGAGGCCGACTGGAACCCCACGGCGGAAACGCTACGCAAGCTCGACGCATTTCTCGATCGGCAGGAGGACGCGCCCGTCCTCGTGCCGATCGAGGAAATCATCGAGGAAGCGCGCAACGGCCGCATGTTCGTGCTGGTCGACGACGAGGATCGCGAGAACGAGGGCGATCTCGTGATCCCCGCACAGATGGCCACGCCCGATGCGGTCAACTTCATGGCCACGCATGGTCGCGGCCTGATCTGCCTGACGTTGCAGCGCCAGCGCGTCGAGGCGCTCGGCCTCGAACTGATGAGCCGCAGCAACGGCAGCCGCCACGAAACCGCGTTCACCGTCAGCATCGAGGCGCGCGAAGGCGTCACCACCGGCATCAGCGCCGCCGACCGTGCGCGCACGGTTGCGGTCGCGATCGATCCCTCGCGCGGCGCGCAGGACATCGTCACGCCGGGCCACGTCTTCCCGCTGATCGCACGCGACGGAGGAGTGCTGGTGCGTGCGGGCCATACCGAGGCGGCGGTCGATATCTCACGCCTCGCCGGGCTCAACCCCTCGGGCGTGATCTGCGAGATCATGAACGAGGACGGCACGATGGCGCGGCTCGACAACCTCGTCGACTTCGCGCGCCGTCACAAGCTCAAGATCGGCACGATCCGCGACCTGATCGAATATCGCATGAAGCACGATCACCTCGTCGAGCGTGCGGGCGAAAGCACCTTCACCAGCGAGCATGGCGGCGAATGGCGCGCGATCAATTATCGCAGCACCATCGACGGCAGCGTCTCGGTCGTGCTTCAGAAGGGCCGCGTGCTGGCCGACAGCCCCACCCTCGTGCGGATGCACCGCATCTCGCTGTTCGACGACGTCCTCGGTCGCCAGAGCGACCGGCGCGACACGCTCCAGCGCGCGATGCGCGTGATCGGCGAAGACGGCAGCGGACTGATCGTGTGCCTGATGCCCGGCCAGCCCGAAAACCTGCGCCGCGAGGTCGCGGGCACGCCCGACGGGGGCGAGACCCTGCGCGAATATGGTATCGGCGCGCAAATCCTCGCCGATCTCGGCGTGTCCGAGATGACCCTGCTGACCAATTCCCACCGCAATGTCGTCGGCCTCGAAGGCTACGGCATCTCCGTGGTGGGCGAACGCCCTATCCCGGAGTGAACTGATGGCCCGTTTCCTGATCATCGAAGCGCGTTTCTACGCCGACCTCAACGACAAGCTGATCGAGGGCGCGCGCGCAGCGCTGGTCGAGGCCGGCCACGACGTCGACGTGCTGACCGTTCCCGGCGCGCTCGAAATTCCAGGCGCGATCGCGCTGGCGGCCGACAGCGGCCAGTATGACGGCTTCGTTGCCATCGGCGTGGTCATCCGCGGCGAGACCTATCATTTCGAGATCGTGGCGGGGGAAAGCGCGCGCGCGATCATGGCGCTGACCATGGACGGCATCGCCATCGGCAACGGCATCCTGACGGTCGAGAACGAGCTCCAGGCCCAGGTTCGCGCCGATCCGGCGCAGAAGAACAAGGGTGGCGAAGCGGCCCGCGCCGCCATGGTCCTGCTCGATCTGGCAGGCCGCTTCGGCCCGCGTGGCTAGCCGCGAAACCTAACCTTTGCGCATTTGCGCACCCTTTCGGGTCGGCGAGGGATTAGCCTCGCCATGAACGGACCACTCGACTGGATCGCCTCGATCGGCACGATTATCGCCGCATCGCTCATCGCCTTCGACATGGGGCGTCGCGCCACTGCCTGGGGCTTTGTGCTCTTCTGCGCCGTGGCGATGCTGTGGGTCTATATCGGGCTCACCTCCGACGCGATCCCGCTCGCGGCGATGAACGCCGTCTTGCTGCTCATCAACGCCTGGGGCGTGTGGCAGTACTGGTTCCACCCGAAGAACCGGAGCGATAAAGCGCCGTCAGGTGCGAGGCAAACCTAGCGGCTGAGCTTCCCGAAGCAGGCGTGGCCCGCGTAATGCGCGCTGTCGCCCAGCTCTTCCTCGATCCGGATCAACTGGTTGTACTTGGCAAGCCGGTCTGACCGCGCGAGGCTGCCGGTCTTGATCTGCCCGCAATTCGTGGCGACCGCGAGATCGGCGATGGTCGAATCCTCGGTCTCGCCCGAACGGTGGCTCATCACCGCGGTGTAGCCCGCACGGTGCGCGATATCGACGGCATCGAGCGTTTCGGACAGCGTGCCGATCTGGTTTACCTTCACCAGCAGCGAATTGGCGAGGCCGCGTGAAATCCCGTCGCGCAGGCGCGCGGGGTTGGTGACGAAAAGGTCGTCGCCGACCAGCTGGACCCTGTCGCCGATCTTCTCGGTCAGCGCCTTCCAGCCTTCGAAATCGTCCTCGCTCATGCCGTCTTCGATCGAGCGGATCGGATAGTCGGCGCACAGCGCGGCGAGATAATCGGCCATCGCCTCTCCGCTCAGCGTCGTGTCTTCGCCGGACAGGACGTACTGCCCGTCCTTGAAATACTCGGTCGCCGCGCAATCGAGCGCGAGGACCATGTCGCTGCCGGGATTGAAGCCCGCTTTTTCGATCGAATGCATGATAAGGTCGAGCGCGTCGCGCGTGCTCGCGATGTTCGGCGCGAAGCCGCCCTCGTCGCCCACCGAGGTGGACAGCCCGCGCGAGGAGAGCTCTTTCTTGAGCGTGTGGAACACCTCCGCGCCCCAGCGGACCGCTTCGGCCAGCGTTTCCGCGCCGACCGGCATGATCATGAATTCCTGGATGTCGATCGGGTTGTCGGCGTGTTCGCCGCCATTGATGATGTTCATCATCGGCACCGGCAGGACATGGGCCGACAAGCCGCCGACATAGCTCCACAGCGGCAGTCCGCGCGCGTTCGCGCCCGCCTTGGCCACCGCGAGGCTGACGCCGAGCAGCGCGTTCGCGCCGAGGCGCGCCTTGTTGTCCGTCCCGTCGAGCGCGATCAGCAGCGTATCGACATCGCGCTGGTCCTCGGCATCGATGCCCAGCAGCGTGTCGGCGATCTCGCCGTTCACCGCGTCGATCGCCTTCAGCACGCCCTTGCCGAGATAGCGGGTTGCGTCGCCATCGCGCAGCTCGACCGCTTCGTGTGCGCCGGTCGACGCGCCCGAAGGCACGGCGGCGCGACCGAAACTGCCATCCTCCAGCAGGCAATCGACTTCGACGGTCGGATTGCCCCGGCTGTCAAGAACTTCACGCGCGTGCAGGTCGATAATGGCAGTCATGGAGCCTCCGGTCGGATCGTGCTATTCAGGCCCGGGGGGCGGTCCGCCAGCCTCGGTTGCGGCGCGGCTTATGCAATGGAACGAAGCCATGCAAGCTGCGTTGCAAAAACGAGGACTGTGCCGGGTTCGGCCTGTCGAACACGAAACGCGAAAAGAGGGAAAAACCCATGGCTGCTGACGACAAGACTACTGAAACGAGTGCTGTTCCGCTGACGACCGACGCGGCAGGTGCCGCAAGTGGTTCGGCAGCAGCCCAGGGAACCGGCGGCAAGGAAGAAGCCAAAACGCGCTTCAACTCCGCGCTCGATGAAGCGAAGGCCGGCGCCCAGGCGCTGCGCGGCGAAGCCGCAACCCGCGCCAGGGGCTACAAGGAAGAGGCCCGCGCCAAGGGTTCGGAATATGCCGAGCAGGCGAAGGCCAAGGGCGGCGAGCTGGCCGTCGAAGGCAAGCACAAGGCGAGCGAGGCACTTGTCTCGCTGAGCCGCATGGTGGCCGAAAATGCCGCCAAGATCGACGACAATTTCGGTCCGAAGTATGGCGATCACGCCCGAAACGCAGCACGCGGCCTGCAGGACGCGGCCGCGCATATCGACACCAAATCCTACGACGAGCTTGGCGACGAAGCGCGCCAGTTCGTGAAGAAGAACCCCGGCCTGTCCGTCGGCATGGCGGCATTCGGCGGCTACGTCTTCGCACGCCTGTTCCGCCGCTAAGCGGGTCGGCTGAGGAGAAGCTGTGCCAGATCGCACCGATCTTGGTGAGCCTGTCGCGTCGCCCGATGCGGCAGGCTCCATCCATTCGCAGGCCCCGCCGCGCACCACGCGTGCCGATGAAGAGCCCTTGGGCTCGCTCTTCGACGACGCCTATGCGTTATACGAGGACGGGCGTACTTATGTGGAGGCCGAAGTGGCCTTCCAGAAGTCGCGTGCGGGCTATGCCTCGCGCGAAACGGGATCGGGAGTGGTCTTTGCGCTGGGCGCACTGGCCTTCCTGCACCTCGCCCTCATCGGCCTGGTAGTCGGCCTGATCATCGCGCTCACCCCGATCGTCGGAGCTTTCGCCGCGACGGGCATCGTCGTTGGCACGTTGCTGGTCCTGATGGCCATCGTCGGCCTGCTCGCCCGCAGCCGGTTCAAGCGGGTCAGCCGGGCATTCAAGGGAGACGGCGCATGAGCGCACGCAAGCTGCGGATGGAAGAAGACCGCGCGTTGCGCGATGCCTCACGGGCCCTGGTCAAGGACGACATCGCCCATCTCAAGGGCGACGTAGAGGAAAAGGGCATCGGTGCGCGGATCGCCAGCTCGGCCCTGATGGGCGTCAGCGACATCTTTTCCGAAGGCAAGGAACTTTTCGAGAAGCACAAGCCCGCTTCTTACGGCATCGGCGCGGTGTTCGCGGCCATCCTGGGCTGGTGGGCGCTGGGCGGCAAGTCCGACGAATCGGACGATGAGGACTACGCGTGGGACGAAATCGACTGATTGTCCCGAAATCGCGGAACTCTAAGCCTCTCCCCGCGCTTGATTAATAACGCACACAACGAGGTTGGAGAACACGCATGAGCACCCAGGAACAGCGCGACGAACTGCGCCGCAAGATCGAAGAGAGCGAGCAGCGCAACGAAGATCGCAGTATTGCCGACATGGCACGCGACGCGACCGACAGCGCGACCGAGTTCGTCAAGGAGCACCCGATCCTGACCGTCAGCGCCGTCGCTCTCATTGGTCTCGCCATCGGTTCGCGCACCTCGAAGGGTCGTGAAGTGACCGGCCGTGCGATCGGTTTCGCGGATCACCTCGCCGATCTGGCGATGGCATATGCCGGCGTTGCCGCCACCAAGGTCGGTGACGTGACCCGCCATAGCGGCGACCGTCTGGTCGATTTCGGCGACGATGTCGCTTTCGGAAGCCGTGCCGCCCGCCGCAATGCGCATTACTACGCCGAACGCCAGCGTGACGCCGCACGCCACGCCGGTCGCCGTGCCGCTCGCAAGACCGGTCGCGGCTATCGCGACCTCAAGGCGCGCCTTCCTTTCTAAGGGATCTGGCGTCCTTTCATAATAGCAAGGCACCACCCTTGCCCGAAAGCCCGCGCGCGTTATGGCTCGCGGGCTTTTTTAAATTCGATGGAGATAGATATGTCAGACAATCAGGTTCAGGAAACCACCAGCCCACAGCTGCTCCATCTGGTGATGGGCGGCCGCGTGAAGGATCCGCGTTCGGTCGAATTCCAGGACCCCGAAAGCATCCACGTGGTCGGTGTATTCAGCAGCTACGAACAGGCCGAAGAGGCATGGCGCGCCAACGCCCAGCGCACGGTCGACGATGCCGAGATGAAGTATGTCATCGTGCATATCCACAAGCTGCTCGAACCCGCAGCCTGACCTTGGCATGACCTACCGCATCCGCCCGTTCCGCCCGGCGGATGCGGAGGTCCTTGCCGAACTCGCCGTTCGCGCGATCCGGACCATCGGTCCACGCGCCTATGCGCCCGCCCAGGTGGCCGCATGGGCCGCTCGCCATGGCAGGGCAGAACGCTACCTCGCGCGTGCCGCGGATGGCGATGCAATCATCGTGGCCGCTAACGCGGCGGACCGGCCGGTGGCCTACGCATTGCTGGAGCCGCCCGGCGCGGATGGCGCACACCTCGACCATCTCTATTGCCACCCGGACCATACGCGGCGCGGCCTTGGCGGAGCGCAGCGCGCGCCTTGGGCGCAACGCGGCTTTACACCGAGGCGAGCGAACTCGCCCGCCCCGCGTTCGAACGCGCCGGTTACCACGGCGCGTTCGAACGCGCCGGTTACCACGTGTCGCACAGGCGCGACTTCGAAGTGGACGGTGTCGCCATCCACAACTTCGCAATGGAAAAGGTGCTGAAGTGAGGTCCCGCGAAGGCAGGAGCTCAGCAGATCAGACGAATTCGATCTTCTCGACGAGGTAGAACTTGTCGCCCGACGGCACCGTCACCTCGATCTCGTCGCCCACCTTCTTGCCGATCAGCGCGCGCGCCAATGGCGAGTTGTAGGAGATACGACCCGACTTGGCGTCCGCTTCGGTCTGGCCGACGATCTGGTATTTGATCGGCTTGTCGTCCTCGTCCAGCAGGGTCACGGTCGCGCCGAACACGACCTTGTCACCCGAGAGGGTCGATGGATCGATGATCTGCGCACGGGTCACGCGGTCCTCGATCTCGGCGATCTGCGCCTCGACCTGGCCCTGCCGCTCCTTCGCGGCGTGATATTCGGCGTTTTCCGACAGATCGCCATGTGCACGCGCTTCTTCAATCGCGTCGACGATCTTCGGACGTTCCGCGCGCAGGGCTTTCAAGTCGGTCGTAAGCCGCTCGTAACCTTCTGCCAGCATCGGAACTTTTTCCATGGGTACCCCCGATCTATACAAAGTGACCCGACCGCCGCCGCCATCTTTTCCGAAAGTCTATCCCGCGCCGCGCCCTTGCGGGGCGGAAGTGACGGAGAAGGTTTTTCAGGAAGGTAGCGTCGTCAGGCCGCTGAATAATAGGACTGGAGGGACCGAACTTCAAGCGTATGCGACGTGAGCGCGGTAATCGCCTCCACAGCTGCCCGCCCGGCCGACGCCGTGGTGAAGTACGGCACCTTGTGCTCCAGCGCGCTGGCGCGGATCGACTGGCTGTCGCGCAGGCTCTGCCAGCCCTCGGTCGTGTTCAGGATCAGATCGATCTCGTGATCGATGATCCGGTCGACGATATGCGGCCGCCCCTGCGCCACCTTGTTGACCAGCGTGACCGGCAGGCCCTGGTCGGTCAGGTAGGCGTGGGTGCCTCCGGTCGCGACGATCTCGAACCCGGCGTCCACCAGCCCGCGCACCGCATCCACGATAGCGGGCTTGTCGCCATCCTTCACCGAAACGAAGGCCCTGCCCTCGCGCGGCAGGATCATCCCTGCGCCCAGCTGGGCCTTGGCGAAGGCCATTGCGAAATCGCCGTCCAGCCCCATCACCTCGCCGGTGGATTTCATCTCGGGCGACAGAACCGGGTCCACGCCGGGGAAGCGGCCCCACGGGAACACCGCTTCCTTGACCGCCACGTAGTTCAGCTCGCGATTGATCGGCGGCAGGTCGGCCAGCTTTTCGCCCGCCATGATCCGCGCGGCGAATTTGGCGATCGGCTGCCCGATGGTCTTGGCGACGAAGGGCACCGTGCGGCTCGCACGCGGGTTGACCTCGATCAGGTAGATCTCGCCTTCCTTGACCGCGAACTGCGCGTTCATCAGGCCGACGACCTTGAGCTCGCGCGCCAGCGCTTCGGACTGCCGCTCGATCTCCTCGACCACCTCCGCGCTCAGCGAATAGGGCGGCAGGGTGCAGGCACTGTCGCCCGAGTGCACGCCCGCCTCTTCCACATGCTGCATCACGCCGGCGACGACGATGTCGGTGCCGTCGCACAGCACGTCGACATCGCATTCGATCGCGTCGCGCAGATACTGGTCGACCAGCACCGGGCTCTCTCCCGACACCTTCACCGCACTGGCGATGTAATCATCCAGCTGCGCTTCGGAATCGACCACCTGCATCGCGCTGCCGCCAAGCACGTAGGAGGGGCGCAGCAGCACCGGATAGCCGATCAGGCGCGCCGCGCCCGCCGCCTCGTCGCGGCTCTTGGCGATGCCGTTTTCGGGCTGCTTGAGTTTCAGCTTGTTGACCAGCTTGGCGAAGCGTTCGCGGTCTTCGGCAAGGTCGATCGCGTCCGGACTGGTGCCGAGGATCGGGATCCCCTCGTCCTCCAGCGCCTGCGCCAGCTTGAGCGGGGTCTGCCCGCCATATTGCACGATCACGCCGACCAGCTCGCCATTCACCATCTCGCGGCTCAGGATCTCGAGCACGTCCTCGGCGGTCAGCGGCTCGAAATAGAGGCGGTCGGAGGTGTCGTAATCGGTGCTGACAGTTTCCGGATTGCAGTTGACCATGATCGTCTCGAACCCGGCCTCGCTCAGCGCGAAGCAGGCGTGGACGCAGCAATAGTCGAACTCGATGCCCTGCCCGATCCGGTTCGGCCCGCCGCCCAGGATCACGATCTTGCGACGATCTGACGGATCGGATTCGTCTGCCGGAGCGCCGAAGGCCGGGGCCTCGTAGGTCGAATACATGTAGGGCGTGGCCGCCTCGAATTCGGCCGCGCAGCTGTCGATCCGCTTGTAGACGGGCAGCACGCCCAGCTTGTGGCGCAGCTTGCGCACTTCGGCGGCGTTCGTCGCGCCGGCCATCGCCTGCATCGCATCGTGGAGCAGGCCCGAGCGCGCGTTTTCCTGCCCGCGCGCCGCACCGACCGACTTGACCGCAAGCCGCGCGAGCTGGGCATCCGAAAAGCCCAGCGCCTTGAGCTTGCGCAACGCTGCCGCTTCGCGCGGCAGGCCATTGTCGAGCACGTCCTTCTCCGCCGCCACGATGGCTTCGATCTGGCGCAGGAACCACGGATCGTAGGTGGTCGTGTCGCGGATCGTTTCGAACGGCACGCCTTCGCGGAAGGCCTGCCCGATCCCGAGCAGGCGCGAGGGAGTGCGCCGGCTGATGCTGGCCACGATCTCGTCATGCGACGCGCCTTCGAGCTCCTCGACCGGGTCGAGCCCGTCGAGCCCCGTCTCCAGCCCGCGCAGCGCCTTCTGCAGGCTCTCGGCGAAGCAACGACCGATCGCCATGACCTCGCCTACCGACTTCATCGCGGTCGACAGGTAGGGCTCGGCGCCCTTGAATTTCTCGAAGGCGAAGCGGGGAATCTTGGTGACGACATAGTCGATCGTCGGCTCGAAGCTGGCAGGCGTTGCGCCGGTGATCTCGTTGGTGATCTCGTCGAGCGTGTAGCCAACCGCCAGCTTGGCCGCGACGCGCGCGATGGGGAAGCCGGTGGCCTTCGACGCCAGTGCCGAAGAGCGCGAGACGCGCGGGTTCATCTCGATCACGATCAGGCGACCGTCTTTCGGATTGACCGCAAACTGGACGTTCGATCCGCCCGTCTCCACCCCGATCTCGCGCAGCACCGCAATGCTGGCGCTGCGCATGATCTGGTATTCCTTGTCGGTCAGCGTCAGCGCGGGGGCGACGGTGATCGAGTCGCCGGTGTGCACGCCCATCGGATCGACGTTCTCGATCGCGCAGATGATAATGCAATTGTCCTTGCGGTCGCGCACCACCTCCATCTCGTATTCCTTCCAGCCGAGGAGCGATTCCTCGATCAGGACTTCTGTGGTGGGCGATGCGTCGAGGCCGGAGCGTACGATCTGCTCGAACTCCGCCTTGTTGTAGGCGATGCCCCCGCCTGTGCCGCCGAGCGTGAAGCTGGGGCGGATGATCGCGGGCAGGCCGGTGAAGTCGAGCGCGTCGAGGCTGCGCTGCACGGCGGCGGCGACGTATTTCTCCTTGCGGCGCTGCTCCCCGCGGCGCCACTCGGTCTCGAAGGTTTCCAGTTCGCTGCCCGAGAGCTCGGCCGCGCGACGTGTGAACTCGGCGCGGTCTTCGGCGGCCAGATCGTCGGCATTGATCGTGCGCGAGCGCGCACTTTCCAGCCCGATCTTGTCCATGGCCTCACGAAAACGCTGGCGGTTCTCCGCCTTGTCGATCGCGTCGGCATCGGCGCCGATCATCTGCACCCCGTGCCGCTCAAGCGCGCCGCTTTCGAACAGCTTGAGCGCGCAGTTCAATGCAGTCTGCCCGCCCATCGTGGGCAGCAGCGCGTCGGGTTTTTCCTTGGCGATGATCTTCTCGACCACCTCGGGCGTGATCGGCTCGATATAGGTCGCGTCGGCGAACTCGGGATCGGTCATGATCGTCGCCGGGTTCGAATTGACGAGGATGACGCGATAGCCCTCCTCCTTCAGCGCCTTGATCGCCTGCGTGCCCGAGTAATCGAACTCGCACGCCTGCCCGATGATAATGGGCCCCGCGCCGATGACGAGGATGGAGGAGATGTCGGTACGTTTGGGCATCTAATTTCCTGGCAAAAAGGGGTTTTGGCCCGCAGCCATCCAGTTCCAAGCTTCTTGATTCAGAAAACCGCCGGTCTCGAAAACATGCAACTTCGTGATGATGAAGTGGCTTCCCTCGAAAAATCCCTTGAAGCTGTCCTGTAATGATGCGGTATCATCAGTTGATTTTAGAATATATGTCCCGGCATACGGACTATAAAACTGATAAACCTTCCTGTTATCTTTAATGTAAGAGAGAAGCTGGTTGTAAGAGAAATTTGTGGCAAAAGGATTGAAAGAAAGAAGATAGACGTTCATTTTCCATCTCCCCTTTCAAGCATCGGGTTCTCGATTAATTCACCGTCGCCCTGTATAAAATTAGTATCCTCTGAATCCCCAAAATGCGGCCTCATTTGAGCGATTATCATCTTATTTTCTGTGTGCTTATGATCATCCAAGCGGTCCCGATCGAATATCGAGAACCAGACAATCTGAAAAACGGCTAAAAGAATAACGATCGCCGCGGGGCTAAAAAATATCAGCTGCGTTTGACCATCCGATAAGAAGCTAAGTAGCAACGAAATCGGCACGACGATTGCGGCTAAAATGAGCGTAGGGTTGAGTGAACTCTTTGATGCTAGCGTCCTAGTAACGTCAGCGACCCCCCGCATGTCTGGAATTTCACTCACCCCAGCATCCCCACGAACTTCTCGAACAGGTAGAAGCTGTCCTGCGGCCCCGGGCTCGCCTCGGGATGGTACTGCACCCCGAACGCCCGCTTGCCCTTGATCGCGATGCCGCAATTGGTGCCGTCGAACAGCGAGACGTGCGTCTGCTCGACATTCGCGGGCAGCGTGTCGCCGTCGACTGCGAAGCCGTGGTTCATGCTGGTGATTTCGACCAGGCCCGTCGCCTCGCCCCACCCTTCGCCGACACGCTGGACGGGATGGTTCGCGCCGCGGTGGCCCTGGAACATTTTCGAGGTTTTCGCGCCCGCCGCGAGGCCGAGCAACTGGTGGCCAAGACAGATGCCGAAGATCGGCACGTCACGCTCAAGCAGACCCTGGATTACCGGCACCGCATAAGCGCCGGTCGCGGCCGGATCGCCCGGGCCGTTGGAGAGGAACACGCCGTCGGGCTCGTGCGCCAGCACGTCCTCCAGCGGAGTTTCGGCGGGCACTACCGTCACCCGCGCGCCTGCGCGGACCAGCTGGCGGAAGATATTGTCCTTCGCGCCGTAATCGATCGCGACCACGTGCGGCTTTTCCGCCGTGCTATCGCCGTAGCCCTTGCCCAGCTCCCAGTGGCCGCCGCGCCAGCCCTCGTGTGCCTTGCGGCTCACCCGGCGGGCGAGGTCCATGCCCTCCAGTCCCGGCCAGTCGCGCGCCTTCTCTAGCAGCGCGTCGAGATCGAACACACCGTCGGCGCTGTGTGCGATCACCGCGTTAGGTGCGCCGTTGAGGCGGATGAGGCGCGTCAGCGCGCGGGTGTCGACGCCCGCGAGACCGATCTTGCCTTCGTCCTTCAGCCAGGTGTCGAGATCGACCTCGGAGCGGAAGTTGCTCGGCCCGGTGGGCACTTCGCTGATCACGCAGCCCAGCGCGCTCTCGACCTTGCTCTCGATATCTTCGGGGTTCGCACCGACATTGCCGATATGCGGGAAGGTGAAGGTGACGATCTGCCCGGCATAGGAGGGGTCGGTCATCACTTCCTGGTAGCCGGTCATCGAAGTATTGAAGCAGACCTCGCCCACCGCGCTGCCTTCGGCGCCGCAGCCGATGCCCCAAAGCGCCGTGCCATCGGCAAGAAGCAGCAAGCCCGTCGCGCCTTCAGGCTGCGCAGGAGTGATCTCGGCTGAAGCCATGGGCTTATCCGTTCCTTTAGTGTTTCCGGCGATGTGCGCTAAGCCATCCGGCTAGGCCTGCATTCCACGCTCGTCAAGCGCCCGAGCCATCTCCCACCCACAGGAACATTTGTTATAGCGGCACGTCTGGTGGGTAAGAGATAAAGGCAAACCGGAAACCATGATTCGCGAGACTATCAAGCAGGAAACCATCGCCGCAATGAAGAGCGGCAACAAGGAGCGGACGGCCACGCTCCGGCTGATTCAGGCCAAGATCAAGGACCGCGACATCGAACAGCGTACGGCCAAGGGCGAAGTCGATGACGACGAGCTTGTCACCGACGTGCTTCTCAAGATGGCCAAGCAGCGCAAGGAATCGATTGCGATGTACCGCGACGGCGGGCGCGACGAACTGGCGGCGCAGGAAGAGGCCGAGTTGCAGGTGATCGAGGAATTCCTGCCCCGTCAGATGGACGAGGCGGAAACCCGTGCCGCGATCGATCAGGTGAAGACCGATCTGGACGCGGCCGACATCAAGTCGATGGGCAAGGTCATGGCCGAGCTGAAAGCGCGCCATGGCGCCACGCTCGACATGACGCGCACCAGCGGCTGGGTGAAGGAATCGCTTTCATGAGGGCGCTCGTCGCCACTTTCGCGCTCACGGGCGCGCTGGCTTGCACGCTTGCCGCCTGTTCCGGCGAGGCCGGCGACAGCGAGCCGACCCCCTCGCCCACGACCAGCGCCTCGACAGCGCCGGATGCGCCATCCGAGCCGCGCACGCTCGTCGCCGCGGATTTCGACGAAATCGAACTCGGCGCGCGGATCGAGGGGCCGCTGGGCCCCGAAGTCGAGGGATCGATCGTCGCGGGCAATCGCTCGATCGGCGATATCGTCAGCTACGTCGCCTGCCCCCAGGAATACGACGAGTGCGACCCGGAGGACCTGCCCGAGGGCACCGTCTATACCTATGTCCATATCGTGACGCCGGGGGTCGACGAGCCCAACGATCCGCCCTTCCTACGCCCGGTCGGGCTGGACGAGGTCGAGACGGCGAGCCTGTTCGCCACTCTGCGCGCAGCGACCGGTTTCAACGGCGCGATCGGCTACGACCGCGAACAGGCGCGCGAAGCGCTGGGGCCGGACGGCGTCGTTCGCGTGCTCGACGACAACGGCACGCTGGCCTGGCGGATCGTGGGCGGCGATGGCTGGTCGACGGGAGAGACGATCACCTTCTTCTGGCAGAGCAATCTTCCGCCCGAAGGCGCGGAAGAGGCGTTCACCCTGCGCGCCGATGAAAAGATCGGGATGGCCTCGGGCCCCTTCCCGCCCCGCGCGAAGGATTCAGAGGACGGCGGAGATCGCGGCTCCGCTCCCTGAAATGGGTGGCGGGGCACCTTCGACTCTGGTCACTCGACCGGCACCGGAGTAGGGTCGGCGACGCGATGGCGCTTTCCCCCCAATGGCTCGATCAGTTGCGCACCCGCGTGACGCTTTCCAGCGTCATCATGCGCACGACCAAGCTGCAGCGCGCGGGCCGCGAATGGAAGGCCTGCTGCCCGTTCCACGACGAGAAGACGCCCAGCTTCACGGTCAACGACCAGAAGGGCTTCTACCATTGCTTCGGCTGCGGTGCCCATGGCGACGTGATTCGCTGGATGACCGACCAGCGCGGCCTCACCTTCATGGATGCGGTCAAGGAACTGGCGGTCACGGCAGGCATGGACATGCCCGCGCCCGACCCGCGCGAAGCGCAGCGGGCGAAGAAGCGCGCCGGGCTGCACGATGCGATGGGCGCGGCGCAGGAATTCTTCGTCGCGGAACTCGCAAGCCCGCGCGGTAGTGCGGCGCGCGATTATCTGGCCAAGCGCGGTTTCTCGACCGCCATCATGCGCGAATTCGGCTTCGGCTACGCGCCCGACGAAAGGCAGGCGCTCGCCGCCGCGCTCGGCTCCCTGCCGCCGCAACTGCTGGTCGAAGGGGGCCTGCGGATCGCGATCGACGGCAAGGACCCGTACGACCGCTTCCGCGATCGCCTGATGCTCCCGATCCACGATGTGCGCGGCCGGGTCATCGCCTTTGGCGGGCGCATCCTGACGCCCAAGGAAAGCGCGCCGAAGTATCTCAATTCGCCCGAGACCCCGCTCTTCGACAAGGGTCGCACGCTCTACAATATCCACCGCGCCAGTGCGGCGGCGCGCAAGGCCGACCGGATCGTCGTCGTCGAAGGCTACATGGACGTCATCGCACTCGCCAATGCGGGGATCGCGGAAGGCGTCGCCCCGCTCGGCACCGCGCTGACCGAGAACCACATCGAGGAATTGTGGCGCCACGCCCCCTCCCCCATCCTGTGCTTCGATGGCGATGCTGCGGGCCAGCGTGCAGTGCGCCGCGCGATCGAGCGTTCGCTGCCGCTGCTCAGGCCCGGACACACGCTGAGGATCGCGTGGCTGCCCTCTGGGCTCGATCCCGACGACCTGATCAAGGCCAAAGGTGTTGCCGCTTTCGAACAGGTGCTCGAAAAAGCGCAAGGTCTGCTCGAGGCGCTGTGGACGCTCGAGGCGCGCGCCGCGCCGCTCGACAGCCCCGAGGCCAAGGCCGGCCTGAAGGCCCGCCTGATGGCGCATGTCGAGACCATCGAAGAGCCCGACGTGCGCGCGCTTTACCGCCGCGAACTGCTCGATCGTTTTTCCGCGTTCGCCTTTCCCAAGCGCGAAAAAGCGCCGTTTCAGCCACGAAAAGCATGGAAGCGCGACGCGCCCGAACCGCTCGCACCCGACCTCGCAAAGCGGCTCGCCAACCTTGCCCAGGGCGGCGCGCGGGCCCGTCTGCTGGCCGATGTGCTGGCCAAGCTCGCGACCTTTCCGGAGCTGGTCGAGACCCATCGCGAGGCGCTGAGCGAGCTGGGCGAAACCGATCCGTCAACGGTTTCTTTGCTCGAACCGGTGATGAGCCGCGCACAAACGCTTGAAGCCGACGGCGGAAAGGCCATATCTGGGGCACGCTGGGGCTCCCGGTCCGCTGAACACTCCGTATCCGGCCTCCTCGATGAGGCCACAGATGCAGCGACCGCGCGCGAGGACCTGGCCGAAGCCATCGAGTTGCTGGTCGAAGGGCCGGCGCTCGAGAAAGCATTGGCCGCCGCGACGGAGCGCTTCGATCACGATCCGGAGGGCGCGTTCGCCGAACAGCAGCGACTGCTCAAGCGGAAGCTGGCGTTCGACGCACGCTTGGGCCAGATGGCAACGAGACGGATCGCGCGACCGCGACCGGTTGAAAATTCAAAAGCCGCTGCGGCTTCTCCCGAAAACGGGGAACGCATCGGCCAGGAAACGGATTAGCAAGGCCCTATGGCGTCCGAAGCGAAGACCAAAGAAACCGAAGATGCTCCCCTGATCGACCTCAACGAGGCGTCGATCAAGAAGCTGATCGCAAAGGCGAAAAAGCGCGGCTACGTCACTTATGACGAGCTGAACGAGGCGCTGCCGCAAGGCGAGATGAGCTCCGACCAGATCGAGGATATCCAGGCCGCGATCTCGGAGATGGGCGTGCAGATCGTCGAATCGGACGACGAGGTCGAAGCCGAAAAGGATGAGGTCGAGGAGATCGCGGCCGAATCGGATACGAAAAAGACCGACAAGCCCGCTGCCGCTGCTGCCAAGAAGACCGTCGATGCGCGCACCGACGATCCGGTGCGTATGTACCTGCGCGAAATGGGCGCGGTCGAACTGCTCAGCCGCGAAGGCGAAATCGCCATCGCCAAGCGTATCGAGGCGGGTCGCGACACCATGATCATCGGGCTGTGCGAAAGCCCGATCACCTTCCACGCCATCATCCAGTGGTCCGACGCGCTCAACGAAGGCGAGATGCAGCTGCGCGAGATCCTCGATCTCGACGCGATGCTCTCCAAGGAACCTCCCGTCGACAAGATGGAGGAGGAGAACGAGGATGACAGCGGCGAGATTTCGGAAGAAACCGCCGGTCCGACCATCCGCGAAGACGAGGATGAGGACGACGATTCCGAAGACGGCGACGAGGATGGCGACGGCGAGAGCAAGCGCCGCGACGACGACGACGAAGAAGACAATACGATGTCGCTGGCCCAGATGGAGGCCGCGCTCAAGCCCGACGCGCTGGAGCGCTTCGCGCGCATCACCGACCTGTTCAAGAAGTTCGAGAAGCTGCAGGGCGAACGCGTCGACACGCTTGGCCGGGGCGATGTCTTCCCCGCCGCCAAGGAAAAGAAATATGAGGCGCTGCGCGAACAGCTGACGGCGGAAGTCGAAAGCGTGCAGTTCCACGCGACCAAGATCGAATTCCTGGTCGACAACCTCTACGCCTTCAACCGCCGCCTGACCGCACTGGGCGGCCAGATGCTGCGCCTTGCCGAGCGTCACAAGATCAAGCGGATCGACTTCCTCGATGCCTATATCGGCAACGAGCTGGACGACGAATGGCTGACCAGCCGCACCAAGGACAAGAAGTGGGGCGCCTTCGCCGAGAAGGAAGGCGACTCGATCGAGCGTATCCGTCAGGAAATCAGCGATATCGCCAGCCAGACCGGCATGGCGTTGCCCGAGTTCCGCCGGATCGTGAACATGGTCCAGAAGGGTGAGCGCGAGGCGCGCATCGCCAAGAAGGAAATGGTTGAGGCGAACCTGCGCCTCGTGATCTCGATCGCCAAGAAGTACACCAACCGCGGGCTGCAGTTCCTCGACCTGATTCAGGAAGGGAACATCGGCCTGATGAAGGCGGTCGACAAGTTTGAGTACCGCCGCGGTTACAAGTTCAGCACCTATGCGACGTGGTGGATCCGGCAGGCGATCACCCGCTCGATCGCCGACCAGGCGCGCACGATCCGCATCCCGGTCCATATGATCGAGACGATCAACAAGCTGGTTCGCACGAGCCGCCAGTTCCTCCACGAGCAGGGCCGCGAACCCACGCCCGAGGAAATGGCCGAGCGTCTTTCGATGCCGCTCGAAAAGGTGCGCAAGGTGATGAAGATCGCCAAGGAGCCGATCAGCCTCGAAACGCCGATCGGCGACGAGGAAGATTCGCACCTCGGCGATTTCATCGAGGACAAGAACGCGATCATCCCCGTCGATGCCGCGATCCAGAGCAACCTCAAGGAAACCGTCACCCGCGTGCTCGCCAGCCTGACGCCGCGCGAAGAACGCGTGCTGCGCATGCGCTTCGGCATCGGGATGAACACCGATCATACGCTGGAGGAAGTCGGCCAGCAGTTCAGCGTGACGCGCGAACGTATCCGCCAGATCGAGGCGAAGGCGCTGCGCAAGCTCAAGCACCCGAGCCGCAGCCGCAAGATGCGCAGCTTCCTGGATCAGTAACTTCGAAAGGCCCCGCTTCGGCGGGGTTTTTCATGTCCGTCTGGATCAGCTCAATAGGCCGCGCTGTTCGATCGCCGCGAGCGCTTATCGACGGCCACCCGACCCCGATCCGGCGCGGTTCGTCCACGCCCTTGCCGATGCCTATGCCAAGGTTGCGCGGCCGGAGGTCACTGCCTGAAGAGGTCGAGACGCAACATCTTCCGCTTCATGGGCTTCGCGCCCGGGCGACACACGATCATCGGTGCCGTTGATAGCGGGGCGCAGGATAGCCGAAAGGACCTCTGCCGCGATGCGCGAGCTCGGCCCTCGTGCCTGCTCTCAGATCATGCTCTTGAGCAGATACTGGTTCGCCCTGACGAACGGCATCGGCTTGGCGAAGTGATAGCCCTGCCCGTAATGCACGCCGAGCTCGCGCAGCATGTCCAGTTCGCCCTGCCGTTCGATCCCCTCGCCCACCACTTCGCTGCCGATCGCCTTGGCGAAATGGACGATGGCCGCGGTCATTGCCTGCCGCGCAAGGTCGGTATCGATGTTGGTCGTCAGGCTCGTATCGAGCTTGAGAATGTCGGGCGCAAGATCCACGAGGTATCGTAGCCCGGCATAGCCCGCGCCGACATCGTCGATCGCGATCTTCGCGAATGGCGCAATCTCTCTCAGGGCTTCGGCCAGACCTGCGAAATCGCCCACCTGCTCGTGCTCGGTCACTTCGAGGACGATCCGCCGGTCGCCGGCCGTACGCAGGGCCTGCGCCACCCGTCCGCTCAGGATCGTTTCGGGCGAGGCGTTGAGCGATATGTAGATGTCACCCGGCATCCTGCGCGCTTCGGTGAGCGCGCATTCGATCGCGAATATTTCGAGATCCACGCCCATGCCGACCGTTTTCGCTTCGCCGAACCACAGGTCCGGGCTGCGCAGGTCGCCGTTCGCGGCGAATCGGGACAGGCATTCGAACCCTGCGACCCTGTTCGTGCTCAACTCGTGGATCGGCTGCATCGCGATCGACAGGCCCCTGGCGGCCATGACGTCGTCGATCTTGCGCCTCGTCACAAGGCGCTGCTCTTCTCCGGCCAGCGAGGTTTCGATTTGTTCGGCGGCGAGGCGACCGAAGGCGCGCAGGACGTTCATGTCGCGCTGGGTGATCGTGCGGTCTGCATCCCTGCTCACGCAGCAGAAACTGCCGAACACGCTCCCGTCGGAAAGGCGAAGCGGCACGTTGAGGTGCAATCCCACCGGGAGCATGCCCGTCACCGGCAAGCTCCGCGCCAGCGGGATGGCCTGCGCATCGGGGATTAGTTCCGGCAGGCGTCCTTCCAGAATGTGCCAGCAGAAGCTGTCCTCGCGCGGCTCGCGAAATCCCGCGCCCATCGGCAGGTCGAGATCGGTATCGACGTGCATCAGCTCACGCTGGTCGCCCTCGACATAGCGCCCGACGAAGGCGATCTCCGTGCCAAGATGCTCCCTCGTCGCCTTCAGGATCCGCTGCACGGATTCGTTCTCGATCGCTTCGAACCGGATCGGCGTACCCGCATCGGAACCGGCGGTAGGAGCGGCAAGGGCAAGATTCGCAGTCATACGGTCCGTATGGTTCTGCAATCCTCTTTATTTTATGAATACACTGACCAGACCGGTAAACGCGCCGCTCATCATGCGACGCGTGACGGCCTCTCTGGTCGTTTCTTCTGCTGATCCGCAGGCAAGCGCACGCACCTGCGAAAGAGCGTGTTCCTCCGGGTAGCATAGCGCGCCGGAAGGCCTTATGTGCCTCCCCATGCGTATCGCGATAGCTTCAGACCATGCCGCCATCGAAATGAAGGCCGCTCTGCACGAATGGCTTGTCGAGAAGGGGCACGAGGTCGCCGATCTCGGGCCGGCCGACGGCGAGCGGGTGGATTACCCCGACTACGGCTACAAGCTGGCGAGCGTCGTCGCCGACGGCACGGCGATGCGCGGCATTGCCCTGTGCGGTTCGGGCCTCGGCATTTCGATGAGCGTCAACCGCAATCCGAACTGCCGCTGCGCGATGGTGTCCGAGCCGACTTCGGCCCGGCTTGCGCGCGAGCACAATGATGCGAACGTGATCGCGATGGGCGCACGCCTGATCGGCATCGAACAGGCCAAGGCCTGCGTACAGACTTTCCTGGAAACCGCGTTCGAGGGCGGCCGGCACCAGGGCCGGGTCGACAAGCTCTCCGCACCGCCCGCAACCGCCACGCCAACTTCCGAAAGCGCATAGATCATGGCCACGCAAACCGCCGACCTCACCGCCCCCGACGCGAAGGGAGCCGACCCGATGAACCGGTTCTGGCATGACAGTCTCGCCGATGCGGACCCTGAGATCGCTGCGGCAGTAGACAACGAGCTTGCCCGCCAGCGTGACAAAATCGAGCTGATCGCGTCGGAAAATATCGCCAGCAAGGCGGTGCTCGAGGCCGCCGGCAGCGTGTTCACGAACAAGTATGCCGAAGGCTATCCGGGCAAGCGCTACTACGGCGGCTGCGAATATGCCGACGTGATCGAAACGCTCGCGATCGACCGCGCGAAGCAGCTGTTCGGCTGCGAATTCGCCAATGTGCAGCCCAACTCGGGCAGCCAGATGAACCAGGCAGTGTTCCTCGCCATGCTGCAGCCGGGCGACACCTTCATGGGGCTGGACCTCAATTCGGGTGGCCACCTGACGCATGGTTCGCCGGTCAACATGAGCGGCAAGTGGTTCAATCCCGTAGCCTATGGCGTGCGCGAAGGCGACGAGCTGATCGACATGGATGCGGTCGCGGCGACCGCGCGCGAGCACAAGCCCAAGCTGATCATCTGCGGCGGCACCGCCTATTCGCGGACCTGGGATTTCCCGGCCTTCCGCAAGATCGCCGACGAAGTGGGCGCGATCCTGCTGTGCGACATGAGCCATATCTCGGGGCTGGTGGCGGGCGGCGCGCACCCCTCCCCCTTCCCGCATTGCGACATCGTGACCACCACCACGCACAAGAGCTTGCGCGGTCCGCGCTCGGGCGTGATCCTGTGGAACGACGAGAAGTATTCCAAGCCGCTCAACATGGCGGTCTTCCCCGGCATGCAGGGTGGCCCGCTGATGCACATCGTCGCGGCCAAGGCGGTCGCCTTCCGCGAAGCGCTGCGGCCCGAGTTCAAGGATTACGCGAGCCGCGTGGTCGATAACGCCCGCGCCCTCGCCCAGAGCCTCGAGGCACACGGCCTGCGGATCGTCTCGGGCGGGACGGACAACCACTCGATGCTGGTGGACCTAAGTGCCAAGGATGTGACCGGCAAGGACGCCGAGAAGGGCCTCGATCGCGCCTATCTCACCTCCAACAAGAACGGCATCCCGTTCGACAAGCGCAGCCCCTTCGTCACCAGCGGCCTGCGTCTGGGCAGCCCCGCGGGCACGACGCGCGGTTTCAGCACCGACGAGTTCACCAAGATCGGCGAGCTGATCGCACGTGTGGTCGACGGGCTTGCCAAGAACGGGCCCGAAGGCGATGCTCAGATCGAACAGGCGGTGCGCGCCGAAGTCGGCGAATTGTGCGCCGCGTTCCCGGTCTATCCCGGCCGCTGAGAAACCAAGGACAACGCCGATGAACGATCGCGATCCCGATAACGGCCAGGACTGGGTCGAAGATGCCCGGCGCGAGCTTTCGGGCATGCTGAAGGAAGGGATGGACCATCCCTCCACCAAGCCCGTCCTGACCGGCGCAGCGGTCGGAGTGGTCGGCGCGGCGATTCTGCCGGTCATCACCTGGCCCTTCGGCCTCGCGGCGGGCGCGGGCTACATGCTTTACCGACGGATCAAGCGCTGAGCGAAACTCCGGTCATCGTCCTCGTCCGTCCGCAGCTGGGCGAGAATATCGGCAAGGCAGCGCGCGCGATGGCCAATTTCGGCCTTCGCGAGATGCGCCTCGTCGCCCCGCGCGATGGCTGGCCCAACCCTGCGGCGGGCCCGGCGGCGTCGGGCGCGGACTTCGTGCTCGACCAGGCGCAGGTGTACGAAAGTACGGCCGATGCGGTCGCCGATTGCGTGCATGTCTTCGCCACCACCGTGCGCAAGCGCGGCGTGACCAAGCCGGTGCTGACGCCCGAGGAAGCCGCCGACGCGATCCACGGTGAACCGGGCCGCAGCGCATTCCTCTTCGGACCCGAACGCTCGGGGCTTGAGACGGAGGACGTGGCGCTCGCCCGCACGATCCTGACGGTGCCGATCGACCCCGATTTCGGATCGCTCAACCTCGCGCAGGCGGTGATCCTGTGCGCCTATGAATGGTCCAAGCGCAAGGGACTGGCGCAGCCCCCGAAGGAAGACCTTCTTCCGCCCGGCTCGCAGGAGGAACTCGACGGGCTGATCGCGCATCTCGAACGCCTGCTGGAGCCGAAGGGCTATTTCCTGCCCGAAAACCGCGCCGAGGCGACGCGGCGGACCCTGCGGGGCGTGCTGACCAAGCCGGGCTGGAACCATCTTGAGTTGCGGACCCTGCGCGGGGTGCTGTCTTCTCTGGAACGTGCACCCAGAGATTAGGCAGAGCGCGCTCGTACTCGTGCGAGCGATCCTCTTCGCTACGGTATCCGTTCATATCGCGTTAAGTCGCGCGGGCAGACCTTCGAGCAATCATAAGAGGAGCGTTGCATGTTTGGTTTTACCGCTATCGCCGCCACCGTCTTCGCCATTTCGCCGCAGGCGGCTATCATTACAGATGAAAGCACACTCGTCTCCGAGCCCGCCAAAGCCGCCATCATGGCGGGCGTCTCGCAGAACCTTGTATGCGTGGACGGGCCGGATGCTTGGAACGCCGACATTGTTTGCATGACCCGCGCAGAATGGGACGAGGCAGCCCGGCTGGCCGAACTCCAAGCGTTGGCCGCCCAGCGCGACCGCGCAATCGGTCTGGCGCAGTTCAGCTCGCGCCGCCCCTGATCCGGTCCCATTCGATCATTTCGTAGGCGATCGACGCCTCGACAAGGGCTTCCCAAATATCGCCGATCGCTTCTTCGGGTAGGTTCTCGCGCCGCGCATCTTCGCGCACGTTTTCAATCACCTGCGCCTTACGCGCTTCGTCGCGCACATGTCCCCGGTCGGGCTTGATCCGCGCGGCGGCGCGCATATAGCCGAAGCGGACTGCGATCAACTGCATCAGCTCGCGGTCGAGCGCGTCGACGCCCGCGCGCACTTCGGCCATGGTTTCGCATTCTTCGGGTGCTAAAACGGTATCGCTCATGACCTGCGGCTCTGCCTCGCTCCGCGCGGACTGTCGAGACCTTGACGGTCAGGCCAAAATTGCTATGTGCCGCGCTTCGCTCGCGAGCTTTCCAACAAAGCCTCACGAAATTGGCCCCGCACCCCGGTGAAGCGGTGGCCGCGATGGAGAATTGCTCCATCGGTGCGATGCCGGGTTGAATGGCCGCGAATGGCGCGGTCCAGCAAATCGAAGGATGAATTATGTCGAAGCGCAAGAGCGCCAAGTACAAGCTCGATCGCCGGATGGGCGAGAACATCTGGGGTCGCCCGAACTCGCCGGTCAACAAGCGGTCCTACGGCCCCGGCCAGCACGGCCAGCGCCGCAAGGGCAAGATGTCCGACTTCGGCCTGCAGCTGCGCGCCAAGCAGAAGCTCAAGGGCTACTACGGCGACGTGACCGAGAAGCAGTTCAAGCGCACCTACCAGGAAGCCGCGCGTATCAAGGGCGATACCGGCCAGAACCTGATCGGCCTGCTCGAACAGCGCCTCGACATGGTCGTCTATCGCGCCAAGTTCGCGCCGACGATCTTCGCCGCGCGCCAGCTGGTCAACCACGGGCACATCACCGTCAATGGCGGCAAGTGCGACATTCCGAGCCGCCGCGTCGAAGTGGGCGACGTGATCGGCCTCGGTGCGAAGGCCAAGGACATGGCGCTGGTGATCGAAGCGCAGAGCCTGCCCGAGCGTGACATCCCCGACTACGTGGCGCCCGAAGGCACCGACAAGGTGACCTTCACCCGCGTGCCCAAGCTCGACGAGGTGCCCTACCCCGTCACGATGGAACCCAACCTGATCGTCGAATTCTATTCGCGCTGATCGGTTTTCCACCGACACGATTACAAGGGGCGGTCCTTTCTGGGCCGCCCTTTTTGTTTGCGACGAACCGAAGCGAAATCAGACGGTTGGTTGGAACAGGGGCGCGAAATCGGCATTCGCTAAACGCGATGATCGAGTACCGATTTCTGACCCCCAGACGCCGTGGCAAGTGGTACTCCACGCTCGGCCAGGCGCAGGCCGCCGCCAATCGGATCGGCGCGGGCTTTCTCGATCCCGGAGGCACGTTCGTGCCCTATCGCGGCACGGTTCTGGAAATGCGCGAGAAGACCCGACCCGGGATCGAGACCGAAGCGCCTGCTAGCGGCGCGAGCGCCTGAAGGCGTAGCGAAAGCTCCACCACAGCAGCGCGATGTTCGCTGCGCTCAGCACGATGGCCCAGAACCAGTAGGGCAGCAGCAGGGCCTGTGCGATGGCTTCGGTGTCCGATACCTGCGCTATTCCGCCCAGCGTCCCTCCCCGACTGAAGAGATAGCCCGACTGCGCCCATACGCTGATGATCGCCTGGACGCCCAGCAGCTGGATCGCGAAACGCTGCTGGTCGGCATTCGCGCGCCGCGCGATGGCCAGAATCGCGAGGCCCGTGGCGGGCAGCACCAGCCAGCCCGTAAAGCTGCGCACCCAGATCAGCGTGGTGACGAGCAGCGTCGCGCCCAGCACGGCGAGCGCGATCCTGCTGGCATTCAGGGTGCGTGATGAGGCGATGAGCGCCGCCCCCGCCAGCGCGGGGCCGATGGGGCCGCCCGCGGCGATGATCGCTTCCTGCAGCAGCGTCCTGCCCCGGGAGACCTGCGAGACGGCAACGCCCGAGCCATCGGGATAGATCTGCAGCTCGACGAAGCGTTCGCCCATCGCCAGAACCGCGAGACCGTGCCCCATCTCGTGGAACCACGTGGTCAGGATGGTGAAGGGATAGAGCAGGATCGCGCCGAAGGGCGTCTGCCACAGCATCAGCGATCCCAGCCCGAGAATCACGAGCAGCGCGATGCGCTGCTGCCGGTCCTGCTCTGCCAGATAGCTCATGCCTGTTTCAGATAGGTACTGCGGAACTCCCTCGCAAAGGCCGCGAAGCGATCGTCGGCGATGGCCGCGCGCATCGCCGCCATCAGCTGTTGGTAAAAGCCGATATTGTGCTCGGTCAGCAGCATCGCGCCCAGCATCTCGCCCGACTTGATCAGGTGGTGGAGATAGGCGCGGCTGTAGGTTGCGCAGGTGGGGCAGGCGCAGCGATCGTCGAGCGGGCCGGTGTCTTCCGCGAAGCGCGCATTGCGCAGGTTCATAGGTCCGTTCCAGGTGAAGGCCTGCCCGTTGCGGCCCGAGCGGGTCGGCAGCACGCAGTCGAACATGTCGACCCCGCGCTCGACCGCGCCGACCAGATCGTCGGGCTTGCCCACCCCCATGAGGTAGCGCGGCGCATCCTCGGGCAGCTGTGCGGGCGCGAAGTCGAGTGTGGCGAACATCGCCTCCTGCCCCTCGCCCACCGCGAGCCCGCCAATCGCATAGCCATCGAAGCCGATCTCGCGCAGAGCGTCGGCGGAGCGCTGGCGCAGCCCTTCGTCGAGCGCGCCCTGCTGGATACCGAACAGCGCGGCACGCTCCGCATGTTCGCCCCCGGCGTCGAAGGCATCGCGGCTGCGCTTTGCCCAGCGCATCGACATCTCCATGCTCGCCTCGATCTCGCTCAGCGGCCGGTCGGCGCGCGGGCATTCGTCGAACGCCATCACGATATCGCTGCCGAGCAGGCGCTGGATTTCCATGCTGCGTTCCGGCGTCAGCATGTGCTTGCTGCCATCGAGATGACTGCGGAACTCCACGCCTTCCTCGGTCAGCTTGTTGAGGTCCGACAGGCTCATCACCTGGTATCCGCCGCTATCGGTCAGGATCGGACGATCCCAGTTCATGAATGTGTGGAGCCCGCCCAGCTTCGCCATCCGCTCCGCCCCCGGGCGCAGCATCAGGTGGTAGGTATTGCCGAGGATGATGTCCGCGCCGGCAGCGCGCACGGCCTCGGGCTTCATGCCCTTCACCGTCGCGGCCGTGCCGACCGGCATGAAGGCGGGCGTGCGGATTTCGCCGCGCATCATCCGGATCGTCCCGGTGCGCGCGGCACCGCCGGTGGCGGAAATCTGAAAGTCGAAACGGGTGCTCATCGCCACGCTCGCTAGGATAGCGCGGCGCGATTGTCGACGTGCTCTCCATTCACGATTTGCTCACCGGACCGGGCGCAGGCACCACGGCGAACCCATCGAGGACCACGAGACCATGATCCGCCCCTTCGCCGCAGCCGCGTGCCTCTTCGCCGCGAGCACGTCGGCAGCCGCCCAGACCCAGCAGCGCCCCTGCATCACCCCGGCGGAGAACGAGGCGGTCGTCGCCTATGTCCTGCCGGACCTGATTGCCGCGCTCGAAACGCGCTGTGCCAAGGTGCTGCCGGGCGATGCCTTCCTCGGCAGCCGGTCGGACGCGCTCCAGCAAAAGCTCGAGCCGCAGGCCGATCGTGCATGGCCGCGTGCCCGCAATGCGGCGCAGCGCTTCGCGGGCACCAGCCTGCCGGTCGACGGACGGTTCGAGAATATCGCCAAGTCCGCGATCGCTCCGGCCGCGGCGCTGGCGATCGCGCGCGGTTTCGACGCGGAGCGCTGCCGCATCGCCGACCGCCTGCTGGCCGAACTTGCCCCGTTGCCGCCGCAAAACCTCGCGGGCGTGATGGCGCTGTTCCTCGAACTCGGCAGTGCCGAGAACGACGACGTGCCCTTCCGCGTATGCATCGCCGACTGAGGTTGGCTCAGAACCCGTAGACGAGCGTGAAACGGGTGATGGTGTCGGTCGATTCGACGTCGGGCCCGGAGTTGCTGTCGTATTCTAGCTGGTAGGACAGGCGCGAGCGCAGCCTGTCGCTGACCTTGAATTCGAGGCCGCTCAGCAGGTTCAGCGTGGTGTTGTTGCTGTCGATGATGGCGACCGCCGCACCGCCGGTTTCGGCGACGGCATTCGCATCCTGAGTCAGTGTGACACGGTCGAAGATCTTCCAGTCGAAATCGGCACCCAGCAGCGCCGCAATGCGGCTGACGCTCGTGCCGTCGGTGCGATCGGTCACGCGAAACGCGGGGCCGGCCTTGATCGCCAGACTGGCGTCATCGCTGTCGAGCAGCTTGTAACCTATACCGCCGGACACGGCATAGCGATTGTCGAACCCCTGGAAGCGGTCACGTTCGAACTGGGCGAGGCCATAGGCGAACAGGTTCTCGCCCATCTGAAACCTGGGTTCGTAGGCGACCAGATACTGCTCGCGGCTGGTGAGACCGTTCGAGCGCTGGTAATCGGCGGTCGCGCGCAGGGCATGGGTCCAGTCGATCCCCTCGCGCTTGAGCTTGAGGGCGAGCGACAGGCCGGTGTCGTCGCTGTTGCCGGTCGATACGAACCCGCCGATCTGCCCTTCCCCGCTCCACAGGTCGAGCAGCCCCGCCTGGCGGATCTCCTCTTCCTTCTCGGCTTCGGCAAGACGCTTCGCCTCGTTCTGTTCGGCGCGCCATGCGACCGCGATCTGCTCGATCGCGTCCGCGCTGTCGGGCTGCGTCTGCTTGGCCAGGGCGATGACCGTCTCGACCTTTTTCGGATCGCCGGTGGCGATCGCGGCATCGATCATCGCCTCGACTTCTGGAGGGATCGCGGCGGGCGGGCTTTCGGCGTATGCCGGAGCGGCGATCAGGCAGACGCCAACTGCGGCGAGCAACGTGGTTCGAGACATAGGACCCGCCAATAACGGCTCAATCGCGCAACCGCCAGCCAGTCTTGAAGATGTAGGCGATGATCGCGACGCAGCCGACGAGGAACGCCAGCGTCAGGCCGAGCGAGACCCAGATGCTGACATCCGCCGAACCGTAGAACGTCCAGCGCAGCCCGCTGACCAGATAGACGATGGGGTTGGCGAGTGCGATCTGGTCCCACGGGCTCGGCAGCATGTCGATCGAGTAGAACGTGCCGCCGAGGAAGGTCAGCGGGGTCAGGAACAGCAGCGGGATGATGCCCAGTTTCTCGAAACTGTCCGCCCATATCCCCAGGATGAAGCCGAACAGCGAAAAGCTCGACGCGACGAGGATGATGAACCCCACGGCCAGGATCGGGTGCGCGATCTCGTAAGGCACAAAAAGCCGCGCCGTCAGCAGGATGATCGCGGCGAGGATCAGGCTCTTGGTCGCCGCCGCGCCCACGAAGCCGGCCAGCGTTTCGGCTACGCCGACGGGGGCGGAGAGCAATTCGTAGATCGTGCCCGTGAAGCGCGGCATGTAGATGCCGAAGCTCGAATTGCTGGTCGTCTCGCCCAGCAGGGTCAGCATCAGCAGGCCGGGAATGATGAAGGCGCCGTAATCGACCCCGCCGAGGTCGGGCATCTGCCCGCCGATGGCAGCGCCGAAGACGATGAAATAGAGCGAGGTGGTGAGCACCGGGGCGAGCACCGACTGGAAGGCGGTGCGCAGGAAGCGCCACAGCTCGCGGTGATAGATCGACCAGGCGGAGCGTGCGTTGAAGGTCATGCCGGCTGCTCCTCTTCCTCGCCCAGCAGCGAGACGAAAATCTCCTCGAGGCTGCTTTCGCGCACGTCAATGCCGACATAGTCGATGCCTTCGCCGATCAGCGCCTTGGTCAGCTGCGCCACCTCTTCGCGGCCCTTGCCCGTACCGTCGCCGCCGCGATAGCAAATCGAGCGCCCGCCGTCCTCCAGTTCGACCGGGAAGCGCGCAATGGCGGGCGGCAGGGTGTCGAGCGGCCGCGCGAGCGTGACGTAGGCTTCGGTGCGGCCGAGCCGCGCCATCATCGCCTCCTTCTCGTCCACCATCAGGATACGGCCCTTGCGGATGATGCCGACGCGGTCGGCCATCTCCTCGGCCTCGTCGATGTAATGCGTGGTCAGGATGACGGTGACGCCGCGTTCGCGCAGCGCTGCGATCTGCTGCCACATCGAATTGCGCAGTTCGACATCGACGCCCGCGGTCGGTTCGTCGAGGAACAGCAGGTCGGGTTCGTGCGCCAGCGCCTTGGCGATCAGCACCCGGCGCTTCATCCCGCCCGAAAGCTGCATGATGCGGCTGTCGCGCTTGTCCCACAGGCTGAGCGAGCGCAGGATTTCCTCGACCCGCGCAGAGTCGGGCGGCAGGCCGAAGAGCCCGCGCGAATAGGCGACGGCACGCTGCACCGGCTCGAACATGTCGGTGCTGAGTTCCTGCGGGACGAGGCCGATCCGGGCGCGCGCCCGGCGCCAGTCGGTCGCGAGGTCCTGCCCGAAGGCGCGCATGGTCCCGCTGGTCGGCCGCACGAGGCCGCACACCGCGCCGATCAGCGTGGTCTTGCCCGCTCCGTTGGGGCCGAGGAGCGCGAAAATCTCGCCCTTGCGAATCGTCAGATCGACATCGTCGAGAGCCTTGAGGCCCCCGGGGTAGACCTTGGTCAGGCCGGAGAGCTCTAGGATCGGTTCGGACATGGCGCGCTATTTGGCGCGATCGATCTTTATTGCAAGGGAGCCGGGCGGAGAATGGACGACTATTCGCCTGTTCCCGATTTCCCGGCGTTGCAGAAGCTCCATCGCCGTTCGCCCGGATCTTGTGCGCGGCGATGGATCGGCAGCTATCGCCCGGTCATGACCGAGGCAGCAGCAGCGACGAATCGCCGTAGGAATAGAAGCGGTATTCGTTGTCGATCGCGTGGGCGTAGACGTCCAGCATGCGCTCGCGCCCCATCAGCGCGCTCACCAGCATGAACAGCGTCGACTTGGGGAGGTGGAAATTGGTCATCAGCCCGTCGATGGCGCGAAACCGGTATCCCGGAGTGATGAAGATGGCGGTGTCGTCGGCGAAAGGCCGGATCGTGCCGGTCTCGTCCGCCGCGCTTTCGAGCAGGCGCAGGCTGGTGGTGCCGACCGCGATCACCCGGCGGCCTTCGGCGCGCGCCGTATTCAGCCTGTCCGCAACCTCCGGCGTGATCGAGCCCCATTCGGCATGCATCCGGTGATCCGCCGTATCCTGCGCCTTTACCGGCAGGAAGGTGCCCGCACCGACATGGAGAGTCAGCGTTTCGGTGGCGATTCCGGCAGCCTCGAGCCGCGCCATCAGATCGGGCGTGAAGTGCAGTGCGGCGGTCGGCGCGGCGACCGCGCCCGCCTTCTGCGCGAACAGCGTCTGGTAATCCTGCGCATCGCGCTCGTCCGCCGCGCGCCTCTGGGCGATGTAGGGGGGCAGCGGCATGGCCCCTGCCCGCTCGAGCAGCACTTCGACCGGTTCGTCGCCTTCGAAGGCCAGCGTCCAGCTGCCATCCTCGGCGCGTGCCTCGGCAATCGCGGCGACACCATCGGGGAAGGCGATCCGCTCGCCCGCGCGCAGCCGCTTGGCGTTGCGGACGAAGGCCTGCCAGCGCCGCGCATCGATCCGCTTGTGCAGCGTCGCGCCGATGGCGGCGCCGCTAGCGCCTTCGCGAATACGCTCGCCCTCGAGCTGGGCGGGGATCACGCGCGTGTCGTTGAAGACGAGGACGTCGCCCGCGCGCAGGACGTCGGGAAGATCGCAAACCTGGCGGTCGTCGAAAGGCGCATCGCCACCGACCACCAGCATTTTCGCGGAATCGCGAGGCGAAACTGGGCGCAGCGCGATGCGCTCCGGCGGGAGCTCGAAATCGAACAGATCGACCTTCATGCCGGTGCGCTACATCGCCGGAGGCGCGAAGGCGAGATCAGTCTTCGAGCGGCGCGTTGAGGTCGTCGGCGGTGATCTCGCGTGCGCCGGTCTGCGGCTGTGCGAGCTCGGCAGGGCTCGGCGGCTGGGCATTGTCCGAAGCGAGCGACGCCTGCACGATCCGCGTCGGGTTGCCGGGCGGCTCGCCGCGCGCGATCCCGTCGACCGCATCCATGCCGGAGATCACGCGGCCGAAATTGGTGTAGGTCCGGTCGAGGCTGAAGCGCGGATAGAACACGATGAAGAACTGGCTGTTCGCACTGTCTTCGGTCCGCGCGCGCGCCATCGAGACCGTGCCGCGCACATGCGGCATCGGGTTGAACTCTTCCTCGAGGTCGGGAAGCTCGGACCCGCCCTGCCCGGTGCCGGTCGGATCGCCCGTCTGTGCCATGAAGCCATCGATCACGCGGTGGAACACCACGCCGTCGTAGAAGCCCTGGCGCGTCAGCGTCTTGATCCGCTCCACATGGTTGGGCGCCCAGTCGGGCATCAGGCGGATCGCGACGCGGCGGCCGGTCGACAGGTCGAGCAGCAGGATGTTCTCGCGGTCCGCCTGCAGGCTGTAATCGATCTGGGCGTAGGTCGCTGCAGCGCGCGGCGCAGGCGTCGCCGCCTCTTCGAGGGTCTCTTCAACATCCTGCGCGAAGGCGGGCGTGGCGGCCATCGCGGCGAGCACGGCAGCGGAAAGGAGGGTCTTGAACATATTTCTCACAGGAAACGAAAATCCGGAATGGGCTGGCGATACAAAGCCCGCGCTGTCGGCGCAATGAACGAATGGGCGGCGGGCGACGCGTCTAGTAATCGCCCTTGGGGCCGATCTTCGCGACCCGCGCAACCACATCGTCGCGAACCTCGGGGCTGACGAAGCACCCGATGTCTCCGCCGTAAAGCGCGATTTCCTTGACCAGCTTCGACGCGATCGGCTGCAGCGACACGTCCGCCATCAGAAACACGGTCTCGATATCGTCGTCGAGCTGCTGGTTCATGCCCGCCATCTGGTATTCGTATTCGAAGTCCGCGACCGCGCGCAGGCCGCGAATGATGACGGTTGCTTTCTGCTTCTGCGCGAATTTGACCAGCAGCGCGTTGAATCCGACGACGTCGACATTGTCGATCCCCATCCCCGCAACCTCGCGCTCCACCATCGCAAAGCGCTCCTCGGTCGAGAACATGGGGTTCTTCGACGGGTTGGTGGTGACTCCGATGATCAGCCGGTCGACCAGACGCGCGGCGCGGCGGATGATGTCCGCATGGCCGCGCGTGATCGGATCGAACGTGCCGGGGTAGATGCCTACGCGTTCCGGATTCTTACTGGCACTCACCGGTCCCTCTCCACAATATAGCGCGCAAGGTCGCACAGGATGCCGGCTTTTTCGCCATATTGCGCGAGGTGGCCGCAGGCCTGCTCGACCAGTGCCTCGGCTTGGCTGCGCGCGGCCTCGGCCCCCATCAGCGAGACGAAGGTCTGCTTGCCTTGGCTATCGTCCTTGCGCAGCGCCTTGCCCGCCTTGTCCTCGTCGCCTTCGTGGTCGAGCAGGTCGTCCGCGATCTGGAAGGCGAGGCCGATGTCGCGCGCATAGTTGATCAGGTGCGACCGCGCATCGGGCGGCACCCGCGCGAGGATCGCGCCCATCTCCACGCTCGCGGTGAGCAGAGCGCCGGTCTTGAGCTGTTGCAGCCGCGTGATCGTGTGCAGGTCGTAGGTCGCGCTCTCCGCGGCCATGTCCATCGCCTGCCCGCCCGCCATGCCGCCCATCCCGCTCGCCAGCGCGAGGCAGCGGGTCAACTCGGCCTGAATGAAGGGATCGGTCGACACGCCCTCGAAGGTCAGGATTTCGAACGCCAGCGCATGGAGCGCGTCGCCCGCCAGCACCGCCGTCGCCTCGTCATAAGCCTTGTGCACCGTCGGCTTGCCGCGGCGCATGTCGTCATCGTCCATGCACGGCAGATCGTCGTGGATCAGCGAATAGACGTGGATCGATTCGACCGCCGCGCCCGCCAGCACCGCGGCCTCGCGCGAAACGCCCAGCATCGTGGCGGTGGCGACCAGCAGCAGCGGGCGGACCCGCTTGCCCCCGCCGATCGCGGCGTGGCGCATCGCCTCGACCAGCGGCGCGCGCGTATCGTCGGGCATGGGAAGAAGCTGCTCGAACGCATCGTCGATATCGGTGCGGATCGAAGCGAGCGCCATGCGCAGCCGCGCGTCGTCGGTTTCCACGAAGTGCATCTCAGGCGCCCCTGTCGCGCCGAACCATCATGCCGCACCGGGCCATCATGTCGCGCCGGGCCGTCATTCCGGCCCGTCGAAGCTCTTGGTGCCCGACGGCTGGCCCTTCGCATCGAGGACGATCGCCTCGATCCGGGCCTGCGCGGCATCGAGGCGCGCCTGGCAATGCTGCCTCAGCTTTTCGCCCCGCTCGTACAGCGTGATCGACTGGTCGAGCGGCACGTCACCGTCCTCCAGCTGACGCACGACCTGCTGGAGCGCCTTGAGCGCTTCTTCGAAGCTCATTTCCGAGATATCGGGAGTACCCTCTTGCATCGCGGGCGAGCATTGACGCGCGCATTCGGGCGGGTCAAGCAGAGCGATGCGGCGCTGGGGAAGGAACGCACATGTTTATCGGCCATTTTGCGCCCGCCTTCATCGCGGCCGCGGTTTCACCGGCCAGGCCACGCCTCGGCCTCTATTTCCTCGCCGCACAGCTGGTCGACTGGGCGTTCTTCGTCTTCGTCCTGATCGGGGTGGAGGACATGCGGATCGTACCCGGGATCACCGCGATGAACCCGATGGACCTTCACCAGATGCCCTATACGCACAGCCTGCTGGGCAGCGCAGGCTTCGCGCTCGCTTTCGCCCTGTTCGTGCTTCTCGTGACGAAGGACAGGGTGGTCAGTCTGCTCGCGGGCGCGGTGGTCCTGTCGCACTGGGTGCTCGATCTACTGGTGCACCGCCCCGACCTGACGCTCGCCGGCGATCCGCCGAAATTCGGCCTGGGCCTGTGGAATGTCCCGCTGGTCGAAATGCCGCTCGAACTGGCGCTGACCTTCGGCGCGATGGCATTCTTCATCACGCGCACGCGCGGCTATGTCCTGCCCGCCCTGGTCCTTGCGGTCCTGCTGCTGGCCCTGCAGGCGATCAACTGGTTCGGGCCCGAACCCGAGGCGGTAACAGCCGGATTGTCCTACACCGCGTTCTTCGCGTTCGGCCTGCTCACGCTTGCCGCATCGTGGCTGGGTCAGAAGAGGCGTGTGAAACCACAGGACGGGGGACTGGCGCTCAAACGCGGAGCGGTTTAAGCGGCCCCGCATGGCAACGAACACGCACGCGATCACCCCAGAAGTCGTCGAACAGCACGGCCTGAGCCCCGAGGAATACGAGCGCGTCCTGAACGCTCTCGGCCGCGAGCCCAACCTGCTCGAACTCGGCATCTTCTCGGTCATGTGGAGCGAGCATTGCTCGTACAAGAGCTCGCGCCTGCACCTCAAGAAGCTGCCTACGGAAGCGGAGTGGGTGATCTGCGGCCCGGGCGAGAATGCGGGCGTGATCGACATCGGCGATGGTCAGGCCGCGATCTTCAAGATGGAGTCGCACAACCACCCGTCGTACATCGAACCCTATCAGGGCGCGGCGACCGGCGTGGGCGGCATCCTGCGCGACGTCTTCACCATGGGCGCGCGTCCGGTGGCGAATGCCAACGCGCTGCGCTTCGGGCGGCCCGATCATCCCAAGATGAAGCACCTCGTGCAGGGCGTGGTTGCGGGGATCGGCGGCTACGGCAATTGCGTGGGCGTGCCTACGATCGCGGGCGAGACCAATTTCGACCCGGCCTATGACGGCAATATCCTCGTCAACGCGATGACCGTGGGCGTCGCGGACGCGGACAAGATCTTCTATTCCGCTGCAACGGGCGTCGGAAACCCCATCGTCTATGTCGGCTCCAAGACCGGGCGCGACGGCATCCACGGCGCGACCATGGCGAGCGCGGATTTCGAGGAAGACGCCGAGGCCAAGCGGCCCACGGTGCAGGTCGGCGACCCCTTCACCGAAAAGCTGCTGATCGAGGCGTGCCTCGAACTGATGGCGACCGACGCGATCGTCGCGATTCAGGATATGGGCGCGGCGGGGCTGACCAGCTCCAGCGTCGAGATGGCGTCGAACGGCGGCGTCGGCATTCGCCTCAAGATGGACGACGTGCCCCAGCGCGAAGAGGGGATGACCCCCTACGAAATGATGTTGAGCGAGAGCCAGGAGCGGATGCTCATGGTCTTAAAGCCCGGCAAGGAAGAGATGGCCCGCGCCATCTTCGAAAAGTGGGAGCTGGACTTCGCGGTGATCGGCGAAGTGACCGAAGCCGGCCCGTCTGGGGGCCGCATGGTGCTCGACTTCGAGGGCGAGACGGTGTGCGACATCCCGCTCGGCCCGCTGGCCGACGATGCGCCGCTCTACGACCGGCCCTACCTGAGCCGCGAGGAATACACGCAATGGGCGAAGATCGCGCCCATGACCAACGTGCCCGACAGCGCGGATGTGGGCGCGGACCTGCTCACGCTGATGGGCAGCCCCGCCCTCGCCTCGCGCCGCTGGATTTCGCAGCAATATGACAGCCAGGTCGGGGCCGACACGCTCCAGACCGGCGGCGATGCCGGCGTGGTGCGCGTGCATGGGACGAAGAAGGCGCTGGCGATCAGCACCGATTGCACGCCGCGCTACGTCCATGCCGACCCCTACGAAGGCGGCAAGCAGGCGGTGGCCGAAGCTTTTCGCAACCTGTGCGCGGTCGGCGCGAAGCCGCTCGCGATCACCAACTGCCTCAACTTCGCCAACCCCCAGCGACCCGAGATCATGGCGCAGATCGTCCATGCACTGGACGGCATGGGCGAGGCCTGCCGCACGCTCGATTTTCCCGTCGTGAGCGGGAATGTGAGCCTTTATAACGAAAGCAAGGCGACGGGCGGCGGCTCCGCCATCCTCCCCACCCCGGCCATCGGCGGGGTGGGATTGATCGCGGATTACGACAAGCTCGCCAGCATCGGTTTCAAGAGCGAAGGCGATACGATCTACCTGATCGCGCCCGAATTCTGGGCCAAGCCCGACCCGGTCCGCTCGCATCTCGGCAAGTCGCTGTGGCTCAAGGAAGTGCATGGCCGCGACGAAGGCCGCGCACCGCCGGTCGACCTGCTTGCCGAACGTGGCGCTGGGCAAATCGTGCTCAAGCTGATCGACGAGGGCCTGCTGAGCGCGGTGCACGATTGCTCCGACGGCGGGCTTGCCGTGACGCTCGCCGAAATGGCGCTGGCGGGCGGGATCGGGGCCGAAGTGACCGCCAACGAGGCCTACACCGCCGCACAATGGTGGTTCGGCGAGGACCAAGGCCGCTACGTCGTCACTGTCAGCCCGGACAAGATCGAGGCGTTCAACGCAATCGTCGCCGAGGGCCCGGAGAGCGAAGCCGCGGCGCTGGTCGGCTTCACCCGTCTCGGCACGGTGCGCGGCGACAGCCTGCTGGGCGTGAAGATCGACGACCTGCGTGCCGCCAATGAGGCGTTCTTCCAGGACTGGATGGAGGGGTAAGGTGAGCGCGGGCCATTCCGAAAACCCGCTCGCCAAAAAGCTCAACCTCAGGGACGGCCAGCGGGTCTGGTTCGAGGACATGCCCGAAAGCGTGCAGGACGAGATCGGCGAATATGCGCTCGACCTGATTTTCGTCGCCGATCCCGACGAGGGCGCCGATGCGCTGCACATCTTCGTGCGCGACCTGACAGGGCTGGAGGACCGGCTCGCAACTTTCCGCCGCACCATGGCGAAGGACGGGCACGTCTGGGTCAGCTGGCCGGAGAAGGCGTCGGAAACCACGCGCCCGATCGACGAGGGCGACGTGCGCGCGGCCGGGCTCGTCGCAGGCCTCGTCGATACGAAGACCTGCGCGGTGGACGAGACCTGGGCCGGCCTCAAGTTCGTCATCCCCAAGGATCATCGTTGAGCGAAAGCCATCACCCCTTCCCGCCGCTGCCCGAGCTTTCGGATGGGGAGCGGGTCGCGCGGGCGCGGGCGGCCTATGAGCGGCTCAAGACCCGCCACTCCTGCCGCAGCTTCACCGATACGCCCGTCCCGCGCGAGGTGATCGAGAACGCGATCCTCGCGGCGGGCACCGCGCCCAACGGCGCGAACCACCAGCCATGGCATTTCGCGGTGGTCAGCTCGACGGAGAAAAAGCGCGCGATCCGCGAAGCGGCGGAAGCGGAGGAGCGCCGTTTCTACGGCGAAGACGGCGACAGGCCGAAAGCGAGCGAGGAATGGCTCGACGCGCTGACGCCCATCGGTACCGACGCGCACAAGCCCTTCCTCGAGATCGCACCCTGGCTGATCGTCTGCTTCGCGCAGCGCAAGGGCGGGATCGACGAGGACGGCACCACGCAGAACTACTACGTCAACGAAAGCGTCGGGATCGCCTGCGGGATGATGATTTCGACGTTGCACGAGGCGGGGCTGGCGACGCTGACCCACACGCCCTCGCCCATGGGATTCCTGCGCCAGATCTGCGGGCGGCCCGAGTGGGAGAAACCGCTGATGATCGTGGTGGCCGGGCACCCCGCAGCCGACGCGACCGTGCCCGAGCACGCGCTGCGCAAGAAGCCGCTGACGCAGATCGCCAGCTGGCTCTGAACATCAGGCCGCGGCGGGCGTGCCCTGGGGCTCGCTGCCGAGCAGGTCGTAGGGATCGATACCCTCTTCCTTCCAGACGCGATGACATTCGCGATACCAGTGCGGTTCGGGAATCGAGAGCCGCGCCCGCGCCTCTTCCAGATCGGTCGCCAGCAGCTCCCTGATCGACATGCCGACCAGCGCGGGGCACGCGGTGCCCGTCTTCTGCGCCTGCCGGGCGGCCCTGAACACGGGCGCCTTGCTGCCCTTCACGCTGTTGCGGATATTGAGCGCGCCGGCATAGCCGATCAGCAGGTGGCCATGGCTCGGCTGCTGGCCGTAGGTGAACAGGAGCACGCATTGCTCGCCCAGCGCATCGCGGCCGTATCCGGTCAGCACATGCATCAGGTCATGCGTGTCGCGGCTGCGATAGGCGAACCAGGCGGTGAGGTCGTCGAACTTCTTGCGCCCGAGCTTGTCCGCCTCGGCCACCAGCCCCGCGGCCGAAAGCCCTTCGGTCTCCATGAAGTCGCAATAGGCGTGCGCGACCGTGCCCTTGGGCAGCTTGCGCAATGTTTCGTGATCGTCGAGAATCGGCGGGAGGTACGGCTCCTGTGCGCGCAACCGCTCGCCGTGCTCGCTCAGGACGAGATTGCGCACGCGCGGCATGAAGCTCTTGTGCGGCAGCGCCTCGAAGATGCGGAAGACATGGGAGGTATCCTCCTTGTCCTTCAGCAGCTCGCGAAAATGATGGATCGCGGTCAGCGGCCGATATTTGGGCACGGGGCGCGCGGGATCGCGCAGCGGCGTGCCGTCGGGCGCGCGTTCGGGCGCGGAATCAGGCGTGAAGGTGCTGGCTTGGGTCATGCGAACCTCTTTACTGACATTGTTGTCAATAGAGCATCGACGCGATGGTTCCAAGAGGGTTTGCGCGTTTTCCTTCGCATGCCGGCCCGGGGAAAGGCCCTAGCGCCGCACCCACCGCTCCCGGTCGATGCCCAGCAGCAGCAGCATGGCCGTCAGATCCTCGCCATCGATCCAGCCATTCGCGGCGGCGCGCGTTTTCGGCTTCGCGCGGTAGGCGATGCCGTAATCGGCGGCCACCAGCATGGGCGTGTCGTTCGCCCCGTCTCCCAGCGCAAGCGTGCGCGCGCCCTCGCCCAGCGTCTCCGCCTCCTCACGCAAGGTACGTTTCTTGGTCGCGCTGTCGCAGATCGGCTCCTGCACCGTGCCGGTCAGCTTCCCATCTTCGACCAGCAGGCGATTGCCGACCACCCGATCGAAGCCGAGCCGTTCCGCAACCGGATCGGCGAAGCGATGGAACCCGCCCGTCACCAGCACCGTGCGCGCACCATGTGCCGACAAGGTCGCGATCAGCGTTGCGGCGCCGGGCGTCGGCACGATCCGCTCTGCCAGGCACTGCTCGATCGCGCTTTCCTCCAGCCCTTCGAGCAGGCCGACCCGCTCCTTCAGCGCGCCCGCAAAGTCGAGTTCGCCGCGCATCGCGCGCTCGGTAATTCCGGCCACCTGTTCCTTCACTCCCGCGAAGTCGGCCAGTTCGTCGATGCATTCCTGCCCGATCATGGTCGAATCCATGTCGCTGACCAGCAGGCGCGGTATCTCGATCACATCCCTCGCGAACAGCGCGGCCGAGGGTGCGAGATGCTTCTCGACCAGCGGCGCGACCACCTCGCGCGTCCCGCTCGGGATGGCGATCTCCAGCACCTCCCCGCAATGATCGAGCATCGAGGCGCCGGCGAGCGGCTGTCCCGCCTCGCCAAGCGCGGCTTCGAGGTCGCGAAGGCTTGCCTCGGGCGGCACAGGCTCTGATAGGACGCGGGCGATGAGCACTGAAGAATCCTCCGAAACATTGCGAAAACCGCTCGCGCTCATCGCAGGGCCGACCGCCAGCGGCAAGAGCACGCTGGCGCTGCAATGCGCGGAGGAACTGGCAGCCGACGGTCGCCGGGGCGTCGTCATCAATGCCGACAGCGCGCAGGTCTATGCCGACCTGCAGGTGCTCAGCGCGCGCCCCTCGCCCGAGGAGGCGGCGCGGGCCGAGCATCGGCTCTACGGTGCATGGGACGGCGCGCAGCCGTGCTCGGCCGCCGATTGGGCGGAGGCGGCGAAGCGCGAGATTGCCGATGTCCACGCGCAAGGCGGGGTGCCGATCCTCGTCGGCGGCACGGGGCTCTACATCCGCACGCTGCTCGAAGGGATCGCGCCGATCCCCACGATCCCCGCGGATATTCGCGAGGCGGTGCGCGCAATGCCGGCCGCCGACGCCTATGCCGAACTGGCGCGGCAGGACCCTGTAAGCCATGCGCGGCTCGATCCGGCAGACAGGCAGCGCGTCGCACGAGCGCTGGAGGTGGTCCGCGCGACCGGCCTGACGCTGGGCGCATGGCAGCGGCGCAAGGAGGGCGGGATCGGCGATGCGGTCGCGCTGTCGCCGCTGATCCTGCTGCCCGATCGCGACTGGCTCTACGCCCGCTGCGATACGCGGTTCGAGGCGATGATGGACGAAGGCGCGGTGACCGAAGTCGAGGCGCTGCTCGCGCGCGATCTCGACCCCGACCTGCCCGTCATGCGCGCGATCGGCGTGCGCGAGATCGCGGGGTGGCTGCGCGGCGAATGGTCGCGCGAGGAAGCCATTGCGAAGGGCCGACAGGCGACGCGCAACTACGCCAAGCGGCAATATACCTGGTTCCGCCGCCAGCCACCCGAGGACTGGCCGCGCGTCGACTCCGCCGGCGAGGCGCTCGCGCTGCTCGCCTGAAGGCCTTTCCTACAAGCACCCGATGCGGCAGGTTCGCATCGACGGGAGCGGTCAGCGTATGTGCTTTGTCAACTTGCAGATGGCGGCAGCACTTCGCTCGGCCCGGTCACGCAAGCCGAAGGGACTGCCTTCCGGTCGCTGTGTGACGAATGATGTGGAGACTCCATGAGCGCGCGCGAAGACATACTCGACCCCGACCTGCCGATCATCGACCCGCACCACCACCTGTGGGACCTGCGGCCCCTGATCGCGGTCTTCCCCGAACCGCGGCATCCCTTCATCGAAACCGTCGCGCGCTCCGCGCACTATACCTTCGACCAGTTCCTGGCGGACACGGGCAGCGGGCATCGGATCGTGGGCACCGTCTTCATGGAATGCGGCGCATTTTACGATGCCGCGCGCGGCGAGGCGATGAAGGTGGTTGGCGAGGTCGAGTTCGCGCGCGGGGTCGCCGCGCAGGGAGCGAGCGGCCTCTATGGCGAAGTGCGCCCCTGCGCCGGGATCGTCGGCCATGCAGACCTGCGGCTGGGCGCGGAAGCGGGCGCGGTGCTCGATGCGCTGGCGCAGGCGGGCGGCGCGCGCTTCAAGGGCATCCGCCATGCGGGCGCGTGGGATGCGGACCCGCAGGTGCTCGGCCCCGCCTTCCATCATCCCGAAGGACTCTACCGGGACGCGACCTTCCGCGAAGGCTTCGCCGAGCTTGGCAAGCGCGGGCTGAGCTTCGACGCCTGGGTGCTCGAGCCGCAGCTGGGCGACGTGATCGACCTCGCGCGGGCCTTTCCCGACCAGCCCATCGTCCTCGACCATTGCGGCACGCCGCTGGGCACCGCCTGCTATGCGGGCAGGCTGGACGAGTATTTCGAGCGCTGGCGGGCCTCGATCCGCGATCTGGCCGCGTGCGAGAACGTGGTCGTCAAGCTCGGCGGACTGGCCATGTCCTTCTGCGGCATGCCGCCCAAGGGGCCGACCGAAAGCGTATCCTCGCATGACCTAGCCGAGATGTGGCGGCCCTATGTGGAAACCTGCATCGAGGCCTTCAGCCCGGACCGTGCGATGTTCGAAAGCAATTACCCGGTCGACAAGTGGGCGGGCAGCTACGCGACGCTGTGGAACGCCTTGAAACGCCTCGCTTCGGGTTCCTCGGAGGCGGAGAAGCGCGCGCTCTTCGCCGGTACGGCCGCGCGGATCTATGATATCGAGCATGTGTTCGAGTTGACGTAACGGCAATCTCGACACCGGATGATGCCGCGCATAGACCCCCACGCAAACAACCTTTCCGGAGAGAAGATCAATGCCCCTTCCCGCCCCGTTCGATCGCCTTCGGCTGCCCATCATCGGCTCGCCGATGTTCATCGTCTCCGGCCCGGAACTGGTGATCGCGCAGTGCAAGGCGGGGATCGTCGGCAGCTTCCCGGCGCTGAACGCGCGGCCGTCGGGCGTGCTCGACGAATGGCTGCATCAGATCACCGAGGAACTGGCCGCGCATAATCGCGACAATCCCGATCGCCCCGCCGCGCCCTTCGCGGTCAACCAGATCGTCCATCGCTCCAATGCGCGCCTTGAGGAGGACATGCAGGTGTGCGAGAAGTGGCAGGTGCCGCTCGTCATTACCTCGCTCGGCGCGCGTGAAGAGGTCTTCCAGGCGGTCGACAACTGGGGCGGGATCACGCTGCACGACGTCATCAACAATCGCTTCGCGCACAAGGCGATCGACAAGGGTGCGACCGGGCTGATTCCTGTCGCCGCGGGTGCGGGCGGCCATGCGGGCACGCAGTCGCCCTTCGCCCTGATGCACGAGATTCGCGAATGGTTCGACGGGCTGGTGGCACTGTCCGGCTCGATCGCGACCGGTCGCTCGGTCCTCGCCGCGCAGGCGATGGGCGCCGATTTCGGCTATATCGGCAGCGCCTTCATCGCGACCAAGGAAGCCAACGCAGACGAGGGTTACAAGCAGGGTATCGTGGACAGCAGCGCCGAAGGCATCGTCTACACCAACCTCTTCACCGGCGTGCACGGCAACTACCTGCGCAGTTCGATCGAGGCGGCCGGGCTCGACCCCGACAACTTGCCCGAGAGCGATCCGTCGAAGATGAACTTCGGCAGCGGCGGCAATTCCAAGGCCAAGGCGTGGAAAGACATCTGGGGTTCGGGCCAGGGCGTCGGCGCGGTCAAGGCCGTGGACAGCGTGGCCGACATGGTCGACCGGCTGGAGCGTGAGTACAAGGACGCGAAGGCCGCGCTGGACGAAGCGAGCGCGCCCTACTGAGCGCGTCGCCCTGGCATCAGCCGGGCCATACGCGCACGAAGCGGCGGTTTTCCGACGGCTCGAGCCTCAGCGCGACCCCATCGGGCGCGGCGAGCTGGCCGCTCTCCTCCTGCCTTCCGGCGTAGAACAGATGGCGGAACAGCAGGCGGGCCAGCGCATCCTCGTCGCCGCGGATGAGTTGCGGCTCGATCCGGAATTCCTGGCCGGTGAAGAAGGCGAGGCCCTGGCTCTGAAGCGCCCCGTCCAGCGTGCGGCGAAAGCTCGCCAGCAGGGCGACCGGCACATCGCCGCGCGCATCCCAGGCATCGAGACAGTCCCCGAAGCGCTTGACCCCGAGGATCACCGCGCCGGGAGCCCAGCACAGCACGGACCCGTCGAAGGACAGGGCCAGGCCATGGGCAAGCCCGAACCATTCGCGCAGGATCGTCAGATCGCCGGTCCCCGCCGCGATATGCGGGCCCGGCCGCAACACGCTCGCCTCGGTCCGCGACGGCAGGACCGAGGCCTGCGCCACCACATCGGCCCCCATTTGCGGGACCGGAACGGGCGCGCCGGGAGCAAGGCCGAGGAGGTCGAACGAAAGCCCTGCCCGCTGCAGCGACAGTCCGTCGGGCGCGGTTATGTCCTTCCCTGCGGCGGCGGAAAAGAGAACCGGCCCGCACGAATCGAGAAAGTCGGCGGAGTCGCAGCGCTGGCGGATCTGGCTTGCAGTGGGGCGCCTGCCATGCGGGAAGAGGATCAGCAGGTCGTCCGCCATCGCGTCATCCTGGTGGGCGTGATTGTGGTGGGCATGTCCGCTGTGCGCAAAGCCATCGGGTGGAGTCGTATCCCCGACCATGCGTAGTTCCCCTTAGCGAGCGCGTCTTCGGTCGCGAGCTTTGCGCGTCTCGCCTTCGCGCGTCGAGGGGGGTGAGAAGCGGTTTGCTCCAAAATGAAGCAGGTTCTTCACTGCGTCGCGGGTCAGAACACCCCCATCGCGATCCCCTCCGCCAGCGCTTCGCCCAAAGCTTCGCATTCCTCGAGCCGATCATCGGGCACGCGCTTTTCGGCGAGGATTTCCTCGGGGGTCTGCGCCTCCATGCAGATGATGATCGGGTCGGCGACACGCTTCAGGCGCCAGCCTTTCGCGATCCGGTCGATCTGCGTCTGCGCGCCCTCCCCGTCGGATCCGGCGGCGATGATGGTGGCGAAAGCGCGCCCCTCGATCCTGCCGAGCACGGGATAGTAGCAGCGGTCGAACATCTCTTTCATCATGCCGGACATGGTCGCGAGATTCTCCGGGCAGACGAAGAGATAACCCTCGGCCGCCAGCAGATCTTCGGGGACGACATCTTCGGCTGCCACCAGCCTCGCCTTCTCGCCTGCACCGCGCGCCGCCGCCCGCGCCATCGCCTCGCTTGCGCCGGTCCGGCTGTGCCAGATGATCAGGAGTTGCTTCTCTGCCATGCGGCCAACCTCGGGCGTGGCTGTCGAAAGTCAACGGCATGGCGCTATGTCGCGCGGCGCTGGCAGGCTAGGATGGTGTCATGGCCACCATATCTTCGCCCTCCTCCGCGACGCATGTTTTCGGCGTCGAGCGCTCGCTTGCCGGGCGCAGCTGGCGCTGGCGCGGCGGTCGCAACCAGTATGCCGATGGATACGGGGGCGCGGCGGCGGGCCTGAGCGATGACATCCTCACCCAGCTGCTTCTGGCGCGAGGCGTTAGCCGCGACGATCTGGATCGGCAGCGCCAACCCAAACTGGCAGCGTTCCTGCCCGACCCTTCGATCTTCCAGGACATGGACGTCGCCGCCCAGCGCCTCGCCAAGGCCATCGTCAGCCGCGAAAGGGTGACGATCTACGGCGATTACGATGTCGATGGCGCGACCTCGGCCGCCTTGCTGATTCGCCTCTTCCGGATACTCGGGCACGAGGCGGGCCATTACATCCCCGATCGCCTTCTCGAAGGATACGGCCCCAGCGGCGAAGCGCTGGTGAAGCTGGGTGAGGAAGGATCGAGCCTGGTCGTGACCGTCGATTGCGGTGCGATGGCGCACGAGGCCCTTGCGGCCGCGCGCGATGCGGGGGTGGAGGTGATCGTGATCGACCACCACAAGTGCTCGCCCGAACGCCCGGCTGCGGTCGCGCTGGTCAATCCCAACCGGCTCGACGAAGCGGACGACGCGGCAGCGCACGGTCATCTCGCGGCAGTCGGGGTGGCGTTTCTCGTCGCCATCGCGCTGGTCCGCACCTTGCGGGCGGACGGCTATTTCAAGGACCGGTCCGAGCCGGACCTGCGCGGCCTGCTCGATCTCGTGGCGCTGGGCACTGTGGCGGACGTCGCCGCGCTGCACGGGCTCAATCGCGCTTTCGTATCGCAGGGCCTCAAGGTCATGGCGAAGCGAGCCAATACCGGCATGAGCGCGCTGATCGATGCGAGCAGGCTGACCCGCGCTCCGATCTCCTCCGATCTCGGCTTTGCGCTGGGTCCGCGAATCAACGCGGGCGGGCGCGTGGGCGAATCGACGCTCGGCGTGCGCCTGCTGACGACCGAAGATGCCGAGGAGGCCGCACACATCGCAGCGCAGCTCTCGGAACTCAACGAGGATCGGCGCGCGATCGAGGCGGCCGTGCAGGAAGCGGGCGAGGTGCAGCTTGCAGGCCAGGCCAACCGTGCCGTGCAAATCGTCCACGGCGAAGGCTGGCACCCGGGCGTCATCGGAATCGTGGCGGGCCGAATCAAGGAAAAGACTGGCCGGCCCAGCCTCGTGATCGCGCGCGATGCCGCAACCGGCCTCGGCAAGGGATCGGGGCGTTCGATCTCCGGCGTGGATCTCGGCGCGGCGATCATGGCGGCGCGCGAGGAAGGGCTGCTGGAAGCGGGCGGCGGTCATGCCATGGCGGCAGGGCTGACCGTGCGCGAAGACCGGATCGAAGCGCTGTCGGACTGGCTCGAAGCGCGGCTGGAAAAGCAGGTTGCGGCAGCCAGCGCCGAAGCCTCGCTCGGTTTCGATCTTTCGCTCGGTCCGCGCGGGCTGACGGTCGATTTGGTCGAGACGCTGGAGCGCGGGGGGCCTTACGGGATGGGCTGGCCCGGGCCGCGACTCGCGATCGGGCCGGTCCACGTGGTGAAGGTCGACCGCGTCGGAAACGATCACGTGCGGCTCGTCGCGGGATCGCGCGATGGCGGATCAATCAAGGCGATCGCATTCCGCATCGCCGATACCGAGTGGGGGCAGGCCCTCCTCGCCCTCCATCCCGGAACGCAGCTGTGGCTTGCAGGCCGCGCCAAGGTGGACACCTGGGCCAATACGCCACGTGCGGAATTGCATCTGGAAGACGCCGCATTGGTCGAGCGATGATTTTGCACGATTGTGGGCTTGACCGCTTTGCCCCACCCCCCTAAGTGCGCGGCTCGCTTCGGCGCTAACGGCTTTTTGCCGGTCTGCCAGAAGCTTCATTCGGATGTGGCCCCTTCGTCTAGCGGTTAGGACGCGGCCCTTTCACGGCTGAAACACGGGTTCGATTCCCGTAGGGGTCACCATCCGGATAGTTTTTCGCTTGAGCCGCCCACCCCCGCGCGGGCTGGCGAAAGCGAAACTTTCTCCCTAAGCCCCCACATCATGCAAAAGCCGCTCCTCCTGCCCTGGGCCGGGCTCGCCATCGCGTCGTGCAGTGCCGTGCTGATGATGCTTGCGGGCGTGCCCTTTTCCTATGCGCTCGCCATCTGGCTGGTATGGTCGCTCAGCCTGTGGATCAGCCATCCGCCGGAACTTTCCCCGGAAACGAATGCGCAGCCGGAAGGCCTTTCGCGCGAAAGCCTGGCCGGGATGATCGAGAATGCATACTCGCCGCTCCTGCTCGTCGAACGCAAGCGCGTGGTCATCGCCAATGCCTCGGCCCGCGCGCTCCTCGGCCATCACGTCATCGGGCAGGACGTCCGCGTCGCCATCCGGCATCCGAGTGCGATCGCGCTGATGGACAGCGACAAGCACGGCGAAGCCATCATCACCGGCCTCGTCCGGCGCAAGGACGTATGGCGGGTCAGCCGATATGCGATCGATGATCGCTCTGCGGTCATCGAACTGATCTCGAAGACCGCCGAATCCGATATCAGCCGGGCACATACCGATTTCGTCGCGAACGCCAGTCACGAACTGCGCACCCCGCTGTCTTCGATCATCGGTTATGTCGAGACGCTGAGCGAGCATCCCGAAGATATCGACGAGCCCACCGCGCGCAAATTTCTCGACACGATCCACCGCGAGGCACGCCGACTGCAGAATCTCGTGAGCGATCTGATGTCGCTCTCACGAGTCGAAGCGGAGAAGCACGACCGCCCCGACACCAAGGTGGACCTCAACAGCCTGGTCAAACGTGCTGCGCATGAGGGCGCCGGTGCGGATCGTGCGGATCGGGTCGAATACCGGGCGGACGGGCGCTTCTTCGTGCTGGGCGACCCGCAACAGCTGGAGCAGCTGGTGCGCAACCTCGTCGACAATGCTTTCAAATATGGTCGGGCAGGCACGCCGGTCGCCGTGCGCCTGACCGAATCGGCGCTCGGTGAAGCGAAGCTGGAAGTCGAGGACCAGGGAGAGGGAATCGAGCCCGAGCACCTGCCGCACCTCACCCGGCGCTTCTACCGGACCGATCCGGGGCGCAGTCGCATGTCCGGCGGTACTGGCCTGGGCCTGGCAATCGTGAAGCACATCGTCGAGCGGCACCACGGTCGGCTTGATATCGAGAGCGCGGTGGGCAAGGGAACGACCGTTACCGTTCGTCTTCCTCGCGAAAGCGAAGAGGCAGATCTGATCGAACCAGACCAAGCGCAGTCATCGCGGAGATCCGCGTCGGAGGAAGAATTCGACGCTGAAGCGGGCCGCTAGGCTGCGGGGACGCAAAGTGTCATTACCCTGCCACATTATTTCAACAGGGCGTCGGCTCGGTCGCTTTCCAAGCGACCCTTCGCGCGGTTAAGCACCAACAAGGGGGTCGGTCGCCGGACGGCGAAATCCCCAATTGAGGATACGAGGGTTCAGGCCGCAGCATGTCTCCCGCCTTTCTGTTTCTTTTGGCCATCGGTCTCGGTCTTGCCGGGTGGCTTGCGGGCCGCGCCAAGGCCCGCTCGTTCACCCGTGGTGGTGAGCCCCGGCGTGTGGTCGCACGGCCCGGCTATCACGCCTGGTTCGTCGCGATCTGGATTGCCTGCCCCCTCGCCCTGTTCGCGGTGTTGTGGAGCATCCTGTCGCCCATACTGGTGGAACAATGGGTGCTTGCGAGCCCTGCCGCACAGGACCTGCCGACCTTCGGGTTCCAGCGCCAGTCGATTCTGGCGGAAGCGCGCGCGGTGGCCAATGGCAACGCCGCCGGAGTGTTCAATCCGCAGGCGCAGGACCTGATCGAACCGTTCCGTGAGGCAGAGCGGTTCTATAATCTGGTAGGGCTCGCTTTCGCGCTCGCAATGGCGGCCATCCTCGGCCTATGGGCCTTCAGCCGGCTGAAGCCCGAATTCACGGCGCGCGTGAAGGTGGAACGCGCCGTGATGATCGTCCTGCTGCTGGCCTCCCTCGTCGCGATCCTCACCACTTTCGGCATTCTCGCGAGCTTGGTGTTCGAAACGATCCGTTTCTTCGGCATGGTCTCGCCGATCGATTTCCTGTTCGGACTGAGCTGGAATCCCGATCCAATGGCCAACCCCGACGCACCCCAGGGCGATCGCTACGGCGCGATCCCCCTGTTCTGGGGCACGATTTTCATCGGTGCGATCATCGCCATGATCGTCGCGATTCCGCTCGGCATGATGAGCGCGATCTATCTCACCCAGTATGCCAGCCCGCGCTGGCGCAAGATTATCAAGCCCGCGCTCGAGATTCTCGCCGGCGTGCCCACCGTGGTCTACGGCTATTTTGCTGCGCTGACCGTGGCGCCGCGCATTCGCGATGCCGCACAGGCCATCGGGATCGACAATGCGTCGTCCGAAAGCGCGCTCGCGGCAGGCCTTGTCATGGGCGTGATGATCATTCCCTTCGTCTCCTCGATGGCCGATGACAGCATTGCGGCCGTGCCCGGCTCGATGCGCGACGGCAGCCTCGCGATGGGCGCCACCCAGTCCGAAACGATCAAGCGCGTGCTGATCCCTGCCGCCTTGCCGGGCATCGTGGGCGGAGTGATGCTGGCCATCAGCCGTGCGATCGGCGAGACGATGATCGTCGTCATGGCTGCATCGACCGCCGCGAATCTGACCGGCAATCCGTTGGAAGCGATGACGACGGTCACCGTGCAGATCGTCGCGCTGCTGACGGGGGAAGGCAGCTTCGACCATCCCGCGACGCTCAGCGCCTTTGCGCTCGGCTTCGTCCTGTTCATGGTGACGCTGCTGCTCAACTTCATCGCCCTGCGCGTCGTAAAGCGCTTCCGGGAGGCTTATGAGTAACCCCGCCGATCCCACCGCCCTCGACGACGGCCAGCCCACGCGGACTCAGGCGTTCGAAAAACGGCTCAAGCAGCGCTATGCCTCCGAACGGCGCTTCAAGCTGTTCGGACTGTTCGCGATCCTCGTCTCGATCGCGATCCTCATCGTGCTGCTCGCCAATATGACCATCAATGGGATCGGCGGTTTCCAGCGCGCCGAACTGAAGGTGCCGATCGATTTCGCCGCCTCGGGCATTTCCGGTGACGCATCCACATTGAACAAGTCCGGTGCGCTGCAGATGCTGGAGATGCAGGGGCTGCCCGAAGTGGTCGGCTTCTCCGCCGAGCAGGCCCTCGGCGAGGAGGGCGCGCAGGAACTGAGCCAGGACGCCTGGCGCGAGGTTGCCGCTGCGCTGCGCTCCGACCCGTCTCTGCTCCGCGGGCAGGAAACCTTCTGGCTGCCGTCGACAGGCGATCTTGCGATGGGCCTCGACGACGAAGGCAACGCCGAAATGCGGGCGCTGGCGAGCCAGCTGCAGCGCGACGGCAATCTGGCAAAACGCTTCGACTGGGGCTTCCTCGTCCGATCAGATGCGACCGATCCCCAGCAGGTCGGCGTGTGGGGTGCGCTCAAGGGATCGATCCTGACGATGATCGTCACGCTTGCGCTGGCGTTCCCCATCGGGGTGCTCTCTGCGCTCTATCTCGAGGAATATGCGCCCAAGAACCGCTGGACCGACATTATCGAGGTGTCGATCAACAACCTCGCGGCCGTTCCATCGATCATTTTCGGCCTGCTGGGCCTGGCGGTATTCCTGACGATCTTCCCCAACATGCGTTCGGCCCCGCTGATCGGCGGCATGACGCTGGCGCTGATGACGATGCCGGTGATCGTCATCTCCGGCCGCAACGCGATCAAGGCGGTTCCGCCCTCGATCCGCGACGGTGCGCTGGCGATCGGCGCGAGCCCCGTGCAGGTGGTGTTCCACCATGTCCTGCCGCTGGCCCTGCCCGGCATCCTGACCGGCACCATCATCGGCATGGCGCGCGCATTGGGCGAAACCGCGCCCCTGCTGTTGATCGGCATGCGCGCCTTCGTGGCGACGCCCCCGGATGGCTTTACCTCGCCCGCCACCGTATTGCCGGTGCAGATCTTCCTCTGGTCGGATGAAATCGACCGCGGCTTCATCGAACGGACCAGCGCCGCGATTATCGTGCTATTGCTGTTCCTGCTCGTGATGAATGCCCTCGCTATCTACCTGCGCAACAAGTTCGAGAAAAGCTGGTGACCGTACTCCACGAAATGGACGACAAGGCCGAGGCCAAGATGCGCGCGCGCGGCGTCTCGGTCTTCTATGGTGACAAGAAGGCGATCGACGAGGTGTCGATCGACATCCCGACCAAGTACGTCACCGCCTTCATCGGGCCGTCGGGCTGCGGCAAGTCTACCTTCCTGCGCACGCTCAACCGCATGAACGACACGATCGCTTCGGCCCGGGTCGAGGGGGATATCGAGCTCGACGGAGAGAACATCTATTCCAGCGGGATGGATGTCGTGCAGCTGCGCGCGCGGGTCGGCATGGTTTTCCAGAAGCCCAACCCTTTCCCCAAGTCGATCTACGACAACATCGCCTACGGCCCCAAGATCCACGGCCTCGCCAATAGCAAGGGCGAACTGGACGAGATCGTCGAACGCTCGCTCCAGCGCGCAGGCCTTTGGAACGAGGTGAAGGACCGGCTGAGCGAATCGGGCACCGCGCTTTCGGGCGGGCAGCAGCAACGCCTGTGCATCGCGCGGGCCATCGCGGTCGATCCCGAGGTCATCCTGATGGACGAGCCGGCCTCCGCGCTCGACCCGATCGCAACCGCCAAGATCGAGGAGCTGATCGACGAACTCGCGGGCCGCTACGCGATCGTGATCGTCACCCACTCGATGCAGCAGGCCGCGCGCGTTTCGCAGCGAACCGCCTTTTTCCACCTCGGCAAGATGGTCGAGTATGGCCCCACGGACGAGATCTTCACCAATCCTCTAGAGGAGCGGACGAAGGACTACATCACTGGACGCTACGGATGATTGCAGAACACACGGTCAAGGCGTTCGACGAGGACATCACGCGGCTGCGCGGTCTCATCACCGAGATGGGCGGCCTGGCGGAAATCGCGCTCGAAAACGCGCTCGACGCGCTGATCCGGGGCGACGAGGAACTGGCCGACAGGATCGTCGCGGAAGATCGCAAGCTCGACACGCTCGAGGTCGAGGTCGACCGGCTGGCGGTCAAGATCATCGCCCTGCGCGCGCCGATGGCGGACGACCTGCGCGAAGTCATCGCGGCACTCAAGATCGCCGGCGTGGTGGAGCGGATCGGCGATTATGCGAAGAACATCGCCAAGCGCGTCGGCCGGATCGAAGGCCGCACCCGGTTCGAACCGCTTACCCTGCTGCCCGCCATGGGCGATGTTGCAGCCGAGATGGTACACGATGTGCTTACCGCTTATGCCGCGCGCGACCCTTCGCTCGCGCTCGAAGTAATCGCGTCCGACAAGAAGGTCGACGCCTTCTACAACTCGGTTTTTCGCAATCTTGTGAGCCACATGGTCGAAAATCCTGCGACCATTTCGAGTGCGGCCCAGCTGCTGTTCGTGGCCCGCAATATCGAACGGATCGGCGACCACGCCACCAACGTGGCCGAAATGGTCTATTTCGCCGCGACCGGGTCCTACCCGCTCGACGACGACAGTTGACTTAGGTCCGTCCGGTCCTAACACCCGATCAATCCAAACCTAGCGAGAATTCCCGTGCCTTCAGCAAAGCTGATCCTCGTCGAAGACGACCCGGCGCTCGCCGAACTTCTCGAATTCCGGTTCGCCAACGAAGGCTATCAGGTGCGCGTCACCGCCGATGGCGACGAAGCGCTGTTGATGGCGAGCGAGGACGTGCCCGATCTCATCATCCTCGACTGGATGATCGAGGGCACCAGCGGGATCGAGGTCTGCCGTCGCCTGCGCCGCGACAAGGAAACCGCGCATGTCCCGATCATCATGCTGACCGCGCGCGAGGCAGAGGACGACCGCGTGCGCGGGCTTGAAACCGGCGCCGACGATTATCTGACCAAGCCGTTTTCGCCGCGCGAACTGCTGGCGCGCGTCGCGGCCGTCATGCGCCGCATCCGCCCCGCCCTTGCCGGCGAGACGATCGAGGTCGGCGACATCCGGCTCGATCCCGTCGCGCACAAGGTCGAACGACGCGGGCGCAACTTGCAGCTCGGCCCGACCGAATACCGTCTGCTCAAGTTCTTCATGGAAAGCCCGGGGCGCGTTTTCAGCCGCGGGCAGCTGCTCGACGGGGTGTGGGGCACGGGCAGCGATATCGAACTGCGCACGGTCGACGTGCATATCCGCCGGCTGCGCAAGGCGCTGGAACTGGAAGGCGCGAAAGACCCGATCCGCACCGTGCGTTCTGCCGGATACGCGCTGGAAGCGGTTTGAGGGGCGTTTTCGCGCATCGAGCGCGGTCGCAACGCCCGGTGGCCTGACACACCTGACACACTGTCCTGAGCCTAAAACTACCCATCGCAGGCCAGCACAAATCGTTGAGTGCGGCGCGTCGACGATCGCTGGCCGGCATTCCTCGGTCTTCGCATAGTGCTTCGGTGGTAGGACAGCGCAAACACGCCGCGCGGCTAGCGGCACACTCCCCCCAAGCCTCGCCCCGCCTGATCGAGATGGAAATGGTCGCGATGCGCGGCGTTGTAGTCGGGGGAGAGCACGGTGCCGAAGGTTCCGCATGCGCCATCGCGCACCCTGTGCAGGAATCGCGAGCGATCGTCGCCCGGCCCATCACCGGCATCCCAGTGATTGACGACGGAGATCCGCGTGCCGTCTTCCAGCACGAAGGCGGCGATGTCGATCGCGTTGGCGGTGGCGTGCTCGCTCCACGGACCTTCGTCGCGGCCATAGAGGCGGCGACAGCTGAAGGTGCCGAAATGCTCGATTGCTGCGACATCCTGCCCGAAGATCGCCTGCGCAGCCGGCTGCATGCTGTCGCGCCGCCAGATTTCGATTGCTGCGGCCATTGCACACGTCGTATCGGGTCGCTGACCGGCATAGGGAAAATCGTCGAGCCGGGTGCGGTTCTCTCGCAGGCACGGGGCCTCACCCACGGGATCAAGCGCGGTGAACGCCACCTCGCTTCGCTCCAGCACCGCGCGGCATTGCGCGGGGTCGTCGCGCAATGCCGCGACCTTGGATTTCGTCGCCCAGCCCGGCTCTTCGCGCAGGTCGAGCGGGGCCCAGGGGTTGTTGCCCGGGTTCTCCGCCAGCCACGCCCTTCCCCCGACGAGCAGCGCGAGAAGCAGTAGCAGAGTGAGCACAAGTCGGTCGCTCGACAGCCGGGCAAAGGGGCGCAGGATACGAACCAGCGGACGCAGGCGGGATTTTTCGGCCATCCTCAATGAAAGTCGCGCGATTTGGGAATGATCCGGACATTGCGCGGATGGCCCCCTGTGTTGGGCAATTCATCGATCAGGTCTCGCGGGCGGATTGCGCCTTCGTGAGCCGGATCGTCCGCCCCATCGCGCAGATCGTCGCGCGGGTTGATCTTTCCTGACGGCAGCGGCGAATTGACATGGTCCGCACGCGCCAGCTGGTAGTTCAGCGTGTCTTCGGAGAGCAGGGCCAGCTGGTGCGTCGCGTCGGTCATGTGATGCGCGATCACGTGGATCACCTCGTCATCGTACTCGACACGCCCGCGCACCTCCATCAGACGCGCACCCATCACCACCTTGCGCTGCTTTTCCTTGAGGTCGGGCCAGACGACGAGGTTCACCACCCCTGTCTCGTCCTCCAGCGTGATGAAGCACACGCCCTTGGCGCTGCCCGGCCGCTGGCGGATCAGTACCACGCCCGCGACCTGCACCATGGAGCGGAACTTCCTCTCGCGCAGGTCGCAGGCGCGCACGAAGCCGCGCTGTGCAAGGTCGGCGCGCAGGAACGCCATCGGATGCGCCTTCAGGCTGAGCCTCGTGGTCTGGTAATCGGCGACGACCTCTTCGCTGAGCGGCATGACAGGCAGCGCTGTGCGCGCCTTTTCCGCCCCCTCGTCACGCTCGTCCGCCGCGCGGAACAGCGGCAGGTCGGGCGAGGAGATCAGGCTCCGCGCGTCCCACAGCGCCTGTCGCCGTGGCAGGTTCAAAGACTGGAAGGCATCAGCAGAGGCGAGCCGCTCGACATGCGCAGGCAAGAGGCCCGCGCGGTCGCGCAATTCGGCCACGTCGCGGTAGGGGCCGTTCTCGACCCGCTCCGCCACAAGCTTAGCGGCGACGTGCTCGGGCAGGCCGTCGATCTGGCGCAGGCCGAGGCGCAGCGCGATATGCCTGTCGAGGCGGCCCTTATCCTCCCCGGCACGGGGAGGGGGACCATCCGCAGGATGGTGGAGGGGCACGGGCGCAGTTCCGAACGGTGCCCCTCCACCACGCTTCGCGTGGTCCCCCTCCCCCAATGGGGGAGGAATATCCTCCAAAGTACAATCCCAGTCCGAGCAGTTCACATCCGCTGGCAGCACGGTGACGCCATGCTCGGCCGCGCCGCGCACGATCTGCGCGGGCGCGTAGAAGCCCATCGGCTGCGAATTGAGCAGCGCGCAGGCGAAGGCCGCCGGGTAGTGGCATTTGAGCCAGCTGGAAACGTAGACGAGGTGCGCGAAACTGGCCGCGTGGCTCTCTGGAAAGCCGTACTCCCCGAAACCCTTGATCTGGTCGAAGCAGCGCTGGGAGAAATCCGGGTCGTAGCCGCGCTCGATCATCCTCCCGACCATCATTTCCTCGTGCGCGTGCACCATTCCCCGGCTGCGGAAGGTGGCCATGGCCCGGCGCAGGCGGTTGGCCTCGGCCGGAGAGAATTTGGCCGCATCAAGGGCGATCTTCATCGCCTGTTCCTGAAAGATCGGCACCCCGAAAGTGCGCCCGAGGATCGAGGAAAGCTCGTCTGGCGGACCATGCTCGGGCGCGGGCGCAGGAAGCTGAAAATCGGTCTTTCCCGCGCGCGCCAATCGCCGCTGCTTGAGATAGGGGTGGACCATATCGCCCTGGATCGGGCCAGGGCGCACGATGGCGACCTGCACCACCAGATCGTAGAATTGGCGCGGTTGCAGGCGCGGCAGCATGTTCATCTGCGCGCGGCTTTCGACCTGAAATACCCCGAGCGAATCGCCCTTGCACAGCATGTCGTACACCGCGGGGTCCTCTTGCGGGACGGTGGCGAGTGTCAGCGGGCGGTCGTAGTGGTCCTCAAGCAGGTCGAGGCACTTGCGAATGCAGGTCAGCATCCCGAGCGCGAGAACATCGACCTTGAAGATGCCCAGATCGTCGATGTCGTCCTTGTCCCATTCGATGAAACTGCGATCGGGCATTGCGCCATTGCCGATCGGCACGGTCTCGGTCAGCAATCCATCGGTGAGGATGAAACCACCGACATGTTGGCTAAGATGCCGTGGCATTCCAATCATTTGGCTGGTTAGCGTGAGGACACGCCTCAAGTGTGGATCGGCAATATCCATACCCGTTTCACCTACGTGCTTTTCGCCGATCTCGCGTCCCCATCCACCCCATACGGTGCGTGCGAGCGACGCGGTGACGTCTTCCGACAGGCCCATTGCCTTGCCCACCTCGCGGATCGCCATGCGCGGGCGGTAGTGAATGACGGTGGCACACAGCCCGGCGCGGTGCCGTCCATACTCACTGTAAATGTGCTGGATGACTTCCTCTCGCCGCTCATGCTCGAAATCGACATCGATATCGGGCGGCTCGCTGCGCTCTTCGGAAAGAAACCGGTCGAACAATAACTGGTGCTCGGCAGGGTCGACGCTGGTGATGCCGAGGCAAAAGCATACGGCGGAATTGGCAGCGCTGCCGCGCCCCTGACACAAAATAGGAGGTGTCTGCCTACGGGCGAAATCGACGATTTCCTTGATGGTGAGGAAATAGGGGGCGAGATCAAGCTTGCCGATCAACTCCAGCTCATACTCAAGCGCGGCCTCAACCTTATCTGGTATCACATTGGAATAGCGCCAGTTTGCCCCCTCCCACGTCTGCTGCTCCAGATATTGCTGCGGGGTCATGCCGTCGGGATAGGCGCGCCTCGGATACTCGTATTGCAGCTCCTCGAGGCTGAAGCGGCAGGCATCGACGATATCGCGGGACGCCATGATTGCATGAGGCCAGCGGGCAAACAGGCGGACCATGTCTTCCGGCGATTTGAGGTGCCGTTCGGCATTGGCGTGGAGCAGGTGGCCGGCGGCTTCGACGGTCGTCTTGTGGCGTATTGCCGTCATGACGTCATTGAGCGGACGCCGCTCGGGCGCGTGGTAATGCACGTCGTTGGTGGCGAGCAGCGCGAGGCGGTGCGCGCGCGCCATGGCGTCGAGCCGGTCGATCCTGGCGATATCGTCGCCGCGATAGAGATAGGCGGCGGCAATGTGGCGCAGGGTCGGCAGCTGGGCGGTAAGGTGTGGGATGAGGCTGGGGAAAGACGCGGTCAATTCCACCTTGCCGTCACCCCGGACCCCATCCTGGGTCCCGCTACCCGTCTGCCGCTCCGAAGAAGGATGGCGAAAAGGGATCACATTGCTCGGCACCGCAATCGTGAACCGCGCATCGAGGTTATCGGGCGGCAGCAGGATCAGCTGCACATCCTCAGCATGGCCGGCGAGCATCGCGAGGTCGATCTCGCACACGCCCTTGTCTTGCCATCCGCCCGAAAGCGTCTGCATTCGGCCTTGGCTGATCAGGCGGCATAACCGGCCATAGGCCGCGCGATCCCTCGGGTAGGCGAGGAAGCCGAGACCCTCGACCGTCTCGATCCGGCAGCCGATCACCGGGCGCACCTTCAGCGTCTTCGCCTCGGCATGCACGCGCACCACCCCCGCCATCGTGTTGGCATCGGCAATCCCCAGCGCATCGTAGCCGAGCGCGCGCGCGGTCAGCACGAGATCGACCGCGTCCGACGACCCACGCAGGAAGCTGAAGCACGAGACAAGCCCCAGTTCTACGAAAGGCGCGTGCGGCGGCGGATCGACGTCATCGGGGTCGATTTCTATCCGGCGCTTGTCGGGGGTGAGCGGTGCTTCTGGCATGACAATTTCCCTGCCCCACCCGTTCGTGGTGAGCCTGTCGAACCGCGAACGCCGCACCTCGTTCGCCCTTCGACGAGCTCAGGACGAACGGTCATGGGACACCGCCCTCCACCAGCTCCGCCAACCGCTCGCGCACCGCGGCGAGGTCGGCATCGAACAGCGCTGCCTGCTTGTCGCGCGCCTCGCCATCGAGCCGCAGCAGGTAGGACGGGTGCGCGGTGACCCACAGTTCGCTGCCGTCCTCCAGTGCGATCGGCGCACCGCGAACCTTCGATATGCTGACCGTCTTGCCCAGCATCCCGCGCGCCGCACTGGCGCCCATCGCCAGCACCAGCTTCGGCTTCACCAGTTCGCGCTCGCTCTCGATCCACCAGCGGCAGGTGTCGATTTCCTTGGCGGTGGGCGACTGGTGTAGCCGACGCTTGCCGCGCATCGTGAATTTGAAGTGCTTGACCGCATTGGTGACATAGGCGCGGTCACGGTCGATCCCCGCGCGTTCCAGATGCACGTCGAGCAGTTGCCCCGCAGGCCCGACGAAAGGCCTGCCCTCCTGATCCTCGACATCGCCTGGCTGCTCGCCCACGATCATCAGCGTCGCATCGGAAGGCCCCTCGCCCATCACCGCGCGGTTATCGAGGCAGCCGATGGGGCACTTGCGGCACGCCTGAACGGCCTCGCCGATCGCCTCCAGGCTTTCGGGTCGTACGCCGTCATCGCGTTCACCCGCTGCCACCATGGCGCTTTCGCGCTGCTGCGCACCCGCGATCAGCTCCGGGATGAGCGCGGCTTCAGGGAGGTTCTTCCAGTATTTGCGTGGCATTTCGGACAGCATCGCACCGACTTTCAGCCGCGCCGGGTTGAAGATGGAGGCATAATAGGTGCGCCACAGATCCTCGACCGGGTCGCCCTGCGGCGCGTCGCTCTTCTGCGCGGGCGGGCCTTCGCGCATGGTTTCGCCATCCCAGTGCAGCGTGCCCTGCGGGGTCAGGATCGACCAGCGCATGCTCGCGAAGCGGCGCCGGAAGAAGCCCGCATTGGCGCGCAGGATGTGATGCTCGGGCTCGAACCAGGCGATGTAGTGTTCCGCTCCGCCTTCTTCCTCGACCTGCCGAAAGCGGACGAAGGCGTGCATCTTGTGGCTGTCGCGGCGGACATTCTTATCGAATTCCTCGACGCGGCGGACATCCAGATCCGCCTTGTCCTCCATGATCCGCGGGCTGCGCTGGAGCCGCCACAGCAGGCGATACAGCAGCGCGAAACGCGCCGGATCGCTGTGCAGCGCGGCGTTCTTCGCAAGGCTGAGGTAGCGCTTGCTCGCGCGGACCGGAGGGGCATCGGCCGGCGGCTCGGGCAGGCGCATGCCGCCGCTGGCGAAAAGATCGCCGCTGCCGCCCGGCTCGACCCACGCGACCTTGTCCGGCGGGATATCGCACTGGATCAGTGCGCGCGCCCGCTCGCGCCAGAAGGCAAAGTCGTCGCTGCGCGGCAGCTGGACAGTGTAATGCGCATGGGGACGGACGTTCTGGAGCGCGGTCATGAGGTCTCCTCCAAGCCGTCACCTCCGCGCAGGCGGGGGTCCAGATGACAGAAGTTACTCGTGCCACAGCCCTTAGCTGGATCCCCGCCTGCGCGGGGATGAGGATGGAGGGAAGAGAGTCTCATGCCGCGAACAGCTCCAACTGCTCGGTCTTGGGTGCGAGCAGCGTGCGCAGGTCCGCACGGTCGGTCAGCAGCGTAGGCCGCCAGTCGACCGTGCAGATGAACGGGCAAACCTTGGTGAGCGACACGGTCAGCCGCGCCACATCGTCGAGCCGCAAGGTCCGGTGGCGGCGCGAGGCGAGGATGCGGTGCACCGCCTTCACCCCCAGCCCCGGCACGCGCAGCAGATCCTCGCGGCTCGCGCGGTTGACATCGACCGGGAAGCGCTCGCGAAACTTCAAAGCCCAGGCCAGCTTGGGATCGATATCGAGCGGCAGGTTCCCGTCGGCCTCGGTCGCCTGCATGATTTCCTGCGGGCGGTAATCGTAAAACCGCATCAGCCAGTCCGACTGGTAGAGGCGGTGTTCACGGATCAGCGGCGGGCGCTTGAGCGGCAGCACGGCCGAGGCATCGGGGATCGGCGAGAAGGCGCTGTAATAGACGCGGCGCAGGCCGAAATCACCATACAGCCGGCTCGCCCGCCCCACGATATCCGCATCGCTCGCCGCGTCGGCGCCCACGATCATCTGCGTCGACTGGCCCGCGGGCGCGAAACGCGGCGCGTGCTTGAAGCGCTTCTTCGCGTCCTTCGCCTCGAGGATGTCGCTGCTGGTCTTGCCCAGCGCGCCTTCGATCTGGCGCGCGTTCTTATCCGGCGCGAGGCGCGTCAGCCCCGCATCGGTCGGAAGTTCGACATTGATCGAGACGCGATCGGCATAGAACCCCGCGCGGTGGATGATCTCCGGGTCTGCCTCGGGGATCGTCTTGAGGTGGATATACCCGCGAAAATCGTGCTCCTCGCGCAGGATGCGTGCCGCCTCCACGATCTGTTCCATCGTGTGGTCCGAGCTCTTGATGATGCCCGAGGAGAGGAACAGCCCCTCGATATAATTGCGGCGATAGAAGCTGAGCGTCAGGTCCGCGACTTCCTGCGGCGTGAAACGCGCGCGCCGCACGTTCGAGCTCTTGCGGTTGATGCAATAGTGGCAATCGAAGATGCAGTGATTGGTCAGCAGGATTTTTAGCAGCGAGATGCAGCGTCCGTCGGGCGCATAGGCGTGGCAGATGCCCATCCCCTCGGTGCTGCCGATCCCGCCCTTGGTGCTGTTGCGCTTCGCCGTGCCCGACGAGGCGCAGGAGGCATCGTATTTCGCCGCATCGGCGAGAATCTTCAGCCTGTCGAGGATCGGTGCGCGACTCATATGTTCCTTATATGTTCTTTTTCAGAGACATGCCAGCCCTAGCCCTTGGGGCAGTTGAATTTCTTCCCCCTCATGATATCGCATCTTTGCGGGACCGGGCCCCTCTGGCGCGTCATTTGGCGCGTGATGTCGGACCGCATCGAGTAATCACGGGCAAAAGCCCTGTTGAAACGATGCGCGTACGATGGGCCGAATTCCTGGAACCTCCATCGTTACGCCAAGGGATGGAGAAAAATCATGATTTCACGCAGAAAAATGCTCGGTGCCACCGGTGCCATCGGCGCAACCGCTGTCATGGGCGGGGGCGCGACGCTGGCTGCCCAGCAGACGTCGCCCATGAACGTGGCCCCTGCCGGAGCGGACCTTACCCCGCGCCAGGCCCTAGATCTGCTGATCGAAGGCAATAACGCCTTTCTCCGCGGCGAGCAGACGAGCGTGCTGACCAGTGCCCAGCGCAGGCTCGTCCTCGCTCGCGGGCAGCAGCCGTTCGCAGCCTACGTCACCTGTTCGGACAGCCGCGTGCCGCCCGAACTGCTGTTCGGCCGCGGCCTTGGCGAATTGTTCATCATCCGCAACGCGGGTAACACGGTGGACACTGTCGCGCTCGGCTCGATCGAATATGCGGTCGCCGTGCTCGAAACGCCGCTGGTGGTGGTCATGGGCCACGAAAGCTGCGGCGCGGTGAAGGCCGCGACCGAGGTCGTGACGGACAATGCGACCTTCCCGGGCTCGATCGGCCCGATGATCGAACCGATCATTCCGGCAGTGCTGCAGGCGCGAGGCGAGGAAGGCGATTTGCTGGACAATTCGGTCCGCTCGAACGTGCGACGGGTGGTCAGGCAGCTGCGCGAGCAGACCGATCCGCTGTTGCTGGAGCCTCAACAAGCGGGGAAGCTGTGGGTCGTGGGTGCCTATTACAGCCTCGAAACCGGCGCGGTCGATTTCTTCGACCTTCCCGACGGGGCATGATTTCTACGGACCGGCGGGAGCCACCTCCCGCCGGTCGCTTTCGCGTTTCGTCGCTGGGGCTGTGGATCATTTGGTGGATAAGTCCTCGCGAGAGGCGCCAGAAAGCCGTTTGCATTCCGCATCTTGCACTCAGGCCCTCAATCACGCATGATTGTGGTGGAGGAGAGGCGCTATGGACGATCTTTCGATCACTTCCGGACTGACCAATCGCCTGTGGCGGGTGGCACTGTGGGGTTCCTTCCTCGCGATTCTGATCGCTCCGCTGGTTGCGATGCAGTTTACCGGAGAGGTGCGCTGGACCGCATTCGATTTCGGCGTGGCTGCAATGCTTCTGGGCACCACCGCGCTCGCGATCGAATTCGCGATCCGCAATATCGGCCGCCCGACCTGGTGCGTGGCGACGGTGCTCGCGATCATGGCTGCACTTGTGCTGGTGTGGGCGGAGTTGGCCGTGGGCGTGTTTGGAACGCCTTTCGCGGGCCACTGATAGCTCACTCTCGACAAGCGGCTCAGGCATACAGTCCCTGTAGAAACCATTCGGGCGGTCCACCACGCCCGTCCCCTGCAATGCCATAGCGATAGATCCAGTAACGGCGCCCGGCATCGTCCTCGATCCGGTAGTAATCGCGCAGCCGCGCGCTGCCGCGCTCGCGCCACCACTCGGGCGCAATCCGCTCCGGTCCCTCGACCCGCGAGATCTCGTGCACCTGTCCGCGCCAGCGGAACCGCTGCGGCAGTCCGTCGGGCGTCGCATAGAGCACCGCGATGCTTTCCGCGCGGTCGAGCAGCTTGAGCGGGCGGGTGTGGAAACGCATTTCCTCCTGCGCGGGTGGCTCGGGTTCGAGCGGCGGCTGCCAGCGCTGGGCACGCTCGGGCACGTGGCTGCCCTTGAGCACCGGGCGGCGCACCGCCTTTGGCCCGAGACGCGTGCTCAGCCGGTCGACGAATGCGGACAGCGAAGTTCCGTGGTGCTGCGCCGCGGCCTCGATATCGGCCTGGGTTGCAGGCAGCGGCTCGGCCCAGCTGGCGCGCAGGCGGACCATCTCGATCCCGAAGCCGGCGTCTATGTCGCCCAGCTTCTCGCCGAACAGCCGCACGATATGCGCCGGGTCGCGCGTGGCGGCGGCCAGCTCCAGCGTGCGCATCACGACCTCGCCATCGACCCGCCATAGCCCGAGGTCGAGGCGGCGCGCGCCCTGCCCCGCCCCTTGCAGTTCGCGAACCATGTCTTCGGTCAGATCGTTCAGCACGGTGTCGAGCAATGCGCGATGGCGGATCGGCTCCATCAGCCGCCGCTGCACCAGCGGCACCTGTTGCGGGACGACCGGCAGCAGCGGCTCGGGCACGCGGCCGAGCAGCTGGTCTATCCGGATCAGCGGATTGGCGGCGGGCGACTTGCGGTTGCGGAAGCGGCGGTGGAGCGCATCGCGGCCTACCGTGCCCAGCTCTCCCAACCGCTTGAGCCCGAGCCGCCGCAGCACGGTGAGCACATCCTCGTCAAGGCGCAATGCCGCCACCGGAAGGTCAGCGAGGCGTGCTTTCATGTCGTCATCCGGTGGGAGAATGGCGTGAGCCGGCCCGTAATGCGCCAGCGCCCAGGCCGCGCCGGCAGTGGGCGCGATGCTGGCGCGGATGGCAAGGCCGCGGCGCTCGAAGGCGTGCTGCACATCCTCCAGCAACTTCGCCTCGCCGCCGAACAGGTGCGCCACTGCGGTGACATCGACGAGCAGGCCGTCGGGCGGGTCGAGCGCGGACCACGGGCCCCAGCGACGGGCCCAGACGGCCAGCTTTTCCAGCAGGTCGAGATCGCCTGCCGGATCGCCCGGCACGGCGACCAGCGAAGGGCACAGCGTGCGCGCATCGGCGAGCATCGTGCCCACCCGCGCACCCGCACCGCACGCGGCGTCATTGGTCGCCTGGATGCGCGGCCCATGCGCGGTCTCGGTAATGAGCACCAGCGGCTTCGCATCGGCACCCTCCCCCCGGACGCATCCTTCGGAAATGCGCCAGCGGTCAATCGCGAAGGCGACGAGCCAGATCGAGAGGATGCGGCGGGGGGAGCGATGCCCCCCATCTTGGAACATTTCTACACCCGCTCGCCCTGAGCCTGTCGAAGGGCGGTACTTTCTTTGGGCTTCGTGCTCACCAAAGTGAAAGACCGTGCTTCGACAGGCTCAGCACGAGCGCAGTTCCGGGATGGTGTGAATTTTCGGGCGATTGCCTGACCGATCGAGGTGCCCTCCCCGCGATCAGGGGGAGCGGACTGTTCCGCAACCCTGCTTGCCACCAGCTGCCCCGCATCCTCGCTCAGCCGCCATGTACCGGGCGGGTGGCTTCGCGCGCGGAACAGTTCGGCCTGCCACGCGGGAGCGCCCGGCGCCGCCTTGTTCCACCGCGGGTGCGCCGAGGGCGCCGCGTTCACCGCCCAGCGCTGGCGGGCGGAGGAAAGTTCGCGCGGGCCATCGAGCCGCACCAGCGTCAGCGGGACGCCATGCCGCTCGGCCGCCAGTGTCAGGCGGCGCGAGGCGGTGAAGTCGAGCGCCCGCGCCGCGCCCGCAAGTTCGCCGATCACGAAAGCGACATCGCGGCACCGCACCGCCTCTTCCAGCGCGAACAATGCGTCCTCGTCCTTCTCGGCCAGCACGTGGATCAGGCGGTGGCGGATCTCGGGCGGCAGGCCGGGACGGAACGGTCGCCCCCCGCTCTTCACCGCAGCGCGGGTCTGCACCCAGACCACCGCGCAGCGATCCTCCGCCTCGTCTCCCTCTTCGCGAGGCCGGCTGCGCCCCGCGTCGAGCGCGAGCGCCAGCGCCGCGCCCACACCGCTCGCCTCGCGCGAAGAGGCAAAAATCTCGGTCTGCGCGACCCCGCCCAGGCCGGGTCGCCAGCGCTCCTCACGCGCACAATTGGCGGCAGCCAGATGCGCTGCGGATGACAGATCGGCAGCGGTCTCGGATGCAGATACAGGGGTCTTGGGGATCATGGTGGAACGACTCATTTGTTCTCACTATGTTCCATATCCAACCACCCCGCAAGCCCCGCCGGGCACGCGAACCTACCGTCCTAGGTCCGGGTCAGAAACTTTCCCCCCGCCATGTCCGTTACAGGCCCGAAGGAGAAAATCATGCGATACAACGAAGGCAAGGCCGACGAACTGCGGGAGAAATTCTGGAAGGAACTGGCGGATAAACCCTATCTGTTCCTGCAGCTGGACGGCGTCTCGAAAAGCGCGGTGCCGATGGCTCCGCAGCTTGATAAGGACGCGAACAGCTCGATCTGGTTCTTCACCCACACGAAAAGCGATTTCGTCCGCCTCGGCCCGGTCACCGCGACTTTCCAGGGCGACGACATGATGTTCGCGCGCTTTCACGGCACGCTCGTCAAGGAAGACAGCCAGGAGCGGTTTGACCACTTCTGGAACAATTTCGTGAAGGCCTGGTACGATGGCGGCAAGGACGATCCCAATATCGTCTTCCTGCGCATGGATCTGGGCGATGCGGAAATCTGGGACGGTGAAATGGGTGTGCTCGACGTGGCCAAGATGGCGCTAGGCATGACCGTGCACGACGATGCCGAGGAACAGCACGTCAAGCAAACGTCGCTCTAAAAAGCCCACTCACACGCTGACAAGAAAAGGGCGCGGCCTGCGAAGGCCGCGCCCTTTTGCTTTTACAGCTGCGGTGCCGATCCCAGGATGCTGGGGAACAGGCCGGTCAGCAGAATAAGCGCCACCGCGATCGGGCACAGCCAGGCCAGCAGGAAGCGCCACACCGCGAACATGGGGCCGGACAGTTCCGTGGCCGCCTGCAGCAGCCGCCGATCCGCCTTCCAGCCGACGAAGATCGAGACCAGCAACGCGCCCAGCGGCAGCATGATCTTGCCGGTGAATCCATCCACCGTGTCGAGAATATCGGTATCGGCAAAGATCGGCCAGAACGAGAGCGGACGCACGTCGGACCAGACGTTGTAGCCCAACAGGCAGGCGATCCCGATCAGAAAGGCGCCCCCGCCGAAGATCAGCGAGGACATCGTGCGGCTCCAGCCGAGCTCGCCGATGCCGAACGCGGTCGGCACTTCGAGCAGCGAAATCGAGCTGGTGACCGCCGCAACCAGAACCAGGACGAAGAAGAGAAGCCCGATCAGCGAGCCCGCAGGCATCGCTTCGAAGGCGAAGGGCAGCGTCTGGAACACAAGGGTCGGCCCGGCCGCCGGATCGAGCCCCACGAAAAACACGATCGGAAAGATCATCATGCCGGCAATCAGCGCCACCGCGCTGTCGGCAACGGCGATGATGACTGCGGTCGAAGCCAAGGGCGTGCCTTCGCGAATATACGAGCCATAGGTGATGATCCCCGCCACGCCGAGCGAGAGCGAGAACAGCGCCTGGCCGAGCGCGGAGTTCATCACGTCGGGCGTCAGGCGGGACCAGTCGGGCGTGAACAGGAAAGCCGCCGCCTCGCTCACGTCGCCGACTACGGCACCGTAAATGGTGATGCCGGTCAGCAGCAGGAAAAAGGCGGGCATCAGCCAAGTCGCTGCTTTCTCGATCCCGCCGGAAACACCGCGTGCCACGATGAACAGTGTGAGGCCCATGAAAGCGAAATGCATCGCGATCAGCAGGCCCGGGCTGGCGAAAAGGTTGGTCAGCCGATTGGCGATCTCGTCCTGGCTCTGCCCCTGCAAGGCCCCGCGAAAAGGATCGCCCGCCGCGACCGCCGACACGAAGTCGCCTGCGAATACACCGACGTAATAAAGAACCCAGCCTGCGACGACCGAGTAGAACGACACGATCAGGAAAGCCGCCAACGCGCCGAGTGCGCCGACCGAAGCCCATCCGCGAGAAACCCTCGATTCCTTGGCGACCCGGCGAATGGAGCCGATGGCATCGGTCTGCCCCGCCCTGCCGATGAAGATTTCGGCCAGCAGCAGCGGCAGGCCGAGCAAAAATACGCAGCCGAGATAGAATATGACGAATGCGCCGCCGCCGCTTTCACCCGCAAGCGTCGGAAACCGCCACAGGTTGCCCAGACCAACGGCGGCGCCAATCGCCGCGAGAATAAAGGCTGAACGTGAGGACCAGCCCTCACCCGTCGAAGTCGCGACCATGAAAAATTGTCTCCCTGCCGCGCCCCGGACGCGGATTACCCTGTCATTGGTCACGCTTCTGCAATGTTTCGCCCCTCGCGTCGAGGGCTTCGCTTTGCGTTTGCCCCAAAGCCGGGCTAGCAGGCGTGCCATGTCGACAACCTTCCAGCTCGATACGGCCACGAGCCGCGCCACCCCCACCCCGCAGCCGATGAAGCGCCTTACGGTGCCCAAGCTTCGCGCCCGCAAGGCAGATGGCGTGACGCAGGATCCGATCGTGATGCTGACTGCCTACACGGCGCGCCAGGCTCAGTTGCTCGACGAGCATTGCGACGCGCTGCTAGTTGGCGATTCGCTGGCGCAGGTCATTTACGGCCTGCCCTCGACCATTCCCGTGACACTGGAAATGATGGCCAACCATGCGGCCGCCGTGGTGCGTGGCAGCTATCACGCGGTGGTGGTGGTCGACATGCCCTTCGGCGCCTACGAGCCATCGCCGGAAAAGGCCTTCGAAAGTGCCGCGATGCTGCTGAAAGCCAGCAATGCAGCCGCCGTGAAGCTCGAAGGCGGCGAGGCGATGGCCGAGACGGTCGAATTCCTCGTCCATCGCGGCATCCCGGTGATGGGCCATGTCGGCCTGACTCCGCAGGCGGTCAACGTGCTGGGCGGCTATGGTGCGCGCGGACGCAGCGATGCCGAGGCGGACAAGATCGTCGCCGACGCCAAGGCGCTGGAAAAGGCGGGGGCCTTCGCCATCGTGGTCGAAGGTGTGGTCGAGCCGATCGCCATCCAGGTGACCGAGGCGGTCGGCGTGCCGATCATCGGCATCGGTGCCTCGGCCAAATGCGACGGGCAGGTGCTGGTCACCGAAGACATGCTCGGCATGTTCGAACGCGTGCCGCGCTTCGTGAAGAAATATGGCGACCTCGCGGGCGAGATCACCGACAAGGTTGCGCAATATGCCCGGGAAGTGCGCGAGCGCAGCTTCCCGACCGACGACCAGACGTATCAACCAAAATAGACCGGCCTCAGCCCGGCATCACACGGACGACGACATTCGTGAACACGCTTTTCAAACATTACTGGGGCTCGCTGCTTTTTACGGTGGTGTGCTTCATCGCGGCCGGAATCTACGCCTGGAACAGCTCGGGCAGTGTGGAAGGCGTCGCGCAAGTGCTGTGGATCGTGCTCGTCCTGTCGATCCTCGAAATCTCGCTCAGCTTCGACAATGCCGTGGTCAACGCGACCGTGCTGCGCGAAATGGACGAGAAGTGGCAGCGCCGCTTTCTCACATGGGGCATTCTGATCGCGGTGTTCGGGATGCGGATCGTTTTCCCGCTCGCCATTGTAGCCGTCGCCGCCAAGCTCGATCCGCTGTCTGCCATCGACCTCTCGCTGAACGATCCCGAGCGATACGAGGCGATCGTCAGCAGCGCCCATGTCGGCATCGCGGGCTTCGGCGGTGCCTTCCTGACGATGGTCGGGCTGAACTTCTTCTTCGATGGTGACAAGGATGTGGACTGGATTCGCGGGCTCGAGCTGGCGTTGCGCCGCTTTTCCGAAATCCGGGCGGCTGAAATCGGCATCCTGCTCCTGCTGCTCTACGGTATCTCGACTATGCTGCCCGACGCCGACGCGATGGTCTTCCTGACAGCCGGGATCCTCGGTCTCGTAACCTATATTGCGGTCGACGCCATCGGCACTGTGCTGGACAAGGTGGAGCGGCGAAAGATGGCCGAGGGCGCGGTGCGATCGGGCCTCGGCGGGTTTCTCTATCTCGAGGTGCTCGACGCGAGCTTCTCCTTCGACGGGGTGATCGGCGCCTTTGCATTGTCGAACAACATGCTGATCATCGCGCTGGGGCTCAGCATCGGCGCGCTGTTCGTCCGCTCCATGACGGTTCATCTGGTCCGGGCAGGGACGCTGACCAAATATCGTTTCCTCGAACATGGTGCATTCTGGGCGATCATCGCGCTTGGCCTCATCATGCTGCTGTCCGCGCACTGGCACATTTCCGAGAGCATCACCGGGCTGATCGGCGCGGTGCTGATCGGCATCTCGCTGCTGTGGTCGATGCGGTACAACCGCAAGCACGGCCGCGAGGTCGATAGCGCCTAGGTCTGCAGATCGTACTGCTTGAGCAGGTCGTAAAGCGTCGGTCGTGAAATGCCGAGCAGCTTGGCACTGCCGGAGATATTGCCCTCGGTCCGCGCCAGCGCCTTGCGGATGACATGCCGGTCCACCTGCTCGCGCGCGCATTTGAGGTTGAGCGGATCGGCGGCTTCCTCTCGCAGGTCGGTGAGGTCGAGATCCTGGGCCGAAACCAGCTTACCGTCCGCCATGATAACGGCGCGCTTCACGCGGTTTTCCAGTTCGCGCACGTTACCCGGCCAAGCATGCGCATCGAGTGCGGCCAACGCATCCGGTGCGAAGCCTTTCACTTGGGCGTTCATCTCCCGCGCGAAGCGGGTCAGGAAGGCCTTGGCCAGCAGCACGGCATCGCCCGCCCGCTCCGCCAGCGAGGGTATACGAACGACGATTTCGGCCAGGCGGTAGTAGAGGTCTTCGCGAAACGTTTCATTGCCGATCATCGCATCGAGATCGCGGTGTGTCGCGCACACGATCCGGGTGTCGACCGAAATCGCCTTGCGCCCGCCGATCCGCTCGATCGTGCGTTCCTGCAGGAAGCGCAGCAGCTTGACCTGCAGGGCGAGCGGGATGTCGCCCACTTCGTCAAGGAACAGCGTTCCGCCATGGGCGCGCTCGATCTTGCCCTCGGTCGTCTTGATTGCGCCCGTGAACGCGCCCTTCTCGTGCCCGAAAAGCTCGCTTTCGAGCAGGTTCTCGGGGATCGCCGCGCAGTTGATCGCAACGAAGGCACCATCGCGCCGCGGGCTCGAATCATGCAGTCCGCGCGCAAGCAGTTCCTTGCCGGTACCGCTCGCACCCAGCAGCATGATCGATGCGTCGGTGCCCGCGACCCGTTCGATCGTCCGCGCGACCTTCACCATTTCGGGCGCGCCGGTGATGAGCGTGCCGAGCACGGTCTTGTTCTCGCCCACCTTCTCCGCAAGACGCCGGTTCTCCGCCTCGATCCGGTGGAGGTTGAGCGCGCGTCCGACGATCATCTCCAGCGCAGCTATGTCGAGCGGCTTCTTGTAGAAATCGTAGGCGCCCGCCGCGATCGCATCGAGCGCGCTTTCGCGTGCACCATGCCCGCTCGCCACGATAACCTTCGTCGCAGGCGCTTGTGTCATGATCGCTTCGAGGACGGCGAAGCCTTCGCTCGTGCCATCGGGGTCGGGCGGCAGTCCCAGGTCGAGCGTGACGACCGGCGGCATTTCCGCGCGCAGGATGGCAAGCGCCTCGTCTCGCGTGCCGGCGATGAAGACTTCGAAGCCTTCGAACGCCCATTTAAGCTGCGGCTGCAGGCCCTCGTCGTCTTCGATGACGAGAAGCTTGGGCAGCTTGGGCAGTTTGTCGCTCATCAGGCAGCCTCTCTGGATGATGTCTCGCCGGGCAATTCGGCAGGAGCCACGCGCGGCAGGTCGATAATGAAACGCGTGCCGAGCCCGACGCGCGACTGGACCATCAGACGACCGCCCATTGCGCGGACGAGTTCGCGCGCCTCGAACGCACCGATCCCGAAGCCATCGGGCTTCGAGGTCACGAAGGGTTCGAAAAGTTTGTCGCGCAGGAAGGCGGGGTCCATTCCCTCGCCCACGTCGACGATTTCGATATGCGCGAGGTGGGCATCGCTTCGCAGCGACACGCAGACCGGCCCAGCCGGCGGGCTCGCATCGACGGCGTTCTGGATCAGGTGGATCAGTGCCTGCTCAAGCCCGTCGCGATCGCCGCGAACGATGCAGACGTCCTGCGCAGCGACTTCGACCCGGTGGCGCTCTGCGAACCGCGGCCCCAGCTCGCGGATCAGGGTCGCGAGATCGAAGCTCTCAAGCCGCGCATCACGAGCGGGACCATAGCGGCCAAGCCGCTGGATCAGGGCATTGAGCTTGTCGGTGCTCGTGCCCAGCGTCTTGAGCATGTCGGCGCGGAAGGCGGGATTGTCGGCATGCCGCTGTGCATTGTGCGACAGCAGCGACAATTGGCTGGCGAGGTTCTTGATGTCGTGCAGGACGAAGGCGATCCGCCGGTTGAATTCGTCGAAGCGTGCGGCCTCCATAAGCGCGCGCTGGCTCGTCTGTTCGGCAAGGTAGCTGGCGAGCTGGCGACCGACCGCGGTCAGCAGATCGAAATCCTCCCAGTCGAGCTGCCGGTCGATCAGCGGCCGCGCGAGCAGAACTGCGCCCTGAAGACGGTCGAAATGCCGCAGCGGCACGATCGCCCACGCGCGGCTTCGTTGATCGAGCCATGAGGGAAGTTTCTGTACCTCGCCCATAGGAGACGTGTTCCCCCGCCATTCCTCCAGATCGATCACGTAGTCACGATCCGCCAGGCATTGGGTCACATCAGACGGAAGCGCGGTGCCCTGTTCCTCGAGCGTGGGCCAGCGCCACGCTTCCGCCAGCGCAAGCGTGCCGTCGCCATCAGTCAGAAACAGCGCAGCGGAAGGGCTTTCGGTGATGTCGGCCATGGCCTTGGGAATGCGGACGTGCAGCCCGTCGCCTTCGTCGACGCCGCGTCCGATCGTGTCCGCAAGCTGCAGCCATTCGGTGCGGTAGTCGTAGCGGTGGCTGAAGAGATGCTTCTGCAGCGTCACCCTGAGCCAGGCGCGAAAGCGCGCCGAGGGCAGCCACAGTGCCATGACGGTCAACAGCGCGACGAGAAAGCCGACCTGCGCGAGCCGGGCTCCGTCGGCATCGAGCATGCTGAGCAGGCGCGCGATCCCTGCCATGGCGAGCAGGTATGCACCGATGAGCAACAAGGAGAGCGATCGGAAGGCGACTTTGCGCGACGCGCGGAATTTCAGGCCGCGCACATCCGTGCCTAGCGACATCGCAAGCGGGATGAAGGCGATCGCGACCACCAGGCTCTTGATCACGGCGATCTGGCTTGGAAAGTCACCGGCAAACCATGTCACGGCATAGTGATTGAGTTCGAACACCCAGAGAGCCGAGAGTGCCAGAGCGGCCCATCGCGTGCCCGCACGGTCACGATGCGATGCCCCGATGTAGAGATTGTGCAGCAGGACGAGCGCGCCGATCGCCACGAGCATATGGAGCAAGGCGGAGACATCGAGGGCCGCGGACTCGAAGCCCGGCCCGGGATCGAACAGCAGGTTCGAGGCGAGGATTGCGCATTGCAACAGCTCGACGAAAACGAGACTGGCAATGACGAAGCGAACGCGCTGGGCGCTTTCACGGTCGACGCCGCCTGCGAACAACGCATGGATCAGCGCGAGCCACGACAGGTTGCGAATGGACTGGACCGCGCCCGTCGCGAGGCTGTCCGGGCCGAGACCGGCGAGCACGCCTGCCCACAGCGCGGTGAAGCACAGGGCGGCAACGCCCGCGATCCGCTCGCGCCGCCAGGGCATGGGGCGCTGGCTCAACCACACGGCGGCGAGCGTGCAGGTGGCTGCGCAGCCCGTGTTGATGACGAGTCCCGCCGCCTGCATGGCTTCGGACCCCGTGATCATCGCGCCCCCGACGGAAACAGGATCACGCGCAAGGTCTGCAGCAGGATCAGCAGGTCGAGAAAGGGCGTGTAATTCTTGGCGTAATAGAGATCATATTCGAGCTTGTGCCGCGCATCCTCCATGCTCGCCCCGTAAGGATAGTTGATCTGCGCCCACCCGGTGATGCCCGGCTTCACCATGTGGCGTTCGGCATAATAGGGCAGCTTGTCGTCGAGATCGTTCACGAATTGCGGGACCTCGGGGCGCGGGCCGACGAAGCTCATCTCGCCTTTCAGCACGCTCCATGTCTGCGGAAGCTCGTCGATCCGGACCTTGCGGATGAAGCGTCCGATGCGCGTGATGCGCGGGTCGTTCTCGCTGGCCCACTTGGCACCGTCTTTCTCCGCATCGGTGCGCATGCTGCGCAGCTTGATGACCGAGAACCGGCGACCATACAGACCCACGCGCTGCTGGCGGAAGAATGCCGGCCCCTTGCTGTCCAGCTTCACGAGCACGGCGAACAGCGCGATGACGGGAAAGGTGACCAGCAGAAGCAGGCCGCTGACGAGGATATCGAAGAGGCGCTTGGCAATGCTCGAATAGCGGCGACCGGCCGAAAACCCGTCGGAAAAGATCAGCCAGCTGGGATTGAGCGTATCGAGATCGACGCGGCCGGTTTCGCGTTCGAGGAAGCTGGACACCTCGTGCACCGGCACGCCGCGCGTGCGCACGCGCAGCAGGTCCGCCAGCGGAAGGGCATTGCGCCGCTCTTCCAGCGCAAGCACCACCTCGCTCGCGCGCAGCCGCGCCACATACGCACCCAGATCGCCCAATTGATCGCGGTTCACCGCCTCGGGCAGGATCCGGTGCGCCTCGCTCATGGCGATGAAGCCGACGATCGCGAATCCCGCATCTTCGCACTGTGCCATGGCCTTGAGCCGCGCGGCGCGTGCCCCCGCCCCCAACACGACCACGCGGCGCTTGAACCGCTCCCGGTCGAATGCATGGCTGAGCGCAATGCGCACCATTCCGATGAAAAACGCGGCCAGGCCGAGCGCGTACAGCAATGTCGAACGCCAGAAGCCGACAGTCGGCAGTATGAAATCGATGACCGCGAGCGCGATCCCGCCCACCGAAAGCGCGACGAGGCTGCGCGCGAAGGCATAGCGGGGGCTGCGCAGTGCCTCCGGGCTATAGAGGCCGATCGCCACCAGCGAGAGCCAACAGATGATGACGAAGCCGGCAAGCGGCAGCAGCCGCTCACTCCAGGGTCCGGCGTCGGTCCCGATCTGCCACGCGCGTGCATGCCATGCCAGATCGCCCGCGAGCAGCAGCAGCGCGAGGTCGCACAACCCGAACAGCAGCACTGCCTGCGGGATATAGTGCTTGAACAGGCGGATCATCGCAGCTGGCCGGGCCCCTTCTTCGCAAACATGTGCGAGGGCCCGGCTTACGCGGGAGTGGTGAAATGTCGGTAAACTTTACACGCGGGCTGAAACGCCCGGAAATCCGCTCGTGCGCGGCCTATTCGCCAGACGGGTCGAGCTGCTCGGCCGCATCCTGTGCCGCATCGCCGACCTGGCCCGCGGCTTCGCCCACCTCGCCCGCGGCATCGCCGATGGCGTTGTCCTTGGCGACCTCGGCATTGCTCATGTTGCTGAAGATCATGACTGCCGCGACGATCGCGACGATGGCAACCAGCAGCAGGAGGATCTTGCCCATCCCGCCGCCAGAGCTACGCTCCCCATCGGACACGACCGTATGCGTGGTATGTGTGTTGCCATCCTCGTCGGTAGTCCGGGTGATACGTTCCTCGGTCATCGTGCTTGAGCCCTGTTCCGCTGATCTGACTTGCAGAAAGCGCAAAGGAACTTGCGGTTCCCCGCAATATTCATTCAACCCGCACCTGCATGGGACCTCGCAGCGAGCGCGCGGGGCAGTCGGTCCGCCTGCATGTGCGGCAGCCCGGGCCGACCGGTGTCGCGTCCTCGGGCCGCAGCGAAATGCCTCTGGCCAATGCGAAATTCTCGGCCAGGCGCGCTTCGATGCCGAGGATGAGCACATCTGTGCGCGGTTCGTCGGCGACGGGCGGCGCGGCGATATGGGCGATCAGCCAGTGTTCGGGACCCAGCGCGCCGCTCTCCATCATGACGGCCTGCGCGTGCCATTCGGTCCGCCGCTCGAAGCCGAAGCGCGGACAGCCCGGCCTTCGGTCGAGGATGCTCGCATCGCTCGCACCCAGCAGGCGTTCGAACAGCTGCACCGATCCGTCGATCCGGCCGGCGAAGAACGGCAAGCCACGTTGCCCGACGCGCTGCATGGTCGTGAAACGGCGTGCGACCTCTGACACATCGGTGGCGAAGCGGCGGGCAAGCACATGGGGCTCGTACCCCGTCGCCTCGCAGGCGCGCAGAAAGCGGCCATAGGGCATGATGACCGCGCGGGCGTAATAGCTGCGCAGGTACGCGGCAAAGGCGTCGCGTGCGCCCGGATGCTCGAACGCAGCTCCGTCGACAATGTCGGCGATCATGTCGCGATGTTCGAGATCGGCAACCTGGCGCGCGATCTCGAGATTGCGCGCGGCCGGCGAAAGCATTTCGGACAGCTGCACCTGCCGCGCGTGCAGATCGAGCCGCCGGTTCGCCTCTGGCAAGGCCGCACGTGGCAGGAAGCGCAGCGCGAGCTCGTGGCGATCGCGCAAGTGATCGGTCAGCGCTGCGCCGACGTCCGCCCGTGACAGCCGCATTTCGTCGGCCAGGGCTTCGGCCGCCTCGTCCAGTTCGATGAAATGGTTGCGCCAGCGTTCGATCGCGCGCCATACCTCCTCCTCGAAGGGCCGAGTGTGCAGGCTGGCCCGCCCGCGCTCGTCGAACAGGCGGGCGAAGGCGGCAGCAGCCTGCGGGGCGGCCGCCAGAAATTCGGTAACTTCGGCACGGTCGATGCCCAGGTCGGCAAAGCGCTCGTCTCCAAGGCGGCGGGCAAGCCCGTCGATCCCGCCGATCGCGCTGCTTTCCTGAAGCCCGCGCGGATCGTAATCGAATTGCTCCACCAGTTCGAGCACGACACGCGCAGTCACAGGCCGCTGGTTGCGTTCGATGAGGTTGAGGTAGCTGGGCGAGATCGACAGCCGCTGCGCCATCGCTGCCTGGGTCAGACCTTCGCGGCGACGGAGCCTGCGCAGCGCAGCGCCCGCATAGAGAGAGGGTTCGCTCATGACGAAGGATCTTCCTTCAATTTGTAAACATTTTCACAATCACACACGACGCTATTGGCGATTCAGCGCTTTGAAACAAGAATGTTTGTAACTAATCCTGTCCGGTGAGCAGCATGGCGCATATTGAGAGGAGCAGAGACGCACTACGAAGGACGGAAAACCCCATGACCTACACCCGCGAAATCGAACAGTTGAAGGGCCGCATTGCCGATGGAGGCGAGGCCTGGGCCGCAATCGACGCCGAGTCGGCTGCGCGCATGCGGCTGCAGAACCGCTTCCGCACCGGGCTCGACATCGCGAGGTACACCGCGAAGATCATGCGCGAGGACATGGACGCCTATGACGCCGATCCCACGAAGTACACGCAGTCGCTCGGCGCATGGCACGGCTTCATCGGCCAGCAGCAGATGATCGCCATCAAGAAGCATTTCGGCAGCACCAAGCAGCGCTACCTCTACCTGTCGGGCTGGATGGTCGCCGCACTGCGAAGCGACTTCGGCCCCCTGCCCGATCAGTCGATGCACGAGAAAACCGCGGTCCCCGGGCTGATCGAGGAGATCTACACCTTCCTCAAGCAGGCCGACGCGCGCGAGCTGGGCGGCATGTTCCGCGATCTCGACGCAGCACGCGAAGCGGGCAACGACACAGAAGCCAAGCGCCTCGAAAACGCGATCGACAATTACGAAACGCACGTCGTGCCGATCATTGCCGACATCGACGCAGGCTTCGGCAATGCCGAGGCGACCTACCTGCTCGCCAAGCAGATGATCGAGGCGGGCGCCTGCGCGCTGCAGATCGAGAACCAGGTCTCGGACGAGAAGCAGTGCGGCCACCAGGACGGCAAAGTCACCGTGCCGCACGAGGATTTCCTGCAGAAGATCCGCGCTATCCGTTACGCCTTCCTCGAACTCGGCGTCGACGACGGCATCATCGTCGCGCGCACCGACAGTCTGGGTGCCGGCCTGACCAAGCAGATCGCCTACTCCACCGAGCCGGGCGACCTGGGCGACCAGTACAACAGCTTCCTCGATGCAGAAGAGGTCGACCCGGCCAACATCTCCAACGGCCAGGTCTTCATCAGCCGCGACGGCAAGCTGATGGCGCCCAAGCGCCTGCCTTCGAACCTCTACCAGTTCCGTCCCGGAACCGGGGTCGACCGCGTGGTTCTCGACTGCATCACCTCGCTCCAGCACGGCGCCGACCTGCTGTGGATCGAGACCGAGAAGCCGCATGTCGAGCAGATCGCCAGCATGGTGGACAAGATCCGCGAGACCGTGCCCAACGCAAAGCTGGTCTACAACAACTCGCCCAGCTTCAACTGGACCCTTAACTTCCGCCAGCAAGTCTATGATGCGTGGGAAGAAAGCGGCAAGGATGTGAGCGCCTACGACCGCGCCAAGCTGATGAGCGTCGACTACGACAGCACCGAGCTGGCGCAGCAAGCCGATGCGAAAATCCAGAGCTTCCAGGCCGATGCCGCGAAGCGCGCCGGCATCTTCCACCACCTCATCACGCTCCCGACCTACCACACGGCGGCGCTGAGCACGGACAACCTCTCCAAGCGCTACTTCGGCGAAGAAGCGATGCTGGGCTACGTCAAGAACGTCCAGCGCGAGGAAATCCGCCAGCAGATTGCCTGCGTGAAGCACCAGAACATGGCCGGCTCCGACATCGGAGACGACCACAAGGAATACTTCGCCGGCGAAGCCGCGCTGAAGGCGGGCGGCAAGGACAACACCATGAACCAGTTCGCCGCATAGTCCTTCACAATTCAATCAAGAGCTCGAGAGGCGGGCTTGTCACCGGGGCGTCGGGTCGGCATTGCTGTCCGACGACCCCGGGACACCTGATTTTCCGATGGAGCGGATGCACTTATGACCGACGAGACCCCCCAAGAACCTAGCAAGGAGCCCGGCCGCGCCCGTGCGCTGCTGTCCACCGCCGACTTCCGCCTGCTGCGCGCCGCGCTCGCGAGCCACGCCCGCACCACGGAAGACCGCGAGGAACTGGCGAAGATCAACGCGCTGCACCACCGCCTCGGCACCTACGTTCCGGACGCGGAATAGCACCGAATAACGAGGGCGCGCGGGCCGCGCAGATGCGGCCCGCCTCGCCCTTTCTCAGTTGCCGCCGACCGGCATCAGATCGATCGCCGCCGCAGCAAGCGCTTCGGCACCGGTCGCGATCACCTTCTCCGCATCGGGCGCCCAGAACGGGCTGTGGAGCGACGGCAGCGAGGCTTCGCCCGCCTGCGCCGCTTCCCACTCATCCTGCGGGACGCCGCCGATCCAGAAGATCAGTGATTTCACATCCTCGGGCGCGGCCCGGCGGAACTGGCTGAAGTCTTCCCCGCCCATCACGCTGGGCACCTGCATCACGCGATCCTCGCCGAAGCGGTCGCGGAAACCCGCCATCAGCATCTCGGTGAATTCGGGGTCGTTATAGGTCGAGGGGGTGTAAGGATCCTCCACCTCCACCACCGGCATCAGCTCTTCGGGCAGGCCTGCACTCATCGCCTCGCCCCGTGCGATCCGGGCGATCCCGTCGAGCAGGAGCTTGCGCGATTCGTCGGTATAGCTGCGCACGGTCAGCTGCAGCTTCGCCTCGTCCGAAATGATGTTGTGCTTCGACCCCGAGCGGAAGCTGCCGACGGTCACGACCCCGGGCTCGAGCGGCGACAGCTCGCGGCTCACTAGCGTCTGCAGCTTCATGACGATGGCACTGGCGAGGACCACCGGATCCTTGGTCGCCTGCGGGTAGGCGCCGTGGCCGCCGATGCCCTTCACCGTGATATCGACGCTGTCGACATTGGCGAGCGCGTAGCCGGGCGAGAAGCCGATCGTCCCTGCCGGGAACTGCGCCGCATCGTGGAAGGCGACGGCGTAATCGGGCTTCGGAAACCGCTCGTAGAGCCCATCTTCGAGCATGGCGAGCGCGCCCAGGCCCACTTCTTCCGCAGGCTGGAGGATCATCACCAGCGTGCCCTGCCACTCGTCCTTGTGATCGACCAGCTGCTGCGCGGCGCCGATCCAGCCGGCCATGTGGGTGTCGTGGCCGCAAGCGTGCATCACGCCGGTTTCGACGCCGGTCGCGGGCGTTGCGGTGACGGTGGAGGCGAAGGGCAGTCCAGTCTGCTCGACCACCGGCAGCCCGTCCATGTCGGCGCGCAGCATCACGGTCGGCCCGTCGCCGTTGCGCATCACTGCGACCACGCCGGTCCGGCCGACGCCTTCGGTTACCTCGAAGCCCAGCGCGCGCATCCTTTCGGCCAGTTTGGCGGCGGTTTCGACCTCCTCGAAACTCAGTTCGGGGTTGGCGTGGAGATCGCGGTAGAGTTCCATGAGGCCGGGCATGTCCTCGGCCACGCCCGCGCGCAGCTCGGCCGCCACCGCAGCATCGCCCGCCTGCGCCATCGCCGGGCTCGCGCCACTCGTTCCCATTGCCAGCGCCAGCGCTGCGCTCGCCATCCAAACATGCTTGAGCATTCCCGATTCTCCCCTGTTACCTGAAGGCCCTGACACACCTGACACAGTGTTCAGGGACCAAAATCCGGTCGATCTGTTGCGGTCCTTGCAATCGATCCAGTCGATGAACAGCGGACGGCGCGACACATCATCTCCAAACCATCGCAGAATTGGAGCCGATAGGAAATGCTAGAGCTGGTAGGTGAGCACCAGCAGGACGGAGAGCGTCGTCACCATCAGCGCGACCAGCGGCACGCCGGTCCGCAGGTAGTCGGAGAACTCGTAGGACCCCTCCGCCATGATCAGCATGTTCGTCTGGTAGGCGATCGGCGTGGCGTAGCACAGGTTGCAGCCGAACAGCACGGCGAGGACCAGTGGTTCCGGCGGCAGCCCCAGCTCGGTTGCGATGGAGAAGGCGATCGGCGTGCCGACCGTCGCCGCCGTGGCATTGGACGCGAAGTTGGTCAGCACGGTCACGAACAGCATGATCGCCGCCAGCACGGCGGCGGGAGGAAGCTCCCCCAGTCCGATGGAAAGCGCCATGCCCAGCCACGCGGCCGCGCCGCTCGCCTCGACGATCGCGCCCACCGCAATGCTTGCGGCAACCAGCACGATGACCTTGGCCGACAGGGCCCGGCCGACGCGGTCGAACTTCACGCAGCCGGTCAGGAACATCAGGATGGCGCCCGCCAGCGCGGATATGGCGATGGGAAACAGGCCGATCGATGCGGTAAACACGGCCCCACCCATGATGACGGCGGAGAGCAGCGCCTTCGAACGGCGTGGCAGCTCGCGCATGCCTTCGAGCATCAGGAGGCTGTCGCTGCGTGCGAATTCCTCAAGCTCGTGGCGAAGCCCGGTCACCATCAGCACGTCGCCCTCGGCGAAGCGCAGGTCCCCTTCGGAATACTGCTGCTCGCCACCCACCCAGCGCTCGGGCCGGTGCACGCCGAGCACGGCGACGCCATAGAGGTCGGCGATGCCCGAGCTGGCGAGCGTCCGCCCGATGAGGCGTGAATCCGCGGTCACCGCGAGTTCCAGCACGATCACGTCTTCGTGCCGCGCCGCCGCCTGCCGCCTGATCTTGGACAGGACCCATTCGGGCGCGGTCTCGCCACGCAGCAGGCGCATCGCATCCTCGATCCCCTCCTGCGTGCCCGAAATCAGCAGGCGCTGCTGCGGTTGCAGCGTGCCTGTCGGCGGGTCGTGGATGGTCACGTCGCCCGACAGGCGCGGGAGGACGTCCTTGATCGCCTCGCCCGTCAGCGGCCCGTCCTCGCTTACCCGCAGACGCGCCTGGAAGCGGCGGCGCGGGCGCGTGTCTTCGACGCGGTTGTCCTTGAGCAGGCGCGGCATGACCAGCCAGAGATAGGGCAGCGCGATCGCCGCCGCGAACAGCACGATCGGGGTGTAGTGGAACACGCCCATCTCGGGCATGCCAAGATCGACTGCGATCGACACGACGAGGATGTTGGTCGAGGTGCCGATGGTGGTCGCCATGCCGCCGATCAGGACCGCAGCGTTGAGCGGGATCAGCGTCTTGGACGCAGGCAAGGCGCCCCGCGCGGCAAGGCTGACGAAGATCGGCAACAGCAGGACCAGCACGGGCGTATCGTTGATCGCCATCGACAGGACCATCGCCGCGATGAGCGAGACCAGCAGGCCGATCTGCAGGTTCCACTTGAACAGCCGTTCGAGCAGGTTTGCGGCAGGCTCCAGCGCGCCGGAGACGACCAGCCCGCGCCCCATGATCATCAGCGCGCAGATCGTGATCAGCGCGTAGTGCCCGAAGCCCGAGAACGCGATGCTCAGCCCGTCGGTCGGCTGCATGTCGGGCAGCGGAAAGAAATAGAGGAACACCGCAATGACGGCGATGGTCATCAGCGAAACGATCTCGGTCGAAAGCTTGCTGCGCGCGAAGCCGAGAAACATGGCGACCGTCACGATCATCGCCGCGATCGCGTGGAAAGATGGAGCTTCGAGCATCGGTGAGCCCGCGATAGCCGCCCCGCCCCCCGCTAGGCAATCACTGACGTTGCGACGAAGATGATTGGGAGGCCCGGTCCTAGGCGGTGGGATCCTCTGCCGCGACGATCAGCAGCGCGACGGCGAGCATCGCGGTGGCCACAGTGCCCGCAGCTCCGGCGGGAAAAGACCACTCGGCCATGCCCTGCGCCATGCCGAGCAGGTTGGCGATCGCGGCCGCAATTCCGGCGAGAATTGCCGGAAAGCCGACGATCCTGCCGATCGCGCCTGTGCGACATGCCGCGAGACCGATTCCGATGGCGGCGAGGCCGAGCAGCGCCTTGGCCTGGAAGAAAATGAAAAACGCGGCCTGGAGCACCATAGCAAAGACCTGCTCGCCCGCCTCCTGCGCGTGGCCGAACATCGACAGCCCGATGCCGACCTGGATCATATTGAGTATGCTCGCCAGCACGATCGCCGATGCAGCAAGCGGGAATGTGGAACGTGCGGTGAGCGGCAGGGCGGCGGCGGCAGCGAGCGAGAAGATTGCCATTTCGGTCAGCCAGGTGGCCGGCCGCAGCACCGTATCGGGTGCCGCCTCGGACACCACGGTGATGTAGAACACCTGCGTGGCGACGCTCGCCAGCAAGGCGGCGGCCACTGCCAGCGCGAGGCCCCTGATCGAATGTTTCATGTAAACGCCCCTGCCTTCCCGGTATCGCGCAGGGCTTCGTCGCCTGCGCATACCGTGTCATACGACAGGCGGCGCTGGCGCGTTACAGCGGTGATCCAAGGAAAATGGTGCCCCTGGCCCGACTCGAACGGGCACTCCGTAAGGAACTCGATTTTGAGTCGAGCGCGTCTACCAATTCCACCACAGGGGCGACCGTGCGGGGGCCGGACGCTTAGCCGAGCCCGCGAGCCGCATCAACGCCAAAGCGGCCAGGGGCCGCAATTCGCACTGCCGCTCAGCGCAGCGAGGCGGCGACGATCTTGTGCATCTTGGAGTGCAGGCCGTCATTACCCGCGAGCACCTGCTCGTGGTGGATCGGCTGGCTGCGGCCGCGATAATCGGTCACGAAACCGCCCGCCTCGCGCACCAGCAGGCAGCCGGCAGCGGTGTCCCACGGCTTGAGGTGGCTTTCCCAGAACCCGTCGAAGCGTCCCGCGGCAACCCATGCGAGGTCGAGCGATGCGGCACCGAAGCGGCGGATGCCCGCGACTTCGGGGCCGAGCGCACCATAGATGCGGCTCCATTCGGCAAAGTCGCCATGGCCTTGGAAGGGGATGCCGGTCGCGATGAGCGCGTCGGACATGCGATTGCGCGAGGAGACGCGCAGGCGCCCGTCGTGCAGCCAGGCGCCGCGCGTCTTTTCCGCCCAGAAGGTTTCGTCGGTGATCGGCTGGTAGACGACGGCGGCAGTCACATCGCCCCAGCCCGATCCGTCGAGCTTGCGCTCCTGCGCCGCGATCGAGATGGCGAAGTGCGGGATGCCGTGGAGAAAATTGCTCGTCCCGTCGAGCGGGTCGATCACCCAGCGCGGCGCGCGATCGTCCTCGCCCGCGATTTCGCCCGCTTCCTCCAGCAGGAAGCCCCAGCCCGGGCGGGCCTGCAACAGATCGTCGTAGAGCGAACGCTCGGCACGCATATCCGCCTTGCTGACGAAATCCGCCGGACCCTTGCGGCTGACCTGCAAGTGCTCGATCTCGCCGAAATCGCGGCGCAGGCGGTTGCCTGCGCGGCGTGCGGCGCGCTCCATCACGCGAATGAGGCCGGTAATCGCTGCCATCTGTGTGTCCTGCGTGTCCGCTTACTGTGCCGGTGCCGGGTCGGCCGGAGCCTCGCCGGGCTGGCGTGCGCCGCAGATGATCGCCGCGACGACATAGACATTCACGGGATCGCTCGCGTCGATCTCGGGATTGTTGGTCAGCGTCTCACCCGTCGCCACGCTCAGTGTTTCCAGCGTGTTGGAATAGAGACAGCCGATCAGGCCGTTCTTTTCCTCTATCGGGATTTCCTGGTTATCGACCGCATTGGCGAAGAGGCGGAAGATCAGCCCCGCGCGCTCGATCGTAGCCGCCTCGTCGGACGACGGTGCCGCAGGAGCATCCTGTGCAATGGCGGGAGCGGCCAGCAGGGCGCCGGCGGCGGCAAGGGTGCCGAAAATTCTGCGCATCGTCAGCCTGCCTTCCCGACATAGCTCTGTTCGTAGACGTCAACGATGATCCGCGTGCCGCTTTCGATATGCGGCGGCACCATGATGCGCACGCCGTTATCGAGCACCGCGGGCTTGTAGCTGGAGGAGGCGGTCTGCCCCTTCACCACCGCGTCGGCCTCGACAATCTCGGCCTCGACCTGTTCGGGCAACGCGACCGAGATCGGCTTTTCTTCCCACAGTTCGAGCGTGACGGTCATCCCGTCCTGCAGGAAGGGACGCGCATCGCCGAGCAGGTCGCTGGGCAGGTTGATCTGTTCGTAGGTGTCGGTGTCCATGAACACCAGAAACTCGCCATCCTCGTACAGGAACTGGTAGTCCTTGGTATCGAGCCGGACCTTCTCGACCGTGTCGGCGCTGCGGAAGCGCACGTTGGTCTTGCGGCCGTCCTGCAGGTTCTTCATCTCGACCTGCATGTAGGCCCCGCCCTTGCCCGGCTGGGTATGCTGGATCTTGGCGACCTTCCAGATGCCGCCTTCGTATTCGATGATGTTGCCGGGGCGGATATCGACGCCGCTGATTTTCATGGGGTATACCTTGGCTCGGAGCAAATCGGGGGCCGCCTGGCGGGAAACCGCGCGGGAGGCAGCAAGGCGCGGGCCTTAGCCGAGCGCTCATGGTCAGGCAAGGTAAGGCACACTATATTGCGATCCATGGACAGGATTTTCGATTATCGCACGGTGCGCGCTCGCTTCGCAGCGGCCGTAACGCTCGCCGCTCTCGCCGTGCCCGCGCTCGCGCTGGCCGGGCAGCCGACCATGCCGCAGTCGGGCCGCCTCGATACGCTGCCGCTCGGCATGTACGAGTGCACGCTCCCCGGCGATGCAGGTGGGCCAGCGTGGCACCGCATTCCGGAAAAGGATTTCACGATCCTCAACGCATCGAGCTACGAAGCGCGCGGAAGCCGCGGGATCTACCTGCTGCGCGGTGACGAGGTCACTTTCACGCGAGGCCCGCTCGAAGGCATGATGCTGGAACGCGCCGGACGCCGGATCCTTCGCGAACGGCAGGACGACGGTACGCTCGGCCGGATGCGCTGTGTGCTTTCGGGACCAAGCGACTAGACCGGTAGCCTCGCGTTACCGCACCCCGCTACTCGGCGTCGGCCGTCAGCAGCGGGAACGGATTGATCGCGTTGGTCGGTTCCCACCACTCGGCATCCTCGGTGGTCCGCATGATCGCGAAGTGAAGGTGCGGCGCATCGGGCGCGGCATTGCCGGTCGTGCCGACCGCGCCGAGGCGCTGCCCGCGGCGCACGCTCTGCCCTTCTTTCAGGCCGGGCGCATATTTGTCGAGATGCGCGTAATAGTAGATCGTGCGCTTGTCGGACGAGCGTACGTAGAGCGAATTGCCACCCGTCTGCGACTGGTAGATACGCTCGATCGTTCCCGGAGCTGCGGCGATCACACTGGTGCCCTTGGGCGCCATGATATCGATCGCCTCGTGCAGGCGCGAACCGTCGCCCCGCTCCGCCAGGAAGCTGTCGGAGAGATCGTCGGGCCGCACATTGAGGACGGGTATCACCAACTGGCCAAGCTCGCGATTACGCGGCGACGTGGCCGTACCGCGATCGAGCGATGCGACATTGGCATCGCGCTCGGCCCGCGCATTCTTTTCCGCACTTGCCTCCTCGGCAGAGACCGTTTCGGCAGTCACCGGCCTATTCTTCTCGGAAGCGGCTGCGCCCGGCCGCGTTTTTTCGATCTGGCCGTCGCCGTCGGAGAGTTCGATCAGGCTGCCGCCCGCCACGATCCACACCATCGAGGTGATCGTGGCCGTGACGATGATGGTCAGGATGCGGTCGACCAGCCCCATGGTCTTACGCTTGGGTGGCCTGTTTTTCTCGAACCTAACCATGCCCCTCGAGCACCTCCACGAAAGCCTGAACGGTCTTTGCCTCGTCACCGTTCCATACCGCACCCGACACGGCGAGGAAATCCGCGCCCGCTTCAATCAGCGGGACGCAATTCTCCGGCGTAATTCCGCCGATGGCAACACAGGGGAGTTCGAAGATCTGGGTCCACCATTCGAGGATTTCCGGCTGAGGCCGCTCGGCATTGCCCTTGTCCTTCGTGGTACTGGGGAAGAACGCGCCGAAGGCGACATAGTCCGCCCCTGCCTCGCCCGCTTCCATCGCGAGGTGGCGGCTGGCGTGGCAGGTTACCCCGATCTGCGCCTGCATGCCCAGCGCATCGCGCGCTTCGGCCACCGTGCCGTCCTCTTGGCCGAGATGGACGCCATCGGCCTTGAGGCGCTTCGCCAGCGCGATGTCGTCGTTGACGATGAAGGCGACCTCGTGCGCGGCGCAGATTTCCTGCAAAGGCTGCGCAAGCGCCGCGGCCTCGTGCTGGCCCGCCGACCCGTCGAACCCCTTCACGCGGAACTGGAACGCGGTGACATGCCCTGCCCCCGCCTCCAGCGCGCGCGCGAGCCGTTGCGGGAAATCGCCGCCCACATCCAGCGGCGAGATCAGGTAAAGCTGCGTCGGTACGTGCGGGATCGTGCTGTTGCTGTCGTTCATTGCGAGCGCACCTAGCGGCGCTTTCGCCGCCAGTCGATTCTTTCGCATCGACATTCAGCGCAGCGCAAGCCGCCGCAGCGCTAAGCCCTGCATATGAAACACGCCCTGATACTCGCGGCGATCCTGCCGCTTTCCGCCTGCGCCATCGTCCCCAACAAGGGGCCGATCGTGGATTCTCCGCACGAGGTTGCGCAGCAGGGCAGCACCGTCGGCCTGCTGCGCCCCGTCCAGCTGGGGCGCGTGGTGGTCACTCCCATGCGCGTGACCGAGGACAGCCGCTGCCCGATGAACGCGCGATGCGTGTGGGCGGGCCGCGCGGTTGTCGAAACGCGGATCGACGGAGCGGGATGGCGGCAGACCCAGCCGCTCACGCTGGGTGAGCCGCACACGGTGCGCGGCGTCACCGTGACTCTGGTCTCGGTCATGCCCGAACAGCAGACGGGCAAGCAGATCACCTCCGCCGAATACCGCTTCGTCTTCGAAGGCGGCTAGCCCTCAGCCCGCGACGCTCGCCGAGTAAATTTCGTCGATCGCGGTTTCGAGCGCGTTGTTGAACTTCTCGTCGTCCATATGCGCGCGCAGTTCTTCGAGCAGCGCGCGGCTGAAGCTCGCGATCATGCCGGTGTTCTTGGCCAGCTCGCGGCAGGCCTCGTCGCGCTCGTAACCGCCCGACAGCGCCACCACGCGCAGCACCCTGGGGTGCTCGACCAGCGGCAGGTAGAGGTTAGGCTCGGTCGGGATGGTCAGCTTCAGCATGACCTGCTGGCCTTCCGGCACGCGCTCGAGCTGTTCCTGGAAGGATGCGAGCAGGTGCGCCTCGGCCTCGCCCCTGGTTGCGGACTTGAGGCTGACTTCGGGCTCGAGGATCGGGACGAGGCCGTGTCCCAGGATCTGCAGGCCGAAATCCATCTGCTGGCGGACCGCGTCGGCGATGCCCTGCTGGTTCGCCTCGTGCACCACCGAGCGCATCTTGGTGCCGAACACGCCGAGCTCCTTCGCGCGGGCGCACTGGTCGGCCAGCTGCGGCATGTCCTTCATCAGCTGCACGCCGTTGGCCTCGTCGTGCATACCCTTGTCGACCTTCAGGAACGGCACGATGCCCTTGCCTGCGAGCCGCTCGGGAATCGGCATGCCTTCCTCGTTGCAGCCTTCCATGGTCTTTTCGAACAGAATCGCGCCGACAACCTTGTCGCCCGTGAAGGCTGGGCTTTCGACGATGCGGCAGCGCATCTCGTGGATCCTGGCGAACATCTCGTCTTCGCCCGAATATTCGTCCTCGCCGACACCATATCCGGCGAGCGCCTTCGGCGTGGAGCCGCCCGATTGGTCGAGCGCAGCGATGAAGCCCTTACCTTGGGCGATTTTCGCCTTCATCTGTTCGAAATCCATGGGTGTCTCTCGCCTTTCCTCACATTCGAATGCGTTGGAAGCCGCTTAGCCAGCCGGAACAAGCCCCGCAAGCCGTGCGCTCTGGCGTCAGACGCCGACGACTGCGCACACGGAAGGATTGCAATGCTGGACCCGACACAGGAGCGACTCTGCGCCGAAAATACCACGGATTTCGGTGACCTCAGCGCGATGATCGTGAATTGCACGCTCAAGCGCGGCGACGAGCCGAGCCATACCGACACGCTGCTGGATCAGGTCGCGACGATCTTCGAAAAGGTCGGCGTCTCGGTCGACCGGATGCGCGCGATCAACCACGATATCGCGCCCGGCGTCTATCCCGACATGACCGAGCATGGTGCCGACCGCGACGAATGGCCGCAGATCTGGCCGCGCGTGAAAGCCGCCGACATCCTCGTCATCGGAACGCCGATCTGGCTGGGCGAGAAAAGCTCAATCGCACAGGGCCTGATCGAGAAGCTCTATGCCCATTCGGGTCAGACCAACGACAAGGGCCAATACGTGTTCTACGGCAAGGTCGGCGGCTGTATCGTCACCGGCAACGAGGACGGGATAAAGCATGTCTCCGCAGGCGTGCTCTACGCGATGAGCCACGTGGGCTACACCATCCCGCCGCAGGCCGACGCAGGCTGGATCGGCGAGGCAGGCCCCGGCCCCAGCTACGGCGACGAGCGCGAGGATGGCAGCCGCGCCGGCTTCGACAACGACTTCACCCGTCGCAATACGACCTTCGCCACCTGGAACATGCTGCACATGGCGCGGATGCTGAAGGATGCGGGCGGCCTTCCCGCCTATGGCAATTCGCAGGAGCTTTGGAGCGACGGGATGCGCTTCGGCAGCCCCGACCCGCAGCACCGCACCTGAGGCTCAGCGCTCCCCGCGCACCTTGCGGATAATGCCATCGAAGCGCAGCACGGGCTTGCCGTCGGCCTTGACGATCCCGGCGACGAAGATCGTCTTGCCGCCCGCGCGCACCACCTCGCCCGTCGCTTCGATCAGTTGCCCGACCCGCGCGGGGTCGAGGAAATCGCCCGTCAGCGTCAGGGTCACGCCGTGGCTGTCGCCCATCGCATCGCGCGCGATCGTGAAGATCGCGGCGTCCGCGAAGGTCATAAGGCAGCCACCATGCATGAAGCCCGCACCGTTCATGTGGCGCGGCTCGGCCCGGAACGCGGCGATCATCGACCCGTCGTCGGCCCGTTTTTCGTAGAACGGTCCCGCGCGCTGCTCGAAGGCGTCGGACTGCCACACCTGCCAGCCCGCGAACTCGCCCTCGGTCACATCGACGAGGCCTTGCCCGCTCTCGTCGCCTACCCCCTGGTTCTCGCTCATGTCAGGCCTTTGCCGCGTTCTTCAGCGCTTCGACGCCGGGCAGCGGCTTGCCCTCCATCCATTCGAGGAAAGCGCCGCCGGCGGTGGAGACATAGGTGAAATCATCGGCCACGCCCGCGACATTGAGCGCGGCGACCGTATCCCCGCCCCCGGCGATCGAGACGAGCGAGCCTTCCTTGGTCAGCGCCGCTGCCGTGCGCGCGAGGCTGACGGTCGCCTGATCGAAAGGAGATGTCTCGAACGCCCCGAGCGGGCCGTTCCACACGAGCGTCTTGCAGGTCTTGAGAACGTCCGCCAGCGCTTCGGTCGCCTGCGGGCCTATATCGAGAATCATCTCGTCCGCCGCGACCTCGTGGACGTTGCTCGTCCGCAGCGATTCGGGATCGGCCGCGAATTCGGTCGCCACCATCACATCGTAGGGCAGGTGCACGGTGCAGCCGGCATGATCGGCGGCGTCCATGATCGCGTTCGCCTTGTCGACGAGATCGTGCTCGCACAGCGACTTGCCGACATCCGCGCCGCGTGCGGCGAGGAAGGTGTTGGCCATCCCGCCGCCGATGATCAGGTGCTGCACCTTGCCGACGAGGTTTTCGAGCACGTCGAGCTTGGTCGAGACCTTCGCCCCGCCGACCACCGCGGCTACCGGCGTTTCCGGACTGCCGAGCGCCGCGTCGAGCGCTTTCAGCTCCGCTTCCATCGCCCGCCCGGCATAGGCAGGCAGCAGGCGCGCAATCGCTTCGGTGCTCGCATGCGCACGGTGCGCGGCGGAGAAGGCGTCGTTGACGTAGAAATCCGCATGTTCGGCCATGCCTGCGGCGAAATCGGCGTCGTTCGCCTCTTCGCCCGGCCAGAAGCGCACATTGTCGAGCAGGCCGACATCGCCATTGCCGAGGATGCCGATCGACTGTGCGACCACGGGGCCCGAGACTTCGGAGATGAACATCAGTTCCTTGCCCAGCACCTCCTCGACATCGTCCTGCACGAAACTGGTCGACATGGTCGAATGGCGCTGGCCCTTGGGACGCCCGAAATGCGCGAGCAGCAGAACCTTGGCGCCCCTGTCGCACAGTTCGAGGATCGTCGGCTTCGCCGCCTCGACCCGGGTCACATCGGTCGCCGAGCCATCGCGCATCGGCAGGTTGAGGTCGACGCGCACGAGCGCGACCTTACCCGAAAGATCGGCAGGCAGATCGTCGAGGGTCTTGAAAGTGGTCATGAGAACTCCCGATCCTCCCCCTTGGGGGAGAGGGACCGCGCGCGCAGCGCGGGGTGGAGGGGCACTTTCAATGGTCCGAACAGTGGTGGGTGCCCCTCCACCACCTTCGGTGGTCCCCCTCCCCGTGCCGGGGAGGATCCGGCGTCAGATCAACCCGGCCATCACGCCGGCAGTGTCGATCATCCGGTTGGAGAAGCCCCACTCGTTGTCGTACCAGCTGACCACGCGCGCCAGCTTGCCTTCGAGCACTGCAGTCTCAAGGCTGTCGACCGTGCTGCTGGCGGGCTGGTGGTTGAAGTCGCTGGAGACGAGCGGTTGGTCGGTGAAGTCGAGCACGCCCTTCATCGCGCCGTCGGCAGCCGCCTTCAGCGCTTCGTTCAGCTCTTCCGCCGTGGTGTCGCGGCCCGGCGTGAATACCAGGTCGATCAGCGAGACATTGGGCGTCGGCACGCGGACCGAGGAGCCGTCCAGCTTGCCGTTGAGTTCGGGCAGCACCAGGCCAACCGCGCGGGCAGCGCCAGTGGTGGTCGGGATCATGTTCTGCGCGCCGCCACGGGCACGCCGCATGTCGGAATGCATCTGGTCGAGCATGCGCTGGTCGTTGGTGTAGGAGTGGATCGTGGTCATGAAGCCACGTTCGATCCCCACCGTGTCGTGCATCACCTTCGCCACGGGAGCGAGGCAGTTGGTGGTGCAGCTGGCGTTCGACACGATATGATCGTCGCCGGTCAGCGTTTCATGGTTCACGCCGTAGACGATCGTCTTGAGATCGCCCTTGGCCGGCGCGGAGATCAGGACGCGCTTGGCGCCTGCGTCGAGGTGCGGCTTGGCGGCGTCGACCGACTGGAAGAAGCCGGTGCATTCGAGCACGATGTCCACGCCCATCTCGCCATGCGGCAGCTTGCCCGGCTCACGCTCGCTCGTCACCGCGATCTTTTTGCCGTCGACGACCAGCGCGTTGCCATCGACCGAGACCTTGCCGGGGAAGCGCCCGTGGGTCGAATCGTACTGGAACAGCAGCGCGTTCGCGTCTGCATTGGCGAGATCGTTGATCGCGACCAGTTCCAGATCGTGATCGGTCCGCTCCAGAATGGCGCGCGCGACAAGCCGCCCGATGCGCCCGAAACCGTTGATTGCAACCTTGGTCGCCATGATGATTCTCTCCTGACTTATGCTTCTAGCTTGCCGACGATCTTGGACAGGATCGCCTCGCTGGTGAAACCGAAATGCTTGAAGGCATCCGGCGCCGGGGCCGAAGTGCCGAAGCTGTCGATGCCGATCCGCAGGCCGTTCGCCATCGTATAGCGTTCCCACCCGAAGGTGGTGCCCGCCTCGATGCTGACCCGCAGGATTTCCTCGGGGCCAACATTGGGCAGCACGTTGTCGCGATAGGTCGGGCTCTGTTCGTCGAACAGCTCCGCGCACGGCATGGAAACGACGTCCGCACCAATGCCGCGCTTTTCCAGATCGGCTGCGCATTCGAGCGCGAGTCCGACTTCGGACCCGGTCGCGATCAGGATCACGCGGCGGTCCGCCTCGGCGTCCTTGATCCGGTAGGCTCCGCGTGCGCAGCGGTTCTCTTCAGCCTCCTCTGTGCGGAACTGCGCGAGGCCCTGGCGCGACAAGGCCAGCACGGTCGGCCGCTTCTTCTGCTGCAGCGCGACTTCCCAGCATTCGGCAGTCTCGACCGCATCGCCCGGGCGCATCACGAGCAGGTTGGGAATCGCGCGCAAGGATTGCAGGTGCTCGATCGGCTGGTGGGTTGGCCCGTCTTCACCCAGCCCGATCGAATCATGCGTCATCACGTAGATGACGCGCGTCTGTTGCAGGGCCGACAGGCGGATCGCGGGGCGGCAGTAATCGCTGAACACCAGGAAGGTGCCGCCATAGGGGATCACGCCGCCATGCAGCGCCATGCCGTTCATCGCCGCAGCCATCCCGAATTCGCGAATGCCGTAATAGACATAGCGGCCGCTGCCATCGTCGGCGGTATAGGGTTGGAGCTGCTCGGTCTTGGTGTTGTTCGAACCCGTCAGGTCGGCGGAGCCACCAATCGTTTCGGGCAGGCGCTGGTTGATGACGGCGAGCGCATTTTCGCTCGCCTTGCGGGTGGCGACCTTCTCCGGCTCACGCACCAGATCGGCGATGAATTCGCCCAGGTCGAAGCCTTCGGGCAGGTTGCCTGCCATGCGGCGTTCGAACTCTGCCTTCTGGTCGCTGTCGCCAAGCCGCGTCGTCCAGTCGGTGCGGGTCTGGTAGTGGCGCGATCCGGCGGAGCGCCATTCAGCGCTGACCTGGTCGGGAATCTCGAACGGGGCCGCGGTCCACTTCAGTTCCTCGCGCGCAGCCTCGATCTCGGCGGCGCCCAGCGGCGAACCGTGTGTGGCGGCGGTGCCCTGCTTGTTGGGCGCGCCGTAGCCGATCATGGTGCGGCACGCGATCAGCGCGGGACGGTCTTCCGCCAGCGCTTCCTCGATCGCGCGCGAGATATCGGCATAGTCGTGCCCGTCGCACGAATTGACGAACCATCCGGTCGCCTCGAAGCGGGCGCGCACGTTTTCGCTCGTCGAAAGATCGGTGCTGCCGTCGATGGTGATCTGGTTGTCGTCCCAGAACACGATCAGGCGGCTGAGCTTGAGGTGCCCGGCCAGGCCGATCGCTTCGTGATTCACGCCTTCCATCAGGCAGCCGTCGCCCGCAATCACCCAGGTGCGGTGGTCGACCAGGTCGTCTCCGAACTGCGCGTTGAGGTGACGTTCGGCCATCGCCATGCCCACGCCCATCGCCAGCCCCTGGCCCAGCGGGCCGGTGGTGCATTCGATGCCGGGGAGCAGGAAATTCTCAGGGTGCCCGGCGGTCGGGCTACCGAGCTGGCGGAAATTCTCGATCTCCTCCATCGTCGGGTGCGCGAAGCCGGAGAGATGCAGCAGCGAATAGACCAGCATCGAACCGTGTCCCGCACTCAGCACGAAACGGTCGCGATCGGCCCATCCGGGCGCGCTGGCGTCGTACTTGAGGTAGTTCGACCACAGCACCGTGGCGACATCGGCCATGCCCATCGGCATGCCGGGATGGCCGCTCTGTGCCTTTTGCACCGCATCCATCGAGAGGGCCCGAATGGCGTTGGCCATCGGGATCATGCGGGCTGGGTCGAGACTCATCTGTGGGGGTACTCCTGAGCGGCGAGAGACGCGCGCGATTCGATCATCGCAAGTGCCTTCGACAAGGCGGGCGCTCAGGTCAAGGCATGGAGCCCTGCGCAAAGCGCGGTTTGCCCGCCCCGATCCCCTCGGCGATTGCCCAATCTGTCCAAAAAATGCGTGCCCGCTCTTGGGGATGGCGCAAATGCCTATTACACGTTCGTACGATGACCGACCAACGGCTTGAACAGACCATCCAGCGGATCGAGCGGGCGCTGGCCCGGATCGCCGCCGCCGCCGATGCGGCAGCCAGCGAGCGCCCGGGCGTCCCCGTCGATCTGGCGGAGCGCCACGCGGCGCTGCGCAAGCAGGTGCGCGCGCAGCTCGAACGGCTCGACAACGTGATCGGCGAGGTCGAAAGGTGAGATTCGCGACATGAGCAAGGTCGAGATCACGATCGGCGGGCGCGAATTCGTATTCACCTGCGGGCCCGACGACGAGCCGCGCGTGCGGGCGCTCGCCACCGCGATCGACGAGCACTACCAGCCTCTCGCCCCGCGCTTTTCGCAGAATCTTCTGTTCGCCTGCCTGCGCGCGGCGGACGACGTGTTCGACCAGGCGGGCGTCACGCCGGGCGAGGATCCCGAGACCAAGCGTTTGCGCGAACAGCTCGAAGCAGTCGAGCACGAGCGCGACCGGCTGGAGGCCGCCCTGTCGGCCGCGACCGATGCGCGCGGTCGGCTGGAACGCGACATGCGCACCGCCCGCGAGGAAGCACGCGAGCGCGAAGACGCCGAGTCGAAGGCACAGGCGGATCGGATCGCGCTGCTCGAAAACCGCTGCGAAGACTTGCAGCACAAGCTCGAAGCGGCGCAGATGCAGGAACTGCCTTTCGGCGGATCGAACGGCGCCTCGGACGATCCCGACCTGCTGCCTGCGCTGGAGCGTTTTGCGGGTCTGCTCGAATCCTGCGCGGACAAGCTTGAGGGTCGCGTCGGCAACGCCTAGATAGGTGGGTGGCGGGACTGCCCGGCACGAGCCGTAGAACATCCCTGAGGCTATAAGCTTATCCTAGGGAGCTGTCCCTGTCCTGGTCCACCAGTTCGGCTGTGGGACCGGGGTATACGGCACCCACCTGACCTTTTGCGTCAGAGGATTTCCCAGGCACCGACCCATGGTGGTTCCGCCACTCGAACGCCGAAGTGCTTCGACCTGGGGCGGCTCTGGCCGATGTTGTCGAAGAAAGCCGGCCATCGGCCTCTGGCCAGTAGAGCTTCCACCAAGCTACAGGGCGAGCGGTGAACCAGAAATCAGAACTCCGCCGCGATATGCGCGCCATTCGCAAGGCAACCGTCGCCGATCTGCCCGACGCGGTGCGCAGCCTCGTCTTCTCGCGCCCTCCCGGACCGGTCCTCGAACGGATCGCGGATAATGCGGTCATTGGCCTGTACCGGGCAAGCACGAACGAAGCCCCGGCGGCGCGCTACGCCCAGTTCTTCCTCGAAGCGGGCCATCGCATCGCCCTCCCCCGCCTGCTGGCCGAAGAGGGTGCGATGCGTTTTGCCGAACACACCGACCCGCTGGGCGAGAGCGACCTTGTCGAAGGCCCGCACGGCATCATGCAGCCGGGCGGCGGCGCGGCCGATCTGGTGCCCGACGTGCTGTTCGTGCCGCTGCTGGCATTCGATGCGGCAGGCCGCAGGCTCGGCCAGGGCGGCGGCTACTACGACCGCTGGATGGCGGACCACAGGGAGGTATTGCGCATCGGCCTCGCGTGGGACACGCAAGCGGTCGACGAGGTGCCGAGCGAGCCACACGATATCCCCCTGCACCTCGTCATCACCCCCACGCGGGTCCATGGAGGCGAGGCATGAGGCAGGAACCCAACTGGCGTATTCCGGTCGGCATCTTTGCCCTCCTGATCGGGCTGCTGGTCTACGGCATCGTCATCGCCCGCTACGTACCCGAACTGGTCGTGGGGTGGCCCGTCATCCTGCAAATGGTCGTCTATCTCGTCCTCGGCCTGATCTGGCTGCTGCCGCTGCGGCGCTTCCTGATCTGGATGGAAACCGGCCGCTGGGGCGCGCCTGCCGATGACGGCGCGGATGCCTGAGGCTCCGGAGGCCGAGGCCAATCGCCTGCGGATCGAGCGCAAGTGCCTCAACCGCACGATGGAGGCGGCCGAGCCTGGCGAGGATACCGAATATATCGAGCTGCCGGGCGACAACGAACGTGCGCGGCTGGTCGGCCACCAGTTCACGCAGACTCATCGCCATGGCAAGCTGATCTTTGCCGGATCGAAGACCGGCCCGTGGATCGGCGTCCATCTGGGGATGACCGGCTCGCTTCGCCCCTTCGACGAAGAAGACGGCGCGCCCGATTACACGAAATTCCTGATCCGCTTCGAAGGCGACCGCCGCCTGGCCTTCCGCTGCCCGCGCAAGCTCGGCTGGGTGCGTGTGGTCGACAACCCCGAGGAGGAGATCGAGCGGATCGGCTTCGGTCCCGACGCGCTCGAGATTTCGCGCGACGCCTTCGTCGAGGCGATCGGATCGTCGCGTGGCGCGATCAAGTCCGCGCTGATGGCACAGCAGAAGCTCGCCGGGATCGGCAACCTGTGGTCCGACGAAATCCTCTATCGCGTCGGCATCGGGCCGGAACGCAAGGGCACCGACCTATCCGAGGAAAAGCTCGCGCAGATGTACGACGAGATGCGCGATATCCTGAAAGCGGTGATGGACACCGAAGCGACCTACCGCAAACTGCCCGACGACTGGCTGATCCGCCATCGCGAGGAGGGCGCGCAGTGCCCGCGCTGCGACGGCGAGATCGTGAGAACCAAGGTGAGCGGGCGCAGCGCCTATCACTGCGACCGCCACCAGGAATGACGCCTAGAAAGTGAAGACGAAGGTCTCGCGACCGTCCTTCTGCATCGCCCGCTGGAACGACGGCGTATCGCGCATCTGCGCCATCCAGCGCTGGCAGTTGGGCCGCCCTTCGAGCCTGCCCTGCGCATCGGCCGAGGCGATCGAATAGCACATCGAGATATCGGCTGCCGTCAGCTGGTCGCCCGCGAGCCAAGGTGTTGCGCCCCAGATCGCTCTCCAGCTTGTCGAAGATGGTCTTGAGCCGCGGCGCGACCAGCATTTCGCGGACTTTGTCGGTCGCGATACCGACCACCGATTTGACCAGCGCGGGCGAGCGCGCCTTCATCATCGTCAGCAGCCCGTTGAAGAACTGCATCGGCATCAGGCTGCCCGTGCCTGCGTGAAACCAGAAAAGGTAGTCCGCGCGGCTCGCTTCGCCCGGAGCGGGCCGCAGCGGGCTCTGGGGATGCGAATCGAGGATATAGTCGATCACCGCGTTGCTCTCCGCCAGCACAAGACCCTTGTCGTCGGTGATGACGGGCGCGGTGCCGAGCGGCGAGAGTGCCTTGTACTCGGCAGGCGCGAGACGGCTTTCGGGATCGCGCTCGTAGATCTTGAGCTCGTAAGGCGTGCCCAGTTCCTCGAGCAGCCAGAGAATGCGGAAGCTCTGCGAATATTCGAGGTGGTGAAGCGTGATCATCGAATGGCCCTTCCCTGCGTAGGTTCGCCTGCGGGGGTGGCGAAGCGCACGGCTTCGCGCAAGCACTAAGCCTGCCTTCGAGAACACCATTTCTGAGTGAAATGGCGCGAGTGACGGGACTCGAACCCGCGACCTCCGGCGTGACAGGCCGGCGCTCTAACCAACTGAGCTACACCCGCGCAAACACGTGGGAGAGAGTGTCTCCGCTGCGTGGGAGGGGCGCGCTTAAGCCACCCTTTCGGGGCTGTCAATGGATTGTCGCGAAGCTTTTTCACATGTGCGCGCCGGACTCGTGGTTAGCGCGGGATTAACCCCATTTTGAGCATTTTCGGGCAGCGTCCGCAGCACCTTGGAAATCGGCAGGGGGAGCCGTTTCATGCGTACAGGATTGCTGATCGCAAGCGCCGCGATGTTCGCCGCGAGCACGGCAGGCGCGCAATCGCTGGTCGCCATCGACCGCGAGGTGTTTCTCGAAGTATCGCAAGAGCGCGACGGCCGCACGCAGCGCCTGCTCGCGCCTGCCGAGATGCTCGAACGCGGCGACACGGTGGTGCTGATGCTCGCGTGGCGCTCGCCCCGTGACGCGCCCTTCACCATTTCGAGTCGCGTACCGCGCAATCTCGCCTTCCGCGCCAGCGGAGGCGCCACCGCGCAGGTGTCGGTCGACGGCGGGCGGACGTGGGGCACGCTGGCGAGCCTCCGGGTAGAAGGCCGCCCGGCGACCTCGGCAGATGTCACCAATATTCGCTGGGACGTCGCGAACCCCCGTGCCGCGAAAGGGCGCGGTGTGTTCACCTACAGCGCGGTCGTACGCTAGCCGCTCAGTTCGCCAGAATCAGCGCAGGCGATTCGAGCCGGGCTTTCAACGCCTGAATGAAGCTCGCCGCATCCCAGCCATCGACCACGCGGTGATCGCAGCTGATCGAGATGTTCATGAGCAGGCGCTTCTCGACCCGCTCAACACCATCGGCACCCTTCACGAACATCGGACGCTCGACGATCTTGTTCGGTCCGATGATCGCGACTTCGGGGCGATTGATGACCGGCGTGGTCGCGATCCCGCCCAGCGGCCCGAGCGAGGTGACGGTCAGCGTGCCGCCCTGCATTTCGTCAGACTTGGCCTTGCCGCTGCGCGCGGCCTCGGCCAGGCGGCCGATCTCGCGCGCGAGCTGCCACAGGTTCTGGCTCTGCGCGTCCTTGATGACCGGCACCATCAGCCCGGCATCGGTCTGCGCGGCCATGCCCATGTTGACCGATCCGTGGCGCGTCACCACGCCTTCTTCGTCGTCATAGGTCGCGTTGATCATCGGGAATTCGGGCAGGCACTGGCAGATCGATGTGATCAGCAGCGGCAGGATGGTGAGCTTCGGCTTGTCGCCGCGCCCGTCGTTGAGCTGCGCACGCATCGCCTCGAGGTCGGTCACGTCGACCTCGTCGACATAGGTGAAGTGCGGGATGTTGCGCTTCGACGCGCTCATGTTCTGCGCGATCCGGCGGCGCATGCCGATGACCTTCACGGTCTCGTCGGCGCGCGGACCGCTGGCAGGCGAATAGCCGCCCGAATAGGCAATGAACTGGTCGAGGTCGCCGTGGCGCACGCGGCCGTCATCGGCCGGCTTCACCTGCGCCAGATCGATGCCCATGTCCTTCGCGCGCTTGCGCACGGCCGGGCTGGCGAGGACCTTGCTCTGCGATTTGGGTTCGCTCTTGCCGACCGGCTGCTCGGGTGCAGGTTCGGGATCGGCCTCGTGCGCGTCGTTCGCATCGCTCGCATCGGGGTTCTCGACCTCGATCCTTTCTTCGACCTCGTCGGACTTCGGCGCGGGAGCGGGCGATGGTGCGGGACCGGCTTCCGGCTCGGCATCGGCTGCGGCGGCGTTCTCTTCCGCAACATCGTCGGGAATCTCGCCCTCGACCTCGATCGTTACCAGCATTGATCCGATCGCGATGGTGTCACCCACCTCGCCCGCGATCTCCATGATCTTGCCCGCGACCGGGCTTTCCATTTCGACCGTCGCCTTGTCGGTCATCATGTCGGCCAGCGGGCCGTCTTCCTCGACCGTGTCGCCCACAGAGACATGCCATGCGACGATCTCGGCCTCGGCGATGCCTTCGCCGATATCGGGCAGGTTGAAGGTGAATTTCGCCATGTCGGATTTACTCGCTTAGAAGCTTGTCGAGGGCGGTGCCGATGCGCACCGGGCCGGGGAAATAGGCCCATTCGAGGCTATGAGGATAAGGCGTGTCGAAGCCGGTGACGCGCTGGATCGGCGCTTCGAGATGATAGAAGCAGCGCTCCTGCACCAGCGCGGAAAGCTCCGCGCCGAAGCCCGAAGTGCGTGTCGCCTCATGGATGATCAGGCATTTCCCCGTCTTCTTCACAGACTTTTCCACAGCCTCGATGTCGAGCGGGACGAGCGTGCGCAGGTCGAGAATGTCGGCCTCAACGCCGCGCTCCTCCATCACCGCCTTCGCGACGTGGACCATCGTGCCGTAGGTCAGCACGGTCAGCTGCTCGCCTTCGGTGACGAGCCGCGCCTTGCCCAGCGGGACCTTGTAATAGCCTTCGGGCACCACGCTGTCGGGATGCGACTTCCAGTTCTGCACCGGGCGATCGAAGAAACCGTCGAACGGGCCGTTATAGATGCGCTTGGGCTCGAAGAAGATGACCGGGTCGTTATCCTCGATGCACGAAATCAGCAGGCCCTTTGCGTCGTAGGGCGTCGCCGGGATCACCGTCTTGATGCCCGAGGCGTGGGTGAACAGCGATTCGGGGCTCTGGCTGTGGGTCTGCCCGCCGAAGATGCCGCCGCCGAAGGGCGAGCGGACCGTCATCGGCACATTATATTCGCCCGCGCTGCGATAGCGGATGCGTGCCGCTTCGCTGATGATCTGGTCGTATCCGGGGTAGATGTAGTCCGCGAACTGGATTTCGGGCACCGGGCGCAAGCCGTAGGCGCCCATCCCGATCGCCGCGGCGATGATGCCGCATTCCGAAATCGGCGTATCGAACGCGCGGGTCTTGCCGTATTTTTCCTGGAGCCCTGCGGTGCAGCGGAAGACGCCGCCGAAATAGCCGACATCCTCGCCGAACACGACCACATCGTCGTCGCGGCCCATCGCCACGTCGAGCGCATCGTTGATCGCCTCGATCATGTTGAGCCGGCGATCGTCGCCAGTCGCGTGCCGACCCTGTTTGGGCTGGGGCTTGGACTTCTCTTTCGTCTCGCTCATCAGTGCGGCACCCCGTCCGGATATTTCTTTTCGCGCTCACGCTGCGACTCTTCGTTCTGCTCGCGCAGGTGCCACGGCTCCTCGTCGAAGACATCTTCGAACATGGTGTGGAAGGGCTGGTGCATGCCATGGCCCAGGATGCCGTTCTTCTCGGCCTCCTTGGTGTCCTTCTTGACCTTCTCGGCCGCGTTGCGGTCCATCTCGGCCTGTCGGTCCTCGTCCCACTCACCCAGTTCGATGAGGTGGTTCTTGAGCCGCGCCACGGGATCGCCCAGCGGCCAGGCCTCGCGCTCGTTCGCGCTGCGATAGCCCGAGGGATCGTCCGATGTTGAGTGGCCTTCCGCACGATAGGTGAAGAATTCGATCAGCGTCGGGCCGCTGTTGGTCCGCGCGCGGTTGGCGGCCCAGCGTTCGGCGGCATAGCAGGCCAGCGGGTCGTTGCCGTCCACGCGAAGCCCCGCGAGGCCGTAGCCGATCGCGCGGCTGGCGAAGGTCGCGCGCTCGCCGCCCGCAAAGCCGGAGAAGCTGCTGATCGCCCACTGGTTGTTGATAAGGTTGATGATAACCGGTGCATTGTACACGCTGGCAAAGGTGCAGGCCGCATGGAAGTCGCCCTCCGCCGTGCTGCCCTCGCCCACCCAGCTCGTCGCGATCCGGCTGTCGTTCTTGATTGCACTCGCCATCGCCCAGCCGACCGCCTGTGGGACCTGCGTGGCGAGGTTACCCGAGATGCTGAAGAAGCTGTGCTCGCGGCTCGAATACATGATCGGCAACTGGCGGCCTTTCAGCTTGTCGCCACTGTTCGAATAGATCTGGTTGATCATCTCGATCAGCGGATAGCCGCGCGCGATCAGCACGCCCTGCTGGCGATAGCTGGGGAACACCATATCGTCCGGCTGCAGCGCCATCGCGGTGGAGATGCTGGTCGCCTCTTCCCCGGTGCACTTCATGTAGAAGCTGGTCTTGCCCTGCCGCTGGCCCCGAAACATGCGTTCGTCGAACGCGCGCACCAGCGAGAAGTGGTGCAGCATCTCGCGCAGAGTATCGGGATCGAGCTTGGGGTCCCATGGACCGTGCGCCTTGTTGTCATCGCCCAGCACGCGGATCAGATCGGTGCACAGGCCCACAGTCTCCGAGGGATCGCACGCCTCGTCGGGTCGCGGCTGCGCTCCCGCTTCCGGAATTTCGATGCCGGAGAAGTCGACCTCTTCCGAGCCCGGCCGATACTCGGGCTCGGGCACGTGAAGCGATAATTGCGGCTTGTTTGCGCGCGAAGTCTCGCGCTCGGGCCGATTGGCCATATTCATCTCCCCGCGCCCGGCCAGACCTGAATTCAATCGCCTGGGACGCATTCTTTCACATTGGCGACCGGTTATTGCGCGAGCCCGACGGGGTCAAGCACGCCGATCGTCGGGGCCCGCACTCAGACGGCGACAGGTGCCTTAATGGGCGGATGGGGATCGTAATCGCTGACTGCGAAATCCTCTATCCGGTAGTCGAAAATGCTCGGCGCGTGCCTTGTGAACTCAAGCCTCGGGGTGCCTCGCGGTTCCCGGGAGAGCTGCTCCTCGATCAGGTGCGCATGATTGAGGTAAAGGTGCGTATCGCCCCCCATCCACACGAGCTCGCCCGGCTCCAGATCGGCCTGCTGCGCGATCATGCGCATCAGGAGCGCCGCCCCGAACAGGTTGAACGGCAGGCCCAGCGCGACGTCGCAACTGCGCTGGTAGAGCAGGCAGTTGAGCTGGGTACCTCCGGAGCCGACGTGGAACTGGTAGGTCTTGTGGCATGGCGGCAGCGCCATCCGGTCGAGTTCGGCGACGTTCCATCCTTCGATGATATGTCGCCGGCTGCCGGGATTGCTCTGCAGGCTTTCGATCACCTGGCTGACCTGATCGATCCCCTCCCCTTTTTCGTAGAGGCCATCGGGACGATAGCGGTAGGTGGGCCAGTCGACCCACTGCTTGCCGTAGACCGGGCCGAGATCGCCCCAGCGCTCCGCGAAAGCCTCGTCATCGCCGATACGCTGGACGAACTCGCCGAGCGGCAGGTCGTTACCCGTCTCTTTCACGTAGCGTGCGTGCGGCCACTCGTTCCAGATCTTCACGCCCTGCAGCACCAGCGGGCGGATATTGGTCTCCCCGGTCAGGAACCACAGCATCTCGCGCGCGGCGGTTTTCCAGTAGACCCGCTTGGTGGTGAGCAACGGCACGCGGTTGTCACCGAGGTCGAACCGCAGTTGTGCGCCGAAGACCGAGCGGGTGCCGATACCCGTACGATCGACGCGCTCGTCGCCGGTGCGCCAGATGCGCTCCATCAGATCGAGATAGGACTGTTCGAAATGCGACTCGGACACGGGGAATTGCGCTCTTGTGGCTGGCCCGAGGTGCTTAGGACACTTTGCCTGCGAATGTCCGCTTGCGTGTGCGGTGATCCACACCTATAGGGCCGCCTCTGCCTCGCGGGGTCCGCCCCGCAAGCATCCGGTCGGGGAGTAGCTCAGCCTGGTAGAGCACTGTCTTCGGGAGGCAGGGGCCGGAGGTTCGAATCCTCTCTCCCCGACCATTTTTCCTGCAACGCATTGAAAGAAAACCGCTTTCACCCACCCGGTGAAGCGGGGTGCCACTTGATGTGACACATGCCGGTTCACCGACCCAGTCGGAAAGAGCCTTTCAATGCCCAAGATTCCCTTCAGCACCCGCCGCTCAGGCCGCTACTATTTCCGCCGCCGTGTGCGTTTGCACGATGGCAAGGATATACATGTAATCGTGCCGCTTTCGACCTGCGATGGGCAGGAAGCTCGCGAGCGGACCGCGATTCTCGCCGCGCAATTTGACAGGGTGCGCCGGACAGTGAACGCTTATTTCGAACAGAACCAGACGCTCGATGGCGGCACAATCAAGGCGTTGTTCGAAACCGAGCTACGCGATTGCCTGTCTAAGCTTATCATGGAACTGCACGACCCGTCACGTAATCCCGCCGCCCAGGTGCGGGATTTCCGCACAATGGCGAGCGCTTTGGATATCGCCCAGCGGCCAGGCACAACCAACGAGCTGACCGACGCCCAGCGTCAAACGCTGGCAGCTGCGGGCCATGACGAAATGGATATCGAGTGGGTAGCCTGCGATCTCGACCGCTACTGCGGAAAGGATACCATCGACGACGAAATCATGGCCCTCATGGCCGAAGGGCTGGGGCTTGAACCGACTGACGCCGTGGTAGCCCGTCTCAAACATGTCCATCTTCAAGCAAAGGCCGAAGCGCACCGCCTGGCGTCCCACTTCCTCGACGAGGATGTGCAATCGGCCTTCGATCAGGAAGAAGCCCTGCTGGCGAAACGCCGGGCGAACGGGGCATCACTGACCTTTGCGCCGCCGCAGCCGGCAACGCCACAAACGATTGCCCAGCCCTTGCCTGTATCAGCGCCCGCCGAGACCAGCGCAGCTTCCCACCCAGATTGCGTGTTCAAGACCTACCATGCCACGCGGTTCAGCGAGGTGATTCCCAAGATCATTCGGCTTGCGCGTCGCACCGGCCATTGGAACCGGGGTCTTGCCCAATACGAGCGCGTTCTCAAAACCTTCGCATGGGTGACGGGCGACAAGCCTCTCGGCGCCTACGACCACACAGATGTTGCCAAGTTCAAGAACGCATTGCTGGATATGCCCCGCACCTACCGCCCTTCGAAGGATTTTGATCGCCCGTTCGAGGAGGTTGCCGAAACCTTTACCGTCACCAGCGGCAATGCCCGTTCGATGAACACTCTGAAGCGCGATCTCTCCTACATGTCGACCGCTTACGACCTGTTGGCCGAAGACGAATGGGCGCCGAAGATCCCCAATACCAAGGCGCTGGACTTCTCGGCGGTGAAGCTGGGCAAGCACAAGAAGGTGTCGAAGAAGACCGCGCGTCCGCCGTGGATGCCGGAGCACATGATCTGCTTGTTTTCCGCTCCGATCTGGACGGGCGGTGGCGGTCAGTTGCGGCGGCTCGACAGTGCGGCGGGCAACAATGTCTGGCATGATGCCGCTTACTGGCTGCCGCTCCTGCTATACTACACGCACGCCGCCCTAAACGAGATTGCTGGCCTGCGGGCCGATGAGGTTCATCTCGATGATGCCATCCCCAACATCGTCATCCAAGACAATGACGTGCGCGCCGAGGATAATGTCGACGGTGGCGAGAAAAACGAAGACCGCGGCCGACTGATTCCGCTCCACCCAGAGCTATTGCGGCTTGGCTTCCTCGATTACGTGAAGGCGATCCGGGCCGAAGGACACAGAGAGTTGTTCCCCGAGCTCTACCTCAACGAAGCTCGGATCGGCGGCCACCAGTTCCGAAACATCGCCTGGCGTCATATGGTGGCGTGGATCGGCCTGCATATGCACATTCCTACCAATAAGGTCGGCAAGTCGGCAGACATGCACTCGATCCGCGCGCTCGGATCCAGTTTCTATGCCAAGGCCGAGGTGCCGGATTTCATGCGCGCCGACGTAATGGGGCATGCTCGCAGCGGGACGAATGCCCTCCACTACTCGAAGCGCAGCGATACGCATGGAGTGCAGCTGGTTCTGTCAGAATATCTCGACTTCATGGAGAAGTGGACCGATGTTGCCACCGACCAACTTCAGCCGCACCCGGTCAAGCTGCTGCCGATCAACCATCGGTCGCGGACGGGTAAGCCGCGTATGCCCAAGTAAATGAGGCGATGAGGTGATCGCCCTCGTGACGGGTCTGCGACCTTCAGCCGCAGCCCCGCCACCAACTTCAATTCATGCCCGCGTTCGCCTGTTGCCCCCTTCGCCCAGGTTCCGCTACCCCTGCAGGCGGAGGAATTAACCACCCATGGCATCACAAAAAAATGGCGGCGGAGATCTCGGATTCGAGGCCGATCTCTTCAGGGCTGCGGACAAACTGCGCGGGACCCTTGAGCCGTCCGAATACAAGCACATTGCCCTCGGCCTGATCTTCCTCAAGTATATCTCCGACGCCTTTGAGCAGCACCGTGCGCATCTGCTGCAAGAAGAATACGCCGACGCGGAAGACCCCGAGGAATACCTCGCTTCGAACGTGTTCTGGGTGCCACCGGAGGCTCGTTGGTCGAACTTGCAGGCCAACGCCAAGCTCCAGCAGATCCCGTTCGTCGATGTTACGACGGGCAACGAGCGCGTGGGCGACATCGGCAACCTGATCGACAACGCCATGGAAGCGATCGAACGGGCCAACACGCCTGTACTCGATGGGGTTCTTCCCAAGGAATACGGGAAGCCTCAACTCGACAAGACGATGATGGGCGAGCTGATCGACCTGTTTTCAACGGTCGGCATGCACAGCACAGACGGCCAGTCGAGGGACTTGCTGGGCCGCGCCTACGAATATTTCATCAGCCAGTTTGCCGGCGCTGAAGGGCGGCGAGGCGGGGAATTCTTCACCCCCCGGTCGGTGGTGCAAACCATCGTCGAAATGCTCGAGCCGCATAACGGTCGCGTTTATGACCCCTGCTGTGGGTCCGGCGGCATGTTCGTCCAATCGGAGCGCTTCGTTGGCAATCATCAGGGTCGGATCGGCGACATCGCGATCTACGGGCAGGAGCGCAACCACACTACGTGGAAGCTTTGCAAGATGAACCTTGCGGTGCGTGGCATCGACGCGGACATCCAATGGAACAAGGAGGGCTCGTTTATCAACGACGCCTTCCCCACGCTCAAGTTCGATTACGTCATGGCCAACCCGCCATTCAACATCTCGGATTGGTGGCAGCCGCAGCTCGAAGGTGATGTGCGCTGGAAGTTCGGTCAGCCGCCTGCGGGTAACGCCAACTTTGCTTGGCTCCAACACATCATCCATCACCTTGCCCCGCGCGGAACAGCAGGCGTGGTGCTGGCCAATGGCTCGATGTCATCGCAGCAGTCTGGCGAAGGCGAAATCCGCAAAGCTATGATCGAGGGCGACGTGGTGGATTGCATGGTCGCCCTGCCCGGTCAGCTGTTCTATTCCACACAGATTCCGGCCTGCCTGTGGTTTCTGGCGCGGGACAAGAGCGCGAATGGTCACCGTGACCGGCGCGGCGAAATCCTGTTCATCGATGCTCGCAACCTTGGCCACATGGTGGACCGCACTCGCCGCGAGTTTTCGACAAGCGACATCGCCACGATTGCGGACACCTATCACCGCTGGCGCACAAAGACTGATGCGGGGCTGAGCGAGTATGATGACATCCCCGGCTTCTGCAAATCAGCCACACTTGAGGAAGTCCGCAAGCATGGCCACGTCCTCACACCGGGGCGCTATGTCGGGGCGGAAGATGCTGAAGATGACGGCGTGCCGTTCGCGGAACGCATCTCGGCTTTGACCGCGACGCTTGAAAATCAGTTCGACGAGAGTGACCGGCTGACAGCGCTAATCCGTGACAAGTTGGCGATGGTGCAGGCCGATGCCTAACCAGCCAGATATGGACGGCGCATCGCCGCAAGCGAACTGGTCTAATGTCCAAAGCGGACGACGTATGCAGAAACTCGGCGATGTCGTGCAGCTGCTTTCCGGCGGCACTCCCAGCAAGGCGAATAGCGCCTTCTGGAACGGCGACGTTCCATGGCTGACTCCAAAGGATATGAGCCAATGGGAGGGTGTCACGGAAGCGCACGTCACCAAGGCGGCTATTGGCAAAGGCACAAAACTCGCGCCCGAAAACGCTTCATACGTAGCCGTGCGGGGAATGTCGCTGCACAATGAAATTCGTGTGGTGCGTAGTGCCCGGCCGATTTCGTTCAATCAAGACATCAAGGCTGTTGTCGCCGGGCCGTCTATTGACCCCACCTTCCTGTATTATGCACTCTCCGCCGCCAAGCCGGTGTTGCTTGGATTGGTTAGTGCCGCCGGCCACGGAACCGGGGTGCTCGACACGGATCGCCTTCGCTCGCTGGAAATTCCGACCCTCGCGCTTGATGAACAACGGATCATTGCCGAGGCGATGGAGGCATTTGACGACAAGATCGAACTTAACCGGCGGATGAATAAGACACTGGAGGGCATGGCGCAGGCGGTCTTTCGGGATTGGTTTGTCGACTTCGGCCCCGTGCGCCGTAGGGCGGCTGGCGAGGCCGATCCGGTGGCGATCATGGGTGGCCTGACCCCAGACCCCGCCCGCGCCGCCGAACTCGCAGCTCACTTCCCCGACGCGCTCGGCGCCGATGGCTTGCCAGTGGGATGGTCCCGCCGAACCGTCGAAAGTATCATGGAACTTGCTTATGGCAAATCCCTGCCCAAAACGGTGCGGAAAGATGGCCCGTATCCCGTCTATGGTTCCGGCGGAATTTCTGGGACGCACTCCACCCCTCTTGCCAATGGTCCCGGCATCATTGTTGGGCGCAAAGGGACCGTGGGTAGCCTCTATTGGGAGGCGGGGGATTTCTTCGCAATCGACACTGTTTTCTATGTCATCCCAAGGGATGGTGTCCCGCTGAACTTCGCTTGGCACCTGCTCCAAACACTTGGTCTAGAAGGCATGAATACCGATGCAGCCGTTCCGGGTTTGAACCGTGGCAACGCCTATCGTCTGGAGTTCGCCTTTGGCGGTTCGCCGCTTCTGGATGCATTCGAGGCAATCGCTAATCCCCTGCGTGCCAGACAAGATGCCAGCAATTCCGAAACAAAAACCCTCGCCGAAACCCGCGATTACCTCCTGCCCCGGCTGATGTCCGGCGCGGTGCGCGTCGTGCCCAACGCTGAAGCAACCTGATGGCCGGCCCATATTTCACCTCGCTTCCCAAGTTCCCCAACTACGACTTCGGCGAAGAGGAGATAGATGGCCTCGTCCCTGCCTGCCGGGTGGAGAGCTGGGAAGACTTCATCACCGCGATGCGCTCACCCGATCATAACAAGGCCAAGGATGAATTCGTCTATCGTGGACATCGCGGCCACGACTGGCATCTGTCGTCCACGCTCAGCCGTTTGTTCGATGGCGGAGCGGTTCCCGAGCAACATGAGGCAAATTTGCTTGAACAGTTCCGCCTCGCCATGCGAGGACGCGGGCTAGATTGCAGCAAGCTGGACGTGGAGGAGCTTTGGGCCTTTGGCCAGCACCACGGCCTAATGACTCCGCTGCTCGATTGGACAAAATCGCCCTACGTCGCCTTGTTCTTCGCCTTCGGCGAGCTTGATGAGAAGGGCAAGGAAAATCCATCACGGGCGGTCTTCTGCCTGAACACGACCGTGCTTCGCGCGGATGAGGAATTGTCAAAAATTGTCTTTCAGCCGACGCACCACGATAACGCGCGGCTAGTCAGTCAGGCGGGGCTGTTTACGATCACGCCCAGCGGGAGGGACAACCTTGTTTCCGCCCTTCTGAATGAACTGATCGACAATGAGGTTATCGACCCCGATAATCCAAAGGATGTTGCCCGCTACATCAGCAAGATCCACATCCCGAATGAAGGCCGGACGGATTGCCTGAACACACTTCGCAAAATGAACATTCACCCTGGAAACCTGTTTCCCGATCCTGGCGGCGCTTCCCAATACTGCAATGATTGGCTGACCCGGCTGATCAGAGAAGAGCAGAAAGATAAGGAAGAGGCAGAGGCCGCAATCGCAGCTGAGGCGGCGAAGGCCGCAAAGGCGGCGGAGGCCGCAAAGGCGGCGGAGGCTCGCAAGAAACTCGATCCGGCGGCCATCGCCGCCGAAGATGGAGCGGTCGATGAGCAGATCGTGCGTATCCTGCGCGACTTGCTACCGGATCAAGCTACGCACCCGGATGATCTACTGGCGAACTGGTCTGGCAAGCTCGAAGCTTTGTATAGCCGGAAGGCAGAAATCGATTGGCCAGAGCGCCCGACGGCAAGCTCACGGCTTAAGCTCGAGTTCCGGCGCTTCTTCCTCTCGAATAGTGTCGATAAGGAGATGGCGGAGATTTGCGCTCGCCGCATGATCGGCTTCTTCATGGCGAAATGGCGGCTTACCAATAGGCCGGCTGCTGGTGGCAAGCCTTGAGCATCACCGAAGATATCGTCGAACAGGCGGCCGTCGAAACGCTGCAAGAATTGGGCTGGGCGTATTGCCACGGCTCAGTAATTGCCCCTGATGGCTCCGCCCCGGAACGTCGCTCCTTCGGCGATGTGATACTCACCGGCAGGCTGGAAGCGGCTATAGCGCGCATAAATCCTGATACGCCGGAGCCTGCGCGGGCCGAAGCACTGCGCCGCGTTCTGACCGGCGAGTTGCCATCGCTGGTCGAAGAGAACCGACGCATCCATCGCCTGCTGACCGACGGCATCGATGTTGAGTATCGCTCCGAAAGCGGAGCTACCGCGACAACGAAGGTGTGGCTAATCGATTTCTTGCGGCCGGACGCCAATGACTGGCTGGCTGTGAACCAGTTCGTGGTCGTCCAGAACCGCGCCAACCGGCGCCCCGATCTCGTCCTGTTCGTAAACGGTCTACCGCTTGCTGTGCTGGAGCTGAAGAACGCCGCCGCACAGAACGCCACGATCACCGACGCCTACAACCAGTTGCAGACCTATCTGCAACAGATCCCGAGCCTGTTCAGCACAAACGCAGTGCTGGTTACATCGGACGGGATGGAAGCGCGCGTCGGCTCCATTACCGCGAATGCCGAGCGCTTCATGCCTTGGCGCACAGTCGACGGAGAGGACTTCGCCCATCGGGGAACGCCGGAGCTTGAAACACTGCTCCGAGGGGTCTGCAAGCCTGCCAACCTGCTCGCCTTGATCCGGGATTTTATCGTGTTCGGCGACAAAGGCGATGGACCGTTCAAGATCATCGCCGGCTACCACCAGTTCCATGGCGCGCAGAAGGCTGTGCGAGAGGCAATTGAAGCAACGCGGCCCGGTGGCGATCGCAAGATTGGTGTGATCTGGCACACACAGGGTTCGGGCAAGAGCCTGTTGATGGCGTTCTTCGCGGGGCTGGCGGTGAAATCGCAGGCGCTGGAAAATCCAACGCTGGTTGTGCTGACCGACCGCAATGACCTCGACGATCAGCTATATAGCACGTTCGGCGTTTGCCGGGATCTGATCCGGCAAAAACCCGCTCAAGCTGACAGCCGCGCAGATCTCAAGCGGCTGTTGGACAAGGCAGCTGGCGGTGTGGTCTTCACCACTGTTCAAAAGTTCTCACCGGAAAAGGGTGAAGAAAGTTTCCCGTTGCTCAGCGATCGGCGCAACATCATCATCATCGCCGACGAAGCGCACCGCAGCCAGTATGGGTTCGAGGCGAAACTAAACCGCGAAACAGGCCTCAGGCGCTATGGCTATGCTCATTATATCCGGCAAGCCATGCCGAACGCGTCGTTTATCGGCTTTACCGGCACGCCGATTGAAGCCGCCGACATCAATACGCCCGCGATCTTCGGCGAATACATCGACGTCTATGATATCAGCCGCGCCGTGGAAGACGGCGCGACGGTGCCGATCTTCTACGAAAGCCGCCTCGCCCGGATCGAGCTGAACGACGATGAAAAGCCGCTGATCGACAGCGAGATCGAGGCGCTGATCGAAGATCAATCGCTGACTGAAGCGGAAAAGCTGAAGGCCAAATGGTCCGCGGTCGAGGCGCTGGTCGGTTCCGATAAGCGGCTGGCGCAAGTGGCGGAAGACATGGTCGCTCACCTTGAGACGCGCAGCGAAGCCATGAATGGCAAGGCTATGGCCGTTTGCATGAGCCGTCGAATATGCGTTGCCCTTTACGACAGGATCATCGCCCTGCGTCCCGAGTGGCATTCTACCGATGATGCCAAAGGCGGGATCAAGATCGTGATGACCGGCTCGGCATCGGATCCGCTCGAATGGCAGCCACATATCGGATCGAAGAAGCGCCGCGATGAGCTCGCCAAGCGCGCCCGCAAACCCGATGATCCGCTTCGCCTCGTCATCGTCTGCGACATGTGGCTTACGGGGTTTGACGCCCCGTGCATGAACACCATGTATATCGACAAGCCAATGCGCGGACACGGACTGATGCAGGCCATTGCCCGCGTGAACCGGGTATTCAAGGACAAGCCTGGCGGGCTGGTAGTCGACTACATTGGCGTCGCCCAGAACCTGCGCAACGCGCTCAGCCAATATACCGAATCCGACCGCGACAAGACCGGCATCGATGAGGCCGCCGCCGTCGCCGCGATGGTAGAACGGTATGAAGCCATCCGCGACCTGTTCCACGGCTTCGACTACCGTCCCGGCATAACGGGGCAACCGCGCGAACGCCTGATCTGCCTTGGCGGTGCCATTGACTGGGTCTTGAAGTGGCAGGAATCGCTGGCAGCACGGCAGAAGACCGACGAAGAGAAGAAGCGCGCTCACCGCCGGTTCCTCGATATGGTTCTGGAACTGTCGAAGGCCTATGCTCTTGCTTCAGCGAGCGACGAAGCCCGTGCCATTCGGGACGAAGTAGGGTTCTTTCAGGCTATCCGGGCGGCGCTCTCCAAGACCACCGCAACCGGCAAGATCAGTGAGAAGGACCGTGCATTTGCCGTGCAACAGCTCGTGGACCGAGCGGTTGCATCATCCGAGATCATCGACATCCTGCAGGCAGCTGGCCTGCAATCACCAGACATTTCCATCCTGTCCGACGAATTCCTCATGGAAGTCGGTAAGCTGGAGAAGAAGAATCTCGCTCTTGAAGCGCTGAAAAAGCTGCTAAACGGTGAAATCGCCAGCCGTTCAAAAGCCAATCTGGTCGAGAGCAAGGCCTTCTCCAACCGTCTGGAGGAGGCAGTCGCCCGCTACCATGCTGGTGCCATCTCAGCGGCGGAAATGATCCAAGAGTTGATTGAGCTTGCCAAGGAGATGAAGGCAGCTCGCACACGTGGCGATGAGTTGGGGCTCAGCCCCGAAGAGGTCGCGTTCTACATGGCGCTTGCTGACAACGAGAGCGCAGTTGAAGCTATGGGCAACGACAAGCTGCGCGTGATTGCCCACGAGTTGCTGGAGAAGCTTCGCGGCAATGTGACCGTCGACTGGCACCAGCGAGAGAGCGCGCGCGCTCGGATGCGGGTATTGGTGAAGCGTATCCTGAAGAAATACGGCTACCCACCAGACCTCGCGGATGAGGCAGTCCAAACGGTTCTGGCGCAAGCCGAGATCCTGTTAAAGGACCTCGGCTGATCGACGCGAACCAAGGATGCTGTAGGCTCCAAGCTATTCAGGCCCGCCTTACTGTGATGGTGGGTTAGGGCAAGCCGAGGCCCGTACTTTTTTCAAGCGTGCGCCCCCTGAACCAATTGCGCCATTCGCGCAGCAACCCTCTCCGCCATGTCCGAGCATACACTCGTGAGCATCGGTTCCCCAATGCAGCCGGGACGCTGGCGCAGGTATCCAGCGATCAGCGCGTAGACGGCCTCAGGGATCCGCAGTCCCGGCGCGCCTTCGACCCTGCGCCATGCAACAAACGCGATGCTGGCGAACAGACTGTCCAGCTCACAGTGCTGGCGCAGGTGGTCCCATTCGGTCGAAGTATGAGCCTGCAACGGGCAAGCCTTATCCAGCAGCAACCCCACCGGGAGGCCTAGCCGGATAAGAACTTCGGACAGGTGATGATACTTCCCGGTTCCCGCCGTCATGGCCGCGCTCACATCGATATGCTGACGTGACCGGTGGCCCGATGGCTCGCGCCGCAATTGCCCGGGCAGCGGCAGGTCGTTTGCCATTGAGGCGAGCGTCAGCCGCACAAGGTCAGCGCTGGCACCACCCCAGGTGACGACTGAATGCTCCGGTTGGCTGATCAGGTGGTTCGACAGGCGGCCCAGGATTTCCGCCTCGCTATGATCGTATGCTGTCCAGCTCGCTACGGGGCCGGTTGATACCCTGCCCTGTTCATCCAGCTCGAATTGGAAGGCGCTGGCTGCGGTAATGACGCGGCAGGCTTCGCGGGCTCTATTTTGATCCGGGTCGATGCATTCGTAGGCTTCCTTCAGGTAGGGATCGAAGGTGCTCTCGGTGTCGATGGCGATGTATTTCATTTCATGGCTCCAGAAACGCCAAGGGCCGCACGAAGGCGGCCCTGGCAGGTGTTGGTGATGGTGGTGGGAAACGTGACGGCGGGTCAGAACGGTATCCTGGCCGCCTCCAGTGCGGACCAAGCTCGCCAGGCTGCGACGAGCAGGTGCCGGTCGCTGACGTCGTCGACCATGGTGGTGACCCAAGTCAGCCAAATAGCCTGCGCGCGGTCTGGCAGGACGGCAATTCGCAGGGCGTCCTCTGCGTCATCTCGCGGCCAGTGGTAGGCAAGGCCAAAGGCCTTGGCCCGATCCTCGATCGCGCGTTCCGCCGAGCCTAGCATCAACAGCGAGCCGAACCGGCCGGGTTCAAGGTTTAGGAAGGGAAACGAAGAAACAAGATCGTCTGCGCTGAACTGCATCGCCCTTGCCCCGCGATCGACCGGGTCCGCCCGCTCCACGACAGGGGCAAGCACATTCCCGCCCTCCGGGACCTGCTCCAACAGCAACAGAATCGGATGCATGTGCGAATATTTGGCGGCGTGCCCCCGCCGAAGGTCGAAAGCGATGGTCTCCTCGTCCTCGCGGGTAGCAGTGAAGGTGACGAAATCTAGTAACCTGCCGTCACTGTCGTAAGCAGCTGCATGGCTGGTGATGGATTCGTTAATACGCATGATGTGGTCCTTTCCGAGGGCCAGATGCGCAAAAGGGCCAGCGGCCTCGCGGCGCCGACCCTTTCGCGAGTCATTTTGGATTGATGGGTTCAGGCGACCTGAAAAGCTTCAGCGTCGCCTGCGGACAAAAGGTCGTTGTCAACTTCAAGCATGTCCAAAACCCCAGAAAGCAAGGTGACCATTTCCATGGTGGCCGCTGCCATCCGCTTCGCTCCACGCCGAACCGCAGGGCCCAACTTCCACCCTGACGGCACGGCCTGGCGCCGAATAAGGCCACCTTCTCCAACAAACACCAGCTCATGAGTTCGTGGGGCATATAGCTTTAGGCGACTGCCGTTTGCGCTCACGACCGGGACGCAGGCGCGCAAGAGCTCGACCCCGATATCCTTGTGGAAGGCGACCACAATCTCGGTCGGCTGATCCGCGTCTCCAGACTGCCAATTGTCAAAAACGACATCGCAGCCGGCCTCCATCGCAGCACCTACCAAATCTGACTGCAGCTCGGCCTCCGTCAGCCCCAGCGTGTTCCTGAAGCCTGCGGGCGAGATGCTGTTCAAGCTATCGTCGACCATCGCGCAGCACAGGCCATAGGAATAGGCTGTCATCCTCATTACCTGATCGTAGTAAGTATTCATTGTATTTCACTCTTGCTCGTGTGGCAGCCGTCTTGCGGCTGGAGCCCCTTTTTCCTTCATCTGGAAGGCTCACTCGCCTTTCACATTCAATCTGGAAACTAACTCCCTATATGAGCGCCAAAGTTGGTCGCGAACAGATCGCATTGGCTGACCATCTTCCAATGCAGCCATGCAGGGCAACAAAATTTCCCGCATGAATTTCTTGGGCGTATATTTTGAAAAACAATTCCATGCCTGTTTGGCATAAAATTCAAAATTCGCTATAATAATGAAATGGATCAAGCGGATCGCCTCGAAGAAATGAATCATGGAGAGCGCAAGAACCTCTCTGATTCTGCAATCGAAGCGATTGGCAAACTTCTTGCCGCAACTTCCCTTATCTTGCAGGCCCTCAAAGGCCTGCCTCCTCTCGATCCGATGCTGGCCCGCAATGCGGGGCAATTGAAGGCGATGCTGGCAGCATTCGCGAGCCTGGAGCTTACCCGCCGAACATACCGGCGATCACAGATTGCCGCGGCGCTTGCGGCTATCCGGCAATTCCGGATGCTCTGCCGCCCCGCACAAGTGTGGGCTGCGCCCTAACCTTCCGAGCCTCGTCAATTCGATAGGCGCCACCGCTTCTACGCGGGCGCGCCTCTGCAATTATACGCGACATCGACCATCCCCATGAAATCGAAGTGCGAGACCTGCGATATCGCAGGGCTCGCAGGTCTCGCAGGTCTCGCAGGATGACATGCCGCGCTCGATGAGAGTTCGGTGCAATGAAGAAGAGTGAAGATTGGGCCACAAAAACAGAACTGTTTAAACGGCTCGACCAACTGGCCCAGGATAAAGGATTTCCCCCAGAGGAGATGAAGATCTATTCCGCAGCCAGAGCGTTGGGGATCGAGCCAAATGGCCGTTTCTATGCTGTGGCAAGAGAATGGGCGGAGTGTCGTGTCGCAGAACGCGACCAACCGGAAGTCGATGTTTCGCCGGAGGCGCAAACTGGCTTCCGTAAGGCCCTCGAGACCTTCTCGGACGACGCTATGGGCCATTTCCAGCGCGCACTGCGCATGGCAGTCAATGACGTCAACGGTGCTGCCTTGCTCCGGATTGCGGCGGCCGAGCGGCGAGCCTCAAAGGAACAAGCGGCAGCCGATGAAGTGATCGCGTCATGGGTGGAGACCGAAGAGGAACTCCGCGCTGTGCGGCAGAAGGTCGAAACCCTCGAGCGAGAACTGGCTGAAGGCAAGTCCCGCGAGGAGCGCCTGGCCGGGCGCCTCGAAGAACGCGGGGCTATCATGCAAGAGCAGGTGCAGGCAGCCAAAGCGAGGACGGCCATAGCGAAGGCACCTGAGCCATCGCCAGACATCGCAAGTGAGCAGGATGGTCGCCCTGCTCAATCGCTGGCTGCAACTGATGCAGCGCAGACGCCGGCACGCGCGCCCGAGGTTGCATCGGATCGGCCACAGGCAGGGCCGGCAGGCAAACCGTCAGGGAGCCAGCCGCCCCTGCCCGATGGCAGGAAAGCCGAGGCAACAGCGTCCGATGACAAGGCGTCTGCTGCTCACAATTCCTTGCGTGACGATAGACCGTCGGCAAGCGAACCTGACCGCCCTGAGGGTGGCCAGAGTGAGCTTCCGCTCGCAAGCAGCGATCCTGCCCGCAAAGGGGAGGATCGGTGATGGCGCATACGGTCAATCTGTCACGCAAGTGGCGCCTCCTTTCAGGGGGCGCCACGGGTGAAGGCATAGCATGCCGGAACCCGGCTTCCCTGTATTCGGGGAAGCCTCGAACCGCAGCAAACAGCGCAGGTTCGACGGGGGTCCAGGGGCTCTCCCCTGGCACGCCTTTTTTCCCTGCGGGAAAAAAGTGTAGCGTGTACTCCTTTTTTTCTACCTCTGCTTTCGCCGGGGGTGGATCATGAAGCTCAGCCCCGTTTCCGGCTGCGCCGGCGCCGTCAGAGTACAAAAGCTAAACCTTTCAGAACTTCGCAAAGCCGAACGTCACGGTAAGCGCCTGGACGCTACTGGCAAATCACGCGCGGTGTTCGAAGCTCCGCCCGTGACAACAACCGGACCTGACCTCGAAAAACTGTATAAAGCTCACGTTGCCGATGCATTCGTGCCGACGGCCAAGGCCATTGCCATTCATGTCTTGGTCCAACTTCCCAAAAATTTGATAGACGGCGAAAATCCGGACACCTTGCTGAAATATGCGCGCGGGTTCGTTGAAACCGTATTCGGCTCCCATGCGATCTTCGCAGATCGGGTCGATCGCGATGAGAAGGGGCGAACGAACGTCGATCTGTTCGTTACGCCGAAATATCTCAAAAGGACCAAGCACACCGAAAAACTCGCAGTCTCCATGACGCGAGACCTAAAGGCTGTGGCTGACAAATATGGTCGGAAACAGCACAAATGGGATACGGGGCGTGCGCTTCAGGATGCGCTCTATGACTACCTCAAAAACACCGTCGGCCTGGAGGGAGTTAAACGTGGGGAGCCCAAAAAATTCGCGGGCTCCGACTGGGAGACTGCCGAGCAGCTACGCATGGAGGAGCTGGCGGAAAAAGAGAGGCAGATTGAGGCAGAGCTCAGGCGCGCGCGCGCCGCTGCAGCGAAAGCCGAGCATGATGGGATTCTCCTTGAGCAGAGCCGCGCCGAAGCCGAGAGGATAGTCCTCGAGGCTGACGAGAGAGCCCGCATAGCCATGCAGGAGCAAGAACGCACCAATCACGAAGTGGAAGATATAAAAGCAGCCCTGAAGCGACAAGAAGACGAACTTGCCAAACGCACTGCCGAAGTCGCTGAAAACGGCAGGAAGGCACTGGTCGATGCCGAGGCAAGCCGGCAAAACCGGATCGCAACGGAGGCGGCATTGGCTGAAGCCACCGCCCATCGCGAAGCCAGACAGGCAGACCGCGAGACAGATGCGCAAAAGCGCGCTCTGCATCAAAAGCAACTTGCCCTCGTCGCTCGCGCCTCTGACGACGCCAATGGCTTGGACTTGAGGATCGCCAGCAACACCTTCACAATGTCCAGCTCGAAGATGACCGAGGATGAAAAGGTCACACAAGCCACCAAGTGGCCAGACTACATCATTGCCATCGCCCGAACCATCGCCACCACTCTGCAGAAATTACGAGACATGGCTGCCAGCTTGGCGCAGCGCGAACTGGTAATGGCAAAGCGGGATGCAGCGTTGGACAAGCGCGAAGCCGAGCTGAAGCATAACCAAGCCACTTACGCTGCTGATCGCGCCGAGCACGAAAAGAGGTTGGTCCAGTTCAACGTCAGGACGAGCAGACTTACGGAAGCCGAGAAGGCCGCTGAGAAGGCCGCTGCGAAGGTCGCGGCGGAAGCACAGAAGAAGCTGCAGGACGCGGAGTTTGACGCCTTCGTGACGAAGGCTGAGCGCGAAGAGCAGAACAAATGGTTCACGGCGATGCAGGCCTTGGAGGCTCTATCTGAAGAAGTGAGCGTTTCGCCCAACGGGCGTATTTCGGTCACGCCAAATGCCGAAAGGGCTCTTCCAGCCGCAGTCGCGGACCTTCTGAAGAAGGAGCCCCCAGAATGGGCGACGTGGCTGGTTGGCCAGCGCCATGATCTCGCAGCGGCCAAGCGAAAGGCGGATGAGAGCACGCAAGCAGCGGACGCCGCTGCTCAGGAGCTCGCAGCGATGATCGAGCAGGCGGGGCCGCTGCTGACACCAGCCAAGAAGCCAATCGTGAGCGAGGCCCAGCAGGTCCTCGCGCGGCATGGGTTCCCCCCGCCCGATTTTGGCGTTTGATGCCGCGCACTCAGCCTGTCGGGAAAGAGAGGCCAAACAATAGCTCTAGGACTTCTTCGACCAGCTTCCGGTAGTCATCCACCTCGCGGTCGCTGATCGGCACCGTCGTCCTCTCGTGTATTAGCTTGTTGCGCAGTCCGTAGTAGAACTCGGCTTTCGTCACCATCGCCGGCGTCAGGCCGGAAATCTTCCCTCGCACTTCTTTGATAACGGTCGTTCGTTGACCGAGGATCGCTTTGATCTGCTTGTCGCTATAAGCCTTGGGAGGGAAGGCGGCCTTGTTCGTGACGATGAACTCCTTAAGGGCGATCTCAAAGTTGCTGTCCAGGAGGATTAGCGCCGCGCGGTTGCGCGTTTCAACCTTCACACGCTTCACAGAGTCGACCATCACCATGGCCTCGACCAGCCCAACGGTAACCGGCTGGTCTGCCATGATGGTCGCGTTGAGCTGTCGCGCTCTCTCGAGATATGACGCGCGCCGTCCCCGCGGGAGCTTTGGCAAAACCAGCCTCGCCCCGTCGATGATCTCGTCGGCGTCGACTACCTCGACCTCTCCGACTGAGTGCGCGAAGACGTCCTCCTCCCATGTGTTCTTTAGCCGGCGCGACAACTTGCTGTAGTAGCTGACGAGCGCGATCACATTTGCCCGGAGCTGCATGAACGAGGGGTGCGCGATATTCACGCCGCTCTTACTGCTATTCCACGGCATAAGCTCCGGGCTGCCCTCGAGACGCACGATCACCCGGCACAACGATGCGTCAGGGTGCGGCACGCCGGCCTCTCCGGTAACAAAGTATCCGACGTCGCGCTCACGCATCTCCTTCACGATCAATCGGTCATTGCAATAGATGTAAACGCCGTAGTTTTCGCCCTCAGGGTCGCGGTCCCCGATAAGCCCCGCGTTCATCACCACCTGGAGATCGCGCTCGCCGTCAGGTTTGATGGTAAAGCCTAGCGTGCGCGGCGGATAATCGGGCGGATACGACCAAACTTCGAAAGTCAGTCCATCGACCGCCGCGCCGTTGAGCCTGATCTCGCAGTCTGGTCCGATGAAGCGGCCATAAATCTCGCCGAGGCTCCTAGCCATGCGGTCGACATCGGCCTTCCCGAACGGCTGGCGGAGCTTCGACACCTCAACGATTGTCGTTCCGGCCTCAATCTGGGCGCAGTCGCCATAGCCGATGTCCCAGCTTTCGTCCTGCAGCCACTCGTCGTCGATCCTGATCTTGAAACTGCGACCATTCCCATGACGGGAACGGATCTCAACCAGCTCGCCCAGAGCAACTCCGGCCCGCTTGCCGCCGACACCAAAGATCCCGATCCGGTTCTCCTCAGACGCCTCGCGACTCGCACCCGGCGCGATCAGCAGCCGCAGATCTTCCTCCCTAACCCCTCCGGCGTCGTCCTTCACCGTGATGATCTGCCGCGCAGCGTCTAGAACCAGATCGATAGTAACCTTGGATCTGCGGCCGCCAGCGCCCCAGAAATCCAGCGCATTATCGATCAGCTCGCACAGGCCGGTGCGCATATCGTAATCCGCGATCATACCGCGAAAGATGTGCTTCTCGGGCGTCCCGTCGATCGTCTGGTCCGTCACAATGCACTTTCCCCCTGGAAATAGAGCTAGCCGAAACCGGCGCAGTGAGAAAGACGTCCAGCACGTAGGCTGTGATGAGGAGAAATAGGTTGCAGCGGGAAGGAAGGCTTGAGGCCCTGTGCTCGCAAAGCAGAACAGCAGAAGGTGGCCCCTAGTCGGCGTCCCGACTGGCTCAGTTTTGCCCTTCCCGTTTTGTGCTTCCGGGCTCACGACCACATGTTGATATCTCGGGCTTGCACCCTGCCCCGGCGCATGTCACATGCTGGTTCACCCACCGGATTTCGGTGGTGCAAGCCTGCGGTTTTCCTGGCTTTGCAGATGGTCGGAAAAGTGGACTCGCATCCTCTCTCCCCGACCAATTTTCTTCGCTTTCGCCAATGATCCCCGCGACTCGGCGCGCCGCCGCCGGAGAGGACGCCCATGTCGGGCACCTAGGTCCTCTATCGCGAACCAGAAATTCGACGATGGCGAGCAGTTTCCAAGCGCCTCCTGTTTCGGAACCCGATACCCCCCGGGGGTGTATTTCCTGACAAGGAGGCAATTATGGCTAGCGAAAACGCGACCACGAACGATCGGCAACACCAGAGCAAGTGGCCGACCTTTGCGGCCATGATCGCGACGTCCATCGTCACGATGTTCGTGCTCAAATATTCGAACGTCTACGAGGCCGGGCACATCTGGTTCAGCCAGACCCGCATGTGGATGGCGCTGATGATGGGCATGGCGATGATCGTCATCATGCTCGGCTTCATGTGGGGCATGTACAAGACCTTCATAACGAAGGTGCTGGTCATGGCGGGCGCGGTACTGGGCTTCATCCTGTTCCTGTTTCTCGCGCGCAGCCAGGCGACGGTCGACGACGAGGCATGGATGAAGGCGATGATCCCGCATCACTCGATCGCCGTGCTGACCAGTCGCCGCGCCGAAATCAGCGATCCGCGCGTGCGCGAACTCGCCGATGCGATCATCGAGGCGCAGGTGAAGGAAATCGCGCAGATGGAAATGCTGCTCGAAGATATCGAGGAGAACGGCGAACAGGGCGATGGAACCGCCCTCCCCCCTCGTACCGCCGAGCTGACGGCAGAGTTGCGCCGAAAGGCCCGCGAGGATGCCGGCTTGACCGGCGCCGAATAGGCGTCAGCGCCGCTTGGCGAACAGCTCGACCAGCTCTTCGAATTTCTCGCGCTGGTCGGCTTCGTCGCCGCTGGCGATGGCTTCGGCCACGCAGCAGGCGGCGTGATCCTTCAGGACCTGCGTCTCCACCTTGGCGAGCGCCGATTTGACCGCCTGCATCTGGTGCAGCACGTCCATGCAGTAACGATCGTCCTCGATCATCTGCGCGAGGCCGCGCACCTGCCCCGCGATCCGGTTCAGCCGGTTGATCTTCGCGGTCTTCCCGTCTGCCGTTTTTGCGGTGCTCGTATTTGTTGCGCTCATGGCCCTAGGTCCAGTTGTCATACCCCATGGGGGTATATATGTGGTGCAGCACAGGATCAACAGAGTTGCACGCCCCCATGCCCCCCATCTCCCGCCGCAACCTTATCCGCAGCACCGCCGCACTCGCCGCAGCCAGCGCCCTGCCCATGCCCGCCTGGGCGCGCGGCGCGTCGCTCACCCATGCCAAAAACGGTTTCGGCGAAGTCGCGGGCGAGGATATCGAGCTCGCCATTCGCAACCACCATTTCAGCACCGGCGGCCGTTCGGGCCACGCGGTAGCGGTCAATGGCACCGTGCCCGGGCCGCTCATCCGCCTGCGCGAAGGCCAGAACGTGCGGCTGCACGTCACCAACCATCTGGAGGAGGACAGCTCGATCCACTGGCACGGCCTGCTCGTGCCGTTCCAGTTCGACGGCGTGCCCGGCGTCAGCTTCCCGGGCATTCGCCCGGGCGAGCGCTTCACCTACGAATTCCCGATCCGCCAGAGCGGCACCTACTGGTGGCACTCGCACTCGGGCCTGCAGGAACAGGCGGGGCACTACGGGCCGATCGTGGTCGAAAGCGCCGACCCTGATCCGCGCTACGACCGCGATTACGTCGTGCTGCTGAGCGAGTTCACGCCGATGCATCCGCACGAGATCATGCGGAAGCTCAAGGTGGGCGAGCACTATTTCCAGCGCCAGATGCTGACCGCGACCGAAGGCGAGATGCCCGGCGAAATGCGGCGTATGTGGGGCGAGATGCGGATGAACCCGCGCGACATCTCGGACGTTACCGGCAGCACCTACACCTTCCTCATCAACGGCCACGGGCCTGCCGACGATCTGCAACTCGCGTTCAATCCGGGCGAGCGCCTGCGCCTGCGCGTCATCAACGGATCGGCGATGACCTTCTTCAACGTGCGCCTCCCGGGCGTGCCGATGACCGTCATCGCGGCCGACGGGCAGGACGTGGACCCGGTAGAGGTTGAGGAATTCCAGATCGGTGTTGCCGAGACCTACGACGTCGTCGTGACCCCGCCCGATGGCAGCCACGCGATCGTCGCCGAGGCGGTGGACCGCAGCGGCATGGGCGTGGCCAGCCTCACCTCGCACAAGGGCCACCGTGCGACCCCGCCCGCGTTGCGCGAAATTCCGACGCTGTCGATGGTCGATATGGGCATGATGGACCATTCGGGCATGGCCGGGATGGAGGGCCCAAAAGCCATGAGCGGCGGGATGGACCACTCGATGCGCGACAAGTCCCTCGTGCCCGACGACGTGAAGGTCGGCCCGGGCGTGGACATGATCGCGCCCATGCCGATGGACCGGATGCACTTCCCCGGCCTCGGCCTAGACAATGTCTCGCACCGCGTGCTGCGCTACACCGACCTCAAGGCGAAGCGGATGAACCCGCACCGTGAGGTCGACCGGGAGATGGAGATCCATCTCACCGGCAACATGGAACGCTACATGTGGAGCTTCGACGGCAGGAAATTTACCGCCGTTACCGACGATCCGATCCGCTTCGGCTACGACGAGCGGGTGCGGGTGAAGCTGGTCAACCAGACCATGATGGCGCACCCGATCCACCTGCACGGTCATTTTTTCGAGCTCGTCAACGGCGCCGACCACATGCACCAGCCGCTCAAGCACACGGTGGTCGTGCAACCGGGCGGCACCGCCACCTTCGACCTGACCGCGAACGAGCCGGGCGACTGGGCCTTCCACTGCCACCTGCTCTATCACATGCATGCCGGCATGATGCAGGTGGTGACCGTGCGGCCCTTCCCCGCAGGAGGCGGGGCATGATGCGCGCCGCACTGCTGGCGGGCGGCATGCTCTTCGCCGCCCCGCTCGCCGCACAGGATCATTCGGCGCACGGAATGGACGCCGACGCGCAGCCGGAAATGGACCACTGCGCGATGGGCCACCTCCCGCCCGAAAAATGCCCGCCGAAGGACGACGCGGAGCCTACCGCGGCAATGGACGACACGATGGCCGGGATGAGCCACGGCTCGCATGGTGGCATGGCCGACAAGTCCGCTCCGGGCGCAGCGCCCGAGGATGCCCTCCCGCCGCGCGCGCTCGAAGGGCCGGAACATGCCGCCGATGCGATCTGGGGCAGCGGGGCGATGGCGCCCGCGCGTCGCCAGCTCGCGCGCGAGCATGGCGGGATTAGCACGGGCATGATCCTCGTCGAACGGCTCGAGGCGCGGATCGCGACCGACGGCGGTGAGGACGGCTACGTGTGGGATGCGCAAGGCTGGTATGGCGGCGACATCAACCGCTTCGTGCTCAAGACCGAAGGCGAAGGCGAGATTGGCGGCGCGCTGGAAGATGCCGAAATCCAGGCGCTCTACAGCCGCGCGATCGGCCCCTTCTTCGATCTGCAGGCGGGTGCGCGGTTCGATCCCGAACCCGACAGCCTCACGCATCTGGTGGTCGGCGTGGCCGGCCTCGCGCCCTACATGTTCCATGTCGAAGGGGCGCTGTTCCTGTCCGACCGGGGCGACCTGACCGCGCGGATCGAGGGCGAATACGACCAGAAGATCACGCAGCGGCTCATCCTCCAGCCCCGCATCGAGGCCGAATTCGCCGCGCAGGACATTCCCGAGCGCGAGATCGGCGCAGGCGTCACCAAGATCGAGCCGGGCCTGCGCCTGCGCTACGAGATCGTGCCCGAATTCGCGCCCTATATCGGCGTCGAATACGAGGCGAAGCTGGGCGAGACGGCGGACATCGCGCGCGCTGGCGGCGAAGACCCCGACGGCCTCAAGGCCCTGATCGGCCTGCGCGCCTGGTTCTGATCCGGGGAATGCCGTTTACTCGGCGATATCCGGGTCGCCATCGGCAAGGCAGTTGACCGTCGGGTCGAGCGTGTTGATCCGCTTGCCCTCCGGCGCGATCCGGTCGGTCACGAGCCGCGTATAGGCGTCGAGCGCGCCGGCCATGGTGTCGCCCATGTCGAGCGCGGCAATGGCGCGGGTTTCGGCATAGTGCGTCAGGAGCGCACGCGCCGCCTCTCGGTCGCCACTGGCAATCATCGCCCGCGCGGTCCGCTCCACCCATTCCAGATCGCCGCGCGTCTCGCGCTCGAAACCCGTCAGCATGTCGGTCACCGGCGGCAGCAGGCGGTCCGGGGCCGAACATGCATAATACATCACCCGCTTGAAGGTGCGCCCGGCAAAGCGGGTCGCCTCCTGCATCTGGTAATCGGGATCGAGGAAGGTCGCCGCCGAGTCCTTGGTCAGATAGCGATGCTGCGCATATTCCATCGGCACCTTCTCGATGCCCATCCACCACACGTTGAACGGCGCGGCGACCGAACCTGTCGGAGCGTTCCAGACGCGGATAAGGTCGGGGTCTGCGAGGTCCGAGCGCAGGCCGACGACCTGCCCGTAACCGCTGTCGTCATCGACCACGCGCGGATCGCGCACCCGTTCCATCAGATCGGCCTCGCTGACCGGCGCCATCGCGCGCGTCGCCGCCTCCATCGCTGCGGGCGACATCAGCTTGATGCCCGGATCGCGAAAATCGCGGATGCTCTGGTCGCCATAGACGTGCTGGACGTTGAACGGCTCGCCCGAAACCGGATCGTACCAGCCCTGTGCGATCGCGAAGGAGATGAAATTGTCCGACGCAAGGTAATCGGGATTGCCCGCAAGCTCGGTCGGTATCTCGCCGATCCCGCCGGGGTAGAGCACGCGCACCTCGTCGGTCCCGAGACGTTCGGCCACCCACAGGCCCTGCCCGCCCGCGAACTCCCACACGACCCATCCTTCGTCGGGGTCGGCGATCAGGTGGGTGTTGCCGCCATAGGTCGCGAAGCCGTGCGCCGCGATCAGATCGCCGATGATCTCGACGCCCTCACGCGCGGTGCGGGCACGTTCCATCACGATGCGGGCGAGGTCGGAATATTGCACCCCGCGCTGCGGGCGGGGGGTCATGTCGACCAGTTCCTGCCGGCTCGGCGCCCAGACGTCGCGGACGGCAACCTGGTGCTCGTTGACGCCGCCATTGGTCAGCGGCGGCGGAAAACCTTCGAAATCGGTATAGGCCATCTGCATGTAGCGGAAGGTATGCGCCGCCTGCGGGATCGCGATCAGTTCGCCCGGGATCACCGCGTCCGCCGTCACCCCGACGGTGATCGTCGCATCGGTCGGGTGGTCCTTCGCGGGCACGATCTCGAGCCAGTGGCTCGACACCTCCTCGCCCGTCCCGCCGACCATCACGCTGCCGTCTTCGGTCAGGTCCTTGCCGACGTAATAGGCATAGCTCGCCTGCGCGGCGGTCGTTGCGACCAGCGCAAGGCCGGCAATTGCGATGGAGAAGGCGCGGACGAAGAGAGGCACGAAAGGAGGCTCCATCACGATGGGGAGCCTCCCTTGTCGGATCGACATCGCACCGGGTCAATCACCCTGCCGATCAGAGCGCCTCCCCGCCGAACTTGTAGGTCAGCTGAAGGTAGTAGCGGCGCCCGACCGCATCGAACCACGATCCGTTGTAATAGGGATAGCTCGCGTGGCTCGGGTCCTCGACCGGGTCGCGATCGAACAGGTTGTTGACCGTGCCAGACAGGCGGATCCGCTCAGTGACATCATACTGGGCCGACAGGTTGAACCAATAGCTTTCGTCGATCTTGTCGTCCCAGTTCCAGTTGGTCATCTCGCCGATGCGGATGCCGGTGATCGTGGTCGAGAATCGCGGAAGGCTCCACGTGAGGTACGCCTTGCCCTTGTCGCGTGGGATTTCGTAGCCGTTGAGGGGCACGTATTTGTCCAGCGTCGGATCGCCCGGATACTGCTGTATCTTGTGGTCGAAGACGTAGGTGTAGCTGGCGCCGATCGCGACATCGCCCGCGCGCCCCATGCCGAAACGGCTGTTGAGCGCGACGTCGATCCCCTCCACCCGCTCGCGCGCCACGTTGATCGGCACGACGCTGATCCTTTGCAGTTCGCCAGCCGACGCGCCCGACTCATAGCGCTGGACTCGCTCGAGCGCGTCGACGCAGGTGGGTGAGCTCGTGTCGATCGTGCCGCCGTTGATATCGGTGCCGAGGCGGCAATTCGCCTCGTCGATCAGCAGGCTGTTGGTGTCGAGGTTGAGGACCTGGTTTTCCATCCGGATGCGGAAATAGTCGACCGAGATGTCGAAGATCCGGCCCGGTGCCCAGACGATCCCCGCAGTGACCGACTGCGCGGTTTCGGGCAGCAATTCGCGGTTGCCGCTGCGCTGCTGGATGAAGCCCTCGTAACGGGTATTGACGCAATCGGCGAGCGTGGGGTCGGTCTGTTCGAGGCGGCAGTTGTAATAGTCCGCGCCGCCGCCGTTGACCGTGCCTGGGCCGCGATAGACGTAGTGCAGGTCGGGTGCGCGGAAGCCCGTACCGATCGCTCCGCGCACGAGGATCGTGTCGGTGGGCCGCAATTCGGCGCCCGCATTATAGGTGAACTCGCCGAAATTGTTGCCCGCGTAATTGTATCCGTCGTAACGGCCCGCGCCGGTCAGGCTGAGGAAAGAGAATACCGGCACGCGCATTTCCGCGCCGATGCCCCAATGTTCGCGATCGCCCTCGCCGTCCGAATCCTGGATGCCGACGTAGTATTGCGTCAGCGCCTTGGGATCGGGGTTGATCTCGTACCCCGCCTTGCCGGCTTCGGCGACCACGGCGAACCCGACCGGCCCGGCCGGCAGCTCAAACAGGCTGGTCGTGGTGATGTTCGCCTGGATATTGTTCACCCACGATTTGGGCTCGTAGACCGTGTATTCCTGGATGCTCGCATATTCGGCCGGGGTCAGTGCGGTGAACAGGCGCGTCGGGTCGGCATCGAAGCGCTGGTAGCCGGTGATGTTGTCCGGATCGTCGATCGGCTGGCCGAGGAACAGGTCGTTCGCCTTGTCGATCACGATTTCGGGCCACGCCATGCGCGAGCTGTAGCTGGCATGGTTGAAATAGAGCTCGTAATCCCACTGCCGCCCGGCGAGGCCCATCTGCCCGCGAATGCCGGGCGTGATGTTGAACGTGTAGGATTCGTTCTGGATCATCCCGTTCTCGAATCCGCCGATCTCCTCGGGGGTGAACGTCCGGCTCCACCCGTCGAGCTGATCGAGCCAGTAGGTGTCGATCGGATCGAGATATTGCGGGTTGTAGAACAGCCCCTCCTCGTTCCCGTCGGGCGCGACGTAGAACCAGGTCTTGAAGCCGTTGAAGAGTTCGAGATCCGAATAGCCGAACTGCGCGTCGAGGAAGAGATCGGTGGTGGAGCTCAGTTCATAGCCCGCCGAGCCATAGAGACTGATCTGGTCGCGGTCCGACAGGATCTGGCCATAGGCGATCGCTTCGTTGCTGCCGCAGAAATAGCCGTCGGTCGCGGCATAGCCGTTGTCGACGTCGAAGCCGTATCCATCGCGCGACGCGTAGAAGGTGGTGCCCTGGTTGGTGAAGCCCAGATCGGCGCAGGTCGAGGCGCCCGGATCGATGTAGTAGCCGCCCGAATCGTATCGCACGAAGTTGCGGTAGGCGAGCGGATCCTCCGTCGTCGAATTGTCGGCGGTCGAATCCTGAATTTCGCGCTCGTAGCCCCATAGCGGGCGCTGCGCGCTGTACTGCGCGCCGATCAGCGCGTGGAAGGGCCCCGACCGGAAGCCGGTCGACCCGGTGATGCGCCACGATTCCCCGCCACCATCCTCGGTCAGGCCAACCTGCGCATCGATTCGCGTGCCGTCCGGTTCCTGCTTGAGCTGGAAATTGACCACACCCGAAATCGCGTCCGATCCGTAGATCGCGGAAGCCGCGCCGCTAAGGATTTCGACCCGCTCGATCAGGCCGATGGGGATGTTGGAGATGTCGGCGACGTTGCTGTTCCCGCCATAGGGCATGGGAAAATCGGCGACGCGGCGGCCGTTGACCAGCACCAGCGTATGGTTGGGGCCGAGCCCGCGAAGGTCCACTTGCTTGGCGCCGGGCGTGAAGGTGTTCGCGCCGTAGCTTTGCGTGCTCTGCGTCTCGCCGTTGTTCTGGGTGACCGAGCGCAGCAGTTCGGGGACGTCTCCATAGCCCTGCCTGAGGATGTCTTCCGAGCTGATGACCGTGACCGGCGCGGGCCCTTCCTCTTGCGAGCGCGGAATGCGCGAGCCCAGAACCATGATGACATTGCCTTGCTCGGGCGCGTCGTCGTCGCGCAGTTCGAGCGTATCGTCGTCCGCGTCCGCCTGCGGCGCCGGATCCGCACTCTGGGCGGCGGCGGCGGTTGCGATCAGGCTGGTGCCTGCCAGCGCGATGGCAATTGAGATTCGGCGCATAAAAATGTTCCCCCTCGGGTGCAGCGCACCCGCGACCTTGATTACTTCGCCTGAACCGGCGTCCCCTCCCGTCTCCACCGATTGGCGGAGCGGCCATCCCCTGACGCGCGCGTTCTCTGTCGGATGCGCCGCGCAAAGGATCATTGCCGGAAACTATATCGCGCCGGGTTCAGAGCTTCGGGCAAATCCGCTTCGTCGAACGACAGATTTTGTCGTTCTAGAGAGACTTTTTACAGATTACGCATCTTTGTGCACGGGGAGCGGCCCGTTGGTCTTCACCACGCTCATCACCACGCAGGTCTTGAACGTCTTGATCGGATGGCGGTCGTAGAAGAAGTCACGAGTAAATTCGTCGTACTCGTCCATATCGCGCGCCACGACGGTCAGGATGAAATCCGCATCGCCGGTGATGTAATAGCCGTTGGTGACCTGGGGCGTGTTGCGGATGTCCTGCTTGAACCGGTCGATCACGCCGCGATCCTCGCGATCGAGCGTCACCATCACCAGCGCCATGATGTTGTAGCCCAGCGGGCGCGGCGAAACGATCGCCGCCTCGCGCTCTATGATGCCGTCCGCACGCAGCCGTTTCAATCGCTTGAGCGCGGCGGTGGGAGACAGTCCGCAGGCGGCGCCGAGCTGTTCGGCCGTCAGGTGCGCATCGGCCTGCACCGCCTCGAGCAGGCGGGCGTCTGCCGCGTCGATATTCCTCATATTGGCCTCCCTGGGCTCATTAGCGACAAAATCTGTCTCTGGATATGCCGATTAGTCCTGATTCAATCCAACCTATCTGCGAAGCTGGCGCCGGTCGAATCGTTTGACAGGGGCAAGCGGGCGTGTGGCATTCCGGCCGCCGATGCGCCGTTTTCCCATAATCGGTCCGGTCGCTTTGGGAGGTCGATACATGCAACCCAGAAGTTTGGTCGTCGCGCTTCTCGCTGCCCTATCCCTGCTGCTGCCAGGCCTTGCCCAGGCCAGGGACGCACCCGGTTACACCTATTACGAGACCGGAGACCTGTCGGATCCAACGCCGGGTGTGCCGTCGCCGGGTCTGCTGCTGATCGGCGGGTCTGACTGGAGCAAGCCCGCGTGGCGCTGGTTCGCGGGCAAGGCAGGCGGCGGCCACCTCGTCATCCTGCGCGCCTCGCAGGATGGCAGCGACGGCGAATGGCTGATGGAGAATATCGGCGGGCTCGCGTCGGTCCAGACGCTGGTCTTTGCGAACCGCGACGCCGCCTTCGACCCGCGAGTGGGCGAGATTCTCGCCCATGCCGACGGAATTTTCATCGCAGGCGGCGACCAGTCGAAATATGTGCGCTTCTGGCGGGACACGCCGGTCGAGATTGCGCTCAACGCTCATATGGCCGCGGGTCGCCCGATTGGCGGGACCAGCGCAGGCCTCGCGATCCTGGGCGGCACCGGATACGGCGCACTGGCCGAAGAGGCGGTCGATTCGCGCGAAGCACTCGCCGATCCGAGGGGCTCTAAGGTGACGCTGGTGAGCGATTTTCTCACCGCGCCTTTCCTTGGCAATGTCATCACCGACACGCATTTCAGCGAGCGCGACCGGCTCGGCCGGCTGGTCGCTTTCCTGGCGCAGGCGCGAGCTGCGGGTAACACGGACGCGATCGGCCTCGGCATCGACGAGGACACTGCGCTGTGCGTCGAGGCCGATGGAACCGCACGCCTCCATACGACCAGCGACGGGCATGCATGGCTCGTCCGTCCACAGGGCGCGCCGGGTTTTGAAGACAGCGGCGCACTCGAATGGGCTCAGGTCGAACTAACCGCCATCGGGAAGCAGAGCCGGGCAGATCTCGCCCATATGACCGTCAGCAACCCTGCTGTCTCCGGCACTGCGCAGGTCAGCGGCGGCGAGTTGAGCAATGTTCCCGCCCCGCCCGCGCGGCGCGAATGGTCGCTCGCCATCCATGGCGGATCGGGCGTGATCGAGCGCGGCGACCTGACGCCCGAGATGGAAGCGGCGTACCGCGCCAGCCTGCAGGCGGCGCTGGCAGCAGGCTCCGAAGTTCTCGAAAACGGCGGCACCAGCCTCGACGCGGTCGAAGCGACGCTGCGGATCCTCGAGGACGATCCGCTGTTCAACGCGGGACGCGGCGCGGTGTTCGATGCCGAAGGTCGCAACCAGCTCGACGCCGCGATCATGGACGGCGCGACCCTGAATGCAGGCGCGGTTGCGGCGGTCAGCACCACGAAACACCCCGTTACACTGGCGCGTGCGGTGCTGGAAAATTCGCGCCACGTACTCCTGTCGGGCGACGGTGCGGATCAGTTTGCCCGCGAACAGGGGATCGAGCAGGTCGATCCGTCCTACTTCCGCACCGAGCACCGCTGGCGGCAAATCGAGGAGTGGCGCCGGGACAACCTTTCCGCCCTCGCGCTCGATCCCACGCATCGCTTCGGCACGGTGGGCGCGGTGGCGTTGGACAAGGACGGCAACCTCGCTGCCGCCACCTCGACTGGCGGGCTCACCGGCAAGCGCTGGGGCCGGATCGGCGATTCACCGATCATCGGCGCGGGCACCTACGCCGCAAACGGCAAGTGCGCGGTCTCGGGCACCGGCACCGGCGAATATTTCATCCGAGAGAGCGCGGGCCGCCAAGTGTGCGACCGGGTCGCGTGGAACGGACAGAGCATCGCACAGGCGGCCGACGATACGATCGGGTCGATCGGCGCGCTGGGCGGCGACGGCGGCCTGATCGCGATGGACGCGATGGGGCGCGTCGCCTTCGCGATGAACACCGAAGGAATGTATCGGGGCGCGGCCAGCAGCGACTACCCGGCGCAAGAGGCGATCTACGCCGACGAAACGCTGGCGAACGAGGATTGAGATAATGGCCGATTACACGCCCGCGAACGGGGCAGACCGCATGTCCATCATCAACCAGAAGCCCGCCACCATCGCCGTGTGGGGGGGCGAGGAAAAGCCGCTGGCCTTCGGGGCCGCGCAGGTGCCGATCGTGCAGAGCGCCCCCTTCGCCTACGAGGATATGGACGAATGGGCCGCGGTCGCACTGGGGCAGGCCGAAGGGTATATTTACAGTCGCAACACGAACCCGACCGTAGGCGTGTTCGAGGAGAAATGCCGGATCCTCGAAGGCGGGGAAAAGGCGATCGCCTTTGCCAGCGGAATGGCGGCGATTTCGAACACGCTGCTCTCGCTGCTGTCACCGGGCGACCGCGTGGTTTCGATCAAGGACAGCTATGGCGGCACCAGCCGCCTGTTCATGGATACGCTCCCGCGCATGCATATCGAGGTCGATCTGGTCGAAACCAGCGATGCCGACGCGATCGACGCGGCGATCGATAAGGGCTGCGAGCTGGTCTATCTGGAAACCCCGACCAACCCGACGCTCAAGATCATCGATCTCGACCGGGCGATCCGCGCGGCCAGGAAACGGGGCGCGATCGTGGTGGTCGACAACACCTTCGCGACCCCGATCAACCAGCAGCCACTGGCCTTCGGTGCCGATCTGGTGCTGCACTCGGCGACCAAGTATCTCGGCGGGCACGACGATGCGATGGGCGGCGTGCTCATCGGGCGCGAGGATCTGGTGAAGACTGTCTATGAGCACCGCGAGATCTGCGGCGCCGTCCTGTCCGCCTTCTCCGCCTATCTCCTGCTGCGCGGGATGAAGACGCTCGACCTGCGCGTGAAGAAGCAGAACGAGACCGGCCTCGCCGTGGCGAAGTTCCTGCATCAGCACCCGAAGGTGGCGAGCGTGTTCTATCCGGGGCTCGAAAGCCACGACAAGCACGAGGTGGCGAAGCGACAGATGTCCGGCTTCGGCGGGATGCTCAGCTTCTCGGTCGATGGCGACTTCGACGCGCTCAAGCGCTTCGTCGGCGGGCTCAAATATGTCCACCGTGCGGCCAGCCTTGGCTCGGTCAACACGCTGATCGGCCCGCCGTCGGTCACCAGCCATGTCGAGTGCACCGCGGAGCAGCGTGCTGAACTGGGCATTTCGGAGACGCTGCTGCGCTATTCGTGCGGGGTCGAAGACGCCGAGGATCTGATCGCACAGCTCGACGAGGGGCTGAAAGCGGTCTGACGCGATCGCAGGCGGCGCGCAGCGAGAGCGGGATAACTGCCCGATCCGCCTTTGCGCGCCGCCCCTCGCCACCTATTCGCTAGGGGTATGAGGTCGCAGATCGAAATGGGCACGGATTCGTCCGGACAGGGCGTGTCCGTCGATATTGCCGAACTGCTCGCGACGCGGCTGCTCGTCCAGGGCAACTCGGGCTCGGGCAAGTCGCACCTGCTGCGCCGCCTGCTCGAACAGACCGCCGGCCTCGTCCAGCAAGTGGTGATCGACCCGGAGGGCGACTTCACCAGCCTGGCGGACGAATTCGACCATATCGTGATCGACGGCGCCGCCCATTCGGTGCGCGAGATCGAGGCGCTGGCGGGGCGTGTACGCCAGCACCGCGTCTCGGTCGTGCTCGCGCTCGACGAGCTGGAAGTGGAGCAACAGATCCGCTGCGCCGCGCTGTTCCTGGCTGCGCTGTTCGATGCCCCGCGCGAGCACTGGTATCCGGCGCTGGTGGTGGTCGACGAGGCGCAGATGTTCGCGCCTTCTGCTGGAGGCGACATGGCCGAGGACACGCGCCGCCTCACCCTGTCCGCGATGACCAACCTGATGTGCCGCGGGCGCAAGCGCGGCCTCGCGGGGATCGTCGCCACACAGCGCCTGGCCAAGCTGGCGAAGAACGTCGCCGCCGAAGCCTCGAACTTTCTGATGGGCCGAACCTTCCTCGACATCGACATGCAACGCGCGGCCGATCTGCTCGGCATGGACCGCCGGCAGGCAGAGCGTATCCGCGATCTGCAGCGCGGCCATTTCCTGGGCCTCGGCCCTGCGATCAGCCGCCGCCCGATCGCAGTCCACATCGGCGACGTGCGGACCGGCGGGAAGAACGCCGCCGAAGGCCTGATGCCGCTGCCGCAAGCGAAGGGCGAGGAGCTGGAGGCGCTGCTCCACTCCGAACTGGCGGAGGAAGCGACCACGCCTGCCCCGGCGCCGGCCCCTCCCCCGCCCCCGCGCACACCCGAGATCGAGCAGGCGATTTCCGAGCGTGCTGCCGCGAATGCAGCCGGTGGGGAAAGCTTGGAGGGCAACGGATCGGGCGATCCCCCGACCGAGGAGGCACCTCGAACCGACACCGGCGACAGCGCCGACGCGCTCTCTCAGATCATCGCCGATCTCGCAGCGGAGGAAGGCGCCACCTTCCAGTCCTCCGCCGCTCTGTTCCGCAGCTTCGCGCAGCGCTGCCGCCAACAAGGCGTGCCTAGCGCGCATGTCGACATGCTCGAGTTCCGCCGCCTGTTCGCCTTCGCGAGCGCGGGGCTGCACGACCTTCCGCAGCCCGCACGCGACGCGATCGAAGAGCTTTCCCAGGCCGTGCCGGAGGACGTGCTCGCCCCCTACCTCGCGATCGCGGTCGCTGCGGCCCAGGGTCGCCCCGCGCCCGACGAGGACGAGTTGGCACGCGTCTACGGCAGTTCATCGCCGAGCCGCATCCGGCGTCTGCTCGAACATATGGAGCGGCAGGGGCTGATCGTGGTGCGCGAGGAGTTCGGCGGCGGACGAACGATCATCGTCGTCGGGCTGGAAGAAGCGACGGGTGCCGGCGAGGTTTCCTGACGCCAATCGGCGCAAGGGCGGAACAGCGCCCGTCCGGCACGGTTGAGAAGGCAAAGGAGAACTTTTCTATGCCAATTCTGATTCTTATCGCCACGATCCTGCTTCCGCCGCTCGGCGTTGCGCTCAAGCACGGCCTCGGCACGCAATTTCTCATCAGCCTCGTCCTGACGCTGATCTTCTACATCCCCGGCCTCATCTATTCGCTCTACGTGAACTACGCATAAGGGCATGGCGCTGGAGCGCGACAACAGGGGCCGCCACCGCGCAGTCCCTTCCTCCCGCTTCGGGCGGCTGAGCGGCTTCGGCCGCCTGGCAGGCGGGGTGGCCGGAGGCATGCTGGCCGAAGGCGCCCGCCGCGTCGCTTCGGGCGAGCAGGTCAGGATGAACGACCTTGTCCTCACCCCCGGCAATATCGGCCGCCTGACCGAGCGCCTGTCGCACCTGCGCGGTGCGGCGATGAAGATGGGGCAGATGCTTTCGATGGACGCGGGCGATGCCCTGCGGCCCGAGCTGTCCGAGATACTTGCCAAGCTGCGCGACAATGCGGATTTCATGCCACCTCGACAGCTGGACAGGGTGCTGGCGGAGGAATGGGGCGCGGACTGGCGCAAGAACTTCCGCCGTTTCGAGCCCCGTCCGATCGCCGCCGCCAGCATCGGCCAGGTGCACCGCGCGCTGACCCGTGACGGGCGCACGCTGGCGATCAAGGTCCAGTACCCGGGCGTGAAGCAGAGCATCGATTCCGATGTCGACAATGTCGCAACGCTGCTGCGCATCACAGGCCTCCTGCCCAAGGAACTCGACATCAAGCCGCTCCTCGCCGCAGCGAAGGAGCAGTTGCACGAGGAAGCCGACTACCGCCGCGAAGGCCGCATGATGGAGCGCTACGGCGAGTTGCTCGCCGGACACGAGGCATTCGTTGTCCCTACGCTCGACGAAGAGCTGACCCGCGACCGCATCCTCGCGATGAGTTACGAGGAAGGCCGCCCGGTCGAACAGCTCGGTGACCAGCCGCAGGACGTGCGCGATGCCGTCTTCGCGGAGGTGATCGAACTCGTCGCGCGTGAGCTGTTCGAATGGGGCCTGATGCAGACCGACCCCAACTTCGCGAATTACCGATACCGCGATGCGGACCGGAAGATCGTGCTGCTCGATTTCGGCGCCACGCGAGAGGTCGATGCGCAGGTCCAGCAATCCTACCGCAACCTGCTGCGCGCCGGACTCGATCGGGATCACGAGGGCGTGCAGCAGGCCGCGATCGAAGCGAAGTTCATGTCGCCTGCTGTGGTCGACAAGCACGGCGAGGCGATCGACCGGATGATCGACATCATCCTTGGCGAAATGGCCAAGGATGCGCCGTTCGACTTTGGTGACCGCGGCTTCGTCCCCGCATTGCGCGACGAGGGCATCGCCATCGCGCAGGACAAGGCGATCTGGCACATCCCGCCTGCCGAGACCTTGTTCGTCCAGCGCAAGGTCAGCGGCACCGCCCTGCTCGGCGCGCGGATCGGCGCGGTGGTGAACATTCACGCCATCGTGCGCGATGTGCTGGAGCGGACGGAACCCTAGCTTACTCGTCATTGCGAGGAGCCCGAAGGGCACCGAAGCAATCCATGGCCAGACTTCGCTTCCTCTAAAGCGGTCCGAACAAGCTGCGACGCCTGACAATGGATTGCCGCGCGACCTCCGGTCGCTCGCAATGACGAGTTTGGAGGCTCAGCCCGCCTGCTGCTCCGCGATCCAGCGATCGACATGCTCTTCCAGCACATCCAGCGGGACCGCGCCGTTTTTCAGCACTGCGTCATGGAACGCGCGCAGGTCGAACCGGTCGCCCAGCGCCTCTTCCGCGCGGGTGCGCAGTTCCCGGATCTTCAGCTCGCCGATCTTGTAGGCCAGCGCCTGGCCGGGCCAGGTGATGTAGCGGTTGACCTCGGCATCGATATTCGCGGCGGAAAGCGCGGTGTTCTCGGTCATGAAATCGACCGCCTGCTGCTTGGTCCAGCCCTTCGAGTGGATGCCGGTATCGACCACCAGCCGGGTGGCGCGCCACATCTCGTAACTCAGCCGTCCCATCTGCTTGGCGGGGGTGTCGTACAGCCCCATCTCGATCCCGAGCCGCTCGGAATAGAGGCCCCACCCTTCCACGAAGGCGGTGAAGAAGGTGCCGTTGCGGCGCAGCGGGTGGAGGTCGAGCTCCTGCTGAAGCGCGATCTGATGGTGGTGGCCCGGCACCGCCTCGTGCACGCCGAGCGCCGGCAGTTCCCACAGAGGGCGCTGGTCCAGCTCGGTCAGGTTGATGCGGTAGATGCCCGCCTGCCCGGTTTCGAGCGAACCCGGCTCGTAATAGGCGGTGGTGTTGCCCGGCGCCTGCGCGGCGGGGATCGGCTGGACCGTGTAGGGCTGGCGCGGCAGGGTGCCGAACAGCTTGGGCATCCAGCCGTCGATCTGCTTGGCCAGCGCGCCGACATAGCGTTCGTACTCGGCTTCGTCGGTCATGTAATATTGCGGGTCGGTGCGCAGGTGTTCGACGAAGGCCTCGCGGGTGTCGAACCCGGCCTCGGCCGCGACCTGCTCCATTTCGGCCCGGATCCGCGCGACTTCGGACAGGCCGAGCTGGTGAATCTGGTCCGGCGTCATGTCGGTCGTGGTGAAGCTGCGGACACGATAGGCGTAGTAGTCATCGCCATTGGCGGTTTCGGCGACACCGGGCAGGCCGGTGCGGCATTCGGGCGCGTATTCCTCGGTGTAGAAGCTGAGGAAATCCTCGTAGGCGGGGAACACCACATCGGTCAGCGCGGCGCGGGCACGGGCCTGCAAGGCTGCCCAGTCGGCTTCCGAAATGGTCGACGGGCGCTTTTCGAAGGGACGCCAGAAGCCCGATTCCTCGGGGTTGTCCGCCATCTGGCCGGTGATCTGGTCCTCGACGCCTTCCATCGGCCCGCATGCCTGCGTCAGCCCGCGCGCCACCGCCTCGCGGCTGCGAGCGATCCCGGCTTCGTTCTGGGCGCCATAGGCTTCGAGGCGCGAGACGTAGCTTTCGTAGTCGGCCCTAGTGAAGAGCGGGGAGCTGTAGGGCAGCGACGCGATCCAGCTGAACCAGCCGCCGCGATTGGTGAACAGGACGTAGCGGGTCTGGTCGAACTGCGCGCCCTCGATTCCATCTTCGAGCGAGGACTTGAGAATCGCGTAGTCGACCCGCAGGTCCTCGGGCAGCGCGCTCTCGTCGATGGCGTTCAGCCGCGCGAGGAATTCGCGGTCTTCGGCGACGTTGCGATCATAGGCCGCCATGCTGAGGTCGCCCAGCTGCCCGTCGCCGCGCCGATCGCCAACCGAAGTCGCCAAGGTAGGATTGTCGTCGAGCATGTCCTGCCAGACGTCTTCGCGCAGTTCCTTGTAATCCTCCACCGGGCCGGCGGTCAGCGGGCTGGCTATGGTGAATGCGAGCGCGGTGGCGGCGAGCAGGTGCTTCATGTGGTTCCCCTTGTTTGCGGCAATCCCTATTGCGCCCGGCGGCGTGCGTCCAGTAGGCCGGAGCCATGGAAAAACCCGCAATCCTGTTCGTATGCCTTGGCAATATCTGCCGCTCCCCCCTCGCCGAAGCGGCGTTCCGCGACGCTGCGGAAAAGGCCAGGCTGGAGGCGGAAGCCGACAGTGCGGGCACCGCGGACTACCACGTGGGCAGCCCGCCCGATCCGCGCAGCGTCGAGGAAGCCTCCAAGCACGGGATCGACATATCGGGCTACGCGGGCCGCCAGCTGGTGGTCGAGGATTTCGACCGCTTCACGCATATCTTCGCGATGGATCATCAGAACCTGCGCAATATCGAGGCGCTGAGGCCCGAGGGATCGCGCGTGCATGTCTCTCTGCTGATGGACCTCGTGCCCGGGCGCGAGGGCGCGGCGATCGCGGACCCGTATCACGACGGCGAGGAGCAGTTCGAATATACGTGGGAGGATGTCGACGCGGCGGCGAAGGCGCTGGTGGAACGGCTGTCGGAGCCGACATAACCTCCTCCCCCACGGCGGGTGACACGGGTGACACGTGTCACCCAGGTGTCACCCAGGTGTCACCCTCGGAAAACCTTTATCTCTCAGCATGTTATATCCATTCGGGTGACACTTTCGGGTTTTTGGCCGTGAAAATCTGCGTGCGAGAGCGAGGTGGACGACGATGGGAAAGAGCCGCCGCCTCATTACTCTTTGCGCGTGAAGTAGGAAACTGCCCGCTGAGGTGATGCGCGACCCGCTCCTTCCCCTTGAGGGGGAGGCTGGGTGGGGGTTTATTCGGGTCGAGAGGGCAGAGCACCCACCCCCAGCCCCTCCCCCAAGGGAGGAGAGTTTTCCTTACCCACCCCGCAGCGTGCGCACGCCCATGTCGCGCTCCATCAGGTAGAGCAGGATGCGCGCCGCCTCGCCCCGTTCGCCTTCCAGCCCGGCGTCGCGGTCCATCAGCAGTTTGGCATCGGCGGTCGCGGGGTCGAGGAAGCGCTGCATCTGGTCGAGCGTGGCGATGCGGAACGGCGTGTCGCCCGACTGCCGCGTGCCGAGCAGTTCGCCGCCGCCGCGCAGTTCGAGGTCTTCCTCGGCGATACGGAACCCGTCCTGCGTCTCGCGCATCAGGGCGAGGCGGCGCTGGCCGGTCTCGGACAGCTGGTTGCCGCGCAACAGCAGGCAGGTCGACTTCTCGCTCCCCCGCCCCACACGCCCGCGCAGCTGGTGCAGCTGGGCGAGGCCGAAGCTTTCCGCCTGCTCGATCACGATCAGCGTGGAGGCGGGCACGTCGACGCCGACCTCGATCACCGTGGTGGCGACCAGCAGCTTCGCCTGTCCGCTGGCGAACCGCGCCATCGCGGCGTCCTTCACCTCGGGGTCGAGCTGCCCGTGGACCATCACCACGGCATCGTCGTCGAACCGCGCCTTGAGCGCTGCGAAGCGCTGCTCGGCCGCGGCTTTCTCCATGCCCTCCTCATCGCGGACCATCGGGCACACCCAATAGGCCTGCTGGCCGCTCGCGAGATGCCGCCCGACCGCCTCGACCACTTCGGGCAGGCGATCCATCCCGACAACGCGCGTGTCGATTGCCTGCCGGCCGGGCGGCAGTTCGTCGAGCCGGCTAACTTCCATCTCGCCGTAGTTCGCCAGCGTCAGCGTGCGCGGGATCGGGGTCGCGGTCATCGAAAGGGTGTGCGGCGGGCGCTTGCCCTTCCCCGCCATCTGGAGCCGTTGCGAAACGCCGAAGCGGTGCTGTTCGTCCACCACCACCAGCCCGAGGTCGCGGTACTGCACCGCCTCCTGGAAAATCGCGTGCGTGCCGACGACGATCTGGATGCTGCCGTCCATCAGCCCCATCAGGATGCTCTCGCGCGAGCGGCCCTTGTCGCGGCCCGTCAACAGCGCGACCTCGACCCCGGTGGGCCGCGCCATCTCGCGCAGCGTCTCGAAATGCTGGCGCGCGAGGATTTCGGTCGGGGCGAGCAGTGCCGCCTGCGCGCCCGCTTCCACCGCGACCAGCATCGCGTGCAGCGCCACCACGGTCTTGCCCGCGCCGACATCGCCTTGCAGCAGGCGCAGCATCGGCGCGTCCTGCGCGAGGTCGCCCTCGATCTCGCGGATCGAGCGCTCCTGCGCGCCGGTCAGCGGGAACGGCAGTTGCAGCTTGCTGCGCAGGCTCCCGTCGCCTGCCAGCGGGCGGCCGCGCTTCCTGCGATTATCCGCGCGCACCAGTTGCAGCGCGAGCGCATTTGCCAGCAGTTCGTCGTAGGCGAGCCGGTCCTTCGCGGTCTCGTCATCGCGCGCGTGCACGCTGCGCAGCGCGTCGGCCCAGGCGGGCCATTTCTGCTGCGCGAGCATGCCGGGCTCGATCCATTCGGGCACCGCGGGCAGGCGATCGAGCGCCTGCGCCGCGAGGCTCGCCATGCGCGGCTGGGTTAGCCCTTCCGCCAGCGGGTAGATCGGCTCGCGCATTTGCCCGAGCGCGGCATCCTCCATCGTCAGAACATGGTCCGGGTGGACCATCTGGAGCATGTCGCCATAGCGCTCCAGCTTGCCCGCCACGCGGCGCTTCTCGCCCACCGGCAGCTGCTTTTTCGCGGTGTAGCTCGACCGGCCGAAGTAAGTCAGCGCCAGCACGTTGCCCGCGCTGTCGGTGGCGAGGATTTTGTACGGCGCGCGCCGCGAGGCACCCGCGCGATGTTCGGTCACGGTCAGCGCGACGATGATCTGCTCGCCCTCGCCCGCGTCGTCCAGATTGTCGACCGGGCGGCGCGTCACGAAGCGGTCGGGCCAGTGGTAGGCAATGTCGCGCACCCGCGTGCAGCGCAGTTTCTCGAGCGGCTTCTTCAGCTTGGGGCCGACACCGTCCAGCGTGTCGACCTCGGCAAACAGGGGGTTGAGGATTTCGGGCCGCATTGGCGTAGCCTTACTCCACCACAAATCCGGTCGTCACCCCTGCGCAGGCAGGGGTCCAGATAAGCTGTCGATATCGCGGGCCGCCAGCCTCGGATGGATCCCTGCCTGCATAGGGATGACGAATGAAGGCGCAGGGGTTAAAGGGCAGCCATGACCGCCCCCACCTTCGAAGCCCGCCTCGCCCGCGCGAAATTCCGCAGCTGGCACCGCGGCACGCGCGAAGCCGATTACATGATCGGCGGCTATTTCGATCGCTACCACGCCGACTGGGCCGAGGACGACCTCGTCTGGTTCGAAAGGCTGCTCGATTACGACGATGTCGACATCATGGCCTGGGCGCTCAAGACGCAGCCCGTACCCGCCGAAATGCAGGGCGAACGCATCGCGATCATGCAAAAGCTCGATTACGTCGATATTCCGCGCTAGGGCCACGTCACCAACAGCCATCGACCCCCCTTCCCGATCCGGGCAGGGGGCAATTTTCGTGTGCGCGGAACGCCTTTGCGCAGGAGCGACTTAGACACCAATGCCCGATCTTTCCCGCATCCTCGCCGCCAAACAGCCGCTCACCTTCGCACAGGTCGCCCGCGGTGCGCAGCCGCTGGTCATGGCGGACATCGCCCGCGCCGCCAAACGTCGCGCCGTGTTCATCGCGCCCGAAGACAGCGCGATGCGCGCGGTCGCCGATGCCGCACGCTATTTCGCGCCCGAGCTGAGCGTGATCGAGCTGCCCGCATGGGATTGCCTGCCCTACGACCGCGCCAGCCCCGCGCTCTCGATCAGCACGCAGCGGCTCTCCGCGCTGCACCGCCTGCAGGCCGAGAAAGGCGCGCCGCAGCTGCTCGTCACCACCGCCAACGCGGTGCTCCAGCGCATGCTCACCCCGTTCCGCATTCGCGAGGCGGTGCGCGAGCTGAAACCCGGCGTCCATATCGGGCACGAGAGCCTGACCCAGCTGCTGCAGAAGCAGGGCTACAGCCGCACCGACACCGTGATCGACGCGGGCGAATTCGCGGTGCGCGGGTCGATCTTCGACATCTTTCCCTCCGGCCTAGAGCAAGGCCTGCGGCTCGATTTCTTCGGCGACGAGCTGGAAAGCCTGCGCCTGTTCGATCCGTCGACCCAGCGCACCACCGGCACGCTCGATTCCTTCCTGCTGCTGCCCGCCAGCGAGGTGCTGCTCGAAGACGCGACGATCAAGCGCTTCCGCTCCGGCTATCGCGAACGCTTCGGTGCGAACGCCACGCAGGACCCGCTTTACGAGGCGGTCAGCGAAGGTCGCCGGCAAGCCGGGATGGAGCACTGGCTGCCGCTGTTCGAGGAGCGGCTGGCGACGCTGTTCGACCACCTGGACGAGAGCGACCCGGTGGTGATCGACACCGGCGCGCTCGCCGCGTTCGAGGAGCGTATCTCCGACATCGCCGAATACCGCCGCACGCGGACCGAGACCGCCGGACAGAAGGCGGGCAGCTACAGACCGCTCGACCCGGAAGCGCTCTACCTGACGCAGGACGAGATCGACGGCGTGATGGGCAATCGCCCCGTCCACCGCGCGACCGGCTTCGACGAGCCCGAGAGCGACAGCGTGATCGATTTCGGCTTCCGCTCCGCCCGCGACTTCGCGCCCGAGCGTGCGCGCGGCGACAATGTGTACGAAGCGGCGGCCGCGCATTTCAAGGCCATCGCCAAGGCGGGCAAGCGCCCGCTGCTGGCCGCCTATTCGAAGGGGAGCCGCCAGCGCATCGGCTCGATCCTCGGCGAGGCGGGCACAAACGTCACGCTCGCCGAAAGCTGGCAGGATGCGCTGGGCAAGTCGGCCAAAGCCAAGCCCACCGCGATGATCCTGCCGCTCGACAGCGGCTTCGCCAGCGACGATATCGAGCTTGTCACTGAGCAGGACCTGCTGGGTGACCGGCTGGTGCGCCGGCGCAAGAAGCGCAAGGATTCCGATGCCTTCCTGAGCGAGCTTCAGGCGCTCTCGCGCGGCGACCTGGTGGTCCATACCGAACACGGCATCGGCAAGTATCTCGGCCTCGAACCGATCGCTGTCGGCAAGAGCCAGCACGACTGCGTGATGCTGGAGTACAAAGGCGGCGACAAGCTCTACATTCCGGTCGAGAACCTCGAAGTCCTCTCGCGTTACGGATCGTCCGAAGAGGCGGTCATGCTCGACCGGCTGGGCGGCGAGGCATGGCAGAAACGCCGCGCCCAGCTGCGCGAACGGATCCGCGAGATCGCCAGCGAACTGATGCGCACCGCCGCGCAGCGCGCGCTGAAAAAGGCGCCCGTGCTCGAAGCCGACGAGGCCAGCTACAATCAGTTCGTCGACCGCTTCCCGTGGGAGGAGACCGACGATCAGGAGCGCGCGATCGAAGACGTGCTGCGCGACCTCGAAAGCGGCAAGCCGATGGACAGGCTCGTTTGCGGCGATGTCGGCTTCGGCAAGACCGAGGTCGCGCTGCGCGCGGCGTTCGTCGCGGCGATGGGCGGCCAGCAGGTCGCTGTAGTGGCGCCCACCACCCTGCTCGCGCGCCAGCACTACCAGCATTTCGCCGAGCGCTTTGCCGGCTTCCCGCTCAAGGTCGGGCGCCTCAGCCGCCTCGTCCCGCCCAAGGAAGCGAGCGAGACGCGCGATGCACTGGCCGACGGGACGATGGATATCGTCATCGGCACGCACGCGATCCTCTCCAAGTCGACCAAGTTCAAGGATCTGGGCCTCGTGATCGTGGACGAGGAGCAGCGCTTTGGCGTCACCCACAAGGAAAAGCTCAAGACGCTGCGCGCCGACGTGCACATGCTCACGCTCACCGCGACGCCCATCCCGCGCACGCTGCAGATGGCGATGACCGGCCTGCGCGAGCTTTCCACCATCCAGACGCCGCCGGTCGACCGCCTCGCAGTGCGCACCTACGTGATGGAGTGGGATGACATGGTGATCCGCGAGGCGCTGCTGCGCGAACACCATCGCGGCGGGCAGAGCTTCATCGTGTGCCCGCGCATCGCGGACATGGAAGCGATCGAGGAATGGCTGCGCGAGAACGTGCCCGAGGTGAAGGTCGTCCCCGCGCACGGCCAGATGAGCCCGTCCGAGGTCGAGGACCGGATGAGCGCGTTCTACGAGAAGAAATACGACGTGCTGCTCTCGACCACGATCGTCGAAAGCGGGCTCGATATCTCGAGCGCGAACACGATCATCATCCACCGCGCCGACCGCTTCGGCCTCGCCCAGCTCTACCAGCTGCGCGGGCGCGTGGGCCGCGCGAAGCTGCGCGCCTATGCCTACCTCACCACGCCCGCCGACACCGCGCTGTCCGAAGTGGCGGAGAAGCGCCTCAAGGTGCTGAGCGATCTCGACAGCCTCGGCGCAGGGTTCCAGCTCGCCAGCCACGATCTCGACATTCGCGGCGCGGGCAACCTGCTGGGCGACGAACAGTCGGGCCACATCCGCGAAGTCGGCTTCGAACTCTACCAGTCGATGCTGGAGGACGCGATCCTGGCGGCCAAGGCGGGCGAGATGGGGCTGGAGAAGCCTGCGGAAGATTTCAGCCCGCAGATCACGGTCGATGCACCGATCATGATCCCCGAGGATTACGTGCCAGACCTCGCCGTGCGCATGGCGCTTTATCGCCGCCTCAACCAGGCGAGCGACAAGGCGGAGATCGAAGGACTGGCCGCCGAGATGATCGACCGCTTCGGCGAGCTTCCCTCCGCCACGCAGAACCTCGTCCGCCTGATCGAGATCAAGCACCAGGCGATCGCCGCCAATATCGCCAAGATCGATGTCGGCGCCCGCGGAACGCTGGTCACCTTTCACAAGGACGACTTCCCCAACCCCGGCGGCCTGCTCGCTTACGTGGACAAGCGCGCCGAGGCGGTGAAACTGCGTCCCGACATGAAGCTGGTGGTCAACCGGGCCTGGAACGACCCGCAAAGCCGCCTCAACGGCCTGTTCCAACTGACCAAGGGGCTGAGCGCCATCGCAAAGCGGACTGCGAAAAAGGAAGATGTTGCGGCCTAGCGTGCGGAAACGCCGAACCGCCGTGCCAGCCAGTCCGCCACCAATTCGAGCACTTCGGGCGCGTCCAGCATCGCACCTCCGGTGGCGTCACCGGTATCGGGATCCACCGGCTGGAACGTATGCCCGTATCCCGCCACGGTAAATACCGCCGCATCTGCGTTCCCCCGCAGCGCCTCGGCCGCAGCCGAAGCGTTGAGTTGCGCCTCTACCACGCGGTCCCGATCGGCGAATAGCGCGAGCACGGGGATATCCAGCGCCTGCAGATCCTCGAACGATCCGACGGCGTACATCGAACGGGTCTGCGGCGTGTCGAGTACGGCGTAGGTGTTCTCCGCCTCGGCTCGGGTGAAACCCGTTGCCACCATCGCCTCGATCACCGCTTCGCGCAGCGGTTCGATCTCGGCAGCTGATGCATCGCGTTGATAAGCGTCCATCAACGATTCGGTGGCCGCCACCAGGACATCCACCTGTTGATGGGCCTGCGGGTACGATCCCAGCAAGGTCCGGCGAAGCGCATCGAGGAAGAGCTCGCCCCGGCGGCCAACCGGCCCGGCGAATGTCACGACCGCAGCGATCTCGGAATCCTGTGCGGCCAGCGAAGGCGCCACGGTTCCGCCTTGGCTCAGCCCGCATACGCCGATGCGTGCTCCATCGATCGACTTGTGGATTCGCAGGGCACGGATAACCGCGTGCCCGTCGATCACGTGTTCGGTGATTGAATCGGTAAAGGTGCCGGTCGACTGGCCCGCGCCTCGCTTGTCCAACTCGAACATGGCGATGCCGCGTGCCAGCAGCCGTTCGGACAGCAGATGATAGCCGCCGCGCGACCACTTTCCCGAACCGGCAAAACACACGACCAGCGGGAACGGCCCCTCGCCGTGCCCCTTGGGCAGCCGCAGCGTGCCCGCGATGACGACACCGGGTACCGACGGAATCGCGAGTTGCTCAATCTCGCCGCTGGCAGGCACCTGCGCGCTGTCCAGTGCCATCTCCTGCGCCGTGGCAGGAGCGCCGAGCCAGAGCGTCGCCCACGCCAGACCGATCAGAAACTTTCCCATTTGCCCACCTCCCCCCCCTGTGCCTGTTCAGCCTTTTCGGGCCAGGTCCAGGAATTCCGCCTGCGCCATCGGCTTGGCACGCAGGAAGCCCTGATAGGCGGTGCAGCCTTCTTCCAGCGCGATCTGCCGCTGCGCCTCGTGCTCGACCCCCTCGGCCAGCACTTGCAGGTCGAGCGCACGGGCCATCGCCACCACCCCGCGCAGCACCGCCCGGTCGCGCGCGTTCTCGCGCACGCCGTCGAGCATCAGCCGGTCGAGCTTGAGGATGTCGAGCGGCAGGTATTTGAGATAGCCGAAATTGCAGAAGCCCGCGCCGAAATCGTCAAGCGCGATGGACATGCCCGCATCGCGCAACCTGCCGAGCGAGCGCGCGGCAAGGTCCAGATCGCCCAGCAACGCCTGCTCGGTGATTTCGAGCGTCACCCGCGCGGGATCGACTCCAAGATCGCCGACCATGTCGAGCATTTCCCGTGGGAAACGCGCCACCGCCAGATCGGCGGCGGTGATGTTGATCGAGCATTTCAGGCCCGTCGGCCAGGCAAGAACCGCTTTCAGCGAAGCACCCATCACCCGCCGCGTCAGCTGCGTGGTGAGGTCGGCGCGCGCCGCGATCCTCAGCAGCGCTTCGCCGCCGACCGAGCCGAGCAGCGGCTGTTCCCACCGGACCAGTGCCTCGGCCCCGATCAGTGCATCGTCCGACAGGCGGAACTGGGGCTGGAAATGGAGCGAGACGGCATTTTGGTCGAGCGCGCGGCGCAGTTCCGCCTCGACCTGGGCTCCGTCGAGCCCGGCGGGAGCCTCGTCGCGGTCGATCCACACGATCCTGCGCCCCGGCTCTCCCTTGAGGCCGACCTGCGCATCGCCGAGGCGGCCCAGCACGCTCGCCGGATCGTCGCCCGAAAGCGCGCGGATCAGCGCAATATGCGGCCAGAGCTGCGGTATGCCGATCGCCGTCCCCGCGAGCGGCTGGGCGATCCCGTCGGCCAGCGCTTCGGCGAGGAACTGCCACCGCTCGCGGCTCGCGGGTTCGCGCGTGGCGAGCAGGAACTTGCCCCCGTCGAGCCGCGCGGCGAACCATTGCCCGCCCTCGAACTCGTCTTCCGCGAAATGGCTGATCCGCCGCGCCACCTCGGTCAGCGCGAAATCGCCCGCCACCGCGCCGTGCGCCAGGTTGACGCTGTCGAACCGGCCGAGCACGAGCAGCAGCGCATGGACGCGGGTTTTCTCGCGCCCCAGCCACTCGCCCAGCGTCGCGCGCGCCTGCGCGGCGCTCGCAAGGCCGGTCAGCAGATCATGGTCGCCGGAGGCATGCATGCCCCCCTCTATCGCAACCCGCGCGCCGATGGGGAAGCCCAATGCGCGCGGCAATGCCCCGGCGTCCCGCAATGGGGCCGCATTGGGCCCGCAGACGGGCGCAATCTTGCCCGCGCATTGCAAAGTCCGGGCGCGCTCCATAGTCAGGGCGCAACACCTTTGGAGAGGACCGTGATGGCCGGGCAACCGCCCTATGAAAAACTGGCGCTGGCCATATCGAATACCGCGCTGGCGCAGGATACGGCGCGCGTGTTGGAGGATGCGCACGACTGGGTTGCGCAGGACGAGGCGGATGCGGTGATCGCGCTGGGCGGCGACGGCTTCATGCTGCAGACGCTCCACCGCATGCTCGACAGTGGCAACGTCCTGCCCGTCTACGGCGTCAACCGCGGTACGATGGGCTTCCTGATGAACAAGCACCGCCCCAAGGGCGCGCTGATCGACCGGGTCAACAAAAGCCGCGCGGTGGGCATTTCGCCGTTGCGGATGGAGGCGGTGACGCAGGACGGGCACACGCGCGTCGAGTGCGCATTGAACGAAGTCTCGCTGCTGCGCGAGACGCGCCAGACCGCCAAGATCGAGATCATGGTCGACGGCAAGACCCGAATCGAGGAACTGGTGGCGGACGGCGTGCTGGTCGCCACGCCCGCAGGCTCCACCGCCTACAACCTCTCTGCCAACGGCCCGATCCTGCCACTCGATTCGCAGCTGCTGGCGCTCACGCCGATAAGCGCCTTCCGCCCCCGGCGCTGGCGCGGCGCGATCCTGCCCGACCGCGCGCGCGTCACCTTCCGCATCAACGAGCCCGCAAAACGCCCCGTCGCCGCGGTGGCCGACCAGAAGGAAGTGCGCGACGTGGCCGAGGTGCACGTGGAGATCGCGCGCGATTCCGAGCTGACATTGCTGTTCGACAAGGGCCACTCGCTCGACGACCGGATCGTAGCCGAACAATTCATGGGCTGATTTGGCGTTTGTCGTTCGATTTGGCTTTGGGGGGCTTGCGCTATCCGGAACACCCCCATATAGGCGCGGGCCTGCCGATATGGCTGCTCCCCGATAGCTCAGCGGTAGAGTAGGTGACTGTTAATCACTTGGTCGTTGGTTCGAATCCAACTCGGGGAGCCATTTTTCACCAAATCGCTAGAGACCCGCTGCGGTGCGCCGATGATAGTCGTCGTTGCGGTCATCGCGCTGTCTAGGCCCCCAGTAGTAACCTTATCCCCACGAACAGCGTCAGCGCCGCGGTCAGCCACCGGATCAGTTGCGGCTTGAACAGGCGGACCGCGAAGAGGCTGCCGATCTGGCCGCCGATCGCCACGGCGATCATCAGCGGCAGGCCGGTGCTTGCCGCCGCGCCGAGCATATCGACGCCGTTCTTGGTCAGCTGCCCGGCAAGGCCGAACAGCGAATTGACGAGGATGAACAGACTTGCCGTTGCTGCGATCGCGCGCGGATTATCCCAGCGGACCAGATGGAGCAGCGGGGCGAGGAATATCCCGCCGCCGATCCCGACGAGGCCGGAGAGGTAGCCTATGGGCGCCGCCGCCAGCAGCATCGCGCGCGAGAATGTGCGGACATTTTCTTCGCCTTCGTGTTGCCGCGACAGGAGCAGCAGCAGGCCCGCCGCGCACAGGCTCGCACCGAGGAGCGCGAGGAAAGCGCGTTCACAGATAGGGGTCAGCCCTCCGAGCAGGGCGGCAGGGGCTGCAATGGACGTCAGCGCCAGCGCTCCGCGCCATGGGGTGATCCCGGCACGCGCGAAGCGGATCGTCCCGCCGATGACCACCGCGAGATTGCACAGGAGCGAGACCACCGGCAGCAGCCGGTAGTCGGTCCCTGCAAGCGCCAGCAGCGCGCTGTACGTCGATCCGCCGCCGAAGCCGACCGACGCATAGAGCAGCGCGGTCAGCGTGAAGGCGGCGAGGAGCGCTGCGAAGCCTATGCGCCCGCCCCGGCAGTGGCCGAGCCGGCGGCGCCGTGGCAGTGCTTGTACTTGTTACCCGACCCGCACGGGCATGGGGCATTGCGACTGATATCCTTCCCTGCCCACGGATTGTCGGACGCGCCGGCCGAGCCGCGCGGACCGGCATCGGCACGCGGGCTGCCCGCGAGCGAGCCGAACATCGCCGCCTTGGTCGATGAACCGTCGCCGTCGTTGCTGTCGTCGATCCCGGTCAGCGGGTCGATATGGCCGGTGAGGAAGTCGGGCAGGTCGGGCAGCTTCTGCTGCGGCGGAGCGACCCGCAATTCGTTGCGCAGCAGGATCTTCGTAATGTCCTCGCGCAGGGTTTCGAGCATCTTCTCGAACAGGCCGAAGGCTTCCTGCTTGTACTCGTTGATCGGCGTTTTCTGAGCGTAGGCACGCAGGAACACGACCTGACGCAGCGCATCGAGCGTGGCGAGGTGCTCCTTCCAGTGGAAGTCGAGCCGTTCGAGCAGGATCGCCTTCTCGACGCGCCGCCAAAGCTGCGGATCGGCCGCGGAGATCTTGCGATCCATCACCTCTTCGGCCTGTTCGCGCAGCCGGTCCTCGAACATCTCGGGGTCGACCGCGTCCTCCTCCAGCCACTCGTCGATGGGCGGCGTCAGGCCGAGCACGTCCTCGACCCGTTCCTTCAGGCCCGCGATGTTCCATTGTTCGGGGTAGGAGCCCGGCGGGCAGGCTTCGGCGACGATGGCGGAGATGGTGTCCTGCCGCATGTCGACAACCACATCGTCGACCGCTTCGGAGTCCATGATTTCCGCGCGCTGTTCGTAGATCACCTTGCGCTGGTCGTTCATCACGTCATCGTATTCGACGACCTGCTTGCGCGTGTCGTAGTTGCGCGCCTCGACCTTCTTCTGCGCGGTCTCGATCGCCTTGGAGAGCCACTTCGAGCCGATCGCCTCGCCATCCTTGAGGTTGGAGTTCATCATCCGGGCGAACAGCGTGTCCGGCCCGAAAATGCGCAGCAGATCGTCTTCGAGACACAGGTAGAAACGCGACAGGCCAGGGTCGCCCTGACGGCCCGAGCGGCCGCGCAGCTGGTTATCGATCCGGCGGCTTTCGTGGCGTTCGGTGCCGAGCACGAACAGACCGCCCGCCTCCAGCACCCTGGCCTTGTCCTGCGCCACCTGTTCCTTGATCTTCTCGATCGCCTTCTCGCGCTCCGGCCCCTCGGGCATGTCGCCAACCTCGTCCTCGATCAGGAAGTCGAGATTGCCGCCCAGCTGGATGTCGGTTCCGCGGCCGGCCATGTTGGTGGCGATGGTGACGGCGCCCGGGCGGCCCGCCTGCGCGACGATATGCGCCTCGCGCTCGTGCTGGCGGGCGTTGAGCACCTCGTGCTTCACGCCTTCCTTGTCGAGGAACTGGCTCAGCAGTTCGGACTTCTCGATGCTGACGGTGCCGACCAGGACCGGCTGGCCGATCTCGCTCTTTTCCTTGATGGCCTTCGCGATGGCCTGGAACTTGTCCATCGTGTTCTTGTAGAACTCGTCGTCCTCGTCGATCCGCTGGACGGGGACGTTGGTGGGGATTTCCACCACGTTCATCTTGTAGATTTCCCAGAATTCCGCCGCTTCGGTCGCGGCCGTGCCGGTCATGCCCGAAAGCTTAGGATACATGCGGAAGTAGTTCTGGAAGGTGATCGAGGCCATCGTCTGGTTCTCGGGCTCGATCTTCACGCCTTCCTTGGCCTCGACCGCCTGGTGCAGGCCGTTCGACCAGCGGCGGCCTTCCATCATGCGGCCGGTGAACTCGTCGATGATGACGACCTTGTCGTCCTTCACGATGTAGTTGTCGTCGCGCTTGAACATGATGTTGGCTTTGAGCGCCTGGTCGAGGTGGTGGACCACCTGCGTGTTCTCGACATCGTAGAGATTGTCGGTTTCGAGCAGGCCTGAATCGAGCAGCAGCTGCTCGATCGCGTCCGAACCTTCTTCGGTCCAGGTTATGTTCTTGCTCTTCTCGTCGGCCTCGTACCACTCGGGCTCGACCTTCTTCACGATCGCATCGATGGTGACGTAAAGGTCGGTCTTGTCCTCGGTGGGGCCGGAGATGATCAGCGGGGTGCGCGCCTCGTCGATCAGGATCGAGTCGACTTCGTCGATGATCGCGTGGTTGAACTTGCGCTGCACCATCTGGCTGCGCTCGTGCTTCATGTTGTCGCGCAGATAGTCGAAGCCGAATTCGTTGTTGGTGCCGTAGGTGATGTCGGCGGCATAGGCCTCGCGCCGCTCGAACTCGCCAAGGTTGGGAACGATCACGCCCACCGAGAGGCCCATCCAGCGATAGAGCTGGCCCATCCACTCGGCATCGCGCTTCGCCAGGTAGTCGTTCACGGTGATGACGTGGACGCCCTTGCCGTCGAGCGCGTTGAGGAAGGTGGCGAGCGTGGCGACCAGCGTCTTGCCTTCGCCCGTGCGCATTTCGGCGATCTCGCCGCGATGGAGCACGATGCCGCCGATCAACTGCACGTCGAAGTGCCGCATGCCGAGCACGCGGACCGATGCTTCGCGGCAGGTGGCAAAGGCTTCGGGCAGGATGTCGTCGAGCGTTTCGCCATTGGCAAGCCGGTCGCGCAGCTTGTGCGTCTGCGCCTGCAGGTCCTCGTCCGAAAGCGCCTGCATCTCGGGCTCGAGCGCGTTGATCGCCGCGACGATCTTGTGAAGCGACTTGACGTAACGGTCGTTGGACGACCCGAGGAAGGACTTGAAGAACGACTGGAGCATGGAAAACGCCTTGCAAATATGGAGGTGCGGATCTCGGCAGGACACGCCGATCATTCGCTGGAATATGGGAAAGCTTCGCCCCGACTGCGGGCGCGAAAGGGCAACCGGGCAGGCGCTATTGGCGCGAGCGGTCCACCCCGATGACGACGCGCGGCGCGTCGACGGATTCGATTGCGACGATGGCAACGGGCGTCTTCGCCGCGCCCGCAATCGTCGGCACCGGGCCGAAAATCTCGGCAAAAGAGGCCAGTTCCTGCTCGCCACCGGGCGCCTCGCCCGCTTCGACCTGGCTCGTACCATGGTCGTGCGCAAGCGCCTGCTCGGGCGCGCACAGCGCGCTCAGGCCGCTTAACAGAGCCATCAGCATGAGGATTTGGCGAAGCATTTGCGGGTTCACATAAGGTCGCATCTACGCAACGTCCAGCCGCAGGTGCGCGAGGGAAAGGGTTTTAATCCGGATCGTCGATCGTGATCCGCCCCTCCATGCGGACGCGTTTGCGCACTGGCTCGCCATCTTCGCCGCGGAATGGAGGATAGACGTCGCCCTCGGGGAAGCCGCAGGCCCAGCGCCGGGGCGGCCCATCGAGAACGGCGATTTCGCATTCGGAGACCGACCCATCACGCTCTATTACGAAACTATAGTCCCATTCGCCCTCGCGCGGTCGATTCCGCAATCCCTCGGCCAGACGGTCTTCGGGAATCACCCAGCGAACCGTGCCGTCGTACGTGCCGATAACGGGCCTGCCTTCAGTATCGGTGGCTGGCGTGAATTCGGCCCGCTTTGCCAGCATTTCGCAGGTCTTGCTCTGCAGCAACGCGGATGCCGAGCCACCCGTAGGAACACACGCCTGCACGCGTCCATCGATGCCGACGTCGACCGTGAAGGAAACCGTGCCCTCCACGTCGTTGAGGATCGCTTCTGAAGGGTAATCGGACGGGAGAATCCAGTCACCCGGGTTTCGAGGCGAGGCTCCTATCTGGCCCAGCGCGGGCAGAGCCAAGCCGCCACCTACACAGGATAGTATAGTGAATATCGCCACCCGTCTGATCGCCATGGCGCCCCTCCCGCTTCGATCCCGAAACTACAGTTAGCGGACGGCCGATGCAAAAGCGATTGTCGCACCTGCACGTTTTCCTCTAGCGACTGCCGCAATGGACCTGCCCCGCTCGCCCCTCGCCCTGCCCTTTCCCGACATCCCCGCGATCGACGGCGTGACGCTGCGTGTCGCCCGCGCGCGGTACAAGGAGTGGGACCGTGCCGACCTGACCTATGTCGAGCTGGCCGAAGGGACGAGCGTGGCGGGCGTCTTCACGCGCAGTGCGTGCCCTTCCAGCGAGGTCGAGCTGGGGCGCGAGCAGGTGAAGGAGGGGCGCGCGCGCGCCATCATCGTCAACGCGGGCAATTCGAACGCCTTCACCGGCTATCGCGGGCGCGAGGCGGTGGAGCAGATCATGGCGCAGGTCGCCGACCATCTGGGATGCGCGCGCGAGCAAGTATTCGTCTCCTCCACCGGAGTGATCGGCGTTCCGCTGCCCAAGGACAAGGCACGCGCGGGCGTGGAAGCGGCGCTTACGGCCGAACCGTGCGGGTGGGAGGATGCCGCCAACACCATCGGCACGACCGACACCTTCGCCAAGGGCGCGCATGCATCGGCGATGATCGGGGATACGCGGGTCGAGATCGGCGGGATCATCAAGGGTTCGGGCATGATCGCGCCCGACATGGCGACCATGCTCGGCTACGTCTTCACCGATGCGGCGGTCGAGCCTGCTTTCCTGCAAACGCTGCTGGACCGGATCAACGCGCAAACCTTTTCCTGCATCACTGTCGACGGCGACACCTCGACCAGCGACACCGTGCTGGCCTGTGCGACGGGCAAGGCGGGCCACGCGCCGATAAGCGCGTTCGACGATCCGGGAGCGGATGCCTTTGCCGCAGCGCTCGAGGATGTGTGCCGCCAGCTCGCCCATCTGGTCGTGCGCGACGGCGAAGGGGCGCGCAAGTTCATCGGCGTGAGCGTCAGCGGCGCGGTATCGGACGAGAGCGCGCGGACCATCGGCCTCTCGATCGCCAACTCACCGCTAGTGAAGACCGCGATCGCGGGCGGCGATGCGAACTGGGGCCGCGTGGTCATGGCCGTGGGCAAGGCGGGCGAACCGGCGGACCGCGACAAGCTCTCCATCGCGTTCGGCGGCCACTGGGCCGCGCGCGAGGGGCAGCCGGTGGCGGATTACGACGAAGCGCCGGTCGCCCGCCATCTGGAGGGCGACGCAATCGACATCGCGGTCGAAATTGGTCTGGGAGAGGGCCGCGCCACCGTGTGGACCTGCGACCTGACGCACGGATATATCGACATCAACGCGGATTACCGCTCTTGAGGAAACCAACATGAGCGTGCTCGACCGCGAAATCCTGGCCCTGATGCGCGACGTTTCAGAGCGGATCATCATGCCGCGCCACAAGACGCTGAAGGCGACCGAGATCATCGAGAAGGCGGACGACGATCTCGTCACCATCGCCGACCGCGAGGCGGAGGTGGCGCTGGCCGAAGGGCTGGCGAAGCTCGTGCCCGAAGCGGCGATCGTGGGCGAGGAAGCGGTTCACGCCGACGCGTCCGTGATGGATCGCCTCTCCGGCGCCTGCTGGATCATCGACCCGATCGACGGGACGTCCAACTTCGCCGCCGGCACCGGCCATTTCGGGATCATGATCGCGCTGGCCGAAGGCGGCGCTGCGCAGGCGGGATGGATCTACGACCCGCAGCGCGACCGGCTGTGCGCCGCGCATCTTGGCCAGGGTGCGACCATCGATGGCGAACAGGTGCTCGCCCGCCCGAGCGGTGCGAACCCGCCGCGCCTTGCCGCGATGATGAAGTTCATGGCGCCGGCGCAGCGCACCCGCTTCAGGAACGACGTCGCGCTGCACTACACGATGGTCGAGGCACCCGGTGCGGCCTGCGAGCAATATCCGCTGACCGTTCTGGGTGAGCACGACGTCGCCATCTACGAGCGCACGCTGCCGTGGGACCACGCAGCGGGCTCGCTGTTTCTCAACGAGGCGGGCGGCACCTGCCTGCGGCTGGATGGGACACCCTACCGCGTCGACGACGGGCGCAAGGGCATGATCGGCGCGGCAAACCGCGAATTGTTCGACCAGTTGCTCGCCCGGCTGGCGGCGGCAGGCTACCAGCCCGCCGCCTGAGGCATCAGAGCTGTTCTTCGAGCCACGCCTTGAGCTGGCTCTTGGGACGCGCGCCGGTCAGTTCCGCGGCACGCTCGCCGTTCTTGTACAGCACCAGATAGGGGATGCCCTGCACGCCGAGCTGGCCGGGGGTGTCGGTGTTTTCCATGATGTCCATCTTGGCGATGGTCACCTGGTCGGCCAGTTCGTCGCTGATTTCCTCGAGCGCGGGCGCGATCATCTTGCACGGGCCACACCATTCGGCCCAGAAATCGACGAGCACGGGCTTGTCGCTTTCGATCACGTCGGATTTGAAGCTGGCGTCGGTGACAGTCTTGGTGGCCATGGAATTTTCTCCTTTTCGCCCGCTAATCTAGGGTGCCTGCGCGATCAGACAAACCATTCGCGCCCAAACTTTCCTCCGCCCTGTGCAAGCCCGGCTTGTGAGCCGCCAGAACGGCATCGGAAAGCGCGATCAGGTGCGGCCCTTGGGTGTAAAGCAGGGCCGCCCGGATTTTGCGCCCCGGATAGATCTCGGCAAGCGCGTGGGCGTAGGCCGACATCTGGCGCAGCGTGGCGGCGGGCACCTGCTCCAGCGCGTCCGGCGGACGGCGGGTGGTCTTGTAATCCACCACCAGCACTTCCTCCTCGCCCACGCACAGCCGGTCGAGCTTGCCGGTAACCACCTGCCCCTCCACCGTGGCGGCGAGCGAGACTTCGGCCAAGGCGCCCGGCGCGAACAGGCCCGCGAAATCGGGGTGATCGAGTACGGCGAGCGCCTGTGCGATCATCGCCCCCCTCGCTTCGCCGGACAGATCGGCGGCCTGCGCCTCCAGCCATTGCGCCGCGCGTTTCGCTCGCCGGTCGGGCGCGATGTCGGGCAGCCGCTCCAGCAGCCGGTGGATCAGCGTACCGCGCTGTGCCGCCTCGCCAGACTGCACAAGCCCCGGGGGGTTGGGCGCAAGATCGTCGCCCGCCGCCGAGGGCGCGAGCGGGCGCGGCGGGGTCGGCTCGTCGGCAGGCGGCCGGGTGGCCCAATCGGGAAGCGCAGACCGCTCTCCTGCCGTGTGCGTATCGGGTGCGGGTGCGCGCCGATCCATCAGGGCGCCAAGATCGTGCCGCTCGCCCCAGATCGGGTCCGACACGCCCGCGTCCCCATCCTCGCCGCCGAACAATGCCGCGGCCTGCGCATACCAGCTCGCCTCGGGCACATCCTTGTCGCTCGGCAGCAGCGCCCCGCCGATATAGAGTGCCTCCTCCGCGCGGGTCATCGCGACATACATCAGCCGCCAGTGCTCCTCGCGCTCGCGCGCGGCCTTGGCTTCCTCGGCCTCGCGCACCGGCCCCGCCCGCGCCTCCTTGGGCAGCGAGGGCAGCGGCACCGGGCGTCCGTCAGCCGTTGCAAGCTCGCCCGCGCGCGGAGGGCCGCGATCCGGATTGCCGGTCGCGTCGGCAAGGATCACGATCGGCGCCTGCAGGCCCTTCGATCCATGCGCGGTCAGCACCCGCACCGCGCTGCCGCCGCCCGCCGCCTCGCGCTTCAGCTCTTCGTCCGAGGCATCGAACCAGTTGAGGAAGCCCTGCAGGCTCGGCGTATGCTCGGCCGAGAAAGCGAAGGCCGCGCCCACCAGCTCGTCGATCGGATCATTCGCTTCCTGCCCCAACCGCGCAACCAGCTTGCGCCGCCCGTCCCACGGACCGGTGAGGAGCCATTGGAGCAGCGCCTGTGGAGGTTCGTAATCGACCCGCGCCAGCAGAGCGCGCAGCCGCTCGGCGGTCTCGACGCACAAGGGCGCGTCGCTGCGGCGGATATGATCCCAGAGCGTAACGCCCTTCTCGCGCACGGCGTTGGCCAGCAGGTCGTCCTGCGACCAGCCGCCCAGCGGCGAGACGAGCAGGTTGGCGAGGCTGAGATCGTCGCGTGGCTGGGTCGCGAAGCGCAGCGCGGCGAGCAGGTCTTTCACCGCCAGCGGCGCGCCCAGCCGCAGCCGGTCGACGCCGGCGACCGGCACTCCGGCGGCATGAAGCCGCGCGACGATCAGCCCGGCGAGCGCGCGGCGCTTGCGCACGAGGATCATGATGTCGCCCGCGGTGGCGCGGCGGGTGCCGCCCTTGGTCAGCGGGTGGCCTTCATCGAGCCACGTCTTCACCTGCGCGGCGATCCGGTCCGCCATGCGGCGTTCGGGTGCGGGGAGCCATGTCTCCGCCCCTTCTTCCTCGACCGCTTCGGGGTCGTCGCCCTCGTCGGCGCGGATCGGGGCCCACAGGGTGACGCGGCCCGGAAGGTCCGCGTCGCCCCGGTGGCGCACGGTCTCGCCCGCCATGCCCATCGCCTCGACCCCGACATGCGCCACCGCGCGGTCGACGAAGTCGAGGATCGTCTGCGAGGACCGGAAATTGCGCTCCAGCCCCAGCTTCTCGAGCGGGGTGAGCGGGACCATCGGCTCGCTGCGCGTGCGATCCGCCAGCTCGCGCGCATTGTCCATCGCGGCGTTGATCCGCGCGTCGTATTCGCCGCGCTTCTCCACGAACAGGCGCGGCTCGGTGCCTTGGAAGCCGAAGATCGCCTGCTTGTAATCGCCGACCACGAACACCGTCCGCAATCGCGCGCCCGCGGCGCCCAGCCCGTCGAAATAGTCCTGCGTCAGCGCGTCGATGATCGCCCACTGGCTTTCGTTCGTATCCTGCGCCTCGTCGACGAGGATGTGATCGAACGCCCGATCGAGCTTGTAGCCGATCCACTGCGCCATCTCCGAATTGCCGAGCAGCTTGGCCGCGCGCGCGATCTGGTCGTCGAAATCGACCAGCCCGCGGCTGCGCTTGGCCTCGTCCCACAGAAGCGCGAACCGCCGCCCGAGTTCGAGCGCGGGCGTTAGGTATTCGGCCAGCGCCAGCAGCGCCTGCTTTTCGCGGATCGCATCGAGGCAGGTCTGCACCGCCCCGACCCGCGCCTCGTAAGCGGGATCGCGCTTCGCGAGATTGCTCAGGTTCTTGGGCTTGGATCCGTCGGCGACCAGCAGGCTGCCGTTGAAACAGGCGAGCGTGGCGAGGCGCTCCATCGGATCGGCTGCGAGCCACGCCTCCAGCGGGTCCGCCGCGGCGTGCCCGCTCTTGGTGTTCCAGTCGCGCAGGGTAGAGAGGCACGCGCGCAGCGAGCCTGTATCGAACGCACCATCGGCGCATTCGCGCGCCAGATCGGCTTCCTCGTAATCGCTCGGCAGGCCGAGCAATTGCAACACCTGCGGCCGCATCGGGCTGGGCCAGCCGCCCGGCTCGGCCCACAGCTCGCGTGCCTTGGCACAGGCCATCAGCCACGCCTTGGCCCCATCGGGCGAGAGGCGGAGAGAGAGCATCGACAGCGCGCTGCGATCATCCTCGTCCGCCTGCGTCACCAGATCGGTCAGCACCTTGCGCGCAAGGACCTCGCGCGTGCGGTCGTCCATCGCGACCGTGCCCGGCTCCAGCCCCGCTTCCTCGGGGAAAGCGGCGAGCAGGTACTGCGCAAAAGCGTGGATCGTATCGATCCTGAGCCCGCCGCCGGGGCAATCGAGCACCCTGGTGAACAGCGTGCGGGCGCGCGCCTGCGTTTCGGGATCGACCTTCGCGCCGATGGCCCGCAGATCGCGCGCAAGGCTGGTCGCGTCCATCCGCACCCACTTGGCGAGCCGCGCATTGACGCGCGTCGCCATCTCCGCCGCCCCCGCCTTGGTGAAGGTGAGGCACAGGATCGATCCGGGCTCGATACCGGGTTGCAGCAGCAGGCGCAGCACCCGCGCCGAGAGCACCTGCGTCTTGCCCGTCCCCGCACTGGCGGAGAGCCACACCGAATGCCCCGGATCGGCCGCACGCGCCTGTTCGGGCAGGAGGGGGAACAGCGTGTCGCTCATCCCTCTTCACCCCCCTGGCTTTCCCGGCCGAGCCATTCCTCCAACCGCATCAGCTGGTCGTAGGTGGCGTAGAGCTTGAGATCGGGATTGGGCCGCGCGGTGAAGGCCTCGTCGCCCAGAATCCAGCGATCGAGTGCGTCGGAGAGGAAACGGCGTGTTTCGGGGAGGAAATCGTCCGGTTCGATCCCGCTACGCGCCGCGCCCACTTTGAGCGGCGTGGTGACATAACCGAAGCCGGTGTCCGACTTCGCATCGCGCGCCAGCGACCAGTATTCGAACCGCGTGGGCGTGCCCTCGATCCCGCGATCGGCATAGGCGCCCTCCGCCAGCAGCAGGCCGAGCGTGCCGAGCTGGAGCGCGAAGCCTTCCTGCACCATCTTCTTCGACGGCGGGCCGCCGGTCTTGTAATCGACGATCGCGTAACTGCCGTCGGCCAGCCGGTCGATCCGGTCCGCCGTGCCGCCGATCTCGATCCCGCCGAACGTGCGCGCCCCCTTCTCTTCCACGCCCACGATCTGCCGTTGCGGATCGGATGCAACCTCGTTGGCAATCCATTCGAGCGCGGCCATCAGGCGCGGCTCCCACAGCGCGCGGGTCAGCGGATGGGCATCCATTGCGGCGAGATGCTTTTCGGCAAGATCGGTCAGCGCACCGCCCTGCTTGTGCCATTCCTCGAGAATCGCATGCGCCAGCGTGCCCTGCCATGCTGGCGAAGGCTCGGCATCGAGCGGGTCCATCTCGCCCAGATGGAGGATCGAGCGGGCGTAGAACTGGTAGGGGTCCGAGCGCAGGCGATCGAGCGCGGTCGCGCTGATGCGCACGCGGCGCAAGCTTGCGGGCGGGCTGGGCTGCGGTTGCGGGTACGGCTGAGCCGGTTCGGCATCCCGCAGCGCATCGACCAGCGCAGGCAGCGCGGTCTCTTCATGGCGACTGGCCAGATCGCCGAGCAAGGCCTTGATTCGCAGGAAGAAACGCGACGGGATCGCGGGCCCTTCGGCGGTCCGTTCGGCGCGGGTCAGCAGCACCTGCGGCGCGCCCAGCGCGCCCGCGAGATCATGCGCGGCGAGGCCGATCCGGAACTCGCCCCCCGGCACGCCGAGCGCACGCAGCACGGGCGGCGCGAGCAGCGGATCGGGCGACGCACCGCGCGGCCAGGTGCCCTCGTTCAGCCCCGCACAAATGACGAGATCGGCGCGCGCCATCCGGCTTTCGAGCAGGCCGTAGACTGCGACGCGCGGATGCCCGCCATAGGCAGGCCGCACCGCGATCCGCTCCATCGCATCGGTGAGCAGGCCGTGGAGGTCCTGCGGGTCGAGCATGGTCCGTGCCGCCAGGGCCTGCTGGCGCAGATCGTCCACGAAGCTGCCGAGCGCGCGGCCATCCTCACGCCCCCAGATGCCCTCGCCACAGAAATCCTCGAGCACTTGCGCGAGGCGGGTCAGGAGGTCGGCGAGCGGGGCCTCTCCCTCCACCTCGAACAAAAGGGCCAGCCGTGTTGCGACCGAATCCCACCACTGGGAAACGTCCGCCTTCTCGGCGATCGGGCGCAGCGGGCGCAGCCCTGCTGCGGGGCGCGGACCGCGCAGGCGGGCTTCGAACCGGCGGAGCGCATCGAGCCAGTCCGCGCGGGCCGGTCCCTCGTCCTGCGCCCCGTCCGCTGAGTCCACGACACCCATCGCCGGGTGGCCCAGCAAGGCGACCAGCGGCACCGGAGCCGCATCCTCCGCGATAACTTGGGCGAGTAGCAGCAGCGCCCGCCCAGCGGACGTCTCGCCGAGCGGCATGCCCGCCGAATCGTCGGCCTGAATGTCCCACCGGCGTAGGTGATGGACGATCCGCCGCGCGAGCGCGCGATCGGGCGTCACCACCGCGACCCGTCTGCCCGCCGTCTCCAGCGCCTCGCGCACGGCGAGTGCGACCGCCTGTGCCTCCTCCTCCGCATTGCCCGTTTCCAGCAGCCGCACGCCCGCGAGCCGCCGCTTCTCGGACGGAAGATCGACCCAGACCTTGCTCGCTTCGGGCGGCAGGAACAGCGCGCTGACCGCACGGGTCCGGTCGGGGTTCGCCGCGCCCATCCCGCGACGGTGCCACTGCTGGACCTCGCCGCGATTGACGCCCATCCGATTGAGCAGCAGCTTGAGGTGGTATTGCGGATGCGTCGGCGCATCGTCGCGGCCCAGCGTCTCGCCCTGCGCATCGTCGGATTGGCCCGCGCGGCCCAGCTCCGCCCACGCCGCATCGGACAGCGCGAGATCGAGATCGGGCAGAATGACCGCGCCCTGCGGCAGCTCGCTCACCACCCGCAGCAGCCGCGCGAGCGCGGGCGCAGCGCTGGTGACGCCGGCGGCGACGATCGGTGTGGCCGGAGCATCGGCGCGCCAGCTCTTCACCGCATGCGCGAACAGCAGGTTGCGACGGGTGGCCGCATCGACCCGGCCCATCTCCGCCAGTTCGACCAGCCACCGCGCCTGCACCCGCGCAAACCGCCGCAGGCTGTTCTGCCAGTGCCCCGCGACCGATCCGACGACATCGAGAACAGGATCGCCCAGCAGCTCTTCGGGGGCAATCTCCTCGACCAGCAGGCGATCCATCGTCTGCGCGAGCATCTGCGCCTGACGGAACAGCGGCGGGCCGCTAGGCGCGTCATCACCCATCTCGTCCGCCAAAAGCGCGGCCAGCCGCAGCCAGCGGAAGGTCGGATCGACGGCTGGCGGAATATCGCTCGCCCCGAGCGGATCGAGCAGCGGCCCCAGCGCTTCGTCGAGCGAAAGATCGCCGATCGTAACCATCCGCGGCAGCAGCAGGCCGCGGGTGTCGCTCTCACCCATATGGCGCACGAAAGCCTCGCTCACCGTGCGGATCGCGCGCCCGCTCGGCAGCAGCAGCGTCAGCCGTGCGAGGCCGAGGCCTTCCTCGCCGTAACGCGGGACCAGCCCGGCCACCAGCGCATCGGCGAACCCGCGATGGGCCGCGATCGAATAGACCTGCGGCTTGCCCCTTTCAGACACACATCGTCTCAGACACACGGGGCCTCAGCCACTGGCAAGCGCCTCTTCGGTCGGGCGGATCGCCTGCGGGGTGCCGACCTCGAACCACTCGCCGTTGAAAGGCAGGCCATACAGCCGCCCTTCCTCGATCGCGCGAGACCACAGGATGTTGGTCGAGAACTTGCCTTCGGGCGCATCGCGCAGCAGGCGATGCGACACCAGCTGGATCCCGGTATAGATGAACGGAGCAATCCGCCCCGGCTTGCGCCGGGTCAGCCCGCCACGTCCGTCGAGATGAAAATCGCCCGGCCCGCTGAAGTTCGCCGCGCGCTTGTGCGGCACCACCAGCAACAGCGCATCCATCGCGTCGGCATCCCACCGGTCGGACAATTCGGCGAAGGCATTTCGCGGGCCGTCGAGCCAGATATTGTCGGAGTTGAGGCAGAAGAACGGATCGGGCAGCTTGTCCTTCGCCTTGATCATCCCGCCGCCGGTTTCCAGCAATTCCGCACGCTCGTCGGAGATGGCGACCTTGGGGCGCTCACGCTCCGCCACGTGGGCTTCGAGCGCGTCGGCGAGATAATGGACATTGACCACGGCACGCGCCAGCCCGGCATCGGCGAGGCGGTCGAGCGTGTGATCGATCAGCGGCTTGCCCGCCACCCGCACCAGCGGCTTGGGCATCGTTGCGGTCAGCGGTCGCATCCGCTTGCCCAGCCCTGCCGCCATCACCATCGCGGTATCGCTGACGAGATCGCTCATGCCGGCACCGCCCCGCGCCGTGCGCGCAGGTCTGCGGGAATATTGGCGTCGAACCACCGTGCCACCGGGGCGAGTGCGGGATGCTTCAGATCGCGCTCCAGTGCTTCCCACACGCGGGGGATCAGCTCGAGGTAGCGTGGCTTGCCGTCGCGCTCGTTCAACCGCGCGAAGATGCCGACGATCTTGGTGTTCCGCTGAGCGCCGAGCCGCGCGTAGTCGGCATCGAACTGCTCCCCGCAATCCGCGCAGGCGCGATAGCGGGCGAGCATCCGCGCCTCGAGCTCGGGCGAAACGTCGCGCCGCGCGTCCTGCAGCAAGGAGACGAGATCGTATGCCGGATGGCCGACCAGCGCGTCCTGGAAATCGATCACGCCCTGCTCGTCCGCGCCGTCGTCCGGGCGCAGCAGCATGATGTTCTCCGCATGATAATCGCGCAGCACGGTGACGCCGGGCTGCTGGTTCGCCACCAGCGGAGCAAGCACCTCCTGCCATGCCGCGTCGAAGCCTTGCGTGTCGACATCGAGGCCGATCGCGGGGCAGTACCATTCGGTGAAGAGCTGCGTCTCACGCAGGTAGGTCTCTTCGTCGTAGGGATTGAAGGGTCCGGGCGGTGTGCGGTGGAGATCGGCCAGCGCATCGATCGCCGCGCCATAGGCCGCATCTTCGCCGTCGGGGTTGTCGTCCAGCCAGTCGCGCATCCGCGCATCGCCGAAATCCTCGATCAGCACCCAGCCCGCATCGGCATCCTCGGCATAGATCTGCGGCGCGCGCACCTGCTGTTCGATCAGCCAGCGACCCACATGCAGGAACTCGCGCGGGTCTTCGGGCGGGGGGGCGTGCATCAGCATCGCGCTTTGCGGTCCAGCCTCTCCATCGCGCTGGATGCGGAAATAGCGCCGGAAGCTCGCGTCGCCGGTCAGCGGGGCGATTCGCGCTCCGTCCCAGCCTGCCGAGCCGAGGAAGTCGTGGATACCGTCAGGCAGAGTGCTCATGGCTCGCGTCCTAGCCAATTGCCCCCGCATTGGACAATCGCCTTGCGCCCCTCATCCGCAGCCGTCTCGTCGACGAAAGCAATGTCGACGCGGAGGCAGCCGGGTTCGTGCGCGAAGCCGCCCGCGCGTTCGGGCCACTCGGCGATGAGGACAGCGCCGTCGCGGTAATCTTCGAGACCCAGCTCAGCCGCCTCGGCCGGGTCTTCGAGGCGGTAGAAGTCGGCATGCGCGACCGGCGGGTCGAGCGCATCGTACAGCTCGATCAGCGTGAAAGTGGGCGACGGCACCTCGCCTGCATGCCCTGCCGCACGCAGGATCGCACGCGCGAGGGTCGTCTTCCCCGCCCCCAGCGGGCCGGACAGCGCAATGACGTCGCCAGCGCGCATATTCGCGGCGATCTGCGCGCCGAGCGTCTCCATCGCGGCCAGATGGGGAAGATCGACGGTCACTGTTTCTGCGGTAGCCATATCTTGACGCTCGTCCCGGAGCCTTTTTGCGACTGGATGTCGAAGCGGCCCCCATGCGCCTCGATCAGCTGCTGGGCGAGCGGGAGCCCGAGGCCCTGCCTGCGCAGCGCACCCTCGCTGCCGCCGCGTTCCCGCATTCCGTCGAGCGCGCGGGCAAGTTCGCCCTCGTCCATGCCGCGCCCATTGTCCGAGATGACGATCCGGATGCCTCCATCGTGCTTGCCGAGATCGACGACGATGCGGCCCCCGTCACTGCAGGCGGCGATCGCGTTATCGAGCAATTGGCCGATCGCGCGACCCAGCTGGCGCGGGTCCGCCGAAAGCGACAACGACTGTCCGCCCCGCAGGTCGAGCGTGAGTTCCTTCGCCTCGATCGCATCTTCGCGCGCACGCGCCACCCCCGCAACGAACGCGACCAGCGCCAGTTCGCGCGGCGCAATCGGCAGCAGGCCCGCCTCGCTCTGCGACAGGTCGAGGACATTCTCGACCTGGTCGGTCAATCGTGCGACCGATTCGAGGATCGCGGAGACATATTCCTTCGCCCCGTCGCTCAGCGGCCCGGCGACTTCGGCTTCGAGCAGTTCGGCAAAACCGCCGATCGAGGTCAGCGGCGTGCGGAATTCGTAGGACATGTTGGCGAGAAAGCGGGTCTTGACCTTGTCCGCCTGCTCGAGCGCTTCGGCCCGGTCGCGCAGCGCGGTCTCGGCCTGCTCGTTCGCCGTCACGTCGAGCGTGGTCAGCAGGCCGTTGCCATCGGGCAAGGGAATCCCTGCGAATTCGATCGTGCGACCGTCGGCGAGTTGCAGGCGCCCTGCCCGCTCCTTGCGGTCGAGCGTGGCGGAGCGGATCACTTCGCCCACGCCCTTCACCTGCTTCGGCCGGGCGAGATTGGGCTGGACCAGCTTCAGGAGCGCGTCGACCGAAGGGTGCGTGTCCAATGCATCGGGTTCGAGGCCCCAGGTTTCCGGGAAGCTGTGGTTCCACAGCTGGAGCGTGCCGTCGGGCGCGAACACCGCCAGCGCTTCGAACAGGCTGTCCAGCATGGCGGTGCGGGTGCGCAGCAGCGTGTCGCGATTGGCGGCGATCGAAAGCTGCTCGGTCCGGTCCTCGACGATCAGGGCGAGCCCGCCGTCGGGCATCGGCTGGCCGACCACCGCGAGGTGCGTGCCATCGGACAGCGGCCAGTCCTCCTCCTGTGTTTCGCCCTCGCTGAACCATGCGACGTGATCCTTGCGCCAGCTCGGAAAATCGCGGACTTCGGGTGCCCGCCCCTCGTCCCGCGCATCGCTCAACAAACGTTCGAACGCCGTGCCGAGCGCGCCTCCACCGGGGCGCACGCCCAGCAGCCTGCGGAAGGGCTGGTTGGCGAAGGTGAGCCGTCGCTGCCCGTCGAACTGGGCGACGCCGACCGACAGGCGGTCGAGCATGCTGCGCTGCGCCTCGCGATAGGCGCGGTGTTCGCGCGCCTGATCTTCCTGTTCCTGGATGTCGACCGCGTAGCCCGCGACGCCTTCGTCGCCCAGCGGCAGGTCGGAAACGCGGAAGCGGCGCCGGGTCCCGTCGACGCTGGTCACCGACACGATCCGTTCGACCGGTTCGCCGGTCAGCGCGGCCTGGCGCGCCACTTCGCCTGCCGGATTGCCATCGACCGCTTCGACCAGCTCGATCTGCTGGTCGATCACGCTCTGGGCATTGGCCGCCCCGACCGCTTTGACATAGGCGCGGTTGACCAGCTGCAGCCGCATCTCGGCGTTGCGGAACCACATCGGCGTGGGCGCGGCTTCGATCAGGCTGACCAGCGCCGCAAAGTCGGACTTCGCGCGCGCGGTTTCCTTGCGCATCCGCGACAGCTCCAGCTCGCTCTCGCTGAAATCGAACACCCAGATCAGGGCTGCGCCGCCCGGCGAAATCTGCGGATCGGCAAGGCTGCCGCGCAATGCCAGCGCACGCGAAGAGCCGGGCAAGGTGACCGCCATGCGGAAAGGCGCGGCGGTTTTCTGGGCGAGCCGAACCTTGTCGGTCAGTTCCTCAAGCTGTTCGGCGGTCAGGCCGCGATCGGGATGCTTGGCCAGTTCGCCCAGGAATTGGGGCAATTCCTCGAAACCCAGCCAGTGGGCAAGCCGCTCCGACCCTTCGAGGCGGCCGTCGCTGCGCACCAGCAGTGCCGCGGTTGGCGCTTCGTCGAGCAGGCGGTTGAGCCGCCGCGCGGTGCGCCGCGCGGTCTCGGCGCCGCGCGTGCGGGCGCCTGCGGCGATCATCAGCCACGCCGCGCCAGCGGTCCACGCGGCGAGCAGGAGGCCGAGAAGCGCCAGCGCGGTTGAGCCGAGGTCCATGAGAATCAGCTAGGCCCGGCAATGGTCGCTTGGCAACCACGCCGGGCCCTCATTACGCGAGGATTTCCCCGCGATATCGCTGAACTAGCGCTTAGTAGCGGTAGTGTTCGGGCTTGTAGGGCCCTTCCTTCGGAATGCCGACGTAGTCCGCCTGCTCGTCGCTCATCTCGGTCAGCTGCACGTTGAGCTTCTGGAGGTGAAGCGCGGCGACCTCTTCATCGAGGTGCTTGGGCAGAACGTGCACGGCGTTGTCGTACTGATCGGCCTTCGTATAGAGCTCGATCTGGGCCAGCACCTGGTTGGTGAAGCTGGCGCTCATCACGAAGCTGGGGTGGCCGGTCGCGTTGCCGAGGTTGAGCAGGCGGCCCTTCGAGAGAAGGATCATCCGCTTGCCGTCGGGGAATTCGACCATGTCGACCTGCGGCTTGATCTCGGTCCACTTCATGTTGGCCAGGCCTTCGACCTGGATCTCGTTGTCGAAGTGGCCGATGTTGCCGACGATCGCCATGTCCTTCATGGCCCGCATGTGGTCGACGGTGATGACGTCCTTGTTGCCGGTGGTGGTGACGAAGATGTCGGCGCGCTTGGTCGCCTCTTCCATCGTCACGACTTCGAAGCCGTCCATCGCGGCCTGCAGGGCGCAGATCGGGTCGATTTCGGTGACCATGACGCGCGCGCCGGCACCGGCCAGCGAGGCTGCCGAGCCCTTGCCGACATCGCCGTAGCCCGCGACGCAGGCGACCTTGCCGGCCATCATCACGTCGGTGCCGCGGCGAATGCCGTCGACCAGCGATTCCTTGCACCCGTACTTGTTGTCGAACTTCGACTTGGTGACGGAGTCGTTCACGTTGATCGCGGGGAACGGCAGCTTGCCGGCCTTCGACAGCTGGTAGAGGCGGTTGACGCCCGTGGTGGTCTCTTCGGACACGCCGCGGATGGTCTCGACCGTCTTGGTCAGGTAGCCGGGCTTGCGTTCGATGAAGGCCTTGAGGGCGCGCTGCATTTCGCGCTCTTCCTCGTTCTTCGGCGACGGCATTTCTTCGCCCGCCTCGATGCGCGCGCCCCACAGGGCGAACATCGTGGCGTCGCCGCCATCGTCGAGGATCATGTTGCAGGGCTCGTCACCCCAGTCGAAGATCTTGGCGACGTAGTCCCAGTAGTCGGCGAGCGTTTCGCCCTTGATCGCGAAGACCGGAATGCCCTTGTCGGCGATGTAGGCCGCGGCGTGATCCTGCGTCGAGTAGATGTTGCAGGTCGTCCAGCGCACATCCGCGCCCAACTCGACCAGCGTCTCGATCAGCACGCCGGTCTGGATCGTCATGTGCAGCGAACCGGCGATCTTCGCGCCCTTGAGCGGCTTGCTCTCGCCATACTGCTCGCGCAGCGCCATCAGGCCCGGCATTTCGGTTTCGGCGATCTCGATTTCCTTGCGGCCGTAATCCGCGAGGTCGATGTCCGCGACGATGTAGTCCTGTTCCTTGGTAGCCATGCTTGCTCCTTTGGATTTTGTGGGCATACGCCTGGCAGGCGCAGGGAACCCGGGGGGTGATGTCTCTTCATAGGCGGCCGGGCCGCCTGCGTGTGTGGTGATGCCAATATAAAGACTTCTTTATATCTGCAAGCGCCCTGACGCCCGATAGCGCCACAGGTGGTGCCGCAAATCCGCTGGACAGACGCAAAAGCCGGGCGATGCGGGAAAGAAAGCGCAGGCGATCCGTATGAGTCTTGAGCGCGTCCGGCGCGACGAGCCTCCTCGCAGAGGATTGCCGAGACCGCGAGAGACCGCCAAAGGAATGCCACCCACACAGCAGAACGGGACAAAGCAGATGAAGATTTCAGAAGGCGACACGCTTCCGCAGGTAAAGATTTCCAAGGTTGGAGAGAGCGGCCCCGAACAGCTCGACACGCGCGAATTTTTCGCCGGACGCAAGGTTGCGCTGTTTGCAGTGCCGGGCGCCTTCACTCCGACCTGCTCCGCGAAGCATCTCCCGGGCTTTTCGGAGAAGGCGAAGGAACTGAAGGACAAGGGCGTGGACGAGATCGCGTGTATCTCGGTCAACGACCCCTTCGTGATGGCCGCCTGGCAGAAGGCCGACGGCAGCGGCGACGTGACCATGCTTGCAGACGGCAACGGCGATTTTGCCGAAGCGGTCGGCCTGACGATGGATGGGTCGAACTTCGGCATGGGCCGCCGCAGCCAGCGCTATTCGATGCTGGTCGAGGATGGCCAGGTCCGCAAGCTCAATGTCGAGAAGCCGGGCGATTTCTCGGTCTCGAGCGCGGAGCACATGCTCACGCAGCTCTAGGTCTTACCAAGGATACGAAAAAGGGCGGCGCGCTTCGATGAAGCGGCCGCCCTTTTCGCATCCGACGAAGAGGCCCGCTGTCGCCTAGAAGCTCAGCCCCACGGTCACGAAGACCTGGCGCGGATTGCCGTAATAGGCGGTCAGGATGCCTTCGGTCCCCAGCGTCGAGGTGTAGGGGCTGTTGGTCGCAGGGTTGGGGATGAACGCACCCGTGTCCGGATCCTGCGCGAGGAAGTTGTAGCCCGACACGATGTAACGCTTGTCGAACAGGTTGCGCCCATGCAGCCCGACCGTGATGCGGTCGCCGGGAGCGTGGTAGACGATGTTCGCGTCGAACAGCGTGAAGCCCGGCTGATCGAGCAGCGCGTTCTGCAGTTCGAACTGCTGCGTGCTGCTGCGATAGGCAGCCGTCGCACTCGCATCGACAGAGCCTTCGCCCACCGGCAACGACAGGCTCAGCGTGCCGCTGGCCGTGAACTCGGGGGTGTTCTGGAACGCGCGCCGATCGGCCACGTCGATTCCGCGCGAATCGATGAACTGCTTGTACTCGGCATCGAGATAGCCAGCCGAGCCTGCAAGGCCGACGCGGCTGCCGGGGCCCGCGAAATCGTGCGCCAGCGTGGCATTGCCTTCGAACTCGATCCCCTGGATGCGCGCCTCGCCCGCATTGGTGGTGATGCCGATGAAGGTCTGCTGGCCATTCACCGTCGCGCCGACCGAACCGGGGATCTGCACGTCGGTATAGTCGGAACGGAACGCCGCCAGCGCGACATTGAGGCGCCGGTCGAACAGCGATGCCTTGTAACCGATCTCGTAGGCGTCGACCGTTTCCGGATCGAAGGTGAAGAAGTTGAAGATGTCTTCCTGGTCGCCGCCGGCCCCGCCGACGCCGTTGCCGTTGAGGTCGGGTGCCGCCGTGCCCACGCCGCGCGGGTCGAACCCGCCACCCTTGAAGCCCTTGGAATAGCTGGCGTAGAGCAGATTGTCCTCATTCGGTTCGAAGCTGATCGAGGCACGCGGGGTGAAGCGTTCGAAATCGCGCGTGCCCTGGAAGTCGGTCTGCTGCAGGAACAGCGTGCCCGTGCCGCCGAAGAACGGCGATCCGCCACCCAGGTACACCGCGCGGTTGATCGTCGAATCGCGCTCGTCCCAGGTATAGCGCCCGCCGACCGAGAGGCTGAGCTGGTCGGTGAAGTCATAGGTCGCATCGGCGAAGACCGCGTAGGTTTCGGTGCCGACATCGCCGAAGGTGAGGGCCGTCACTCCGCCCGGCAGCCGGACGTCGAAAACCGTGCGGGCGCTGGCATCGAGGTAATAGACCCCGAGCAGCGCGTTGAAGCCGTCGAAGTCGATCAGCGCTTGGAGTTCCTGGCTGAACTGTTCATTGTTGTAGAACGCGGGCACGTCGACATCGACGGCGGGAAGCGCGTCGAAATCGATCGGCGTTGCGCTGTCGTCCTTGCGGTAGCCGGTGATCGACCGCAGCGTCACCGCGTCGCCTGCCGCGACCTCGACGAACAGGGAGCCGCCATAGGCTTCGACATCCTGCTGCGGATCGACGAGCGCACCGCGCGAATCGTAGACATCGTCGAGCGGCGGCGTGCCGCTCACCAGCCCCGGGATCAGGCGATGGCCGCCGCGCGTGTTGCTGTTGTCGTCGGTATAGTCGCCCGACAGGCGCACGAACACGGGCCCGCGATCATATTCGATCGTGCCCCGGATCGCGCGGATATCCTTGTTGTAGTTGTCCTGCCCGGTGGTCAGGTTCTCGCCGAAGCCAGAGCGGGTCAGGACCGCGCCGCCGCCGCCGATCGCAAAGCCGCTATCGCCCAGCGGCATCGCGAAACTCGCGGTCAGATCAGCCTGGTCGTAGGTGCCGTAGGTCGCGCGCAGCTTCAATCGCGGCTCGTCGCCCAGCCTGCGCGTCACGTACTTGATCGCGCCGCCGATCGTGTTGCGGCCGTAGAGTGTGCCCTGCGGCCCTCGCAGAACCTCGATCCGCTCCACATCGTAGATTTCGAGCACCGCGCCCTGCGGGCGGTTGAGGTAGATGTCGTCGAGATAGATGCCCACGCCCGCTTCGAACCCGGCGACAGGATCCTGCTGACCGACCCCGCGGATGAAGGCGGTGAGCGTGGAATTGGTGCCGCGCGACGCCTCGAGCGTGACGCTCGGCGTGGTCTGGGCAATGTCGATGATGTCGATCGCGCCCGATTGTTCGAGCTGCTCGCCCGAAAAGGCAGTGATCGCGATCGGAACGTCGGTGAGCCGCTCCTCGCGCCGGCGCGCCGTCACGGTGATCACGGCGCCGTCACCATCGCTCGATTCGGCGACCGGCGGGCTGTCGTCCGCCTGGTCCTGAGCGGCTGCCGGTGCTGCGAGACACGCGGCCAGCGCGGCTCCGGTCAACAACCCCGCACGCACGCCGAACATGTCTCTCTTGGAGCTACGCATCACAGATCCCTTCCCAAAGGTTTTGTTTATGCGAGCCATCATATTGAAACCTGAACCATGTTTCAAGTTCTCGCTTGTCGCCTGCCCGCTCTTTCCATAGGCTGAGGTCGACATGGCGCAGATCGAACCCCAAACCAGCCCTGCCCCGCCCGCCACCGAGCGGGGGCGGCGCACGCGCAGAAAGCTGCTCGATGCAGCGACCAGCGAATTCGGAGAGCGTGGTTTCCACGAAGCATCGATCGCCTCGATCACCCGGCGCGCCGGCGTGGCGCTCGGCAGCTTCTACACCTATTTCGAGAGCAAGGAGGCGATCTTCCGCGACCTGGTGCGCGACCTCAGCGACGGGGTGCGCCGCGCGGCGTCAGAACGCCTGGCAGAGCGCGACCTCGACGCCCTCGAGACGGAGCGTGCCGCGCTGTCCGCCTTCATGGCCTTCGCGCGCGAACACAAGGAAATCTACCGGATCATCGACGAAGCCGAGTTCGTCGACCCGCAAAGCTATCGCACGCATTATGAAAAGACGGCCGAACGCATCCTCGGCCGCCTGCGCGAGGGTGCGTCCGAGAACCAGCTACGCGACGATATCGAAGAGGCCCATGCGTGGGCGATCATGGGAATGAACGTGTTTCTCGGCCTGCGCTATGCCGTATGGAACGAGAACGACGACGCTGCCGATGGTTCGACGCGCGCGGCCGACCGGGCCGTGCAGATCGCCAATTCGATCCTCGCCGAAGGCATCGGCCCCAAGGGCTAGCGCGCGGCTTCGGCGCGCGCTCAGTGCCCCATCAGGCTCAGCACTTCCTCGCGGCTGCGCGGATCGTCGCGAAACACGCCCATCATCCGGCTCGTCACCATGGTGACGCCCGGCGTCCGCACGCCGCGCGCGGTCATGCAGGCATGGGTCGCCTCGATCACCACGGCGACGCCTTCGGGCTTGAGGTTGTCCCAGATGCAGCGCGCCACCTCGGCCGTCAGCCGTTCCTGCACCTGCAGCCGACGTGCATAGCCGTGAAGCACCCGCGCCAGTTTCGAAATGCCGACGACGAAATCGGTCGGCAGATAGGCGATGTGCGCCACCCCGATGATCGGCGCCATGTGATGTTCGCAATGCGACTGGAAGGGAATGTCTTTGAGCAGAACGATATCGTCGTAGCCGCCCACTTCCTCGAACACGCGGCTGAGGTGGACCGAGGGGTCCTCGCCATAACCCTGGCAATATTCCTTCCACGCCCGCGCCACGCGCTTGGGCGTGTCAAGCAGCCCCTCGCGCGCGGGATCGTCGCCGGTCCACTCGATCAGGGTGCGGATCGCATCCTGCACGTGCTCGGGGACGGCTGGCTTACCATTCTCACGGTCCTCGTCGGGACCGACCAGACTACTCATCGCAACAATTTCCTTTTGGCCTTATCCCGCAGGCGCCTGAGCCGACCGCCTTTGCCGAAAAGTCCGCCGCGCGCAAATGGCCTTAAGATACCCGAGGGCTCTTCGGGATCGAGCATTGCCGATTGCGCGAGCCATTCCTCGAATTCGCTCTTGGTCGGCGGCACGTAGGGCCGCAGGGTCAGGCGGCCGGTAGAACCGAGCGCGGAGATTGCGCGCTGCATCGTGCCGTGGGCTTCCAGCGCGACCTCCATTTGCGGCTCGTCGACCCCGCAATGCTCCGCCAGCAGCGAGACACGGATGGCGCGGATGCGATCTTCCAGCCCCCGCCCCGAATTGTGCCGCCGCGTCGCGTCGAGCACCGTATCGCATTCGCTGTCGAGTCCCAGCGATCGGTTGTTGAGATTGGAGGACCCGATCCGCAGGATCTCGTCGTCGACGATCATCAGCTTGGCGTGGACGTAGATCGGCGTTTCACCCGTATAGGGCACGTAGATTTCGAAAAATTCGCCCCGGTCCGCCGCTTCGACCGCTTCGGCGACAAGATCGCGCGCGTGGTCCATCGCCTGCTGTTCCAGCCAGCCATCGGCATGCCGCGGATGGACAATGACGATTTCGGGCGGTTTCGGCTCGCTCAGCCTCGCGGCGATCGCCTCGGCGATCTTGCGCGAGGTGAAATACTGGTTCTCGATATAGATGAAGCGCCGGGCCCGCGCGATATGCTCGATGAAGAGGTTTTCGACCTCCTTCACCTCGGTGACTTCGCCATGCGCCACCCGGTTTCGCGCCAGCCCGATCTCGACATCCTCGAACGTGGCGGCAAGCCCGTCGGGCCACGGGCTCTTCGCGGGCGGCTCGGGTCGGTCGAGCGGATCGCCGCCCGCCACCTGCCAGCGCGTATCGCACAGGTCGAACAGCGCGCCGGCGATCGGTCCTTCCATCATCACGGTGATGTCATGCCAAGGGCCGTGGGTGCTGCCCGGCCAGTTCACCCGGCGCGGGTCGTCTTCCAGGTGGCCGCGCGTGTCCCACCGGTCGTAGGTCAGGTCGATGCCGCCGCACACCGCCAGCTGCCGGTCGAAAACCGCGATCTTCTGGTGGTGGCTGCATCCGGTGGGATGGCGGCTGTCGAACCGGAAACTGATCCCGTCGACCATCCACATCCGCGCAATGTCGTAGGCCATGCGCCCGCGCTTGAGGAACTGGACCCACGACAGGCCCCATTTCAGGATGCGAATATCGAGCGTGTCGCTGCGCTTGACCAGCCAGGTGAGGTACTCGCCCAGCTTGGCCGGGCGATCGGCACCGCCGTTCTCCCATTCCTCGCCCCGTCGCAGCGATATGCGCGTGTCGAAATCCCAGCCGATCAGCACGATCTGGGTGGAGGCATTGTACATCGCGTCATGGACGTGGGCGAAGTAATCCTCCCCATCGATGACGACCGCCATCCGATCCGCAATCGCGTAGCGCCAGACGCCCGGCTCGACCGACGCGTCTTCCCCTTCACCGGCCGTGACGGCCCGTTTGAGTTCGGTTCTACCCCCTCGGCTTGTCACTATTCCTTTGCGTCTTCCTGCTTCTCGGGCGTCACCTCGGCGGCGGCCTTTTCTTCGTTCTTCCGGCGTTCGAACACCTCGGCCATATGCTCGACGTCAGCCTTGTCGAGATATTCCTTGAAGTCGGGGAAGTGGTCTTCCTCTTCCTCGTCGATGTGATGGCGATAATCGTGGTCGAAGGTCTTGAACTTCTGCAGCCACGCGCCCTCGCTCATGTCCGTCGCCGCGAGATCGTTGAGCATCTCGTCGATCTCGTGATGCTCGGCGACCGAATGGCGCGTCTCGTCGGTGGTCGGCGGCTTGCGCAGCATGGTCGAATAGAGCGCCTGCTCTTCGGCCGCCGCGTGGCTCTTCAGCTCCTTCGTCAGCTCGGTGAACAGCCGCTCGCGCTCGGGGCTGTCGCCATGTGTGTCGAGGAGCCGGTCGAGCAGCGCGCGATGGCGGTCGTGATCCTGCTTGAGACGGTCGAAAATGGCTTGGGCATTGCTCACGGCATGTCTCCATTGATGGTCTTGCACCTTCAACCGGATGCATGTCGTGGGGTTCCGCGATTGATGGTTATCGCGCCCGACGATGTTGGCGCGCCCTGCAGGATTCGAACCTGCGGCCTCAGGATTAGAAGTCCCGTGCTCTATCCAGCTGAGCTAAGGGCGCGCGCGGCACCCGCATAGCCACCTTTGCGCGCGATCAAAACCGGGTTATGCGCACGCCATGGGGGACAGCACGCGCAGGGACGAAACGAGGCCGGTGGCGAGGCCCGAAGCGGACGGTGCCGGCCCGCCCCGCTTCAAGCATTACGACCGCGTGATGGCGGCTTTCGTCACGATTTTGCTGCTGTCCAATCTGATCGGCGCGGCCAAGCCGAGTTACGTCACCCTGCCCGGTGGCACCGAATGGAGCTTCGGCGCGGGCGTGCTCTTCTTCCCGGTCAGCTACATCATCGGCGACGTGCTCACCGAAGTCTATGGCTACGCCCGCGCACGGCGCGTCATCTGGACCGGGTTTGCCGCGCTTCTCTTCATGGCCTTCATGGCCTGGGCCGTCGTTTCGCTGCCCGCCGCCGACGGGTGGGACGGGCAGGAGGACTACGAAAAGGTCTTCGGCAATACCTGGCGCATCGTCGCCGCCTCGATGATCGCCTTCTGGGCGGGCGAATTCGCCAACAGCTTCGTGCTCGCCAAGATGAAGGTCTGGACCGGGGGCAAGGCGCTGTGGACCCGCACGATCGGCTCCACGATTGTGGGCCAGGGCCTCGACAGCCTGATCTTCTACCCGCTCGCCTTCTACGGCCTCGCCGGATGGCCGCCCGAACTGCTGTGGCAGGTCGTGATCTCGCAATGGCTCATCAAGACCGTGTGGGAGGCTGCCCTCACCCCTTTCACCTACCTCGCCGTGGGCTGGCTCAAGCGCGAGGAAGGCGTCGAGATTTTCGACACCGACACCGATTTCTCGCCCTTTGCGGGCGACAGACGCTGAGCTGCCGGCGCTAGCCCTTCATCGGCTGGTCGAGCGAGAGCGCGGCCTCGCCCATTTCGGGCAGCTTCTTCTCGCCCTTCACTTTCATCTTCGGCTCCAGCCCCAGATGGTCGGCCAGCAGCGCGAGATCGCGCTGGGCGGACGGGCCGTAGAGTGCGGCATGGCTCTTCGCGAGCGTGAGGACCAGCGCGCCGTCCTCGCGCGTCAGGCGCGTCGCCTCGAGCGAGCGGGCAGAGCCCGCGCCCAGCCGCCGCGCCAGCCGCAGGCTCAGCCCCCAGCTAATCGCCTCTGCCAGCGCGGCCTCGGAGGCGAGCGTGGTAAGCGATTCAGGCAGGTCGAGCTCGTTCGAATTGGCCTGGATGGCGGCTGCGAGCATTGCGCGCCCCTCCGGCGAAATCGCGATCCAGCGCTTGTGCAGCGCCCAGTCCACGCCCTGGTCGACGCGCAGGTTCGGCTCGGTCTGCATCGCCGCCATGCCGAGCAGGATCGCCGCGAAGCGCAGCCGTTCGGCACCCGGGCGCCGCGAGCTGACCGTATCGACCGTCCAGCCGGCCACACGCGTCGCCTGCAGCGGCGATACCCCGCGGCTCTCGGCAAAATCCATGGTCCCCGCCAGCAGCGGGTCCTGCGCAAGCCGGTGCCTGTCTATCCGCCGCATCATCAGCCCTTCGCGCAGGCCCCATGCGGAGATGACGATGCGCTCGGGGTCGTAATGCTTGAGCAACACGTGCAGCAGATGGCTTGCCAGTGGCAGGCTGTCGGCGCGCGAGGACGATACGCGCGGGATGGCTTTGATCGTCTCGACATCGGTCTTGGCGAGCGTCTTGGCCAGCGCTGCCGCTTCGTCGCGCGTCATCGTGAAGCCGTGCGGATCGGTCAGCGGGTAATCGATCTGCGCCCGCGCGAAGCCCGCCATCGCGCGCCAGGTCCCGCCGACGAGGTAGAGATCGCCACCCTCCACCATGGCGGGCGCATTCTTGCCCACCATCTTCTTCAGCTTGTCGCGCAGCTTGTCCGTGTCGCCGCCGCCGAGGCTGGGCAGCCGCAAAGTGCCGGCAGGCAAGCTGCACCCGTCGCCCACCGTGCCGCCATCGACCGGCACGAGTTCCAGGCTGCCGCCACCAATATCGGCGACGATGCCGCTCGCCCTCGGGAACGCACCCAGCACGCCTTCCGCGCTGACCGTGGCTTCGTCCAGGCCGCTGAGGAGCCGGGGTTCGAGGCCGAGTGAGCGGACACGCGCGAGAAAGTTCTCCCCGTTCTCGGCATCGCGAACCGCGGCTGTCGCCACGGTATCCACTCTTTCGACGTCGAGATCGGCAAGGATCAGCGCGAAACGCTCCAGCCCGACCATCGCCAGATCGACCGCCTCGTCCGCCAGCAATCCGTTCTTGTCGAGGTCGCGGCCGAGCCGCGCGGTCACCTTTTCGTTGAACAGCACGGCGGGCGCGCGCGGCGGTCCGCCATAGATGACGAGGCGAACCGTGTTCGATCCGATGTCGATGATCGCGCCATGCGGATAGGAACCCGCGATCCGGCCGCGATCGTGCTTGTTCTTCCGGCCCATCAGGCAGCTCCCCGTCGCAATGCGAGTTTGGGTACGTCCCCCGCCTCCAGCGATCCGCCCCGCCCCGAAAGCGACGGGTTGGTCATGAAATAGCGGTGGCAGTTGAACGGCTTCTGCCCCGGCTCCGCGCGCTCGTAAGTTCCGTCGGGCTGAAGGATCCAGCTGCGTTCGGTGTCGAGAAGATTGGCGAGCAGGACCTGCTGCAGGATCTGGTCGTGCACGGTGCGGTTCGCGATCGGCACCAGCTGCTCCACCCGCCGGTCCAGATTGCGCTCCATCATGTCCGCGCTCGAGATATAGACGCGGGTCTGTTTGCCCGGGATCGGCGCACCGTTGGCAAAGGCGTAGATGCGGCTGTGTTCGAGGAAGCGCCCGATGATCGACTTGACCCGGATATTCTCCGACAGGCCCTCGATCCCCGGGCGCAGGTTGCAGATTCCGCGCACCACCAGCTGGATCTCGACCCCCGCCTCGCTCGCCGCATAGAGCCGCTCTATCATGCCGGCGTCGGTAAGCTGGTTGAGCTTGGCCCAGATGCCCGAAGGCTTGCCCTGCCGCGCGTTCTCCGCCTCCTCGTCGATCCGCGCATAGAGCGTTTCGCGCAGATCGATGGGGCTGATCGAGAGCATCTCGGTCTCGTGCGGCTCGACATAGCCGGTCACGAAATTGAACAGCTTGGCCGCATCGCGGCCGAAGCGGGGATCGGCGGTGAAATAGCTCAGATCGGTGTAAACCTTGGCGGTGACCGGATGATAATTGCCGGTCCCGAAATGGCAGTAGGTGCGAAAGCCGTCGTCCTCGCGCCGCACGACCATCGCCACCTTGGCGTGCGTCTTCCAGTCGACGAAGCCGTAGATCACCTGGACGCCCGCCCGCTCCAGCTTGTTCGCCCAGTAGAGGTTCTGCTCCTCGTCGAAGCGCGCCTTCAGCTCGACCACGGCGGTCACCGACTTGCCGTTCTCCGCAGCCTCCACCAGCGCCTCGATCACTTCGGACTGCGTGCCCGCGCGATAGAGCGCCTGCTTGATCGCGACGACATTCGGATCGCCCGCCGCCTGGCGGATGAAATCGACCACCACGTCGAAGCTTTCATAGGGGTGGTGGATGACGATGTCCTTCTCGCGGATCGCGGCGAAGCAATCGCCATCATGTTCGCGAATCCGCTCGGGATAGCGCGGCGAGTAGGCATCGAACTTGAGATCGGGCCGGTCTTCCTTCGCGATGCAGGAGAGGCCTGCCATGCCCAGCATGCCGTCGATCTTGACGAAGGAGGCGCCCGGCGTCGCCAGCCGGTCGCGCAGCAGCGCCTCGGCGGTCGGATCGAAGTCCTCTTCCAGTTCGAGCTGGATGACCTGCCCCCGGCGGCGCCGCTGGATCGCACTGCGGAAGGTGCGCACGAGGTCTTCGGCCTCTTCCTCGATCTCGATGTCGCTGTCGCGCAGCACGCGGAAGACGCCGCTGCCGACCATCTCGAAACCTGGAAACAGATGCTCGGCGAAACGGGTGATGAGGTTCTCGATCCCGATATAGATCGCCTCGTCGCCCGGCACGCGCAGGAAGCGCGGAAGGGCCGAGGGGATGAGCACCATTTCGACCAGCTCTTCGTCCGCGTTGGTCTTGATATCCTTGCGCCGTACGGTGAACAGGATGCCGAGACCTTCGTTCGAGATGAAGGGAAACGGATGCGCGGGATCGAGCGCCTGCGGCGTAATCACCGGCATGATCTCGTCGAGGAAATGCTGCCGCAGCCATTCATGCGCCGCACGGTCGATGCGCCGGTCGTCCGCCATGTGGATCCCGGCCTCGGCCAGCATTTCGCGCAGATCGCGGAAAATTCCCTGCTGGCGTTCGTTCAGGTGGGCAAGACGCGTGCGAACTTCGGACAGCTGCTGCGCGGGCGTGAGGCCATCGACCGACGGTTTCTCGATCCCCCGCTGAACCTGCCCGACGAGTCCGGCGACGCGGATCATCATGAATTCGTCGAGATTGCTGCCCGAGATGGAGAGGAACCGCAGCCGCTCGAGCAACGGATAATCGGCATTGCATGCCTCGGCCAGCACGCGATCGTTGAATGCCAGCCAGCTGAGCTCGCGGTTGAAGAAGCGCATGCTCGAATCGCGGCTCGCATTGGCGCTCAGCGGGGACTGCATCGTATCGGAGATCTCGCTTGCTAGGCTTTTGCCTGTCCTACGCGTGAGGACGGGTGGGGGTTTCGTGCTTGCGTCTATCCGGCGATCGCAGGACGGGAAAGTCCGCCGACTGGCTGCCGGCGCTCACCACTCCTCGGATTTCAGCAGATCGCTTGCGCGCGCGATCTCCGCGATCCCGCGCTTGCCGTCCGACCCGCGGCCGAGCTGCACGAACACGTCGATCACGCTGGCGGCATAGGCGATGATGTCCTTGCGGCTCAGCCCGATGCCGGTCTGCATGACCATCAGCGACAATTGTTCCAGCGCACCGTGCAGCGAATTGGCGTGGACGGTGGAGAAGCTGCCCGGGTGGCCGGTGTTGATGGCGCGCAGGAAGCTGACGCTTTCCGCGCCCCGCAATTCGCCTAACACGATCCGGTCGGGCCTCAGGCGCAAGGCCGCCTGAAGCAATTCGTTGGCGGTCACCTTCGCCTCGCCCAGCTCGCCCTTCACCGCGACGAGGCCGACGCCGTTTTCGCCCGGAAGCTTGAGCTCGGGCGTATCCTCGACCAGCACCACGCGCTGGTCTTCCGGGATTTCACCGAGCATGGCGTTGAGGAAGGTCGTCTTCCCGGTGCTGGTCCCGCCCGAGATCAGGATGGTCTGCCGCTGGAGGATCGCCTCACGCAGGAATGCGATCGGCTCCGCCTGCGCATCGGGCATCTCCGCCCGTGCCTGCTTCTTCAGCGGGCCGGTGTCATAGGCGTCGAGCGGCAGGTCGAGCCGGCGGTGACGCCTTATCGCCATCACCCAGTGCTTGCGGCTCGCCGGGGGGCCGCAGAACTGCACGCGCGCACCGTCGGGCAGTGTCGCGCCGAGCAGCGGATGCTCGCGATTGATCCCCTGGTGGCTGACCCGCGCGACCTGTTCGGCCAGCCGCTGGACGAGGATGTCGGTGATCTTGTCGGTCTCGATCCGCTGCATCCCGCCGGGCTGCGCGGCATCTTCCACCCAGACCTCGCCCGGGCGGTTCACGATGATTTCGGTCACCGTGTCGCGATCCAGCCATTCGCGGAAGGGGGCGAGATAGGCCTCGAGATAGACGCTTCGTTCCCGCGCCTGCGGGTCGAGCGGCTCGGGCTGCCTGTCCGGTGCCTGCACCGGGGTCACGCTCTGAAGGTCGGCGCCCATGGTCTGCGAATCGCTGGCCAAGACTGCCCGATCAGACGCCCGAGAAATCGAGGTCGCGCGCGGTGAAGACGCGGATCGGCTCGCCTTGGCGCACACGCACGACCGGACCGAGCTGGCCGTCCTGCTGCGCTGCCGCAGCCGCAGCCGCCTGACCGCCGCCGCCGATCACGACCGACGCGCCGCCCGAGCCGATGGCAGAGAGACCGCCGACGACCGAGAGCAGCATGGCCGAACCGAAGCGCTGGAAGAAGCGGCTGTCGACATCGCCCGGCAGGCCGGTAGTGCCGTCGAAACCGATCCCCGGCGACTGGAGGTTCACGCTCGCCCCATCGGGGCGGATCACGCGGGTCCAGATCACGTAGGCGCGCTTCTGCCCTGCCTGCAGGCCGGACTGGTACTGCCCGATCAGTCGGCTGGAGCGCGGGATCAGCACGTTCTTGCCGTTGAAGCTCTTCACATCCTGGCTCACCACCGCGCGGACGTAGCCGGGCACGTCGGTGTCGATCGCGGTTTCGAGGATCGCCGGGATCAGCGTGCCCTGCGTCACCGTCGTCGCGGGATTGGTCATCGCCTTCGCCTGCGCCGGGCCACCGCCAACGCCGCCCACGCGGCTGGCGAAATCGCCTGCCGAGCTTCCGGCGGCAGCCGCGCCTTCGCTACCCATCGCTTCGGGCATCGCAGCGGCCGGCACCGAGGCGACCGCCTTGCCCGAGGCATCGAATACGATCGTCGGGCTGTTGTTCGGGTTGGCCATCGTGCCCGGCATGGCATTGGGATTGTTCGACAGGACCGGCGAAGGCGCGGGATCGACGCGGACGACCTGCTGCGGGGTTCCCGTTACCGCGTTGGTCGGTGCCGGATCGACCGTCACCTTGGCAGGCGAGGTGTCGCGAACAGGCCCGCGGGTCGCGGCGTCGGCAGCAGCGGCATCCGACGGGTCGAGCCGCGCGCTGCTCATGCTCCAGAGCGTCACGAGGCCGAGCGCGGCGACGATCGCGATCCCTGCGACCATTCCCATGCTGTCGCCGCCCTTCTTGGCGGCGACGGCCGGAAACGCGCTACGGCTGGCGAGATCGATGATCTCCGCGCTTTCGCTTTCGCGCGGATCGTCGTCGCGCGCATCGTTTGCAGCCTGGCCATCGCCGTTACCGCTCTTGGGACCCTTGGGGGCCATTTTCATCGCGAGACGCATAATCCGTGCTTCCCTCTTTCTGACGTGCCGCGATTAGCGGCCGCCGCCGACCGGACCGCTCGCAGCGGTTGCCCGGACCGGACCATTGTTCACCAGTGTGGCTTTTTCGCGACCCGAGCGCAGGATGATCTGCTTCGGCACGCCATCGACAATCACCGTATCGCCGCGCACGGTCGAATTGACCGGGCCTTCTTCGCCTTCGTAATTCTCGATCAAGATCGCGGGCACCGGACGATCCTGGTTCCAGCGAAGATAGGTGGAGCGCCCGTCGTCGTAGACCTCGTCGGGCTGCAATTCGGCCTCGCCCTCGGCCTGCCACTTGAAGTTGAGCATCGCCGGATCGATCACCGCCAGCGGATCGGTCGCAGCGGCGAGTTCGAGCGCATTGGCTTCGCCGGCCGCGTTCTCCGCAAGCTCGACCTCTTCGGGCGGCGGCTCGGGATAGGTGAAACGCAGCACATACAGCGGCTTGGCACGAGGACTTGCGACCAGATCGAACAGGTAGGTGTGGCGGTTGGTGACCACGGTCATGTTGGTCTGGGCGCTGGGCTGCAGCGGTTTGACGAACAGCAGGTTGGCGCGCTGGTTGGGGGTGACCTGCCAGGCGTTGGAATCGCCGATGGCGACGTTCTCGATCGACTCGCCCTCGCCGAATTCGATTGTCGCCTGGACCTTGGTCTTGCCCTGGATCACGACGACCTCGTCAGGATCGTAAAGCCGTTCGACCAGGCGCGGGTCCTGCGCGTGGCCGGGGCTCGCGGTCATCAATGCGAGGCAGAAGAGCGCGGGGGGAAACGCGCGGATCATTTCACTTTCTCCGTTTGGCGCGGCGTCTTGCCGGTGGCGGGCGCGCCCTTGAATTTCATGCCGAGGCCGTTGGTACGCGAGGCCGCCTTGCTAGTCGCGCCCTGCTGTCCGCTGCCTGAAGAGGTGGCGTAGACGTTCGTGACGCGCGCTCCGCCCGACCCGCCGCCGCCGCTGCCGCCCGCATCGTTCGCCGCAACCGGCGTCGCGGCGACGACCGCCGTACGGCGCGCAGCGCTCGACGCGGCCGGCTGCGAAGCGGTGGAGGTGTTGTAGGCGCTGGCTGCGGCAGGTGCGGGCGTCGGTGCGCTCATGGTCGAGCTCCCCCGCCCCTTCTCGCCGTCGCTGTTGGCGAGGCCGAAGACGGTCCAGCCCGACACCATCGTCGTCATCACCTTCAGTGCCATCGCCATCAGCGCGACATGCACCGCGCCGATCATGAAGAACGCCATCGCCGCGCGTGCGGGAATGTCGCCCGGTGTCATATTGAGCGCGGCAAGGATGGGCACCGACATTTCGAGCATGATGCTGCCGCCCAGCACCGCGAAGAGCGGGGTCAGCGCCATCATGGTCAGCCCCTTGAGCCAGCCAACGAAGAGCCCACGCGTGCCGTCGAACAGCGCCATGACGAGGAAGATCGGCCCCAGCGCGACCAGCAGCGCGAGTGCGATCCGCGTCGTCACCAGCAGGCCGACCGTGCCGAGCATGAACAGCAACGCGCCCATCCACAGCATGCCCGGAGGCGAGAAGGCCTGGATGTCGGTCTGTCCCTCGCTCGCCTGCTGGACCGCGGCGAAGACGACGTCGACCTTGGTCGCGAAGGTCTGCGTGGCCGAGCCGTCGTCTCCGGTCAGAACACTCGCCAGCCAGTCCGGCCCGTCGACGAAGATGTTCCAGAACACCGCCTGATAGGCGACCCAGCTGGTGACGAAGGTCAGCACGAGGCCGATCCGCAGCATCTTGGGCGTCAGCGTGCTGACCCCCAGCGTGCTGCGCCCCGTCACCAGTTGCAGCGCGAAGAACGCCACGTAGAGTGTCAGCAGGATCGTGAGCACGGTCACGAGCGCGCCGCCGGGGGCGAAGAGTCGCCCGAAGGTGGCGCCGGTCACTTCGGCCGCGACGCAATTGACCGCCTCCAGTGCGGCGGCAACGCCGCCGGCGGCTTCGGACATCGCCAGATCGCATGATGCGGAAGGGGTCATTCGGCGGCCTGCTTGAACGGCAGCACCGCAGCGCTGTCGTCGTCCTTCTTGCCACCCGGCCAGGCGTGGCCGGTGAGCGCGGGGAACCAGTCGGCGGGATCGTCGCCCACCGCCTCGCGCAGCAGGTCGAGCCGGCGCACGCTGCTCTCGCGGCCCGAGAGGATGGTGAGTACCTCGGGCGCACCCGACAGGTCGAGGCGGACGACCACGCTCGCGTCGGGCTGGCGCACGAGGAAGCAGCGGCTGTGCGCGGGCAGCGTGCGGATCAGCGCGAGCTCGTGCTGCGTCAGGCCGAACCCGTCGCAGTAATCTTCGGGCCTGGCACGGCTGTTGGGCATGAACACCATCGTCGCGGTCTGTTCGACCAGCGCGGTGGAGATACGGCTTTCGAGCGCATCGCGCGCGCTCTGCGTTGCGAACCCGACCAGCGCATTGCGTTTCCGCAGCGTCTTCAGCCAGTCGCGGATGCGCGCGGCGAAGACTTCGTCGTCGAGCGCCTTCCAGCCCTCGTCGATCAGGATCATGGTCGGCTCACCGTCGAGCCGCTCCTCGATCCGGTGGAACAGGTACATCATCGTCGGCGTGCGCAGCCGCGGGTTTTCGAGCAGCGCGGTCATGTCGAAGCCGAGCGTCTTGCGCTCCAGGTCGAGCTCGTCGGTCTCGTTGTCGAACAGCCAGGCATGTTCGCCGCCGTGGATCCAGGCGGAGAGGCGGTCGGCAAGATCGCCCGCCTCGGGGCGGCGCGTGCCGCTCAGCAGTTCGCGGAAATTGCGCAGCCGGCGCAGGCTCGCATCGTTCTCGTACGCCGCATCGACCGCGTGGCTGACGGTCTGCAGTTCCTCGGGCCCCTCGGCCTTCAGCATCACGCCGAGCCAGTCGCGAAGGAAGGCGCGGTTTGCGGGCGTGTCGGGCAGCGACAGCGGATTGAAGCCCGAAGGCTCGCCCGCATAGATCCGATCATAGCGCCCGCCGATCCCGCGCACGAACAGCTCCGCGCCGCGGTCCTTGTCGAACAGAATGGTGCGCGGATTGAACTTCTGCGCCTGCGCGGCGAGGAAGTTCATCACCACGGTCTTGCCCGAACCCGACGGCCCGATGACCGAGAAATTGCCCAGGTCGCCATTGTGGAAGTTGAAGAAGAACGGCGTCGCGCTGGTCGTTTCCAGCAGCGTCACCGCTTCGCCCCAGTGGTTGCCCTCGGCCTGCCCTAGCGCGAAGCCGTGCAGGCTGCCGAAGCTCGCCATATTGGCCGAAGAGATCATCGCGCGGCGCACGATATACTGTTCGTTGCCGGGGAACTGTGCCCAGAACGCGGGCTCCAGATTGGTATCCTCGCGCACCACGATGGCGCCGGTATCGGCCAGCGCGGCGGAGCACGCGGCGGTCGCATCATCGAGCCGGGGCAGCGTGCGTTCGCGCACCAGTACCGAGAGGTGGTGATCGCCGAAGCCGACCGCGCCGTTGCCCAGCGCATCGCGCGCGGCCATCATGTCGTTGCGCTCTGCCTGCGCTTCCTCATCGACCGAGCGCAGGCGCCGGATCGCCAGATCCATCCGCTCGCGCGCGGTGGTCCGCTCTGCCGGGGCGTAGCTTTCCGAGACGACCATTTCGTAGGGCAGGCGCAGCAGGCTATCGAGCAGGCCCGGGCTGGTCGCGTCGGGATAGTCCTTGAGGCTGAGCATCGCGGCAAAATCGGGATCGCCCGAGCCGCGCAGCTCCATTGCGTCGATCCCGAAGCTGGCGCGGCGATAGGGCAGCATGTGGCCGATATCGCGATCCTCGGCCGGACGGCGCACGGGGCGCATCTCGCCGTTATAGAGCGCTGACAGCAGCTCGAGGATTTCGGAATTCACGTAGCCCTTGGGCCCGGTGTAATCGCCGAGCAGCGCCGCGCCGTAGGGCTGGAGCGAGGCGACGAGGCCCGTCGCCGCGGCGCGCAAGCTGCGCAGGTCCTTGGGATCGACCTCGACCGCGTCCTTCTTGCGGCTGTTCAGCGCCTTGCTCGCCTTTTCGACCCAGCCCGCCTTGCCGCGCGCGGGGCGGCGCACCAGCGTCACGAACTGGTCGTTGATGAACAGCGCGCCCGAGCCGAGACGTTCCTTCCACCGCGCGTCGATATGGGCGGCGAGCGGGTCTTCGAACTCCGCGTCCAGCTCCACCTCGACCCGGCGGCGGATCACGTGGTGGTACATGACGAAGCGGCTGTCGAGCGTGCTGCGCAGCATCACCTCGCGCGTCGCGGCATGGGCGTTGAGCGCTTCGGTATCCTCGGTCTCGAACAGCAGGCCGGGCACCTGGATCGCCGTCATCAGCGAACCGTCGCGCAGCAGCAGCGCGTTCTCGTCGACCAGGCGCGCAAAAGGCAGCCGGTCGCCCACACGGGCTTCCTTCGCGCTCCAGGCGGCGGCACCTTTCCATTTGCTCATGCGTCGACCCTCCTAGGTCGGCTGCGTGTCAGGCAGCGTAGCTGTTGCAGCCCCACCGCTTGTAATTCTTGATCCGCGGGCATTTGCTGACCTTGGTGATCCACAGGTCGAAAATCCGCGGCTCGCGCATGCAGGCGAAGTAACCCACACCGTGCATCGCCACGGCCACCGGCAGGGCAAGCCAGCTGCCGGTGATAAGGAACACCTCGGTCGTCACGCCGATATTGATGATGAAATAGTTCATCGTGACGCCCGCGAACATCTGCGGGCGGGTCAGTGCGCGGTGCACCGGGTGGCGAACGAGCTGATCCATGACCGGTGCTCCCTCCCCTGCCCTAGCCTGCTGCGGCCTGGATGCCGGTGACGATCGAGGTCGCGCCGAACAGGATGAACACGCCGATGATCACGGTCGCGCCGAAGCGCCAGTTCATCCGGCCGGTCAGCATCATGAAGCCCACAGCGGCCACCGCCATCACGGCGACGGCGGTGGCGACGTTGCCCAGCAGCGTGCCCTGCAGCCACGCCAGCGCGTTGACGATCGGGCCCGAACCGGCCGGGTCCTGCTGCTGCACCTGGGCCAGCACGGCCGAAGGAGAAGCGAGCGCGATCAGCGCAGCAAGGCGGGAAAGCAATTTCATCTGCATACCTTTAGTCGTTCCGGGAATGATTGGCGAGGCGGCCCATGATGGCCGCCACGTAAAGCTGCGTCTCGCGGATGCGCGGCACGCCGCCCGCGCGGATCACGCGCCCCGGGCCCGCATTATAGGCGGCGAGCGCTTTCTCCAGATCGCCGTCGAAACGGTCGAGCTGTTCGCGAAGATAGCGTGCCCCACCCTCCAGATTGGCGAAGGGATCGTTCGGGTCGACGCCCAGATCGCGGGCGGTCCCCGGCATCAGCTGCGCGAGGCCGCGCGCGCCGACCGGCGACACGGCATTCTCGCGCCAGCGGCTTTCCTGCCACACGAGCGCTTCGATAAGACTGGGGCTGAGATCGAATCGGGCGGAAAGTTCGGCGACCTTCGCTTGGTAGCCCGCGGGCACCGCGCGGGCGGTGATACGCGGATCGGATGCGATATGCGCAGGCAGGCTCGCGACCATGTCCGTCCCGTCGAGCGAGACGATGTCACCGGTCGCGCCGCCGAGCGCGGCGGCCTGCGCGGCGGTCATTTCCAGACCTGCAGCAGGCATGCCCGCCCGTTGGCCCGCGATCCAGCGCGCGCCATCGTCACCGATTTCCATAACATCGGCCCGTGCCGGGGCCGTTAGCAGGGTCAGCGCCGCAAAGGCGGCCAGCCGACCCGATGTCCCGAGAATCATCGAGCCCTCCGTCCTGTCGCCTTGCGCATCATACATGACAGCGCAGTGACAGGCGAATAATCGGTTCCCGTCGGTTGTCTCGATTTAGCAACGGTTTACCGCCGCACGATGCCTTTCGGCCTGGGCAGGTTCAAAAGGCACCGGCGGCGGCGCAACTGTCTTGAAGGCAGGGGCGTCTAGCGGCTGGCGATCCGCTCGCGATTGAGCATCGCGAGGCCCTGCTGGGCGAGCACTTCAGGTTCGACCCAGCGCCCGTCGGTTGTCTCGAGCGTATAGTCCACCCGCATGTCGCGCACCTTCTCGAACGCGAGACGCGCGGCATCGATTTCACCGGCCTGCATCAGGGTAACCCCGAGATTGAGCAGCTCTGCCGGATCCTCGAGCGTCCGGACCTGCGCGACCGGTTGCGCCTCGATTTCGGGCTGGAGCGGAATGGTCGACTGCCCGCCCTGAAACATCATTGCGCTCGCGATGATTGCCTCGATCAACATCGTACAATTCTCCTCTCTCTTGGGGTCATTATAGACACACCTTGAGGGAGATTGCAACAAAACTGAAATATTGTCTTCTTTTCGTAATGCGCGAAGCCGCGGAATGCCCGGAAATCTGCGGCTTTGGATTGTTACAGTTGCTGTAACATTGTCATCGAATCGAAGTGATTGGTGCGGTCCTCGTCCAGTTCGGCCAGGAAGTCCCCTCCGCCTAGCCGTCGACCGGGCGCTTGCGCTGCAGACCGCTGCGCTTGCAGCTGGCCACCAGGTCGCCGTGCTGGTTGAACGCGCGATGCTCGAAGGTAACGATGCCCGCTTCGGGGCGTGACTTGCTCTCGCGCAGCGCCACGATCTCGGTCTGTATGTTGATGGTGTCGCCGTGGAACAGCGGCTTGGGAAAGCGCACCTCGTCCCATCCCAGATTGGCGACCGCGGTGCCCAGCGTGGTGTCGTTGACCGAAATCCCGACCATCACCGACAGCGTGAAGCACGAATTGACGATCCGGGTGCCGAATTCGGTCCCCTTCATATATTCCTCGTCGAGGTGCAGCTGCGCCGGATTGTGGGTCATGCAGGTGAACATGACATTGTCCGTCTCGGTCACCGTGCGGCGGATCGGATGGTCGATCACCTGCCCCACTTCCATATCGTCGAACCAGATGCCTGCCATGTGCGTCTCTCCTGTGCCTGAGTGCGTTGGTGGCGGCCTAGCCACGCGCTGTGAGCGCGCAAACCATTTTCCTACTCGCGCCTGTGTGGTTACGTGATGCGGCTCCAACAGATACGGAGTCCTCCCCCATGCCCATCCTTGAAAGCCTGATCGGCCCCGTCGCCTCGATCATCGACAAGATCATTCCGGACAAGGAAGCGCGAGCGAAAGCCAAGCTCGAACTGCTCGCGCTGGAAGGATCGCAGGAGCTGAAGGCGATCGAGACGCGCATGGCCGCGATCATCGCCGAGGCGCAGTCGCCCGACCCGTGGACCAGTCGCGCGCGACCTTCCTTCCTCTATGTGATGTACGCGATGATCCTGTTCGCCTTGCCGATGGGCATCCTGTCGGCCTTCGATGCGCGGATCGCGGTCGATATCGGCAACGGCGTGACGGCCTACCTGCGCGGTCTGCCCGAGGAATTGTACGCGCTCTTCGGCACGGGCTACCTCGGCTACACCGCCGCGCGCCAGTGGGGGAAGGTCAAGGGCGTGGAGCGGTAGCCTCTAAGTCTTAAAATGGGGTGGTTAGCGGATTTTCAATGCGCCATCGGCGGCGCGAGATTAAAATTCGGAGAACAGCGCTTACCGCGATCAGTACGGGTGGCAACACAACTGCCAAACTGCCCGCGGCCAACAAACTATACCTCTCGCAAGACGACTGCGTATCGAAGCCGAATGGCCAGTCCGTTTGTGAAATGCCCAAGATTGCACAGACTTCGTTGAATGGCGGAGGAGCGACCGACGCGAGTAGCACTGCAAACGCAAAAGAAATTATCGAAAGCGCCAACGTCAGATTCGCACTTCGAACCTTGAGTAAATCCCCCCTCCCCATCGCTGCCGAAAGAACCCAATGAAGGATGACCAAAGACAATGGAAAAGCATGGCTTGCGGCATACTCGTGCCAAAATTCTGACACGGCCCAGCGTGCTTGCTCTCGGTCAAGCCCATAAGTGGCGACCAAGATTTTTGGCAGGAACGAGAGGTGTAATCCTGCCACGAGAAGCAGTGGTAGTAGCGTGACTGAACAGCCAATGATTGCCTGCCTGAGGCGACGTTCTGTCGACTTCTCGGGAGCGCCGCTCATATCACCAATTAGGAGAGAATCCTGTCCGTCCGCAATGGAGTCGTCAGCGGACATTAGCTTTCACCCGCTCGCAGCCCTCGCTAAGACAACGCCATGACCCCCACCCTCTTCATCCTCAACGGCCCCAACCTCAACCTGCTCGGCACGCGCGAGCCGGAAATCTACGGCACCACCACGCTGGCCGAGATCGAGGCAGCGTGTGTCGAGAAGGCGCGCGAACACGGGCTCGCGGTCGACTTCCGCCAGACCAACCACGAAGGCGTGCTGGTCGAATGGCTGCACGAGGCTCACGCGGCAGGCGCCAAGGCGGTCATCATCAACGCCGCGGCCTATACCCACACCTCGGTCGCGCTGCTCGATGCGGCCAAGGCGATCACCCCGCCGGTGATCGAAGTCCACCTGTCGGACCCGCAGACGCGCGAGGATTTCCGCCACCTGTCCTATATCGGCCAGGCCGCGCGGCAGTGCTTCAAGGGCAAGGGTCTCGCCTCCTATTGCGAAGCGATCGAGGCCGCCGCGAGGCTCTAAAAGACGCCGCCCCAGTGCTCTAGAACTTGCAAGCCTCGCGCAGCCGGAGCATACGCGGCGCTTCCCAAACAGGTGGATCAGGGTCCTTCATGGCAGAGCACAGCCGCAATTCCGGTCGCAAATCCAAGATGAATGTCGATATCGAGCTCGTCCGCGAGCTTGCCGAGCTTCTGTCCGAAACCGGCCTTTCGGAAATCGAGGTCGAGGATGGGGAGCGCAAGCTGCGCGTCGCCCGCGAACTCCAGGTCGCGCAGTATGCCGGGCCCGCTCCGCAGGCCGCGCCTGCGGCACCGCAGCCGCAGGCCGAAAGCGCGCCGCAGCCGGCAGCCGACAGCGGCCCGGACCTCGCCAATGCCGTGCCCTCGCCCATGGTCGGCACCGTCTATCTCGCGCCCGAACCGGGGGCGAGCGACTTCATTTCGGTCGGCGACAAGGTTACCGAAGGCCAGACACTGCTGATCGTCGAGGCGATGAAGGTCATGAACCCGATCACCGCGCCGCGCGCCGGCACCGTGCGCCAGATTCTCGTCGACAATGCCCAGCCGGTCGAATTCGACCAGCCGCTGGTCGTCATCGACTGAGGCGAGACAGCATGGCCATTACCCGCATACTGATCGCCAACCGTGGCGAAATCGCCCTGCGCATCCATCGTGCCGCCAAGGAAATGGGGATCGAAACGGTCGCGGTGCATTCCACTGCGGATGCCGACGCGATGCACGTGCGGCTGGCCGATCACGCGGTCTGTATCGGGCCGCCGTCCGCGACCGATAGCTACCTCAACGTCGCCAATATCATCTCGGCGGCCGAGGTGAGCCACGCCGACGCGATCCACCCGGGCTACGGCTTCCTGTCCGAGAACGCGAAGTTCGCGGAAATCGTCGAAGCGCACGACATCGCGTGGATCGGACCCAAGCCCGAACATATCCGGACGATGGGCGACAAGGTGACGGCCAAGACCACCGCGGGCGAGCTTGGCCTGCCGCTGGTCCCGGGCAGCCCCGGCGCGGTCGGATCGGTCGAGGAAGCGAAGACAATCGCCGCCGAAATCGGCTACCCCGTGCTTGTCAAGGCGGCGAGCGGCGGCGGCGGGCGCGGCATGAAGGTCGTCCCCAGCGAGGACCTGCTCGAAGGGCTGATGAGCCAGGCCAAGTCCGAGGCGAAGTCCGCCTTCGGCGACGACACCGTCTATCTCGAGAAATATCTCGGCAATCCGCGCCACATCGAATTCCAGGTGTTCGGCGACGGCAAGGGCAACGCGATCCATCTGGGCGAGCGCGACTGTTCGCTCCAGCGGCGCCACCAGAAGGTGCTCGAGGAAGCGCCCTCGCCGGTCCTGTCGACCGAAGAGCGCAACCGGATGGGCGAAATCTGCGCGCAGGCGATGCGCGACATGGCCTATCGCGGCGCGGGCACGATCGAGTTCCTGTGGGAAAACGGCCAGTTCTTCTTCATCGAGATGAACACCCGCCTGCAGGTCGAACATCCGGTGACCGAGGCGATCACCGGCGTCGACCTCGTGCGCGAACAGATCCGTGTGGCCGAGGGCAAGCCCCTGTCGGTGACGCAGGACGAGATCCGCTTCGAAGGCCACGCCATCGAATGCCGGATCAACGCCGAAGACCCGTTCACCTTCGCGCCCAGCCCCGGCAAGGTTTCCGCCTACCACGCGGCGGGCGGCATGCACGTGCGCGTCGATAGCGGGCTCTACGCGGGCTATTCGATCCCGCCCTACTACGATTCGATGATCGCCAAGCTGATCGTCTACGGCCGGACGCGCGAGCGGTGCATCATGCGCCTCAAGCGCGCGCTGGAGGAAATGGTGGTCGAGGGCGTGAAGACCAACACGCCGCTGCACCAGGCCCTGCTGCAGGAGCCCGACATCCTCAATGGCGACTACTCGATCAAGTGGCTCGAGGCCTGGCTGGCCGAACGCGCGGAGTAAGTCGCAGCCCAGGCTTCGACCGCCCGTTCCGCCTCCCACTCGTCGACGTTTTTGACTTTCACAGAGGTCCCATCGGTTTTCGTAACGACGAACTCCGACTTGAGGCCAGCGTGGTTCCAGTCGATGCCGGCAACATCGGCGATCGGGACGGTTTTCTTGCGAAGAGTCGGATGGAAACGGATGACGTCGCCGTCGATTCGCACGGCTACGGGATCGAGCAAACGTCTGAAAAAGTTCCAGGCCACCCAGCCGAGGTAGAATACCAGCGCCACCGCGGCGACGTTCACGCCACCAATGTTGAACGGCAAAAGTATAAGGAAAGCACCTGCCCCGCGCGAAGACGAATTCGCGATATCGAGCAGAAGAGCCTCGTCGAAAGCCGCGAAGCCCATAAACGCTGCGGAACCCAGCATCAGCGCGACTGCCACGGCCACGCATCCGGTACGAAAGCGCACCGGGGCGAAAGCGTCGCCGCGCTTTCCCGGCTCGATTGCCCCATCCGCCGTCAATCGAAAGTGAAACCCGCCGCCTTCGCTTCAGCGATCACCTGCGCGCCGGTCTTCATCTCGCTGTGCTGGGCGAGATCGTACCAGTCGGGTTTTTCGTCCACGAATATCTGGTGCTTGATCGCGAAACCTTCGGGCAATTCGAAGAGCCCGGCAAGGAACGTCCGGTTTCCAGTGGGCGTGAAGCAATACCACAGGTTGCTGCCGCAGCGACTGCAGAAGGCGCGCTCAGCCCACTCGCTGGAGCGGTAGACAGTGATCGCATCCTCGCCGGAAATCTCCACACCTTCGCCTTCGACCCCAGCGTAAAATGCCCCGCCCCAACGCGCGCACATGTCGCAGTGACACACGTCGACATGCCGCTCCATTCCGGTCACCGTGATCGAGACCGAACCGCACAAACATCTACCGGTGATCGGCTGGGCCAGGCGGACGGCATCCGTCATTTGAGCGGCACGCCGGGAGTATGCTTGCTGGTCCGGATCGTCAGCGACGTCTTGACCGACGCCACATTGGGTGCAGGCGTCAGCTTGCTGGTCAGGAATTCCTGGAAGCTCTGGAGGTCGCGGCTGACGATCTTGAGGATGAAGTCGATCTCGCCATTGAGCATGTGGACCTCGCGCACCTCGGGCAGGTCCTGCATCGCAGCCTCGAACTCGCGGAGCGATTCCTCGGCCTGGCTTTTTAGGCTCACCATCGCGAAAACCACGATCGCGAAGCCGAGCTTGGATGGCTCCAGGTCGGCATGGTAGCCGCGGATCACCCCCATGTCTTCCAGCGCACGCACGCGGCGAAGGCACGGCGGCGCGGTCAGCCCGACCCGGCGCGCCAGCTCCACATTGGTTACCCGCCCTTCGGTCTGCAATTCCTGCAGCAGTTGCCGGTCAATTTCGTCTAGATTGGCCATTCGGGCCATCCCTCCTCGCGCTTCTCGTCCCTGTCGCCGCACTGGTGATTCGTGAAAGGATCACCTTTGTTAATAATCTCAGCGGCTAACATTATTGTTCATGGCAGCGAATGTCCCGCTTTGCAACGTGAGGACTGACTGGCATTCCCGCGCCGTGTTAAAGGGTTATGAACCATTCACGTCGCGCCGATTAGGTCCGGCGGCCGATCATCTCTCTTACGCTGGAGCCGTCTCCTCTTCCCCCATGCAGTTCGACGACCGCCTTGCCACGGTTTTGCGCCACAAGGCGAGTGCGAGCGGCGGTGCGCGCACGCAATATCGCCAGCTGCTCGACCTGCTGGGTCGCCCGCACGAGGGGCGCGATCCCAGCCTGGTCGCGGCTGCGCGTCTGCGGCTCGAATCGCTTGCCGACGTGATTTCGGTGCGCGAGCGGGCGGAGATTATCCGCGAACAGGGCCGACGGCTGCACGATCCGGTTCTGGTTGCGCAATTCGCGGAGGCCGAGCCCGATATTGCATCGGCCACGCTCTCGACGGCTCGCCTGACCGAAGCCGACTGGCTGCGCCTCATCCCCGAACTGCCGGTGAGGGCGCGTGGCTTCCTGCGCCTGCGCCGCGACTTGCCGGACAAGGTCGATGCGCTGCTGGAGCGGCTGGGCGTGCTCGACCGCGCGCTGCCGCTGCCGCCCCATCCCGAACCGCTGGTGGAAAAGGCTCCGCAAAGCGATCCCCCGCCCCAGGAAGCTCGCGAGGACGACAAGGATATCGTCGACGGCGAATTCACCGAAGTGGATCCAAGCGAGGCTTCCGAGCCCGAGCCCGTGCCGCCATACGCAACCGAATACCCCCGAGTTGATGCAGCCGCTGCGGTCGCCGCCGCAGCTCGGACTGCCGACACGGACAAGCCCGCAGGAAAGTCGGCACGCGATGCCAGCGGTGGATCCGGTGCCGAGCCCCAAGGCGAAATCGCCGCCTTGCGCGAACGGATCGATGCCTTTCAAAGAGCCCGCGAGGCCCGGCAACATATGCCACAGCGGGAGGAGGCGAGCGATGCCGCCGCCCCCACCCTGCCTTTCAGCGATTCGAGCACCGGCCCGCAGGAATTGACCGGCTTCGGCTTCTCCACCGACACGGCGGGGGTCATCGACTGGGCGGACAGCTTTGCCGCCGCCCGCGTGGTGTACCTTTCGCTGCCATCGGTCCTGCCCGAGGAATATGCCGGGGCGATCGAAAGGCAGCAGCCGCTGCGCGGTGTGCCGGTCGTGCTCGAGGGTGGGCCTGCCATTGCCGGCGAATGGGTACTCGACGCGCAGCCGCGCTTCTCCAGCCCCGACGGCCGCTTCCTCGGCTTTGCCGGCGGCATGCGCCGGGCGCTCGAAGCCGAAGAGCCTGGCAACCAGAGTGACCGGTTGCGCCAGCTGCTGCACGAATTGCGCACTCCGGTGAACGCGATCCAGGGCTTTGCCGAGGTCATCCAGCAGCAGGTCGTCGGCCCCGTACCGCACGATTATCGCGCGCTCGCCGCCGGCATTGCCGGCGATAGCGCCCGGATGCTCGCCGGATTCGACGATCTGGAGCGTCTGAGCCGCCTCGAAAGCGGGCAGCTGCGACCCAAGGGCGGCGATGCGGACCTTGCTGCGATCTTCCGCCAGCACCTCGGCCAGCTCGTCCCGCTGCTGCAGCCCCGCAATGCGGGCTTCGTGGCGACGCTGGGCGGCACCTGCCGGGTCGATCTGTCGCGGGCCGAGGCCGAACTGCTCAGCTGGAGAATCCTCGCAACGCTCGGCTCGGCCGCCGCGCCGAGCGAGAAGCTCGCCCTCACACTCGACCATGAAGGCAGTAACGCGCAGTTCGTCGCCGATCTGCCCGCCTCGCTCAACGGCAGCGAGGACATCTTTGCCGCACGTGGCAAACCTCTGTCAGTCGCGATCAGCGCCGGTCCGTTCGGCCCCGGTTTCGCGCTCCGGCTGGCGCGGGCCGAGGCACGCGCGATCGGTGGCAGCCTGCGTCGCGAAAACCGACGGTTGATACTTACGCTGCCCGCTTTGACCGCCAGCGAACCCGCGTTTACCCAAGGCGACGGAGTGCCCGAACACGCCCATTAACGCGCAGAACGTGCAAAAGAGGTGCCGGCGGGGGCTGCTCCGAGCGAGCGGGGGCCATGCGAATGTTGAGATTGCCGAAGGCGGAGCAGGCCGCGCAGTTTGCGCCCGGCTTCGCCCCTGCTTCGCTGCTGACCGTCGATACCGAAGAGGGATTCGACTGGAACGGGCCTTTCACCCGCGACCAGCACGATCTCACCCATCTCGACCGTCTGCCGCAGTTCCAGTCCTTCTGCGAAGATCTGGGCGCATCGCCTGTCTATCTGGTCGACTGGCCCATCGTGCAGTCGGACAGGGCGAAGGAGATTATCGGCGATGCGGTACGGCGCGGCGCGGCCGAGGTAGGCGCACAGCTTCATCCCTGGGTCAACCCGCCGTTCGACGAGGATGTCAGCAACCGCAATTCCTATGCCGGAAACCTGCCGCCCGAGCTGGAGCGGGCGAAGTTCATGGCGCTGCGCGATGCGATCGAAGAGGCATTCGGCAGCGCGCCGATGATGTACCGCGCGGGCAGATACGGCCTGGGTCCGGCGACCAAGGCGGTGCTGCACGATTGCGGGGTCGTGATCGACAGTTCGGTGCGCGCGCTGTATGATTATTCACCCGGTGATGGGCCGAACTACGCGGCGTTTCCCACCCATCCCTATTGGGTTGCGGGCGAGAAACCGCTGCTCGAGCTTCCGCTGACGACGATCTATCGCGGCCTGCTCGCCCGCAAGGGCACGGCGCTGTTCCCGAAGCTGGAGAAAGTGCGGCACGCGGCAGGGATCGCGGCGCGCACCGGGCTTCTCGAACGGATCGCTCTGACGCCCGAAGGCACCCCCCTGCCCGACGCGATCAAGGCGGTCGATACCGCGCTCGATGCCGGACTTCCGCTGCTCGTGCTGTCCTTCCACAGCCCTTCGCTGGCACCCGGCAACACGCCTTATGTACGTGACGATCGGGATATGGACCGGTTCTACGACTGGCTGCGCGGGGTCTATGCCCACATGGCGAACCGAAAGGTCACCCCAACCACGATTGAGAAGATCTGGGCAGCAGCCGACCCCGCCTGACTCCTTGCGCAACCGGCCGATCGCGGGTAGCGGCACGGCTTGCGAAGGTACGCCTCGCGAAGGGCCTGTAGCTCAGCGGTTAGAGCTGGCCGCTCATAACGGCTAGGTCGCGGGTTCGAATCCTGCCGGGCCCACCATCTCCCACGATGTCAAATGCGGATAATCCCTGGGTCGACCGTGACTGAATGGTCGCGCTAACTCCATGCAAGCGCTGGTTCATAGGCGAATCCCTAAAAACCGGGAAAACCTCCACACATCACAGGCAAGAACTGGTTTTGCACTACCACCATTCCTTCAGCGAAGCAGCGGGCGATGCCGACACCACGTTAAGTCGGCTCTTCCCGTTCCGGGCGTTCATCCCGGTCGCCGAGTCGCTCGATCTGGACCCCTATGCGATCCTCAGGGAAGCGCAGATCTCGCCGGACCTGCTCGGCAAGCCCGACGCCTGGGTGTCGAGCGAATCGATCTTGCGCCTCCTGCGCGAGACCGAGGTGCAATCGGGCTGCGACAATCTCGGCCTGAAGCTATTCGAAGACTGGAGCCTTGCCGACATTGGCCCGCTCAGCCTGCTGCTGGTCCATCAGGAAAATCCGCGCGGGATCATCGACGCGCTCCGCACCCACCAGAATCACGCCTCCGGCATGCATCAGATCGGCTTCGAGAAGGACGGTCAGGTAGCAACCTTGCGCGTGGGAGGCCGCATCGGCACCGATGTCCGCTCTGCCTACGAGAGCATGGTGTTCGCCATCTATCGCATGTTCAAGGAGATCATGCGCGGAAGCTGGCAGGCCGAAACGATCTATTTTCTCCACTCAGCGCCCGAGGACAGAAGCCTCCACCGGCGGCTGTTCGACTGCGAGGTCGTGTTCGATGCCGAGTTCGACGGCATTACCATGGACGCGAAATATCTCGACGTACCCAACCCATCAGCGGTCCCCATGCTCGCGCGTTACGCAGAGCAGCTAATGACCACGGTGGCGCCCGAGATTTCCGCGATCTCGACCGCAGAGAAAGTGCGCGCAGCGATCCACATGCACCTTTCGAATGCAAATGCGGACGTCACGACCAACGGGATCGCAAGGGCAATCGGCATGCAATCGCGCCAGATGCAGCGGGTTCTGCGCGAAGAAGGCACCACCTTCGGCGATATCCTGGTCGATGTGCGCAAGGAGCTGGCGATCCGGTATCTGACCTCGTCACGCCACCCGATCGGCCAGATCGCGTCGCTCCTCGGCTATTCCAACCAGAGCTCTTTCACGCGCTGGTTCCTGTCCGAATTCCAGCAGACCCCGGTTTCGCTGCGCAAGGGCGAGAAATTCAAGCGCGCGATGCAACTGCAAATGTTCTGACGCGAAGCGCGGGCGATCGCAGCCCGCGACTCCTGCGCCGCTTCGCCTACCTGCCGATCTGCGGCCTCTCCGCTGCCTGCGCGAGGGATCTCGTCGCCATCTGGCGCCCGTCCGGAATCCGCGCCGCCACGGCAGATGCCGCAACTCTGGCTGCCGGACGGGTAGACCTGTCGCCGGACAGGTGGTGCGCCTCCATCATGAAATCCTTCCAGATGCGCGCTGGCACGCCGCCGCCGCTGAATCCGGGATTGGGACGATTGTCATCGTGGCCAACCCACACACCGACGACCAGATCGCTGGCATAGCCCACGAAAAGCGAGTCGCGGCTCCCCTGCGTCGTCCCGGTCTTGCCATAGGCCTTCAGCGGGAGTTTTGCGCCGCGTCCGGTCCCCTGTTCGATCGATGTCGCGAGCAGACGCTGTATGTCCCGGTGGGTTTTCTTCGAGAAAGCCTTGCGCGGTTCGACGATGCGATCCCACAGATCGGGCGGCGAGCGCCGAAAGCCGGTCGGCTCGACGGGATAGCGGTTGGCCGCGATGCCTGCATAGGCAGCGGTCAGATCCATCAGCGATACCGACGGCGTGCCCAGCGCCACGCTGGGAAGTTCCGGATCATAGTCCGCCTTCAGACCTAGCTTGTGCGCCACCTGTTGCACCTTCGCGCCCCCGACCGCACGATAGAGCCGCACCGAGGCCACGTTGCTCGACTGGGCGAAGGCTTTCTCGACCGTCAGGAAATCCGAATAGCTGTCGTCGTGGTTCTGCGGGCGATAGTCGCCGGTCTTGATCGGGCGATTGCTGATCGGATCGTCCGGCTTCACCCCGTTTTCGAGCGCCGCGAGATAGACGAAGGTCTTGAACGTGGAGCCGATCTGGCGTTCCGCCATGGTGACGCGATTGAACCGGCTGCGCGAATAGTCGCGCCCGCCGACCATCGCGACCACCTCGCCATTGCGACGCATGGCCACCAGCGCGGCTTCGGCCTCGCCGAGGTCGGCACCGGCGATCAGGTTTTCGGCCGTGGCCTGCAAGCGCGAATCGAGCGTCGTGACCAGCGTGACGCGCGGCTGGGCGAGCGCGCTCTTGTCGTAGTCGGCCAGCGCCCAGTCCGTGAAATGCGTACCAGACGGAAGCCGGGTCCCGGAAGTCGCGGCGAGCCTGGGCGGTGCCACCGAGGCAACGGTATCGGCATCGATATAGCCCGCCTGGACCATCGCCTCAAGAACCACGTTCATGCGTGCGACGCTCTTGTCCCAATGCTGCGTCGGCGCGAGTGCCGAGGGCGCCTTGAGCAATCCCGCCAGCATGGCGGATTCCGACAGGCTTAGCTCTTCGGGCTGCTTGCCGAAATAGTTGCGGCTGGCCGAGCGCAGCCCGTAGTTGTTGTCGCCGAAATAGGCGTTGGACAGATAACGTTCGAGAATCTCGTCCTTCGTCAGCCAGGTTTCCAGCCAGAAGGCGATCAGCAGTTCGTGCGCCTTGCGCGCCAGCGATCGTTCGGGCGTCAGATAGGTGAACTTGGCAAGCTGCTGGGTGATCGTGCTGCCACCCTCGGTCGAGCCGCTCGACATGTTTCTCCACGCCGCGCGCGCCACCCCCTTCGGGTCCATTCCGAAGTGATCGTAGAACCGGCGATCCTCGATCGCGAGGACCGCGTCGATCACATGCGGCGGCAGGTCGTGGACCATCACGGGTTCGGCATAGTCCGATCCGCTCTGCGCGATCGGGGTCCCGTCGGCCGCCAGCAGCGTCATCTGCGGCGTCACGATCGGCTGGAGCGAGCGTGAAAGCGGAGCGGTGGCGGCAAGGCAGATGAACAGGAAGACCGAAAAGATGGTCGAAATGCCGATCAGATGGACGATACCCATGAGGCAGGCGACCAGCGTGCGGGCGAACCATCCGCGATCGCTTCTGCGCTTCTTTGCGGCCTTCGTGTTGCCTGCGGCTGCCTGATCGCCGACGATCTCGCTTTCGAAGCGGCTCCAGTCGTAAGCGCTCGCATTTCTCGACAGCGCGGTTTCACTCGCGAGCAGGCTGTTGAACCGACCAGTGTCGCGCGCACTTTTGGCTTCGCGCGACGTCTTGCGCTTGGCCGCCCGCTTTTCGAGCGCAAGTGTCGCCCAGTCTTCCCATGATCTGGTGCGCGGCAGATCCTCTTCCCGCGCGTGATGGGCAGAAGCGAGCGAAGGTATCGGGGGAATATCCGCACTGCGGTGAAATGCAGCCATGGCGCTGGCCCTGCGAACCGGAGCATCGCCGCTATAATAATCCACCGGCATAGTCGCGGATCGACCGAAACGTTGCGCGATCTCGCCGGTTGTCGGAATGGCGGACGCGCCAATCGAGTCGTGTGGCTGCCTTGAGAGACGGAATGCTTGTCGATGCGGCATCTGCATTAGTTTCGAGCCCCGTAATACGGTTGTTAACCATGTTGTTGGGCATGATCGGTTAAATCTGGTCGAGGGTTTTCACATTCCGCGACAACGATTTTACACTTGCGGCACATCGGTTTCGCAACGTGCCCGCCTTGGAAACGGGCAAAATTCGTTCAGAGTCAGGGTCAGTTTCCTGACTTTTTGCATATCGCGCACGGTTGTCGCGAATAGGCAAAACGCTCTTCTCCTGGCGAGCTGTGCTTAAAGGTTTGGACGTGTGGCAATTTCTGCGCGATTCGGCGTCAAGATTTGGTGGGTGATTCGTCTCTCGGGATCCCGGTCCACAAGGCACTCGAAGGCGAACTTCGGAACGCCGTACTTGACCTTCACCGGGCCCAGCCTTAGGCGCAATTTCGTTGCGTAATGCAGCAACACGAGGCTTGGGTCAGGCCGATGGCGTCCGACCAACGCGGCCTGCCCCGGCCTGTAAGCCGGGATCGCCATCGTTTCAGTCGGCTCGGGGAGTGGCGCAGTCCGGTAGCGCGCTTGCTTTGGGAGCAAGATGTCGCAGGTTCGAATCCTGTCTCCCCGACCAACTCATCCTTCGCTGGTGCGCTTTTCCGGATCCTCGCCTTCATGGGTCGCGGCCCAGACCACACTGCCCGCGCTGAAGCCGTGCACGATGGTCGATAGCAGGATCGTGAAGGTGACGGTCGCCCACAGCGCGCCTTCGTCGACGAGTTCGAGCTGTCCGCCCGCATAGGCGAGGTAGTAGATCGAGCCGATCCCGCGCACGCCGTAGAAGGCGACCACTCCGCGCTGCCGGATCGACATCGGCGTGCCCCACAGCGCCAGCATTCCGCTCAGCGGGCGGAAGATGAAGATCAGCGCGACCCCCAGCACCGCGTGGCGCCAGTCGAGATAGCCCATCAGCGCTGGGATAGCCCCGCCCAGCAGCACCAGCAGAATGGCGGTGACGGAGTGCTCCAGCGCGCTGGAGAAACTGTGCAGCCGCGCGTGGTAGGCGTGCTCCTCCTCCTTGCGGCGCAGCACGATGCCCATGACGAAGGCGGCGATGAAGCCATAGCCCTCGATCAGTTCGGTGAGGCCGTAGGTGACCAGCACGCCCGCCAGCGCGATCACGCCGGTGCCCGCATCGGCCAGCGGATTGCGGCGGGGCAGCGCGAACAGGACCTTGCCCAGCAGCCAGCCGGCCGCCGCCCCCGCAAGGCAGCCGACCAGGATCTTGTAGACGACGTAGAAGCCGGCCCACTCGCCGATCCAGCCCGACATGCCGCCGCTCGCCGCGACGATGAAGATTGCGAGATAGACGAAGGGGAACGCGAGGCCGTCGTTCAGGCCTGCCTCGGTCGTCAGCGCGAACCGCACCGGATGCTCGCCGCCCTCGGTCGGGGGGCCGACCTGCACGTCGGCGGCGAGCACGGGGTCGGTCGGCGCGAGCACCGCGGCGAGCAGCACAGCAGCAGCAATAGTGAGGCCCACGAACATCCCGAGGAACAGCACGGCGATGATGCAGAGCGGCATCGCGATGGCGAGCATCCGCACGGTCGGGCTCCACAGGCCCTTGCCTTTGATCCGGTCGATCCGGATGCCGGTGCCGAACAGCGCGATGATGACCGCGAACTCGCTCGCCAGTTCCCAGACCTTCGGACTGTCGATCGGGTTGAGCGCCTGGGGCACGCCTGGCAGGAGGCCGAAGACCGCCAAGCCGCCGATAATCAGCAGGCCCGACGCCGCCGGTTCGCGTCCGTGGAAGAAGCGCGGCAGCCAGTAGGCGACGATAATCGCCAGGCCGCATCCGGCGAGCAATACGTGATAGGAACTGAAACCGAAGGTGGGGCTATCCATCGCCTATCAATGCACGAGATCGCGATAGGGCCCCACCGCGCTATTCGCCGGTCTTGTAATCCTCACGCGTGTTGGCGAGGATCCCGACGACCTGCGTCCACACCGCGACGTTCTGGCGCAGCTGCGCCGGGTCGATCTTGTCGAGCGTATCGTTGTTGGTGTGGTGCAGCCCGAAATAGCGCGTGCCGTCCTGCTGCAGGTCGACCAGCGCGCCTTCCTGATCGCGCACGATGTTTAGATCCGCACCGCCGGTCGCCTCTTCGCGCGAGGGAGCGACGCCGAACCGAGCCACCGCCAAGGCGAGCTCGCGATAGAGCTCCGGGTTGCTCTGAGTGAAATTGGTGTCGATCCGCCAAATCCGGTCGGCCCCGAAATCGCTTTCGATCCCGACCCCGATCGGCTCGTCGATATGCGCCTCGCTATAGGCGCTGCTTCCGAACAGGCCGACTTCCTCGGCCCCTGCGAACAGCACGCGGATGGTGCGCAGCGGCTGGCCCGCCTTGGCGACATTGAGCGCGGCGGCGGCCGCAATCCCGCAGCCCGCGCCATCGTCGAACGCGCCGGGTGCATTCCACCAGCTGTCGAGATGGCACGCGAGCAATACCGGCGGCAGCGAGGGATCGCTCCCGACGATCTCGCCCACCACGTTGCCGCTGGTCGTCTCGCCCAGCAGGCGCGGCGTCATCATCAGGCGCATGGTGATCGGCCGGTCGCCGGCGCGGGCAAACATACGCTCCAGATTGTCCGCGTCGGGGTTGGAGAGCGCGCCCGCGGGCGTGGCCTCCACGCCATCTGGGAAGCTCGTCCCGCCGGTATGCGGCGTGCGTTCGTTCTCGGTCCCGACAGAGCGGATCACGGTCGCGATCGCGCCCTTGCTGGCAGCGAGACCCGCCCCGGTCCAGCGTGCAGGGCCAGCGAAGCCGTAGCCCGAACCATCCTGCGTCGGCCGCATGTCGTGGCTGATGAAAGCGATCTTGCCGCGCAAGGCCCCATCGGGCGCGGCGGCGAGATCGGCATAGCTCGGGAAATAGACGACTTCGGCTTCGATTCCATCCTCACCAGTACTCGCACTGTTGCCCAGCGGCACGATTTCGAGGTTCTGTTCGAACGGCGCGGTCACGCGGGCCGTGGCGGGGCCGCCGTGGACCCAGGTGTCCATCCGGAACGGCTCGTCCGCCACATTGGCGAAGCCGCGATCGCGCAGCCACGCCGTCGCCCAGTCGCGCCCGCGCTGTTCCGCCTCAGTCCCCGCCTGACGCGGGCCGACCTCGGTCGTGATCCCCTCGACGAAATCCCACGCAATGCTGTCGCCTTCGAGCGCGTCGTTCGCGATGCAGGCGAGCGCCCCTTCGCACGGGCCGGGGCCGAGCTGCGCGGCGGCGGGGGTTGCGATGGCGAGCGAGAGCGCGACGGGCGCGAGGTGCGTGATGTTCATGGTGCGAGTGGCTAGCGCCAAGCCCCGCGCCTGCCAAGCCTCACCAGAAGCGGCTGCCGGGCACGCCCTTGAACGGGCCGACCACCTTGCTGGTGATCCACCCGCCGTAGAACTCACCGGGCTGGGGCTCGACAGCCTCGCCGTCGAGCGTGATCCGCTCGAACGGCGCGGGATAGAACGCGACATGATTGGTCAGGATGCGAAACGGCACGGTCGGGTCGGCGTAGCTCCAGCCGACCTTTTCCAGCCGATCGCCGCCGGCCACCACATCCCAGTACCGCGCCTGCCCCTTCCATTCGCACAGCGACGTGCCCGGCGCCCGTTCGAGGACGCCGGCTGCGATATCCTGCGGCGGAATATAATATTGCGGCGGATGGCTGGTTTCGAGCACGCGCACCGCCCGCCGGGTGTCGGCCACCATGACGCCGCGATGCTCGATCACGATATGCGCGTGCGCAGGCTCGGCGATCGCGGGGCGCGGATAGTCCCACACGCTTTCCTGCCCCGGGCCGGGCGGTATCGGGTCGGGTCGCTTCATGTTCCAGCCTTTAACCTGCGCGCCCGGAGGGTCCGATATGGACCTTAGACGAACTCCACCGTGACGCCCTGCTCGACCGCTTCGGCCAGTGCCTCCGCGTCCCAGTTGGTCAGCCGCACGCAGCCGTGGCTGTTGCTCTTGGCGATCAGCTGCGGATCGGGCGAGCCATGAATGCCGTAGCCCTCCTTCTCGAGATCGATCCACGTTCCGCCGACCGGATTGTTCGGCCCCGGCGGCAGGATGTAGGTGCCCTCGGGGCCCCATTCGCGCCCTCCGCTGGTGAATGTGTAGTTGGGTTCGGGAGCCACCGCGACCACTTCCATCGTACCGCTCGGGCTGGGGAAGCGCGAACTGCCGATGGTCGCCGGATAGCTCGCGACGATGTCGCCCGCCTCGTTCATCGCGACGAGACTGTCGTCGCCCTTGCGGACTTCGATCCGCGTGATCTCTCCATCGACCGCGCCATCGCCGTGGCTGACGATGACGAGCTTCGTGCCCTCCTTGCCGAAATCGGCATCGGGGTTGAGCGCGCGGAGGAATTCCTGGTCCATGTGAAACCGCTCAGCCAGCATTTCGAGCGGGGTCTCGTACCCCAGCTCTTCGAGGTCGGACATTGCCGCGAAGGAGTCCGGAACGTCGTAGAACGGACCCTCGGCATCGGCCTGCGTGACGGTGTACGTGCGGAAGATGTCGCCGCGTTCGTTCTCGAACAGCGATTCGAGCAGAGCCTCATCGACCTCGGACCCGCCGCTCAGTCCATTGGCTTCGCGGTAATAGCGGATCGCGCGGTCGGTATTGCCGCCACCGCGTCCGTCGATCACGCCGGGCGAATGGCGGCTGCGGTCGAGCATGACCTGCACCGCAAGCATCGTAGGCGTGCGTTCACCCATCATTTCGTCGGTCACGCCATCTGGCAGCGTCAGCTCGACCTTGCCATTGGCGAAGCGCGCCTCTTCCTGCGAGGCCGTTCGCGCGTCGTCGTAGCCGTCCGTGCTGGTCTGGCTCTCATTGTCGGCGCGCTCGCTCTCCACTTCGGGCGAGTCGGTGCCCTGGAAACCGCATGCGACGAGCATGACGGCGGCAGCGGCGAGCGGGGCGAGCAATCGGTGATGGTTCATGACCCCCGAACGGGGCCAGCGCGCAAGCCGTTCCCCGATTAGCCTTCGATAAGCCGGGCAAGTTCGAGGCCGGAGAGAAACGCGTTCTCCACCCGCGGCCCCGAAAGCCAGTCGCCGCAGACGCCGATCCGCAGGTCTGCGTCCCACAGCGCGCCCGCGTCGTTCTTCTCGCACATGGCATAGCGCCAGCGATGCGCGGTCCTGAACAGCACCGCCGGCAGATCGCCGACCGCGCGGGCGAAATGGGCGAGCAGCTCTTCGCCGACATTCTCCGCCTCGCGCTCCAGCTGCGCGCGCGACCAGCGCGGATTGGCCTGGATCACCCAGCACTCCTGCTCCGCATCGCGGCCCGGCTTGGCCGAATTGCGCGCCGCCCAGCCGATCGCGCCTGCCTCGGAAAGCGTATCAGGCGCATCGACGCGCCCCTCGAACGCGACCATCGCGGTCCAGCACGGCTCGCTTGTCACGTCCCGCGCATCCTCGGCCAGGTCGGGCGCGTGGCTGGCGAGCAACGGCGCGACCTGTTCGGCGGGGACAGCGACCACGACTGCGTCGAACATCTCCTCATCGCTCGCGCCCGCGAGGCGCCACTGGTGGCCGACGCGCTCCAGCGCATGGATCCGGGTGCCGAAGATCGCGCCTGCTTCTTCGGCCATCGCGTGGATCGGAGCGTTCATGCTGGGGGTGCCGACCCAAGCGCCTTCTTTCGCGGCGGGCCATGCAGCGACGATCCCTTCGGCTTCCCACGCCCGCACCCTGGCCTGGAACGCGATCTCCCGCGCAGTGAAATATTGCGCACCGTGATCGAAGGCGAAGGTCTCGCCCTCGTGCTCCATCCGCCGCGTCGCCATGCGCCCGCCCGGTCCGCGGCCCTTGTCGAACACGGACACCGCGTGCCCCGCCTCGCGCAGCTGCACCGCACAGCTCAGTCCGGCCATCCCGGCCCCGATGATCGCAATTCTCATAGGGTGCACATCGGCGCGCGCGGCCGCCGGTGCAAGCCTCGACCTTGGCCCTACCCGCGCTTGCCCCTGCGCGCGTCTGCCACTATCTGCCGGATCAAATTCCCGAACACCTGCTTATCCGAAGGACCATCCGATGGCCGCGCAATACGCCTACGTCATGAAGAACATGACCAAGACCTTCACCGGCGCCCCCAAGCCGGTGCTGAACAACATCAACCTGCAGTTCTACCAGGGCGCGAAAATCGGCATCGTCGGGCCCAACGGCGCGGGCAAGTCCACGCTGATGAAGATCATGGCGGGGATCGATACCGACTACGCGGGCGAGGCATGGCCGGGCGAGAACATCACGGTCGGCTACCTGCCGCAGGAGCCCGAGCTCGATCCCAACAAGACCGTGCTCGAAAACGTCAAGGACGGCGCGCGCGAAACCGCCGACATGGTCGAACGCTTCAACCAGATCGGGATCGAGATGGGCGAGGAAGACGCCGATTTCGAAGCGCTGAGCGAAGAGATGGCCGAGCTGCAGGACAAGATCGACGCGGTCGATGGCTGGACACTCGACAACCAGCTCGAAATCGCGATGGAAGCGCTGCGCTGCCCGCCCTCCGATGCATCGGTCGAGAACCTGTCGGGTGGTGAGAAGCGCCGCGTTGCCCTCACCCGCCTGCTGATCCAGAAGCCGGGCATCCTGCTGCTGGACGAACCGACCAACCACCTCGACGCAGAATCCGTCAACTGGCTCGAAAACCACCTCGCCGAATATGCCGGCGCGGTGCTGATGATCACCCACGATCGCTACTTCCTCGATAACGTGGTGGGCTGGATCCTCGAGCTCGATCGCGGGTCCTACTACCCGTACGAAGGCAACTACTCGACCTACCTCGACAAGAAGGCCAAGCGCCTTGCGCAGGAAGAGCGTGAGGATTCGGGGCGCCAGCGCGCGCTGTCGGAGGAACTCGAGTGGATCCGGCAGACGCCCAAGGGCCGCCAGACCAAGTCCAAGGCGCGCCTGCGCAAGTTCGAACAGCTGCAGGACGCGCAGAGCGACCGCAAGCCGGGCAAGGCGCAGATCGTGATCCAGGTGCCCGAACGGCTCGGCAGCCAGGTGATCGAGGCGCACGGCATCTCCAAGTCGTTCGGCGACAAGCTGCTGTTCGAAGACCTCAGCTTCACCCTGCCCCCGGGCGGCATTGTGGGCATCATCGGGCCCAACGGCGCGGGCAAGTCGACTTTGTTCAAGATCATCACCGGTCAGGAACAGCCCGACAGCGGCACGATCAAGATCGGCGACACCGTACACCTTGGTTACGTGGACCAGAGCCGCGACGACCTGACGGCGAGCAACAACGTGTGGGAGGAAATCTCCGACGGGCTCGATTACATGAAGGTCAACGGCCACGACATGAGCACGCGGGCTTACGTGGGCGCGTTCAACTTCAAGGGTCAGGACCAGCAGAAGAACGTCGGCAAGCTCTCGGGCGGTGAACGCAACCGCGTGCACATGGCCAAGATGCTGAAAGAAGGCGGCAACGTGCTGCTGCTGGACGAGCCGACCAACGACCTCGACGTGGAAACCCTGCGCGCGCTGGAAGACGCGATCGAGAACTTCGCCGGCTGCGCCGTGGTCATCTCGCACGACCGCTTCTTCCTCGATCGGTTGGCGACGCACATTCTGGCGTTCGAGGGCAATTCCCACGTCGAGTGGTTCGAGGGCAACTTCGAGGCTTACGAGGAAGACAAGCGGCGGCGGCTTGGCGATGCGGCGGATCGGCCTACGCGGTTGGCGTATAAGAAGCTGACGCGGTGAATGTTGCCGCTATGTTCCAACGCTGCTATTCAAAATCCATCCTACATGGAGGGATTTTATGTCGAAGCTCAGAACTAGCTCTCTGACTTTTGTCGGATTTTACGTAAACTCACTGCTCGAAAGTCACCCGGGGGAAATGAGCTTTGAAGAAGTTTATCGAACTCTGAGTGACGGAAATATTTTAGAGCACCTTGCGCAACGATTTCCCGGAGAAACTGACTTCAGTTTGTTCGGAAGCGATAGCGATCAGAGAATGCCGATGCTTGAACTTTTGGAAGAATGCGCCGGTGGCTTGGAGGGCCGTGAGCGACGCAAGGTTGGCATAGAAGAGTGCGGTCTTAACTTGCTGATGGCGTTCATCTTGGAGGCAATTCAGCGGAACGCTTAAGAGCGGTGACAGCATTGTACTTCTCCTTGCAGCGCATACACGGTGCGCGACCCTCAATACCGTTGGCAGGTCGCGACTGAGGAGCTTGAGCCCGGCTCGGAGGCCGCAATGACGTTGCTGGGGTGTAGCGCTTATCCATCCTCGTCGGCCCGTGCTTGACACGGGCCAGGGCTTTTTTTGGCTTGGCGGGAAACAAGAAGAGCCTTGGGCCGTGTCGAGCACGGCCCGACGATGCTGCTATGGGCGTGCGCTATCCCCGCCGAACCACACGTGCCACAGGTCTTTCCACTCGGGGTTCTCCGCCTCGATCAGTGCGAATTTCCATTCGCGGCGCCATTTCTTGACCAGCTTTTCGCGGGCGATGGCGGCTTCGATGTCCTCGTGGCGCTCGGCGTAGACGAGCAGGGTCTTGCCGGTCTGCGCGACGTGATCCGAGCCTTCGCCGGTGCGGTGCTGGTGTGCCCGCGCGATCAGGTCTGCGGTGACGCCGACATACACTCCGCCGCGATAGCGGTTGGCCATGATGTATACCCAGCCGCCCTTTTCCATCTTGTCGTTATGCCGGTGCGGGTGGCTGAAGAGAAGCCTTGGCCCGTGTCGAGCACGGGCCGACGAAAGTGGATAAGGTTGCACCACACCCTCCCCTCCGCTAACCAGCGCCCGTCATCTGGGGAGTAGCCCGCCGTCGCCCACGCGCAGCGGTTCCCTCGCGTCAACATACTCGGCCGAGAGGTCGTGGCGCAGGGGCGCGGAGTGATCCGCACGGGCAAGACCAATGGCACCTGACTTCCGCCTGGCCGGGCGGGAGGTCATGTGCCGTTGCTGTCTTGTTCGCCCGGCCCGGAGATACTCAAGTGGACGCCATCCTCACCTCTACCGCCGTGGTCGCGCTGGCCGAGATCGGCGACAAGACCATGCTGCTCGCCATCGTGCTCGCCGCGAGGTTCCGCGCGCCGGTGCCGATCATCCTCGGCATCCTGGTCGCCACGCTCGCCAATCATGGCATCGCCGCCTTCTTTGGCCATGCGATCGCGGGCCTGCTCGACGGAGAGTGGTTCCGCTATGCCGTGGGGCTGGGATTCGTCGCGATGGCGGCATGGACGCTGGTGCCGGACACATTCGATGACGACGACGAGCCCAAGACAGGCCGCTTCGGCGCATTCCTGACCACCACCATCGCCTTCTTCCTGGTCGAGATCGGCGACAAGACCCAAATCGCCACCATCGCGCTGGGCGCGCAGTTCGGCAGCGTGCTGCTGGTCACCATCGGCACGACACTGGGCATGATGCTCGCAAACGTGCCCGCCGTGTGGTTCGGGCAGGCTATCATCGAGCGCGTCTCGCTCAAGGCCGTGCGGATCGTCGCCGCGCTGATGTTCCTTGCGATCGGACTGTGGGTGATCGCCGAAGCGGCTGGTATGCTGCTTGGATGACCGACATTGCGCACACCGCCACCCACCTGATCCTCCATGGCCGCGTGCAGGGCGTTTTCTACCGCGACTGGACGGTGGAAAACGCGCGCTTGCTCGGCCTCAGGGGCTGGGTCCGCAACCTGAGCGACGGCACGGTCGAAGCGCATCTGGAAGGCGAGGAAGGCGCTATCGCGCGCATGGTCGATGCGATGCGCGACGGCCCTCCCCGCGCCCGCGTCGACCGGATCGAGCAGAGCACCGCCCAGCCGCAAGGCTTCGACGGGTTCGAGCGGCGCTGACTCGCGCTGTCCATAAAGACCCTCAATCATCAGTTCCGGGCCTTGGGCCCTTACTTACGCGTCCCTCCGGGTATGAACACTGATCGACCGCTTCTCTGGCCCGCCATCACTTTCTCCATCTTCTGCCTGATCGGACTCGCCGCGCGCGAGGCGATCGGCTCGGTCTATGGCGCTGCCGAGGCGCGCGACCTGCTCGAGGCACTGTCTCGCGCGGGGCTCTACCTCGGCTCGGCGATCGCCACCGCGTCCGCCACCACGCTGGCGCTGATGCTGACCCTGATCGGGATGATCCGCCGGATCGACACCGAGTTCAGCCGGGAAACCTACCAGCAGGTGACGCGGATCGCGGTGCTGTCGACCGCCACGCTGATGATCGCCTTCCTCGTTCTGCTGGCCTTCACGCTGCCCATCGGCGAGTTCGAGAACCTGCCGCGCGGCTGGTACAATTACCTCTATACGGCGCTGTTCGCGCTGACGGTGATGATGGTTGCGCTGGCTGCGGCGAGCGTGACGATCGTGTTCATGACGATCCGGTCGATCGTGAGCACCATCACTCCGGGCGACGACGTGTAGCCCCCGTCTCGGGTGCAACGCCTCGCGAGCCAGCATTTTCCTACGCCGCTTGCGCGCGCTATCCTCCCGGCGGCTCTTTCTACCGGTGAATGGCGGCGCGGTGGGCGCGCGAAGACCCACAGCGTGCGGACCCGCTCTTTTTCTTGTCCTGGACAGTGTGTCAGGTGTGTCAGGCGAGGCTCACGCGCGACGAACGGAGCGGCGTCGCAGAGTGTTCGTCAGGGCGTAACCCAGCGCGACTCGCCCGTTGCGAGGTCGAACTGCGCACGCCGGTGCCCGTCATGGGCGAGATAGAGCCAGTCCAGGCGCTCGATCTCCACCATCAGCACCGCAAAGTTGGCGCGCGCGGGGACCAGCTCTTCGTCCGGGGGCTCGTGCCCCTCGAAGACATCGGGCAGGCCGGAGGCCGCGCCTTGCTTCACCGTACCGGGCCCATCACCGAGGTAGCAGCGGCGGGCGAAGTTGCTGCCCGCCTCCCACGCAGCCTGCGCGGTTGCGCTATCCGGCTCGATGCGCGCCACACCGCGACAGCGAAGCTGAACCTTCTGCGCCTTGTCGTAGAACAGCACGCCGACCTGTGGCTGCTCGCGGACCGTCGCCACCTTCGGTGCGCGGGTGTCGGTATGGAAACGCAGGCTCCACGCGCTCTCCGTGAAGGCACGCAGCACCATCACGCGCAGATCCGCATCGGCGGTCGCCACGACAGGCGTGTGCATGGGAGAGCGCCGGTCGCTCGCCGCCCGGGCCAGCCGCTGGGCCGCATCGTCACGAATGGCATCGAGCGTGTCGAACATACGCGCCTCAAGGCACGAGCGCCGGGGCGAAGTCAAATTCGGACCCGCAGCCGACCTATCATTCATCAAGTCGAGCGCGAATCTGAACAGAAACCCTTACGAAAGGTTCATATTTGTGTCAGTGCGTATCGGCCATGTAAGAACCCGGGACAAACGGGGCCGCTTGGTGGGTGCGGTGCAAATGGTCCAGCGCAGCAATGGGAGCCGCATTCACATGTACGATCTATCCGACTTTTTCCGATATAGCGGACTGACTGCGGTCGGCCTCGCGCTTGCCGCCACCGGCGTGCCGGCCGGCGCCGCCGTCGGTCAGGCGCCCGCCAATAGCGTGCTGACCTTCGTCGATGCCAGCGCCGCTGCGGTCCAGCCCGGTCGCGAAGATCGCCGTGCCCCGCGCGAGGAGAGGGTACTGCGTGGCGGAAGCGAAAATCGCCAGCAGGCGAGGCAGGAGCGTCGCAGCGAGGCGCGCCAGCAGATCCGGCAGGAACGGCGAAGCGATGCCCGCCAGCAACGGCGCGAAGCGCGTCAGGAACAGCGCCGCGATGGCGATCGCGGCGTGCGGGAGCAACGCCAGCGGGCGGAGCAGGCTCGCCAGGATGCGCTCCGCGAAGCGCGTCGCGATCAGCGCAGGGACGCACGTCGTGACCAGCGCCGCGACTATCGCCAGGACGAACGGCGCGAGGCGCGACGCGATGCCCGCCGGGACTATCGCCGGGAGGCACGTCAGGATTATCGCCGGGATTATCGCCGCGCGGAACGACGCGCAGAGCGTCGCTGGGACCGGCGTGAGGCGCGTCGCGATTATCGCCAGTGGAACCGCAGCTGGCGCAACAACAACCGCTACAACTGGCGCAACTACCGCGCGAGCAACCGCCGCGCCTACCGCCTCGGGCGCTACTACGCACCCTATCGCGACTACAGCTATCGCCGTCTGAGCATCGGTTTCACGCTGGGCAGCGTGTTTTTCGGTAACCGCTACTGGATCAACGATCCGTGGAGCTACCGTCTTCCGGAAGTCTACGGCCCGTACAGGTGGGTCCGCTATTACGACGACGTCCTGCTGGTGAATACCTACACGGGCGAAGTGGTCGACGTGGTCTACGACTTCTTCTGGTAAGCGCGGCCCATATCCAAAGGCCCCGTCGGTTGGACAAACCGGCGGGGCCTTTCCTTGCGCGCTATTCGCGGGCCTTCCCGCCGAACGGCAACATCCGGAAGATGCCCAGATCCCTGTCGATGAAGGTATGCTTGAGCGCGCCGAGCGTGTGCAGCACGATCAGGTAGATCATGATCGTGCCGCCGGTCGCGTGCGCATCGAAGATCGCTCCGCCGAGGTCGCTGTCGGTGCCGACGGGCAGCATGGGAATGGTGAACAGGCCGAAAAAGTCGATCGGTCGATCGACCAGGGAGCTTGCCAGCCATCCGCCCAGCGGAAGGCCGATCAGCAGCACATAGAAAATGACGTGCGTCGCGCGGGCCAGCACCCGCTCCCACTTGGCATAGTTCTCCGGCAAGCGCGGCAGGGGATGGGTCAAACGCCACGCGAGCCGCCCCAGCGTCAGGGCAAGGATCAGCATGCCCAGCGCCTTGTGATTGGCGAAGACGGCGCCCTTTTCGGCGCCCTCCAGATGCTCGGCACTCTCCGCAATCCGCCAGTTCACGATCACCAGGATCGCGATCAGCCAGTGAAAGATCATCGCTCCGGTGCTGTAGCGCGATCGTCTCTCTGTAATCATGCCTCTCTCTCCCACGATCCGAAGACCCGAACCGGGTCTAGCAGGCTCGCGCAGGTGTTGCTACGCAATGGGCATGGCAGAGACCAAGACCAAGGTGCCCGATCAGGACGGGCTCGCGCGCGTAGGCAAGATCGTTCGGCAACGGCTGGAGGCCGATCCCAAGGCCTACAAGGTGCCGAGCGACAAGGCGGAAATCTACGCCATCGGCGAATTCCTGACGAGCAACGAATGCCGCCAGCTGGCGGGCAAGATCGATCAGGTTGCGCGGCCCAGCTCGCTCTACGAAGGCACCTACAAGGACGGTTTCCGCACCTCCTATTCGGGCAATTTCGACCGCGACGATCCGATGGTGAAGATGATCAGCCGCCGGATCGACGATGCGCTGGGCCTGCCGGGCAAGCTGGGCGAGACGATGCAGGGCCAGCGTTACCTGCCGGGCCAGCAGTTCAAGGACCACCACGACTACTTCTACCCGTCCGAGGACTACTGGAAGCAGGAAAAGAAGAACGGCGGCCAGCGCAGCTGGACCGCGATGATGTTCCTCAACAATGTGCCCGCGGGCGGCGCGACCGCCTTCCCCGAGCTTGGCATCCGGATCGAGCCAAAGGCAGGCGTGCTGCTCGCCTGGAACAACGCCAAGCCGGACGGCACGCCGAACGAATATACGCTGCACGCAGGCACGCCGGTGACCGAGGGCGTGAAATACGTCATCACGCGGTGGTATCGCAGCCGCAAGTGGGGCTGACGAGCTAGGCTTTCGCCAGCGCCTCCGCGATCAGCGTGCGGGTGTTGGCGACGCCATAGAGCGCGATAAAGCTGCCCATGCGCGGGCCCTGTTCGGACCCCAGCAGCGTCTCGTACAGCGCCTTGAACCAGTCGCGCAGCGACTCGAAGCCGAACTCCTCGCGCTTGCCGATCTCGTAAACAATCGTCTGCAGGTCTTCGGCGCTCATGTCCGCGGGCACCTGCGACAATTCGCCATCGAGCGCGGCCAATGCCGAGGCTTCGTTCGGCGTGGGCGCGCGGCGCTTCAGGGTCGGCGCGACAAAATCGCGATTATAGGCAAGCGCTGTGCCCACCAGCGCGTCCAGTTCGGGATGCTTCGCCGGATCGGGATCGTCGATGTAGTTACCGAGGTAGTTCCACACCTGGTCGCGCGTAGCGGTCGCGCCCATCACGCCCACCAGATTGAGCAGCAGGCCATAGGTTACCGGCAGACTGTCGCCCGCGCCCCGCGCCTCTTCCGCCTCGTATCCACCATTGGCGCGCAGCAGGTGCCAGGCGGCATTGCCCAGCTGCTTGTCGAGCGCCTGCTCGGGCAGTCGCTCGCGGAACTGCCAGTAGTCATCCACCGCACGCGGGATCACGCCGACATGCAGCTGCTTGGCGCTCTTGGGATTGGGGAAGATGTAGAAGCCGAGCGATTCCTCGCTGCCATAGGTCAGCCATTCGTCGATCGTCAGGCCGTTGCCCTTGGACTTCGAAATCTTCTCGCCCTTCTCATCGAGAAACAGCTCGTAGATCAACCCCTCGGGCTTGCGGCCACCCAGCACCCTGGCGATCTTGCCCGACTGGATGCCGGTATCGGTCAGGTCCTTGCCGTACATTTCGTAGTCGACCCCCATCGCGACCCAGCGCATCGCGAAATCGACCTTCCACTGCAGCTTGGCCATCCCGCCGAGCGCGCTCTGTTCCACTACGGTGCCGTCCTCGTCGGTGAAGCGCACCGTGCCCGCCTCGGCGTCGACGACCTCGACCGGCACCTGCAGCACGCGGCCCGTCACCGGGCTGATCGGCATGATCGGCGAATAGGTCGCCGCCCGCTCGGCGCGCAGCGTCGGCAGCATGATGTCGAGGATCGCCTGGTTGTTGGCGAGCACCCTCTTCAGCGCATCGTCGAACGCGCCGCTCTCGTAACGTTCGTGGCTCGCGACGAATTCGTAGTCGAACCCGAAGCGGTCGAGGAATTCGCGTAGCTTTGCATTGTTGTGATGCGCGAAGCTGGGGTGATCGGTGTCGAACGGGTTCGGAATGCGGCTGAGCGGCTTGTGCAGGTTCGCCTGAAGCAGCTCGGCGTTCGGGACATTGTCCGGCACCTTGCGCAGGCCGTCCATGTCGTCGCTGAAGGCCACCAGCCGCGTCTTGCCATCCTCGGGCTGGGCGCCGATCAGCGCTTCGAAAGCGCGGCGCACCAGCGTGGTGCGCAGCACTTCCTGAAAGGTGCCGATATGCGGCAGGCCTGAGGGTCCGTAGCCGGTTTCGAAGAGCACCGGCGACCCGTCAGGTTTGGCCCCGTCGGGGTAGCGCTTGAGCAGGCGCTGGGCCTCCTGGAACGGCCAGGCCTTGGAGGTTCGGGCGGCTTCGATCAGGTCTTGCATGCTCATGGGCATTGCCTGTTGCGCAGCCTCGGGCGTGTTGCAAGCGCGAAGGCTGCGAAGCGGGCCCGAACATCGGCTCTCTCAGGACCGGCTCATTCATAATCGACCACCTCGAACTCGATCCCGTCCCAGTCGAAGAAGTAGAAGCGGCGTCCGGGTTCGTAATCGTCGTGGCCGAAGGGTTCGAGCCCGTGGCGCTTCACGACCTCCTCGGCGGCCGCCAGATCGTCGACCACGAAGGCCAGATGGTTGAGCGGGTTGCCTTTGACATAGTCGCCCGCGACGTGGCTGCCGGTATAGAGCGCAACATAGGAGTCGGCGCTCCCGACATGGATCGTGCGCCCGTTCCCCATCGAAGGGCCGCTCCAGCGCTCGTGCCACCCCAGCAGATCGACCAGCAGCGCGGCGCTGCGCTCGGGATCAGTGACGGAAATATTGGCGTGTTCCAGACGTCCTGTCGGCATCGCATTTCTCCTTGTTTGGGCGGCGCCGGAGCGGCCCCGCGATTGCGATGCGCATATACATGCAACCTCAACCTCACTTGAGGTCAAGCCTGATTGTGCCTATCGGTGTGATCGATGAAAGCGAACGATCTTCTGCCGATCGGCGAACTGGCCCGCCGAACCGGCCTCAGCGTCTCAGCAATCCGCTATTACGAGAGCAAGGGGCTGATCGAACCGCACCGGACGGGCGGCAATCAGCGGCGCTTCCTGCGCAGCGATATCCGCCGCCTCAGCTTCATCCTGATCGCCCAGCGTCTGGGCCTGTCGCTAGGCGAGATCGAGGCGCAGCTGGCACGCCTGCCGCAGGGCCGCACGCCCAATGCGCGCGACTGGGCCGCGATCAGCCGCGCGATCCGCGACCAACTGGGCGCGCGCATCGCGGAACTGAAGCGCGCGCGCGACAATCTGGATGGATGTATCGGCTGCGGCTGCCTGAGCCTGAAGAAATGCGCGCTCTACAATCCGCAGGACAGGCTGGCGGACGAAGGTCCGGGTCCGCGCAACGTGCTCGCCTAGTCGACCGGGCCCAGTGTTGCGTCGAGATCGCGCGGGCGCTTGAAGTGGACGAGCTTCGCGTTCTGCGCGCCCAGCTCGCTCCAGTCGTCGATCGGCAGTTCGAGCACCGCGAAGGACGCGGTCGGGAATTTCACCATCGCCTCGCGGAAATCGGCCGTCTCGTTCTCGGCCGAAACCAGCGCCAGCACCACGTCCTGCAGGCCGGGATTATGGGCTGCGAGCATGAGCGCATCGCTCTCGCCTGCGAGCTCCTTCACCACCTCGAAATGCGTCTCGGGCCCGGCAAGATAGAGCCGCTGGTCGAAATGCGGATCGACCCCGATCGCGGCTTCCTCGAGCGTCAGCCGCACGCGCTGCGCCGGACTGGCGAGCAGGCAGTCCCATGCGTAATCGCTGCGCCGGATATGGCGGCCCATGATCCGCGCGCCCTCACGCCCGCGCTCGTTGAGGCCACGGTCGAAATCGCGCTGGTCGCGGTCGTCCCAGTCGGACTTGGCATGGCGGAACAGGCCGAGATATTTCACGATACGTGCCTCATCCTCGCCTTGCTCCCAAGTGATTAGCCGGCCGGCATGTCGAATGCGGCGGCCGTTTCGCTTCCCTGCCCTGCCGGAGGCCCCGCCGCAAGTCGGGAGACGGCTTCGTCCAGCGTGACCCTGTGGATCGGCGTGCCCTGCGGGAACGCGCTCAGCAGGCGACTCGGGAAGGCGGCGGACAGGACGACGAAATGGCCCGAGTCCTCGCGGCTGCGGATCAGGCGCCCGAAGGCCTGCGCCAGGCGCGCACGGATGATCCGGTCGTCATAGGCCCCGCCGCCGCCATCTTCCGCAAATGCAGCGCGCCGCGCGCGGTGGAGGATCGTGGGGCGCGGCCACGGAACGGCTTCGAGTACGACGCTCCGCAGCGATTCGCCCGGCACGTCGATCCCGTCGCGCAGCGCATCGGTGCCGAGCAGGCTGGCGCGCGGATCGTCGCCGAAAATATCGGTCAGCGTACCGGTGTCGATCGGGTCGACATGTTGGGCGAAGAGCGGCAGCCGCCCCCGGGCGAGCCGGTCGGCGATCCGCGCGTGGACGGCTCGCAGCCGCTTGATCGCCGTAAACAGCCCCAGCGTCCCGCCGCCCGACGCCTCGATCAGCCGCGCATAGGCCCCGGCGAGCCCGGCGAGATCGCCGCGTTTGATATCGGTCACGATCAGCACTTCGGCCTTGCTCGCATAATCGAACGGGCTTGGCTGGCTGGTCAGGCGCGGCTGGAGGCCGATATGCTCGGCCCCGCTCGACGCGATGGCGCGGGCCCAGTCGATTTCGCCATCGGCCGCGCGGTCGGCCAGCGTCGCACTGGTCAGCATGACCCCGTGCGAGGGTTCGAGAACGACCTTGGCGAAGGGCTTCATCGGATCGAGCCAGCGACGGTGCAGCCCGATGTCGTAATCGCGCGCTTCGAACCGGTCGACCGCCAGCCAGTCGACGAAATCGGGATCGGTCGGCCCGCCGACCCGGCCCAGCAACGCCTCCCACGCGGAAACCAGATCGACCCGCCACGCCAGCGAATGGCGCGCACCCTCGATCCGCGCGCGGCCCTGCGAATCGAGCCAGTCGGGCGCATCCTCGAGCACCGCTTCCAGCCTCTGCCCGAGCTTCAGAAGTGGCTTGCGCAGATCGGCGAGCGCGCCCTGCGCGGCTTGCGCAGCGTCGACCAGCGGCCCCGGCGGATCGGCGATCTCGGTCTCGATCCCGTAGCCCGCCTCCTGCCCGCCGCTCTCGTCGCGGGCGAAAACGGTGGCGCGGACCTGCGCCAGCAATTCCTCCAGCGGGCCCGAGGGTGCGCCTTCGGCAATGCGGCCGAGCCATCCGTCGGCGGGCAAGGCATGCGCGGCTTCGATCGCGGCTTCGACCGCCTCACCACCCGCATCGTCGTAGGACGCGACATCCGCCAGCCGCGCCGCCAGACCGCGCCTGCGCCCGCGCGTGTTGCGTTCGGGCCCGATGATCCAGCGGCGCAGCTCGATCGCTTCCTGCCCGGTGAGAGCAGCGGCGAAGGTGCTGTCGGCGGCATCGAACACGTGATGGCCCTCGTCGAAGATCAGCCGTGTCGGCGGATGGCCATGATGGCGCCCGCGCGCCGCATTGATCATCACCAGCGCATGATTGGCGATCACCAGATCGGCCTGCGCGGAGGTGCGCGCCGCGCGCTCGATGAAGCATTTCCGGTAATGCGGGCACCCGGCGTAGACGCATTCGCCGCGCTGGTCGGTCAGCGCCTTGATCCCGCGCCGGGGGAACAGCGTGCCGAGCCATCCCGGCAGGTCTCCGCCGATCATGTCGCCATCGCGCGAATATTGCGCCCAGCGCGAGACCAGATGCGCAAGGATCGCGCCACGCCCGGCGAATCCGCCCTGCATCGCGTCTTCGAGATTGAGGAGGCACAGGTAATTCTCGCGCCCCTTGCGCACCACGACCGGCGCGCTGCCGTCGGCCCGCTTTTCGGGCCATGCGCGGCGGCTCTCGCGCCGCAGCTGGCGCTGGAGATTCTTGGTATAGGTGCTGACCCAGAGCGTGCCCTGGGCCTTCTCCGCCCACAGCGAAGCGGGCGAGAGATAGCCGAGCGTCTTGCCGATCCCCGTCCCCGCCTGCGCCAGCAGCAGGTGCGGCCTGCCCCGGCTTTCGCGCGGGGCGAAGATTTGCGCGACTTGCGCTGCATAGGCGCGCTGCCCCTCGCGCTGCTCGGCACCCTCGCCCGTCAGCCGCGCCAGCTGGCCGCGCACTTCCTCCTCGCCGATCGAGACCTGCGCGGGCTGCGGCCGCTCGGGCGTCTCTTCCCATTCGGGCAGCGTGGAGAAGAGCCAACGCTCGGCCCGCTCGGGCTTGGCCACGAAGGGGGCGAGCACCTGCGCCCAAGGCCAGCGCGCGCGGGCGAGCGATTGCAGCGTGCTCCACGCGCCGTGCCGCTCTTCCCAGTCGTCGCGCGCGCAGACCGCCAGCATCGCCGCCAGCGCATCGCGCAGGAACAGCGGGGTCGCCGCGTCGTCTTCGGGCGGTTCGATATCGAGCGCCGCGGCCAGCCCCTTGGGCGTCGGCACGCAGAATCTCGCCGGGTGGAGGAAGGCGTAAAGCTCCAGCAGGTCGAGCCCCGATAGATCGGGATAGCCCAGCCGCGCGGCAACCAGCGGCGCGTTGAGCATCAGCACCGGCGTATCCGCGCAGGCATTGATCGCCTGTCCCTTGCCGATCTCCTGCGCATCGCCATCGGGCGACGCCAGCCACAGCCCGGCATGGCTGGCATGGAGGGCGGGCAATGCAGGCGGTTCGGGGGTCGGCGCGGCCATCGCGGGCCAATGTCATGCGTGGGGAACGAAAAGTAAACAGGCGGGGCGCGGCTTTGCCCGTCCCGCTTACACTCCGGCGTTGCCCACAACGAAGCACGCGAGCGCCAGCAGGAAGCCCGCCCAGCGGTTCGACCGGAACCGCTCCAGCGGATTGGCCGGGTCGCCCTGATCGAGCGTCAACACCTGCCATGCGAGGTGCGCCGCGACCGGGAGCAGTGTGAGCCACGCAACCCAGTCCTCGCGCAGCAGCCAGAAACCGATCGCCCACAGCGCGACCGCGCCCGCATAGCAGAGCGCCACGCCCTGCCGGACCTTGCCGCCCATCCTGAGCGCGCTCGACCGGATGCCGACCAGCGCATCGTCTTCGGTGTCCTGCACCGCGTAGATCGTGTCGTAGCCCACGGTCCACAGCACGCAACCGAGATAGACCGCGATCGCGACCGGCCACCGATCGTTCGCCAGCGCCGCAAAACCGACCAGCACGCCCCAGTTGAAGGTCAGCCCGAGCCACGCCTGCGGCCACCATGTGATGCGCTTCATGAAGGGATAGGCGGCGACCAGCGCGAGGCTCGCCAGCGCGATGATCTGGGCACGCACCGGCAGTTGCAGCAACACGACCAGCCCGACGAGGCTGAGCGCCGCCAGCCATATCCATGCCGTCCGCTTGCTCACACGCCCGCTCGCGATCGGCCGGCTGGCGGTGCGCGCGACCTTCCGGTCGAGCTCGGCATCGGTGATGTCGTTGTAGACGCAGCCCGCGCCGCGCATCGCGATGCTGCCCAGCAGCAGCCATGCGAGCAGGCCGAACTGCCAGCCCGAGCCGCTCAGCCACACGCCGAAGACGCAGGGCCAGAACAGCAGCCACCAGCCGATCGGCCGGTCGAAACGCGCCAGCTGGGCAAGATCGCGCGGCAGCTGCGGCAGCGATGCGATCAGCCCGCGATGCTCCGAGTCGGGGACGATCGTGTCGGCGGAATCGCTGCTGCTGCTCATGGACTTGCTCCCTAGCGCGCCGCGTGCCACCTGCCCAGCCATGCCCGCAACCCCCGCCTGGCCCCCGAAAAGCGCGCCGCGCCTGTTCGTCGAAGACGAGCTTGGCGAGGGCCTTCCTCTCGCCCTCGACGGCAATCGCGCACACTACCTCGGCAAGGTCATGCGCGTGTCGCCGGGCGATACCGTGATCCTGTGCGACGACATGACCGGCGAATGGGCCGCACGGGTCGGGCAAGTGGAAAAGCGGCGGGTCGATGTGACCGTGGTCGAACGGCTGCGCCCCCGCGAAGCAGTGCCAGACCTGTGGCTGTGCCCTGCCCTCCTCAAGAAAGACCGCTTCGACCTGGCACTGGAGAAGGCGACCGAACTGGGCGTTGCAGCTATCTATCCGGTCATCACGCGACGCTGTGTGGCGGACAAGCTCAATCCGGAGCGCGCGAAAACGATCGTGACCGAAGCGGCCGAGCAATGCGCGCGCACCGCGCTGCCCGCACTCTCCGATCCGCAGAAGCTCGACGCGCTGCTTGCCGATTGGCCGGATGACCGCGCGCTATTCTTTGCCGACGAAGAAGGCGGACGGGCAGCCGGTGCCGCTTTTGCTGCCCATGAGGGACCCGCTGCGATCCTGATCGGCCCCGAAGGCGGCTTCGACGATGCCGAACGCCAGGCCATTCGCGCGCTACCGCAGGCCGTTCCGATCTCTCTCGGCCTGCGTATCCTGCGCGGCGAGACCGCCACCATTGCCGCCCTTTCGGTCTGGATGGCCCAGGCGGGCGACTGGAAAAGCGTGTCGGGCAGCAAAGAATAAATATCTTCCCTCGGCCCGATGCGTTTCCTATCGCCACCGCAATGAGCACGCGCAACGCATCGAGCACCGAAGATCCCGTGATCGAAAGCCGCGACCAGCTGGTCGCGCCGATGCAGAATGGCGAAAAGCCCAAGGCGGACTGGCGAATCGGCACCGAACACGAAAAGCTGGTCTACAAGCGCGGCGATCACCACGCGCCAAGCTACGACGAAGAGGGAGGCATTCGCGATATCCTCCTGTCGTTGCAGGATTTCGGCTGGCGACCGGTCGAAGAGGGCGGCAAGGTCATCGCGATGTCGGGCGACGACGGCACGGTCAGCCTGGAACCTGCCGGCCAGCTCGAACTGTCGGGCGCACCGCTCGAAAACCTGCACGAGACCTGCAACGAGGCGGGGCGGCACTTGGCCCAGGTGAAGGAAGTCGGCGAGCGCCGCGGAGTCGGTTTCCTCGGTCTCGGCATGTGGCCGGACAAGACCCGCGAAGAGCTGCCGATGATGCCCAAGGGCCGCTACGACATCATGGCCCGGCACATGCCGCGCGTCGGCAACCTCGGGCTCGACATGATGCTGCGCACCTGCACGATCCAAGTCAATCTCGACTACGGCTCCGAAGCCGACATGGCGCAGAAATTCCGCGTCGGCCTCGCGCTGCAGCCGCTCGCCACCGCGCTGTTCGCCAACTCGCCTTTCACCGAAGGCAAGCCCAACGGCTATCTCAGCTATCGCAGCCATATCTGGTCGGACACCGACCCGCACCGCACCGGCATGCTGCCCTTCGTGTTCGACGAAGGCTTCGGGTACGAGGCGTGGGTCGACTACATGCTCGACGTGCCGATGTATTTCGTCTTCCGCGATGGCAAGTATCTCGACGCGGCTGGCCTCAGCTTCCGCGACTTCCTCGAGGGCAAGCTGTCGATCCTGCCGGGCGAGCGCCCGACGCAGAGCGACTGGTGGGATCATCTCTCCACCGCCTTCCCCGAGGTGCGCCTGAAGAGCTTCCTCGAAATGCGCGGTGCCGATGGCGGACCGTGGAGCCGGATCTGCGCCTTGCCCGCGCTGTGGGTCGGCCTGCTATACGATCAGGGCGCGCTCGACGCGGCATGGGACCTGGTCAAGGACTGGTCGATGGAAGAGCGCGAAAACCTGCGCAATGCCGTCCCCAAGGAGGGGCTCGCCGCCAGTGTGCCCGGCGGGCGCAACCTGCAGGATCTCGGCCGCGACGTGCTTGCCATCGCGAAATCGGGACTCACCGCCCGCGCGCGCCTCAACACCAGCGGCGACAATGAGACCGGGTTTCTCCAGACGCTGGAAGAGATCGTCGAAAGCGGCAAGTCCCCCGCGCAGCGCATGCTCGATCGCTATCACGGCGAATGGGGCGGCGATATCTCGCGGGTCTACAAGTACAGCTTCTGACGTCGCCAAGCGCGCGGTTACTCGGCGGGCTGCAATCCCTGGCTCCGGCTGCGCGTGACGGCGCGACCCAGCGCGGCGAGCGGAGCGGTAATCACGCCGTTGCGCGCCATCCATGCATGGTATTCGACGTATTTCGCATCTTCCCTGAGCAGATGCGCCTCTTCGGTCCGGGCGCGCCAGTAATAGATCGACGAGACCAGGGCGAGGCCGATGCAGTTGCGCAGCGCCTCCACCGGACCGCCATCGGTCACGAGAAAGGGTAGCGCCGCGCTCCACCAGAAGAGGTTCTTGGAGAGGTAGGCCGGGTGGCGCGTGAAGCGGTAAGGCCCGTGCGTGATCACTCCGCGATAGGTGAGATTGGAGAATCGCAGGCCGAAGGCCACCGTCGCCCAGGCGTACACCCCGGTCAGCATCACCAGCCAGCCACTCCAGAGCGAGAGGATCAGCGGACTGTCCGCCAGCCAGTGTCGCCAGCCGGGCGCATTGGTTTCGTAGGCCAGCAACCCGCCCGCATTCATGATACCGTGAACGAACGGCGGATAGCACACCAGCGCGGCAAGCCACCCGGCGAGGAAGGGATTGCCACTGCGGATATGGCTGTCGAGCGGGCGCAGCGTCATCAGGTAGCCCACCGTGCCGATCTGCACGTCGATCACGAACAGCAGCTCGATCATCGCGACCGCCAGCGCGCCGGGCTGCGTCGCAAGGTCGCCCGGGTCGGCGTTGACCACGGCGGCAAAACCGCCGGGCAGGATCGAGATCATGAAAGCGCCGAAGAACCCCTTGATGATCCACGCCCGCCAGTGGCCGATCACCTTTCCGCGATCCCAGCGTTCGCGCGCGAGCAGGAAGGCGCCGAAATGCCAGCTGCCGTCGCGCGGGTCGTCCATCTTCCGGTCGAGCCAGAAGACGTAGGGCACCGACAGGACGAGCGCGGGCACCGCCAGATAGCCGAGCACCTCCATGGCGAAGAGGTACTGCCCGTCCCAGTACCAGCGCGCGATGCAATAGAACGCGGCGAGCACGGCCCATGTCGCCCACAGGCCGGTCAGCTTGGTCAGCGAGATCGAGCGGGTGCTGTCGGGATCGGCGAGCTTGCTCCAGGTCAATCCGGTGGAGGGATTGCGATGGACCTTGTCGACGAAGACGGACCAGAGGACCATCGGCACGCCGCTCGCCGCAAGACCGCACAGCGCGGCGTATGGCCCGTCGAGCCGGGCGCGCGGCCCCGGCAGATCGAGGGCGGCCGATATCTCCGGAAAGGCGCGGCAGAAGACGATCCAGCCGACAAGTCCGGCCAGCCCGATAAGGCCCACACCCGCAGACACATCGCTGCGGGGTGCCTCCCGGTCCGTGTCGGTCGTGATGGCGGCGTCGCGCATGACGCCGCCATAGGCTGCAAAGGGTTAAATGCCCGGTAACGCCGCCGGTGCGGCGGAATACCGGACCTTACCGGAACGCGGTGATCGTTCCGCCATCGTCGAGCACGTAGAGCGTATTGTTGACCACGATCGGCGGCAGGCTGACCGGATCGTCGAGTTCCGCGAGCAGGCTTGCGGAGCCTTCGCCCGTGCTCAGCTGCCACAGCTCACCGCGCGAATTCGCCACGTAGAGCATGTTGCTGGCGAGCACCGGCCCGGTCCAGAAGATCGGGTTCTTGCGCTTTTCCTCGTTGCGGTAACGCGCCAGCTGCGTGATCCAGCGGACCTTGCCCGTGGCGCGCGCGATCGCGAGCATGCGCGCATCGCTGGTCAGCGTGAACAGCCACTCGCCCGCCAGCGCGGGGGTCGAAATGCCCGAGAGGTTGAGTTCCCAGATACGCTGCCCGGTGACCAGTTCGTATGCGGCCATGCGCCCGCCCTGGCCCAGCGCATAGACGCGGCCATCCTGGATGATCGGATCGGCATCGATATCCGAAATGCTGCCGACTTCGGTCGAGATCGAGGTGCGCGCAAGCGCGTCGGACCACAGCACGCGGCCGTTCTCGTAACGGTAGGCGACCAGTTCGCCCGAGCTGTATCCGGCCACCACCGTACCCTGCCCGGCGGCTGGCGACGCGATGCCGAACACGCCGGCCTGCGCGACCGAGCCCGATTCCTGCCACGAGATGCTGCCGTCGCTCTGGTCGAGCGCGATGATGCGGTTGTCCTGCGTCACCACCAGCACGAGGTTGAAGGCGAGCGTGGGCGAATCGCGCAGCGGGCCTGCGGGGGTCGCGGACCAGATTTCGGCTCCGTTGGCGGTATCGAGCGCCACGACCTTGCCCGTGCCGCCGCTCGCGAACAGGCGGTTCCCCGCAACTGCCAGCCCGCCACCGAAGGCGGCACCGCGCAGGTCGGACGCGATATCCGCGCGGTATTCCCAGATACGCGCACCGGTTTCCGCATCCAGCGCGTGGATCGTGCCTGCGGTATCGATTGTGTAAAGCGTTCCGTCCGCGACGATCGGCGCAGCGCCAAGCCTGCGGCTGCTGCTCGACCCTTCGATTTGCACCGACCATGCCTGGGTCGGATTGGCGCCAAGCGCCAAGTGGCCATAGCTGTTGCTCGGCGTACTGCCGGCCATCGCCCAGTCCGAGTTGACGCGCGCCGGAGGCAACACGACCGAAACGCCTGCGAGCGCGGGATCCACGCTCGCGCCGCTTTCGACACGCGAGAGGACGGGCACGCGATTGCCAACCGTGGGAGTGACATTCTTGTCGCCGCCGCCGCCGAACAGCCCTCCGGAACAGCCCGTCACGACGAGCGCCGTCAGGAGAAGCGGGATCGCGCCCTTGGCTCGCAAGGTCGTCTTCCGGAAATTGGCCATCATGGGCATCTGGTCTCTTGTCGTTATCGTTATTGCTGCTGGCGGCCGAGCGTCCGCGCCGCGGAAGACGCGCGCATGCTTTCGATCAGCTCGTCGACATCGCCGACCGCGTCGATACCGAGCACGCTCGCCATCTGGCGCGCGCGGCCCCGGATCGTTTCGGGGACCTCGTCGCTCTTCGCGATCTGCGCGAAAAGTTCGCCCGCCTTGTCTTCGTCGCCCGCATCGAGATAGGCCATCGCCAGGATCTCTCCGGCGCTGCCGTAATAGGGCTCGCCTTGCTGGGCGAGCGGCGTCAGCCGCCGGATGACTTCCGACGGTTCGAGCGAATCGTAACTTGCCACGACTGCGCGCAGTTCTGCCAGATCGCGGATCGGCTCGGGCGCATCGTCGTTCGCGGCGACCTGTTCGAAGAAGGTGGCGGCGTCTTCCCGGCGCCCTTCCTCCAGCGCGATCCCGCCGCGCAGCATCTGCGCCTGCGCCTGTGCGCCCCCGTCGCCATCCTCGGCCAGCGGGGCGAGGCGCGCATCGGCTTCCTCGATATTGCCGGCCTCGAGCTGGTCGAGCGCGGTCACGAGCACTTCGGAATCACGCTCGCGGTCGCCTTCGCCGCTGTTGCTGAAAAACAGGATGGCCGCGAATGCGACCAGGGCCAGCACGATCGCGCCGATGATGTAGAGCCCGTAGTTGGTCCAGATGTGGCGATATTGGTCCGTACGAACCGCATCGTCGACCTCGCGCAAGAGCGCATCGTCCTGGGCGGCCTGGGTTTTGGCCTTGCGGTCTTCGGCTTTCGCACCGTCGCGGTTGGGTAACAGGGCCACGCCTGAGGGACTTTCTCTAAAAACTGCCGGGATCGGGCCGGGTCTTTAAACCATGGCGCGCTGAGTTCAATAGGAGGCTCTTGAACACGGGCGCGGGTGAACGCCCAATGAAAGGCCCCGGGCGCGGCTCAACGCGGCGTGCCGCTACCGAGGACGCCGCCGCCCAGCGCACTGTCGTACAACCGGCGGTAGGTCGCGATCATCTTGGCCTCGTCGAAGCTGGCGCGCGCCTTCACGCGATTGGCCTCGCCCACCGCGCCGCGCGCGTCGGCATCCTGCGCCAGCACATCGAGCGCCTCGGCGAGCGCCGCCTCGCTCCCGGGCGGCACGATGAAACGCGCATTCTCTTCCGACACCATCGCCGCAATATCGCCCACGGCAGGCGCGGCGACCGGCAGTCCCGCCGCCATCGCCTCGACCACCGACAGCGGAAACTGCTCGGACAGCGAAGAAAGCGCGAAGATATCGAACAGGCCGATATAGCGCTGCGGATTGGCCACGAAGCCGGGCATGTGGACGCGGTGCGAGATTTCGGCCGCCTCGGCGGCATCGCGCAGCCGCTCGCCCTCCGGCCCCTCGCCCACGATGACCAGCTGCCATTCCTCGGGCAGCGTCGCCACGGCGCGGATCAGCGCGGAGAGGTTCTTGACCGGCCGCAATCCCGCGAGCGTGCCGACCCAGCGTTCGCCTTCGTGCTTGATGACGCCGCGCAAGGCGTCGGGCTTCGGGTTCGCGGTGAACGCCTTCGTATCGATGCCGTTGGGGATATGCTTCACCCGCCCAATCGGCTGCTGCCAGGTTTCCAGCGCGATGCCTTCGAGCACTTCGGACGGAACCACGAGCCCGTTCGCCTTGCCCAGCGCGATCCGGCGATACCAGTTGCGCGAGGTCTTGAGCCGGTTCTGCTCGTCCTCGTTGAAGCCATCCTCGTGATGGATCAGCGGCGGCAGCTGGAGCGCGTCCTTGAACAGGGTATGCGCCATCACCGCATCCATCGCGCCCCAATTATAGGTCAGGACCAGATCGTAGGGTTTCATCGCCCTCGCCAGAGCGTGAAGCCTGCCCGGCCAGGGCTTGCCCTTCAGCGACGGAAAATCGCGCGGGTAGCGCACGTCGCGGCCCTTCGCGATATGCGCGGCCGCACCGTAATTGTTGGGATCGGCGGACACGATCGCGTGTGCCAGCTTCGAACCGAAGGCGTTGATCAGCTGGACGCTGCGCAGCTCCTTGCCTCCGGCCGCGAAGGTCGAATGCAGATGGAGCACGCGCGGTGCTGCACTCGCGCCCGGCTTGTCCGACATCAGACGGTTTCCTGTGCCCTGACCTTGGCCAGCAGCGTATCGATCGCGGCAATAGCCTCGGGCTCTTCGAGCGTCGGGGCATGGCCGGTATCGGGCACGACCACGACCTCCATGTCGCGATTGCGCGCCTTCATCTGGCGCACCGTTTCCTCGGACAGCAGGTTGGAAAGCGCGCCGCGCACCAGCAGCAACGGCGTGTCGCCGAGCGATTCGAAGGCGACCCACAGGTTCGCCGCCGGCGCCCCGCCCCCGTCGTCGGCTTCGCGGAAGGCATCGCCTACCGCCATGTCGTAGTCGAAACTGATCCGCCCGTTCTGGCCCAGCACCATCGTGCGCTTCGCCGCTTGGAGCCAGTCCTCGAGCTCGTAGGTCGGATGGGCATCGGAATGCGTTTCTTCGAGCGCGCGCGCGGCATGCATCCATGTCGGGAAGCTGCGCCCCTGGCCAACATAGGTGCGGATCTTGTCGAGTCCGGCCTCCTCGATCTGGGGGCCGATATCGTTGAGGACGGCCCCTGCGATCCGCTCGGGGTTCTTGCTCGAGAGCAGGATGGTCATCAACCCGCCGAGCGAGGTGCCGATGGCAACGAAGCGGTCGACCTTCAGCGCGTCGAGCAGGCGTTCGACATCCTCGACATACTGGACCGGATTGTAGGTCGAGGAGTCGTCGGCGTAGCCGCTTTCGCCCCGTCCCCGCATTTCGGGCACGATTACGCGCCATGCGGGCGAGAGCCGCTCCGCCACCCCCGCAAAATCGCGCACGTTGCGGGTGAGACCATGCATGCACAGGATCGGCGGCCGGCCTTCCGCCCCGCCCTCGTAGTCGCGATAATGCAATTTCAGGCCGTCGGCGCTGTGCCAAAAACCGTCGGTAAAGCGCTGATCCATGGCCCTCTTTTCGCCCCCGACACGAAGGCCGGCAATAGTCGTTCGGTTGCGCGGAAGCTCGCGCGCGCCCACTATTGCCGCGATGGACGAAAAACCGCAACCGCACCGACGCGAAGCCGAACAGCCGATCCTCGAACTGGCCGACTGGCTCGGCGACCCGGTCGAGCCCGCCGACTTCCCGCGCACCGATCTGCGATGGCGTCACGAGCGCGCGGCTGCGACGATCGGGCTCGACGGTCTGTCGGACGAGCAATGGCTGGCGCATTTCGGGCGGTTCGAGCCACTTGCCGGCAACCTGCCGCAACCGCTGGCCCTGCGCTACCACGGGCACCAGTTCCGCGTGTACAATCCCGAAATCGGCGACGGGCGCGGCTTCCTCTTCGCACAGCTGCGCGACGAGACGGGCCGTCTGCTGGATCTGGGCACCAAGGGTTCGGGCCGCACGCCCTACAGCCGCACCGCCGACGGTCGCCTGACGCTGAAAGGCGCGGTGCGAGAATTGCTCGCCACCGAAATGCTCGAGGCGCAGGGCGTCTATACCTCCCGGACATTCTCGATCGTCGAGACGGGCGAGCAGCTGGTGCGCGGGGACGAGCCCTCGCCCACCCGCTCCGCCGTGCTCACCCGATTGAGCCACGGCCACATCCGCATCGGCACCTTCCAGCGCCTGCTCGCCCACGACGAGGCCGATCACATTCGCGCGCTGGTCGACTACTGCCTCACGCAATTTCCGGGTCCGCCCCCGCCCGAAGACGCGCCCGACCGCGACGATCCCGCAGTGCAGTTGCTGCACCAGGTGGTCGAGCGCCTGGCCGATCTTGCCGCCAGCTGGATGGTCGCAGGCTTCGTCCACGGCGTGCTCAACACCGACAACATGAACGTCTCGGGCGAGAGTTTCGACTATGGCCCGTGGCGCTGGCTGCCGAAATGGGAGCCGGGCTTCACCGCTGCCTATTTCGATCATGCCGGCCTCTATGCCTTCGGCCGTCAGCCCGAAGCGCTCGGGTGGAACTGTGCGCAGCTCGCCACCGCCTTGCGGCTCGTAGCACCGTCTCGGGGCCTTGTAGGTGCGCTTGAGCGCTTCGGTGAGCTCTATGGCAGGCACCTGCGCCGCCGGTGGCTGTGGCGGCTGGGGCTGGCCCCGCGCGGCGAGCAGGAGGATGCCGCGCTGATCGCGGCGTGCGAGCGGCACATGCGCGAGACCGCGCAGAGCCCGGACGACTTCTTCCATGCCCACCGCGGCGGTCGCGGCGCAAATGGGGAACTTGGCGATATCTTCGCGGATTACGAGCCGGAACCATCCGGTCACCCGTACTGGCAGGAGGGGGCACCGCAGAGCATGCTGATCGACGAGGTCGAGAACATCTGGTCCGCGATCGACCAACGCGACGATTGGCAGCCGCTCTACGCCAAGGTCGACGCGCTTCGCCGGATGGGCGAAGCGCACGGCCCCGCCCCCTCACCAGCCGCTCAGGAAAGGTGACGCAGCCGCGGATTGGCGCTAATGCGCGCCGTCCAATCATGAGAAACGACGCGCAAGGTCGTCCAGAGGAACCGAGGAACTGCCAGGAGTGCCATCTTCCGAAATCGTGTCTTTCGAACCCGCGAACGGCCGGGAACTGTTTCGCGCGCCTATCGGCGATGTCGACGAAGCGATCGCCCGGGCGCGTGAGGCCTTCCCCGGGTGGGCGTCGCGGCCCGTCGCCAACCGCATGGAGCTGGTCCGCCGCTTCGCCAACGAAGTGCGCGCCGCAGCGGACGAGTTTGCCGAACTGATCGCGCGCGAGGCAGGCAAGCCGCTGTGGGAAGCCAAGACCGAGGTCGAAACCGTTATCAACAAGGTCGAGATTTCGATCTCCGCCTATATGGAGCGCACGGGGCAGAAGAAGCTCGACAGCGCGCTGGGCGGCACCGCCGCCGTACGTCACAAGCCGCACGGCGTGATGGCGGTCCTCGGCCCCTACAATTTCCCCGCCCACCTGCCCAACGGTCACATCGTCCCCGCGCTGATCGCGGGCAACACGGTGGTCTTCAAGCCGAGCGAGAAGACCCCGGCAGTGGGTGCCATGCTGGTCGAATGCTTCCACCGCGCAGGAATCGAGCGCGGCGTAGTCGAAGTCCTCATCGGCGGGCCGGACGAAGGCAAGGCGCTGGTCGCGCACCCCGATGTCGACGGAATTCTCTTCACCGGCAGTGCGCAGGCCGGGATTGCCATCAATCGCAAATGCGCGACCAATCCGGGCAAGATCCTCGCGCTCGAAATGGGCGGCAACAACCCGATCGTCGTCACCAAGACACCGAAGATCGAGGACGTCGCACTGATTATCGTCCGCTCCGCCTTCACCACCGCGGGCCAGCGCTGCACCGCGGCGCGGCGGCTGATCGTGACCGAGGACATGTACGACGAGACGGTCGAGGCGGTGAAGAACCTGACCATGAAGATCATCGTCGACGAACCCTTCGCCGACCCCGCGCCCTTCATGGGGTGCGTGATCGACAACCAGGCGGCCGACCAGCTGACCGAGAGCTTCCTCTACCTGCTCTCCAACGGTGGCAAGGCGATCCGCCACTTGCGCCGTCTGAGCGAGGATGCGCCTTTCGTGGCGCCCGCGCTGATCGATACGACCGCGATGGAAGAGCGCCCCGATATCGAGCTGTTCGGGCCGCTGCTGCAGGTCATCAAGGTGCCCGATCTCGACAGTGCGATTGCCGAGGCGAACGATACGCGGTTCGGCCTGTCGGCGTCGCTGCTCGGCGGATCGCCGGACGACTTCAACCACTTCTGGGCCAATATTCGCGCCGGTATCGTCAACTGGAACCAGCCCACCAATGGTGCTTCTTCCAAGCAGCCTTTCGGCGGGCTCGGCCTGTCGGGCAATCACCGCCCGGCAGCTTTTTACGCGGCGGACTATTGTGCCTATCCCGTGGCGAGCAGCGAAATCGCGCAGCCCCGCGCGAGCATTGGGATCGGGTTCAAGGACACGTGATCGGCAGGTGAAAACGCCCCGGCACTTTCGTGCCGAGGCGCCCTCCGCGACGCTGGTGGGACGCCGCGCCTTGGCCACGCGGACGTGCACCAAAGATCGTGATTTCGTGCCGACCGAGCCACGAGGTGTCTCGCTTCCGAATCGGCGCATGTTCATATTTAGGTACTTAAACATTAACGGATGGCAACGCTTGTTCCGGCTTTCGTACAGAACTAGAGCGCCTTGGTGAGCGACGCCGACACCACCTCGCCTTCGGGCCTTCCGCAGGCGCTGGGCGCCTACGTCACATGGGGATTCATGCCCCTCTACCTGCTGCTGGTGCGACAGGTCCCCGCGTTCGAATTCGTCGGCTGGCGAATCGTGTGGACCCTGCCGGTCTGCCTCATGATCGTCGCGTTCCGCGGCCAGTTCCCCGCCATCCGCGAAGCCCTGGCCGACCGGCGCGCGCTGCTCGTCCTTGCCGCCAGCGCGGTCCTGATCGCGGTCAACTGGCTGGTCTATGTCTGGGCTATCCAGCAAAATCAGGTCTATGCCGCCAGCCTCGGCTATTACATCAACCCCCTCGTCAACATCCTCCTCGGCACGCTGCTCCTGAAAGAGCGGCTGACCCGCGCGCAGTGGATCGCGGTCGCGCTTGCCGGTGTCGGCATCGCCGTGCTGGCGGGGGGCGCGCTTTCGACCTTGTGGATCAGCCTCACCCTCGCCTTCAGCTTCGCGACCTACGGCCTCCTGCGCAAGCAGGTGAGCGTGGGCGCACTGCCGGGGCTGACCATCGAGAGCGCGATCCTCGTTCTCCCCGCACTCGGCGTCGCCGCATGGTTCTGGGCCAGTCCGCAAGGGTCCTCTTTCGACGACAGTCTCGGCCTCAGCCTCGCGATCATGCTCGGCGGGCTCTTCACCGCCGTGCCGCTGCTGATGTTCGCCATCGCCGCGCGGCGGATGGATTACTCGGTCCTCGGCTTCGTCCAGTTCCTCGCGCCCAGCATCGTCTTCATCCTTGGCCTGACCGTCTTCGGCGAGGAGCTGCACCCGGCGCAGGCCTTCTGCTTCGGCTGCATCTGGATCGCCGCCGCGATCTTCGTGTGGGACCTGTTGGCACGGCGGCGTGCGGCGCGAAAGCCGACCGCGATTGGCTGACCCCGCCTACCGTTCCTCCAGACTCCAGCCGATCGTCTTGCCCGCCATGAAGGGCACGACCTGCGATCCTGCCGCCGGAACGCTCTCGGGCACCGACTGCTCGCGCTTCGCCAGCGTCACCGTGCTCTCGTTGACGGGCAGCCCGTAGAAGCGCGGCCCGTTGAGCGAGGCGAAGGCTTCGAAGTGCTCCAGCGCGCCTTCCTCGTCGAAGACCTGCACATAGGCTTCGAGCGCGTGCGGCGCGTTGTAGATACCCGCACAGCCGCAGGCGCTTTCCTTCGCATGCTGCTCGTGCGGGGCGCTGTCGGTGCCGAGGAAGACCTGGCCCGACCCCGAGGTGGCAAAGCGACGCAGCGCCTGGCGGTGCTCCTCGCGCTTGGCGACGGGCAGGCAATAGGCATGCGGGCGAATCCCGCCGACCAGCATCGCGTTGCGGTTGATGTGGAGGTGATGCGGGGTGATCGTCGCGCCGACATTATCGCCGCTCGCTTCGACGAAATCGACCGCATGGCGGCTGGTGATATGCTCGAACGCGATCTTCAGCTCCGGCACATCGCGGTGCAGCGGCGCGAGAATCCGCTCGATAAACACCGCCTCGCGGTCGAAGATGTCGATTTCCGCGTCGGTCACTTCGCCATGGACGCACAGGACCATGCCCGCCTCGGCCATCGCCTCGAACACCGGGCGCAGCTTCGCGATATCGGTCACGCCATGCGCCGAATTGGTGGTCGCATTGGCGGGGTAGAGCTTGGCCGCGGTGAAGACGCCATCGCGATAGCCACCGACCAGATCCGCCGGATCGGTATCGTCGGTCAGGTAGGCGGTCATCAGCGGCGTGAAGTCCATCCCTTCGGGCACCGCCGCCATGATCCGGTCGCGATAGGCGCGCGCGAGTTCGGCGGTGGTTACGGGCGGCGTGAGGTTGGGCATCACGATGGCGCGCGCGAACTGAGTTGCAGTGGCTGCAACTACGCTTTGCAGCATCGCGCCATCGCGCAGGTGGACATGCCAATCGTCGGGGCGGCGGAGCGTAAGCGTCTTCGTCATGCTGCGTTACCTAGCCGCATTGTAGGCTTTCTGACACACCTGACACAGTGTCCAGGACCAAAAAAGCGTTCCTCTTGCGTGGCGGGGAAAGGCAGGCGGGAGGAGGAGATCGGGCGGCGCATCGCATTCGGTCTAGCCCGTGCGGGTCGCTGTAGGACAGCGCCGGGTGGCATGATCGGCCCCGCACCCCTATCTCGGCGGACATGACAGCAACCCGCCTCGCCGACCGCGCCGTGATCCGCCTCAGCCCGCTCGAACCCGGGGAGGATGTCGCCGGATTCCTGCAGGGCCTGCTGACCAACGATGTGACCGGCGAACTGCCCGCCTATGCCGCGCTGCTGAGCGCGCAGGGCAAGACCCTGTTCGACCTGATCGTATGGCCCGGCCGCACGGACGAGCATGGCGCGACGATCCTGCTCGACTGCGAGGCGGCGGTGGCCGACGATCTGGCCAAGCGCCTCTCGATCTATCGCCTGCGTCGCAATATCGAGATCGCGCGCGACGACAGCTTGGCCGTCCACTGGAGCGCGGAGCCAATCGACGCGCATCCGCCCGATCCCCGTCTGCCCGCGCTCGGCCACCGCTGGCTTGCGCCCGCCGATGACGGCGAACCTGCCGACGCCACATGGCTCGCCCACCGCCTCTCGCTCGGCGTGCCCGAGGGTCAGGCCGAGCTGGCCGACACCTTGTGGCTGGAGACCAATGCGGTCGAGCTTCACGGCGTAAGCTTCTCGAAAGGCTGCTATATCGGGCAGGAGAACACCGCGCGGATGAACTGGCGGCAGAAGGTCAACCGGCGGCTGGTGGTGGTGCCGCTCGACCGCTCGGAAGAGAAGCGACGCAAGGCAGCCTACCCCGATCTCGGATACGCGGTCGACCACCTGCGCGTTGCCGACCTCGATCCCTCGACACTGCCCGACTGGCTGGGTGCGTCGCTCGTCGAGTAGCATCTTTGCCTGCCGGAGCACCCGGCTAGCATCGCGGGCTCGCGAACGATCCGATGGGAGAAAAGATCGATGCTCCGCGCCCTGTGCAGTCTCGCCTTTGCCACCGCCTTGCTGGTGCCGGTCACCGTCCAGGGACAGGAAACCGGCGATCCCCCGGTGACGGAGACGATGCGCGAGGAGGTGATCGGGGCGCTGGGTGACACGCTGCGAGAAAGCTACGTTTTTCCAGACGTGGCGGGATCTCTCGCTCCGCAACTGGAAAGCCGGCGGTCATCGGGGGCCTACCGCGACGCGACCACCGCGAGTGCATTTGCCGACGCGTTGACGCAGGATATGCGCAGGATCGGCGAAGACGCCCATTTCCGCGTCCGCTACGATCCGGCGTTCACTCCCTATGACGCCGAAAGCGACGGTCCGCCCGACGATACCGAGATTGCGCGGATGCGCGAGATGGCGTCGCGCATGGCCTATGGTCTGCCGCGAATCCAGCGCCTGCCGGGAAATGTCGGCTACCTCGAGGTCCGTGGATTTCTTCCGACCCATGACGTTGCGCCCGCCTACGAAGCCGCGATGACGCTGCTGGCAGGCAGCGATGCGATCATCATCGATCTTCGGTCCAATGGCGGGGGCGAGCCGGAGAGCGTCACCCGCCTGATGAGCCATTTCTTCCCGGTCGGCACCGAATTGCTGGTCAATTCGATCTACGACCGGACGCAGGATTCCACGCGCGAATTCTGGCTCGATCCGGACGTCCAGACGCGATTTGCCGGGCCCGTCTATGTCCTCACCTCGGACGTAACCTTTTCGGGCGGCGAGGAGCTTGCCTACGACATGCAGACCCACGCGCGCGGCACGCTGGTGGGGGAGACGACCGGCGGCGGCGCCAACCCGGGCGACATGATGCCGCTGGCCCATGGTTTCATCGCCTTCATCCCCACAGGTCGCGCGATCAATCCGGTCACCGGGACGAACTGGGAACACACAGGCGTCGTCCCCGATGTCGCGGTTCCCGCCGACCGGGCTCTCTCCACCGCGCTCGCGCTGGCGCTCGACAAGGTCGCGGATGATATCGGAGAGCCGGGGAAGAAGCGCAAACTGGCCGAGCTTTCTGCCGAGGTGCGCGCGGGCAATGTTTCGCTGCCCGATTGGACGCATCCGCGAAAGCGCTAACCGGCAATAGCCAGTAGCGGGCCTAGCAGTTGGCGCGGCCCGCCTGATCGAACGAATCGATCACGAACTGCTCGGCAATGTCGCGCGCTGTCTGGTCCGGCAATTTCAGCGCCGATGCCAGGGGCGACCCGATGAGCGACTGGCCGAGCGCGAGCAGCACTACGGTCAGCGTCGTCTGCAGTGCATGGGTATCGGCCGAGTGGTCTACGGCCTCGCCTTCGCGGTGAACGTCTTCGATCATCTCGTGGATCGCCTTCGCGAAGGGTTCCAGCGCATCCTCCTGCCCCGTGGCGAGCAGCCAGCTGACCAGCGCGCCGCCGCCCTCTCCGTCGAACGCGTCGAAGGCCTGGTCCACGATCATGCGCGGGGACGCTGCGCCGACGCGGCCGGCGCGGATGGTCCTCGCGATCCGGTCGCACACGTCCTGCGCCAGATAGGCGCCCAGCGCATGCTGCAGGCCCGCTGCCGAACCGAAATGGTGCAGCAGGTTGGCGTGCGTGCGGCCCACGCGCGCGCCCACCGCCTTCAGCGTGACCGCCTGCGGGCCGGCCTCGATCAGCAGGCTGCGGGCAGCTTCGAGCGCTCCGGCGCGCGATTCCTCGGGACTCAGACGTTTACGGGGTGCCATCGCGGTTTCGTAGTCCGCCGGGGCCTGCGCAGCAAGGAACCTCCTACTGACATCCCTGTTAATGCTACTGACATTGGTGTAAGTTAGACTGTGCACCACGAAACAGACACCTCTCGAAACAGACACAGGGAGTCGTGATCATGAGCGCACACCATTCCGCCCGTTCCGACGCGAGCGCGATCACCATTCGCGACGAACGCTTCAACCGTGACAGCACGCCCTCGCGCTGGTGGGCGGGCGAGCCCTTCGGCACCGCCTGGCACAACGCGCTGTCGGGCACCTTTCCGCGGGGCGAGGCCTTCTTCATCGAATCGGTAAAGGCCTTCCGCGAAGGCACCGATGCGAAGCTCGCGGGCGAGATCCGCGCCTTCGTGAAGCAGGAGATCAACCACACGCGCGAGCATATCGCGTTCAACCGTCTTGCGGCCGATGCAGGCTACGACATGGACATGATCGACCGGCGCACGAAGGAACTGCTCGAGCTGGCGGCGGACAAGCCGGAGATCGCCAAGCTGGGGATCACCATGGCGCTGGAGCACTATACCGCGATGATGGCGCATGAATTCCTCGCCAATCCGCAGCATTTCGCGGATTCGGACGCGGAAGTGCGCAAGATGTGGGAATGGCACGCGGTCGAGGAGATCGAACACAAGGGCGTCGCCTACGACGTGTGGAACCACGCGACGCGCGAGTGGACCGGCTTCCAGCGCTGGAGCCGCCGCAGCATCATCATGATGGCGGTGACCAAGCGCTTCCTCACCAACCGGTGGAAGGATGCGACCGAGCTGCTCGCGCAGGACGGCATCACGGGTGTGCGTGCCCACTGGGGGCTGGCGAAGTATCTGTTCGGCACGCCGGGCGTGCTGCGCCGCTGCTTCCCGGCTTGGCTGAGCTATTTCAAGCCCGGTTTCCACCCGTGGGACCACGACGACCGCGCGCTGATCGGCAAGTACGAAGGCGATTACGAGGACGCGCTGCTTCCCGCCTGAAGCCCTCGGGCTACCCCGGCGGCGACGTTACGCCGCCGCCGGGAGCGCCCGGTCCCCTGCGAGGTCGAGCGCGTAGCCGATCGTCTGCGCTTCGTAGCCGCGGCCCTTGCTGTACTGCCGCCCGATCTTGCCGGTCGGAGCGAAGCCCGCCTTGCGCAGCACGCGGCCCGAGGCCGGATTGTCCAGGAAATGGCTCGCGACGATCCGCGAATGGCCGATCATGCGCGCGATTTCGATCACCGCGCGGGCCGCTTCGCTGGCATAGCCGCGGCCCCAGTGCGCGCGCGCGATCCAGTAGCCCAGCTCCATCGAACCGTCTCCGCCGCCCTCTTCGACATCCAGCGGCCCGAAGCCGATGCCGCCGATCACCTCGCCGCTATCGGCGAGCGTGATCAGGAAACGCGGCGTCTCGGCCACGAATGGCGTGGCGCACCAGCTCTGTGCGTCGGAATCGGCATAGGGCCACGGCGCGGTGGCGAGATTGCGCACGATACCCTCGTCTGCGATGCCCGCACGTACCGCGCGCCAGTCTTCCGGCCAGGGCGGCCGCAACAGCAGCCGTTCGCTTCTGTGAAACATCGTACTTCCCCCGCCGCGACCCTCCCGGGGCCGCGTTTCAAGGGAGACGAAAAAAGGGAGACGGGGCTGGCCCCCTCTCCCTCGATGGCCGGATGCTACCTCCGGCGGGGCCGCCTCGTTGGACGGCCCTGTTCGTGAACCGTCCGCTTATTCTGCCGCTTGCGCGAGCATGTCGACCGATACGTATTTGCGGCCGAGCTTACCGTCGTGGAAGCGTACAATACCGTCGGTGAGCGCAAACAGCGTGTGGTCCTTGCCCATGCCGACATTGCTGCCCGCATAGAACTTGGTCCCGCGCTGACGCACGATAATGTTGCCCGCGACAACGCCTTCGCTGCCGAACTTCTTCACGCCAAGACGACGGCCTGCCGAATCGCGACCGTTCCGCGATGAGCCGCCTGCTTTCTTATGTGCCATTGCGCTTCGTCCTTATCCGTTTGAGCAACGCCTACGCGTCGCCCGAATCCTTGTCAGCCGCCTTCTTGGCCGGGGCCTTGGTGGCCGCGGTCTTCTTCGGCGCAGCCTTCTTGGCGGCGGGCTTCTCGGCCGAAGCCGTCTTCGCCGTGCTCGCCTTCTTGGCCGGAGCCTTCTTGGCGGGCGCCTTGTCCGCAGCCTTGTCTTCGGTCGCCGGAGCCTCGTCCGCCTTCTTGGCGGCAGGCTTCTTCGCGGCGGCCTTCTTGGAGCCTTCGCCGACGTCGACAATGCGCAGCAGCGTCATCTGCTGGCGATGGCCCGCCTTGCGGCGATAATTGTGACGGCGGCGCTTCTTGAAGATCACCACCTTCTCGCTCTTGGCCTGAGCGATGATCTCCGCCGAGACCGACACCTTGGAGGCGTCGGCGAGGTCGTCGCCCTCACCCGCCAGCAGGACATCGCCCAGCGTGATCGTATCGCCGGCTTCGCCTGCGAGCTTTTCGACCGCGATTTTGTCTCCGGCGGCAACCCGGTATTGCTTGCCGCCCGTGCGCACCACTGCGAACATCGGTTTCAACACTTTCAATCGTTTTGCTATGACACTCTTCCTCACGGAAAAGCGTATCAGTGGGCAACACCATTGGCGTGCCCCCCAAAGAAGGGCGCACTTATGGGATGGTTTTGCCAAAGTCAACGCCGGGCGGGCGAGAAATCCGCCTGTCGATCCCTTCCGGGCGCTGCTTCACCCCTACCCGATGCGTGGCGACATGCTAAGGACGCGCGCATGAATGCTTCGCGCCTCGCCCTGGCCCCCACCGCTGCTCTTGCCACCGCACTTGCCCTGTCGGCCTGCGCCAGCGCGCCCGAGAAGGACTATCCCTCGCTTGCCCTGCGCGATGCCGAGCGGGCGACGGGCCAGTATCCGCAGCCCACAGGCGATTGCCTGGGAGACGCGGACGGCGACAGCGCAGCGCCGGTGCAAGGGACGCTCCAGCCCGCGCCGTCCGCCCCGCCTGCGCCCCCGCCCCCCGGCCTCTCGAACGATCTGGCGGAGCGAGTCGCCCAGCTGGAGGCGCAGGCGCGCGCCGCCGATGCCGACTTCGAAGCCGCGCTTCCCGCGGCGCGCGCAGCCGTTCGCGCGCGCGGGTCGACCGGCTCCAAGAGCTGGGGCCGCGCCGAGGTGGCCTATGCCAATCTGCGCTCCATCCGGGCACGCACCGCGATCCCGCTGGCCGATCTCGATACGCTGGTGGCGACGCGGTCCGTGGCCGGAGAGCCCGTCGCGCCGATCGTCGATACGCGTGACGAGGTGGCGCGCCTGATCGAGCAGCAGGACGCCGCGCTGGCCGAGCTCGCGCCGCGCTAGCCACAATCGGCGTTCACCCACGACGAGAAGCGCGGGATCGAACCGATCGACCCCGCGCCCCTTTCTCGCGTCTTTGCTCGCTTCGTCGCGTGCCGGTCAGGCAGCGACCACGCCCGCGATCACCAGCACCGTCATCGCCCAGACCATGATCAGAACCGGCAGGATCATCATCTGGATGGCGGCGTCGCGGCCCTTGAGCAGCCCCGTATGGGTCATGATGCCGTGCCGCATCAGGTCGCCATAGCTCATCGCCTTGGCTTCGGGCTTGCGCCCCAGGCCGAGCCAGAGCGCGGGGGCCGCGAACAGCCCGACGATGAAGATCGCGAAGATCGCCATCGGCAGCGCGAGGCCGGGTGTCGCCAGCCCGATCCCGAGCACCGCAATAAAGCCGAGATAGAGCGCCACGGTTGCGCCGTAGAGCGCGGTCGGCATTTCGAAGGTCCGGTCGACGTCCTGCCGGATGTTCGGCAGAGCCGCTGCGACGTTCGCTTCGCGGTCGCGCCCGCCCAGCGCTTCGGCGAGGCCCAGACTGGGCTGATCGAAAAGCTGCTGCGCACTTCCGCGCAGGGCCGGCAGATCGGCATGGACGATCGCCTTTTCGGCGACTGCGGCGCTGTTCAGACGTTCGGACATTGGCTTGCTCCTCGTTGTGTTCGAGAAGCGGTTTGCACCCGCCGAAGCGATCATTCCTTGATCTGGATCAAACCGCGCGAATTATTTCGGCCCTAGCGCTTTGTCCCAGCGCCTATTCCCACCGATTGCGATCCGCGAAATCCTGCGCGCGCGGCTCGATCCAATGCCATGCGCCCTCTCCCCTGGGCCCACGCTTTTCGCGCTTCCATAACCACGCCGCGCTCTTGAGGTAGTCCATCAGGAAATCGACCGCGTGGAAAGCATCGCGGCGATGGCGGGCGGCGGCGGCAACCAGCACGATCGCCTCGCCCGGATGCATCACACCCACCCGGTGCCACGCCAGCACCCCGTCGAGCGGCCAGCGCTCCATTGCTTGCCCTGCGAGATCGCGCATGCCCGGAAGGGTCAGCGGCTCGTAATGGCTGAGTTCGAGAACGTGCACCCTGTCTGCCGGATCGCCGTCTTCCTCCGGGCGAACCTTGCCGAGGAAGGTCGCGATCCCGCCCGCCTGGGGATACGCGGCGTTGAACGCGGCCAGCGCCTCGCCGACCGAGAGGCCGCTGTCGAGGAGGCGCACATCGGCGGGAGTGTCGAGCGTGAGCCGGGCCATCAGCCCCCGCTCACCGGGGGTAGCAGCGCCACTTCATCGCCATCCTGCGCGGCGAGCGTGGTCTTGTCGGTCAACACCTTGCCCGCGCAGGCGACATGGACCTGGCTTTCGCGAAGCTGCTCCGCAACTTCGGAGGGCACGGCGGCCAGCAGTCCGTCCCAATTGAGGGGCGCGGGCAATTCGGTTTCCGCCATGCCCGCCATGTCTCTCAACGGGCCCAGGAACAGCACGCGCACCGCCATGTCAGCCGCCCGTCACCGACATGTGTCGGGCCTGCGTGGGCTTCTCTCCCGCGCCGATCCGGAAGTCGTGCCGCTCCGGCTTGATCGCCATCGCCATATCGAGCGCATCGGCCACGCGCGTGTCGGGCGTCTCGGAGCGCAGTGCGGCGCGCAGATCGACCTGCTCGCCCCCGCCGAGGCAGGGATAGAGCTGCCCGGTCGCGGTCACCCGCAGGCGGTTGCAGCCCTCGCAGAAATTGTCGCTCATCGGCGTGATGAAGCCGATTCGCCCGCCGGTTTCGGCCCCATCCTTGCCAATGGCGTCGAAATAGCGCGAAGGGCCCGGGGTCGAGGCATCGCTGGGGCGCAGCGTCCAGCGCGCGTCGAGCTGGCGGCGGATTTCGCTCAGCGGTACGAAGCGATCCTCGCGCGCCTCGTCCACGTCGCCCAGCGGCATCGTCTCGATCAGGCTGATGGCATGGCCCTGCGTGTGCGCCCAGGCGACCAGATCGGGGATCTCGTCATCATTGATCCCGCGCATCGCAACCGTGTTGAGCTTGACCTTCAGCCCCGCCTCGCTCGCCGCTGCGATACCCTCCAGCACCTTGCCAAGCACATCGCGCCGCGAAAGCTTGCGGAAGGTTTCGGGGTCGCGCGTGTCGAGCGACACATTGATCCGCCGCACGCCCGCGCGCGCCAGGGCGTCGGCGTGGGCAGCGAGCTGCGTACCATTGGTGGTGAGCGTCACCTCGTCGAGTTCTTTGCCGACATGACGGCCGATCGCGCGGACGAGGTCGATCGCGTCGCGCCGCACCAGCGGCTCGCCCCCGGTCAGGCGGATCGTGCGCACGCCGCGCGCCATGAAGGCGCGGGCCAGCAGGTACGATTCTTCGAGCGAGAGGATGTCCGCCTTGGGCAGGAAGGTCATCCGCTCCGGCATGCAATAGGTGCAGCGCAGGTCGCAGCGATCGGTGATCGAAAGGCGCAGGTAGGTTATCCGTCGACGGAAGGTGTCGACCAGCGGCGCTCCGGCCGTGGCTCTATCGGCAACGGGCCGTGCGAAATCGAGGCGATCAACCTTCCGTGTCATCATCCACGTTACCCTCGTCGCACACGCCTGTTCCGGCGAGCGGCAAGTATTGCCCGGTGATCGCGGGTGCGCGTCCGAGAAATTCGGTCATTCGCGCGATTTCGCCGCCATTCGATCCGGCGACGATATTGATGCAATGATCGGGGTGCGCACGCGCAAGATCGCGCGCCGCCGCACGGCGCCAGTCGGCATGATCGTAAGGGGCGGGATGCATCACCACGACCACGTATTCGTGGCCATCGGCCGCGGCGTTACGGATCTTTTCCGTCCACCCGGCATGAAAGGCTGCCGCCGCCTCGAGCGCGGTCTCGGGCAAGGCATCCACCCGGATGATCGCCGGCGCGGCCGCGCCCATGTCAGGGCCGCTCGCGATGCAGGGTGATCCCGATCTTCTCGCTGCCGATCCCGATCGCCAGTTTCACGATCTTGACCGTGATCGCGTCGATCCGCTTGTCCTGCAGGAACAGCGTTTCGCAGATGTGGTCCGCCACCGCCTCGATCAGCTTGAAATGCAGGCCTTGGGGCAGCGCCTCGGTCGCGGCGTGCTTCAGGTCCATGTAGTTCTTGCTCGCGTCGAGCGTGGTGTCCGCGTCGTAGTGCGGCTGCGGGCGCATGTGCACGTCGATCGTGATCCGCAGCGGCTGCGGCTTGCCCGTCTCTTCGGAATAGATGCCGGTCAGGACATCGGTTTCGAGATCGGCGACGGTCAGGATCAGGCTGTCGGTCATCGGGCCTCCTTAGCCATTGTTGCGCCACCTTGCGAAGATGGCGGTCGGCAGAATACGCCCTCCCCCCTCTTCACGCACGCCCAGGTCGCCATGCTCGACCACGCCCGGCGCATCGGCAAAGGCCTCGTCCAGCAGCGCGGCAAGCGACAGGCTGCTCATCCGCACGGCATAGACGGTGAGGAACAGGAAGCGGCTGTTGTCGTCGAGCAACCGGCGGCAATCGGCGATCAGGGGGCTGAGGCCCTCCTCGATTCGCCAGGTCTCGTTCTTCGGCCCGCGCCCGAACTTGGGCGGGTCGAGGATGATCCCGTCATAGCGGTTTTCGCGGCGGACTTCGCGCGCGGCGAACTTGGCCGCATCGTCGACCAGCCAGCGGATCGGGCGCTCTTCCATCCCGGCCAGCGCAGCATTGTTGCGCGCCTGGGCGACCGATTTCTTGCTCGCATCGACATGGGTGACGGGGCCGCACCGGCTGAGCGCGAGCGTGCCGACCCCGGTATAGCCGAACATGTTGAGCGTCTGCGGATCATGCGTCGCCGCCAGCTCGCCGCGCATCCAGTCCCACACCGGCGCCATGTCGGGGAAGAAGCCGAGATGGCGGAACGGGGTGCACTGCGCGCGGAAGCGCACATCGTCCCACGCCAGCTCCCACGAATCGGCCACTTCGGGCGACAGATCCCAGCGCCCGCCGCCATCCTCGTCCGCACCGGGGACGAATTCGCCATCGGCCTGCCAGTCTGCCTCACGCGGAGACCACATGGCCTGCGGCTCGGGCCGGATGAAGCGGTAGGGGCCGAAGCGTTCGAGCTTTCGCCCATGGCCGCTGTCGACCAGCGCATAGTCATCCCACGCGTCGCCGATCATCAGCTGCGGTTCGAGGCGCAGCTGTGCCATCAGCGCGCGCCGCTGGCGTTCGCTGCGATGTAGTCGCGCACGGTGTCGTAATCGGCGGGCAGCGTTTCGGAGCGTTCGTCCAGTGCGAACAGATCGCCCACGCGCGCCGGCAGATCGGCCTTGGCCTCGATTGCCTGCTCCACCGCGTCGGGGAATTTCGCAGGGTGCGCGGTGGCGAGCGTGACGATCGGCACGTCCGGGTCGATCGTATCGGCAAGCGCGCGCGCCGCGTGCAGGCCCACCGCGGTATGCGGGTCGATCACCTCGCCACATGTCTCGTGCGCCCAGCGCAGCGCCGCCAGCGTCTCTTCGGGCGTGGCGCGCTCCGCTGCGAACATGGCGGCGATCCCCTCGCGCTGCCCGGGGTCGAGCGCCAGGCGGCCACTCTTGCCGAAGCCCTGCATCTGGGCGGTCAGCGCAGCCGCATGGCGCCCGTTCGCCTCGAACAGCAGGCGTTCGAAATTGGAGCTGACCTGGATATCCATCGACGGCGTGATCGTCGCGTGGCTCTCGCCCACCGAATAGTCGCCGTCGCGGATGGCGCGCGCGAGGATGTCGTTCTTGTTCGTCGCGACGATCAGCCGCTCGACCGGAAGGCCCATCTGCGCCGCGACGTAGCCCGCAAACACATCGCCGAAATTGCCCGTAGGAACGCTGAAGGCGACCTTGCGATCGGGCCCGCCGAGCTGGAGTGCGGCGTGGAAATAGTACACGACCTGCGCCATCAGCCGCGCCCAGTTGATCGAATTGACCGCGCCGACCGCGATCCGATCGGTCAGTGCCGCATCGCCGAACATGCGCTTCACGTATCTCTGCGCATCGTCGAAGCTGCCGCCGATCGCGATGTTGTGCACGTTCGGCGCGTCGATGGTGGTCATCTGGCGGCGCTGGATCTCGCTCACCCGGCCTTCGGGGTGGAGCATGAATATCTCGACATTGTCGCGCCCCGCCACCGCGTGGATCGCGGCCGACCCGGTATCGCCACTGGTCGCGCCGATGATCGTCAGCGGGCGCTCCTGCGTCTTCAGGAAACGCTCGAACAGCAGGCCGAGCAGTTGCAGCGCCACATCCTTGAAGGCGAGCGTCGGGCCGTGGAAGAGTTCGAGGAGGTGGTGCCGCTCATCGATCCGCGTCAGCGGCGTGACATCGGCGTGGTCGAAGCGGCCATAGGCGGTTTCGCACAGGGCCAGCAGATCATCCTCGGACACGCAGGGCGCGGTGAAAGGCGCCATTACCCGCGCCGCTAGCTGGGCATAGGGCATGCCGCGCATCGCGGCGATCTCGTCCCTGCCGAACGCGGGATACTCTTCCGGCAGATAGAGCCCGCCATCGCTGGCGAGGCCCGTCAGCGTGACACCTTCGAAATCGAGCACGGGCGCATGCCCCCGGGTCGACACATAGCGCATGGTCAGAACAGGTCCTCTTCTTCGTCGTCCTCTGCCCGCTCGACCGGACGATCGCGGTCATCCTCGCTCGGCTTCACAGGATGACGTGTGCCTCCCTGCGGACCGAACACCTTCTTGCGCACCGCAAGGCCGTAGATCACCAGCGCGGTGAGCGCGAAGAGGAACCATTGCCACGCATAGGCCATGTGATTGTTCGGAAGGTCGGACGGATCAGGCCTCTCCAGCGCGAGCAGGCCGGCACGCGGCGGATCGGCCACGAGCCGCGGCCCGGGCGCGATGATGCCGGTCACCTCGCCGCCATTCCACAGCGGGCCCTCGGGCGCGCGGGTCCAGCCAAGCGCCACACGCGCCTCGCCTCCGTCTGCCAGGTCGCACACCGCGATCTGCGCCCATCCGCGCGATCCGCGGGAATTGGTCCCTGCGACAGCGGTCAGCTCGGTCACTTTCGCGCAATCGAAGGCGCTGCGGCGATAGAGCCGCTGTTCGAGCGCGGCTTCGCTGTCGCCTGGCCATTCGACCGGGTCGGCGATGTCCTTGGCTGCGGCGTAGCGCGCCAGAAGGTCCGCCTTCTCGTCCGCGCGGCCAAGCTGCCAGAAGCCGAGTACGATCATGATCGCAACCGCCAGGGCGACGATAATCGTCGGGATGACCGGGAGGCGCTGCCAAATATTCATCGTCCTGCCTCAAGTGCTTTCTGGCGGGATTCGGACCACAGCGGCGCCGCCCTGCACAGGCGCAATCCGCCGATGGTCACGGCGAGGAAGGCTGCGGGCCCGTCGCCGACGGTGGACCGCGAGAAGTCGAGACCACGGGACCGCCCCCTCTCGGCAAAGGCGATCCATCCGGCGAACAGCGTCCTGGCGCCGCATCGCGGGCACAGACCGAAAAGGGCAGCCTCGCGCAATGCGGGCTGCCCCTTCGTTCCGGCGGAACCGCCGGTGGCCTCGCGGCCGTCATCGGGCATTAGTGGACTTCGGCGCCCCAGCCACCCCAGACATAGACGGTGATGAACAGGAACAGCCATACCACGTCGACGAAGTGCCAGTACCAGGCGGCGGCTTCGAAACCGAAATGCTGGCGCGGCGTGAAGTGGCCCAGATAGGCGCGGCGCAGGCAGACGATCAGGAAAATCGTGCCGACCAGCACGTGGAAACCGTGGAAGCCCGTCGCCATGTAGAAGGCGCTCGAATAGGTGTTGCCGCCGAAGCCGAAGGGCGCTTCCAGATATTCGTATGCTTGGATGCTGGTGAACAGCACGCCGAGCGCGATGGTCGCCCACAGGCCCATCTTGAGGCCTTCGCGGTCGCCATTGATCAGGCTGTGGTGCGCCCAGGTGACGGTCGTGCCCGAGCACAGCAGGATCAGCGTGTTGATCAGCGGCAGGTCGAAAGCGTCGATCACGTGCAAGCCTTCTGGCGGGAAGGTGGCCAGCATTGCTGCGCCTTCCTGACCGATGAGGTTCTGCCACGTGCCTTCGGCAATCATCTCGAGCGGGGCGGGAAACAGCGCGAAATCGAAGAAGGACCAGAACCACCCGACGAAGAACATCACTTCGGACAGGATGAACAGGATCATCCCGTACCGCATGTGCAGCTGCACCACCGGCGTGTGATCGCCCGCATGCGCTTCGTTGATGATCTTGGAAAACCAGCCCCAGAAGGTCGCGATCAGGCCGGCAATACCCAGGCCCAGGACGACGTACCATGCGCCTTCCGGAAACGCCTCGCCATCGCTGTGCATGAACATCACCATGCCGGTGGTGAAGACGAGCGCCGACAGCGCACCGGCGAACGGCCAGATGTCGGGGGCGAGAATGTGATAGTCGTGGTTCTTGGCGCCGGCCATGTTTCGTCTTTCCTTGTCAGCGGCTCCGCCCATACCGGGGCGGTTCGCGGTGGTCCAGAGGGTCAGCTCTCTTCGGGTGGTTTGCGGTGGAAGGTGTAGCTCAGCGTAATCTGCTCCACGCCTTCCATGTTCGGATCGTCGAGTGCCGCCGGATCGACGTAGAACAATACGGGCATCCGTACTTCCTCGCCCGCCTGCAACGTCTGCTCGGTGAAGCAGAAGCACTGGATCTTGTTGAAATAGGGGGCAGCCTGCTCGGGCTCGACATTGAAGGTCGCGGTGCCGGTGATCGGCACGTCGGCATTATTGCGCGCGGTGTAGAAGGCGAGGTCGCGGGTACCGATCCGGATGGTGTCGGTCGTGTGCACCGGCGCGAAGGTCCAGGGCATGTCGCGCGCCGTGCTCGCATCGAAGCGGATCGAGATCGGCGGTGCGCCTGCGATCGCGGCCGCACGCTCCGCCTCGGCGGCTTGCGTTTCGGACGCGACCTGCGTCGTCCCGGCAAAGCCGGTGACCTGGCAGAACAGGCGGTACATCGGAACCGCGGCAAAGCCGACGCCCACCATCGCCGCCGCGGCGATCAGCGCCATGAGGCCGAGCCGCAGGTTCTTCTGTTCGAGCGAGAGAGTGGAGGATGCGAAAGCCATCAGTCACCCATCCGCACGATGGTGATGGCGTAGAACAGCACAACGAAGAACAGCAGCACCGCACCGATGGCGAGGTTGCGACCCTTACGGGCTTTCTTGAAACGCTCTTCCTCTTCGGGAGTCATCCGATTGGGACGGTTGGGATCGGTCATGCGACACCTCCGATCAGTCCGGCATTCTGCATCACGCGGTCCACTACCAGCGCGGCGAACAGCGCGAACAGGTAGATGATCGAATAGGCGAACAGCCGCTTTTCGGGCTTCATCGTGTCGCCATCGCTCGACGTGCGAAGGCCCACCGGCACCGACAGGGCGGCGAAGAAGCCGGTCAGCGCGAGCGAGGCTGCGCCATAGATGATCCCGGCGGTGCCGAGATACCAGGGCGCTGCGGCGAGCGGGACCATGAACAGCGAATAGGCGAGGATCTGGTGGCGCGTCGCACGCTCGCCATGCACCACGGGCATCATCGGCACGCCCGCCTTGGCGTAATCGCTTTTCACGAACATCGCGAGCGCCCAGAAATGCGGCGGGGTCCAGAAGAAGATGATCGCGAACAGGAGCACCGGCGTCAGCGTGATGTCGCCCGAGACCGCGACCCAGCCGATCAGCGGCGGAAAGGCCCCTGCCCCGCCCCCGACGACGATGTTCTGCGGTGTCCGCGGCTTGAGCCACATCGTGTAGACGACGACGTAGTAGAAGATCGACACCGCGAGGATCGCGGCGGCGAGCCATCCGATGGCTAGCCCCATGGTCAGGACCGAGGCACCGCACAGGACCGCGGCGAAATCGCGCGCATCGTTCCTGCTGACCCGGCCTGCGGGCAGCGGGCGCTTCGCGGTGCGCTTCATCAGCGCGTCGAGGTCGGCCTCGTACCACTGGTTGAAGGCCGCGGCGCCACCGGCGGCAAGCGCGATGCACAGGATCGCGGTGAAGCCGAGTACGGGGTTGATGCTGCCCGGCGCGGCGAGCAGGCCGCACAGCCCGGTGAAGACGACCAGCCGCACCACGCCCGGCTTCGTCAGCGCGAGGAAGTCGCGCCAATGGCTCGACATCGGCGTCGCTGCGGTCGGCGTGATAAGGGTCGTCGTCGTGGTCATTGCTCGATCTTTATCGCGGGCGATCCGGGGCGGCTTGGTGCCCTCCCCGACCGCCGATCATGTCGTCCGCCCGCACACGGGGTGCGGGCGGAAACATCCGGTCACGCCGTCGCGGGCTTCGCATCGCCGCGCGGCAGGTGATCGTGGTAGTCGTGGTGATCCTCGATCACCGGCAGCGTCTCGAACTGGTGGAACGGCGGCGGGCTCGACAGCGACCATTCGAGGGTCGTCGCACCCGGGCCCCAGTAGTTCGCCTCGGCCCGCTTGCCCGCCGTGAAGGCGTAGACGAGGTTGGCGAAGAAGATCACCACCGACACCGCCGTCACGACGTAGCCGAAGGTCGCAACCTCGTTCCAGAAGGCGAAGGCCTCCACATAGTCGGGGTAGCGGCGCGGCATGCCCTGCACGCCGAGGAAGTGCATCGGGAAGAAGATGATGTTCACCCCGATGAAGAACACCCAGAAGTGGATGTGGGCGAGCAGTTCGGAGTGCCAGCGGCCGCTCATCTTCGGGAACCAGTAGTAGAAGCCCGCGAAGATCGAGAAGACCGCGCCCATCGACAGCACGTAGTGGAAGTGCGCGACGACGTAGTAGGTGTCGTGCAGGTTGTCGTCGATGCCGCCATTGGCAAGCACGACGCCGGTCACGCCGCCCACGGTGAACAGGAAGATGAAGCCCATCGCCCACACCATCGGCGACTTGAACTCCAGGCTGCCGCCCCACATCGTGGCGATCCAGCTGAAGATCTTCACGCCGGTCGGCACCGCGATGACCATGGTCGCTGCGGTGAAGTACATCTTCGTGTTCACGTCGAGGCCGACGGTATACATGTGGTGCGCCCACACGATGAAACCGACCACGCCGATCGCGACCATGGCGTAGGCCATGCCGAGATAGCCGAACACCGGCTTGCGGCTGAAGGTTGCCACGATCTGGCTGATCATGCCGAAGCCCGGCAGGATCATGATGTACACCTCGGGGTGGCCGAAGAACCAGAACAGGTGCTGGTAGAGCACAGGATCGCCACCACCGGTCGGATCGAAGAAGGTGGTGCCGAAGTTACGGTCTGTGATCAGCATCGTGATCGCGGCGGCAAGAACCGGCAGCGCCAGCAGGAGCAGGAAGGCGGTGACCAGCACCGACCACACGAACAGCGGCATCTTGTGCAGGGTCATGCCCGGCGCACGCATGTTGAAGATGGTGGTGATGAAGTTGGTCGCGCCCAGGATCGAGCCTGCGCCCGCGAGGTGGAGCGAGAAAATCGCGAAGTCGACCGCCGGGCCGACCGAACCGCTGGTCGAAAGCGGCGCATAGACCGTCCAGCCCGTGCCCGCGCCCGGACCGATGCCGCCGGGGACGAACATCGAGAACAGCAGCGAGAAGAAGCCCGCCACGGTCAGCCAGAACGACACGTTGTTCATGCGCGGGAAGGCCATGTCCGGCGCGCCGATCATCAGCGGGACGAACCAGTTGCCGAAACCGCCGATCATCGCGGGCATGACCATGAAGAACACCATGATCAGGCCGTGCGCGGTGATGAACACGTTCCACATGTGGAGCGCGGTATCGACGTCCGCACCGCCGCCCAGCAGCTGCGCCCACCAGCTGAGATACTGGACGCCCGGCTCGGCGAGCTCGGCGCGCATGATGCCCGAAATCGCACCGCCGATGATCCCCGCGCAGATCGCGAAGATCAGGTAGAGCGTGCCGATATCCTTGTGGTTGGTCGACATGAACCAGCGGGCGAAGAAGCCCGGCTTGTGGTCCGCATCGTGATGGTCGTGCGCATCATCGTGGGCCTGGAAGGTGTCAGCGGTGGTTGCCATGTCGCTTCTGTTCTCTTCGGTTCTGCTAATCGGTCAAATTGCGTGTCGGGCGTGCGCCGTCAATTGGTGCTTTGGGCCCCGTCCGCCTCGGATGCGTCGAGCGGAGCGGAAGGCGCGGTGCCGCCATCATCAGCCGCGGTCGGAGCGCCACCCGCCGCCGGTGCGCCGTCGGCTGCGCTCGCGGGCGCCTGGATGTCCATCGCTTCGCTCGTCTCGGCATCCTCGCCGAAGCTGCCGCCCTTCGACAGGACCCACTGGCGCCAGCGATCCATCGGGACCGCCTCGATCGCGATCGGCATGTAGGCATGGCGCGCGCCGCACAGTTCGGAACACTGGCCGTAATAGATGCCCGGCTCGTCGATCGTCAGCAGGCGCTCGTTCAGGCGGCCCGGAATGGCGTCGAGCTTGAACCACAGGCTGGGCACGGCGAAGGAGTGGATCACGTCCGCGCCGAAGGTCTGGATGCGCAGCGGCACACCCACGGGCACGACCATGCGGTTGTCCACCGCGAGCTGGCCGGGGAGGCCGCGCGACAGCGCCTCTTCTTCGGGCAGCATGTTCGAAATCACCTCGAACCCGCCCTGGTCGGGATAGGTATAGCCCCAGTACCACTGGTAACCGGTCGCCTTGATGGTGATCGCATCGGCCGGCGGCGTCTCGTACTGGCGCGCAAGCAGCGTGATCGAAGGCACGGCGATCGCAATCAGGATCAGCACGGGCACGATCGTCCAGACGACTTCGACCAGCGTGTTGTGCGTGGTGCGCGAAGGTTCGCGCCCCTCGCGGCGGCGATAGCGGACCACCACGACCAGCAGCAGGAAGAACACGAACGCGCTGATGACGACGATCACTGGCGTCAGGATATAGGTGTTCATCCACTTCGCGTAATTGCCGTTGTCGGTGTACTGGTCCTGGAACTGCGTGCTTTTCCAGGGATCGTCTTCGAAGGAGGTCGGCTGGCCCTTGATCCATTCCGGCCCGAGATGCTCGTAGGAGCCTTCCGCATCGGCAGCAGCCTTGTCGGTTGCGGCCTCGCCATCCGCGGCCGCTTCGCCCGAAGCTTCGGCCGCAGTCTCCGGCGCGGCAACGTCGGGAGCGGCGGCAAATGCGCTCTGCGAGGCCAGCATCAGACCTGCAAGGGCGAGCAGCCCGAGGACGAGATGGCGGATATCGCGGATGGTGGCGGCAATTGGCATTGTCGGTCTGCTTTCCTTCGAAGCGGAAGAAATTCGCGCAAAACCGCCGGGAACGGCTGTCTGCACCTGAATTGGGCTCGCGCTATAGGCGCGCTTGCCGCGACTCTCAAGCGCCTCTATCCCGTAATTCACGGGTCGTCCAATGCGTTAGGCGCAAGACCTTTTCCGGATTTTCGAAGCATCTGGCATGAGGGCACGGCTATGATGAGCTGGAACAGGAGCGCGCAGGGACCCGGTCACGGGCAAAAACTATGGACAACGCGGTCTCCATCGACAAACGAGCCAGCCCCAACCGGCCAAACGGAGCCTGACCGGACATGACCGAAGAAGAAATCATCGGCGAGTTGCGCGGATGCGATGCCCTGCTCGAAGGGCATTTCCTGCTCAGCTCGGGCCGCCATTCGGCCCATTACCTGCAATGCGCGCGGGTGCTGATGGACCCCGAACGTGCGAGCCGCATGGCCTTCGCGCTCAGCCAGAAGATCCCGCGCGACATCCGCAACAAGATCGATGTCGTGGTCAGCCCGGCGATGGGCGGCCTCATCATCGGGCACGAGATGGGCCGCGCGTTGGGCAAGAACGCGATCTTCCTCGAACGCCCCGAAGGCACGTTCGAGCTGCGGCGCGGTTTCGCGCTGGAAAAGGGCGCGAAGGTGCTGATGGTGGAAGACGTCGTCACCACCGGCAAGTCGAGCCGCGAGGCGATCGAGGCGGTCGAGCGCGAAGGTGGCGAGGTGATTGCAGAGGCCGCTCTCGTCGACCGGTCATCGGGCGAGGCGGAGCTCGGCGTGCCGTTCTACCCGCTGATCCAGCTGTCGTTCCCGACCTATGCGGATGGCGACGTCCCGGCTGATCTGGCCGCGGTGCCCGTCACCAAGCCGGGGAGCCGGAAGAAGTGAGACGGGTCCTCCTCGCGCTGGCTGCAACCGCCTGCCTTGCAGCCCCCGCCCACGCGCAGGAGCAGCCGGCGCCGCGGCTGATACCGGCCCCCGCCCCTGCCAACCCGCGTCCGGTGCCCGAGGATGTGCGCATCGCCGACCAGCGCGTCGCCGCCGTCGTGACAGGCTGGCGCGACATTGCGCGCGACACAGGTTTCAGCGGCGAAATGGCCATCGGGCACGTGTATTTCCAATCGCCGGTCATCGTATCTGCAGCACAGAATGCGGACGGGACCCAGCGCACAGCCGGGCAGAAATGGCGCTGGGCCTCTGTCACCAAGCAGGTCGTTGCCACCCTCTTAATGCAGCAGGTCGATGCGGGCACCATCGATCTTGGCCAGCCGATTTCCCGCTACCTGCCCGATTTCGCCTCGGCCAACGCAGGCACTGCGACGGTGGAGCAAGTCTTGCGCCACCAGAGCGGGTTTCCCAACCCCAGCACTGCAGCGGACGACGAAGAGATCCCCGCGTTCTACCGCCCGGATTCGGGCATCGACCCGCTGACCTACTGCGCCGGAGCGCCGACCGGGCAGCCAGGCGGCGAATGGTCTTACAACAACTGCGATTATATCGTGCTGGGCGCGCTGCTCGAACGGGTGGCCGGGCAGCCCTGGCGCGAGCTCGTGGCGAAGCGGATCGCCGAGCCCGCCGGCATCTCCACCCTCGGCGCTTTTCCCGCATCCGAGCCGACGGTCCCGGGCTTTTCGGCAGGCGCGCCCGAAGCCGCGCAGGACCTGGCGCAATATGGGGCCAGCGGCGCGCTCTACGGCACGCCTGCCGACATGGTGAAGTTCGATCTGGCCCTGCTCAGCGGCAAGTTGCTCGGCCCCGATGCCCTGGAGGCCATGTGGAACGGCCAGCCGGACCTCGGCTACATGGCGCTCGGCCAATGGGTGTTCGAAGTGCCACTGAAAGGCTGCGAAGCTCCGGTACGGGTCGTCGAGCGTCGGGGCGCGATCGGCGGTGTGCAGGTGCGCAATTTCATCCTGCCCATGGTCGGCGTCGCTCTCTCCATCTTCACCGACCAAGGCGAAGGTGATTTCGATTTCGGCGAGGTCTGGCAGGGCGCGGGTTTCTCGCACGACATGCTGAGCCTCGCGGCGTGCGAGCAGGAGCCTGCATGACAGACAACAAGCTCCGCCTCGGCGTCAATATCGACCATGTCGCAACCATCAGGAACGCGCGCGGCGGCGATCATCCCGATCCCGTCCGCGCGGCGGAAATCGTCGCGGCGGTGGGCGGCGACGGGATCACCGCGCACCTGCGCGAAGACCGCCGCCATATCCGCGACGACGATCTCAAGCGTATTCAGGATGCGACCGACCTGCCGCTCAACCTCGAAATGGCAGCGACCGAGGAAATGCTGAAGATCGCGCTGCGCCATCAGCCGCACGCCGCCTGCATCGTCCCCGAAAAGCGCGAGGAGCGTACGACCGAGGGCGGGCTCGACGCGGCGGGCCTGCACAACCAGCTCGCGCCGATCGTGACCGAGCTGAAGGACGCAGGGATTCGCGTCTCGCTGTTCATCGAAGCCCATCCGGCACAGCTCGAAGCGGCCATGCGCCTAGGCGCGCCCGTGGTAGAGTTCCACACCGGCGAATATGCGCATGCAACCGGCGAGGCGCGCGCGGTGGAATTGAAGAGGATCGCGGACATGGCGGCACTGGCAGCGAAGAACGGGATCGAACCCCATGCGGGCCACGGCCTGACCTTCGACAACGTGCAGCCGATCGCCGCGATCCCGCAGGTCGCCGAGCTCAATATCGGTCATTATCTCGTGGGCGAGGCGATCTTCACAGGGCTCGAGTCCGCGATCCGCCGGATGCGCGAGCTGATGGACGAAGCGCGGTGAGCTTTAGCAAGCGACTGGAAGAATTCACCGACCGAGGGTGCTTTCTCGCGTTTAACCTCCCAATTGCAGCTATTGTGCTCCTGATCTCTCTCGCTTCAGCGTCCTATTTCAATGACTTTACCACGCCTAGCATATTCTCTGCTGGAATCGGCCTCGGCCTTGCGATCAGCTTCACCAGATGGCGTGTTCTTGGCCTATGGATGATGACTGTGTTGAATATTCTCGCTGTCACATTCTTTGCGCTTACGATGTTTGGACGACTATGATCATCGGCCTCGGCTCCGACCTGTGCAATATCGAGCGCATCCAGAACTCGCTCGACCGTTATGGCGAGCGGTTCGAGAACCGCGTCTTCACCGAAACCGAGCGCGCCAAGGCGCGGCGGCGGCCCTTCACCATTGCGGGCACCTACGCCAAGCGGTTTGCCGCGAAGGAGGCCTTTAGCAAGGCGGTCGGCACCGGTTTCCAGCGCGGCGTCTACATGAAGGATATCGGCGTGGTTAACGCCCCCAGCGGCGCGCCCACTCTCGAACTGGCACACGGTGCCGCCAAGGCGCTTGCGCAAATCACGCCGGAGGGGCATGTGGCCCACGTTCACCTTACCCTCACCGACGATCACCCATGGGCGCAGGCCTTCGTGATTATCGAGGCCTTTCCCCTATGAGCAATGTTTCCGGCATGAGCGATACCGACACCGCAAAGACCGACGGCGAAAAAGACTCCATCAACTGGTTCGCCGAAGTGCGCGGGCTGGCGCTGATGATCCTCGCCGTGCTGGCATTCCACAGTTTCGTCGCCAAGCCGTTCTTCATCCCGTCGACCAGCATGATGCCCAACCTGCTGGTGGGCGACCACCTGATCGTCACCCGCTATCCCTACGGCTACAACTGGTCCTCGATCACCTTCCACCTGCTGCCGCGCGGCGACTGGCGCCTGTTCGGCGGCACGCCCGAATACGGCGATATCGTGATTCCGGTGCACCCGCAGCGCAACGAGGACTACATCAAACGCGTCGTCGGCCTGCCGGGTGACAGGATCGCGGTGCGCGACGGCCAGATCATCCTGAACGGCCAGCCCGTCCGCCAGGAAGTGGAGCCCGACATGCTGCTGCCGCTCGACCTCAACACGCCCTGCCTCGAGCCGGAGTTCCAGGTGGTCGAAGGGCCCGACGGCACGCAGAAGTGCAAGGTGCCGGTCATGCGCGAGACCATGCCCAACGGCGTCAGCTACCTCATCATCGAGGCCCTGCCCGATCAGCCGCTCGACAATTACGACGAGATCCTCGTCCCCGACGACGCGGTCTTCGTGATGGGCGACAACCGCGACTATTCGGCCGACAGCCGCGCCTCGGTGGCTCGCCAGGGCCTCGGCGGGCCGGTCCCGCTGACCAATATCGGCGGGCGCGCGGAATTCATCACCTTCTCGCTCGACGGCAGCGCCACCTGGAACCCGTTCAGCTGGTTCGGCGCGATGCGCGGCGACCGTGCCTTCAGCACGCTGCGCCCGACGCATTCGGAGGATGCCGCGGTGCAGGCCTCCCCCACCGCCAGCGACGCGACCTGATCGCTTGGCCATGCAGGACACAGGCGACACTCCCGATCAGGCAAGCACCGCCGACCCGGCGAACTACCCGCTGCCGGGCGTCGGCCCCGCTATCTCGCCCGAGCGCGACGAGTGGGATACCGCAAGCCCCGCCTACATCTCCAACCCCCTGCTGCGCCAGGAGGTCGGCAAGGCGCTGATCTGGGTCAGCGTGATCGGCCTCGTCGCGCTCGCGATCTATATCTCACAGGCGTTGCTGGTGATCTTCGCCGCACTGGTTTTCGCCTCGCTCGTCGATGGCGGATCGCGACTGATTGGACGCTATATCGGGCTGCCGCGCCCCGCGCGGATCGCCATGGTGCTGCTGGGGGCCATCGCCTTCCTCATCTGGCTCGGCTACTTCGCCGGCCAGCAGGTCACCGAACAGGCGGCGACCCTGCCCGCCATTGTCGAGGCGCAGCTCAACGAGCTGGTCAGCCTCGCCCGCCAGAACGGCATGGCGGTCTCGCTGTCGGATGCGCAATCAATGCTCGATCAGGTGCTTTCCGGCGTCGGCACCGTCACCCGCGCCATCGGCGGCATTGCGGGCGCCCTCGGCACGACCGTGATCATCCTCGTCATCGGCATCTACATTGCGCTCGAACCCAACCTCTACGAACGCGGCGTCGAATGGATGGCCCCGCGCGGCGAACGCAGCGAACTGCGCAAGACGCTCGCGCAGATGGCGCATACGATGCGCCGCCTGATGGCGGGCCGCGTCGTCGGCATGCTTTTCGAAGGCGTGTTCACCTGGATCGCGCTCGAATTGTTCGGCGTGCCGATGGCGGCATTGCTCGGGATCCTGACCGGCCTGCTGGCCTTCATTCCCAACCTCGGCGCGCTGATCTCCGGCATTCTCATGGCGATCGTCGGCTTCTCGGTCGGCGTGGAAACCGGCCTCGCCGCAATCGCGGTCTATTTCGTGGTGCAGACCTTCGACGGCTATGTCGTCATCCCCATGATCGCGCGCAAAACCGTGGACCTGCCCCCTGCACTGGTGCTGGGCGCGCAGCTGATCATGGGCGTCCTGTTCGGCATCATCGGACTGCTTCTGGCCGATCCGCTGCTGGCGATGATCAAAGTGGCGCTGGTTCGCCGGTCCGAAGCCAACGAAGTGGCCCAGGCGGCCGAACTTGCCCGAGGCACAGACATCGTGAGCGACACCTAGGGGGAAAGATGGTTCGCGCGTTTCTCTACTTCATCGCAACGATGGTCGTGCTGGTGATCGCGGGCATGTTCGCGCTCAACATCTGGTCCGACCAGGTGACCGAGTTCACCTTCACGCCCGATACCGAATTCGTCGAGCAGGATCCGCTGGAGGACAACGCCTACAACGATCCGGACATGTGGTATTCGCGCCCCGGCATCGGCACCAACGACCCCTCGCGCTACCAGCCCGCCATCGCGGAAACGCAGAACCCGCTGCCGCGCAGCGAGGACGAAGGCACGCTGGTCGAACAGGCCAGCGAGGCGGGATCGCACCGCGCATCCTCCGAAGATATCAAAGACGCCCCGCCCTTCGCGGTCTTCTTCGTCCACCCGACCAGCTACATCCCCACGCGTTTCGACGGCGGCGAGGTCAACTGGAACGCCGATTTCGGCAACGAGGAAGCCGAAGCGCGGGCCGACCTGTTCCTGCGCGGGCTCGCCAGCCCCTTCAACCAGGCGGCCGAAATCTGGGCGCCCAAGTATCGCCAGGCGCATGTCGGTGCCTTCGTGACCGCCAGACCCGATGGCCAGCGCTCGATCGATTCCGCCTATCGCGACGTCGCGCAGGCCTTCGACTATTTCCTCGAAAGCGTCGACGAGGACCGGCCGATCGTTCTTGCGGGCCACAGCCAGGGATCGCTTCACCTTCTGCGCCTGCTGCGGGAGCGGGTGAAGGGCCGCGATCTCGAGAACCGCATTGCCGCCGTCTACGCGGTCGGCTGGCCGATCTCGCTCGATCACGACCTGCCCGTCCTCCCCCTGCCCGGCTGCGAGCGTCCCAATCAGGCGGGCTGCATCTTGAGCTGGGCGAGCTTCGCCGACGACGGCGATCCGAGCCAGCTTCTCAGCCGGTTCAGGGATACCCCCGGTTTGGACGGCGAGGTCCGCGGCGATACGCCGATCCTGTGCGTCAATCCGATCACCGGCTTCCAGAACAGCGCCGCCCCTGCCGACGACAACAAGGGCACGCTGGTGCCCGACGAAAATCTCGCCTCGGGCCAGTTGGTCGCGGGTGCGGTCGGTGCGCGGTGCGATGAACAGGGCATCCTGCGGATCGGCGATCCGCCCGCAATGGGTTCTGCGGTGCTGCCCGGAGCGAACTACCACGTCTACGACATCCCGCTGTTCTGGCGGAACCTGCAGGAAGACGTCGTGACGCGGGTGCGCGAATGGGCGGCAGCGAACTCGTAGGCGAATCCGCCGCGCGGCTGGCCGAGGCGCTGCCCGATGGGGGCGCGCTGATCGGGCTGGACCTCGGCACCAAGACCATCGGCGTCGCCGTTTGCGACGCGGGCTGGCGCTTCGCCAACGCGCTGAAGACGCTGCCGCGCGGCAAATTCGGCCGCGATCGCGACGCGCTGCGCCAACTGGTGGACGAGCGCGGCATCCGTGGCTTCGTGCTCGGCCTGCCGCGCAACATGGACGGCAGCGAAGGGCCGCGCGCGCAGGCGAGCCGCGCCTATGCCCGCAATCTGGCCGAAGCTTTCGCGTTGCCGGTCCTTCTGTGGGACGAGCGCTGGTCGACCAAGAGCGCGGACGACGCGATGATCGGCCTCGATGTCAGCCGCCGCAAGCGCGCCGAACGGATCGATGCCGAGGCTGCGGCGGTGATCCTGCAAGCCGCGATCGATGCGGCGTCCAACGCGCCGCTCGACTGACGCCCGCGCCCGCTCGTGAGCGGCTTCACTGCGACAGTTCGGAAGCCACGCGGCGCATCGCGGCGCTAGGATGCTCTGCCGCAAAATGCTGCGCACAATCGCGTGCAGCATCGCTGCCCAGCGCCATGCCGATCCGCAGCATGACCTCGTTCGCGCTCGCATTGAGAACGCCCGCGATTTCGCCCTTTTCGAGGTCGAAGCGATACTGGTCGAACCACCCCTGCGCCGGATGCGCGGAGCAGATGTTGAGCGAGACCGAGAGGCTTGCCGGCGGATGCTGGCAATGCACGTCGCGGTGCGCGCGGTAGTGCAGCACGCGTCCCTCACTCAGCGCGGATCGCTCCATGAAGCGCAGGTCCACGGCCTCCCCCGGCTGACCGTGCACGCTCTCGTAGTCGTACTCGTAATAGTCGCTGACATAGCCGGGCCCGAAATAGCCCACGGTCAGGAAGTCGAAATTGTGATCGTGCGGCAGGCCGTAGACGAAGCTCGCCGCGCCGCTCGCCTCGAAAGCCGGGTCGGCGCGAGCGGGCCAGATATTGGCGCGCAGGAACCAGCCGTTGCGCGGCCCCGCCAGCATGATCGCCTGCGGGCCGTAAGCGGTCGCTTGTCCATCGCTTTCGCCGGCGATCTGCGCGATCAGCAGATCGCCCAGGAATGTGCGGTTGGCGGCAAGCCTTGCCAGCGCCTGTGCGGCGTGGCCAAGCGAGTCCTCGTCGCGCGGATCGAAGCCGGTCGCGTCGAGCCGCGCGACGCATTGCTCGAGCGACAGAGCCCCCTCGATCGTCGGTTTCAACTCGCGAGGCACGCGTCCGCCCGCAGGTTGGCAAGCTGTGGATAGGTTGCGCACAAGCGATCGCGCAGGTCGCGCGCCGGAGCCGCCAGCGGGTCCGAGCCGCGGTCCGCAATCGCGCAGAGCCCTGCAAATCCCGCGCCTGTCTCCAGCGCGAGCGCGTGGCGCAGCGCCTGCCAGCGCGCGCCCTCCCCGGCTTGTCCACAGGCATAGTCGGCGAGGGTGGGCGCAGCGTCGGACCGACCCATTGCGCCGAGTAAGGCTGCAGCGAGTTCCGCGCGTCCTTCGGCCGCGCTGGCCGAGGCACGGTGGACGACCCGCCCGCTCGCAATCTCGACCTCGTGCGTCGGCGCGGGTCTTTCGGGATCCAGCGCAAGTCTCAGCAGGACGACCGGAGCACCCTCGGCCAGAATGACGCCCGACTGGCCGCCGTCGCGGCGAAGCTGAACGCCTCGCTCCAACGGCTGCTCCTCGGCTTCGGGCGTCGCTCCTTCGCGAAAAGGATAGGTCTTCGCCCGCCCCCTCCCGGCCAGAACGATCTCGCGCCGCTCGCAATCGGTGAAGGCAATCGTGGACAGGCTCTCCGCAACACCGGGTGCCACTGCCATCACCGCCAGCGTCACCCGGTTGGCGTGATAGAGGTGCATGATCGCAGTGCCACCCGCATGGCTGTGCCGGAAAGAAAGCTGGGCCATCGGATTGTCGCGCCACGCCTGCATCATCGCGTTCAGCCAGTTGGCGACAAATCCGTGAGCGCCCTCCCCCGCCATGAGTCGGCCAAGTTGCGGACATTCTTGGAACGCGCGTCCTCCGGCTAGGGCATCGCATTCGCGCAGAACGCTCGCCACGTCTGGCCAGGCCGCCCATGCATCGCGCGCGGCCAGCACGCGACCCTGCGCAAGCGCCATCCAGGCCGGATCGCCAGCAAATTCCGCCAGCGCAGGGTCCACGCGCATCGCCCGGCCTCAGCCCGGGAACAGGGCGTCGGGCGGATAGGTGTCGTAGAGATAGACCATCAGGTAGACGAGCCGGTCGTCGGTATGGGCATTGGCCAGATCGGACAGGCTGCCGACGAGCCCCGGTGCGTCGGCGAGACCGGGCAGGCTGTCGAGCAGGATTTTGGGCAAGATCATGTCGCAAGAAGCTCCCTGTTGCGCGCGCAGCCCCCCGCCGCGCGACGCGCATGGATTCCCGCAGCCTGCCTGCAGAAGCGAATTAAAATATTGTCATCGCGGGATGCACCGCACAGGAAGACGCGCATGGAGAAACAGTCCTCCCCGAAACCCGACGCGCACCGCGATCCGTCCAATGTGTTCGATCCCAAGGCCGCCTCGCCCTTCCTTTTCGCAGGTGGGCATCCCGGCTGGCTCGGCCTCGCCTATCGCGATCATGGCGAGAACTGGACCGAGCTGACGCTGCCCTGGCGCGAGGAGCTGATGGGCGACGACGTGCGCCGTGTGATCGCTTCCGGTCCGATTTTCTCCATGCTCGACATGGCGGGCGGCATCGCGATCTGGACGCGCGAGAAGCGTTTCGTGCCGGTCGCCACGCTCGACATGCGGGTCGACTACCAGCGCCCGGCGGGCGAGCGTGCCGACGTCATCGGCCGCTGCGAATGTTTCCGCACCACGCGCTCCGCCGCCTTCGTGCGCGGCAGCGCGCATGATGGCGATCCGGACAATCCGGTGGCGACCATGGCGGCGGTCTACATGACGATCGGCAACACCGGAGCGCCCAGGAATGACTGAGCCCGATCTGCTCTCCAACTACGCCCGCTCGCTCGGCATCGAAGTCGATTCCTTCGAGGACGGCGTGCCGGTGCTGTGCGTCTCCGGCATCGACGCGATCGAGGGGCGTCCCGGCCATTTCCACGGAGGCGCGACCAGCGGGCTGATGGAGACCGCCGCCTATGCCGCGCTGCGCGTGGCGCTGCACGAGCGGGGCGAGGAAGCGCAGCTCAAGCCGATCAACATCACCGTCCAGTTCCTCGCCGCAGCGAAGAAGGCACCGCTTTTCGCCAAGGCGCGGATCACGAAGCTGGGGCGGCGCAGCGCCAACGTGAGCGTCGAGGCGTGGCAGGAGGAACGCCATCGCCCCCGCGCCAGCGCGGTGATGAACGTGATGATCCAGCGGACCGAGAACGCCGAAGCCTGAGGCTACTGCGCCGGAGCGGGTTCTTCCTCGCGCAGCGGCGCGATCTCGGGCGCGGTGCGGGGGGCATCGGCCGGTGCGTCGATCGGGGGTGCCTGCCTGTCCGGCGCTTCCTCGCGGATCGTGATTCCCTGCGCGTCGATGGTGATCTCCGACCCGTCCTCTGCCACCGGCTCGGGAATGTCGCTCGCGTCGGGCACGTCGAGCGGTTCGACCGGAGCGGTCGGGTCCTGGCGGCGGATCGGCGATGCCCGATCCCCCTGCCCCTGCGCGCGCAGCATGAAGCTCTTCCAGATGCGCGCGGGCAAACCGCCGCCGGTCACCCCGTCGAGCGGGGTGTTGTCATCGTTGCCGATCCACACGCCGACCACCAGATCGCCCGCGTAGCCCACGAACAGCGCGTCGCGATTGTTCTGCGTGGTCCCGGTCTTGCCGAAATTGAGCCCCGGGAGCTGCGCGGCGCGCCCCGTCCCGTCGTTGATCGCCGCGCGCAACAGCTGTTCCATCTCGCGGTGCGTCGAATGGGAGAAGCTGCGCGGAGCATTGAAAATGCGATCCCACAGGCCGCGCGGCTCGCGCACGAAAGCGGTCGGCCGCACGGGGTAGGAATTGCCCGCGATGCCCGCATAGGCCGCGGTCAGATCCATCAGCGACATGCCCGCCGTGCCGAGCGCGACGCTCGGGTCGCCGCGCGCGATCGGAGTCCGGATGCCCAGATCGCGCGCCAGTTCGATGACCTGGTCCGAGCCGACCTCGTTGAACATGCGCACCGCCGCGACATTGCTCGACCGCGCGAAAGCCTGTTCCAGCGTCAGGAAATCGGAATAGCGCCCGTCGTAATTCTCGGGCCGGTAGCTGCCTTCGGTAAAGGGCCTGTTGCTGACCGGGTCGTCCGGTTCGAAGCCATCCTGCAATGCGGCAAGGTAGACGATCGTCTTGAAGGTCGAACCCGGCTGGCGGCGCGCCTGCGTCGCCCGGTTGAAGGCGCTGTCCGAATAGTCCTTGCCCCCGATCATCGCCACGACCTCGCCATTGCGGCGCATGGCGACCAGCGCCGCCTGCGCATCGCCGAGCGGCGCGCTGGCGATGACGTCGCGCGCGATGCCCTGAAGCCGCGCGTCGAGCGTTGTGGTGAGCGCCTGCACCGCATAGCCCGGCGGGGCGCGGTCGCGCGCCTCGGGCAGCGCCCAGTCGGCGAAATAGGTGCCGGTGGGCAGGTCGTTGGTCAGCCGCATGTCGAGCTCGGGCGGGCGCATCGCCTCGGCCTCGCTCTCGGAAATGTATCCGGCCGAGACGAGACTCGCCTTCACCGCCTGCATCCGCGCCGCAGCACGCCCGTAATGCTTCGACGGGGCATAGGCCGATGGCGCCTTCAGCAGCCCGGCCAGCATCGCCGCCTGATTGGGCTGCAGCTTTTCCGGCTGGCGGTAGAAATAGTGCAGGCTCGCCGCACGCAGACCATAGGTATTGTCGCCGAAATAGGCATTGGAGAGATAGCGTTCGAGGATTTCGTCCTTGCTCAACCACGTCTCCAGCCAGAAGGAGATCAACACCTCGCGCGCCTTGCGCGAGAGCGACTGTTCGGGCGTCAGGAAGGTGAACTTGGCGAGCTGCTGCGTAATCGTGCTGCCACCCTGCGTCGGCCCGCCCGACATGTTGTTGAGCGTGGCGCGCGCCAGACCGCGCGGATCGATGCCCCAGTGGCTGTAGAAGCGCCGGTCTTCGGTCGCGAGGAACGCCTCGACCACGTGATCGGGCAGGCGGTCGATTTCCACCGGCTCGTCGTAGACCGCGCCGTTGCGCGCGATCGGCGTGCCATCGGCGGCCAGCAGCGTGACCTGCGGCGGCGCGATCGGCTCCAGCGACTTGGATAGCGGCGCGGTGAAGGCGAGCCAGATCACGATCAGGATCAGAAGCAGGACCATCCCGGCAAGCACGCGCACGCCCCAGAAGCGCGTACGCCGGTCGGTCAGGAAATCCCAGCTGCGCTGCCTCAGGCCCCAGCCGGTCAGCCCTTCCCGCTGGTCGATGAAGTCGTCGTCATCGCCGTCCCACGGATCGTCGACCATGCTTTCGGAGAGGCTGTAATAGCCCGAATGGCCGGCGCCCCCGGCTCCTTCGCGGCTCAGGCGCGGCTTGGCCTTTGATCCCCACATCCCGGCATGAATACCGCAAGCGCGTTAACCGTGCCAGCCGATCTTGGTCAGGCGGCAGCAAGCAATGCCGGGAAAAAACCTTCCATCGGTACCGGCTCGCGTTATCCTTGCCCGATCGATGGGGGAGGATCGAGCGAATGGGCACCTACACGCTGCTGGCCGACGAAAATTCGCGCTTCTCGAAAGACAGAAATCTCTTCAAGCCATTCAAGGCGCATGTCGTCTTCAATATCCTGGTCAACGGCGAACTGACGTTCTCCGACAACCAGATGATGTCGTCCCCCAACCTCAGGCTCCTGGTACGTGACGACGGCATCATCCGCACCCTGGTGAAGGATGGCCAAATCCGCGTCGCCTGTCGCGATCCCCACGGCGAGGGTCCGCAGACGCTGCAGGAGACGTTCGAGCAGTTCCTCGCCGAGCAGAAGATCCCGCCGGCCTATCGCGACCTGGGAGAAAGCCCCGAGATCGATTTCATGCAGCGGCACGGCTCGCTGGTTCCTTGGCAATATGATGCCGTGAGGCGCAATTTCACGAGCGAGTGCGAGAGGATCATCCTCGAACAGGGGCGGCGCTCGTTCGAGACCGCACAGGTCGATTTCCTCCACGACGCCCTGCGAGAGGAGTCGCAGGCGAACGAAGGGCTCGGCCGGATATTTCTCCAGCGCGACCTGCCCGACATGATGGACAAGGCAGGAATTCTGGACAGCGCACGTGCGCTGGAATTCCTCACGCGCTGTTCCGACGCGGTCTACCTGTCGAACCTGCCCAAGACGATCGGCCTGCAACCGATCTACGCCGAGGAGCATCGCGATTCCTTCATGCTCCTGCGCGGCGGGCGCTACGAACTTTCGGACATGGGCGATCCGCTCGACCTCAAGCCACGCCTCACCGCGAAGCATTTCACCGAAGGGCTCAACATGCTCGACGTGGAAGACATCGAGAGCGTCCACCAGAGCGACGCGTTCAGGGAGTTCCATCGTCTGAACAGCGATCCCGACCCCGTCGCCAGTTTCGATCCGCTGTTCATCGTCTATGGCGAGCTCAACCGCGTGATCGAGGACCGGATCTTCACCCGCTTCCGCGAACTGGCCGGGCACAGCCCCGCCCCCGACCCGCGCCAGTTGCGAAAGCAGTACGGGAGTTGGGTCTCGCAAGGGATCAAGCGTGCCACCGACGTGCTTTCGATCACGCCCGTCTTTCCGTCGATCAGCGGCGTGGCGCTGGGATGGGCAAGCAGCTTTCTGGTCGATGCGGTCAACGCGAAGATCAATCCGGAGCGCAAGCACATCGACGCCGCGATGCACGATCTGGAGAGGGCGGAGCTGGAAGCCTACCTCAGGAGCCAGGGCAAAGGCGATTCACTGCAGTTCGAACACGATGTCGAAGCGAGCGATGGCTTCGAGCGCGAAATCATCGTTCGCTGACGAGACGCACCGCAAGAAGAGCGGCCATCGTCACCGGACCGACGACACCCATTGCGTTGAGCTTCGCGGGCGTGAGTTCGGATATCGGAAGCTCGATCGTCTCGACGATGCTCTCGGTCGATTCGGCGCCTTCCATGTGCCTGCTCTGCCCGCCCGCTATCTTCGCGAGATAGCAATGGGTCGCGATGTTCCCTTCGAACTGCATGAGGGGGACGAGCTCGCCCGCCTCCAGCCCGGTCTCCTCCCGCAATTCGCGGCGCGCGTCCTCTTCGGGACCGCCTTCCTGGCCGCCGAACCCTTGCGGGATTTCGACGACGAACGCCTTGTTCTGATAGCGGTAGGCCCTGATGAGGACGACGCGGTCCTCGATCACGGGTACGATCGCCACCCCGTGCGGCGCGTTCCACTGCCAGCGGAAATAGGTGCCTTCGTGCCCGTCGGGAAAGCGCACCCGGTCGTCGTAGACCGTGGCGTAGTCGTTCTCGTAGACGACCCGTTCCTCCATGGTCTCGATGGTGCCTTTCAAGTCAGGCGGCTCCAACCACGCTTTCGGGCAGCTCGGTCCCGAACACGCGCTGGTAATACTCCGCCACCAGCATCCGCTCCGCCTCGTCGCACTTGTTGAGGAAGGTGACGCGGAAGGCGAAGCCGATATCCTTGAAGATCGCGTAGTTCTGCGCCCAGCTGATGACCGTGCGCGGGCTCATCACGGTCGAGATATCGCCGTTCATAAAGCCCTGGCGGCTGAGATCGGCGACCTTGACCATGTCCGCGATCGTGTCCTTTTCGATCTCGGGCACCTTGGCGGTGACGATTTCCTGCTCGGTCTCGGCCGGCAGGTAGTTGAGGCCTACGACCACGTTCCAGCGGTCCATCTGGCCCTGGTTGATCTGCTGGGTGCCGTGATAGAGCCCGCTGGTATCGCCCAGCCCGACCGTGTTCGAGGTCGCGAACAGGCGGAAGCCGGGATTGGGGCGGATCACGCGATTCTGATCGAGCAGGGTCAGCTTGCCCTGCGCTTCGAGCACGCGCTGGATCACGAACATCACGTCGGGGCGGCCCGCGTCGTATTCGTCGAAGACCAGCGCGACCGGGTGCTGGAGCGCCCATGGCAGCAGGCCCTCACGGAATTCGGTGACCTGCAACCCGTCGCGCAGCACGATGGCGTCGCGCCCGACGAGGTCGATGCGGCTGATATGCGCATCGAGGTTGATCCGCACCGTCGGCCAGTTGAGGCGCGCGGCGACCTGCTCGATATGGGTCGACTTGCCGGTGCCGTGATAGCCCTGCACCATCACGCGGCGGTTGTGCGCAAAGCCAGCCAGGATCGCCAGCGTGGTGTCCGGATCGAACACGTAGCTGTCGTCCCGGTCGGGCACGCGGTCGTCGGCCTTGCTGAAGGCCGGGACCTGCCAGTCGATATCGACGCCGAAAGTCTCGCGCACGTCGAGCATGGTGTCGGGCGCGCCGAGGATGGTGGTGTCGGAGGGCTTGAATGTCTTGTCTTCGCTCATCGCAGGCGGACGTAGAGAGGTTGCGCGACGCTCGCAAGCGGGCTTTGGCCCATGGATTTCCAATCGCGCCCCGCGCGCTATAGTCCACCGCGAGATGCCAGCGCCCCGCCCCGATCCGCTCGACCCGCTCCGCAATGCGATCCTGCGGCAGGTGCGCGCGGCGTTCAACGAAGGCAAGGTGCCCGAGAACCGCACGCCGCCCTCGGACGAGGCACTGTTCGCGAAGGACTCGCCCATCCGCATGGTCCATGCCGACGTGATGGGCATGATGATCGGCGGGATCAGGGGCCTGTTCCTCCAGATGCTCCATCCACCGGCGCTGCAGGGCGTGCTCGACTACTCGAACTTTCGCGAGGATGCCGAAGGGCGCTTCCACCGCACCGCGCAGTTCATCTCGATCACCAGCTTCGGGCACCGCGACCGCGCGCACGAGGCGATCGACCGGGTGAACAAGATCCACCGCAAGATCACCGGCACATTGCCCGATGGATCGCCCTATTCGGCGGGCGATCCGCGTACGCTGGCATGGGTGCACATTGCCGAGGCGTCCAGCTTTCTCGAAGGATATCTGCGCCATGCCAGGCCCGACATGCCGCTGGCAGAACAGGACGAATATTATGCGCAGATGGCGGTGATCGGGCGCGCGCTGCACGCCGATCCGGTCCCGACCAGCGTGGCCGAGGCGGACGCGATCATGCGAGAGTTCCGGCAAGAGCTGAGGACGTCGCCCGAAGCGCGCGAGATCGCGCAATTCGTGCTCGCGATCCGCCCGCGCGGCTTTCCTGCGCCCTTGCAGCGGGCGATCGGCGCCGAGGCTGTAATGCTCCTGCCCCCCTTCGCGCGATCGATGCTGGGGCTCTCGCGCCCCGGCCTCGCCGCCCTGCCCGCCCGCGCGACCAGCTGGGGGCTGGGTAAGACATTGCGCTGGGCGATGCGGCAGTAGCGCGCTCAGCGCGGCAGGTGGAACAGGTCGATGAAGCGCGCCGCCACCTCTGCATCGCCCTCGATGCTCGCGCCGACCGCATCGGCGGGCTGTTTGCCGTAGAATACCGCCGCCAGCTGAGGCGCTTCGGCGGCGATGAAAACCGCGTCCGTCCCGTCACTCTCACCGCGCACGATCGGCAAGGCACCATTCGCGAGGCTTGCGACGAAGCGATCCTCGCCGATGGCGAAGCCGATCATGGCGGACCAGTTTCCGGCCCTCCCCCGATCGAACATCGTGCGCAGCGAGATCATGAACGACACCGCCGACAGTGGCAGCGTGGGATCGTGCAGCGGCGAGGTCGCCGCCCAGCGGCCCAGCTCCTGGATAATGGTCTCGGCGGAATAGCCCCACTCGGTCAGTTCGTAGACCTGCGATGCGGCCGGCGGTGGCAGCTTGTGGCGGGTCAGCACGTTCGCGTCGGCCAGCGTCGACAGCCGCTCGGTCAGCACCTTCGCGCTGATCCCAGGCAGCGTCGCGCGCAGGTCCGAGAAGCGGCGCGGCCCCAGCAGCAGCTCGCGGATGATCAGCAGCGACCAGCGCTCCCCCACCAGTTCCAGCGCGAAAGCGGTGCCGCAGGCGTCGTCATACCAGCGGCCATGGACTTTAGTATCTTTTTGTAACTTCATTGTTGCCTTATGTAATCGTAGGGCGCATTGTTTTCAACATCGAGTCGGGGGCGAAGAGAGGACAGCACCATGGCCAGGATGATTTTCGTGAACCTCCCCGTCGCCGACGTGGTCGCATCGACCGCGTTCTACGAATCATTGGGATTCGAGAAAAACCCGCAGTTCAGCAACGAACAGGCATCTGCGATGGTCTGGTCCGAAGCAATCTACGTGATGCTTCTCGACCATGCGTTCTATGCAACCTTCACCGACAAGGCGATCATCGACGCGAAGAGCACCAGCGGCGCGCTGCTGTGCCTGACCTTCGACGACAAGGCTGCCGTCGATGCGATCCATGCCGCCGCGCGCGACGCCGGTGGCGGGGAGCCCCGCCCGATCGAGGACAAGGGCTTCATGTACGGCGGCGCTTTCGAAGATCCGGACGGGCACACCTGGGAAACGGTCTGGATGGACCCGGCGGCCCCCAGCGACGGCCCGCCGGCCGAAGCCGAAATCGACGCCTGAGGGACGGGCACCATGTCGATGATTAGTCCCGACGCCGAAATCGAAATCACCGGCTACCAGTGGGTCCCGCCGTTTGCGCGCGGCTTCGTGCGCGACCTGCGCCCGCGCTGGGCGTGCGAGGAAGCGGGCATCCGCTATCGCGAGCGGCTCGCCGATGTGACCGACAAGCCGGACTGGCTACTCGAAGCGCAACCCTGGGGCCAGGTCCCGGTTCTGCGCGACGGGGACATCGTGCTGTTCGAAAGCGGGGCGACACTCCTGCACCTGGGCAGGAAGAGCGAAACGCTGCTTCCCGGCGATCCGCAGCGCAATGCCGAAGCGATCTCCTGGCTGTTCGGAGCGTTCAACTCGGTCGAACCGTGGCTGTTCGAGTGGGTCAACGTAACCGCCTTCGCGCGCGATGAAGAATGGGCCAGGCTCCGCCGCCCGAGCCTTGAGGAGTTCATCGCCAAGCGCCTCGCCCCGCTCGAAAGGCTGCTCGGTGGGCAGAACTGGCTGGGCGAGACATTCACCATCGCCGATATCGCCATGGTCACCGTGCTCCGCGCGATCGGCGGCAGCGACCTGCTTTCGCCCCACCCCGCGACACAGGCCTACGTTGCGCGCGGCGAGGCCCGCCCGGCATTCCGGCAGGCGATGGCCGACCAGCTCGCCGTCTTCGACCGGCACGAACCACCAGAACCACAGGGAGAGTAAGAATGTACGTAAACGGATTCGTTCTCGCCGTGCCCAAGGGCAACAAGCAGGCCTATATAGACGTGGCGAAGAAATTCTGGCCGCTTGCCAGGGAGTTCGGCGCCCTCAGCCAAATCGAATGCTGGGAGGCCGACGTGCAGGACGGGCACACCACCGACTTCCGCCGCGCCACCAAGGCCGAGGTTGGCGAGAAGATCGTTTTCAGCTGGGTCACCTGGCCCGATCAGGCAACCGCCAAGGCCGCGGAAAAGAAGATGATGGAAGACCCGCGGATGGCGGAGTTCGGCGAGATGCCGTTCGATGGCAAGCGCATGATCTTCGGCGGATTCGACCCGATCCTCGAAGAACACGCCTGAGGAGGCCGTGATGACCGAAGATCGCGGAAGCTTCATCTGGTACGAACTGATGACCGACGATCCGGCGGGCGCGCGCGCGTTCTATCGTGCGGTCGTCGGCTGGGAGATCGAGGCCGAGGGGCAGGCGCTGCCGACGGGCGGCACCTATCGCATGATCGTCCGCTCGGACGGCGGCTTTGCCGGCGGGGTGCTCGAACTCACCGCCGACATGAAGGCCGGCGGAGCGGCCCCGGGCTGGCTGGGCTATATCCATCACCCCGATGTCGATGGTGCCGTATCGGCGCTGAAGGACGCGGGCGGCGCGGTCCACATGCCGCCGATGGACATGCCCGGCGTCGGGCGAATGTCGATGGTTGCCGATCCGCAGGGAGCGGTCTTCTACGTCATGTCCCCCACCCCGCCCGCCGACGATCCCGAGGCGAAAAGCGACGTCTTCTCGGTCGACCAAGCGCAGCACATGCGCTGGAACGAGCTGTGGACCACGGACCAGGACGCCGCCGTCGCATTATACGCCGAGCTCTTCGGCTGGACGCAGGAGAGCGCGATGCCGATGGGCGAGATGGGCGATTACCGCTTCATCGAGAACGATGGTGTGGGCATCGGCGCAGTCGGTAAGGCACAGCCCGATGGCGAAGGCTCGCGCTGGCAGTATTTCGCGGGAGTCGACGATATCGATCGTGCCTGTGCGGCTGTGACCCAGAACGGCGGCAAGCTGCTCAGCGACCCGCAGCAAATTCCCGGCGGCGAATACACCGTCTATGCCCATGATCCGCAGGGCGCGACGATCGGACTCGTGGGGCCTCGAAGCCAAGGGGCATAAGGGAAACCGAGCATGGCCGACTATACGTTCTACACCAACCCGAAGAGCCGCGGACAGATCGCCCGCTGGGCTCTGCACGAAGCCGGTACCGATTACGATCATGTGATCGTCGAATACGGGCCCAACCAGCCCGAAGCTTTCGTGAAAGCCAATCCGATGCGCAAGTTCCCCACGCTCGTGCATCACCACGCCGATGATAACGGGGGCGTCCACGACCACGTGGTGACCGAAGCGGCGGCCATCTGCCACTACCTCGCCGAGATGCACCCCGACGCGGCGCTGCTCCCCGACACGCACGAGAAGGCGGATTACTTCCGCTACCTGTTCTTCGCCGCGGGGCCGGTCGAGCAGGCGGTCGTCGCGAACAGCATGGGCTGGAGCGCGGGTGACGATCCGCAGAAGCAGGGCATGCTCGGCTACGGCAGTTTCGACCGCATGGTCGACACGTTCGAAGCGATGCTGACCGGGCGCGACTACGTGTGCGGCGACCGGTTCACCATGGCGGACGTCTATGTCGGGTCGCATGTCGATTGGGGCATGCAGTTCGGATCGCTGCCGAAGCGCGACGTGTTCGAAGCCTATGCCGACCGGCTGAAGCAGCGCGGCGCGTACCAGGCCGCTAAGAAGGTGGACGCAGACCTGATCGCCCAGCGGGAGGCGGCCAATGCCTGATACCAAAGCCACCATCTGCCTGTGGTTCGACAAGGATGCGGAGGAAGCCGCGCGTTTCTACGCTGCGACCTTCCCCGACAGCGCTTTGGGCGAAATCCAACGCGCCCCCTCCGATAACCCTTCGACCAGGCAGGGCGAAGTGTTGCTGGCGACGCTCACGATCTGCGGGCTGCCTTATCTGCTGCTCAATGGCGGCCCGGCGTTCACGCACGACGAAGCCTATTCGCTCCAGATCCATACCGAGGATCAGGAGGAAACCGACCGGCTGTGGAACGCGATCGTCGGCAATGGCGGGCAGGAAAGCGCGTGCGGCTGGTGCAAGGACAAGTGGGGCGTCTCTTGGCAGATCACGCCGCGCGCCCTGACACACGCCCTGGCAGCGGGTGGTGAGGAGGCGAAGCGCGCCTTCGAAGCCATGATGCAGATGCAGAAGATCGATATCGCAGCGATCGAAGCCGCACGACGGGGCGACTGAGATGGCGCGCAGAATTACCGGGGCCGCGTTCCTGTCGCTCGACGGAGTGATGCAGGCCCCGGGCGGCCCTACCGAAGATCCGACGGGTGGGTTCGACCAGGGTGGCTGGGTCTTCAAGCTGTGGGACGAGGGGATCGACGAGACGCTGGGCGCGCTGTTCACGCCGCCCTACGACCTGCTGCTGGGGCGGCGGACCTACGATATCTTCGCCGCCTACTGGCCCTATGCCGATGGCGACAACAAGCCGATGGGCGAAGCCTTCGACGCGGCGAACAAGTATGTGTTGACGCGCGGCGACCAGCCGCTCGAATGGCAGAACAGCCACCGGATGCGCGGTGTCGAAGACATTTCCGCGCTCAAGCAGACCGAGGGGGCCGATCTCGTCATCCAGGGATCGAGCCAGATCTACCCCGCCCTCCTCGCCGCAGGGCTGATCGATCAGCTGATCACGATGACCTACCCGGTGATCCTCGGCCGCGGGAAGCGGCTGTTCGGCGAAGGCACTCTGGTCGACAAGCTGGAGATGACTGACCACCGCGTGACGGCCAAGGGCACGGTGGTGGCGACCTACACCCCCGGCGGCACGCTGCCCCCCTACCCCGACGAAGCGCCGATCCCGATCACCAGCGACCGCGAGCTGGAACGGCGCAGGCGGATGGAAGAAGGCACCTGGTGATGCTGGAACTCCACGGGCACCCGTTTTCTTCCTACACTTGGAAGGCGCTCATCGCGCTTTACGCCAATGATACGCCGTTCACCTTCGTGCAGTTGGAAGGCGGCAAGCCGTTGCACCAGCAATTCTGCGGAAAGGTTCATCCCGGCGGGCACATTCCCGTGCTGGTCGACGATGGCAATGTGGTGGTCGAGGCGACCAGTATTGTCGAACATCTCGCCGTGCACCATCCCGGCCCCTCCCCGCTGATTCCCGCGGACCCTGCCGAGGCAGTAATCGCGCGCATGATGGACCGCGTGTTCGACAATTATGTGATGGGCAACATGCAGCGCTTCGTTTCGAGCTGGTTCGTAAGCCGCGACCGTCCTGAAAAGGGTATGCGCGAGACGCCAGATGCAGCCGAACAGGCGGCCGCCCGGATGCGGCTCAATCAAGCCTACAACTGGATCGAGAACTGGCTCGGTTCCAATAGGCTACCGCCGCATGTCAGCCTCGTTACCTGCGCCGCGGCGCCCTCGCTATTCTACGCCGACTGGATCGAGCGCATTCCCGCGGATTGCCCGCGTGTTGCCGCGCTACGCGCCGAAATGCTCGGGCTGCCTGCGGTCGCTCGTTGCGTGGAGGATGCGAGGCCCTATCGCGAGTTTTTCCCGCCCGGCGCGCCAGACCGCGACTGAACCGGTCAGGCGATCGCCGCGCTTTTTCTCAGCAGCTGGTACGCCTCCACCACGCGCCCCAGCCGCGCTTCGTGGCTGCGGTCTCCGCCGTTGCGGTCGGGATGGTAGCGCCGGACCAGCTCGGAATAGCGCTGCCGAAGCCGTTTGCGGTCGGTCTTCGCACCCAGCCCCAGAACCTCCAGCGCCTGCGCCTCTTCTTTCGAGAAGCGCCCGTCCATCGCCATTTCGGCCTCGCGCCGTGCACGGCTCTTGATCCCGCCTGCACGCGCCGAAATCGCATCGAGCGGATCGTCGAATTCGGCCCAGCGTGGCATTCCGTCGACGCCTGCGGTCGGGCGGAAGGCGGGGCTTTCGGTCTGCCACCCGGCGGCGGGAGATTGCGCACGCAGGATCTCGTCCGCGCTCATGCCGTCGAACCAGTCGTACCCGGCGTTGAATTCGCGAATATGGTCCAGACAGAACCAGCGCCACTCGCCCGGCCCGTCGAAGCTGTTGCCGTAGGCTCCGGGCGCACGAAATTCGCCGGGCTCGTCGCAGGCGGGGTGGGAACACAATCTTCCGTCCGCTTCGTGGCGGCCATGGAACCGGGTCTGTCGCATAGCGCTTTAGTGTGGGATAGCGGGACGCGAATTTCAAAGGGACCGAGAGACGATATGGCCGAAACCGTGGCCCAGGAGATGGAACGGCGCCTGCGCGATGCATTCGCGCCCGACACGCTCGACATCATCAACGACAGCGCGAAGCACCGTGGCCACATGGGCGACGACGGCAGCGGCGAATCGCATTTCACGATTGCGATCGAGGCTGCGGTCTTTGCCGGCAAGTCGAGGCTGGAGCGTCAGCGGATGGTCAACGCGGCCCTCGGCGACATTCCCGGCGACCGGGTCCACGCCTTGGCGATCAAGGCCAGCGCGCCGGGCGCGGGAGGCTAACCAATGGCATACGACCTCTGGTACTGGACCGGCGCACCGGGGCGTGGCGAGTTCGTGCGCGTCGCGATGGAGGCCGCGGGCATAAGCTACCGCGACCGCGCGCGCGAGGATGGCGTGGATGCGCTGGTCGACGACATGGAAGCACGCACGGGCATTCGGCCCTTTGCGCCTCCATATCTGGTCGATGGCGATATCTGCATCGCCCAGGTCGCGCATATCGTGACCTGGCTGGCCGACCGGCATGGGTTCGGCGGCAAGGACGCGCGCAGCAATCTCGAGCTTATCATGCTGCAGCTGACCGTCACCGATATCACCGCCGAGGCGCACGACGTGCACCACCCGATCGCCGACGCGCTCTATTACGACGATCAGAAGGACGCGGCCAAGCGCGTGGCGGAGGATTTTCGCGAGAAGCGGATGCCGAAGTTCTTCCGCTATTTCGAGGATGCCCTGTCCGCCAACGACGGCCCCTTCGTGCTGGGTGAGAAGTGGTCCCACGTCGACACGTCGCTGTTCCAGCTGGTCGAAGGCCTCCGCTATGCCTTTCCGCAACGCATGGCAGCGATCGAAGGCGATTATCCGAAGCTGATCGCGTGCCGCGACGCGATGGCGCAGCTTGACGGGCTGAAGGCATACCTTGCGTCGGATCGCCGGATGGCGTTCAACGAAGACGGTATTTTCCGCCACTATCCGGAGCTCGACGCCGCATGATTCCCGGACCCGTAGAAGCGACCATCAAGCCGACCAACCACGATCTCGGCGATTTCGAGGTCCGCCGCGCGCTGCCGTCGAAGCATCGCCGCATGGTCGGCCCCTTCATCTTCGTCGACGAGTTCGGCCCGGCGCGCCTGCCTCCCGGCGGCGGTATGGACGTACGCCCGCATCCGCACATCAATCTCGCGACCGTCACCTGGCTGTTCGAGGGCGCGATCGACCACCGCGACAGCCTCGGCACGTTCTCCACGATCGAGCCGGGGCAGGTCAATCTGATGACCGCGGGCAGCGGGATCGTTCATTCGGAACGTTCGCCCGAGAACGACCGAACCGGCGGTCCGCGCATGTTCGGAATGCAGACCTGGCTCGCCCTTCCCGACGGCAAGGAAGAGATCGACCCCGCGTTCGAAGCGGTCGAGAATCTGCCCGTGATCGAGGACGGCGGCGCGCGCGCCATCGTCATCATGGGCGATTTGTGGGGAGAACGCGCCACCACCACGACCTACGCCGACACGATCTACGCCGAAATCGTCCTCGCGCCCGGCGGGCAGTTGCCGATCGATTCGCCGGCGGACGAGAGGGCGCTGATGGTCGTAGACGGCGAGGCGACGCTCGATGGCGAGGAACTGCCACTTTACTGGCTCGTGGTCATCAAGCCCGGCGACGCCCCCGCATTGCGGTCCGAAAAGGGCGCGCGGGTGATGCTGCTGGGTGGGGAAAGCTTTTCCACCAAACGCCACGTCTACTGGAATTTCGTCAGCTCGGACCGCGACCGGATCGAGCAGGCGAAGGAAGACTGGGCAAACGGCCGCTTCCCCACGGTGCCGGGCGACGAGGAGGAGTGGATTCCCCTGCCCGACAAGCCCAAGACCGTGACCTATCCGTGATCGGCCAAGGATGAGCAGCATGTTCGAAGGCAAGGTCGCGTGGGTCACCGGCGCGTCCTCGGGCATCGGGGCGGCGCTGGCGCGCAAGTTCTCCAGCGCAGGAGCGCGGGTCATACTTTCGGGGCGTGACGACGCGCGGCTGCAGGCGGTGGCCGACACGCTCGACACCGAAACGCTGATCCTACCGTTCGACGTGACCGACGAGGCGGCGATGCACGCCGCCACCGAACAGGCGACCACATGGCAGAACGGGGTCGATATCTTCGTCGCCAATGCCGGAATTTCGCAACGCAGCGCGGCGGTGGATACCGACATGGACGTCTATCGGCGGATCATCGCGGTCGATCTCACCGCGCAGATCGCGGCGGCACAGGCACTGCTGCCTCATATGACTGCGCGCGGCAGCGGCCGGTTCGTCTTCATATCCTCGGTCGCGGGCAAGGTCGGCATTCCGCTGCGCACCGCCTATTGCGCGGCCAAGCACGGGCTCGTCGGCTATGCCGACGCGCTGCGTGCCGAACTTTCGCAAACAGGTGTTGCAGTCCATGTCGTGTGCCCCGGATCGGTCGCGACCGATGTCAGCCGCAACGCACTGACCGCCGATGGCAATGTGCGCGGGCGCAGCGACAGCGTGATCGACAACGGCATGTCGCCCGAAGAAGCCGCGCAGCGCATCCTCGAGGGCATCTCTGCCGATGAGCGCGAGATCATCGTCGCGCGCGGCGGCGAGAGCAGCTGGGGCGAACAGCGCCGGACGCCCGACGCGCTGTTCGATCAGGTCGCGCAGCGGGTTGCGGAAGGCTACATGGAAAAGATCGAAGCGGAGTGATGAGCTTGGAACAGACTCGCGTAAGGCTTGGAAACGGGATCGAACTCGATGTGGTCGACGAGGGGCCGCGCGACGCACCCGCCCTCATCTTCCTCCACGGTTTCCCCGAAAGCCACCGCACCTGGCGCCACCAGATCGCGCATTTCTCGGATCGCTACCGCTGCATTGCGCCCGACCAGCGCGGCTATCGCGGTTCGTCGAAGCCGCAAGAGGTCGAGGCCTACACGCCCGACAAGCTGATCGGCGACGTCTTCCTGCTCGCAGCGGAACTGGGCATCGACGATTTCACCATCGTCGGGCACGACTGGGGCGGCGCCATCGCCTGGGGTGTTGCCCTCGCCGGGCAGAAGGGCGGCGGCACGAGCCGCGTGTCGCGCTGCATCATCGCCAACGCGCCCCACCCCGCAATCTTCCAGAAGCTGCTCTTCCTCGATCCGCACCAGCGCGAGAGCAGCCAGTACATGCGAGGCTTCCGCAACACCGACAACGACGATCTGGTGCGCGAGAACGGCCTCGTCGGCATCCTGATGCAGGAAGTGAAATGGGACCGTTCCTCGGCCATGGAGGACGAGGAGCGCGCCAGGCTGCTCGAAGATTGGCAGGATCGCGATGCTGCCTTCGGGATGCTCAACTGGTATCGCGCGAGCCCGGTCATCGTCCCGCCGATGGATGCGCCTTTCGAGATCCCGGTCAGCTACCAGGCGCCGCAGCTGCCCAGCCTGACGATCCCCACCCTGGTGATCTGGGCGATGGACGACGTCGCCCTGCCACCGGGCAACCTGGTGGGGCTTGAAGACATCATCGACGACCTGACGGTGGAGCAGGTGCAGGGCTGCGGACATTTCGTGCCGTGGGAATCGCCGCAGAAGGTCAATGCCGCGATGGAAGCGTTTCTGGCGAAGACGGCCTAGCGCAACCCGACGCTGAACGTCGGGCTGGCAGCGTTTGAGAGCCCGTCACCATCAAAGTATGGCAAGAAGTGTCGTCGCGGCGCCGGACCGTCAGCACTGAAAGACGCGGGCTCGCACCGATGCCACCCCCGAGACATTGTCTTGATCTCAGCTCTGGGCATCCACGCGATGTGTTGGGGGAAAGGCGAAAAGTCAGTCGGAAAAAAAGCCAGAGCTAGAATCATTTGAGGGTTCAGCGCCGACAATTTCTGACGAAATCCATAGTGTCCCTTCTTCAGTTTCTGTTCGCTGGGATAAAGTCCTTTGACTTGTACCGGACGGATTAAGGTCTCATCCCCAGAACCCAACATCGCAATGAAATCAAAGCCCTCGTCGCGATACGGCAAGTAGATTTTCCATCCGGCGTCCGTCATTGCTCCCGCGACGTACATCTCGGCAAATTGATAGCGAACCTGACTACTCATTGCGCGGCCACCCACTCCACCCATTCGCCATGCGGATGCGCATGGGCAAGCAGCTGCGATTCGCCGCCGCTCGGCCAGTATCGCGCGTGCAGTTCGTGGCGGAAGGTTTCGCGGTTGGTCTCCAGTGACAGCCACGCCAGCGGCTTGTCCTCACTCGCCGCCTCGCCGGCCTTCTCCATTGCGGCAGCAATCGCCGCCTGCTCGCCCTCGGGCACGTATTGCCACACGATGGTATGGAACAGGACGCGCGTGACGCCGTCCTCCTGCGGGCGCGCAAGAGCCTCTTCGACCCACGGCCCGGCCCGCTCGCGGTCGATCTCGGGCGGCATCCGCTCTGCCATCGCGGCGGCGGTATCGATCCGCGCCATCCGCTGGCGCGCTTCGGGCCAGACATAGCTTTTCAGCTTCAGCACAGCGTCCGGATCGGCTAGGTCGACCGGCTTCACGTCGCACCCACGCGCATCGACGATCTGCGGATCGGTGGCGGGAGGCGCATCCCCGCGCCACTCGGGTGCGATCGCCATCCGGCTGCCCGAGGGGCCGACAGCCACCCCGCCCAGATCGAAGCGATAGCGGCCCATCATCGTGTTGATCCCCGCGCTCGCCCCGATCTCGAGCATTTCGAAGCGCGGCTGCACCTTGCCCGCCAGCCAGCACAGCCCCGCCATGATGCTGGACGAACGGCCCGCCTCGTTGGTCTGCGGCGGCCCGTCGAGCCACGGCATCAGCACTGCGTCGAAGCGCTCCAGCGTCTCGCGCACCAGCGCATCGACCTGGCCCTGGTCGCTGATGCGCCCGGCATAGACGTCCGCGAGCCGTGGCTCCTCGCCGCTCAGCAGCAGGTAATGCAGGCCGCCCGCGATGCGCAGGGGCATCGCGTCGCGCAGGCTAAGGCCCTGCCAGCCGAAGATGCGCCGCGCGGTCGCCGCATTGCTGTCTTCGAGCGAGAGGAGCGCGCGGATCACGCGTGCGGTACCCGGCGCGCCGGCTTCCTCGGCATGGCGTGCCTGCCATTCGATCGCTTCGGGGATCGAGACGATATCCATCACAGCCGTTTTGTCCGTCATAGTCTGCGCGCAATTGCCCTTTCGTCCGCCTCATCCTATCTGGCGCCCCATGCCGCAAAGCGAACTCACTTTCGCCGTGCCCAAGGGCCGGCTCCTGGAAGATGCCCTGCCCGTGATGGAGCGCGCGGGCGTCGTGCCCGAGCCTGCTTTTCACGACAAGGGCAACCGTTCACTTAGCTTCGCGACAACGCGCGACGACATGCGCCTGATCCGGGTGCGTGCTTTCGATGTGGCGACCTTCGTCGCCCACGGCGCGGCGCAGATCGGCATCGTGGGATCGGACGTAATCGAGGAATTCGATTATTCGGACCTCTATGCGCCGGTCGATCTCGATATCGGCCATTGCCACCTCGCGGTCGCCCGGCTGGCCGCCGATGCGCGCGATGTCGACAGCGAGAGCCACGTGCGCGTCGCGACCAAATATCCCAACATCACCCGTCGCCATTTCGAGCGGCACGGCATCCAGGCCGAATGCGTGAAGCTGAACGGGGCGATGGAACTCGCGCCCTCTCTGGGACTTTCGCGGCGGATCGTCGATCTCGTCTCGACCGGCACCACCTTGCGCGAGAACGGCCTCGTCGAAACGATGCGCATCCTCGACATCACCGCACGGCTGATCGTGAACCGCGCCGCGCTGAAGACCGACAGCCGGGTGTCCGAACTGGTCGAGACCTTCCGGCGCGAAGCCGATGCGCGCCTCAACGAAAAGGCGGCCGCCTGATGGAAATCCTTGATGCCAGCGCGCCCGATTTCGCGGACCGGTTCGACCGCGTCGTCAATGCGCGGCGCGAGAGCGCCAATGATGTCGGCCGTGACGTGGCCGAAATCATCGCCAAGGTCGGTGCGCAGGGCGACAGGGCGCTGGCCGAGCTCAGCATCCGGTTCGACGGCCACACGCTCTCTTCCGACGAGGATTGGCGCATCCCGGCCTCGCGCTGCGAGCAGGCATACGAGGAGCTGGACGGCGATCTGCGCGATGCGCTGAACCTCGCGGCGGAGCGGATCCGGTCCTACCACGAAGCGCAGAAACCCAATCCGCGCGACTATACCGACGATGCGGGCGTGCGGCTGGGCCATCGCTGGAATGCCGTCGATGCCGCAGGGATCTACGTCCCCGGCGGGCGCGCGGCCTACCCGTCCTCGCTGCTGATGAATGCGATCCCCGCCCGCGTCGCCGGGGTCGAACGGCTGGTCGCGGTCACGCCCACTCCCAAGGGAGAGATCAATCCGCTGGTTCTGGCAGCGGCGCATATCGCGGAGATCGACGAGATCTGGCGCGTCGGCGGCGCGCAGGCGATTGCCGCGCTCGCCTATGGCACGGACAGGATCGCCCCGGTCGATGTCATCACCGGCCCCGGAAATGCCTGGGTGGCGGAGGCCAAGCGGCAGGTGTTCGGCACGGTCGGGATCGACATGATCGCCGGGCCGAGCGAGATCCTCGTCATCGCCGACGACCAGAACGACCCCGCATGGATCGCCGCTGACCTGCTCAGCCAGGCCGAGCACGATCCCAGCTCGCAAAGCATCCTCATCACCGACAGCGCCGATTTTGCCGCGCAGGTCGAAGACCAGGTCGATGTGCAGGCCGCCATGCTCGCGACCGGCAAGACCGCGCGCGCCGCGTGGGACGCGCATGGCGCGATCATCACGGTGCCGACACTCGACGACGCAATCCCGCTCGCCAACCGGCTGGCGGCGGAGCATGTCGAGCTGGCGGTCGACGATCCCGAAGCGCTGTTCGCAAAGCTTCGCCATGCAGGCAGCGTGTTCTTCGGCCGGATGGTGCCCGAAGCGGTCGGCGACTATGTCGCGGGCCCCAACCACGTGCTGCCCACCGGCCGCCGCGCGCGTTTCGCCAGCGGCCTGTCGGTGCTCGATTTCATGAAGCGGACCAGCTTTATCGACGCGGATGCCGATGCGCTCGCCGCCATCGGCCCCGCCGCCATCGCCCTTGCCGAAGCCGAAGGGCTTCCGGCCCATGCCCAGTCCATCAGATTGCGTCTCAAGTAATGTCCAACCAACGTTCCACCGCCCGCTCCGCCGCGCGTCTCGCCGCCGTCCAGGCGCTTTACCAGCGCGACATGGAGGGCACCCCCCTCCCCCGCCTGCTCGACGAATTCCACCAGCACCGGCTGGGCCGGGAGATCGAGGGCGATACCTATGCCGATGCCGAAGTCCCCTTCTTCGACGATATCGTGCGCGGCGTGGATGCACGCCGCGAAGAGATCGACGAAGCCCTAGCGGCGAAGCTGGCCGAGGGGTGGAGCCTCAAGCGGCTCGACAAGACGCTGCTGCAGGTTCTGCGCTGCGGCACCTACGAGCTGATCGCGCGCGTCGACATTCCGAAGGGCGCCGTCATCAGCGAATATGTCGATGTCGCGAAAGCCTTCTTCGACGACCGCGAAGCCAAGTTCGCCAATGGCGTGCTCGATGCGGTGGCGAAAGCGGTTCGCTCCTAGGACAATCCCCTCCCGGCGGATTCAACCTTCACGAAGCGCTCCTCTCATGAAGCAGATGCTGCCCTTCGACAGGCTCGGGGCGAAGGGCTAGACAGCTCGCATGGGAGAAGCCGATTTCATCGCCGCGCTCAGCGCGCTTGCCCCGCATCCAGCCGCGCGCGGCCTCGCCGACGATGCAGCAGTGCTCGCCGTCGGCAACGAAACGCTTGTCCTCACCGCGGACACGATGGTCGAGGGCACGCACTGGCCCGCGCAGCAGTCGCTTGCCGATGTCGCGTGGAAGCTGGTTGCCGTAAATCTCTCGGACCTTGCGGCGAAGGGCGCGGAGCCTGTCGGAATCCTGCTGTCCTACATGCTGGGCGAAGGCGACAAAGTGTTTCTGGAAGGATTGCACGAGGCTCTCGACACGTTCGGCGTCCCGCTGCTTGGTGGGGATACCGTCCGCGCATCCGGTGCGCGCAGCTTCTCCGTCACCGCGATCGGTCGGGCGACGCATACCCCGGTGCCCGCGCGCAGCGGCGCCAGCCCGGGCGACGGCCTGTTCCTGTGCGGCAGCATCGGCGGGGCGATGATGGGCTTCGAGGCCATCACGACCGATAGCGGCGCAGACATCAGCCCCTTCACCCGCCCCACGCCGCTGCTGGCCGAGGGTCGCGCGCTCGCGCCGCATGTCACGGCGATGATGGACGTGTCGGACGGGCTTCTTCTCGACGCATGGCGAATGGCCGAAGCCAGCGGTGCGACACTGGAAATCGACAGTGGTGCGGTGCCACTTGGTGCGCCCGAGGATCGCCGCGCGGACGCCTTGCGCTGGGGCGACGATTACGCGCTGCTGTTCGCCTCACCCGCCGAGCGAACCCTGCCGGTGGCAGCCACCCGGATCGGCACGGTCGTCGAGCGCGGTGCGGCACCCGTGATGCTCGATGGCAAGCCTCCGAAACAATCGGAAAGTCTGGGCTACCGACATTGATGAATACGGTGCCTCGCTATCGATGCGAGCGAGCGCACGTTTCGCGAGGGCTTGCACAGCGGGGCAAGCCTATATAGCCCTACCCCTCTAGGACTGCCCCGAACAAAGGCAGCCAGCCGAAGGAAATTCGGGACAATATTGGGGGAGAAACAAGACGTGGAACTCGTGCTCGTCGCGATTGCGCTCGGCCTGCTGGCCATCATCTACGGGATATTCACGAGCCGCCAGGTGCTCAGCGCCGGACCGGGCAACGAGCGGATGCAGGAAATCGCGGGCGCCATTCAGGAGGGCGCGCGCGCCTATCTCAACCGCCAGTATACCACCATCGCCATCGTCGGCGTGGTCGTCGCGGTACTCGTCTTCGTCTTCCTCAGCTGGATTCCCGCCGTGGGCTTCCTGATCGGCGCGATCTTGTCGGGTGCGGCGGGCTATATCGGGATGAACATTTCGGTGAAGGCCAACGTGCGCACCGCCGCCGCCGCGCAGAGCGGCCTGCAGCAGGGCCTGACGCTGGCGTTCCGCGCGGGCGCGATCACCGGCCTGCTGGTGGCGGGCCTCGCCCTGCTCGCGATCGCAGGCTTCTTCTACGTCCTCGCCGGCCCGCTCGGCTTCGAGGCGAATAGCCGCGAAGTGGTCGACGGCCTCGTCGGCCTCGCCTTCGGCGCCTCGCTGATCTCGATCTTCGCGCGCCTTGGCGGCGGGATCTTCACCAAGGCGGCGGACGTCGGCGCGGACCTCGTCGGCAAGGTCGAGGCAGGCATTCCCGAGGACGATCCCCGCAACCCCGCGGTGATCGCGGACAATGTGGGCGACAATGTGGGCGACTGCGCCGGCATGGCCGCCGACCTGTTCGAGACCTACGTGGTCACCGTCGGCGCGACCATGGTGCTGACCGCCCTGCTGCTGCGCGGGGCGGGCGACATGCTGATGCCGCTGATGGCGCTGCCGCTGCTGATCGGCGGGGCCTGCATCGTCACCTCGATCATCGGCACCTATTTCGTGAAGCTGGGCCGCGAGCAGAACATCATGGGCGCGATGTACAAGGGCTTCCTCGTCACCGCGATCCTTTCGATCCCGGCGATCTTCGGCGTGACCGCCTGGGCGCTCGGCGACATGGGGGCCGAGATGGGCGGCGGCGAGCTGACCACCTTCACCGGTATGGACCTGTTCTGGTCCGCCATGGTCGGCCTCGCGATTACGGGCCTGATCATCTGGATCACCGAATATTACACCGGCACCAACTACCGCCCGGTCCGCTCGATCGCGAAGGCGTCCGAGACCGGCCACGGCACCAACGTGATCCAGGGCCTCGCGATCAGCCTCGAAGCGACCGCGCTGCCGACGCTGGTGATCGTGGCGGGGATCATCGTCGCCTACATGCTCGCAGGGCTCATCGGCATTGCCTACGCCGCCACCGCCATGCTGGCGCTGGCCGGGATGGTCGTAGCGCTCGACGCCTATGGCCCGGTGACTGACAATGCGGGCGGCATCGCCGAGATGGCGGGGCTGGATGACAGCGTGCGCGAGAAGACCGATGCGCTGGATGCCGTGGGCAACACGACCAAGGCGGTGACCAAGGGCTATGCCATCGGATCGGCGGGCCTTGCCGCACTGGTGCTCTTCGCCGCCTACACCACCGACATCGCGGAATATTTCCCGACGGCGGAGGTGAACTTCAGTCTCGAGAATCCCTACGTGATCGTCGGCCTGCTGCTCGGCGCGCTGCTCCCGTACCTGTTCGGGGCCATGGGCATGACCGCCGTGGGCCGCGCGGCGGGCGACGTGGTGAAGGACGTGCGCGAGCAGTTCGCTGCCGACAAGGGCATCATGGATGGCACCTCGCGGCCCGACTATGCCCGCACGGTGGACCTCGTCACCAAGGCAGCGATCAAGGAGATGATCGTGCCGTCGCTGCTGCCGGTGCTGGCCCCGATCGTGGTCTATTTCGTGATCACGCTGATCGCGGGGCAGGACAATGGCTTCGCGGCGCTCGGCGCACTGCTGCTCGGCGTGATCGTCGGCGGCCTGTTCGTCGCGCTCTCGATGACCGCCGGTGGCGGCGCATGGGACAATGCGAAGAAATATATCGAGGACGGCAACCACGGCGGCAAGGGATCGGAAGCGCACAAGGCCGCGGTGACCGGCGATACCGTGGGCGATCCGTACAAGGATACGGCCGGTCCGGCGGTCAACCCGATGATCAAGATCACCAACATCGTCGCCCTGCTGCTGCTCGCGGCACTGGCGGCGGGTGGTGCTGGCTAGCCAGCCGCTTACCGAAGCGAAACCAGCCCCCGTCCGGTAGCCCGGGCGGGGGTTATTGCCGCGCCCTTCCCTTTGAAAAGGCCCGCAAACCCGCACGCGCCTCCCGGATTTAAGCAAATCGCAGGCTTTGCAGCTTAGCTTAATGGCTCGGTAAGGCTCAGGCGTGCGAGGGGCAGCGGTTCGAAATGACGCTGGTGCAATCCGGTTTCGACCAGGCGAGCGGGTGCGAGGCGTCGCTCTCGGTTGCGTCCTGGCGCGCGGGCCTGCCCGATGCGCACGAGTGGGACCAGCTGGCCGCCGGTGCAAGCGAGCCCAATCCGTATTTCGAACAGTGGTATCTCAGGCCTTCGTTAGAAGCGTTCGACCCTGCTGCGCGTGTGCGACTGGCAACGCTCCGGATCGACGGCCACCTTGTCGGCCTCGCGCCCTTGAAATTCGCCGCTCTCTATTACCACAACCCGGTCCCGCACATCTCGGTGTGGATGCACGACAATACCTTCTGCGGCGTGCCGCTGATCGCACCCGGGTTCGAAAGCATCTTCTGGGCCAAGCTGCTCGACTGGGCCGACGGGCATGAGCGAAAGGCCGCGGTCTTCCACCTGCCCGGCCTGCCCGAAGGCTCGATCCCAGACCGCGCGCTCGAAATCGCGATGCGCGACAGCGGACGCACAGGCGGCATGGTCGAGCGCGAATTGCGAGCCCAGCTCGCGTCCGATCTGCCTCCGGACACCTATTTCGAACAGTCGCTCCCCAACAAGAAGCGCAAGGAACTTCGCAGGCAGGCGCGACGCCTGACCGAGATTGGCGAGATACGGGTCGACCGGGTCGCTTCGCCGGGGGACATCGCGCTATGGGCCGACCGGTTCCTCACGCTCGAAGCGGCCAGCTGGAAAGGGCGCGAAGGAACCGCGCTTGCCAATGATCCGGCCGGCGCACGCTTCTTTCGCGACAGCCTGATCGGGGCCGCACGGCGCGGCCGGGTAGAGGGGCTGTCGCTGCTGCTCGACGGGGAGCCGATCGCGATGCTGGCCACCTTCCTCACGCCGCCGGGCGCGTTCAGCTTCAAGACCACCTTCGACGAACGCTTCGCCCGCTATTCGCCCGGAGTGTTGCTGCAGAAGGAAAACCTCGCGCTGCTCGCGCGCGAAGACATTGCCTGGTGCGACAGCTGCGCCGCGCCCGACCATCCGATGATCGACCATTTCTGGCGCGAGCAGCGCGCCATCGTTTCGCGCAACGTGGCGATCGGTGGCCGCGCCCGCCGCGCGCTTGGCGCGCGCCTCATAGCCTACGAAAGCCGCAAACTCGCTTGTGGAACCGCACCATGAACGCCATCGCCCAACCTGCCGCACTCTCGCACGACACGTATGTGTTTGCTCAACTTTCGCGCGCAAACTTCGCCGCCGCCTATCCCGAACAGCCGCTGGTCATCGACCATCATCTGCATGACCATCCGCTACTGGGCCTCGACGCGCTCGCCGAGCTGGCGGCGCGCCTGCCCGAAAGCTCGATCGAGTATAATCGCGGCGACCTGCCAATCGGAGTCGACGGCAAGCCAGGGCCGACCGGCCTCTCGATCACCGAGACGATCCATCGCATTGCCGAGGCGAACAGCTGGGCCGTGCTCAAGAATATCGAGCAGGACGATGCGTACCGGACACTCCTGCACGCACTGCTGCAGGAGCTTCGGCCTGCGATCGAGGCGAAGACCGGCGCGATGCTGCATCCGCAGGGCTTCGTCTTCATCTCAAGCCCGGACGCGGTCACCCCCTATCATTTCGATCCCGAACACAACATCCTGCTGCAGCTGCGCGGCTCGAAGACCATGACGCAGTTTCCGGCCGGCGACGCGCGGTTTGCCCATGATATCATGCATGAGAGCTATCACCTCGGCGGCCCGCGCGAGTTGCGGTGGAGCGACGACCTGGCAAGCGACGGCACCGAGTACGCTATCGCTGCGGGACAAGCGCTGTTCGTCCCGGTGATGGCTCCGCATTTCGTGAGAAACGGCCCGGAGAGCTCGATCTCGCTCAGCATCACGTGGCGCTCAGACTGGAGCTACGACGAAGCGGGCGCGCGCTGTTTCAACGCACTGCTGCGCAAGGCGGGTCTGGAACCCACAGCCCCGAAGCGCTGGCCCGGATCGAACCGCATGAAATGCGTCGGCTTTCGCGCCTACCGCAAGCTTTTCGGCCCGCCTGCCCCGCCCAAGATGCCCGGATGAACGAGCACACCGCCATCAGCCATCGCACGGCGGAGCTGGCGCAGGTCAATCTGCTTGCCGAAGCGGACGAACCGCGACGCGCCTTCCTGCGCGGCCGATGGTTTACCGCTGCAGACGATCCCACCCTCGATGTTTCTATCGCGCGCGAAGCTCATGGCCGGCCGCTCGCCGCCCTCCCGCTGGTCTCGCATTCGATCGGGCCCTTTTCGGTCAAACAGGTCGCGGGCGCATATTGGCCCTTTCGCGGCGTACCGACAGACCGATCGGCGTCGGTGGAGGATCTCGCCCTCGCGCTCGACAGGCAAGCCGTCCGCCGCGCTCTGGGCCAGGTATGGCGGATGGGACCCGTCGTCGCCGACGACCCTGCGGTCGTGCGATTGCGCGACGCGGCGAAGGTCGCAGGCTGGCAGTGTCTCGAGCGGGCGGTCGGCACGCTGTTTTGCCTCGATCTGGTCGCCTTGCGCGCCTCGGGAAACTGGCCGTCGACCAAGGGCAAGCAGAAGGATCGCTGGCGTCTCCGGCAGCTCGAGAAAACCGGCCCGGTCACGATTAGAACCTATACCGGCCTCGACTGGACCGGGCGGGATCGCGACGCCATCGCGGCCATCGAGGGCGCATCGTGGGTCGGACAGCTCGAAAAAGGGGGCGACACCAAGTTCCTCGACCCGCAACTGCGGCAATACTGGGAGCGCGCGGCGACCGACCCCGTCATCGCCGCGATGATCCGGGGTGCGATCCTGTGGGTCGGAAATACTCCCGCCGCCTTCACTTTCGGCCTCGAAGCAGGCGATACGCGCTATTGCATTGCCAATAATTTCGACAAGCAGTTCAACAAGTTCAGCCCGGGACGCGTACTCCTGTACCACGATTTCGAGGACGCAGCCGAACGCGGTTTCGCGCGGATCGACTGGGGCCTGGGCGACGGTGGTTACAAGAGCCAGATGGGCGCGCACCAGGACGCCGCCATGGTCGACCTGCTGTTCGTCCGCAACCGGGTGCTGGCGAGCATCGCCGGGAAGCTCTGGCAACGCGGCTAGCGATGAATTCCCCGGCGGATGCGAGCCCCGCGTTGATTTTGCGCGAGCGAGACCGCAAGGTTTCGCGCATGAACGAAACCGTATCGAGCACTTCCGCTTTCGACGCCATGGCCGAGGCCGACCCCGAGGCACTGACCCGCGAGCTGGTCGACCTGCTGACGGTCGAAAGGGTGGCGGAAGATTCCTATCGCGGCAAGCCGCAAACAGACGGGATCGGCCGCGTTTTCGGCGGGCAGGTGATCGCCCAGGCCCTCCAGGCCGCGCAGGCGAGCATCGGCGACGGGAAGCAGGCGCATTCGCTGCATGCCTATTTCCTGCGCGGGGGCGAGGAAGGCCCCCCGATCGACTACGCCATCGCGCGCGATTTCGACGGGCGCAGCTTCGCCAACCGGCGCGCGGTCGCCAGCCAGGGCGGCACGCCGATGCTGAACCTCACCGCAAGCTTCCAGACACCCGAGGAGGGCCTGTCGCACGAAGCCATGGCTTTCCCGGAAGTGGCAGATCCGGAGTCGCTCAAGTCCGACCAGCAGTTGCGGCGGGAGATTTTCGCCGACAAGCTCGACCAGATGAACGCGACGCAGCGCCATTTCATGCTGCGCCCCCGCCCGATCGAGATGCGGCCCGTGGAAGGGCTCCACTGGATGAACACCGAACCGCGCGAGCCCAAGTCGCAGACCTGGTTCAAGACCGTGGGCCCCCTGCCCGACGATCCGGCACTGCACCGCGCGGTGATCGCCTACGCCAGCGATTACACGCTGCTCGGCACCGCGGCGATCGCCCACGGCCTTTCGTGGATGCGCAACGAACTGGTGGGCGCCAGCCTCGACCACGCGGTATGGTTCCACGCCCAGGCCCGCGCCGACCAATGGCTGCTCTACGATACCGACAGCCCGTGGTCGGGGAGCGGGCGCGGCTATAACCGCGGGCGCATCTTCAGCGAGGACGGCACGCTGGTGGCCAGCGTGGCGCAGGAAGGTATGATGCGCAAGCGGCGGCCCAAGAAGGGGTCCGAATAAGCATTTGCTTGATACGGAACGGCGCAATGTCCGAGCCGTTGGGCCTCCATGGAATTCGAAAAACAGCAACAGGCCTTTCGCGACAGCAAACCCTCCCTCATCGGGCGCGGTTTCGAGAAATTCACCAACCCGGTCGCGAGTGCGGTCACAGGCTTCATACCCGGCGGGCTCGTCAAGGGCGTCCTCAAGGGCATCGACCAGGCGATAAGCGCACCGCAGCTCGTCAAGTTCGATCACGATTTGAGCGACCTGCCCGCATGCCATGACGCCGCGAAGAAGGTCGAGCGCACGGCCAAGGCGGTCAGCGGGTCGACCGGGGCCGCTTCGGGGCTCGGAGGCATTGCGACGATGGGGCTGGATATCCCGGCGACCATCGCCGTGGCCCTGCGCTCGATCCGCGATACCGGCCGCGCCTATGGCTACGATGGCAAGGGCGCGCGCGAGCGGCTGTTCCGGTTGCAGATCCTCGAACTCGCTAGCCTCAACGACCGGAGCCAGCGGCAGGAGCGCATCGCAGTTCTCGACGCGGGCATTTCAGCCGATGGTAGCCTTACCGAAATCTCGCCCGACGAAATCGAACCGATCATCGAGCAGGCTGTCGAACGTGTGTCGCGTGCGCTGGCCCTCGCCCTGTTCCGTCGCCGTGTAGGTGCCGTGGTGCCGCTCGTCGGCTTGGTTATCGGCGGCGCGGTGAACGTGTCGTTCCAGGGCGATATTGGCGAAGCAGCGCGCTATGCCTTCCAGGAAAGGCGCCTGCGGTCGGCCAAAGCCTGAGCGTCCGCTAGGAACCTTCTCTCACCGGGCGTGATAGAAATCGTAGATCTGCTGCGCAACGGTATCGCTGATGCCCGGCGCCCGCTTCAGGTCGTCGAGCGCCGCCGCGCGGACTTTGCTCGCCGTGCCGAAATGCAGCAGCAACGCGCGCTTGCGCGACGGGCCGATACCGGGAATTTCGTCGAGCGGTGACGCGGTGATTGCGCGGCTGCGCTTGGCGCGGTGCGCGCCGATGGCGTAGCGGTGAACCTCGTCGCGCAGGTTCTGGAGATGGAACAGCAGCGGCGAATTGACCGGCAACGTCTTTTCGCGCCCGTCGGGAAAGTGGAACACCTCGCGCCCCTCGCGCCCGTGATCGGGCCCCTTGGCGATGGCGATCAGCGGAACATCCTCGATCCCCATTTCGGCCAAGGTATCGCGCACCGACGACATTTGCCCCTTGCCCCCGTCGATCAGGACCAGGTCGGGCCAGACGGTTTCATGGGTGTTCTTCTTCCCACCCTCGCCTTCCGGATCCTCCGCCAGATGACGGAAGCGGCGCTGCATCACCTCGCGCATCATTCCGAAGTCATCGTTGGTCTGCGCGGTCTTGATGTTGAACTTGCGGTACTGGCTCTTCTCGAACCCCTCCGGCCCGGCGACGACCATCGCACCCACGGCCTTCGAACCCTGGATATGGCTGTTGTCGTACACCTCGATCCGCTGCGGCGGTTCTTCCAGCTCCAGAAAATCCGCCAGATCGCGATTGATCTTCGCCTTGGTGCCGGTCTCCGCCAGCCGCCGGTCGAGCGCGTCGACCGCGTTGCTCTGCGCCTGTTCCATCAGCCGGCGCCGGTCGCCGCGCTGGGGCACCGAAATCTCCACCTTGTGCTCGGCCATCTCGTACAGCGCCTGTGCCAGCAGCTCCGCTTCGGGAAGCTCGCGGTCGACCAGCACGGTGCGCGGGGGCGGCACTTCCTCGTAAAATTGCATGATGACGCGGGCGAGCACCTCGTCCTTGTCGACATCCTGCGTATGGGTGGGGAAGAAGGCACGGTGGCCCCAGTTCTGCCCGCCGCGGATGAAGAAGGCCTGCACCGCGATCTGGCCACCCTTGGCGGCGAGCGCGAACACGTCCGCGTCGCCCACGCCGCTGGCATTGACCGCCTGGCTGCCCTGGATGAAGGTCGCCGCACGCAGCCGGTCGCGCAGGATGGCGGCGGTTTCGAAGTCGAGCTTCTCCGCCGCCTCGGCCATCTGCTTTTCGAGATCTTGCTGCACCGCAGACGACTTGCCGCCGAGGAAGTCCTTGGCCTGCCGCACCAGCTCTTCGTACCCGTCCTCGTCGATCCGGCCCACGCACGGGGCCGAGCAGCGCTTGATCTGGTAGAGCAGGCAGGGTCGGTCGCGGTTCTTGAAAAACGTGTCGTTGCAGGACCTTAAGAGGAACAACTTCTGCAGCGCATTAAGCGTCTTGTTGACGCTGCCTGCGCTGGCGAACGGCCCGTAATAGTTGCCCTTCGCGCGCCGGGCACCGCGATGCTTGTGGATGCGCGGGAAGGCGTGGTCGGCGCGCAGCAGGATGAAGGGGAAGCTTTTGTCGTCGCGCAGCAGCACGTTGTAAGGCGGGCGGTAGCGCTTGATGAACTGCGCTTCGAGCAGGAGCGCACCCGCCTCCGAATTGGTGGTGACGATCTCCATCCGCCGCGTCTGGCTGACCATCCGCTGGAGCCGGTTGGTGAGAGCGGCGACCTGCGTGTAGTTCGCCACCCGCGCCTTTAGGCTGCGCGCCTTGCCCACGTAGAGCACGTCGCCGCGCGCATCGAGCATGCGATAGACGCCCGGCCGCGGCGGCAGCGTTTTCACCGTCTCGCGGATCGCATTGACCCCCGCTTCGAGATCGGGCTGCGCGCTCGCAACGGTGTACGCCGCGCGTTCTTCGTTGAAGCGTTCCTTGCCGCGCGGGTTGTGGGGTCGGTCTGCCTTGCTGTCTGACATCGCCAGCTAGATAGGCCTGCAAACCGACCCGCGCCAGTTCGCGCCTAGAAAAGCTTGCGGAATTCGATCTCGAACGTACGGCCCAGCGGGTCGATCAGCGCAGGCTGGTACCGGATCGGGGTGATCCCGTTCTCATCAGTCACATCCTGCCGCGCGTTGAAGATGTTATCGACGCTGAACGACAGGCGCGCTCCCTTGAAGAAGCCGGGGGTTCCGCCCGTCAGCCATTTCTGCTGCTCCAGGTTCATGAAGAAGCGTAGATCGAACGTCACGAGATCGCCGAAGTTCAGATCGGTCGCCCCGGTCGGGTCGCTGCCTTCGATCGTATAACCGGAGCTATAACGCCCGCTTAGCCGCGTACCCAGTCCCTTGTGGAACACGCCGCCTTCCATTTCGACCGTGTGCTTCGGAAGGCCGAGGTCGAAATAGTCGATCACGGGAACGCCGGGCGCGATCAGGGCCTCGTTCTGCAATTCCACGCTATGGTAGAGCGAGAGGAACCAGCGACCCTGGCCGTCATCATCGCGGCCACCAGGGCCTCCACGGCGACCGCCGCCGCGCTGGCCGCCCGAGGCCTGGCCCTGGTCCGCAGCCGCATTCTCTGCCGTGCACAGCGCTTCGCGAAGCCGGGCGAGCCGCTCCTCGTTCACGCTGCCGTCTTCGTTGGTGAGCCTGGCCCGCAGGCCCTCCGGGAGGGCCGCAAGGTCGATCGGCTGGTCGGGTGCGCTACACAGCGCCTGCCGGATCACAGCTGCCTGCTGCGGGTCCAGCATACCGGGTCCGCCTGATCCGGAGGCCCCGTCGGCACTGCAGAAGCGCGTTCGCATCTGGGCAAGCCGTTCCCGATTCACCGATCCGTCTTCGTTGGTCAAACTATCGCGCATCAAGGGCGGCAGTGCCGAAAGGTCGGGCACGGTGCCCGCTTCGCTGGCGCAGAATTGTTCGCGCATCTTCTGCATCTGGCCCTGATCGATCCGCATCGTGATCGCACCGCCACCTGCGCCGGCTGCCGGGCCCGGCCCGCGACCGCCCTCGCCCGGCCCGCCGCCTGCAGTCTCTTCCGGCGCAGGTCCGACACGGCCGAACATGTTGAAGCCGTATCGGATTCGCTCGCTGTTGCGCTCCGCATAGGTGACCGGCCGCTGGTCGAGCGCCAACAGGCGTCCTGCGTCGTCGCGCGTGACCCGCTCGGGGAATGCTGCTTCGATCTCGGCGGTCAGCAGAGGGAAGCTCTCGCTCGTGTCCTGCGACCGGTTGCGATTATATTCGAACAGCAAGTTCGTCCGCTCGAAGAGGTCGAGGTCGTAGCTGGCGCTCAGCTTCCAGTCGTTCTGCGACGATGCGGGCAGGAAGGGGTTGCCGCCGGTGGTCACGGTCGCCAGCACATTCTCGCCGTTCCGGAAATCGAACAGCGAAACGTTGAAGGTCTCGACTACCGGCGCGCCCAGCTCCGTCAGGCTGGGCGCAGCGTCGCGATTGACCATCGTCGCTGCAAGCGTCAGCCGGTCGGTAAGGCTCCAGGTCAGGCCGAGCGTCAGGTCGGTCAACGTGCCGAAATCGGAAAGATGATCGATCCCTGCCGCCGCATTGAGCGTGACGTCGCCGATCGCACCGAGGACATCGTCGCGACGGCTGGTCAGCGGGACGGCCAGATTGACCCCGCCGTTGATCCGTCCGCGCGTCAGTTGCACTGCGCCTCGTGACGGGCGCGTATCGGTACTTTCGATCCGGTTCCACTTGTAGCCGCCATCGACCGTGAGGTTCACGTCGCCGGCAGGCAGAGAGAGCGGCACACCGCGGATCGTGGCGAGCGAGTCCACCGTATATGTGTCGCTGGTCGAGCGATCCGCGCCCAGCGGTGCAATCCCGGGCAGCGGCCCGTCGATCGCCAGCGATCCGGCATCGACCAGATCCTGTAGCGTGGACAGATCGCGCCGCCGGTCGATATCGCTTTCGCTGCCAGTATAGGCGGCATCGAGCGTCAGGTTCAGTTCGTATTCGCCAAGCGGCTGGCGATAGGACCCACCACCGGAGAGCGACGTGCTGCGCGAACGGGTTGTCAGCGGGTCGGCATCGATCGCGCGCACCGCGCTGCTGCCGTCATCGGTCAGCGTGACGATCTCGAGCCCCGAGAGCGAGCGCGCATTGTTCTGCTGCGCCGTCAGGTTGAGCGAAATCGCCTTGGCATTCGCACCTTCGCCGATGGCCGTGTTGAACGATCCTTCGAGCTGGTAGCGTTCGGTTTCGGCGCGCAGGCTGCGGAAGGGGGCCGGGTCGGGGTCTCCCGCCACGGTCGGCCGGCTGCCTTGGGTCTGCTCGATGTCGCGTTCGGCCTCCGTCAGCAGGCCCTGCTTTTCGAACTCGCCCGAGATGTTGATCCGGCGCGGGCCGGAAATTTGCAGCTGCGAAGCCTCGATCTCGCCAGAGGGCGCGCCGCCTTCCCACGCATCGCCGTATTCCAGCTCGATCTCGCGGCTTTTGAAATTGTCCTTGAGAATGAAATTGATGACGCGCTGATCGGCACTGTACCCGTATTGCAGCGCAACTTCTTCTGGGAAAACCTCGACCTTCTGGATCGCTTCAGGCGGGTAACCGCGCAACTCCCGGAAGCTCGCGATGCGCTGACCATTGACCAGGATCACCGGTTGCCCGCCACCGCGACCGCGCCCGGAGCTCACCTGGGGGGAAAGCTGTGCCACCAGATCGGCTATCGAATCCGCACCGTAAGAGGCGATGTCTGCCTCGTCGAGCTCGACGACCGGCGGGACATCGGTGTCGACCGAGCCGCGGATCCGGTTTGCCACCACGACGATGTCGGTGCTGCTCGCATCTCCGCCGCTTTCTTCCGAAGGCTCTTCCTGCGGGGCGCTCTGGCCCGCATCGGCGGCGTCTTCCTGCGCGACAGCCGGGGCACCGATCGTCGCGGCAAGGGCAAGCAGGGATACGCAGCAGGCAAAGCGGGGGGTAAAGGTCATCGGGGGATATCGTCCTTGAAAAATCTGACGCCCCCCTGCCGCGGCGATTGCAGCCGCAGAGAACAAAGGCAAACGTCACCGCGTAACGAATTGTCGTGTGAAGCTTTCCCAAAGCTGACCCGTCTTCCAATTTGTCCCGCGGATCGCTACGTGCGCGTTGCAAACACGCACCACAATACAGGATTGAAAACAGTATGGCGAAAGAAGAGCTCCTCGAAATGCGCGGTCGGGTAGTCGAACTTCTGCCCAACGCGATGTTCCGGGTAGAGCTCGAAAACGGCCACGAAATCCTCGGCCACACGGCCGGCAAGATGCGCAAGAACCGCATCCGTGTCCTGACCGGCGACGAAGTGCTGGTAGAGCTTACCCCCTACGACCTGACCAAGGGTCGCATCACCTATCGCTTCATGCCGGGCCGTGGCGGACCCGGCCCGCAAGCCTCGTCCTGATTGGCCGCGTCCTGATCCGGCAGAGCGTCTGCCCAACATGATGGCGCGCCCCCGACCCGCCCTGGTCCTTGCCAGTACCAGCCCAAGGCGGCGCGATCTGCTGACGCAGATCGGTGCCGTTCCGGCGGATATCCGTGCGCCCGATATCGACGAGAATCCGCACAAAGGCGAGCTGCCGCTTCCCTATGCGCAGCGCATGGCGAGCGAGAAAGCGCGCGCCGTTGCGCGGGAGGATGGCGAGGTCGTGCTTGCTGGCGATACGGTCGTCGCGCTCGGTCGGCGGATCCTGCCCAAGGCAGACAGCGAAGCTGAGGTTGCGCGCTTCCTGCGCATGCTCTCGGGCCGTCGCCACCGCGTCTATTCTGCGATTTCGGTGATCGACGCGGATGGTGGACAGCGGACGCGCTGCGCCACCTCGCAGGTCCGTTTCAAGCGCCTCTCGGAAGAAGAAATCGCCAGCTATTCAAGCTCTGGCGAGGGTATCGGCAAGGCGGGTGGCTATGCCATCCAGGGCAGCGCCGCAGGCCTGATCGACTTCCTCTCCGGGAGTCACTCGGGCGTCGTCGGCCTGCCGCTGTTCGAAACGCGCGCGTTGCTGAAAGCAGCGGGCCTTCCGCTTGCCTGAGGCCCTGCGATGGGCTGGCTGGTCGAGCATGGAATCGCGGAAACCCGCGCACTGCTTATCGAAGGCGACCGGGTGGTCGCAGCCCGGCTCCACTGGCCCGGCGATGTCGTGCCCGGCCCGGCCAGAGCCCGGCTCATCCGGCGCAGCGGCGGCGCGAAGCGGGGAATCGCGCGCACATCTGACGGCCTCGAAATCAACGTCTCCGGCCTGCCGAAGGACGCGAGCGAGGGGCGCGAGATCGCCATCGCCATCACCCGCGCACCGATCGCCGAACAGGGGCGCTACAAACGCGCACAGGGCACCTACCAGGGCAGCGAGGCGCACATAGTCGCACCCGACACGCGCAACGATCCATTCGACCTTCCCGACGCCAAGGTCGTGCCCCGATTTGGCGCCGGTGCATGGGAAGATGTGTGGAGCGATGCGTGGGAAGCCGAAATCGGGTTCGCCGGCGGTTCGATCCTCGTCACGCCCACCCCCGCCATGACGGTGATCGACATCGACGGCGATCTGCCTCCAAGCGAGCTGGCCATGGCAGCGGTGCCCTCCGTCGCGAGCACCCTGCGGCGGCTGGACCTCGGCGGCTCGGTTGCGATCGACTTTCCCACCCTGGCGGAGAAAACGCAGCGCGGCGCGGTCGATCACGCGCTCGCCGAGGCGCTGGGCGACTGGCCGCACGAGCGGACCGCAATGAACGGCTTCGGAATCGTCCATCTAGTTGCGCGACTCGAGGGCCCCTCGATCCTGCACCGGCTCCATTTCCACCGCACTGCGGCGGCCGCGCGCATGCTGCTGCGCCGGGGCGAAGGGGCCGAGGGAATCGGCCCGCGCCTGTTGCTGCGTGCGCATCCGGCGGTGGCCGACCGGCTCGAGGATGATTGGCTCGTCGAGCTGGCGCGGCGCAGCGGGCGCGAAGTTGTGGTGGAACGCGACGCCTCGCTTGCGATCGCGGGCGGGCACGCCCAAGTTCTTGCATCATGAGCGAAACCAGACGCCCCACTCCAAGCCGGCCCTGCCCCATCTGCAAATCGCCCGTGCAGACGGCCGAATTCAAGCCCTTCTGCTCCGCACGCTGCCGCGACAAGGACCTCAACCGCTGGTTCAGCGACAGCTATGCCGTGCCCGGACGGCCCGCCGATCCAGAAGAGATCGCACGCGATCCGGACTCTCGGCAGGACCTGGACCGGGGACCTCGACAGGATTGATCGCGGATAGGGCTTGCCAAGCGTCCGAGGCTTCGCCATAGGCGCGCACTCATTCGCTCGCCGGACCGAAACGCCGCAAGGCAGGTCCGCCGTCGTGGCGACGCCCGGGTAGCTCAGTGGTAGAGCAGACGACTGAAAATCGTCGTGTCGGTGGTTCGACTCCGCCCCTGGGCACCACCACCCCCTTCGAGCGATGTATCAACGCATCGACCGCCTGAATTGATCGAGCGCTGCATCGGTTCGGGCGCGGCAGATCGTCTTCAAACCCTCGATATCGGGCGTGTCCTCGAAATAGGTCCGGCTGATCCGACCGCATACCGTGTGGAGGAATCGGCAATTCGCCATCCCGCACGTGACGAGCCCGTGCTGATTCCCGACGACGCCCTCGAAATTGAACAATTCGACCGTGACCTGTTCGAGGTAGTTCGTATCGCGGGTGCGCCAGTCCGATCCAAGCGCGACCTTCCTGACCAGATCCCGGCTATTGGCCGGTATCGTGCCCTCGCCCGAATTTTCGATCAGTGAAGCCAGCGCTTCGACCAGTTGCTGGGTCTGTGGGGTCGCATCGGAAGGTGCCTGGCCCGCGCCATCGCGCAGAATGCAATGCACCTGGAGATCGCTGGCGTCGATCGCGCGCCAATCCGGCGGGATGGCGCCGCGGTCCTGCCGGTCGACCGGCTTGTGAAAGTCGCTTTCGTCGCGAAGCGAAAGTTCCCGCGCGATCCAGTCCGCGCAGCCGTTGCCGTAGGTTGCGATGCTGGTGAGCGCACGGCGCAGCTCGTCCGGCCCGACAGGGTCGGGCCTCGCGGGGTCGGGACCGATCGCGACCGTCTGCGCCTCGACGCCGTTAGCACCCGCGACGTAGATCGTCTGGCTCTGCCCGTCGGCGAGCGAGGTGCACGCACTCGATCCCGCCATTGCGACGACAAAGCCCAGCGCTCTCACCACCACGCCCAATTCCAGGAAACCGGATCGCTTCGACGCCATAGTGCCCCCCGCCCAATCTTCCGTTCAGTCTAACCGGAATTTTCTATCCTGCTAGCCGGAAAGGGCGGCTGTCTGCCGCGTTGGCGTATGGCAGACCGAGCAAGTTTCACGAAGGGAAACCCATGACCAAGATCCTCGTCCTCTATTATTCCTCCTACGGGCACACCTCCACGATGGCCGAGGCGGTTGCCGAAGGCATTCGCCAAGGCGGGGCCGAAGCGGTGATCCGTCACGTGCCCGAAACCGCCCCAGACGAAGTCGTAAAGAACGCCGGTTTCACCGGGATGCCCGGGCACGAGGTGATTTCGGGCCCGGACGAACTGGCCGAGTATGACGGCATCGTGGTCGGCTCGCCGACCCGCTACGGCCGGATGACCAGCCAGATGGCCGCCTTCTGGGACACGACCGGCGGCCTGTGGATGAAGGGCGCGCTGATCGGCAAGGTCGGCGCGGCCTTCACCTCCACCGCCAGCCAGCACGGCGGGCAGGAGACCACGCTGTGGTCGATCCTCAACAACCTGCTCCACATGGGGATGACCATCGTGGGGCTCGACTACGGCTACGAGGGGCTCGTCGGCGTCGACGAGGTCAAGGGAGGCACGCCCTATGGCGCCAGCACGATCGCGGACGGTGACGGCAGCCGCGAGCCGAGCAAGGTCGAGCTCGACGGGGCGCGCTACCTCGGCAAGCGGGTGGCGCAGACCGCAGTGAAGCTGCACGGCTGATACCGGGCCGCCAAGGGCGGGGCCGGTAGGACTTCTGAAACACCTGACACAGTGTCCTAGGGGTAAAAACCGGGCCTTCCTGCAAACCCAAAATCCGGCGGGGCGGGCCAGCATGGCTCGCCCCTTTTTCGTGCGGACCTTGCCCGAAGCGGCCGACACGGATCGACGAATGCATGGAAAGGCGCAGGATAGCGGCCCTGTGCGCTGTAGGACAGCGCGCCCGCATGGCCACGCCACATGTCACTTCCACCGTGTCCGCTTCCACGCAGCAGCCACCCTCTTGCGCATTAGTGTACTTTATGTTTTAAAGTGCACATCGAAACCAAGGAGAGTGACATGATTCGCAACGCACTGTTCGCCACCGCCGCCTTCATCGCGGCATCCGCTTCGGCCCCTGCCCTCGCAGGCGAGGTCACGGTGACCCTCACCGACGTTCAGCCCGACGCGGGCGACCTCTACGTCAGCCTGCAGAGCGAAACGCAGTTCATGCAGGAAGCGGCGGTTGCCGGCGACCTGATCGAAAATCCGCAGGATCGGACGGTCACCGTCATTTTCGACGACGTGCCCGATGGCCGCTACGCCCTGATGGTGTGGCACGACATCGACGGCGACGGCACATTCAGCATGGGTCCGATGGGCCCGACCGACGGCTGGGCGATGATCGGCGCGAGCGAACTGCGCGGCATGCCGACCTTCCCCGCGCAGAGCTTCACGCTCGACGGCAGCGCCACGGTCACCGAAGCCGTGATCTATCCGCGAGACGGCGAATGAGCGCCGCGGCCCCTATGGATCCGGCGCCAAGCGCGCAGGACGACCTGCGAATGATGCGGGAACTGGCGGAGGAGGGGCTGACCCGCCCGCTCCTCTCCGGTCGCCATCTGGTGCTGTTCGGGGCGGCCATAGCGCTGGCCAGCCTGCTGCACGGGCTGGTCATGCTGGGCACGATCGACTGGTCGCCGAACGCCTTGCCGGTCATCTGGCTCGGGCTGATCGTGCCCGCCATGGTCGTCAGCAAGCTGTGGCGCTCAGGCGAGCGCGACTGGCGGCCGTCGCTAGGCCACAAGGTCGAACAGGCGGTGTGGCAGGCGGGCGGCGCGTTCCTCGGCATCATCTCGGTATCGACCCTGGCGCTCGCCTACCTGCGGCTGGACCGGACGGGCGAGACGGTCACCTTCTACCTCATGAGCATGATCGCTCCGATCACCTTCGGCGTCTATGCGACTGCCCTTGCCGCAAGCGCGGCGGCGGGCCGGGTTGCGGTGCTGCGACCGTTCGCCGCGCTCGCGATGGCATTCGTGGTGGCAACCGCGATGACGGCGGGCACCGCGCTCCAGTTCGCGGTGATGGGCGTCGGCGTGATCCTCGTGTCGATCATCCCCGGCTTCCTGCTGATCAAGCGGGAGAACACGGCCCGTGGCTGATCCGCCGCCCGATACACCGCTCGATTACCGCGCGATCGACGACACGATCCACGGGCGCGTCCGGCTCGCCACCATGGCGTACCTGTCGAGCGCGGAATGCGCGGATTTCGGCGAACTGCGCGAACGCACCGGGGGCAGCGACGGGAACCTGTCCGTCCACCTGCGCAAGCTGGAAGATGCGGGCTACGTCACCATCGACAAGCGGTTCGAAGGCAAGAAGCCCGTCACCACCGCCTGCCTGACCGATGCCGGGCGCGAAGCGTGGATCGCCTATCTCGACCGGATGAAGGCGATGCTGTTCGGCGAAGACCCACCCGGCTGAGGCACCTTCGATGCGCCAGGACAGCACAAAAAAAGGGCCCTCTAAGGGGCCCTTTTCCAAGATTTTTGAATGGATCGGCTTAGTTGAAGAGCCAGTCCCAGATCGAACGACACATGGTAAATCTCCTCTAGATGGAGCTTTCCAATATCTTAACCATGATCGTTAGTAAAGCATTAACCAAAGTCCCGGTGCGGCAAAGCGGCCTCCCTCTCGGCCTTTAGGACCGCGATATACTCGGCCAGCCATAGGGGTCGCGAAATATAATAGCCCTGACCATAGGTGCAGCCCATGGTCGCCAGTCGGTCATAGGTCGCACGGTCCTCGATCCCTTCAGCCAGCACCGCGACACCGGCCTCGCGCGCGGAATGGATGATTCCCGACACGATCGCATTGGCACGCGGCAATCGTTCGAGGCCGGCGACGAATTTGCGGTCGATCTTGATTTCGTCGAACGGCAGTTCGAACCACGCCTCGAAATTGGCGCTCCCCACTCCGAAATCGTCCAGCGAAAGCCTGAAACCTTCGCTCTTGAGACGATCGACGACACGACGGGCGGTGCTGAAATCCTCGATCCGCGCGGTTTCGGTCAATTCGATCGTGACCAGAGCCGGATCGGTTCGATAGGCCCCCATCGTTTCCAGCGCGATCTGCGCGATGCGATCGTCGACCAGTTGCACTGCCGATACATTGACCGAGATTCGGGGGAGTAACCCCTGCTCCTGGATCGAAGCTGCGGCACGGCAAGATTTCTCGAAGATGCGCCGTGTCAGATTGTCCAGCCTTCCCATGCGTTCGCACTGCAGGATGAACGAAGACGGCGGTACGTCGACGCCATCGGGATCGCGCCAGCGCGCCAGCACCTCCGCACCGATGAAGGAATGTGTTGCCAGGTCGACCTGGGGTTGAAGCTTGATCGCGATCTGATCGTCCGCAAGCGCCTGCGTCAGCTTGGAAGTGAGCGAATGATCCCAATCCTCCCGATCGTTGCCGACCACGAAGACCGGCTTGTAGACTTCGCGCGCCTGGTCTGCCGCGGCGATCGCGGAACTCAGCCGTTGGTCGATCGAATCCTTCGTCGAACTGTCCGCACCAATGGTTATCGCGACGTCGAGAGACTTGCCGGTCAGTCTGACAGGTTGCGATACAATGGCGCGCAGCCCCTCGAGGTGCGCCTCGAGATCGGCAATGCCCGCACCGTCGCACACGAAGGCGAGGTATTTGCTCCCGTTGTAGTAGACCGTGCGGTCGCGGTCGCCGAGCGCCAGCCGGTTGCAGACTTCGCGCAGATATTGCCGTCTTTCCGCAGTGTTCAGCCCGACGAAGATCGATTCGAGCCGCGCGACCTTCGCGACGACCAGGCAATCCGACGCGGCTTCATGGTCGCTCCCCAAGTCCTGATGGAGCGCAGCAAAATTCGGCAAACGTGTCAGCGGATCGATTGCAAGATGGCGTCGGCGGTACCGCGCCACCACGCGGAAGATCGCATAAATCAGGGCCAGCAGCAGTGCCTCGGCAAAGTAAGCTTTTATGCCGAGAAATGCGGTCGCTAAGAACAGCGCTCCCAAGAGCAGGCACCACGCAAAATAGACAGCGCGGCGGCGCTTCTTCGTGTGCGCGAAGCGCAGGCCCAGAGCCAGCGCGATGCCCAGCCCCAAAGTGATAGCGAACCACGGCGACCCGTGGCCGCTTCCGCGAAGTAAGGTTTCGGCTGCCAGAATATGGATGATTGTGGGTGAGACTGTGCCTGCGCTCGGCGCGCGTATGTCCGCGCCGAAAGAATCGGTACCCAAGACGAAGGTCTTGTCCATTGAACCAAGAGACGAAAGGCCGGTTTCCAACGAAACCGACCCGACGGTCGGGATAGAGCTGGCGCGGATGGTGTAATCGATGAAGACCCGATCGCGAGCCGAGCCCTTGTTTGCCAGGGCGAAGCTCAACGGCACCAGTGTTCCATCCTTCGCAGGATCTTCAGGTTTGTCGAACCCCCAAACGAACTGAAGGAAATCGGCATCGTAATCGCTCGCAAAAATGAGAGCATTCTGCGTAAAATAGGGGCTTGTGGGCGGTACCCGGTCGCTGTCGGTATAGTCCTGCTCGAAGGAATCGGTGAGGAAGATGCTGTCCGGATTGCCATTAATAAGCGCTCGCAGCCGGGCGTCTGTCTGCGGGGAGTCGCTTCGCTGGAGTGGGATGTTGATGAAGATCCGCTCCACCCCGGCTGCGCGAAGGTGTTCGATCGTGCGCAAAACATCGTGGTTTACGGCCGCGGTGTTCTCTGTAGCGGGAGGCATGCGCACAAAGACCAGATCGCCGCTCGCCTCGTGTTCGAAGAGCCTGGCCTGAAAGGCCCACGCAGCAACATCCACGGGACGCATAAGGGTCAGCATCCCGGCCGCGAGCGCGATTGTGAGCGCTATCAGAGCATGCCTCAGGCGCTCTTCGGGAACGAACTTGCGGTTCGCCGGGGGGTTGGGGCGTGCCATTCTAGGTAATTGTCTATAGGCCAACGGTAAACACGCGGTTCACGCTGCCCGCGTCGGGCAATTGCCCTGCCCCGGCTTTCGCGCTACTGCCGAAGGCCCGCCCCGGTCTCTCGCGCGAGATGCCGGGGCGCAATTCTTTCGAAAAGCAGGTAACGCCCATGTCCCGTCGCCGCCAGATCTACGAAGGCAAGGCCAAGATCCTCTACGAAGGCCCCGAGCCGGGCACGATCATCCAGTATTTCAAGGATGACGCGACCGCCTTCAATGCCGAGAAGAAGGGCACGATCAACGGCAAGGGCGTGATCAACAACCGCATCAGCGAACACGTGTTCACGCGGCTGGCCAATATCGGCATCCCCACGCACTTCATCCGCCGCCTCAACATGCGCGAGCAGCTGGTCCGCCAGGTCGAGATCATCCCGCTCGAAGTCGTGGTGCGCAACGTCGCCGCCGGCTCGCTGTGCAAGCGGCTCGGGCTGGAAGAGGGCGAGCCCCTGCCCCATTCGCTGATCGAATATTACTACAAGGACGACGCACTGGGCGATCCGCTGGTCGCCGAAGAGCACATCGCCTGCTTCAACTGGGCGAGCCAGGAAGAGATGCAGGACATGGCGGCGATGGCGATCCGCATCAACGATTTCATCGCCGGCATGTTCGCCGCGGTCGATATCCGGCTGGTCGACTTCAAGCTCGAGTTCGGGCGGCTGTGGGACGGCGATTTCGCCCGCGTGATCCTGGCCGACGAGATCAGCCCCGACGGCTGCCGGCTGTGGGACATGAACTCGGGCGAAAAGCTCGACAAGGACCGCTTCCGCCGCGATCTGGGCGGCGAGGAGGAAGCCTACCAGGAAGTCGCGCGGCGCCTTGGCGTGCTGCAGAACGACGACAATGCGCCCGGCGAGGTGCTCGACCTGTCGGCACATCGCGGCCGCATGCGGGGCACTCCGAAGAAGAAGTGAGGAACCGCTCACTGCGCGTTGCGCGGACCGGAAAGGCTCGCTACGCGGCAAGGCGTTCCCTCCGCCAGTGTCAGAAGGCCACCCGATGAAAAAGCGCGTATTCGTCACTCTCAAGCCAGGCGTGCTCGATCCGCAAGGCCGCGCGGTGCATCACGCGCTCGATGGGCTTGGCTTCGCAGGCGTCGAGGATGTGCGGATCGGCCGCCTGATCGAGCTCGAGCTGTCGCAGGACGTGTCCGACGAATCGCTGCGCGAGATGTGCGAAAAGCTGCTCGCCAACACGGTGATCGAGAACTACCGGATCGAAGACGCCCAGAGCGGGGAGTAGCCGAGTGATGAACACTGCCGTCATCACCTTCCCCGGATCGAACTGCGACCGCGACATGGTGGTCGCCATTCGCGAGGTGTTCGGACGCGATCCGGCGCAGGTCTGGCACCGCGACACCGCCCTGCCCGACCGGATCGACTTCATCGCCCTTCCCGGCGGCTTTTCCTACGGCGACTACCTGCGCTCGGGCGCGATGGCGGCGAACAGCCCGATCATGCGCGAAGTCAAGGCCGCGGCGGCGCGCGGGGTGCCGGTGCTGGGCGTGTGCAATGGGTTTCAGGTGCTGGCCGAAGCGCAGATGCTGCCCGGCGCGCTGATGCGCAATGCGGGCCAGCGCTTCGTATGCCGCGACGCGCGGCTGCGGGTCGAGAACGCCGCGACGCGCTTCACCACCGACTATTCGCAGGACGAGATCATCACCATTCCCGTGGCCCACCACGACGGCAATTACTTTGCCGACGAGGCCACGCTCGATGCGCTGGAAGGCAATGGCCAGGTCGTGCTGCGCTACACGCAAGCGACCAATGGCTCACGCCGCGACATCGCGGGGATCGTGAACGAGGCGGGCACCGTGCTCGGCATGATGCCGCATCCCGAACGCGCCATCGACGCCGCCCATGGCGGAACCGACGGTCGCCGCCTTTTCGCCTCGGTAATGCAGAGCCTGGCACAGGCTGCGTGATTGCACGCTTGCCGGCCCTCGCCCGGCGGCACGATCAGGCGATCATCGCGCGGTAGCCGCCGTCGAACAGGCTGCGCGCATCGACGCTGGTCATCGGGCGTCCGAAATAGAAGCCCTGGATCCGGTCGCAGCCCATCCTGCGGACCAGCGTCGCCTCCTCCTCGGTCTCGACCCCTTCGGCAGTGGTCTTCATCTCGAGGCTCTGCGCCATTGCGACGACCGCGCGCACGATCGCCAGGCTTTCGCTGCTGCCCTGCGCCGCACCCTGCACGAAGCTGCGATCGACCTTGATGGTCGAGAACTTGAGCTTGCGCAGGTAGCCGAGCGAGGAATAGCCGGTCCCGAAATCGTCGAGCGCGACCTGGCAGCCCAGCGCCATCACCCGGCTCAGCGCTTCGCGCGCGACCTCGGCATCGCTGAGGAAGATGCTCTCGGTCACTTCGATTTCGAGGCGGGTCGGGTCCAGCCCGCTGCGCGACAGCGCCTCGACCACGGTATCGACGAAGTCCGGCTCGACCAGCTGTTCGGGCGAGACGTTGATGTTGACCTTCACGTGGGAAGGCCAGGCCATCGCTTCGGCGCAGGCCCTTTGCATGACCCAGGTCCCGATCGGAACGATCAGGCGCGTATCCTCGGCCACCGGGATGAACTTGCCCGGGCTCACGAAACCGTGATCCTCGCTCTGCCAGCGCACCAGCGCCTCGAATCCCACGACCTCTTCGCTCGTGGCATCGACCACCGGCTGGAAGTGCAGCAGCAGTTCGTCCTTCTCGATCGCCTTGCGCAACGAAAGTTCGAGCTGGCGGCGTTCTTCCGCATTGGCATGCAGCGACGGCTCGTAGGCGTAGTGCACACCGCGCCCGTCGTCCTTCGCGCGGTAGAGCGCCAGATCGGCGTTGCGCATCAGCTCTTCGACCGTCTTGCCATCGCCCGGTGCCAGCGCCGATCCGGCGCTGGCACCCACGAAGACCGTGTGCCGGTCGATCTCGTAGGGGCGGGAAAGCCTTTCGATCACCGTCCGGGCGATATGGTCGATCAGCCCGTGTTCGGAGGCATCGCGGATCACGATACCGAACTCGTCGCCGCCGAGGCGGAAACAGACCGCATTGTCGCAACCGATTTCGCCGAGACGCTGCGACACCTCCTCGAGCAGGCGGTCACCGACCTGATGGCCGAGCGAATCGTTGACCGCCTTGAACCGGTCCAAGTCGACCATGATGAAGGCGCAGCGCCGCCGCCATCTGCGCGCCTCTTCCATTGCATTGCCCAGCTCCTCGTGCAGCATGATCCGGTTGGGCAGACCGGTCAGCGTGTCGTAGCGCGCGAGATAGGCGATCTTCTCGGACGAATTGCGCTGTTCGGTGACGTCCGACCCGACACCGCGATAGCCCAGATACTCGCCCTTCTCTCCTAGGATCGGTGTACCGGAAAGCTCCCACCACCGGGCCGCGCCCGCGACCTTGACTTCGACCAGAAGGTTGGAAAAGCTTTCCCGGTCCCTGATCCGGTCCGCCAGTTGGTGGAGGCTCGGCGCGAAGTTCCCACTTTCCCATTGCTCGCCCGAAATCAGTTCGAAGAACGGCTGGCTCTCCAGATCCGAGGCCCGCTGGCCGAGTGCATATGCAAAACGGGGGGATACCGAACGGACGCGGCGGCTCTTGTCGATCTGCCACAGCCAGTCGGCCTCGTTCTCCTCGAATTCGCGCAGGAGCAGCGACACCGTGTGGGTCTTTTCGAGCAGCGCAGTCTCGGCGATCGCGAAGCGCAGGAAATCGTGCGCCCTCAGCCAGATCGATCCGAACGCGAAGAAGCTGAAGAACACCACCGAGACAAGCATTTCGAAATGCCCAGCCAGCCAGAAACCGAGGCATGCCCCGAGCGTCAGCAAGGTAAGGAAAGCATATGCACTGAGGGGAACGACCCCCATCAGGATCACGCCGCCGACCGCGATCCCTGCGCCGATAACCAGTCCGCGGATCGCTTCGGTCGGCCCCGCGACGAGATGCAGCATCGGCATCAGGCTGCCCCAGCCGATTCCCAGCAGGATGCTGCCGATCAGATGCGAACGCGCCTCGCGCGCGCTCAGTTCGGGCTTTTCGATCAGCCGGATATGCGCGTCGCGCCTGGTATATATGTACAGGCTGACCCCGAGCCATGTGAGCCAGAGACCCAGCAACTGGATCGGCAAGTCTTTGAAAAGCATGATCGCGGCGAGCACCGCGCCCGCACCATGCGCGGCGATCCGCGCGCCCATCAGCCGCGCGAGCTCGCGATGCTGCAGCATCCACAGACGCGGCCAGTCGAGATCGGGCCCCGGCCTGAAGCCGAGGACCGCGGTCAGGGGAAGCCGCCGACGCAAGGTCGTCTCATCGAATGTAGCGCTCTCAGTCACCCTCAGGCGAATAAATGCGAAAGGTTAGTTCCGGGTAAAACCCCGCAGCGCTCTCTCGCCCAGCGGCGCTATTCGACGGTCACCGATTTGGCGAGATTGCGCGGCTGGTCGACATCGGTGCCCTTCACCAGCGCCACGTGGTACGCGAGCAGCTGCACCGGAACGGCATAGACGAGCGGGGCAATCAGCGGATGCACGCGCGGCATCTCGATCGTGGCGAGGCACCCCTCGCCCGCTTCGGCTAGGCCATCGGCATCGGAGATCAGCACCACCTGCCCGCCGCGCGCGCGCACCTCCTGCATGTTGGATACGGTCTTTTCGAAGAGAGGGCCCGATGGCGCGATCACCACCACGGGCACATCCTCGTCGATCAGCGCGATCGGCCCGTGCTTCATCTCGCCGCTGGCATAGCCTTCGGCGTGGATATAGCTGATTTCCTTGAGCTTGAGCGCCCCCTCCAGCGCCATCGGATAATCCGCGCCGCGCCCCAGATACAGGACGTCGCGCGCGGGCGCGATGGTGTGGGCCATGGCCGCGATGTCGTCGTCATGGTCGAGCGCTGCGTTGAGGCATGCGGGCGCCTGCAGCAGGTGGCGGACCACCTCCTGTTCCTCGGCGCGATCCATCTCGCCCTTCACCACCGCCAGCTTGGCGGCCAGTGCGGCGAGCACCGCCAGCTGACAGGTGAACGCCTTGGTCGATGCGACGCCGATCTCGGGCCCGGCATGGATCGGCAGCAGCAAGTCCGCCTCGCGCGCCATGGTGCTGGTCGGCACGTTGACGATCGCCGCGATGGTCTGCCCCTGCGCCTTGCAGTATCGCAGCGCGGCGAGCGTATCGGCGGTCTCCCCGCTCTGCGAGATGAACAGCGCAAGCCCGCCCTTGGGCAGCGGCGGCTCGCGATAGCGGAACTCGCTGGCGACATCGATGTCGACGGGCACGCGCGCGAATTGCTCGATCCAGTAGCGGCCGACCATGCCTGCATAATAGGAGGTTCCGCAGGCGACGATCGTCATGCGGTCGATGCTCGACAGGTCGAAATCCATCTGCGGCAGCGCCACGGTCTGGTCCGCCTGCCGCACATAGCTGGAGAGCGTCTGGGCGACCACCGTGGGCTGCTCGAAGATCTCCTTCTGCATGAAGTGGCGGTAATTGCCCTTCTCGACCGCCGCGGCGCTGGCCCCCGAGGCGACGATGTCGCGCTCGATCCGGTTGCCGTCGAGATCGTGAATCTGTGCGCCCTCGCGCGTGACGACCGCCCAGTCGCCCTCTTCCAGATAGGTGATCCGCTGGGTCAGCGGCGCAAGCGCGAGCGCATCCGACCCGATGAACATCTCGCCCTCCCCGTGCCCGATCACGAGCGGGGAGCCGAGCCGCGCGCCGATGATCCGGTCGGGATGATCGGGAAACAGGATTGCCAGCGCGAAGGCACCGCGCAGGCGCGGCAGGACCGTGCGCACCGCGTCTTCGGGGCTCGCGCCCCGCTCCACTTCGCGGCTGACGAGCAGCGCCACGACCTCGCTGTCTGTCTCGCTCTCCACTGCGTAGCCTTCGGCGGTCAGTTCGTCGCGCAGCGAGCGGAAGTTCTCGATGATGCCGTTGTGGACCAGCGCCGCGGCCTTGCCGGCGTGCGGGTGCGCGTTGGCCTTGGTCGGCGCGCCATGCGTGGCCCAGCGGGTATGCGCGATCCCGATGGTCCCGGGGGCCGGTTTCTCGCGCAGAATTTCGACCAGGTTTCCGAGCTTGCCCTCGGCCCGGCGCCGCACCATTCGCGCGCCCGCATCTTCCTCCTCTAGCGTGCACACGCCCGAACTGTCGTAGCCGCGGTATTCCATCCGCTTGAGGCCGTCGACCAGCCGGTCGGCCACGTGGGTGTCGCTAATGATACCAATGATGCCGCACATATCTCAGCCGCCGTTTTCCTTGCCTTGTGCCCCTTGCTCTAACGCCTCGGGCTGGCCTTGCAACGCGCGCGACACGTCCTTGGTCGTGCGCGGGGTGGTGAGCCACAGGAACAGCCCCGCCCCGATGATGATCGCCGCCCCGCTGATGGTCGGGAGGTCGGGCACGTCGCCGAAGAGGAGGTAGCCGAGCGCGACCGCCACGATCATCTGGACATAGACCATCGGTGCGATGGTCGCCGCGCCCGCCCGCATCGTGCCCATATAGGCGAGCCAGTGCGCGCTGCTCGCCGTCAGGGCCACCAGTGCGCATCGCGCGACGACCGTCCAGTCCGGCAGGTCGAGTTGCAGGCTCGGCGCGCCGCTCAGATGGCCGACGAGTGCAGCAGCGACGAGGAAAGGCGCGGCGATGCACGCGATATAGGCCTGCATCGACAGCGAGCTGCCATCGCCTGCCGCCGCCCGGTTCGCGATCACCATCGTGCCGAAGAAGGCCGCCGAGATCAGGGGAAGCAGGGCCATCCAGCCGAGCTCGGCGAAATTGGGCCGCAGCACCAGCAGCACCCCGATCAGTGCGACCGGCGTGGCGATCCATACCGCGGGACGCACCTTCTCCTTGAGCAGCGGCCCGCTCAGAAAGGCGACGATGATCGGCGAGATGAACGCGATCGCCATCGCCTCGGCCAGCTGCATTACGAAGATGGCGGAGAAGAAACACAGCGTCGCACCGGCGAGGCAGAACCCGCGAGCGATCTGCAGCAACGGCCGCCTGGGTCGAAACGATGCCGTCCCCTCGCTCCGCCAAAGCAGCAGCGCGAGGCCGATCGCGCCGATCGTAAAGCGCAGCGCGGCCACGCCGAGCGGCGACCACTCGCCCGCCATCGTCTTCACGATGGCATCGCCCACCGACAGCGAGGAAAATCCCGCCACGGCCAGCAGGATACCGCTGCGCTCGCTATGTTGAACCGGTCGTCTCCTTGGGAATCGGGCGGCACCGGCACGCCGGTCGCTCAGGCGCGCTCCCTAGGCATGCGCTCCCGGCTTGTCGATGCCCCGTGCATGGCGCTCGATCGCGAAGATGACACCGCTCGCGAGCATCATCAGCATGAAATGGCGCGCAAAATGAAACATGCCGTCGAGAAGCGAGACGACCAGCAGGCAGTCAAGGAGCGCCAGAAAGGGCAGTGCGGATGGATGACGCGCCGCGATCACATGAACTGCGCGGACGAACTTGGCGAGAAGCATGAGTGCCGCAGCCGTGGCGAAGGCTCCCCAGCTCAACAGGAATTGCAGCACGACATTATGCGGCTGGATGTGTTGCTGCGCCTCGGCGGGAAGAATCCACATCGAGGCACCGCTGCCTGCTCCGATGAGGGGATGCTCCGCAATCGCGTCGAGGATGAAACTCCAGTAGACGAGGCGCCCCCCCGACACGGCATCGGCCGAGGCGACGTCGCTCCCGTTGAACAGGCGGAAATGGGGCGATCCGTAAGGTATGGCGAGGATGGCGAGCCCTATGCCGAGCGCAGCACATGCCGACAGGGCGATCGCCTGACGGCCCGTCGGCCTCGGCAGGCCGCACAACCACGCGACCGGCAAGGCGATGCCGATGCCGAGCAAGGCGGCGCGGGTGCCGGTCCACACGGTCAGCCCGGTCAACAGGACGAGCGCACCATAGGCCCACCATGGTGCGAAAGAATCGCGATAGCGCAGGACATGGTCGGCGACGAACAGGGCAAGCAGTCCGCCGGCGAATGCGCCGAGCAGGCGATGCGAGATGAAGCCGGGCACGGCGATGTACCACTTGATATCGACCGGATCGATGGCTGGGGGCGGGGTCAGGAAATGCACGGCGACCAAGACCGCGAAAATCGCCATCGCGACGAAGATGATCTTCTCGAAAACATCCATCGCCGCTGCACCGAAAGGCCGGAGGCTATGGGCGATGGCAAAGGCGAAAATGACATGAAATGGTGCGGAAAGGCTCACCATCGTGGCCCATGCCGCCGCCGGCGAATGCACGAGCCCTCCCCACAGGAAGGTGGCGAAGAACACGACCAAGAGAAAGCGGGTGAAGCGCGTAAGGCTGTTCCACAGCGTACCGACTTCGAAACCGCGGGCCATCGCAAGTATGATGACAAGTGCCTCGAAGGCGAGAAAGACGACTCCCGTCTGCCGCAATCCTTCCAAGGCTCGATTGGGCAAGGCGATCTGGTAGGTGGCAAACAGTACCGCCGACACCAGAGTGGTCAGCGCGATGCCGAGTGCGAGCCCGGGCAAAGTCAGCTGGGCCGTACAACCGATTGTCGGTTGGTACGTATCTGCGGATAGGATGCCGCGGGGTGCCGTCTGCATGGCATCACTCCCTAGGAGCGCATGGTTAAGAATGGCTTTAACCGGTGCCGCGAGATGTCGCGACAGTCCCCGCCCGACTTAGGAAATTGCTAAGGTTTCGATTCTATTCACCAAGTTCGAGAAGGCGCTGTTGGCTATCCGGCCACGCGCCCATTGGTGTTGGCAAGTATTGGCCCAAGGGCCTTCGGGGGAACGGTCGATGAGCGCTTTCGGACGCAGGAACGGACCCGGGGGCATGTCTTCCGGAAGCCGCCCGGCCTTCGGCAATGCCCGACCGATGAAGGGCAAGTCGACCTCGCGCGACGACGATTCCGAGGGCGGCGAGCAATTTCCGCCCATCCCCGAGGAGCAACGGGACGGCAACGACGCGCCCGCCACACCCAAGCCTGTCGGCGCGAACCGCCACGCCGATGCCCACCGTCGCCTGAACGAGCGATCCAACGCGGTCCATGTGAAGGAAGAGATCACCGGGTTCGAGGCGAGCGTCCATAAGATCAAGGAGCAGGTGCTGCCGCGCCTGCTCGAGAGGATCGACCCCGAAGCCGCATCGACCCTGACCAAGGACGAATTGGCCGAGGAATTCCGCCCGATCATCATGGAGGTGCTGGCCGAGCTCAAGGTCACGCTCAACCGGCGCGAGCAATTCGCGCTGGAAAAGGTGCTGATCGACGAGCTGCTGGGCTTCGGGCCACTCGAAGAGCTGCTGCAGGACCCGGACGTGTCCGATATCATGGTCAACGGTCCCGACCAGACCTACATCGAAAAGAAGGGCAAGCTCACCCTCGCCCCGATCCAGTTCCGCGACGAACAGCACCTGTTCCAGATCGCGCAGCGGATCGTGAACCAGGTCGGCCGGCGCGTCGACCAGACCACGCCGCTGGCCGACGCGCGTCTCAAGGACGGCAGCCGCGTCAACGTGATCGTCCCGCCGCTCAGCTTGCGCGGCACCGCGATCTCGATCCGTAAATTCTCCGAAAAGCCGATCACGCTCGACATGCTTCGCGGCTTCGGCTCGATGGACGACAAGATGGCGACCGCATTGAAGATTGCGGGCGCGTGCCGGATGAATGTCGTGATCTCGGGCGGTACCGGCTCGGGCAAGACGACCATGCTCAACGCCCTGTCGAAGATGATCGACCCGGGCGAGCGTGTGCTGACGATCGAGGATGCGGCGGAACTGCGCCTGCAGCAGCCGCACTGGCTGCCGCTCGAAACGCGTCCGCCCAACCTCGAAGGCCAGGGCGCGATCACCATCGGCGACCTCGTCAAGAACGCGCTGCGCATGCGCCCCGACCGGATCATCCTGGGCGAGATTCGCGGCGCGGAAGCCTTCGACCTGCTCGCCGCAATGAACACCGGCCACGACGGCTCGATGTGTACGCTGCACGCCAACAGCCCGCGCGAGGCGCTCGGCCGTATGGAAAACATGATCCTGATGGGCGACATCAAGATCCCCAAGGAAGCCATCTCGCGCCAGATCGCGGAAAGCGTCGACCTGATCGTTCAGGTCAAGCGCCTGCGCGACGGTTCGCGCCGAACGACCAACATCACCGAGGTGATCGGGATGGAAGGCGACGTCATCGTCACCCAGGAACTCTTCAAGTTTGAATATCTGGACGAGGGCGAGGACGGCAAGATCATGGGCGAGTTCCGCAGCTCGGGCCTGCGCCCCTACACGCTGGAAAAGGCCCGCCAGTTCGGCTTCGACCAGGCTTACTTGGAAGCCTGCCTCTGACAGGCTTTGCGCACACCCATACGGGTGTGCGATGTCCTCGCAAAAGCTCGGGCGCGCGGGCGCGCTTGCCTCGCCTTAGGCTCGGAACGGCGCGCCAATCTCGGGGTATCCTCCCCTTCTTTTCAAGGGAGGGGATTAAGGGGTGGGATCGCGGCGCCAGCCGCGCGCGAAAGCGGCGCGCGCTAGCCTTTCAGCAGTGCGGGAACCGCGGTCGCCAACAGGCCTCCGCCGATTACGGCCGCGAACAGGAAGATCGTCATCCACGGCATGCAGCCGACCCGGTCGATCCGCGCGCGCCTGCCCCGAGCCCGCTCCGCTACCATCGCAAAGAGCGCCAGAACGATGAACCCTGCGCCGAGCAGCGCCACGCGCCCGGCATCGCTGATGAAAACAAGCTCGTGCAACCAGTCCATGCCCGCGCAGGTGGCGATGATTTCCGCCTCGCGCAACTTGATTGCGCGCCATCAATCACTACCAGCGTGGCATGGAAGCCGGTGTCGCTCAGTCCCGCCCGTTGACGGCTATCGGCCTGCGTCTGCTCGCGGCGCTCGCCCTCACCACACTCTCGATGCTGGTCAAGCTCGCGGGCGAGCAGGGTGTCCACCTGTTCGAGATGATCTTCTGGCGCCAGGCGGTCACGCTGGTCGTGATGATCGGCTTTGCCGCCGCGACGGTCGGCCTTGCGGCGCTCAAGCCCGTGCGCTTCGGCGCGCATGTGGTGCGCAGTATTTTCGGCATCATCGGCATGGCGCTGGTCTATGGCGCGGTCATCCTGCTGCCGCTGGCGGAGGCGACCACGCTCAACTTCACCGCGCCGATCTGGGCGGTGATTTTGTCGATGCTGCTGCTGAAGGAGAAGATCGGCCGCTATCGCTGGAGCGCGGTGGCCATCGGCTTCGTCGGCATCCTGATCGTCACCCAGCCCGGTGGCGCGCCGGTCGACCCGGTCGGCATCGCGGTGGGCCTGGCAGCGGCCTTCATGGTCGCGCTGATCTCGATCCAGATCCAGGATCTCAACAAGACCGAGGGTTCGACCAGCATCGTGTTCTGGTTCTGCCTGCTCACCGCGCCGGTGGCGGCCCTCTCGCTCCCCTTCGTGGGCACGGCACATTCGACCGAGGCATGGCTGCTGCTGGGCGGAATCGGGCTCAGCGGCGCGGCGGCCCAATTGCTGCTGACCAACTCGCTGCGCTACGGCTCGGCAGCGACGGTGATCGTGATGGATTACACCGCGCTCCTTTGGGCGACGCTTTACGGGTGGCAGGTGTTCGGCGACCTGCCCGCCCCGACCACCTGGATCGGCGCGCCGATCATCATCCTCGCGGGCACGATCATCGTGCTGCGCGAAGGCCATCTGTCGCGCAAGGCGAAGCGCAAGGCGAAGCGCAAGGCGAAACTGGAGGCCGAGCCCGTGGCGTCGCCCGCAATCGCGCCGGAGGAACCGCTTGCACCGCAAACCCGTTGATGGCGGCAGCGAGCGCATGGTGCGCTCAACTGTTGTGCGAAAGGACCCATCCATGATCCGCAAGATTGCCATCGCCGCCGGAATCGCCGCTCTCGGCATGACCGCTACCGCCTGCAACACCGTCAAAGGCCTCGGCCAGGATGTCGAATCGGTCGGTCAGGCCGGCGAAGACGCCATCGATTGACGCCTTCGATCGGCGGACGGAGGTGGGTCCGTCCGCCATTATCAGGCGCGCTCAGACACGCCGATAGACCAGCGTTAGATTATTGGCGGGCATCGCGACGCGGCGGGACCGCTCGAATCCGTGACGCGAAGCCAGCGCGTCGACTTCCGACAGATCGCGTAGCCCCCAGCGCGAATCGCGCGCCTTCAGGCTTTCATCGAATGCGAGGTTCGATGTTGCCGTTGCCACATCATCTTCCAGAAAGGGCCCGTAAAGGACGAGCGGCGCCTCGCGGCCCAGCAGACGCGCGGCGCCCGCGAACAGCCCCTCGCTCGACGCCCAGGGGCTGATATGAATCATGTTGATGCACAGGATCGCGTCGGCGCGATCGATGGGCCAGTCGGCTGCGCTCGCGTCGAGAGCCAGCGGCGCGGCGATATTCGCCAGACCCGCGTCCTCCAGATGCGCTGCGATCGACGCGCGCGCCTGGCCATCTGGATCGCTCGGCTGCCACTCGATCTGCGGGAATTCCGCCGCGAAATGGACCACGTGCTCGCCCGTGCCGCTCGCGATCTCAAGCACGCGGCCTTCGGCCGGCAATTCCTCGCGCAGCACGTCGGCGATCGGCGCCCGGTTGCGCTGGGCAGCGGGGCTTTCGCGCCTGTCGGTCATATCCAGCGCCTCACGCGTTTACGCAGCCGCTCGTACTCGGCACCGAAGACCTTTTCGAGATGCCGTTCCTCGCGTGCGATAACGAAATGGTCGATCAGGACCACAGCCAGCGGCACGGACAGCAGGCCGCCAATGCTCTGCGCGAACAGCGCGATGCCCAGCTGGACGAGCACCATGCCGAGATACATCGGATTGCGGCTGAACCGGTAAAGTCCGGAAGTGACGAGCGCGGTATCCTTCTTCCACGGTTCGGGATCATTGCCCGCCCGCAAAAAACCGACGAGGCCCGAGCCAAGGATCGCGAGGCCCAGCGCGGCGATCACGATCCCGACGGGCCGAAGGGCCGCAACCTCGATCCGCGGCCATCCGAGCAGTCCCCCGACACCAACCCCGAGAAAGAGCGACCCAAGCACGATCAGCGGCGGCGGGAAGCGGACCTGCGCGCTGTTCTCGTCAACCAGCGCCATCGCGCTCGCCTTCGAAGAAGCTGCGCGCGATCAGCCAGCCGAACACGCCCGCGGGCCCGGCCATGAAGGTGACGAGCAGGAAAGGCACCTGCACCAGCCGATGCGCGCCGTGCCGGTCCGCATCGCGCGCGATCCAGAGCCCCGCCAGCAGGTCGAGCGCGAGGAAATGCGTCCAGGCGACCACCAGCGACCCTTGCGAATTGAACATCGCAAGCAGACCCTCGACGCTGTATTCGAAGTCCGGCTGCGGCCCGCTACCCGGCACGGTGGCCGGATCGACCAGATTGCCGAGCAGCGCCACCAGCAGCACGACATAGCACGCGCAAAGCAGGCCGATGGCGCCGTAGAGCACCGCATAGATCACGCTTTCGCGGCGCGGCAGCAGGATCAGCAGCGCCCAGCCGATCAGCGCGATCACATTGGTGATGTCGAACAGCGTCTGCCACATCGCGCCTCTCCTACCCCTGCCGGGCCTGTTGCGTTTCCTGCTCGGCCTCGGTCGTGCCGTGCGACGAGGGTTTCATGCTCGGCGCGCGCGAGAGCATCGCTGCGGCACGTTCGATCCCCTCTTCCTCGTGCACGAACTTGCCCGGCGTGCGCCGCAGGCTGAGTGTCATCAGCGCTTCCGCAACCGTCTGCGCGTCGGTCCCGCGCCCGCGAAGGGCGGCCATGCGCGACCGCTTGCCGCCGTCGATCGCGGTCTTTTCGACCAGCGGGCCGGGGCGCAGGATGTCGAGCCGCTTGAAGCCCAGCCGCGAGAGTTCGGTTTCGGCCTTGCCCTTTGCGCTCAGATGCCCGTCGCGCGACCAGCGGTCCGCCCCTGCGGAACTGATCGCGGCCAGCCGCTCGACCCCCGCAAAGCGTGCGGTCTTGGCGATTTCGACCACCGCCTCCTCTTCTTCGATCGCGCGCAAGGCGCTGTCGTCCCTGCCGATCAGGTTGAGCGCGGGGCCGAGCCCGATGATGAACACCTTGGGCCGCATCGCCTTCATCACGCGCGACCAGCGGTCGGCATCGGCAACGAAGACTTCCATCCGGCTGCCGGGCGGCATCTCGACCTCGCCCAGCGTCAGCGCGACGAGGCGGATCTGCGGATGGTGGCGCGCGAGATGTATCAGCCGGAGACCGACCGGTTCGCTCACACCCCCCATTGCGACGCGAAACCGGCTGCTCATGCCCCCCACTCGATTCTGCTTGCCCGTTCAAACATTGCTCAGATCGTCCGGTGCGTCCCCAAATATCTCCCGCGTGCGTTCTATCGCAAACCGGTCCGTCATGCCCGCGATATAATCGGCGATATGGCGGCTCCGCTGCGGTTCGTCCGCTGGCAGGCTGTCGAGCCACTCCGATCCCATGAGTTGGGGCCTATCGCAATAGGCCTGCCACAGCTGTGCAATAACGGTATTGGCCTTGTCCGCCGTCGCCGTCTGTTCGGGATGGTAATAGAGCCGGGCATACATGAAGGCCTTCAGCCGCCGCTCGGCCGCGTGGAGCGCGGGCGAGAACCCGGCCAGCTGCCGCCCAGCCCGCGCGATCTGCGCGGCATCGTCCATCCCTGCGGTGGAGGCACGCGCGTGGTCGATCACGTCGTTGACCATCCAGCCGATCTGCCCGCGCACCAGCTCGCGCAGTTGCCGGTCGCGCGGGGCGTTGGGGAAGCGCCGCTCCACCTCGCGCCACTGATCGGCGATGAAATCGAGCGTCAGCAGGTCGTCGAGTTCGAGGAAGCCTGCACGCAGCCCGTCGTCGATGTCGTGGTTGTCGTAGGCGATATCGTCCGCCACCGCCGCGACCTGCGCCTCCAGCGTCGGCCATTGCGCGAGCTCCAGCGGGAAGGCGTCGTCGAGCTCGGCCAGCGCCCAGTGCGGCGAATCGACCGGGCCGTTGTGCTTGGCCAGGCCTTCGAGCACTTCCCAGCTGAGGTTGAGGCCCTCGTGCGTGCAATAGGGGCTCTCGAGGCGCATCAGCGTGCGCAAGGTCTGCGCATTGTGATCGAACCCGCCATGATCGGAGAGCGCATTGTCGAGCGCGTCCTCGCCCGCGTGGCCGAAGGGCGGATGACCGATATCATGCGCGAGGCACAGTGCCTCGGTCAGATCCTCGTCGAGGCCGAGCGCGCGCGCGATCACGCGGCCGATCTGCGCAACCTCGAGGCTGTGGGTCAGCCGGGTGCGATAGTGATCGCCCTCTGGAGCGACGAAGACCTGCGTCTTGCTGCGCAGGCGCCGGAACGCGATCGAGTGGATGATCCGGTCGCGATCCCGCTGGAACGCGGTCCGCGGGCCGCGGCTTTCGGGCGACGAGGTGTCATCGGAAGGCCCGGGAAATTCGCGCCCGCGAGAGCGCGCCGGATCTGCGGCAAGGGGCGAGCGGCTCATGCCGCCGCCGTCTATCCCGCCGCGTGCCACCGCACAACCGGGCCGAGCATCACGAAGCGGCCCCGCCATGTCCGGGCCCATCCGCGACGTCATCCTCGCCCATGATCCAGTCGACAATCGCCTCACAATGGATGCGCGCGGAATCGAAGATCGGCAGGACATTGGCGTCGACATCGATCACCAGATCCAGCTCGGTACAGGCGAGCACCACGGCCTTCGCGCCATCCTGCTGCAGGTTGGTGATCATCGTGCGGAAGAAACGCTCCGCATCGCGGCTTGCCTTGCCGTGCATCAGCTCGTCGTAGATGATCGCGTTGGTCCGCTCGACATGCGTCATGTCGGGCGGCAGCAGGTCGACTCCGTGGCTGACCAGCTGGCGGCGATAGAAGCTTTCGGTCATCACGTTGCGCGTGCCGATCAGCGCCGCATTGTCCGCACCCGCCGCCTTCATCTTGCGGCCCACCGCATCGGCGATGTGCAGCACGGGCACATCGACCGCCTCGGCCACCTGATCGTAAATGCGGTGCATCGAATTGGCGGCGATCGCGATGGCCTGCGCCCCCGCCGCTTCAAGCCGCTTCGCCGAATCGACGAGGATGTCCGCCGCGCGGCCCCACTCGTCTTCCTTGGTGAGACCGTAAAGCTCCGCAAAATCGAGGCTTTCGATCAGCAGGGGCGCAGAGGTCATCGCCCCGGTCCGCCGAATAACGTCCTTGTTGATCCATTCGTAGTACATGCGGGTCGAGACCCAGCTCATCCCGCCGATCAGGCCCAGCTTGCGCAAATTTCCATCCTCGAATCCTGGTGTCGTATCGGGATGGCCTTACCGAGGAAGCGCGCGTGCCGTCCATAGCTGCGCCGCACCTTTGCGGGTCAATTCGCTGCGCCGGTCCCGACCTTCTCGCCCAGCCATCGCGCGACATAGGCGGCTGTCCGGTTGGCAGCCTCCTCGTGCGGGAGGTGACCGATGCCGGAATAGACCACCAGCCTGCTGTCGGACAGCTGGCTATCGTACCACATGCCGGCCTGCACGGGGATCAGCCGGTCTTCTTCGCCCCATATCACCAGGGTGGGCACCGAAATGGTCTCGACCTGCTCGCCGCAACACCCACTTCATCGCGCAGGCATTCCGGCAATCCAGCTTTCGACCAGCGCTACGCCTTCCTCGTGCACGGTCGCCTTGCCGAGTTCGGGCATGGCGACACCGGGCTCGTCGCTCGCCATGCGATAGACGAGGATCGAGGCTTCGGGGTCGCCCGGCACGATGTCGAACATCAGTCCACCCGATCCGCGACCTGCGGCGACGGGGCGCTTCCCGATCCCGATGGCGTGCGGGTCGTCGGTCTCCCAGCGCAAATCCAGGCCCGAATTGGACGCGGTCGAGCCCGGACGGTGGCAATGCGCGCAATTGACGTCGAGATAGGCGCGCGCGGCAGCAGCGGTCTGTGCGGAAGCACGGTCTTCCCACAGCGGCATGGTGTCCGCGCCTTCCGGTACGGTGCCGAGGAAGCTTTCCAGCCATGCAGCCGACAGGTTGCGCACCTTGGGTCCGATCGGCGTCACCGCGCCTTGCAGCCCGTGGCATTCCTTGCACTGGTTCTTGTTCGGGACGCGGTAGCTGATGTCCTCGCCCGATGGCGTGGTGACCGGCACCCGCTTGCCCGCGAGCGCGAGCGTCGCCTGCGTCTGTTCTTCGTTCCACACGTAGGGGAGTGCGATCCAGCCGTTGGCACGGTGGAGCAGAACGCGGGTCTCGATCTTGCGCTCACCGAACGCGAAAGTCTTGATCAGCGCCGAACCGACCGGGAATTGCAGAAGTCCCTGCTCACCGTGATCGACAGGTGCGCCATCGGGCACGTAGACGAAACGATGCTTGTCCGCCCCGTCGGAGAACAGCGGCATGTTGAGCCGGTAGGGAGTGACGCCCGGCGCGGGTTCGTCTGCCGCCGGATCGAGAAAGAAGCCGAATTGGCTCAGCGTGTCGGGCAATCCCTCATCCGTGATCGCGGCGTCGTTGATCGCGGGCGGAGGCAGCGCCTGTACCCCCGCCGTCAGCGCGAGCGTGGCCGCGGCAATCCCGAGGATGCCGAGATGGCGGATCACTTGAGCCGCGCCTCCAGCGCCTCGGGTGCGCCCCAATCCTCGATGCTGATCGGCTGGCCGATCGCGCCCACGTGGAGCGGGCCGGGCCGCGCGGCTTCGATGCCCGCGCCCTGTTCGGGCAGGTTGACCGACCAGCCCGCCATGTCCGGATGGACCATCAGCGTGGTCATCTCAGGATCTTCGAGGCCGTCCCACATCACCGGCGGCAGCGCGCCGCCGAAGGCCGCGAGCAGCTGCTCGGCGCCTTCGAACTGCGGGTCGGTGCCGCCTTCGTCGACCTGGTTGGTATCGATGCTGATTTCGCGCGGGTACGGATTGTACTCCGGGTCCTCGAAGGCGAGCGGATAGGCGATGACCATGATCGGAGCGGTCGGATTGTCGTAGAGCATGTTCTGGCCGACCCACACGGTGTCGTTCGCCATCACCATGATGCCCGTGCCGCGGCGCACGGAGGCGACGATATTGCCCTCAGGCGCGAAATTGGGCGTGGTGTTGTTCGCGACCAGATTGCCCCGCACCAGCACTTCGCCGCCGTTCTTCACCGGCAGGCCAGGCAGGTCGAACACCAGGATGCCGCCGGTATTGCCGGTGACGTAGTTGCGCTCGACGATCGCCTTGCGGCTGTTCTCGATCTCGATCCCGGCGACGTTGTAGCTCGCGATCGAATTGCGCACGGTAATCCGGCTCGACTGGCCCACATAGATGCCGGCGTCCGAAGCGCCGCTCACTTCCACCCCGTCGATCAAAATACCCGTGCTTTCGACCGGGTAGATGCCATAGGCGCCGTTTTCGCTGTCGGGCCCGTTGGTCCACGTAACGCGGATGCCCTGGTAGACGATATCGTCCGCGCCCTTCGACTTGATCCCGTCGCCCTTGGGGTTCTCGACCCCGAAATCGCGCAGCGTCACGCCGTCGCTGGTCACGAGCAGACCTTCGCCCGCGCCTTGCTGCCCGGTGAAATCGAGCACGCTCGCATGCATTCCGGCACCGCGAAGAACGACGTTGTCGGCATCGAGGCTGAGCCCGTCGGTCAGATCGAAGCGCCCGGCTTCAAGCACGATCTCGTCGCCCGCCTGGGCCAGGATCAGCGCTTCCTGCAGGCGTTCCTGCGCGCCCTCGCCGGGGGCCACGGTGATGGTTTCGGCGAACGCAGGCGAGGCGAGCGTCGCCAGTGCGGTGGCGGCCATAAGCGTGCGGATCATGTCTCTCTCCCTTTTGCGTTGCATAGTGCCATGCATGGGAGCGAAGACAAGAGCTTACAGGTTCTTCAGCCGTTCGTCCTGAGCCTGTCGAAGGGCGAGCCCAGCCCCATTCGCACTTCGACAAGCTCAGCACGAACGGAGCTTCCTGGAGTCGTTGAATGTGACGCCTTAGAGGTTCTCGAAGATCCCACCGAAGGCGCATGCGGCTGCAGCGCGAACCGTCACCTCGATCGCTTCGGGATCGTCGACCCGGCGGATGCGATCCAGCGCCTCGCCCGTGTCGCGCGGCCGCGCCGCTTCGCCGTCCTGCGGCGCGACATTCTGCAGCTTGCGCAGCTGCTCGGGGCTGAGCCGTTCGGTCATGCGCGGAGCCATGCACGCGGCCTGTTTCTCGGGCACGCCCGCCTCGACCAGCCCGACCCTGACGCTGCGCTCCGTCACCACGCGCATCCCGTCACCGAAATAGAGCCACGCGCCTACGCCGAGCACGGCGAGCAGGATGAGGAAGAGGAGAAGCCGCATGAGGGAAGACTAACCATGCTGGGGTCTGGAGACAAACCGTCAATCGATCCGTTCATAGACGACCATTGATTGATAGGCCGAGTGGTCGCCATTTTCGGGGTTCGAGCTGTTCACGAACAGAATGACCGATCGCTCGGACACGCGGACGAGCAGTGCCTGCGGTGGGCGCGCGAGATGATGGATGACCTGCCCACGGTTGAGGTCGTCCGTCGCGACGACCAGCGGCAATCTGTATCGTACCGCTCGATCCTGCAGATAGTCCCGATCGAAACGCGTCGATGGAACTTTCTCCCGATCCGCCCCGATCTGTCCGGTCACAGGATCCACGTGCGTGGGTATGAAAGAATAACTGGTGATGCGAAGTTCGCCGATGGTGCAGATGGACTGCCAAAGGCTCTCGTAGCTCCAGAATGGAAAGGGAATGCGGCCGTACGGCGTGCTGCAGGGCACCGCCGCCTTGCTGAAGGATGTCAGCGCGACGCCGCCGCTTTCCTCGATTGGCGGACCGTCATGCAGGCCGTAGATCGTTTCCCCGGCGGCGGCGCTCTGCAAAACCTCGTCGAGCACGTCGCGCGGATGCTTATCCAGTGCCAGCCAGACGTTCTTTTGTAGCACGAATGGCAGGGCCGGCGACGCGACAGGAGCCTGCGCGGCACAGCCGCCCAGTGCCAAGGCGATCCCGGCGACGAGGCTTCCGGGCCAGCCGATCAGTCCATCGCCTTCACGATTTCCTCGACCATCTTCTTCGCGTCGGACAGCAGCATGGTGGTCTGGTTCAGATAGAACACGTCGTTGTCGACGCCCGCATAGCCGACCCCGCCCATGCTGCGCTTGATGAAGAACACCTGCTTGGCATTGCCCACGTCGAACACGGGCATGCCGTAGATCGGCGAGCTCTTGTCGGTCTTCGCCGCCGGGTTCACGACGTCGTTCGCGCCAATGATGAAGGCGATATCGGCCTGCGCGAACTCGGAGTTGATGTCCTCCAGCTCGAACACCTCGTCATAGGGCACGTTGGCTTCGGCCAGCAGCACGTTCATGTGGCCGGGCATGCGGCCCGCGACGGGGTGGATCGCGTATTTCACGTCCACGCCCTTGGCTTTCAGCACATCGCCCATCTCGCGCAGCGCGTGCTGCGCCTGCGCGACCGCCATGCCGTAGCCGGGGATGATGATGACCTTCTCCGCCTGCTCGAGCATGAAGGCTGCGTCATCGGCGCTGCCCTGCTTGTACGGCCGCTGCTCGCGCGCCTCGCCGCCGCCAGCAGCGCTGTCGTCCGCGCCGAAGCCGCCCGCGATCACGGAGATGAAGCTGCGGTTCATCGCGCGGCACATGATGTAGCTCAGGATCGCGCCCGAGGAGCCCACCAGCGCGCCGGTGATGATCATCGCCGTGTTGCCAAGCGTGAAGCCCATCGCCGCTGCCGCCCAGCCGGAATAGGAGTTCAGCATCGAAACCACGACCGGCATGTCCGCCCCTCCGATCGGGATGATGAGCAGGAAACCGATGGCGAAGGCGAGCGCGGCAATGGCGATAATCATCCAGCCCTCGCCCGGACCCGCCGTGGCCGACATCGCATAGGCTGCGATCAGCGCGATGATCGCGGCGAGCGTGCCGAGGTTGATGACATGGCGCCCCGGCAGCATGATCGGCTTGCCGCCCATCCGGCCGGAAAGCTTCAGGAAGGCAATGACCGAGCCGCTGAAGGTGATCGCGCCGATGGCGATGCCCAGTCCCAGCTCGATCCGGCTGACAGTCAGGATCTGGCCATCGAGGTCCAGAATGCCGAACGCCCCGGGGTTCATCCACGCGGCCAAGCCGACCAGCACCGCTGCCATGCCGACGAGGCTATGGAAGCCCGCAACCAGCTCGGGCATCGCGGTCATCGCGATCCTTCGCGCAATGGTGAAGCCGATCAGTCCGCCGATCGCGATTGCGATCAGGATTTCGACGATATTGGCGATGTCGTGGGTGACGATCACGGTGACGACCGCGATCAGCATCCCGATCATCCCGTTGCGGTTGCCCGCCCGGCTGGTCGCGGGGCTGGAAAGCCCTCGCAGCGCGAGAATGAAGAACACCCCCGCCACCAGATAGGCGAGCGCAACCCAGGGATTGGTCGGCCCGTGCGCGGCAGCGGTCTCGACCGCATGGCTCACCGCGTAATCCGACCCCGGCGGCACCGCGAGCGGCTCTACGTCGCGAGGAAGGCTCATTCGCTTTCTCCCGCCAGGGGGGCAGCATCACGCGCATTGTCTTGCAGCGCCATGTCCTTGCCCACGGAATAACCGAACACCACGAACACAACGACCACCGCAAAGATCAGCCCGAGCGCCCACATCGCCTTTTTATGGCGACCGGTCGCCTTGCTTCCCGACCCGCTCATTTGCCGTCCTTCTTCTTGTACATCGCGAGCATCCGTTCGGTCACCGCGAAACCGCCGAAGATATTGATGCTGGCGAGCACCACGGCGGCAAGGCCCAGCCACTTGGCGACCGCGCTACCTGCCTCGGCGCTGGCAATCAGCGCACCGACGATGATCACGGAAGAAATCGCGTTGGTCACCGCCATCAGCGGCGTGTGCAGCGCGGGCGTGACCGACCACACCACGTAATAGCCGACGAAACACGCCAGCACGAAAATCGACAGGACGGAAATGAAGTCCATCTTAAAAGCACGCCTCCCCTGCGCGAAACCGGATGTGCGGGTTATTGCAAGGCGAAAGGGCGCTGTCGATGGGCTAGGCGCTCTCGGACAAGCGATTTGCCGGTCAGCCCTCGGGCAGGAGGACGCCGTCGATCACGTGCATCATGCCATTCGCCTGCGCGAGATCGGCCATGGTCACGCGCACGCCGGTGCCGTTATCGACGGATATGCGCAGGCTGTCGCCATCCTGGCGGAAAGTCAGCGTGGAGCCCGCCAAGGTCTGCGCCTCCCACCTTCCGCCGCCTGCCACGATCCGCGCGGCCAGGTCGGCGGAGGTGATCGTGCCTGGGATCGCGTGACCTGCCACCGTGGCCTTCAGCCGATCCGCATTTTCGGGGCGTCCCAGCCCCTCGCGAAGTGCCTGCGGCACCTCGTCGAACGCCGCGTCGGTCGGCGCGAAGATCGTATAAGGTCCCGCTGCGCCCAGCGTTTCGGCAAGGCCGACGCGCTCAACGAGCATGGCGAGGTGGGAAAATGCGTCCGCCGCAGCGATATTCTCTGCGATCGTCGCGTTGGGATATATCGGGGAGTCGCCGACGAAGGCGATATCGTCCGGCGCGACATCGGCCAGATCCACGTCGTCGGCGAGGCTCGGCGCGCAGGCCGACAGGGCAGACGCCGCGACGATGGCGGTTGCGAAGGCAGCAATTCTCATGGGTTAACGTCTCTCCGCCAAATCTCTTCACCCAATCTCTCTGGGCGCGGGGCCGAAACTAGTTGACGTTCATTCGCGTGGCGAGAAGCTTCTGCAACGCCTCGGTATTGGTGAACTTGCCGACCTTGAACTCGATCGGCGGATGGCCGGAGAGGAACACCGCGATCTCCGCATCTATGTCGATCGTGCCCGCACTAGTGATGGAGAATGCGGTGATCGAGCGATAGGGCACAGTCAGATATTCCTTCTTGTTGCCGAGGATGCCCTGCACGTCGACATAGATCAGCCGCCAGTCGGTGAAGGCGATCCAGTCGCGGATCGTGCGGAAGGCGAAGTAGACTTCCTCGCCCTCGACCAGGGCGTGGCCGTGGTTGTCCACGAAGCCTTGCGGCGTGGTCTGCGTCTGGTTCAGCAACCCCATCGGACTTACCCCCCTCCTTCAGCTGCCCCCGTTCAGCCGCCCTCGTTCAGCCGCCTTCATTCAGTCTGGCATTCACCACCTGCCCGCCTCTGGTCAGCCGCACCGCATCGCCGATTTCCTCGTCGAGGACGGGCCCCCCTGCCTCTTCGTCCCAGAAGGCCGAGAGAAAATTGAACAGGTTGCGCGCGAACAGCGCGCTCGCATCCGGTGCCAGATGCGCGGGCGTGTTGGCGTAACCCATGATCGTGACACCATGCCGAGTCACCAGCTCGTCCGCCAGCGCGCCTTCGACATTGCCCCCCTGCGGTACAGCAATGTCGAAGATCACGCTGCCCGGTTTCATGCTCGCGATCTGTTCGTCGCTGATCAGCTGGGGGGCGGGCCGCCCCGGAATCAGCGCGGTGGTGATCACGATATCCTGCTTGGCGATATGTTCCGAGACGAGCTTGGCCTGCGCGGCCTTGTACTCGTCGCTCATCTCGCTGGCATAGCCGCCGGTGCCCTCGCCCTCGATCCCGCCTTCCTCGACGAAGATCGCCTTGGCGCCGAGCGATTCGATCTGCTCGCGCGTGGCGGAGCGTACGTCGGTGGCGGAAACCTGCGCGCCCAGCCGCTTGGCCGTGGCGATCGCCTGGAGCCCGGCGACGCCGACACCCATGATGAAGACGCGCGCGGCCTGCACCGTGCCTGCCGCCGTCATCATCATCGGGAAGGCGCGTCCATACTGGTCCGCCGCCGCAATCACCGCCTTGTAGCCAGCGAGGTTGGACTGGCTGGACAGCACGTCCATGCTCTGTGCGCGGGTGATGCGCGGCATGAACTCCATGGCTAACGCCTCGAGGCCCGCTTTGGCATAGGTCTCGACCCGTTCGGTCTGCTTGAACGGATCGAACAGCGCGGCGACAAAGGCGCCGTCCTTCGTGCTGCCCAGCGTCGCAGGATCGGGGGCCTGGATGCCGAGAACCACTCCGGCGTCCTTGAGCACTTCCTGCGCCGAACCGACCGCTGCCCCGGCTTCGACATAGGCGGCGTCCGCAATCGCGGCATGTTCCCCCGCGCCCGCTTCCACCGCGACGTCGGCACCCAGCGCGATGAACTTCTTCGCGGTCTCGGGCGTCAATGCGACCCTCGTCTCGCCCGGGGCGCGTTCCTTGAGTACCGCGATCTTCATCGGATCAGGGGGCGATCAGCAGGACGACGATGAACACGATCACGCCAATAATCGGGATCGCCCACTTCAGGCTGCCCATGAAGCGTTCATAGGTGTTGCGTGCCTTCTCGATATCCTTCGTGTGGTGTTCGCTTGCGGCCATGATGGCTGTTATCTCCGGTAGGGATGGTTGTTTCGGCGAAGGGTCTATCGCCGCGTCCCGCCATTCTCAAGCTATTGCTGAGGCGATGTGCCCCACCCTGCGTTGCGCCGGGTTTCCCGCATGCGCCAACCGTCCGGCCCCATATCAGGCTTAATCTGGTCTTTACCCGAGTTGGGTAGAGCATCCCCCTGCACCGCATTGGGACGGTTTGTCGGGGTATCATGGACGATCAAGAAGAACGCCTGCTGATGTTGATCGATGACGAGCCGGCGCAAAGCCGCCTCGTCACCGCGCTCGCCGCGCGCGAAGGCTGGCGGACCGTCGTGGTGCACGATGCCGAGACCGCGATCGCCACGCTCGGCACGCGTCAGGGCATGCAATTGTCCGCCATCATCCTCGACCAGTGGGTGCCCGGCGATGCCGCATGCGACCTCATCGCAGAACTGAAGAAGCGCCGCCCCGCCCTGCCCATCCTGATGCTCACCACCAGCGCGAGCCCGCTGCTGGCGGTCGAGGCGATGCGCGCAGGCGCCACCGACTACCTCATCAAGCCCGTCGCGCCCGAACGGCTGATGCGCGCGCTGCGCAGCGCCACCCGGGTCGAGACGCAGCGCAACGAGTTGCAGCCGCTGACCGAGAAGATGCACGCCGTGCTCGATTTCGATGCGATGATCGGGACCGACCCGGCCTTCCGCATCGCGCTCGCCCGCGCGGCGAAGGCGGCCCGCTCGCACAGCCACGTGCTGATCGAAGGCGAAAGCGGCACGGGCAAAGAGATGTTGCTGCGCGCGATCCACGCGACCAGCCCGCGCGTGCGCGCGCCGTTCCGCCTCGTCAATGTCGCCGGCGTGCCGATCAACTCGATCGAATCGGCGCTCTTCGGGCACGAGAAAGGCGCATTTGCAGGAGCGTTCGAGAGCCAGATGGGCGCGCTCCAGCATTGCGACACGGGCACGCTCGTGCTCGACGAGATCGATCGCCTTTCGGCCGACCAGCAGGCGCGGCTCGCCGCGACGCTGAACGACGGCATCGTGCGCCCGATCGGCGCGACGCACGGCTTCCGGATCGACATCCGCCTGCTGTCGGCCAGCAACCGCCCGCTGAGCGAGCTCGCGGCGAAGGGGCAGTTCGACCAGGACCTGCTGGCCGCGATTTCTTCCACCCGCATCACCTTGCCGCCGCTGCGCGAACGGGCGGGCGACATCCCCGCACTGGCCCGCCATTTCCTCGCCCGGATCGGCGAACAGCCGGGCCTCCACCACCTCAGCCTCGCCGACAGCGCACTCAACCTGCTGTGCGCCTTCGACTGGCCGGGCAACGTCCGCCAGTTGCAGGCCGTGCTGTTCCGCGCGGCGGTGTTCTGCGACGCCGAAATGCTGACCGCAGGCGACTTCCCGCAGCTGGCCGAACTGGTCGGCGAGCACGAGACCGGGCAGCACGTGCAGGAATCGGTCGGCGTCATGCTCTATACCCATGACGGCAACCTGCGCCCGCTCGAGGAGATCGAGGCGGACGTGATCCGGCTCGCCATCGGGCATTATCGCGGGCGCATGACCGAGGTCGCCCGCCGGCTCGGCATCGGGCGCTCGACGCTCTATCGCAAGCTTTCCGATCTCGGGATCGACAACGCCGCCTAACCCGCTAGTCCCAGCGGCCATGACCGAGGGATACGACTTTGCGGGCCGCACCGCCCTGATCACCGGCGCCGCATCGGGCATCGGTGCCGCAACCGCGCGCTGGCTCGACCGCCAGGGCATCGCCCGCCTGATCCTGATCGACCGCGACGGCGACGGCCTGGGCAAGCTCGACCTGTCCTGCACGCTCGAAACCCACGCGGCGGACGTCGCCGACGAAGCCTTCTGGCAGAGGCTCGAACCCGAACTCGAGCGGCTCGACCACGCCGTGGTCAATGCCGGGATCGGCACCGGCGGCCAGATCGCCGAGCTCGATTTCGCCGAGTGGCGCCGCGTGATGGCGATCAATCTCGACGGGGCCTTCCTCACTCTCGCCACCGCGCTGCGTGCGATGCGCAAGCCCGACGGTGAGAACCGCGGGCGGAGCGCAGTCGTCACCGCCTCTGTCACCGGGCTCAAACCCGTGCCCGGCATCGGCGCATATGGCGTCTCCAAGGCGGCGGTCGCGCACATGGCGCGGATCGCAGCCGCCGAGAACGCGGCGCTCGGTATCCGGGTCAACGCCATCGCGCCGGGCGGGGTCGATACCGCGATCTGGAATTCGCCCGAGCTCGAAGCCCAGTTCGCCGAACATGGCCGCGAGGCGGTGATCGCGCAGATGGGCCAGACCACCCCGCGCGGACGCTTCGCCACCGCCGACGAACTGGCCCGCGACATCGGCTATCTTTTGTCCGACGCCGCCGCCAACGTGACCGGGACGGTGCTCACCAGCGACGGCGGCTATACGCTCTGACCGGCTAGCCCGGCAGGTCCGCAAAATCGGTCAGCGCATTGTCGCGTAGTCCGCGCCAGACGTCGCGCGCCTGCACGCTTTCGGGCACGTCGTGGACGCGCAGGATGTGCGCGCCTGCATCCATCGCCGCAATCGCCAGCGCGATGCTGCCGCCGAGCCGCGCGTCCGCCGCCGCCTCCTTGCTCAGCGCCCCGATCATGCGCTTGCGGCTTGCACCGAACAGGATCGGCTGGCCGAGCGCGTGGAACAGCGGCAGCGCGTTGATCAGCGCAAGGTTGTCGCCGAGCGACTTGCCGAAGCCCAGGCCCGGATCGAGCAGGATCTTCGAACGCTCGATCCCCGCCGCAACCGCTGCATCGCGCCGTTCGCGCAAGGCATCGAACACGTCGAACACCACGCTCTCATAAGTGCCGCCCTCATGCAGGTCCTTGCCCTTGCCCGGCGCGTGCATCAGCACCACCGGGCACCCGGTCTTGGCCACAAGTTCAGCCGAGCGCGGGTCGTAGCGCAGCGCCGAGACATCGTTGACGATCGCTGCGCCTGCCTGCAGCGCCGCCTCCATCGTGCCCGCCCGGCGCGTGTCGATGCTGACCGCCGCGCCCATGCTGGCGGCGGCCTCCACCGCGGGGACGATGCGGCGGATTTCCTCTTCCTCCCACACGGCATCGGCGCCGGGCCGCGTGCTTTCCCCGCCGATGTCGATGATCGCGGCCCCGGCCTCGACCATCGCGCCGATCGCCTCGCGCGTGCCCGCCGGGTCGCCCACATGCTTGCCCCCGTCGGAGAAGCTGTCGGGCGTGACGTTGAGGATGCCCATCACCTGCGGCTGGTCGAGGCGAATGGTGCGCGCGCCGAGCTCCAGCGGCGGGTGCGCGTTGCGCAGGTTGCTCCACTGCGCCTCGGCCTCCGCAGCCACGCTGTTGGGCAGTTCTGCGAGTACCTGCGCAATGCTCTCGGGCGAAGAGCGCCAGCGCTCGATCACTTCACCATCGCGGCGATAGATCACCACAAAGCGGCTGGCATAGACGAGCCCGCCGCCAAGCCGGACGGCATCGCCCTCCTCGCTCTGCGGACCCGGCGCGAAGCCGATCGGGCGGATGTAGACAGTCTCGCTCATGCGCGGATTTCCGCCGATCTAGGGGCGACATGGGTGACACGTGTCACCCTGGTGTCACCCTGCGAAGGGTCGAGATAAGCTCTTGATAAAATGCGAACAAAACGCGTCAGCTTGGCTTGGGGATGACACATCGGCGATTTTCGGGCCGAAAAATCACGCGCGCCGGCCGCGGGAAGAGTCAATCTGGTCATCCGCGAAGTGATAGCGCCGTATAGGCCGGTAGGACAGCCGCACGCTCCCCTTAACGCGTCATCCCGGGCATCGACCCGGGATCAGGCTAATTTTGCCGTGCCGAGAAAGAAGCCCGACCCCGGATCAAGTCCGGGGTGACGGGGAAGAAATACTGTTCATCGCGCCGGCCCAAATCTCCTCGAGCGACCTGTCGCTCACCCCGCTGTCCAGCCCATCGGCAATCGCCTGCCGCAATCCCGAAAGCTTGGCCTGCCCCTCCCGATCGCGGCGGACGAGGTCGCGGATAGACTCGCTGTCGTTGGTGAAACCGCCCTCGGCAATCTGCCGCTTGATCCACGCGTCCTGCGTGTCGCTGAGCGTGATGGTTTTGCGGATGGTCGCCATGGGCTGCTCCTGATGGGAGCGATGTATCATACTATTGGTGCGGGTGCGAGATTCGTGCTGATACTGCCTTTGCCCTACGCTACGAAACCGTTGAGGTCTGAATCCGCGCAAATCCTTTCTTCTTGGATTGTGTCCCGTCATCATCGGAATGCGTGAAGATATGCCACCACCGCGTAAGCATCACTATCTCCCCGAATGGTATCTTTCTCGATGGAAGCGACCGTGGAATGGCAAGGAAGTTATTTGGGAATTTGGACGGGTGGGGCCCAAGAAAAAGCTGCACTCTAGATACCGCCACCCCTCAGCAACGGGCTATGCGATCGATCTCTACACAATCCCCAATCGTGATCCAGAAGACGCAAGCGAGATCGAAACTAAGCTCCTTCAATTTGTCGATGATCGAGGCGCAAAAGCCATCGCTATGGCCGAAAGAAATGAATTGGCCGGCCCTGAAGACAAAGTCGGCTTAGTTCGATTTATGTTATCGATGCTCCACCGGTCCCCGGAGCGGATCGAATTCCTTGAGAATCGATTGAGGGAAGACCTGTTTGAGAACCCATTGTTCGCAGATGAGGATCCTTCCGTTTTTCGCGCAGGAGCCCTCAATGTGTTCGTCGATTTGGTCCAATCTCAAGCTATGATTGAACGAATGATGGAATTATCCGTCTTCATCATAAACCTGAACGACAATGCATACGACCTAATGACAAGCGATAGCCCATTGATGATGTCTAATGGGTTGGCGCATCGGGACGCATTTGTAATTCTTCCTACCGGGCCGCGGACCTTGGTCATGCTGGCCGAGAACAAATCGCTTCCTCAGCATGTGGCAGGATATAGCGGCAAAATCGTATCGAAGGCGATGAACGACGCCGTGATAGTTCAGGCAAAGAAACTGGTATTTGGCGCCGACAGGAGACAGGAAAGATTCATCGACAATCGATTGAATCGCCCAGTGGCGCAATCTGCAAAGTCAATTGATCCGGTGACTGGTCTTGTTAAATGGAAAATCTGACTCTGGGCGCCCACAGATAACGATCATTCCCAAAAAAGAAGCTGGACCCCGGATCAAGTCCGGGGTGACGGGAAGATCAATCCTCCGTCGCGAGCAGATACAGCTGCCGCGCGGCATCCAGCGGCTTCACCAGACCCTCGTCCTCGAAGTGCCAGAAGGTCCAGCCGTTGCAGCTGGGGGCGCCTTGCAGGTCCTTGCCGACCTGGTGGATCGATCCGATCAGCTTGTCGCACGCAAGCGATCCGTCGGCCCGCACCGTCGCGATCCAGCGGCGCTGCTTGTCGAAGACCTGCGTGCCCGGCTTGACGAAGCCCGCCTCCACCAGCGTGCCGAAGGCAACGCGGGGCGCCGTGCGCTTGCTCTGCATCGTGGTCAGGGCGCTTTCGTCGAGCGGGAGTTCCTTCTCGATCCGCGCCCTCGCCACCTTGCGGTAGGCTTCTTCGCGCTCGCAGCCGATCCATTCGCGGCCCAAGCGCTTGGCGATCGCGCCGGTGGTGCCGGTGCCGAAGAACGGGTCGAGCACCACATCGCCGCGCTCGGTCGTGGCGAGCAGGACGCGATAGAGCAGCGCCTCGGGCTTCTGCGTCGGGTGCGCCTTGTGGCCTTGGTCGTCCTTCAGCCGCTCGCCCCCGGCGCAGATCGGGAAGGTCCAGTCGCTGCGCATCTGAAGCTCGTCGTTGAGCGTTTTCATCGCGCGGTAGTTGAAGTGGTAGCGCGCCTTTTCACCCTGGCTCGCCCAGATCAGCGTCTCGTGCGCATTGGTGAAGCGCGTGCCGCGGAAATTGGGCATGGGGTTGGTCTTGCGCCACACGATGTCGTTGAGGATCCAGAACCCCAGATCCTGCAGCGTCGCGCCGAGGCGGTAGATATTGTGATAGCTGCCGATCACCCACAGCGCGCCGTCGGGCTTCAGAACGCGTCGGCACTCCGCCAGCCAGGCCTTTGAGAAGTCATCATAAACCTTGAAGCTGTCGAACTGGTCCCAGTGATCGGTCACGGCATCGACATGGCTGCCGTCGGGCCGGTTGAGATCGCCGCCGAGCTGCAGGTTGTAGGGCGGATCGGCGAAGACCAGATCGATGCTGTTATCGGGCAGTTCGCGCAGCCGCTCGACGCAATCGCCGTCGAGGATCTGGCCCAGGGGAAGCTGGGGCGCCAATACCCGTGGCGGCGCAACCTGCGTGGTGCGCGCGCGGGTTCTCGTTTTCGTCTCTACCGCCATGCTGTTTCGCATCCCCCAAAACCTGTCGGCCGGGCGCCCTGATCGCCCCGCCGAGTTATCCACAGGGGGACTCGATGAGTCCTCGCGGAGTCCCCGTCAAGTCATTCTTGGTAAACGGCGATGGTTTGGATGCGGTAAAGCGTCCGAGCGTTGCCCTGCGGACTCACCTCGCCGCTCAGGTGAAGGCGAGCGCGGTGTTGGCCGCGAAGGCGCCCAGCATCAACAGGCCGAACAGCCGCCCGATGCGCGGCATGAAGCGGCACATCAGCAGCAGCAGAAGCGCCGAGGCGGCGGCGATCGGCCAGCCATATTGCAGCAGTTCGCCCGGCAGCGGCTGGCCCGACACGGTCATGGTGACCCCGCCGATCAGCAGCAGGTTGAAAATATTCGATCCCAGCACGTTGCCGATTGCGAGTTCCGCATGACCGCGGAAAGCCGCGACCGCCGATGCCGCCAGCTCGGGCAGCGAGGTGCCGACCGCCACGATGGTGAGGCCGATCACCGCCTCGCTCACCCCCAGGTCGCTGGCGATGGCGATCGCGCCGGTCACCAGCCAGTTGCCGCCGAACACCAGCGCGGCGACCCCGGCGGCGAAGAACAGCAGCGAGAGGAGAAAATTGGGCGGCGTCGCGGTCTCCTCCGCCTCCGCCTCGGCCTGCGCTGGCGGATGGCGGTAGCGCCAGAGGATATATACGATCAGCGCCACCAGCAGGGCGACGCCGATGAAGGGCGAGCCGACCTCGCGCCACGCGATCGCCCACAGGATCAGCGTCATCGCCAGCGCGACGACGGAATCGCGGCGGCCGATCCCTGCCAGCATGATCGGCGCGATCACCGCCGCGCCGCCGAGGATCAGCAGCGAGTTGGCGATGTTCGATCCGACGATGTTGCCCCACGCGATCTCGGGCGAGCCGCTCATCACTGCCTGCACGCTCGCCACCATTTCGGGCATCGAGGTCGCCGCGCCGACGATCACCAGCCCGGTGAAGAGCGTGGACATCCCCAGCTTCTCGGCGATGCCGACCGCGCCGCGCACCAGCAGTTCGCCGCCGACCGCCAGCGCGACGAGGCCGACGACGATCAGGATCAGTGCCCCCGTCATGCGCGGCGCGCGCGCAGCAGGATGAGCACGCCGGCGATCGCGGCGATCACCGATCCGGACAGGACGCCCAGCTTGACCGCGTTGATCTGTTCGGGGCTGGCGAAGGCCAGGTTGCCGATAAACAGGCTCATCGTGAAGCCGATCCCGGCGATCAGCGAGAGGCCCCAGACCTGCAGCCAGCCGACCCCGTCGGGCAGCCGCGCGATGCCCGATTTCACCGCCAGCCAGGCGAGGCCGAAGATGCCGATCTGCTTGCCGACCAGCAGGCCCAGCGCAATGCCGAGCGGCAGCGGCGCGAGCAGCGCGGCAGGCTCCATCCCTTCGAAGGAGACGCCCGCATTGGCGAGCGCGAAGATCGGCACGACGAGGAACGCGACCCACGGGTGCAGTTCATGCTCCCAGTGCTCCAGCTTCGCCTCGCCCCTGCGGTCCACCATCGGGATGCACATCGCCAGCGCGACGCCGGCGAGCGTGGCGTGGACGCCGGACTTGAGCACGAAATACCACAGCGCGACGCCGAGGATTGCGTAGGGGATCGAAGAGCCCACCCGCATGTATCCGAAGCCCGCCAGCAGGACGAGCACGACGGCGGCCGAGCCGAGCATCGAAATGTCCACGCCGGGCGTGTAGAACAGCGCGATGATCGCGATCGCGCCGATATCGTCGATCACCGCCACCGCCAGCAGCAGCGCCTTCAGCGCCACCGGCACGCGGCTGCCGAGCAGCGCGAGAATGCCGAGCGCGAAGGCGATGTCGGTTGCGGCGGGGATCGCCCAGCCCTGCAGGTTTCCGGGCGAGCCGAGATTGATCGCGACGAACACCAGCGCGGGCGCCGCCATCCCGCCGAGCGCGGCGAATATGGGGAGCGAGGATTGCTGCCAGCTCGACAGCTGGCCGGTCAGCACCTCGCGCTTCACCTCCAGCCCCACGAGCAGGAAGAACAGAGCCATCAGCGCATCATTGATCCAAAGCAGCGCCGATTTCTGGACCCCGGTGCCGCCGACGGTCACCGCGACCTCGGTCTCCAGCGCTGAGAAGTAGGCCGGCGCGAGCGGACTGTTAGCCCACACGATCGCGATCGCGGCGGCGGCCATCAGCACGATCCCGCCCGAGCTTTCCTGCTTGAGGAAATCGCGCAGCGAGCGCGCGGTCCGGGCGATGATCGCAGGCGGTTGCGGCGCGGTTGGCTGTGCGGTGCTCATAGGATTTTCCCCGGAAAGGATTGCCGCGCCTTGGCAGGCGGGGGCGGCATAAACAAGAAAAAGGCACCGCGCGACGCATCGCGCGATGCCCTCGGTGATGGTGATGGCCGATCGGTCAGGCGTTGGAGCGGGTCTGGGTGCTGGCGAGAGCCGCGATCCGGTCCTTCACGAACAGCCGCATCTTTTTCAGCCGCTTGCGATCCTCCTGCCGTGCGGGCGCGCGCATCGTGTCGATCGCGCGGTCGAGACGGCGGTGGGTATGGCGAAGCTTATCGAGATGGGAATGCACGGGTCCTCTCCTTTGCTTTGGGCTTTTCGGGGTCCCTGCAATCTCGTCGCCGGGAGGCCATAGGTCCAATTGAAACTCCCCCGCCCGCGCGATAGACCCTGTCTATGGCCATCACGCTCAAGCAGCTGCGTTACCTGACGACTTTGCAGGAAGAGCGGCACTTCGGGCGTGCTGCCAGCCGCCTCAATGTGACACAGCCGACCCTCAGCCAGCAGGTCCGCCAGCTCGAAGCGATGCTGGGTGCGACGCTGGTGGAGCGCGGACAGCCCGCCTCACTCACCCCGATCGGTCGCGACATCGCGCGCCGTGCGCGCGAGATCCTGAGCGAGGTGGCCGAGATCCAGCATCTGGCCGACCGGGCGCAGGGCATGCTGTCGGGAACGGTCCGCTTCGGCGTGACGCCCACGCTCGGCCCCTACCTGATGCCCAAGGTGGTCACCCGGCTGCACGCCGCGCATCCAGAGCTGCGGCTGCACATCCGCGAAGGCATTCCGGACGAACAGGCACGCGCGCTCGCCAACGCAGAACTCGACATGCTGCTCGCGCCGCTGCCGATCGACCATCCGCGCCTGCATGTCGAACCGCTGTTTCGCGAACCCCTCGCGCTGGTCGGGCCGCCCGACCATCCGCTCCACCGCAAGGGGCAGGCGACGGCGCGCGATTTCGAGGGCGAAGCCATCCTCAGCCTCGATCCGCGCCATCACTATTCGCGTCAGGTCGCCGACATATGCGACGATCTGCACGCGACCCTGCTGCGCGACTACGAAGGCACCAGCCTCGACGGATTGCAGCAGATGTCGGGCTCGGGCCTCGGCCTCGCGATTCTGCCGGAGACCTACCTGCGTTCGGAATCGGGGGGCGAGCACATCGTGCGGCGCTTCGCCATTGCCGATTGGGAGGCATACCGGTCTATTGCAGGCGTCTGGCGCAAGGGCTCGGTCCTCGCCGACGCCTTCGCCCAGATCGCGGCGGTGATTACCGAAGAGGCGAACCGGACGCTGGCCTGATCGCGGCGACCATCGAGCAGCGGGCGATCAGGTTGCGGGCGCGAGCTCCGGATCGACCCCGGTCATGTCCTTGGAGATTTCCCACAGGCGCGCGGCGAGCAGCGGGTCACGCGCCGGCGCGGTTGCGACCGCCCTGCCCGATGATGCGCCCTTGAGCTCCATAAAGCCGTAGGGGCCGTAATATTCGCCGCCCTGCGCCGCCGGATCGATCGCCGCCTGCAACGCGGGCAACGCGCCCTGCCTCGCGGTGTTGAGGACCGGCCCGGCGATCGGCATCAGCCACTTCGCCCAGTTGGTCTGCCGCGCCAGCTCGGTCTTCGCGACGCCGGGATGGCAGGCGATGCTGGCGACGGGCGATCCCGCCGCGCGCAGCCGCCGGTCCAGCTCGATTGCGAACATGAGGTTCGCAAGCTTGCTCTGGCCGTAGAATTTCTGGAGCGCGTAGTCGTCTTCGCCCGCGAGATTGTCGAACGCGATGGTCGCGGGCCGGTGCGCGATGCTCGACTGCACGACCACGCGCGGATCCTTGCCCTTGGCGAGCGCGGGCAGCAGCAGGCTGGTGAGCGCGAAATGGCCGAGATGGTTGACCGCGAAGTGCATCTCCGCCCCGCCGGTGCCGATGGCGTGGGGCACCCACATGATCCCCGCATTGTTGACCAGCAGGTCGAGGCTCTCGATCCCCTCGGCAGCGGCGCGGACCGACGCCATGTCGGCAAGGTCCAGATCGACGATCTCGATCTGCGCGCCCGGCGCCAGCTTCAGCAGGTCCCGCCGCGCATTTTCAGCCTTATCGCGGTTGCGGCAGCCCATCAGGACCTTCGCGCCGTTTTTCGCGAGCATTTCGGCGATATGGAAGCCGATGCCGGTGTTCGCCCCAGTGACCAGCGCGGTGCGCCCGGTCTGGTCCGGAATATCGTCGAACGTGAAACCCTTCATGCGCTGATCTCCATTGGCCTCTCTAGGGGCATTTCCAGCTGGGCCACCGGTGCGAAGCTGCGGCGGTGCAGCGCGCATGGCCCATGCCGTCTCAATGCATCGAGATGCTCTCGTGTCCCGTATCCCTTGTTACGCTCCCACCCGTAGTGCGGATGGTCGAGCGCGGCGGCGGCCATCAGGCGGTCGCGCCATTCCTTGGCGAGGATGCTCGCCGCCCCGATCGCAGGCTCGCGCCCGTCGCCGCCCACGATCGCGCGGGCGGGCCAGCGCCAGCCCTCGCACCGGCCCTTAGGGGTCAGGTTGCCATCGACCAGCACCATGTCGGGCGCGCGGCCCAGCGCTTCGGCCACGCGCGCGACGGCCAGCGTCATCGCCAGCATGGTGGCGCCGAAGATGTTGTGCCGGTCGATCTCGGGCGCGTCGATCACTGCGACGCCCCACGCGCAACGCCGCCGAATCTGCTCGTCGAGAACGGAACGCTTGGCCGCGACAAGCTTTTTGGAATCGTCGAGCCCACCCGGGCGCGGCTTGCACAATGCCACCGCAGAGGCCACCACGGGCCCCGCAAGCGGCCCGCGCCCCGCCTCGTCGACACCGACGATCAGGGCACCGGGCGGGCACAGGGCCGCCAGATCGGCCGGGCAACCATAGAGAGGACTCGTTGCGAGCATGACCAGGAACCGCTTACTAACTCTCGCCCTGACTACCAGCCTCGGCGTGATCGCCTCAAGCTGCGGCAATGCCACGACCGGGGAGAATGCGCCGAGCGCGTCCGCTTCCTCCGCCGATGCGGCGGGCATGGCGGACGAAACCGTCGGCCCCTTCGCGGTGCGCGACATGGGCACCTTCGACGAGCCGTGGGCGACCGCCTTCGTGCCAGGCACCGCGATGCTGGCCATCACCGAGAAGGCAGGCTCGATCAAGATCGTCGATACGCAGACGGGCACCGCGATGGACGTTTCCGGCGCACCCACCGTCGACTATGGCGGCCAGGGCGGCCTGGGCGACATCGCCTTCCTGCCGGGCGAGGCATCGTCCACCATCGACGGGCGCACGATCTACCTCAGCTGGGCCGAAGCCGGTGACGGCGACACGCGCGGCGCGGTCGTCGGGCGCGGGGAGCTGACCTGCGAGGCGAATGGCTGCGCGGTCGAAGGCCTGAACGTGATCTGGCGGCAGACGCCCAAGGTCACCGGGCGCGGCCACTATTCGCACCGCATCGCCTTCAGCCCGGACGAGCAATACATGTTCGTCTCCAGCGGCGACCGGCAGAAGCAGGACCCGGCACAGGATACGTCCAACACGCTGGGTACGGTGGTACGCCTCAATCTCGACGGCAGCCCGGCGGCGGGCAATCCGCTGGCCGACCAGGGATCCCCGAGCGACGAGATCTGGAGCTGGGGCCACCGCAACGTCCTCGGCCTCGCTTTCGATCCCGCAGGGCGCCTGTGGGATCTGGAGCACGGGCCTGCGGGCGGTGACGAGCTCAACCATGTCGAGCGCGGCAACAACTATGGCTGGCCGCTGCGCTCCGAAGGCGACAATTACAACGGCACGCCGATCCCCGACCACACGCCCGACGACGGCTTTACCAAGCCCGCGATCGAGTGGACCCCGGTGATCGCGCCGGGCGACTTCATCTTCTACACCGGTTCGATGTTCGCCGACTGGCGCGGCGACGCGCTGATCGCGAACCTCAAGGAACAGAACATCGTCCGGGTCGACATGAATGGCACCAGCGCAACCGAAGCCGCACGCTACGATTTCGGCGAACGGCTGCGCGACATCGTGCAGGGGCCCGACGGCGCGCTCTACGTGATCGAGGATGGCGAGGACGCCCGTCTGCGCAAACTGACGCCTGCGGGGTAGCTTTCTCGCAGAGGATCGACAGCGGGCGCGCGGGGGACTAACCGGCGCGCCCGTCCCTTTTCAGGCTCTATCGCTCCTCATGCCCACCATCGTTCCCATCGAAGCTGTGCCCGCCGCCCTGCACGAGCAGCTGCTCGACGCATGCTTCGGGCCCGACCGGACCACCCGCACCGCCTACCGCATCCGCGAGGGGCTGGATCGGCTCGAGGGGCTCAGCTTCGCCGCGCTCGACGACGAGGATTATCTCGCGGGCACGATCGAGATCTGGCCCGTGTCGCTCACCGATGAGGAGGGGCGACAATATCCGCTGCTGATGGTCGGCCCGGTCGCCGTTGCGCCGAGCCGCCAGAACGAAGGCTATGGCCGCGCGCTGATGGCCGCCGCGCTCGGCGCCATCGAAGGCCCGGCGAGCGACACCGCCCCCGCCCTGCCGCAGGTGCTGATCGGCGACCCGGAATATTACGACAAGTGGGATTTCACCGCCGGGCCGACGGGCGGGTGGGACACGCCCGGCCCGGTCGAACGCCACCGGCTCCTCGTGCGCTGCGCCAATCCCGCGGTGCTGCCGCCGCGCGGCATGCTGGGCCCGTGGCGGAACGACTAGCTTCCTAGTCCCACCAGAAATACCACCAGTCGTCGGCCATCAGACTGGCCGCCAGAACCTCCAGCGTCTCGGTCCCTTGGTCGATCAGGTCGCTGCAATACAGATACTGCTCGCGCGCCAGGGCCAGTGCTTCCTCGCGAGAAGCGGGTCGGCGGGCGACGCGCATGTTGATCGTGTCGCTGCTGATCCCGACGATCTGCGCCCCGTATTGCTCGCGCCATTTGCGGTGCACCGCAACGTGGACTTCGGGCGGCGGACACTCGTTCCAGCCGCCCCAGCGCAGGTAGGCGGGAACGGCGGTGGGATCGTCCGTGGGAAGCACCGTGAGATGCACCTTCGCAAAGACTCGCTGCGTCAGGATGTCGGTATGGACCGTGAGCCCCGAACCACCGACCTCTCCGGGCTCGGGCCATTCGCCTGGCTCGGGCTCGAGCCCGTCGGGACCGAATTCCTCCTCGAAACGCCGCTGCAGTTCGCTGGTCACGTCGATGGTGTCGGCAGCCGTCAGAATCTCTTCGACGGATCGGGACGCAGGCCATTCCCCCGCCACCTCATCGGAACTGGGATAGATCGAGGGGTCGTCGATCGTAAAAGCTTCGAGCATCCGGCCTAGAGCTTCGTCGTCGCCAATGATCACCGGCCATCCCTGCCCGGCACGCTTCAGCTTTTCCCATTCCGCAACGGCGACTCGGCCCGGCACCGTAAGGATCGGATAGGGGTAAGCAGCGCGCAACCGTTGCAACTCCTCTTCGCCGAACGTGGACAGAACGCCTTGCGCCGACGCACCGCGCGCGAGGCCGAATATGGCCGCCAGCTTCGCAAACAGTCCCAACACCGCCCTCCTGTCCATCCCGACCCGCACCCCTGAATTCGCGTCATGGTCATTGCACAGCACGGGGCGCTGCGCCATCTGCGCAATATGCCCTACGAACCCCCTCCCCACCTCGCCTCGCTGACCCTGTCGGAAATCGCCGCGCAGGTCGAAGCGCGCAAGCTGCCGCCGGTCGAAGGCTGGGCGCCGCAGCAGGACGGCGATTCGAACATGCGGATCGCGGCGGACGGGACCTGGTTCCACGAGGGATCGCCGATCAACCGGCAGGGGATGGTGCGTGCGTTCTCGGGCCTGCTCACGCGCGATGCCGATGGCGCGCATTTCCTCGTCACCCCGTTTGAAAAGCTTTCGATCGAGGTCGAGGATGCGGCCTTCGTCGCGACCGACATGGTGGTGCGCGACGAAAACGGCACGCCCGCCCTCGCCTTCCGTCTCAACACCGACGAGCTGGTGATTGCGGGGCCCGACCACCCCATAGTGGCGCGCGGCGATGCGGAGACCCCGGCGCTCTATCTCGGCGTGCGGCGCGGGCTTGAGGCGCGGCTCAACCGCAGCACCTACCAGCAGCTGGCCGAGCATGCCCTTTCCGTCGGCGAAGCCGGTGCGGGGGAAGACTGGACCGTCACCAGCATGGGCGAAACCTTCGCGCTGAAGCCGTGAACGCTCCCGACGGCAAACTGGTCGAGCGCCTCCGCACGATTTTCGACGAAGGCCACGGGGTCGAGCTGCCAGACCTGCTCACCGACCGGGCGTTTGCCGGCCGCGATCCGCGCCCCGCCGCCGTGCTGATCCCCGTCACCGACCGGGCGGAAAGCGCTGGAGGGCCGGGCGCGATCCTCACCCAGCGGCCCGCCGACATGCGCAAGCACCCCGGCCAGGTCGCCTTCCCCGGCGGCAAGCTGGACGCGGGCGAGGATGCGGTCGAGGCCGCGCTGCGCGAGGCGCACGAGGAGCTGGCGCTCGACCCGTCGCTGGTACGCGTCATCGGCGCGACCGACCGCTACCATACGGGCACCGGCTTCGACGTGACGCCGGTGCTGGGCGTGATCCCGCCCGACCTGCCGCTGGTGCCCAATCCCGGCGAGGTCGAAAGCTGGTTCGAAGTGCCGCTGTCTGTTCTGTTCGACCGGTCGAACTACACCGAGAACCGCACGATGTGGAAAGGTGCGGAGCGCCGCTATTACGAAATGCACTGGGAAGGCTACCGCATCTGGGGCGTAACCGCCGCGATCATCTTCAACCTGTCGCGGCGGCTGGACATTACGGAGAGTTTCGGTGGCTGAACGCCTGCCTGAGGTGCAATGGACGCAGCGCGAGGATCTCGCCGCGCTGGTTGCCGCGCTGGGGGCGGACAATCTGCGCTGGGTCGGCGGCGCGGTGCGCGACACGCTGCTGGGACTGCCGGTGAAGGATATCGACGCGGCAACGCCGTTGCGGCCCGAGCAGGTGGTCGAAAGGTGCGCGGCGGCCGGGATCAAGACCGTGCCCACGGGCATCGCACATGGCACCATCACCACATTGCCGGGCGGCGGCCCGGTCGAGGTGACGACCTTGCGCCACGACGTCAGCAGCGATGGCCGCCGCGCGACGGTCGCCTTCGCGAGCGACTGGCGCGAGGACGCGGCGCGGCGCGACTTCACCATCAACGCACTTTATGCCGATCCGAACTCGCTCGAACTGTTCGATTATTTCGGCGGATTGCAAGATCTGGAGGCCCGGTGCGTGCGCTTCATCGGCGATCCGGACGAGCGCATTCGCGAGGATCACCTGCGGATCCTGCGCTATTACCGTTTCCAGGCGCGCTTCGGTTCCGACCTCGACGAGCCGGCCGAGAACGCCTGCGCGCGGCTCGCGCCGACTATGAAGGGCCTCAGCCGCGAACGCGTGGCGATGGAGCTGCTCGCGATCCTCGCCCTGCCCGACCCCGCGCCCACGATCGCGCGGATGCAGGCGCGCGGCGTGCTGCCCGTGATCCTGCCCGAAACGGGGACCAGTCAGATCGCCGCGCTCGAACGGCTGATCGCGTGCGAATGCGAGCACGATACGACCGGTACCGCGATCGTGCGGCTCGCGGCGCTGCTTCCCGCAGCCGACAGCATTGCGGAGAGCGTCGCCGCGCGGCTGCGCCTTTCGCGCCAGCAGCGCGGCCTGCTCATGTGCCTTGCCGAGCGGCGCGAGAGCGATGGCGATGCCCCGAAGGCGCTGGCTTACGAGCATGGGCGCGACTGCGCATCAGGGCGTCTTCTCCTGATGGGCGGCGATCCGCATGCGATCGCCCATTGGGAGATTCCGCAGCTGCCCCTGAAAGGTGGCGAGATCGTCGCGCATGGGGTGACCGGCGCGGACGTTTCGCGCCTGCTGCGCCAAGTGGAGGCGCGCTGGATCGCGGAGGATTTCCCCGACCGTGCGCGCGTGCTCAACCTGCTCGAAACGGCATTGGCCGAGCGTGCCTGAACGGATGGGCGGCCATCCATAGCGCCAGACATGACCCCGATCGCCTTGCGCGGGCCCGCAGGAACGCACGAAACGCTATCGGCCACGTGCTTAAGCTTACCTTCAGGCGCAAGATTCTATACCGGTCGCATCGGATCAGGACGGGATTCATGGGCCTGTTGACGCCCACCCGCCGCATAATCATACCGACCCACCGGATTTGGCTCGCGAGCGGGGCTTTGCGCTCTCGCTGTTCCGGACCATTTGCCGGTATCGACCGTTTCAGGGGGTGCACACCCCCACCTCGTGGCTCTCCGGGCCACGGGCAAGACAAGGAGAGTACCATGAAGTTCAAGACCGCACTCACCGCCGCCGCCGCACTCACGCTGGCGACCGCCGCCCACGCCCAGGTGGGCCCGGAAGTCGGCGCGACCGTATATGGCCCGCAGGGCGGCGAAGTCGGCACCATCGAAGCGATCCAGGACGGCGTCGTGGTCGTGAATACCGGCACCTACACCGCGCCCGTTCCCGCCGGAGCCTTCGGCGAAGGCCCGAATGGTCCGGTCATCTCGGTGACGCAGGCCGATCTCAACGCGATGCTCGCGGAACAGCAGAAGCAGATGATCGCCGCGCGTGACGCCGCGCTCGTCGCCGATGCCACCGTGATGAGCGCCGACAACGTCGAAGTCGGCACCGTGACCTCGGTCGATGGCGATGTCGCCATTCTCGAACTCGCCGATGGCCCGGTCAGCCTGCAGCGCGACCAGTTCGCCACCAACGAAACCGGTGCGCTGATCGTCCTCGCCACCGAAGCGCAGCTGATGGCCGCGCTCAACGGCGAAGCACCGACCGAAGGCGGCGAAATGGCGGAAGCCGACGCCGAATAAACCGACAGCTTTCCCTCGATCCACCAGTCGAGGATCGCAAGGGGCGGGTCGTATGCCGAGAGGCGTGCGGCCCGCCTTTTCGTTGGGGCCCTTGCCACCCCATGTCAGCTGGGATCAGAACCGGTTATCCCGCGGGAAGCCCTGAGGCGGCATGCGGCCGGCGCCGCCGCGCGCGACCTTCCATTGCCACATGTCGGTCTCGGTCCGCGTGCGTTCGCCCGAGCCGCCCATCTGCCAGCTGAGGCCGTCCTCCAGCCGGAAGGTGGTGACATCGGCCATCCCGCCATCGCGGTAGCGTTGCAGCTGGACGCCCTGCCCGCGCTGCATCTCGGGCATTTCCTCGAGATTGAAGACCACCAGCTTGCGGTTGTCGCCGACGACCGCGACGTGATCGTGGCCTTCTCCGATATGCGCCACCCGGGCGAGCTTCGCATCGCCCTTGAGCGTCATCACCGCACGGCCCTTGCGCGTTTCGGCCAGCAGTTCGTCGCTCTTGATGACGAAGCCCTTGCCCGGCGTGCTGGCGAGCAGCAGCCGCTCGCCCGGCCTGTGCGCCCATGCGGCGACGATATGCGCGGCATTGTCGATATCGAGCATCGTGCGCACCGGCTCGCCAAAGCCGCGCGCGCCGGGCAGCTTGTCCGCCCCCATGGTGAAGAAGCGCCCGTCGTCGGTGGCGATCAGCAGCTTGTCGGTCGTCTGGGCGTGGAAGACGAAGGCGAGTTCGTCGCCTTCCTTGAACTTCCAGTCCTGCGTCAGGTCGACATGGCCCTTCGCCGCACGAATCCAGCCGCGGGCCGAGAGGATGACCGTGATCGGCTCCTTCTCGATCATCGCGTCCATGCTGAATTCCACCGTCGGCTCGGCCTCGGCAATGGTGGTGCGGCGCGCGCCGAGCGCGGTGTCCTTGCCATATTCCTTGCGCAGCGCGGTGAGATCGCGCTTCAGCCGCGTGCGCTGGCGTGCGGGTGAGTCGAGCAGCTTGTTGAGCTCGTCCTGCTCCTTCAGCAACTCGTCCTTCTCGTTGCGCAGCTGCATTTCCTCCAGCTTGCGCAAAGACCGCAGCCGCATGTTGAGGATCGCCTCGGCCTGCCGGTCGGTGAGGCTGAACTCCTCCATCATCAGCGGCTTGGGCTCGTCCTCGGTGCGGATGATCTCGATCACCCGGTCGAGGTTGAGGAAGGCGATGATGTAGCCTTCGAGCAACTCCAGCCGGTCCGCGATCTTGTCCAGCCGGTGGCGGCTGCGGCGCTGGAGCACGTCGATCTGGCTCACGACCCAGTTCTGCAGCAGCTCCTTCAGGCCCATCACCAGCGGGGTGCGCGTGGAATCGAGCACGTTCATGTTCAGGCCGAAACGCGTTTCCAGATCGGTCAGGCGGTAGAGCGATTCCTTGAGCAGCTCGGGGTCGACATTGCGGCTGCGCGGCACGAGCACGATGCGGATCTGCTCGTCGCTCTCGTCGCGCACATCCTCGAGGATGGGCACCTTCTTGTCCGCGATGACCTGCGCGATCTGCTCGATCAGCTTGCCCTTGGGCACCTGGTAGGGGATTTCGCTGATGACGAGCTGCCACTGGCCGCCGCCCAGCCGCTCGATCCCCGCCTCGCGATCGGCCTCGGTCTCCGCTTCGGCCGCATGGAAGCGCGCCCGGATGCGGAAGCTCCCGCGCCCGGTCTCGTAGGCGGCGGAAATCGCCTCCGGACTGTCGACGATCAGGCCGCCGGTGGCGAGATCCGGCCCCTGCATCAGCTCCATCAGCTCGGCATGTTCGACCGCCGGATTCTCGATCAGCGCGAGCGTCGCGGCGATGACCTCGTCGACATTGTGCGAGGGGATGTTGGTCGCCATGCCCACCGCGATCCCGCTGGTGCCGTTGGCGAGCAGGTTGGGGAACAGGCCGGGGAAGACGACCGGTTCCTCTTCCTCGTTGTTGTAGGTGGGGACGAAATCTACAGTGCCTTCGTCCAGCCCCGCCATCATCGCGATCGCGGTGCGGGTCAGCCGCGCTTCGGTATAGCGGGCGGCAGCGGCGTTATCGCCGTCGATATTGCCGAAGTTCCCCTGCCCTTCGACCAGCGGGTAGCGCAGCGCGAATGGCTGCGCGAGGCGGACCATCGCGTCGTAGACGGCAGTATCGCCATGCGGGTGGTACTTGCCGAGCACTTCGCCGACCACGCGGGCGGATTTCTTGTAGGCGGAGTCGGGCCCGAGGCGCAGCTGGCGCATCGCCCACAGCAGGCGGCGGTGGACCGGCTTCAGCCCGTCGCGAAGATCGGGCAGCGAGCGCGCGGTGATCGTGGACAGCGCATAGACGAGGTAGCGTTCGGACAGCGCGGTCTCGAACGGCGCATCGACGATTGCAGCGGGGGAATCGGGCTCCGCGGGGCCCTGATCTTTGGAAGCCATCGGCTCGCCCTACCACCGGCTCGCCCTGGCCAGAAGCGCGGAACGCAAAGCTGTCCCCGCCCGTTTACCCCGTGAAAGCACATTTGATACGAAAGGACTTCATCATGGCCAAACGCGTTATGATTCTCGCCACCAACGGCTTCGAGCAATCGGAGCTGTTCGATCCCAAGAAGAGCCTCGAAGATGCCGGGATCGAGACCGAAGTGGTCAGCCTGGAATCGGGTGAAATCAAGGCCTGGGACAAGGACGACTGGGGCAAGACGATCAAGGTCGACAAGACCGTGGACGACGTTGCCAATTGCGAAGGCTACGACGCCCTCCTCCTCCCCGGCGGCCAGATCAACCCCGACCTGCTGCGCGTCAACGACCGCGCCGTCGCGATCGTTCGCGAATTCAATGCTGCGGGCAAGCCGATCGCAGCGATCTGCCACGCTCCGTGGCTGCTGATCGAAGCCGATCTGGTGAAGGGCAAGACGCTCACCAGCTATCACTCGATCCGCACCGACATGAAAAATGCGGGCGCCAATGTGGTGGACGAACAGGTGGCCGAAGACGGCAACCTGATCACCAGCCGCAATCCGGACGACATTCCCGCCTTCTCGGAACGCCTGATCAGCCGCGTGCTGGAGAGGGTCCCCGAAAACGCCTAAACGCGTGAAGACAAGACATTGACGAAGGCCCGGTCGCAGCGATGCGGCCGGGCCTTCGCGCATCGGTGCCTGACCTCCGGCGAATCCAAGCACCGGACCCAAGCGCCGGGCCCGCGCATTGGTCGGGCATGATCTTCACCCGGCTCGCCCCCCTCGTCGCTTTCTTCCTGCTTTGCATAGGGAGCGCGAATGCGCCCCTCCTCGCGCAGGATGGCCGACAGGTCGAACAGGGCAGTTCGCCCACGGTCTACGAGGTCGAAAGCCTCGACAACGGCACGGGGCAGGAGCCTCCGCGGCTGTTCCTCGACACGCCGATGGGCCTGATCGAAAGCTTCATGGTCGCGGGCGAGCGCGAGGACTGGGACCGCGCCACCGCCGCGCTCGACTATGCCAATATCGCTCGTAGCGAAGCGCAGGTGGATCGCGAGGAGCTGGCGGCGCAGCTCTATCACCTGATGAGTCACACGGTCGCGATCGACTGGGCGGCGCTGCCCGACCGGCCCGATGCGATGGACGTCACTGCGAGCAGCAAGAACCCGATGGCGGGCGTATCGCGCCGCTCGCTGACGATCGCCCTGCTCGAACTGGGGGACCGGCGCGTCCCGATCCGGCTCGCCCGCGTGCAGGAACCGGGCGGAGAGCCGGTATGGGTGTTCAGCCGCCAGACGGTGGCCAACGTGCCAGCGCTCTACGCCGAATACGGCCCGACCGAGTTCGAGAAGATGCTGCCCGCCCCCTTGCGCGAACAGGCGGCATGGACGCTCGCCTGGTGGGAGCTGATCGCGCTGCCACTGGTGCTGATCGTCGCGGCGGTCGCGGGGCTGCTGACCTATCTCGCGATCCGCCGCCTGCGCGAGCGATACGACGCGGATACCAAGATCGGCGGCGTGCTGCAGGCGATCCACCTGCCCGTCACGCTGCTCGCATTCGCGGGCACCTTCGCCCTCGTGCGCAACACCGTGCTGCGCCTGTCCGGCCCGGCGAAGGACTTGCTCGACCCGTTCCAGCTGATCCTGATCATCGCGGCGATCCTCGGCATGGCGCTCGCCGCGATCGAGGCGCTGTTCGAATTCGCGACGAGCCGCAGGACGGACGAGCTGGAGGCACCGGGCAACCACGAAGACCGCAACTTCTACACCAAGATGAGCGCGATTCGCCGGATCGTAACCGCGCTGCTGCTGCTTGCCGCAGTCGGCTTCCTGCTGGTGGCGAGCAATATTGCCGACACGCTCGGCTTCTCGATCCTCGCCTCTGCCGGCGTCCTCGGCCTCGTCCTCGCCTTTGCCGCGCGCAAGGTGCTCGGCGACATCATGGCGAGCGTGCAGATCGCCTTCGCGCAGACCGCACGGATCGGCGATGCCGTGCAGTTCGAAGGGCAGTGGTGCTTCGTCGAGAAGATCGGCTTCACCCACCTGCGGCTGCGCACGTGGGACGAGCGGCGGGTGATCGCCCCGGTCAGCACCTTCACCGGCGAAAGCTTCGAGAACTGGACCAAGCAGGACGCCAGCCTGATGACCCATGTCGAGCTGCAGCTCGACAACCGCGCTGACGTGGACGCGCTGCGCGAGGAATTCGGCAACTACGTGCAGCAGGACGATGACATCGTCGATCCCGAGGATGCGGTGTGCGAAGTCGTCGCGCAGGATGCCCGGGCCAAGACGGTGCGCTTCATGGCGCGCGCCGCCGATCCCAAGACGGGCTGGTCGATGCATTGCCGCGTGCGCGAGCACATGCTCGCCTTCGCAGCGCGACTCGATGCCACGATCGAGCCTACGCCGGTCTATTTCGCGCGCGAACGCGAGGTGTCGTTGGAGGCGAAATAGGGTGATCGACGAGAGAATCTCGATTACAGACCTCTCCGAACCGCCATCAATGACATCGTAGGACGCCGTAGGCGAAGACATAGCGATTGAAGCGCTCGTCAGCAAAAAAGCGTCTTTACCTGATACATTTTTGGCCAGTACCACGAAAAACGCAAAGATTTCACCAGACGGGTCATCGAAGCTCTTATTCCAACGCCAGATTGGCATGAAAATTGGTAAATAAGGAGCGCACCTGGCTTGTCTAACTAGCGAGTTTGTCCTTCCTTTGCCCCATGCTCGCATCCGGCTGGAAATATTTTAGGAGAAGTTTGAAGCGCCCGGCATCCGCCTTTGGCGGGAGTCGTGACAGCAAAATTGTCATCGAAATCGACGATAATTTTCGCCGCGCCAAAAGAAATCTTCTATGGGGAGCGACCGCAGCCTTTTTCCTCGCATTTGCAACAATCAACCAAGACAAATGTGGTAGTCTAAATCTAAACTTTTTGGTGCAAGGCAGCCTACTTATACGTTATATCGCAGCATTCCTATTTTTTTATGTGCTTTATGCTGCTTGGTCGTTCTGGACGGAAGTTCGGCGGGCAAATTTCAGAAACTCTCCCGCGGGGATCAAAGACGAGAATTCGAGCGTAGACGATAAAAAATCGAATTTATACCATGAAATGGTCCTACGAGATTTTAGAAACAGCTTAGATAAGTTTCAGACCGAGATGTCAGAACTTAAAACTGAATTTTTCACTAAAATAGAGGTCGAAGAATACGATCCTGGAATGTTGGCTGAAGATACCAATTTTATATCAAATATAGTTTATCAAGCAGAATGTAATTATAATGGCATTTTACGATTGAGGAATGATATTATTACAATCTCCGAGCGTAATCCTATATCTGCTGTTATTGACCATTTAAACAAAGAAGTTATACCCGATACAAGGGTAGAAGATGGAGATTTCGAACTCGCAAAAATATCTATCGAACGATTGAAGCGAAATGTTTCAGCTCGGCTACGTTCAAAAGAACATGCCATCGAGAAAAATCAAGAATCCATCATCGATATGATACACGCACTTCGCTCAGACATGGACTCAGTCATTAATACATATCAGGCGTTTAGCGATAAAATCCAAAAAGGAGATTTGAGAGATCATTTCTTGTTAGAACAGCTCTTCCCCTTCTCGTACGCAGCTATAGCGCTCGTAACGCTCATAATGACGCGCCATGACTGTGTCCTACCATTGCTGAGCTAGACCCGGCTCATATCGTGCGCATCGGCGGGGATGGTGACTTCCAGCCCGTCGAGCGCGTCGGTCAGCTCGATCTGGCATGAGAGGCGGCTGGTCGGACGTACGCCGTAGGCGAGGTCGAGCATGTCCTCCTCGTCTTCGCTCGCCTCGGGCAGCCGCGCGAACCATTCCTTGGCGACCAGCACGTGGCAGGTGGAGCATGCCATCTGCCCCTCGCACGTACCCTCCAGCGGCATCCCGGCCCCTTGCGCCACCTTGAGCAGCACATCGCCCGCCTGGGCTTCGGCCTCGACCCGCTGCCCGTCCGCCTTGTGAAAGATGACTTTCATGCTTGCGAGTCTGCCGCGTCGAGGATGATCGAGCAAGCGCGCTGCATGTCGTCGCGCGTCGTATAGCGCCCCCAGCCCAGCCGAATCGACGATTTCGCCTGTGCATCGCTGAGCCCGATCGCGCGCAGCACATGGCTGGTGCGGCCCGAGCCGCTGGCGCAGGCCGACCCGGCGGAGAACATGACCTCGCGGCATTCGCTCATGAGGCGCGCGACATCCAGACCATCGCGGCGAATGTTGAGATTGCCGTGCCAGCGCTGCTCCGCACTGCCGTTGAGCGTCCAGCCGGAGAAGGCATCGCGCGCGATCTGCCACAGCTCTTCGACATGCGCCGCGTCCTCTTCCATCCGTTCGACCGCGAGTGCCGCCGCCGCGCCGAACCCGGCGCACAAAGCAGGCGAGAGCGTGCCCGAGCGCAGGCCCTGCTCCTGCCCGCCCCCCTCGACATGCGGGATCAGCGACAGGCCATCGCGCACCCACAGCGCACCGATCCCCTTGGGTCCGTGGAGCTTGTGCGCGCTGACCGCGATCATGTCGGCTTTCGGCGGCAACGCCATCTTGCCCGCCGCCTGCACGCCGTCGACCAGCAACAGCGCGCCGGTTTCCTTCGCGCGTTCCGCCATCGCGGCGATGGGCTGGATCGTGCCGATCTCGTTATTGAGCTGCATCACGCACATCAGCCCGACATATTTCGGCATCTCGACATCGGGCGCGATCAGTCCATCCGGCCCGACCGGCAGCTCGGTCCAGTTGCCGATCGCCTTGACCGTATCGATCACCGCCGCGTGCTCGATCGCGCTGAAGGCGATGTGCTCGCCGGAGCGGACGGCCGCATTGCCACGGATCGCGAGATTGATCGCCTCGGTCGCGCTACCGGTGAAGATCACCTGTCCGCCGGGAGGGAACAGCGTGGCGACCTGATCGCGCGCCACCTCGACCGCTGCTGCTGCCATGCGGCCCATGCGATGCGGGCTGTGCGGATTGCCGAAGGTGTCGCTATCCGGGCCGCCGAGCCACGCGAGCATCGCCTCGCGCGCTTCGGGCGCGAGCGGGGTGGTGGCCTGGTAGTCGAGGTAGATCATCCAACGGGCACTAGCCGTTCGTGCCGAGCTTGTCGAAGCGCGAACAGAGGCACGCGCCCTTCGACAGGCTCAGGACGAACGGAGGTTACGAAAGCGACCGCCAGGCCTCAGCAAACGCTTCCAGTTCCTCCGGCGTCGTGCTCCACCCCATGCTGACCCGGATCGTGCGCGCGGCGACATCGTCGGGCACGCCGAAGGCATCGAGCACGCGGCTCTTCTTGAGCGTACCCGAGGAACACGCGCTCCCCGCCGACACCGCAAAGCCCATCGCGTCGAGCCGGATCAGTTGGGCTTGGGCGCTCATGGTCGGGTGAGCGACGGCGATGATGTACGACCTTTGCGGTCCGAATATAAGCGGCTCGCCGTGCTCACGGAGACTGTCTCTCAGGTCAAGACGCTGTCCGGTGTCCGTGGCCCAAGTCTCTTGCCCACCCGCTTCCAGCGCCGCCGCAAAGCCGAGGGCGGCGGGCATGTTCTCGGTTCCCTGGCGATAGCCACGTTCGTGGCCACCGGTCGGTTCCAGCATGGCATAATCGCGAACGAGCAAGGCGGCGATTCCGATCGGCCCGCCCAGCTTCTGCGACGACACGACCGCCATATCGACATCGGGTATCCGGCGTTTTCCCGCACTCTGAGAGCAATCGCAAAGGAACAACCCGCCAGCTTCGCGAACCCGATCCACGATCTCGCGTGTGTGATCGCCGCCGGGCACGATGAGCTCGGTACCGGTTTCCGAGTTGACGGCCTGGATCACGACCATTGCCTTGCCCGGCTTTGCGAGCGCTGCGTCGAGGGCCTCGCGCGCAAGCTCGGCCTTCATGTCGGCAATCGGCACCACCTCCGCATCGGGCGCCGCGCGAAACACTGCATCATGCTCCACCGCGCTGACGATCCGGCGGTCCACCTTCGCGCGGTTGAGCGCGATCCACAGCGCCTCGCTCGCGCCGCTGGTAAAGATCACCTCGCCGTCCCATCCCAGCGCAGCCTTCACCCGTGCGCGGGCATCCTCCAGCGCCTGCTTGGCTTTGCGCCCCTCGGCATGCGGGGAGGACGGGTTGGCCCAAATCGCAAACCCCTCCTCCATCGCAGCCTTCGCCTCGGGCCGCAGCGGCGAGGTGGCGGCGTGGTCCAGATAGATGCGGGAACGCGTCAACGGATGCTCGAAGTAATTGCGAAATGCGGCATAAAGCCTATATAGCCGCCCACCTCGCGCGCGCCACCGCCCAAACCGATGGCGCTTGTGCCAGCTCAGCTATTTCCGGATCCCAGCACCCATGCCCACCGTCATCTTCCCCGGTCCCGAAGGCCGCCTCGAAGGCCGTTTCTCGCCCCCGCCGCGCCCGCGTGCGCCGGTCGCGCTGATCCTCCACCCGCACCCGCAGGGCGGCGGCACGATGAACGAGCGGATTACGCAGAGCCTGTACAAGACCTTCGTCGATCGCGGTTTCGCGACGCTGCGGTTCAATTTCCGCGGTGTGGGCCGCAGCCAGGGCAGCTTCGACAACGGCATCGGCGAACTCTCCGATGCTGCCAGCGCGCTCGACTGGATCCAGTCGATCCATGAAGAAGCGCAGGTCACCTGGGTGGCCGGCGTGTCCTTCGGCGCGCTGATCGGCATGCAGCTGCTGATGCGCCGCCCCGAAATCCGCGGCTTCATCTCGGTCGGCGCGCCGGCGAGCATGTACGACTTCAGCTTCCTCGCGCCCTGCCCCGCCAGCGGCATCTTCGTCCATGGCGCGGCCGATACGGTGGTGCCGCCGCCGGCCGTTACCAAGCTGGTCGAGAAGCTGCGGACGCAAAAGCACATCACGATCCATCATGAGGAAATCCCGCGTGCGAACCACTTCTTCGAGAAGGAGCACGACGAGATGATGGGTGCGGTGAACAACTACCTCGATTTCCGCCTCGATCCGTCCTGCCCGATCCGCTGACGGAAGCGGGCGGCGAAGGTCGCCCCTTCCCTGCCAAGCTGAAACCCGCAGTTTTGCAAGGCATCAAGCCGTGTCTCCATTCGGTTCCGTATTGAAACGTTATACCATCTAGCATCTGTTCATGGTAATAGTGTAACATCCCTTTTGGATGCGGCGGAAAGTCGCCCGACAAAACAGGAGAGATGCCAATGGCTTATGGCTATGCACACCAGCCCCGGAACCGGATGACGGCGATCGTCGCGGTGGCCGGAATCCATGCCGGAATCGGTGCACTGCTGATCTATGGACTGACTACCGGGGGTTTCGCGGCGCCCGAGATTCCGAACCTGACCGCCGGCCAGATCAAGGTCGAGCCGCCGCCCCCGCCGCCGACGCCCGAGCCCCAGCCGACATCGAACGCCCAGCCCTCGTCGCGCGACGTGGTTGCACCCAAGCCTCCGCTCAATGTCTCGACCAATCCGCCGCGGGTCGACACCAGCGACATCATCCTCCCGCCGATGCCGCCGCAGCCTTTGCCGCTCCCCAGCGTCACGCCGACGCTGGCTCCCCCGCCTCCGCCCCCCAGCCCCACGCCGAGCATCGATCCGGTCGCCGCGCGCCCGGCGAACGATCCCGGCAGCTGGGTGACGCAGGCCGATTACCGGTCGAGCTGGGTCTCGCGCGACTATGCGGGCCAGGTCGGCTTCCGCCTGTCGGTCGGCGCGAGCGGAAGGGTGGAGAATTGCACGGTCACACGGTCCTCGGGCGTTTCCGCGCTCGACCAGGCGACCTGCCAGCTGGTGACGCGGCGCGCGCGCTTCGACCCGGCGAAGAACGGCCAGGGCCGCGCGGTCGCGGGCAGCTATTCCAGCGCGGTCCTCTGGCAACTGCCCGACTGACCGCGTCGGATCACATGCCATCCCCGCTTCCGGCAGGCCCGTTTTCGCCGGGCACGCCATCGACCGGCGACGTGCCGCTGGAATCGGGGATGGTCCAGATCGCCACATTCATCAGCGCGACGAGCGCCGCGACCACCATCAGCCCCGCCTGCTTGCGAAAGCCCCGACGAAACAGGATCACCGCGCCCCCGATCAGCAGGAGGGCGGCGAGGACGAGCAGCGAGAGGACGATATCGAGCATGGCGTTCCCTTACCGGCTGGACGATTGACGGGAAAGCACCTGCGCTCCATCAACCTGCTCCATGAACACATTCTCGCTCACTCGCCGCCAGACCCTCGCCGGGCTCGCCGCCTCCACCGCCCTCACCCTCGGGGGATGTTCGACCACCGGCACCGCGCCCCGCCTGCGCGCGATGACCACGGCGCCCGACGAATGGCTCGACCAGGTCGCCTACGGGATGCTGCAGTATGAGCCCGAGCGGGCGACCAGCCTAGGCGTCGATACCGGCGAATATGCGGGCCTTCGCGGCAAGCTGGAAGACCAGTCGCCTGCGGGCCAGCGCGAATATGCCGCCTACCTGCGCTGGGTCGTCAACCAGATGGACGGGCTCGACGAAAGTGGCCTCACGCCGGATCAGCAGACCAGCTACCAGGTGGTTCGCAGCGCTTTTTCCAATGCGGTCGAAGGCTTCGACCTGCCCTATGGCGATGTCGCGGTCGGCAGCTGGCGCAACGCGCCCTACGTCGTCATCCAGAACGTCGGCACCTATCTCGACATGCCGCGCTTCCTCGATTCCTCGCAGCCCCTCTCCGACGAGGCCGACGTCGGCTATTACCTCGACCGTCTGAAGAGCGTGGACAGCGCGCTCGACGGCGAGCTCGAACGGCTGGAAAAGGCACGCGCGCTGGGCGTGATCCCGCCCGACTTCCTGCTCGACAAGGCGATCGCCGCGATGGAAGCGAGCGTGGCCTCCGCCCCGCAGGACTACGTCAAACCGCTGGAAAAAGCGCCCGAGGGTGCGCGCGATGCGGCGATGGCAACCGCGCGCATGGTGGTCGACGCCGAGATCGTCCCCGCGTTGCAGCGCCAGCTCGCCGAACTGAAGGCAGAGCGTGCCCGCGCCAACTTGAACGCCGGCATGTGGGCCCAGCCGGGCGGACCGGAATGGTACGCCTGGGCGCTGAAGGCGAGCACGACCACCACGATGTCGCCCGACGAAATCCACGAACAGGGGCTGGAAGAGCTGGATGCGCTCCACGCGCGGATGGACCCGATCCTGCGCGATATCGGCTACGACAGCGGCACGGTGGGCGAGCGGATGCAGGCGCTGAGCACCGACAAGCGCTACCAGTTTGCCGAGGGCGATCCGGGCCGCAAGCAGATCATGGACTTCATCCATGACCGGATCGACTGGATCACCGCGCAGATGCCGCGTGCGTTCAACGAGCTGGTCGATCCCAATGTCGAGGTCCGCCGCCTGCCGCTGGCCGAGGAACCGGGCGCGCCGGGGGCCTATGGCGGCGCGGGCAGCAAGGACGGATCGATCCCCGCGCGCATGTGGATCAACCTTCGCACGACCGACCTGCATCGCAAGTACGACCTTGCCGACCTGACCTATCACGAGTCGGTCCCGGGCCATGCGTGGGAAGGCACTTTCTCCAATCGCCTGCCGCTGATCCGCAGCATCCTCGCCTTCAACGCCTTCTCCGAAGGCTGGGCGCTCTATGCCGAGCAGCTCGCCGACGAGCTGGGCGCATACGACGATTTCCAGGTCGGGCGGCTGGGCTATCTCCAGAGCCTCGCCTTCCGCGCCTGCCGTCTCGTGGTCGACACCGGCCTGCACCACAAACGCTGGACGCGCGAGCAGGGCCGCCAGTTCTTCGTCGAGCGCAATGGCAGCAAGGCGGAGGAAGTCGCGAGCGAGGTCGATCGCTATTGCAGCTGGCCGGGCCAGGCCTGCGGCTACAAGATCGGCCATTCGCAGATCGTCGCCCAGCGTGAGCGGGCGAAGCGCGCGATGGGCGGCGCGTACGACTTCAAGGGCTTCAACACGGCGGTGATTCTGGGCGGCAATTCGCCTCTCGACGTGCTCGACAAGACCGTGTCGCGCTACATCTCCAACGCGTGAGCGACGCGGCGGCCTAGTCCGCCGCCGCTTCCCCGCGCGGGACGAAGCGGACTTCGAACAGGGTCGGCCACAGCTTGCCCGTGACGAACCAGCGCCCGGTTTGCGGATCGTGGGCGATCCCGTTGAGGACCGCGCCGGGATCGGGCGCGGCAACTTCGTCCACCAGCGGGCCGAGGTCCACGATCTTGCGGATCGCGCCGTCCGCCGGGTCGATCGCGACGATCACCTGGCTGTACCACTGGTTGGCCCAGATCAGCCCGTCGGCCACTTCGAGCTCGTTGATCCGCGGCACCGGGCGGCCATCGATCGTCACGCCGATCTCGCGCCGCAGCGCGTAGGTCTGGGGGTCGAGAAGGCGCAGCACATCGCTGCCGTCGGATGCCACCAGCGCGTCGCCCAGCACCGCCAGCCCCCAGCCCTCGTAGGGGAACGGGTCGCTGCGCACTGGCTCGAGACCGTCGAGCGTCCAGCGGTGGATCACCCGGTCCTTCCAGGTGAGGCTGACCAGTTCGTCACCCCACAGCGCCAGCCCTTCGCCGAACTGCTCCGCCGGTATGTCGCGCCCCGCAAGAACTTCTCCGGTGGCGAGGTCCACCCGCCGGATCTGCGACTGCCCGAGCTGCCCCGTGCTCTCGTAGAGATGGCCGTCGTGCCAGAGCAGGCCCTGCGTGAAGGCTTGCGGATCGTGCGGATAGCGCGCGACCACTTCGACCTCGTATATGACCGGGGCGGCATCCTGCGCCGGAGCTGCAACGTCCTGCGGAGGCTGCTGCGCCACCGCAAGGGCGGGCGCCAGCGCGACGGCGGCTGCGAAGATGGGCTGGAGGATCATGCGCGCGATCATGCCGCCCCTCAAACGCCTTCGCACATGACATTCTCCTGAAGGGCCCATGCGAGCCGACACCGCGCCACCACTCGCATCCTACAGGCGGCACCGCTCATCCGGCAATACGCGGACGGGGGGATTGCGCCCGCCGCCTGCCGAACAGGGTGGCATTCGGGCGTGCCTGCCGCCATAACCTTCGGGAATGACGACCGAATCGGGGGGCTCGAATGTCGTTTGTATCAAGGTTCATCGCCGCGTTGGCGGTCTTCACGCTTGCCAGCCCGGCGCAGGCCGACTGGTGGGAGGCTTCGACCGACCATTTCGTGATCTATGCCGACGACAGCGAGAGGGACGTGCGCCGATTCGCCGACCAGCTCGAACGGTATCACGCGGCGATGGAGTTCGTGACGGGCCGCGAGGTCGGCAAGCCGAGCCCGTCGAACCGCGTGGTCATCTTCGTCGCGGGAAATCAGAGGGACATTCGCGATCTCGTGGGCAGCGACAGCCGCTGGATTCGCGGCTTCTACGTTCCGCGCGCGGGCGCGTCGCGCGCCTTCGTGGAGGACATCGGCTATTCGAAGGGCGGTGAGCTGAGCGAATCGATGACCACTCTGCTCCACGAATACGCGCACCATTTCCTGATGTCGTCGACCGCCTACGGCCTGCCACGCTGGATGAACGAGGGCGCGGCGGAGTTTTTCGCATCGGCCAGTTTCGATCGAGACGGCAGCGTCTCGGTCGGGCGGCCCGCGTACCATCGCGGCTACGAACTCACCAATGCGGTGGACGTCTCTGCCGACGAGCTTCTCGATCCGGACCTGTACGAGCGCAACCGGAGCAGGCGCTACGACGCGTTCTACGGGCGTAGCTGGCTGCTCTATCACTACCTTACCTTGTCCGGCGAACGGCGAGGCCAAGTGAGCGCCTACGGACGGATGCTGCTTCAAGGCATGCCGTCGATCGAGGCCGCGCGCGCGGCATTCGGCGACCTGAACGAGCTCGACGACGATCTCGACGATTATCTCAGGTCGAGCAGAATGAATTATGTCCCCGTCCCAAGCGATCGGCTGGATATAGGCGATATCGTACTTCGCCGACTGCCCGAGGGCGAGGCCGCCGCGATCGAAGTGCGCATGCAATCGCAGCGCGGCGTCAACGCGGAACAGGCCGCCGAACTGGTGATCGATGCACGCGAGGTTGCGGCGGAGTATCCCGACGACCCGGGCGTGCTCACCGCCTTGGCCGAGGCGGAATACGATGCCGGCAACGACGATGCCGCCATCGCGGCGGCCGACCGCGCGATCGCGATCGATCCCGATCGTCGCAACGCCTATGTCCAGAAAGGCTTCGCACTGTTTCGCAAGGCTGGCGATGCCCAGGACCGCGAGGCTGCGTACGCGGCGGCCATGGCGCCGTTCTCCGCGCTCAACCAGCGCGAGAACGACCATCCGATGCCGCTGATCTACTACTATCGCAGCTTCGTGGAACGCGGCCTCGAGCCCAGCGAAACCGCACGCCACGCGCTCGAGCGGGCGTCCCAACTGGCACCCTTCGACCACAGTCTGGCGATGAACGTGGGGCTGATGCAGGCGAACGAGGGCAAGATCGCCTTGGCCCGGAAGACGCTGGCGCCGGTTGCTACCAACCCGCATGGCGGCAGCTTCGCGGAGACTGCCGCGCGCTATCGCGAAGAGCTGGCCGATATCCCCGAAGGCACGCCCTGGTACCCTGTCTACGACGCGCAGGCCGATCAGCTCGAAATCGAAGATCTGCCCGACGACGAGAGCTAGGGTTCGGGTTGCATTACAAGGGTCGACCGGCCCGAAAGGGTTTATGAGGCCCCGCTCCGGCTTTCACCGTGCGGGGCCCCTCCTCTCCAGCTCGGAAACCGGTGGGTAGGCGCTAGGCCGCCTGCGTGGCAGGCTGCGGCGCGGCATCGCGCACGCCCTGGTCGACATGATCGGCGAAGGGTTTGAAATTGTCCACAAAAAGCTGAACCAGCTTGTGCGCGGTCGCGTCGTAGGCGTCTTTGTCGCTCCAGGTCGAACGCGGATCCAGGATCGTCTGCTCGATGCCCTTTTCGGCCAGCGCAGGCACGCTCACCGGCACGTCGAAGCCGAAATTGGGGTCCTTGCGATACTCGACGTCGTCCAGCTTGCCTTCGAGCGCGGCATTGAGCAGCGCGCGCGTCGCCTTGATCGGCATGCGATGGCCGGTGCCGTATTTGCCGCCGGTCCAGCCGGTGTTGAGCAGCCAGCACTGCACTTCGCCCTTGGCGATCCGCTCTTTCAGCAGGTTGCCGTAAACGCTCGGGTGGCGCGGCATGAAGGGCGCGCCGAAGCAAGTGGAAAAGGTCGCCTCGGGCTCGGTCACGCCGATTTCGGTGCCCGCCACCTTGGCGGTGTAGCCCGACAGGAAGTGGTACATCGCCTGGTTGGGCGTGAGGCGCGAGATCGGGGGCAGCACGCCGAAGGCATCGGCGGTCAGCATCACGACGTTGCTCGGCACCGGGCCGAGGTTCTTCTCGCTGGTATTGGGGATCGAGCTGAGCGGATAGGCGCCGCGCGTGTTTTCCGCGAGGGAGTTGTCGTCGAGGTCGATCTCGCCGTTTTCGTCCATCACCACGTTCTCGAGGACGGTGCCCTCCATCTGCGTGGTTGCGAAAATCTCCGGCTCGGCCTTGGGGTCGAGGCGGATCATCTTGGCGTAGCAGCCGCCTTCGAAGTTGAAGACTGCATCGTCCGACCAGCCATGCTCGTCATCGCCGATCAGCGTGCGGCTGGCATCGGCGGACAGCGTCGTCTTGCCGGTGCCCGAGAGGCCGAAGAAAACCGCCGTCTTGCCGTCCGGACCGATATTGGCCGAACAGTGCATCGGCATCACGCCCTGCGGCGGCAGGAGATAGTTGAGCACGCCGAACACGCTCTTCTTCATCTCGCCGGCATATTGGGTGCCGCCGATCAGGATCAGCTTTTCGGACAGGTTCACCGCGACCACCGTCTCGCTGCGCGTACCGTGCCGCTCCGGATCGGCCCTGAAGCTGGGCAGGTCGATGATCGTGTATTCGGGTACGAAGCTCTCGAGCTCGTCCGCGCTCGGCCGCACCAGCATCGTGCGGATGAACTGGTTGTGCCACGCCAGTTCGTTGATCACGCGTACCTTCACGCGATATTCGGGCTGCGAACCGCCGAACAGGTCGGCGACGTAAAGCGTGTCCTTCTCGCCCACCGCAGCGAGGAAATCTTCCTTGAGCGCGGCGAAGTGATCGGGCGTCATCGACGCGTTGTTGTCCCACCAGACCGTGTTCTCGGTCTCGGTGTCGCGCACGATGAACTTGTCCTTCGCGCTGCGGCCGGTGTGCTTGCCCGTCTCGACCACCAGCGGCCCGTGCTTGGCCTTGCGGCCTTCGTTATTCGCCAGCGCATGCTCGGTCAGCTGCGCGGAATCCAGATTGGCGTGGATCGTGGCGTTGGTCTCGATGCCCTGGTCGGCAAGGCTGTGGGACAGTGATGCGGACACGGGGGCCAATCTCCTGAATTGAAACGTAATCCCGGCATCGGCAGGCAATGCCGATCGCCGACGCGGCGCTCTTCCAATAAGAATGCTCGGGGTCGCTGGCTTGCGCATAATCTCGGTCGTGCCCCCCGTCAAATCCATGCAACCGGGCATAGAGCAATCCGTGCACCATCGCCTCGCGTGCGTTGTAGGATGGGGCCACAGGCGCTAATCCGGACGGCATAGGAAGCGGGTACGACAGCAAAGCCATGGAACAGACACACGACAACGCCGACCCCGTATCCCCTTTGCGCCGCAAGGACCGGCGCGTGGTCGCGCTGGTCGACGACGATCGCAACATCCTCACCACGGTCTCGATCGCGCTGCAGGCCGAAGGGTTCGAAACCCGCGTCTATTCCGACGGCGAGACCGCCCTGCGCGCGCTGACCGAGAACCCGCCCGACCTTGCCGTGTTCGATATCAAGATGCCGCGCATGGACGGGATGGAATTGCTCGCCAAGCTGCGCGAGCGATCGCCGCTGCCGGTCATCTTCCTCACCAGCAAGGACGACGAGCGCGACGAGGAAGCGGGCTTCGAAATGGGCGCGGACGATTATATCTCCAAGCCCTTCTCGCTGCGGCTGCTGGTCGCACGGATCCGCGCGATCCTGCGCCGCAGCGGGCTCGACGACGGCACGCCCGAGGGTGAGGCGGCCGCGGGCGAAGAGGGCCAGTCGCGCGCCAGTTTCAGTCGCGGACGCCTCACCATGGACCCCGCCCGCCACCAGGTGACCTGGGATGGCAAGCCCGTCTCGCTCACGGTGACCGAGTTCCTGTTGCTGGAGGCGCTGGCGCACCGCCCCGGTGTGATCAAGAGCCGCAACCAGCTGATGGACGCGGCCTATCCCGACGACGTCTTCGTCGACGATCGCACGGTCGACAGCCACATCAAGCGCATGCGCCGCAAGTTCCGCGCGGTCGATCAGACCTTCGGCGCGATCGAGACGCTCTACGGCGCAGGCTACAGCTTCAGCGATGGCTGAACGTGGCTGAACCGGGCGGCGGCGTGCGGCGCATCGCGCGCCCGCTGGAACGGGTGGGCGGCCTGTCGCGCCTTTCGCTCACCGCGCGTATCCTGGCGGTCAACATCCTGCCGCTGGCGCTGCTGGGCGGCGGGATCGTCTATCTCGATTCCTACCGCGCGCAGCTTCTCGACGAACGCTACAAGCTCGCGCGGATCGAGGCGCAGATCACCGCCGAGGCGCTGGCGGGCGCCACTCGCGAGCGGCAGGATGCGCTGCTGCTCCAGATCGCGAAGGAGCAGGACATGCGCCTGCGGCTGTTCGATCCCGAAGGGCAGCTGATGGCCGACAGTTTCGAACTGGGAGAGCCGACCTTCACGCTGGACGACCCGAGCGACGACCCTTTCGGCCTGCGCTTCGCGCGCTTCCTCGACCAGATCGTCGATACGATGGTCAGCGCCCAGCCCGTGCCGCGTTATATCGAACCCGAATCGAACGAAGCCGACGCCTGGCCCGAGCTGCAGCGCGCCCGCGAGCTCGGCATATCGCAGATCGAGCTGCGCCAGGCGGCGGATCGCACGCCCGTCATCACCGCAGCCGCTCCGGTCGGCCTGCAGGGCGCCACCCTGCTGACGACGCGCAATGCGATCGACATTACCGAATCGGTGCGCAACGCACGCTCGACGCTGGGCACGGGCGTGTTCTTCGCGCTGGTCGCATCGATCCTGCTGTCACTTTTCCTCGCCCGGACCATCGTCACGCCCCTGCAGACCCTGTCCAAGGCCGCCCAGCGCGTGCGGCTGGGGCGCGAGCGCGAGGTGCAGGTGCCCCGCCTGCCCGACCGGCGCGACGAGATCGGGATGCTCGCACGCGCGATCGCCGACATGACCGATGCGCTGCGCCACCGGATCGACGCGGTCGAACATTTCGCGGCGGATGTTGCCCATGAAATCAAGAACCCGCTCGCATCCCTGCGCAGCGCGACCGAATCGCTCGGCTCGGTGGACGATCCGGAGCTGCGCGCGCAGCTGCTCGAAATCGCGCGGCACGATGTGCGGCGGATCGACCGGCTGGTGACCGAGATTTCCGATGCCAGCCGGATCGACGCCGAATTGTCGCGCGCCACCTTCGCGCGCGTCGACCTGACCGCGCTCGTCGGAAACATTATCGAGCGGCGCGGCAATCGCGGCCTCGATGCAGGCTGCGAGATCGTTTTCGCGCATACGGGGGGCGAGGCACGCGTGATGGGCGTTCCCGAACGGCTCGAACGGGTGGTCGACAACCTGCTCGACAATGCCGCGTCGTTCTCGTCCGAAGGCGGGGTTATCGATGTCGTGATCGAGCGCGATCGCGACGCATTGATCCTGATGGTGATGGACGAGGGACCCGGCATCCCGCCCGAGGCGCGGACCAAGGTGTTCGAACGCTTCCATTCCGACCGGCCGGAGGAGGAAAGCTTCGGCAACCACTCCGGTCTCGGCCTCGCCATCGCGCGCACCATTGCCGAGGCGCATGGCGGTACGCTGAGTGCGCAGGATCGGCCCGACGGTGCGCGCGGTGCGTGCATGGTGCTCGCCCTGCCTGCCATCGTGGAAGACGAGACGAGTGTCGCTTGACGGCACTTCAGACCGTATCGAAGCGATCATCTTCTATATGATAACCAAGAATTGCGCCGCGATGCGCATGCGCAAACGGAGCCTGCAGCTATGACCGAACCGCAAAAGCTGATGCTGGTCACCGGCATGTCCGGCGCGGGCAAGACGACCGCGCTGCGCGTGCTGGAGGACCTCGGCTGGGAATCGGTCGACAACTTCCCCATCCGCCTGCTGCGCCCGCTGGTGCGCGAAGTCCTCGCGGACGAGGCACGCGCCCCGCTCGCCATCGGGTTCGATTCGCGCACCCGCGGCTTCGTGCCGGCCGAGGTCATCGCCATCGTGAAGAGCCTGGGCGAGAGCGACGATATCGACCTGTCAACGATGTTCATCGACTGCCACAATACCGAGCTCGAACGCCGCTACAACGAGACCCGGCGGCGCCACCCGATGGCGCGCGGACGCACCGCGATCGACGGTATCCGGGCGGAGCGCGACCTGCTCGATCCGCTCAGGCGCTGGGCGGACATGCTCATCGATACCAGCGAACTCGCCACCAACGAGCTGCAGCAGTTCGTCCGCCAGAACTTCGAGACGCAGCAGGGCGGCGTGCTGGCGATCACGGTCAGCAGCTTCGGCTTCGCGCGGGGCATGCCACCGCTGGCGGACCTGGTCTTCGACATGCGCTTCCTCGACAACCCGCACTGGCAGGAGGGGCTGCGCGAGCAGACCGGCCTCGACGAGGACGTGGCCGACTATCTCGCCGCCGCCGACGGGTTCGAGGAAAACTTCGGCCGCATCCGCGACCTCGTGCTCGACCTGCTGCCGCGCTACCGCGCACAGGGCAAAAGCTACGTCCACATCGCCTTCGGCTGCACCGGCGGACGCCACCGTTCGGTCTATAGTGCGGAGCGTATGGCCCGGGCGCTGCGCGACGAGGGCTTCGTGCCGACCGTCATGCACCGCAACCTCGCCAGCCGCGCGACCGACATGGTGGAGCTGCAAAGCGCCTGACCGCCTGACCGCCTGTCGCGCGGTCGCTGCGGTTGCCCACGCGTTTACTACGTCCCCCCTTGTGCTGGGCGTATCTGCTTCTAGACAGTGCGGCCATGATAGGTCTCATTCTGGTGACCCATGGGCAGCTCGCCCGTGAGTTCATATCCGCAATGGAACACGTGGTCGGCCCGCAGGATGCGATCGCGTCCGTGTGCATCGGCCCCCAGGACGATGCGCAGGCGCGCCGCGACGAGATCAGCGCGCGGATTGCCGAGGTCGATCACGGCGAGGGTGTGATCATCCTGACCGACCTGTTCGGCGGAACGCCGTCCAATCTGGCGATCTCGCTGCTCGAGGAAGGCAAGGTCGAGGTGATTGCCGGGATCAACCTGCCGATGCTGATTCGTCTCGCCCGTGCGCGGCAGGACATGGCGGTGGCCGATGCGGTGCGCGCCGCGCGCGATGCAGGGCGCAACTACATCACCATCGCATCGGAATTCCTCGCGCGGCCCAGCGAAGAGCTGAAAGGCAGCGGGGAATGAGCGATACGCGCAAGGCCATCACCATCGTGAACGAGCGCGGCCTGCACGCCCGGGCGAGCGCGAAGCTGGTCGAGGTCGCGAGCCGCTGGTCCGACGCCACGAGGATCCGCGTCGCCAAGGGAGAGCGCGAGGTCGACGGCCGCTCGATCCTCGACCTGATGATGCTGGGCGCGGCGCGCGGCGATGAGATCACCCTGATCGTCAAAGGCGAGGATGCGCCTGCCGCGATGGACGAGATTTCGACCCTCATCGAAAACGGGTTCGGCGAGGAATAGCCTCCCCCGCCCGCCGAGCGTTCCATGCCCCATCGCCACATCACCAGCTTTTCCAATCCGACGATCAAGGCGCTGCGCCAGCTGCGCGACAAGAAGCATCGCCAGCGCGAGCGGCGCTTCCTCGCCGAAGGGCTGCGGCTGCTGACCGATGCGCGCGAATGCGGGCGCCTGCCCGAAACGCTGGTGATGGCGGATAAGCGCGCGCCGCATCCGCTGCTCGACCTGCTCGTGACGGCGGTGGACGATGCGGGCGGCGAGATTATCGAGACCACGCCCGACATCCTCTCCAAGATCACCGGCAAGGACAATCCGCAGGCGGTCGCGGGTGCCTTCGCCGAGTGGGACACGCGGCTGGAGCGGCTCGACCGCTCGACCGCGCCGATCTGGCTGGTGGCCCAAGCCCTGAGAGACCCGGGCAATCTGGGCACGATGCTGCGCACCGGCGATGCGGTGGGCGCCGGCGGCCTGATCCTGATCGACGATTGCGCCGACCCCTTCGGAGTGGAGGCGGTGCGGGCCAGCATGGGCGCGATCTTCACGCAGCGGATCGCGCGGGCGCGGTGGGAGGAGTTCCTGCCGTGGCTGCGCGGGGCCGACGGATCGGCACCGAGCCAGCTGGTCGCCGCGAGCCTGCGCGACGCCGTGCCCTATCGCGGGGCGCCTTACGCGGCCCCGTGCTTCGTGCTGGTCGGCAACGAATCGCAGGGCCTGCCCGAAGACTACGAAGCCGCCTGCGACCTGCGCGTGACCATGCCGATGCGCGGGCGCGCCGACAGCCTCAACGCCGCGGTCGCCGCCGCCGTGCTCGCCTACGAAGTGCTGGCGACGCTCGACTGACCGCCGCCCACCTCGCGACCGGCGGGTCTCAGAGGTGTTCGCCGGTGATGATGTAGTGCGCGCTGCCCGCGATGTTCTTGGCATAATCGCCGACCCGCTCGAGCTGCTTCGAAATGAAGAGCAGTTGCACGCCGGTGTCGACGAAGCCCGGATCATCGCGCATCGCGGCCGAGACCATCTCGGTAAATTCGTCGAAATGCCGGTTCAGCTGCGCATCGCGATCGCGCACCACCGTCGCGAGGCTCGCCTCGCTGCGGTTGAAGCAATCGACCGACTGGCCGAGCATCGAGGTGCCGAGGCGCGTCATCTCGCGCAGCTTGTGCATCAGCGGCGCGGCATTGGTCAGGTCGACCATGCCGACGCGCTTGGCCATGTTCTTGGCATGGTCGCCCGAGCGTTCGAGCATCGCCCCGATCCGGATCGCCATGACGAGATAGCGCAGGTCGTCGGCGACGGGTGCCCGCAGCGCGATGCTGCGCATGACCTTCTTCTCGAGATCGCTTTCGAGCTCGTCGAGGTGGAGATCGGCTTGAATCAGACGCTGCGCGTCTTCCTCGTCCCCATGGACGAGCGCATCGATCGACGCGTCCAGCGCACGCGTGGCGGCATCGCACATCGTGTTGATGGCGACGGCAATATCGACGATTTCGTCGTCGAATGCGGAAACCGTGTGGCTGGTCTTGAGGTGTGACATATCCATGAAGGTATTATGACATAATTATTACAGAAAGGGAAGGCGAATGGCGATTTTCTCGGGGTCTTCGGTGCCCGGCACGGATTACAGGGTGACACGTGTCACCCATGTGTCACCCTGCTGGGCGTCGAGGAATATCTTGCCAAATCAGGTATTCAAGCAAAGCGGAGTACTCCAGGGGTGACACATTCGCCTTTTTAAGCGGATTTTTTCGACAAGAGGAAAGAACGAACCGACATTTAGCGCCCCGCTCGCATGTAGGAAAATCGCGCGGTCGTGGTTCTTCGAACCTCATAGCGGGAAGCGCAAAAGCCCACCGCTCCCCAGCCTCCGAACCTGGTTCGGGCTTCCTCCGGCGATGCTCCAAAAGCAGCACCACCCCGGATCCCCCTGCCTTCGCAGGGGCAGGCAAGTCCGCAGTTGCAGGGGTGACGGGGCCGCCCGCAACGCCTCCATTCCGGCCGCGTCATCGCAGGCTATGGCACGCGCTTTTCCAAACTGTCATCCCGGGCCTGACCCGGGATCGGGCTTCTTCTGGCCCGGCGCCGGAAGCGGCACTACCCCGGATCCCCTGCCTTCGCAGGGGCAGGCAAGTCCGGGGTGACGATCTTTGGATAAGCTGGTTCTACTCCGCCGCGTCGCGTTCGGCCTCGGTGCGGTCCTCGATCGCGGCGGCATCCTCGGCCGTGTAGGTCGGCGTTTCCGCGATCTGCGGGATTTCCTCGATCTCGCGCTTGCCGATCTCGATGCCCTTTTCGGACAGGCGCCGCCCGGCGGACAGCACGTTGCGCTCGAAGCTACCGACGAACTTGTTGTAGTTCTTGACCGCGCTTTCGAGCCCGCCGCCAACGCGTTTCATGTGCTCGGCTGCGATGGCGAGACGGTCGTAAAGCTCGCCGCCGGCCTTGCCGATCTCCATCGCTTCCTTGGCGATCGTGTCCTGCCGCCAGACCTGCGCTACGGTCCGCGCGATCGCCACGAGGTTGGTAGGAGTTGCCAGCAACACCTTGTTGCGGAAGGCAAAGTCCCACAGCTCGGGATCGGAGTCCAATGCCGCGGCAACGAAGTGCTCGCCCGGCACGAACATCACGACATAGTCCGGCGCGTCGTCGAACTGGCTCTGGTAGCTCTTCGAGCCCAGCGTCTGGACATGGCCGCGCATCGACTTGGCGTGGAGGTCGAGATGCCGCTTGCGCTCCCCCTCGTCCTCCGCCTCGAACGCGGCCTGGTAGGCATTCAATGAGACCTTGGCGTCGATCACCAGCTTCTTGGAGCCGGGCACGTTGACGATCGCATCGGGCCGCAGCCGGCCTTCCTCGGTCTCCAGCGAATGTTCGAGGTGGAAATCGGTGTGCTCGGCTAGGCCGCACTGTTCGAGCACGTTCTGCAACGCCCGCTCGCCCCAGCGGCCGCGGGCCTTGGGCGCGTTGGTGAGCGAATTGCCCAGCCGCTGCGCCTCGCGCCGGACCTCTTCCTGCCCCAGCCGCATCTGCTCGATCTGCGAGGCGAGCGAGGAGAAGGCATTGGTGCGCTTTTCCTCCAGCGCGGCGACCTGATCCTCGTACTTCTTGAGTCGGTCGCCCACGGGCGCGAGCAGCGCGCGGATCTTTTCCTCGGAGGATTTCTCCGAATGGCCGAACCGTTCGCTCGCGCGCTCCAGAAAGGCCTCCTGCGCCTTGCTCAGCACGGCGGAGCCGGTGTTCCGGAATTCCTTGAGCAATTCCTCGCGCGCTTCGACCAGCAGGCGCTTCTGCTCGTCGAAATTGGCGGTCTTTTCCTTCAGCGTCGCGAGTTCGGAGGAGAGCGCACCATTGGACCGCCGCAATTCCTCCAGCGCGGTCTCGTGCCGCGCGCGGGTTTCCTTCAGCTCGGCGTCCAGCGCATCGACCCGCGCGCCCTTCTCGCGCGCAGCCTCAAGCTCGGCATAGGCGCGCAGGTATTTCGCGTCGGTCTCCTTAGCCTCGCGCTCGCTCTCGGTCAGGCGAGATTTCAGCTCCGCCACCGGTCTTCCGCCGATGAACCACCCGACGCCCAGCCCGATCAGCAGCGCCACGACACCCAGAATCGCAAGTTCCATGGGCGGGAACATAGCTGGAACGCGCGAGCGCGCCAAGCCGCCACGGGAACTATCCCCCGCCCGTTCCGCTCCCTTACCAGAGAAGGAGAATGCCGATGTCGATCAAGGAAATGATCAAGGAGCACCCGCAGGTGGGTGCCGATTACAACGACCAGCTGGGCGAAGCGATCAAGCACGCGATGTATTGCGCGGCGATCTGCAATTCCTGCGCCGATGCCTGCAATTCCGAAGAGGGCGACATGAGCGCCTGCATCCGCAAATGCTCGGACTGCGCGGATATCTGCCAGACGGTCAGCACCGTCGCCGCGCGGCGCACGCATGGCAACACGGCGGTGATCAAGTCGCTGCTCGAAGCCTGCATCCTCGCGTGCAAGGTCTGCGCGGAAGAATGCGCGAAGCACGACAACCCGCATTGCAAGCGCTGCGAAAAGATGTGCCGCGAATGCATGGAAGACTGCGTGAAGGCGCTTCAGGGCATGGTCGAAGCGGCCTGAGCCCTGCCCAATCAAATACTCGTCGCCCCGGACTTGCCTGCCCCTGCGAAGGCAGGGGATCCGGGGCAAGGCCACCTCATGGCTGGTGCATAAAAGGAAGCCCTGCCCCGGCTCGTAGGCCGGGGCGACGATGAAGATACGGGTGGTGTTTAAGCCGCAACCCGCAGCTTTCTCAGGCGCTGTCGCGCTTGTCGGAGCGGCGTTCGATCAACCACATGAACCCGCCCCAGAACACGCCGAAGAAAACGGCGTACAGGACGAATCCTAAAAGGTAGGAACCGAGTGAGCGGTCATACTCCCAGATGTTCCAGGCCGTCATCAAGGCAGCGTAGAGCAGTCCGGCCACGACCGCTCGCAACACCCGATTCACGCCGCGACCCGCAGCTTTTTCAGCTTCTTGAGCGCCATATTGCGCTTGAGGCGGCTGAGGTGGTCGATGAACAGAATCCCCTCGAGGTGGTCCATCTCGTGCTGGATGCAGGTGGCGAGCAGGCCCTCCATCGCCTCGGTATGCTCGTTCCCGTCGAGATCCTTCCACCGCACCGTGCAGCTCGCGGGACGGTCGACGTCGGCATAGATCTCGGGGACCGAGAGGCAGCCTTCCTGATAGGTCGCCAGCTCCTCGTTCGGGTCGAGAATCTCGGGATTGATGAACACTCGCGGCTCTTTCTTCGTCGCGGGGTGCGTGTGCGCGTGCCCGTCATGATCGCACTCGATCGGCTCCGCATCGGGGTCTTCGGGCTGCAGGTCGATCACGAGGATGCGCTTGGGCACGCCCACCTGGATCGCCGCGAGGCCGATACCGTTGGCGGCGTACATCGTCTCGAACATGTCGTCGACGAGGGTGCGCAGATCGTCGTCGAACTCGCCCTCCTGGACGGGTTGGGAGACGGTTTTCAGCCGGGGGTCCGGCACTTCGAGGATTTCGCGGATAGCCATGCACGCCAGATAAGCTGCAATTGCAATCAGTTCAACGCGCCGCTGCCTGCTCGGTCAGTTTTTGCCAGACTTGCGGGAAGGTGTCGTGGCCTTCCGAGCCGAGGAAATGCCCGCCGCGATCCATTGCGATCAGGTCCGCCTCCAGCGCCCCGGCCAGCGCAATCGACAGGTGCGGAGCAACGACCTCGTCGTTGGTCGCGGTAACGACCGCGCGATTGGTGGCCACGCGACGGATCGTATCGTGCGCGATCGGCTTCCAGTCCATGAAGCCGTCCAGCTCGGGAATATTGGCAAGCCGGCTATCGAAGGCGGAGACGAGGATCAGTCCGCCGACGCGCGCCTCGGGCCGCGCCTGGAGATAGCGCATGCTCGCCACGGTCCCCAGGCTATGCGCGACGATGAAGGTGTTCTGGTCCGGGGTCCCGATCTCGTCGACCAGCGTGCGGTCCCAGGCCGCGGGGTCGGGATTTTCGGAATCGGGCATGGCGAGGATCCGCGCCGATCCGCCCGCGCGTTCGACCTGGCCCTTCAGCCAGCCGAACCAGTGGTCCCCCGGTCCGGCCATGTAGCCGTGGACGATATGGACGATGCTGCCGTCCATCGCCCGGCTCTCCGGATCGGTTCGGCCTCGCACCGGTTCAGCCCATCGGCCTGCGCGCACGCAAGGCCTGCGCCAGCGTGCCCTCGTCGAGGTAGTCGAGCTCTCCGCCCACCGGCAGGCCATGCGCCAGCTGGGTGATGCGGACGGGGAAATCCTCCAGCCGCTCCGCCAGATAATGCGCGGTGGTCTGCCCTTCGAGCGTGGCGTTCATCGCCAGCACCACCTCGTCCACGCCTTCCTCCACACGCGCCAGCAGGCTGTCGATCGCAAGGTCCTCGGGCCGCACGCCATCCAGTGCGGAGAGCCGCCCGCCGAGCACGTGGAAGGTGCCCGAAAACAGTTTCGCCCGGTCGAGCGCCCACAGGTCCGCCACATCCTCGACCACGCAGATCGACTTCGCGTCGCGCTTCGGGTCGGAGCAGATGCTGCAGGGGTCGCGCGTGTCGACATTGCCGCAGATGCGGCACTCCTCCAGCGTGTCCTGCACCGCGAGCAGCGCGTCGAGCAGCGCGGGCAGCGCGGTTTCGCGCTTCTTGACGAGATGCAGCACCGCACGCCGCGCCGAACGCGGGCCCAGCCCGGGGAGCCGAGCGAGCGCGGAAGCCAGTGTCTCGATCTCTTGCGATGCCATTGGGTGACAGATAGGGCGAGCACCCCTCCACAGCAAAGGTCGCCGCACAGCTTATGCGCATCGTCTTCATGGGAACGCCCGATTTCGCGGTGCCGACGCTGGAGGCGCTGGTTCATGCCGCGCATGAGGTGGTCTGCGTCTATACCCAGCCGCCGCGCAAGGCCGGGCGCGGCAAGAAGCTGCAGCCCACGCCCGTCCACGCGGCGGCGGAGCGGCTGGGGATCGAGGTGCGCCATCCTGCCTCGCTGAAACCGCAGGAAGAGAAGGACGCGTTCGCCGCGCTCGAGGCGGATGTCGGCGTGGTCGCGGCCTATGGGCTGATCCTGCCGCAAGCCGTGCTAGACGCGCCGAAGCACGGGTGCCTCAACGTCCACGCCAGCATACTGCCCCGCTGGCGCGGTGCTGCGCCGATCCAGCGGGCGATTCTGGCGGGCGACAGCGGCACCGGCGTCACCATCATGCAGATGGAGGCCGGGCTCGATACCGGGCCGATGCTCGCCACGGTGCGCACGCCGATCGCAGGCAAGACTGCGGGCGAGCTCACCGATGAACTGGCGCAGAAAGGCGCGCAGCTGATGGTCGGCACGCTGCGCGACCTCGCGATCCATATCCCGGTCGAACAGGACGATGCGGACGCCACCCATGCGCCCAAGATCGACAAGGCCGAAGCACGGATCGACTGGTCGCAGGATGCCGCGCAGGTCGAACGGCAGGTGCGCGCGTTTACCCCGTGGCCGGGTGCGTTTTTCGAGCACGAGGGCGAGCGGGTGAAGGTCTTGGCGGCGGAACTGGCCGATGGCTCCGGTGCGCCGGGCACCGTGCTCGACGAGGCGCTGACCGTCGCCTGCGCCAACGGCGCGGTGCGCCTCACCCGGGTCCAGCGCGCGGGCAAGCCGGCGATGGATACCGCAGATTTCCAGCGCGGGCGTGCGATTGCGCAAGGAGCGGTGCTTTCGTGATCCTCAACCATTCGCGTCGCCCCTGCGAAGGCAGGGGCCCAGCTGACCTATCGCCTTATCGCACCCTTATCTGGATCCCCGCCTGCGCGGGGATGACGGTAGGTTAGGCAAGTGCCCCGCTACGCCCTTACGCTCGAATTCGACGGCACGCCCTTTTTCGGCCTCCAGCGGCAGAAGGACGGGCCGAGTGTGCAGCAGGCGGTCGAGGAGGCCGTTCACGGCGTCACCGGCGCGCAGGTCACGCTGCACAGCGCGGGGCGGACCGATACCGGAGTCCACGCGCTCGCCATGCGCAGCCATTTCGATGTCGAGAGCAGGCTGACGCCCTTCCGCATGGGCGAGGCGATCAACGCGCACCTGCGCCCCGCCCCGATCGCCGTGACGAAGTGCGAGGAGGTGCCGGAGGACTGGCACGCGCGCTTTTCGTGCATCGGGCGCCGCTACCTCTACCGCATCCTCAACCGCCGCGCCCCGCTGACGCTGGAGAAGGACCGCGCCTGGCTGCTGTCACCCGATTGCGATGCCGAGGCGATGCATCGCGCGGCGCAAAGCCTCGTCGGGCACCACGACTTCACCACCTTCCGCTCGGTCCATTGCCAGGCCGCAAGTCCGGAAAAGACGCTCGACCGGCTCGATGTCTCGCGCGAGGGCGATGAAATCCGGATCGAAGTCGCCGCGCGCAGCTTCCTCCACCACCAGGTGCGCTCGATGGTCGGCTGCCTCGCACTGGTTGGCATGGGTCGCTGGAACGAAGACCGGATCGCGCAGGTTCTTGAGGCACGGGACCGGCAGGAACTGGGCTTGAATGCACCCGCGCACGGGCTCTACTTCGTCGAAGCGGTGTATCCCGATCGGGAGGCCGAGCAACGGGGGGACTGATGGCAAACTGGTACAAGATCCCGCTGACCATGCGGACGACCGAGCGCGAATATCGCGCGAACGTCAACGGCATCAATATCGTCTTCGGCGCGGTGCTGGGCTTCGTGCTGGCCGGGGCAGAGGGATTGCCCGCCTATGACTTTGCCGTCCTGTTGTTCATGAGCGCGGCGATCGTCGTGACGATCATGTACCTTGGCCAGACCGAATACAAACTGTTCTACGGCGTGACGGCAGCCGCGCTCATCGCGCTATTCCCCATTGCGATCGACGGGGTGATCGACCTGACCTCCGTACCCAAGTTGCAGCCGACTCTGGCCGTATGGGCGGGAATGATCATTCTGGTCGAACTGATGCCGCGCGTACGTCCCGATAAGAAAAGAACCGACCCCGAAGAGGAGCAAGAAACATGACCACCACCGGCAAGCAGATCTTCACCACGCTCGAATCCGACGGCACGCTGACCGTCGAGGTTGCCGAAAGCCAGTTTCCCGAGCCCAAGGGCAACCAGGTGCTGGTCAGGATGGAAGCCGCGCCCATCAACCCGAGCGACCTTGCGCTGCTGGTCGGCCCGGCCGATCTCGAGAATGCGGATTACTCGCCCGGCAAGATCGTCGCCAACATGCCCGAACCCTTCGCCTCGGGCGCCAAGGGCCGCCACGGCCAGCGCCTGCCGGTCGGCAACGAGGGCGCGGGCGAGGTGATCGCGACCGGTGATTCGGACATGGCGAAGGCACTGATGGGCAAGCGGGTGGCCTGCGTGCCGGGCACCGCCTTCAGCGAATATTCCATCGCCGAGGCCACGATGTGCCTGCCGCTGGGCGATATCTCGTCGAAGGACGGCGCGTCGGCCTTCGTCAATCCAATGACCGCGCTCGGCTTCGTCGAAACCGCCAAGGCCGAAGGCGCGAAAGCGATCCTTCACACTGCCGCCGCCTCCAACCTCGGCCAGATGCTGATCCGCATCTGCCAGGAAGACGGGATGCCGCTGGTCAATATCGTGCGCCGCAAGGAGCAGGTGCACCTGCTGCAGGAAATGGGCGCAGAGCATATCGTGAACTCGTCCGACGACGACTTCATGAAGCAGCTGCGCGAGAGCATCGACGCGACCGATGCCTATTTCGGCTTCGATCCGATCGGCGGCGGGCAGATGGTCGATTCCTGCTTCAAGGCGATGGAGCAGGTCGCAGTATCGAAGATGACCGAGTTCAGCCGCTATGGCTCGAACCAGGCGAAGAAGATGCACATCTACGGCCGCCTCGACCTCGGCCCCACGATCCTCACGCCGTCCTACGGCTTCGGCTTCACGCTGACCGGCTGGCTGCTGACGCCGTTCCTCCAGAACGCCGGGATGGAAACGGTGACGCGGATGCGCAAGCGCGTGCTCGACAACCTCACCACCACCTTCAGGAGCGGCTACACCGAAGAAGTGACGCTCGAAGGCATGCTGGAGAAGGACGCGGTGACGCAATACGCCAAGATGCGCACCGGGGAGAAGTATCTGGTCACGCCGCAGGGCTGATCGAAATACCCCGTCACCCCTGCGCAGGCAGGGGTCCAGATGACGCCCGCGATATCCGAGAGCTTATCTGGATCCCCGCCTGCGCGGGGATGACGAACGTTACGCCCGCCCTGCCCTAACGCTGGTCGAAGAAGCGCTGCGCCTCGCCCGCATCGGTGATCCCGTTGGCGATCAACAACGCGAGCAGCACGCGCGCCTTGGGCACGCCGAGCGCGCGGGCGGCGATGAAGCCGTTTGCGTCGTCCTCCGGCTCGCGGTCGACCAGCCCTTCGTCGGTGCGGCTGGCGCGTACGACCAGCGCACCGCGACGGGCATGGCGCAGCAGCACCTGCCGGACGGGATCGGGCATGTTGCCCTCGCCCAGCCCCGACACGACGATGCCCGGCGGATCTCCTGCGAGCTGCCGCTCTGCCGCAGTGGCGCTCATCCCCGCATAGACCGCGAGGATCGGCACGTCGGGCAGCGGCAGAAGGGCGAGGCGCGCAGGGTCGCCCACACGCCACGGCGCGCCGAACCAGTCGAGGCGCGAGGGCGTGACGATGGCGACCGATTCGCGCGGGAAGCCGCGAAATGCCTCGGTCGCGCGGGTCTGCGCCTTGCGCACGTCGAGCGCGGAATGGACCCGGTCGCCCATCACCACCAGCACGCCGCGACCGGCGGCGTCGGGATCGCCCGCCACGCGCACGGCATTGGCGAAGTTGCGCATCCCGTCGTACCCGACCGCATCGGCGGGCCGCATCGCGCCGACCAGCACGACGGGCTTGGTGCTGGGCAGCGTCAGGTCGAGCAGGAAGGCGGTTTCCTCCGCCGTGTCGGTGCCATGGGTGACCACGATCGCGTCGACGCCATCGTCGCTCAGCGCGCGCTCGATCTCGGAATGAAGCCGCGACCAGACCGACTCGTCGATATCTTCCGATCCGATATTGGCGATCTGCCGCCCGGTATAGCGCGCGGCGATGCCCAGTGCATCGGCCTGCGCGAGGTAATCGGCGATCCCGATCTGGCCGGGGCGGTAATCGGCACGCGTCGCATCCCCCGCCTGCCCGGCGATCGTACCGCCTGTCGCAAGGACGAGAATGCGCGGTTCTGGTCGGGTGTCTGCCATCGTCGCCCGCCCTAGCGCGGCTGGTCATGCTTTCAATTGGAATTTGGCAATTGGAAAGTGGCAATTGATTTTGAAGCTTTGCACGCTAGATAGCGTCGCCTCCCGCCATGGCGCGCCATGACGGGCCGGGGGCGATTAGCTCAGTTGGTAGAGCGCTTCGTTTACACCGAAGATGTCGGCAGTTCGAGCCTGTCATCGCCCACCATTGCCCCGCAGGCCTTTCCCCGTCGGGATCTAGGGCACCTGCGGCGTTTCCACCACTTCCTCGATCGCCGCGCGCGCCTCTTCGCTCGCCCAGTCGTAGTCGCCGGTGACGCGCCACACCTCCTGCCCCTGCCGGTCGTAGAGCACGGTCGTCGGCAGCGTCGATGCGCCGATCGCTTCGCCCAGCGCCAGCTGCGGGTCGATCCATTGCGGCAGGTTTTCCAGCCCGTTTTCCTCGAAGAAGGCAGCGACCTTGGCCGGGCCCTCCATATCCTGGCTGACGGTCACCACGTTCAGCGCGCCGCCGTAATCCGCCGCCAGCTCGTCGAGCAGCGGCATTTCCTTTACGCACGGCGCGCACCACGTGGCCCACAGGTTCACGAGCACCGGGCGCCCCTGCAACGCGCCGAGATTGAGCACCTCGTCCGCCGGGTTCACGAGATTGGCGGCGGGCATCAGCTCGCCCGCGAAGCTGCGGTCGATTTCGCCCGTGGCGGCGGCCTCTCCGGTGCCGGTGCGCTCGCTCTCTTGCGGGGCCGGGTCCGGCTCCCTATCGCACCCGCTCACTATCAGAATGGCGGCGAGCGCAGGCAGAATGGCAGATCGAGACACGGGAACCTCCAGCGCAGGGCGCGGCAACGCGATGTGGGGCGGCCGCTTCGCCGACGGGCCTAGTGCCATCATGCGCGAAATCAATGCCTCGATCCCCTTCGACAAGGCGCTGTGGCGGCAGGATATCGCGGGCAGCCGCGCGCATGTGAGCATGCTGGCGGCGCAGGGCATCCTCTCCGCCGAGGATGCGCAGACCATCGACGATGGCCTGCAAGCGATCGCTGCCGAGTACGAGCGCGACGGCGTGCCCGAGGACTGGGACCTCGAAGACATCCACATGACGGTGGAATCGCGCCTGACCGAGCTGGTCGGCCCGGTCGCGGGGCGCCTGCACACCGCGCGCAGCCGCAACGACCAGGTTGCGACCGATTTCAAGCTGTGGACCCGCGAGGCCATCGACGAGATCGACGCCGGGCTCGCCGCGGTGCAGGCGGCGCTTGTCACGCGTGCCGACGAGCACGCGGCCGACATCATGCCCGGCTTCACCCATCTGCAGGCCGCACAGCCGGTCACGCTGGGCCACCACCTGATGGCCTATTACGAAATGCTGCGGCGCGACCGGATGCGGTTCGCGTCGGCGAAAGAGCGGCTCGACGAATGCCCGCTGGGCGCCGCCGCGCTGGCGGGCACCGGGTTCGACCTCGACCGCGAGGCGACCGCGAAGGCACTGGGCTTCGCACGCCCCACCGCCAACAGCCTCGACACGGTGTCCGACCGCGACTTCGCGATGGATTACCTCCACGCGGCCAGCATCGCGAGCATCCACCTCTCGCGGCTGGCGGAGGAAATCATCATCTGGGCGAGCCAGCCCTTCGGCTTCATCCGCCTGCCGGACAGCCTCTCCACCGGCAGCTCGATCATGCCGCAGAAGAAGAACCCCGACGCGGCCGAACTGGTGCGCGGCCATGCGGGCCGGATCATCGGCGCGGCGACCGCGCTTTCGATCACGATGAAGGGCCTGCCGCTCGCCTATGCGAAGGACATGCAGGACGACAAGCCGCCGGTGTTCGAGGCGCACGGCCTGCTGGTGCTCTCGCTGGCGAGCATGGAAGGGATGATCGCGGGTGCCGCGTTCAACACCGATCGCATGCTGGAGCTCGCGAGCAGCGGCCATGCCACCGCGACCGACCTCGCCGACTGGCTGGTGCGCGAGGCGGGCGTGCCCTTCCGCGAGGCGCACCACATCACCGGCGCGGCCGTGGCGCGCGCCGACACAAAGGGTTGCGCGCTGGCCGAGCTGACGGAGGAGGATCTCGCCGCGATCGACCCGCGCGTGACTCCGCAAGCGCTGAGCCACCTCACGCTGGAGGGATCGGTCGCCTCGCGCCGCAGCTATGGCGGGACCGCGCCCGATCGGGTACGCGAGCAGGTGAAGGCCGCGCGCGACGCGCTGCGCCTCTAACGAACCGATGATGCCACCGATGCGCAAACGCTTCCTCCCCCTTGCCTCCTGCATCGCGCTCGCCGCGACTCTCGCCGCGTGCGGCCAGCGCGCCGAACTCGCCCCGCCCGAGGGCGCGAGCCTGCCGCCGCCCGCCTATGGCAGCGAGGTTCGCCCGACCGCCGAAGAACTCCTCGAACCCGATGTCATCGCGGTGCCCGAACGCGATGCAGAGCTGCGCACGCGTTCGGAAGAGCGCGAAGACGACCCGTTCGACCTCCCCCCGGAATAGGCCGCCCGAGTAACCATGGATCATTTCACGACTATCGACGGCATCCTGCATGCCGAGCAGGTTCCGCTGCCCGCGATTGCCGAGGCGGTCGGCACGCCGGTCTACGTCTATTCGCAGACGACGCTGCAGCGCCATGCCAGGGTGTTTCGCGACGCATTGAGCGCGCTCGACAACCCGCTCACCGTCTTCGCGGTGAAGGCCAATCCGAACCTCGCGGTGCTGCGCGTGCTGCAGGGCGAAGGCTTCGGCGCCGACGTGGTCTCGGGCGGGGAACTGCGCCGCGCGCTGGCCGCAGGGATGGCGCCCGACACGATCATCTTCTCGGGCGTGGGCAAGACCCGCGCCGAGCTGGAGCTGGGGCTCGACACCGGGATCGCGCAGTTCAACATCGAATCGCGCGAGGAAGGCAGGGAGCTGGCGCAGCTGGCGGCGGCGCGCGGCGAACAGGCGCGCGCCGCCCTGCGGATCAACCCCGATGTCGATGCGGGTACGCACGAGAAGATCAGCACGGGCAAGGCGGAAAACAAGTTCGGCGTGCCGCTGCACCAGGCGCGCGAAGTCTTCCGCGAACTCGCCGCGCTCGATGGGCTCGCGCTGCATGGCCTCGCGATCCACATCGGCAGCCAGCTTGCCACGCTCGACCCGCTCGAGGCGGCGTTTGAGAAGATCGGCGTGCTGCTCGCCGATCTGCGCGCCGACGGCCACACGATCGGCCGCGTCGATCTCGGCGGCGGCCTCGGCGTGGCCTACAAGGCGGGCGAGACCTACCCCAGCCCCGCCGAATACGGAGCGATGGTCGCGCGGGTCACCAAGGACTGGGGCGTGCAGCTGGTGTTCGAGCCGGGGCGCGTGATCGCGGGCAATGCGGGCGTGCTACTGACGCGCGTGATCCGCGTGAAGGCAGGTCTCTCCGCCCCCTTCGTTATCGTCGATGCCGCGATGAACGACCTTGCGCGCCCTGCGCTCTATGGTGCGTGGCACGATTTCGAAGCGGTGGCGGAGACGAGCGAGCGCACCACCGCCAATATCGTCGGACCGATCTGCGAGTCGGGCGACACTTTCGCCACCAACCGCGATTGCCCTGCCCTCGTCGCAGGCGACCTCGCGGTGTTCCGCACCGCCGGCGCCTATGGCGCAACGATGGCATCGTCGTACAATTCGCGCGGTTTCGTGCCCGAAGTGCTGGTCAGCGGCGACAAGTTCGCGGTGGTCGCCAACCGGATCGACGCGGGCGCGATCATGGATGCCGAGCGCCTGCCGGACTGGTTCGCATGATCGCGACGCTGCCGCTGTTCCACAAGGTCGCGGGGACGCGGATCGTGGTGGTCGGCGACGGCGAGATGGCGGCGGCCAAGCGGCGGCTGGTGGAGCGCGCGGGGGCCATTCCCTGCGCCGAGACCGAAGCGCATCACGCAGCACTCGCCTTCGTGGCGCTGGAGGACGAGCGCGAGGCGGCGGCCGTGCGCCAGAACCTCAAGGCCAAGGGTCTGCTGGTCAATGTGGCGGACAAGCCGGACCTGTGCGATTTCACCACGCCGAGCATTCTCGATCGCGATCCGCTGCTGATCGCGATCGGCACCGGCGGCGCTTCGGCGGGGCTCGCCAAGCATGTCCGCCTGCGGCTGGAAGCGGTGCTGCCGCAGCGCCTCGGCGAACTGGCGCGCAAGCTTGCCGCGGGGCGGGATGCCTTGCGCGGCGCGCTGCCCGATGGCGACGCGCGTCGCCGCGCGGTGGACGCGGCATTGCGCAGTGGCGGCACGCTCGACGTTCTGGGCGACACATCGGCCGATCGGGTCGAGCAGTGGCTTGCCGATCCGGCTGCGAAATCATCCGCCCGGATCGAGACCGTCGTTTTGCGCAGCGACGACCCGGAAGACCTCACGCTGCGCCAGGCCCGCTGGCTGGGCGAGGCCGACACGATCTACCACGCCGCCGACATCGCCCCTGAAATCCTCGCCCGCGCGCGCGCCGATGCCGTGCGGCGTCCGCTCGAAAACGCGCCCGATATGCCCGAAGACGGCTTCGCGGTCATCCTCGAACGCGCCTGAACAAGCGCGCAGGGCCTCAGATGCCTGCGCAGTCGCAGCTTCCCGTCGCGTCGAAATACCGCGCCATCGCTTCGACCGCCTCGTCGGTCAGGCCGATATAGGCGCGTCGCCGGTCGGCCACGTCCTGCTCGCGCCGAAGCAGGCCCTGATCGGTCATCAGCGCGATCCAGCGCAGCGCGGTGGTCGGCGGCACGCCGCTGGCGATACACAGCGATGTGACCGAGACACGGCGGCCCTCGGCCCGCGCGGCGGTCAGGTCGAGCAGGATGTCCCACGCCGGGTCCGCGAAGAGCGAGGATTCGAGGAAGCGCGCGCGCAATTGCCGCTTGCGGATCGTGGCGCGTACCCGGCGCGGATCGGGCAGGCCCGGCGCACCGCCCCCGCCCGGCCTACGCTCGCCCTGCTTGTGCTCGCGCAGCGCGCCCATGCCCTGCTCGCCCGTTCCGAAGGCGAACGCGCTGCTGCCGTCGCGCGGCACGTCGTCGCCCACCAGCCCGTCGAGCTTCTCGGCCAGCGACGTCACGCGTTCGACGAGGCGCATGACCGTGAGCCGGTCCTCCTCGCACATCTCGCGGACCCGGCCATCGATCATGTCGGCCAGCGCTTCGCCGAAAGCGACCAGCCGCTCCGCCCGGCCCGGCTCGACCATCAAAACCGGATCGGCCGCCTGCGCCGCGATCATCACGGATTCGAGCGCGCCGATGGTGGTCGACACGATCAGCCGCGCGCCCGAGCGCGCCACCCGTTCGGCGAGGCGCCCCAGCATCGCGAGCGTGGGCGCGTCGCTGGCGGGCGCATCGACCGCGATGATATCGCCGAGGGCGAGCACCCGCCTATCTTCGGGCCCGCCCTCGAGCCCGGCCAGCCCCTCGTCCTGCGCAATGCGAAGCCCCGCCAGCGTTGCGTCGGCGCACATCGCCGCACGCGTATCGCGGCGGTCGGCGAACAGCGAGATCGCCACCGGCAGGCCCACCGCGTCGCAGCGGGTGCCATATTGCGGACCGGCACCATGGGGATCGGTGTGGAGCGGTTCGGCAGCGCGCGACTCGGCCTGGAGCATTTCTTATTCCCTCTTTGTTCCAGACCAAGTCATGAGAACAAAGAGGGAATAAGTCAATCGCCTCCATTATGGATCAAGCGCGGCCCGCAGTGCGCCGGGCGGGCCGGCACCGCGCTTTTCCGGCGTATCAGTCCTCGAAGGGATCGCGCACGAGGATCGTGTCCTCGCGTTCCGGGCTGGTCGAAACGAGCGCCACCGGGCACTCGATCAGTTCCTGGATGCGCTGGATATACTTGATCGCATTGGCCGGGAGGTCGGCCCAGCTGCGCGCGCCCGCCGTGCTCTCGTCCCAGCCTTCCATCTCTTCGTAGATCGGCTCGCACCGCGCCTGGCTGCCCGCGTGGCTCGGCAGGTAGTCGTAGATCCGCCCGTCGATGCGATAGCCGGTGCAGATCTTCACCTTCTCCATCTTGTCGAGCACGTCGATCTTGGTCAGCGCGATGCCGGTCACACCGCTGATCGCGCAGGTCTGGCGCACCAGCACCGCGTCGAACCAGCCCACGCGGCGCTTGCGCCCCGTGACCACGCCGAACTCGTGCCCGCGCTCGCCCAGCCCGCGCCCGATCTCGTCGGTCAGCTCGGTCGGGAACGGGCCGGAGCCCACGCGCGTGGTGTAGGCCTTGACGATGCCGAGCACGAAACCGGTCGCATTGGGGCCGAGCCCGCTGCCGCTCGCCGCCGTACCGCTGACCGTGTTGGAGCTGGTGACGAAGGGATAGGTGCCGTGATCGACGTCGAGCAGCACACCCTGCGCCCCTTCGAACAGGATCCGCGCGCCCGCCTTGCGCACTTTCTTGAGGCGCTTCCACACCGGCTGCGCGAATTGCAGCACGAAGGGCGCGATCTCCTTCAGGTCCGCGATCAGCGTTTCGCGGTCGATCGGCGCTTCGTCGAAGCCCGCGCGCAGCGCGTCGTGATGCGCGCACAGGCGATCAAGCTGCGGCTCGATCTCGTCGAGATGCGCGAGGTCGCACACGCGGATCGCGCGGCGGCCGACCTTGTCTTCGTAAGCCGGGCCGATCCCGCGCCCGGTGGTGCCGATCTTGCCCTGCCCCGCCGCGGTTTCGCGCAGGCCATCGAGGTCGCGGTGGAGCGGCAGGATCAGCGGGCAGTTGTCGGCCACCGCGAAATTGTCGGGGGTGACCTTCACGCCCTGCCCTTCCAGCTTCTCGATCTCCGCCTTGAGCGCCCACGGGTCGAGCACGACGCCGTTGCCGATCAGCGAGAGCGTGCCGGTCACGATGCCGCTGGGGACGAGCGAAATCTTGTAGGTCGTGCCGTCGACCACCAGCGTGTGGCCGGCATTGTGTCCGCCCTGGAAACGCACCACGGCATCGGCGCGGCTGGCCAGCCAGTCGACGATCTTGCCCTTGCCCTCGTCCCCCCACTGGGCGCCGATCACGGTTACGTTGGCCAAACCTCACACTCCTTCGATGGCTCGCTCGCGCCGCCCGGTCGCCGGACCGACACACCTGGCACCCGGTCCAGGGATCGAAATACGGGTGGTCCGAAGACGGCGGAGCACAAGCGCGGGCCTATGGCATGGGCGATGCCCATAGGAAACGGCTTATCGGGAGCCACCATTGATTTTGACGGGACATTTCGCCTTTCATGTCCGTTAAGCATGAAAGAAAGGAAATCGAACACATGGTCACATCGAACCGTACCGACTATCCAACGCTTACCCTCAACGACGGCCGCCAGATCCCGCAGCTGGGCTTCGGCACCTGGCAGATCCCGGAAGACGAGGCCGCCAAGGCCGTCAGCACCGCGATCGAGACCGGGTACTGGCTGGTCGACACCGCCGCCATCTACAAGAACGAGAAGGGCGTGGGCGAAGGCATCGGCGAGTGGTCCGACATCTTCCTCCAGACCAAGATCTGGAACGAGAGCCAAGGGTACGACCGGACCATGAAAGCGGCCGACAAGAGCCTCGAGAGGCTGGGCCGCGACCATGTCGACATGCTGCTGATCCATTGGCCCTGCCCCGAAAAGGGCCTGTTCGTCGACACCTGGAAAGCGCTCGTCCAGCTGCGCAAGGACGGTAAGGCAAAGTCGATCGGCGTGTCCAATTTCCGCGAGGAGGACCTGAAGCGGATCGTCGACGAAACGGGCGAGGTGCCCGCGATCAACCAGATCGAACTGCACCCCGGCTTCCAGCAGCGCGCCATGCGCAAGGTGCACAAGGAGATGGGCATCATCACGCAGAGCTGGTCGCCGCTCGGCCAGGCAAAGGCGCTCGACGCGGGCGCGGTCAAGGAGATCGCCGACGAGATCGAGCAGCCCGCCGCGGCGGTGGTCGTGCGCTGGCACATCCAGCACGGCCTCTCGACCATCCCCAAGGCGTCGAGCAAGGACCATATCGAGGCCAATTTCCGCGCGCGGCGGTTCGAGCTGACCGACGAGCAGATGGCCAAGATCGACGCGCTCGATACGGAAGACGGCCGGATGGGGCCTGAACCGGGCAATTTCAACGACTAGTGCTTGACTGTATTACATTGCTATAGCACACGGGCGGTCTTCTCAGGGGAGATTGCCCGTGTCGCTTTTGCTTGCCTTCACCTTGCTTTCTCAAGCCGCCGGATCGGTCCCCCCCGCTGAACCGCCACAAGATTTGCACGATGATCTTGTAGAGATCGTGGATGACATGGCGCAGGCACGCGGGCACCATAACCCGGTGCTGGTTCTGGGCACTTCGCACCTGTCCTCGCTGCCCGACGATTTCCCGAACGCATCCTTCGATCCCCTGCTCGAGAAGCTCGAGGAATGGGCACCCGAAGCGATCGCGATCGAAGGAATCGCAGGGCCGCAGTGCGATTACCTGCGCGAATACGACGTCGATACCTTCGATACGTATTGTCCCGATACAGACCCGGCACGCGCAGCGCTCTCCATCACGGGCGCGCAGGCGACTGCCGAGGCGAAGGCGCTGCTGGCCAAACCCGGGCAGGATCGCAGCATATCGGAACGTCGTCACCTCGTCGGCCTCTTCCTCGCCATGGGAGAGCCCGAGTCCGCGCTGGTCCAGTGGCTGCGCCTACCCGAAGCGAACCGTACGGCGGGTGCCGACCTCCCGGGCGAGCTGCTTGCCTACCTCGATGTGTACGACCGCAAGCAGAACGAGAACGTGATCATCGGGGTGCGGCTCGCCGGGCGTCTCGGGCTCGATCGGGTTTACCGCGTCGACGACGAGGCCAGCGGCAGCTCGCCTGCCGACCCCGAAGTGTACGAAAAAGAGCTCCGGGCGATCTGGGACAACGCGGCGACGCAGCGGCGGATCGCCGAGTACGACGCGTGGAACGAAGAGTTGACTGCCGGGTCGCTCTCCGTGCTCGAGTGGTATCGTCGGCTGAATTCGGCCGTCTCGCTGCAGCTGGCGATGGCAGGCGATTTCGGCGCGGCGGCGGGAGCGGACACGCCCGGCAATACCGGCCAGTCCTACCTCGCATATTGGGAAACGCGAAACCTTCGGATGGTCGCCAATATCCGCCAGGTGATCGGTGCGAATACGCGCACGCTTGCGATCGTGGGCGTGTCGCACAAGCCTTATTACGACCGCTACCTGGGCATGATGAGCAATATCGCGCTGGCCGATACGCAGGCCGTGCTGGCCGACGACTAGAGCGGCCGGGGGGCCTCGCCTTCGAGGCGGTGCGTGCAACCCAGCGCCTGCGGATCGTCGCTGTCGGATAGCGCCGCAACGGTCCGCCAGCCCTGCGCGCGCAATTCCCGCGCCACCGCGCGATCGTGGTCCGCCGGCAGAAACAGCATCGACCGCTCCTCCTCCTGTCCAAGCAGCGGCAGCGCATTGCCGAGATAGATCGAGAATCCGGTCGCGACTTCGTTCGACCCCTGGATGCAGTAGGTCCCGCCCCGCCCCAAGGCCCGGCGCGAGCCACCCGCATAGACGGTGAAGCCGAACCAGCTCTGGTATTCGAAGCCATGCCGCTCGGTCGGGTCGAGCGTGATACGTGCGCGAGTGCCCACGGCCTGCGCGATCTGCTCCAGCCCCGCGATCCGGCTTTCGAGCGCGCCGCCCGCGTCCACCGCGCGCAGCTTCGCCAGCGCATCCTCGAACGGCCCGGCGGCATGGATCAGCGGCAGGAAGGCCTCGCCACCCGCCGCCTTCAGCCCGCCGGCATCCTTGGTATCGAGTTCGCGCCGCACGGTCTCTGCCTGCTCGGCCGACAGCGGAAAAGCTCCCTGTGCCAGCGTCGAGACGAGGTCGGGCAGCGTGAAGTCGACCGACAGCTCACCCACGCCCACGGCCTCCAGCGCCTCGATCGCCATCAGCACCACCTCGCTCGCGGCGGCGACGCTGTCCGCCCCGATCAACTCCGCGCCCACCTGCAGGCGCTGGCGCACGGGGTCGAGCTGGTCGGCGGCGATGCGCGTGACCTCGCCTGCGTAGCACAGGCGCAAGGGGCGCGCCCGGTCGGCCAGCGCGGTCGCGGCGATGCGCCCGATCTGCGGCGTGATGTCGGACCGCAGCGCCAGCGTGCGCAGGCTCGCCGGATCGACGAAGCGGAACATGGCGCGGGTCTGCAACCCGTCCATCCGCCGCGCGAGCGAGCGTTCGAACTCGATCAGCGGCGGGCTGACCCGGTCGTAGCCATGCGCGTCCATCGCATCGAGCGCGGCGCGCATGGCACGGGTCAGCAGCGCGGACTGCGCGGGCAGGTTGTCGGCCAGCCCTTCGGGCAGCAGGTCGTCGGTCATGGCTTTGTTCTAAACTCCGCTCGCCCCGAGCCTGTCGAAGGGCTGTACTTCTTCCGGTCCGTTGCGCCGGTAGAAGAAAAAGCGACGGTTGGCCAAGGCCCTCTTCGAGTCCGACAAGCTCAGCATGAGCGGGGGCGTTATGGGGGCGCTAGAAACTCAGCGCCTTGACCGTCCGCACCCCTTCCAGAGCCTCGGCCTCGGCGATCAGGTCGTCGTCGATCGGCGCATCGAGACTGAGCAGCAGCACCGCCTCGCCCCCCGCGCTCCGGCGGCCGAGGTTGAAGGTGCCGATATTGATGCCCCGGCTGCCCAGCAGCGAGCCGATCCGGCCGATGAAGCCGGGCGCGTCGTCGTTGACAACATAGAGCATGTGCCCTTCGAGGCTGGCCTCAATCCCGATGCCGAAAATCTCGACCAGGCGCGGCGCTTCCTTGCCGAACAAGGTCCCAGCGACCGAACGCTTGCCCGCATCGGTATCAACCGTCACGCGGATCAGCGTCTGGTACGTACCCTCGCGGCTGTTGCGGATCTCGCGCACTTCGATGCCGCGATCCTTGGCGAGGTACGGCGCATTGATCATGTTCACGCTCTGCGAATAGCGGCGCATCAGCCCCGCCAGCACCGCGCCGGTGATCGGCTTGGGATTGAGCTCCGCCGCATCGCCTTCCAGCTCGATCGAGATGCTCGGTAGGCTGCCATGCGCGAGCTGGCCGACCAGCGAGCCAAGGCTTTCGGCGAGCTGCATGTAGGGCTTCAGACGCGGCGCTTCCTCCGCGCTGAGGCTGGGCATGTTGAGCGCATTGGTGACGGCGCCGGTGAGCAGGAAATCGCTCAGCTGTTCGGCAACCTGCAGCGCGACGTTCTCCTGCGCCTCGCGCGTTGAGGCGCCGAGATGCGGGGTGCAGATGAAGCCGGGCTTGCCGAAGAGCGGGCTCTCCTTCGCCGGTTCGGTCTGAAACACGTCAAGCGCGGCACCTGCGATATGCCCGCTTTCGAGCAGGTCGGCCAGCGCCTCCTCGTCGACCAGCCCGCCGCGCGCGCAATTGACGATCCGCACGCCCTTCTTGGTCTTCTCGAGATTTTCGCGGCTGAGGATATTGCGCGTCTCGTCGGTCAGCGGCGTGTGCAGCGTGATGCAGTCCGCGCGCTTGAGAAGCTCGTCCAGCTCGACCTTCTCGACCCCGATATCGACGGCGCGTTCCTCGGTCAGGAAGGGATCGTAAGCGATCACTTTCATGCGCAGGCCCTGCGCGCGGCTCGCGACGATTGAGCCGATATTGCCTGCGCCGATCAGACCGAGCGTCTTGCCCGTCAGCTCGACGCCCATGAAGTCGCTCTTGGGCCACTCGCCCTTCTGCGTGCGCTCGTTCGCCTGCGGAATCTGCCGCGCGAGCGCCATCAGCATGGCGATGGCGTGTTCGGCGGTGGTGATCGAATTGCCGAAGGGCGTGTTCATCACCACCACGCCGCGTTCGCTGGCGGCGGGAATGTCGACATTGTCGACCCCGATGCCGGCGCGGCCGATCACCTTGAGGTTGGTCGCCGCATCGAGGATCTCGGGCGTGACCTTGGTCGAGGAGCGGATGGCGAGGCCTTCGTATTCGCCGATGATCGCTTTGAGCTCATCGGGCGAAAGGCCGGTCTTCTCGTGCACCTCGCAGCCGCGATCTTCGAAGATCTTGGCGGCTTCGGGGCTCATCTTGTCGGAAATCAGGACTTTGGGCTTGGTCATGGGATTACTCCGCGCAACGCCGTTCGTGCTGAGCTTGTCGAAGCGCGAACGAGAAAACTGTGCCTCGCTCGCCCTTCGACAGGCTCAGGACGAGCGGGAATGAAAGTGACGGGCGCGCTCAGGCCTTCTGCAGCTCGGCAAAGGCCCACTCGATCCACGGCAGCAGACGCGCGATGTCTTCGCTTTCCACTGTGCCACCGCACCAGATGCGCAGGCTCGGCGGGGCGTCGCGATAGCCGTTGAAGTCGTAGCCGACCCCTTCGGCTTCGAGCATCTTGTAGATCTTCGTCGGCACCGCCGCCTGCTCTTCCGCGCTCAGGCTTTCGAACCATTCGCCCTGGAAAACGAAGCACACGCCCGTATTGGTGCGCTGCTCGGGCACGGAGACCATGTTGCGCAGCCACGGGGTCGCCTCGATCCAGTCGGTCAGCACCTTGGCATTGGCATTGGCGCGGTCGATCATCGCAGGCAGCCCGCCGATCGACTTCGCCCATTCGAGCGCGGCGATGTAATCCTCGGTCGCCAGCATCGAGGGGGTGTTGATCGTCGCGCCTTCGAAGATCGCGGTGTTGAGCTTGCCGCCCTTCTTGAGGCGGAAGAGCTTGGGCAGCGGCCATTCGGGATCGTAGCTTTCGATCCGCTCGACCGCCTTGGGGCTGAGGATCAGCATGCCGTGCTGCGCTTCGGAGCCCATCACCTTCTGCCAGCTGAAGGTCGTCGCATCGAGCTTGGGCCAGTCCATCTCCTGCGCGAAGATGGCGCTGGTCGCGTCGTTGATGGTGATGCCATTCCGGCCCGACTCGAGCCAGTCGGTGTTCGGGATGCGCGCCCCGCTCGTCGTCCCGTTCCAGGTGAAGACGACATCGTTGTCCTGCGGGATCTGCGAGAAATCGGGCAGGTCGCCATAGGGCGCGTCGAGCACTTGCAGGTCGGGCAGCTTGAGCTGCTTGACCGCGTCCTGGATCCACACGTTGCCGAAGCTTTCCCACGCCGCGACCGTGGCGGGGCCGTTGCCCAGCATCGTCCACATCGCGCATTCGAGCGCGCCGGTGTCGGACGCAGGCATGATGCCGACGAGATAATCGTCGGGCACGCCGAGCAGCTCTTTGGTGAGGTCGATCGCGTATTTCAGCCGCGCCTTGCCGACCGAAGAACGGTGCGAGCGGCCCAGCGATTCGGTTTGGAGCTTATCGAGCGACCAGCCGGGAAACTTGGCGGTCGGACCGGACGAAAAGAAAGGACGCTCAGGCTTGAGCGCGGGTTTATCAGTCATGTATTCTCTCCTTGCAGAGAGCTCGCGCGGCGTTGGGACCGCGTGGCCCATCGGCGGCAATAAAGTTGCGCTGCAAAGAGTCAACGCGAAACGGAAGTCTTTCGACAGGGCGGCCCGGCGACCGGTTGGGTCGAAGCGCCGATCTTGCCCGCTCGCCCCTCGCCAATCGGGGCTTCGCGCCTTAAGGCGGGCGCCATGGAAGCATCCGATCTTCGCGTCGCGCTGGTCAGCGGGAACTACAACATGGTCCTCGACGGGCCGACCCAGGCGCTCAACCGCCTCGTCGGCCATGTGATGGGCCTAGGCGGCGCGGTGCGCGTCTTCGCGCCCACGGTGAGGAACCCGCAGGTCGAGGCGGTGGGCGAAGTGATCTCGGTCCCGTCGGTGGCGATACCCGGACGCTCCGAATATCGCGTTCCGCTGGGCCTCATGGGCAAGGCGAAGGAGCGGTTCGAGAGCTTTCGCCCCAACCTCGTCCACGTTGCCAGCCCCGACCGGACGAGCCGGCAGGCGGTCGACTGGGCGCGCAAGCATGGCGTGCCGGTGCTCGGATCGGTCCACACGCGGTTCGAGACCTATCCGCGCTATTACCATCTCGGCTTTCTCGAGCCCGCGGTCGAGGCGTGGCTGCGCGCGATGTACCGCAGATGCGATGCGCTGGTCGCCCCGTCCGAAGGGATGGTCGACGTGCTCCGCTCGCAGAACATGAACGACGATATCGGTATCTGGACGCGCGGGATCGACCGCGAGGTGTTCCACCCGGGCGCGCGCGACATGGCGTGGCGGCGCGAACTGGGCTTCGGCGACGACGAGGTCGTGATCTCCTTCCTCGGGCGACTGGTGATGGAAAAAGGGCTCGATGTCTTTGCCGACACGATCATCGAGCTGCGCAGGCGGCAGGTGCCGCACCGTGTGATGGTGATCGGCGACGGGCCTGCGCGCGGCTGGTTCGAGAAGGCGCTGCCGGGCGGGGTCTTCGTGGGCCACCAGGCCGGCAAGGACCTGGGGCGCGCGGTCGCCAGCGCGGACGTGTTCTTCAACCCCTCGATCACCGAGACCTTCGGCAATGTCACGCTGGAGCACATGGCCTGCGGCAAGCCGGTAGTCGCGGCGAACGCCACCGGCAGTTCCAGCCTCGTCGCCGACGGCGAGACCGGCGTGCTGGTGACGCCCGGCGATGTCGCGGGCTTCGCCGATGCGCTCGCGCCCTATTGCACCGATGCGGACCTGCGCGCGCGCCACGGCGCGGCGGGGCTCGAACGCAGCCGGCCTTTTACGTGGGAGGCGATCAATGCCTCGATGGTCGATACCTACCTGCGGCTCGCCAATGCGAAGCCGCAGGCCGCGGTAGATACCGGATCAGCGTAGCACGCCCTTCGAGCGCATGCTGGCGGCGTAGATCAGCAGGAAGGTCGCGATCGACCAGATCACGATGGTGATGATCGTGGTGGTGGCGCTCTGCACCCAGTCGGGCTGGCCCACGATCAGCTGGTAGACGGTCGTCGTCGCGAGGCCCAGCAGCGACAGCGCGAAGGCGTGCACCGCGAACCGGCTGCGCAGGAGCAGCAGCAGCGAGCCGAGCACCGATCCCCACACGCCCACCGCCCATGCGGCGTGAACCCATGCCGGGTAGCCCTGAAAATAGGCGAGCGCCTGCGTCGGCGTCGCCTCGATCCCGTCCATCATCGTCTCGAAATATTCGAGATTGCCCATCTGCGTCTGCAGATAGTCGTTCGCGCCGAAGGCATTCCACGCCAGCGAAACCGCGCCGACCAGCCACAGGTGCCACGGCGTGCGCGCATTGAGATGTTCGTCCATGAGTGTCCCCTCCCACCAGGGCGACCCGGGCATGAGCTTACACGCCGATGCCCGGGTCACAAGTGAGGCAGGTCAGAGCCGTTCGATCTTGCGCGCCAGCTCGTCGATCAGGTCGACGACCTTGTCCTTGCTCTCGCTGCTGAACTGGCCGTTGGCCGCGCGATTGGTGATGACCGTGGCGAGGTTGCCGAGCGCGCGGAGCAGGTCCGGCGAACCCGCTGGCTTCGCGCGCTTCGCCTGGCGCCCCAGCCGTTCCATAAGACGGTCGACCTCGCTGGCGCGCTCGGTCAGTTCCTCCATCCCGGATGGGGTGACGCGAAACGCCTTGCGGCTCTCGTCGCCCTCGACCGGAGCGATCCGGCCCTCGTCCTCGAGCAGGGAGAGCGTCGGATAGATCACGCCCGGACTGGGCGAATATTCGCCGCCCGTCATGTCCTCGATCTCCTTGATCAACTCGTATCCGTGCTTGGGCGCGTCCGCGATCAGCGCGAGCAGGACGAGCCGCAGCTCGCCCGGGCCGAACATGCGCTTGCGGCGGGGGCGATGATGCTCCCCGGCATCATGCACGCCCGCCATCTTCCACCGCGCCCGGCTGCCGCGCCGACCGCCGCCGAAGGGGCCAGTCTCGCCGAAGGGGCCACCGGGTCCGAAGGGTCCCTCACGCCCGAACGGGCCCTTGGGGCCGAAGGGGCCACCGGGGCCGAAGACGCCCTCGGGCCCGAAGATCGCGTCGGTATCGAAGCTGGCCGAGGTGCGTTTGCCGCCGGGCATATCGTCGTCGTCGATATCCACCTCGACCTCCACGTCAAAATCCTCACCTTCGGGATGGTCGGGAATGCGCCCATCCTCGGGCTCTTCATCCTTGCGCCTGTCGTGATCGTTCATCATCATATCTCCGGTTCAAGATAGCTCTGAGATATATCTTAGATAGATCGTGACAAGTCGGCACTGCATTTTTCCGACCGAGTGCCTATGTCAGCCGACCAATGGCCGATCTGTTCGAAAACGAAGCACCCCAGTCCGCAACCCCGCCTGCCGCGCCGCGCGAAGATGCGCCGCTGGCCGACCGGCTGCGTCCGCGCACGCTGGGCGAAGTCGTGGGGCAGGACCACCTCACCGGACCCGAAGGTTCGATCGGACGGATGGTCGCGGCGGGCCGCCTCTCCAGCATGATCCTGTGGGGCCCGCCAGGCACCGGCAAGACCACGATCGCACGCCTGCTCGCCGACGCGGTCGGCATGCGCTATGCGGCGGTCAGCGCGGTGTTCAGCGGTGTGGCCGACCTCAAGAAGGCCTTCGCAGAGGCCGAAACCGCAATGAAGGCGGGGCAGAAGACGCTGCTCTTCGTGGACGAGATCCACCGCTTCAACCGCGCGCAGCAGGACGGCTTCCTGCCCTTCGTCGAGCGCGGCACGGTGACGCTGGTCGGCGCGACGACCGAGAACCCCAGCTTTGCATTGAACGCCGCGCTGCTCAGCCGCGCGCAGGTGCTGATTCTCGAGCGGCTCGGGCACGAGGCTTTGGGCGAGCTGCTGACCCGCGCGGAAGAGCTGGAACGCCCCCTCCCCCTCACCGAGGATGCGCGCGTGGCGCTGATCGCGAGTGCCGACGGCGATGGGCGCTTCCTGCTCAACCAGGCGGAAACGCTGTATAATGCGGGGCTCGACCAGCCGCTCGATCCGGCGGCGCTCGGCAGCTTCCTGCAGCGCCGGGTGGCGGTGTACGACAAGGACCGCGACGGGCATTACAATCTGATCTCCGCGCTGCACAAGGCGGTGCGCGGGAGCGATCCCGACGCCGCGCTCTACTACCTCGCGCGGATGCTGACCGCGGGGGAGGAGCCGCGCTATCTCGCGCGGCGGCTGGTGCGCATGGCGGTGGAGGATATCGGCATGGCCGATCCCGCCGCGCTGACCCAGTGCATCGCCGCGCGCGATGCGTACGAATTCCTCGGCAGCCCCGAAGGCGAACTGGCGCTGGTGCAGGCGTGCATCTACCTCGCCACCGCGCCCAAATCGAACGCAGCCTATGCCGCGCAGAAGGCCGCGTGGCGCAGCGCCAAGGACACCGGCAGCCTCAGCCCGCCCAAGAACATCCTCAACGCACCGACCAAGCTGATGAAGGACATCGGCTATGGCGAGGGCTATTCCTACGACCATTCGGCGCAAGATGCGTTCTCGGGCGACAATTACTGGCCCGACGAGATGGAGCCGCAGGGCTTCTACCAGCCGACCGGACGCGGCTTCGAGAAACGCGTGGCCGAGCGGATGGAGTTCTGGGCCGCGCGGCGCAAAGGCCGCGATTGAGCCGCTTCTCCCACTTCCTCGCGATCGACTGGTCGGGCGCGCGGGGCGAGCGCCACAAGGGGATCGCGCTGGCGCTGGCAGACGAGGGCCAGGGGCCGCCGCGCCTCATCGATCGCGGCAAGCCATGGAGCCGCGAGGAGGTGCTCGCCTTCCTGCGCGACGATCTGCCGCGTGCCACGCTGGTCGGGATGGACCTCGGGATTGCCCTGCCCTTCGCCGATTGCGGCGCGTTCTTTCCGGGCTGGGAGCATTCTCCGCCCGATGCGAAGGCGCTGTGGGCGCTGGCCGACGCGCTGTGCGCCGAGGATCCGCATCTGGAGGCGGGCGGCGTGCTGCGCCATCCCGTATTGCAGGATTACTTTCGCCACGGGCGCGGCGCGGAAGGCGCCCGCTTCCACGCACCCTATGCCGCCACCCGCGAGGGTCGCTTTCGGGTTGCGGAAGAAGCCCAGCGCGCGATGGGATGCCGGCCGGTGTCCAACTTCAACCTCGTCGGCGCGGCACAGGTCGGAAAGTCGAGCCTCACCGGCATGCGCCTGCTGCACCGTCTGGACGGCGCGCTGCCCGTGTGGCCGGTCGACCCGCTGCCGCGCCGGGGATCGGTGCTGGTCGAGATCTACACCGCGCTCGCCTCGCTGGAGGCGCTGCCCGGCCATCGCGGGCGCAAGGTGCGCGATCATGCGCTGCTGAACGAGGGTCTGGACGGTCTCGGCTCGCCGCCGGTCGAGGGCAGCGGCGCCATCGACGATCACAGCGCCGATGCGCTGCTGACCGCTGCCTGGCTGCGCCGCAACGGCGAGGATGCAGGCCTGTGGGCTCCGCGCGGCCTCACCCGGCAGATCGCACGCACCGAGGGCTGGACCTTCGGCGCCCGCTAGCGATCAGGCCGCCACCGGCAGGCCCGCCTCCAGCTTTTCGAGCATGGCGAGATTGCGCCGTTCGGCCTGGCCGGGGATGAGGAAGGCGTCGACCAGCCACCAGATGGCGAGCACGAACCAGCCTGCGAAGCCGGGGATCCAGCCGAGCGCTAGCAACGCAAACTGCACCAGCCCCGAATTGACGTGGCCAAGATAGAAGGGGTGCGCGCCGAAATAGCCGAGGAAGAACCACAGGACATAGGCGGCCCCGACCGACTTCTTGCGGGCGTCGTACTGGAGTTGCGTGCGCAGATTCTGGTCCAATTGGGCTTCCTAGCTTGCTATGTTAACCATACCACGCGCGCAGGATTTTGCCAAAGATGAGCCGTCCTCATCCGTCCGACGGCAAACGTCGCCCGACGGGTGTTAAAGAGGGCGTCGGAGGGGCCATCGACGGGCTGGACGCGGGCGCCGTTTTCGCGCAAAGCGCCCCCCGCGTCGGGCCGGTTTAGCTCAGCTGGTAGAGCAGCGGTTTTGTAAACCGAAGGTCGCGGGTTCGATTCCTGCAACCGGCACCACGCAAGGCGCGCGCGCTTCACGCGCAACCGCTGCCGGCCGGGATGGCACTGGTGCGTCTTCGCAAGACGACGAACCGCAAGTTGCGCGCGGAGGTCGGCGCGAATCCGCAGCTGCGATGAACCAATGGCCGCCGAATTGGTTAGGACAAAAGGACCGGTCATCGTAAGCCCCGGCTTCCTTGTCATTGATGGCCAATGCGGAGCGACGAAACTCGATGCAAAGAATCGTTGCCGGAAATTCCTTTTCGAGGAGGCCATCGCGGCGCGAACTTCTGATCTTCGCATTCCTGGCGATCTTCATCGTCGCGGTCGAACCGTTCGAACCCTATGACTGGCTCCAACGCTCGGTCACCGCCGCGGCCAATCCGAAGGCCTATCGCGGCGACGCCGTCATCGTCGCGATCGACACTGACACGGTGCAGCAGCAGCCCACGAACTCGTGGACCAAAAGCGACTTGGCGGATTTGCTCGCGATTATCGGAAACGCCCAGCCCAAGCAGATCCTGGTCGATAGCCAGTACTTCGCTGAAGATACCGATGAGGGAGCCGAGCAGCTGGCCGAGGCCGTGGCCGAACTGCCCCTTCGCCCGGTATGGCGGATCGATCTGACGCCCGAGGAGGTCGGTCAGCTCTCGCGATCTTCTGCGCCACCGGCTGTGGGAAAACTAGCCGAAACGTCTTCCAGGCTCGAACCGGAAATTGCCGGACGGGTCACACCTTCCGTCATGGCTCTGAGGGAACATACTTTCGGAGCGCCGGTCTATGCGCCCGTTGCTGTAAGGATGGAAGACGGGCTCTTCCCTTCACTCGCCACCCTGTTGGCCGAAGGCTCCCACGGTGTGGCGCTGAACGCTTTCAATGTCGATCTGCGATACGACCCCGCGACCGTTCCAGCGATCCCGGCCGGAGACCTGCTGGCGGGAGACTTCGACCCGAAACTGCTCGAAGGCAAACGGGTCCTCATCAGTTTCGTGGATGTACCCAGCCGCGACACGCTCGTGACCCCGCTCGATCCCTATACGTCGCGAGCGGCTGCAACGATCCTCGCAGCGCAGACCCTGCGCGACGGACCGCCGGTCTCAATCGGTTGGCTCCCGTCCTTCGCTCTGGCCTTCATGGCGGCGTTGATCTGGCTGTTTATCCGCCGACCCTACGGTCGTGTCGTCGCTCTGGCGGCCATGCTGGTCATTGCGGTGAGCCCACTGTTTCTCGAACCGCACCTGATCTTCCTTCAGACGTCCCACGCAATCTTCTTGCTGCTCCTGCTTGCTTTGACGCGGCTCTGGACGAGGGGTGCGGACGCGGTGCGCACATACCGAAGCGCAGCGGAATCCAAATCGCGTTTCCTCGCGCAAGCAAGCCACGATCTGAGACAGCCCATTCACGCTATCGGTCTGCTTGCCGAACGCCTCGCGGACACGGACCTTTCGCGCGATCAACAGCTGATGGTTTCGAAGATCTCGTGGTCGGTCGAAAACGCCAGCCGGATGTTTCGCGCCCTGCTCGACATTGCCGCAATCGAGAGCGGCACCTTGAAGGTTCGCAATGCGCCGGTCGCAGTGAACGATCTGCTCGCCGATCTCGACAGGCAGAATGCTCTGACTGCCGAACAGGCCAGCGTCGAATTGCGGTTCGTCCCTTCGGATCTGCATATTCATACCGACCGTGCGCTGATCGGTACCATACTGCAAAACCTCGTTTCCAACGCCATCAAATATGCGCCGGGAAAGAAGGTACTGGTCGGGTGTCGACGTCATGCAGGCAAGGTGACCCTGGCAGTGATCGATAATGGTCGCGGAATTTCCGCAGATGAGCTGCTGCATGTGCGGAAGGAGTTCTATCGCATCGCGAGCAGAGGCGAACGGCATTCCGATAACAAGGGTCTGGGTCTGGCGATTGTAAATCGCATTTCCGAGATGCTCGGTCTGCGCTTCGTACTCAGGTCGAAAGAAGGGCGCGGCACTGCTGCGACGATTGAAGGTCTTGCCATTACCGATCTTCGTGAAACAGGGACTGCCCCCCCATCAATCCGTCCCATGCCACTGTCGGGCGTGCGTATCGTATTGATTGAGGACGACGTCGAGACGCGCATCTCGACTCAGCGGTTGCTGGAACGATGGGGCTGCCAGGTCGAAGCCTATGACACTCTTCCTGAGAGCATTCCGAACTGCGATATTCTCCTGAGCGACTATGACCTCAGTGACGGACGGACGCTTGCGAAATGGAGTGGCCTAGTTTCGCATCTACACGACGCCGGCTCCATCCTCATCGTGATTTCCGGACATCATCCCGAGAAGATTCGCGTCACTCTCCCCGAACACGCAGGATTGATTTTGTCCAAGCCCTTGAGAGCTGCCGAGTTGAGATCCGCCCTCATGTCGGTTCGCCGATAATTTCTCTCCGGCACTAGTACATCTGTATTAGTGCACTCGGCGCGCAAAATCAGCAAATATTTCAAGTCGATTCGCGAATCGCACACCTTGGACAGGAGATTAATCTTGAACGACTTTACCGGAATCCAGCTTCTTGATGGACAGGAAATTGAAAACGTCTCTGGCGGCGCGCCCATGGCTGAGGACGTGCATTACGGAATCTGGGACTGGATCACCACCGGGCGCTGGACCGATCTCATGCCGGAAATTCCGACCGAAGATCCCGACGCTTCGTAACACGAGAAGGGCCGCGAAAGCGGCCCTTTTTCAATGGACGCCGTATCGCGTCGCCAATGCGGCAGCTGCCGTCCGACTGTCGACCTTCAGCTCCCGCAGCAGCGCGGAAACATGGATGCGGACCGTGAAGGGCGAAATGCCCAGGTCGGCTGCAATCTGCTTGTTCGACCGACCTTTCGCGATCCCGCGCAGCACGTCCAGCTGCCGCGGCGTCAGGCCGGAGAAATGCGACACCGAGCTGGTCATCGAAAGCCCGCCGGCCTCGCTCACATTCACGAATTCACCGCCTATGACCGCAGCAATCCCTTCGCGGATCTGCTGCTGGGTCGCGGCCTTGCTGATGAAGCCGTCGACACCGACATCCATGATATGATCGGTGGAGCGGCGGTCATCCGCCATCGATATGATGATGATCGACGACAGTGGAAATTTCAGCCGCAGCAGCGGAACCGCCGCATCGACATCCATCCCGGGAAAGTTCAGATCGAGCAGGAAAAGGGCCGGACTGGCCCCGTTCGAAGCGACCTCCAGCAATTCTTCGAACGAGCCTGCCTGATCGACCTCGATCGAGGGATCGATATCCCTGAGGATCGAAGAGATGCCTTCCCTGAAAATCGGGTGGTCGTCAGCCACGATCGTGCGGGAGGACTGGGCTGCCAGATTGTCCCGTTGAATTCTCAACCTGCGATACTCCTGCGAATACGCCCATCATGCCTGCAAGAGGGTGCCGGTTCCAATAGCACAAGCCCACTATTTTTGGGCCAAACCGGATACATGCCCATAGATGCCGCAGAATGCCACGGAGCGCGGCACAAGGTCGCCCTGTCGCGGTAGCAAATTCATCCTAGCTCATCCGGTTTATTGTGGGAACTTCGCGATTTGCGATCCTCGTCACGTCAGCCCGATGCTGGCGCATGTTCGATGAGGAGAGCCAAGATGACAAATCGCATCGTAGAGATCACGACCGCCGAGTTGCAGCTGGTCGTGGGCGGCGTAATCGCCGATCAACCGGGTGGCTGCTTCCCGCCCGATCCGTTCCCGTTCCCGGACCCCTTCCCTTTCCCGGATCCCTTCCCGTTCCCCGATCCTTTCCCGTTCCCGGACCCCTTCCCCACCCCCTTCCCGCAGCCCTGGGAGCTGTAACCGCCGGGCACCCGGGCCGACGCGGCGCTGCCGCCGCGCGGCCCGGGTAGGACCATCGATCCTCGCAGTGCGGGGATGCAAGACAAGACAGGGGACGAACTATGAAAATGCTGAACCAAGCAGAAATCTCGTCGGTGAGCGGCGCAGGCCAAGACGGGTTCGAGGCCGGTTACAAGGCGGCCAAGGCACTCGGCGCGAACGAAATCCAGGCACTCGCAGCCGGCGTGCTGGCAAGCGCCGCCGAGGATGCCTTCGACAGCCTCAGCGCCGATTGATCGGCACAACCGAAAACAGGATTTTCTCGGCGCGAGGGCGCACGTCCGCCGAGCAGCAATTTCCGCCGCGCCCAATCGTGCTGCGGAACGCGGGTAAATTTCGCCGACAACCCGCGTCGGCATTCAAAAACAGGAATAGACACAATGACCAATCCCGATCAGAACAAGCTCGGTACCCAAAGCCCGATCCAGGATCTCAACTTCAACGAAGTCGATCTCGTCGGCGGCGGCGTCCGTAACAATCCCGATGGCGGGGGCGCCAGCAACGTTACAAGGGGCGTTACGCTCGCGGCGATCGGTACCATTGCAGTCGGGATTGGCCTTGCGGTTCCCACCGGCGGCGCCAGCTTGGTCGCCGTGGGCGGCTTCCTCACCGCAGGTGGTTGGTTTGTGGCGTCGGGCGGCTGACCCTCTTCGCTAGTGCCCCGCGACAAAAGCGGGGCACTAGCCCTAAGACTTTATCGGGGGCGTGATATGATTGAACAAAAAGGGCAAATAATCTTGCTCATTAGCGGAATTCTTTCGGCTGTCGCGCTTTTCTATGCCCTGCGAGCCGGCGAGAAGCCGACGCTGCTGGTTCTCGCACTCCTCTGCGCTGCGTGCATCGTGGGTGTCACGATCGGATTGGGCTATCTGAGGCGTTGAAAGAATCCCCCGGATAGGAGCTTCGGGATCGAGGCGCGTTTCCACGGTTGGCCGCCAACCCCCTATAACTCACTTGCACTATTACGGTTTACCCGAGCGAGCGCCTAGGGGATACCAACAAGCTAGGACCGTTGATTTGTGAGGGGAGCGGACCGGTCGCATGTCGGCGCTATTTCGTTCGGAAGTCCTGACCCAGAAGAAAGATCGCCTGTCGGGCGAGGTATCGATTGCGGTCCCTCTGCCGTGGCAGCTGATCGGCTATTTGATATTCGGCGGGCTGCTCGCCGCGATCGTCTTCCTGTCGCTGGCCACCTATTCGCGGGTCGAAACGGTTACCGGGGTGATCGTGCCCGACAAGGGCGTGGCCGCCATCATCCCGACGCGTGCGGGCACGATTACCGAGATCTTCGTCACCGATGGCGAGCAGGTCGACGAAGGCGCCACACTCGTCGCGATCAACGCCGAGGAAGACAGTCCCACCGGCGAATCGGCGGCCGCGCTGACCCAGCAGGCGATCGCGCAGCAGGATGCGAGCCTGATCGCCCAGCTCACGGCGGCGCAGCGCTCCGCATCCGCCCAGCGCAGCCAGATCGCGGTCCAGGCCGCAGGGCTGCGCTCCGAGATATCGCAGCTGCAATCGCAGATCGCCTTGCAGGAAAACCTCGTCGGTTCGGCCGCAGCCGATCTCGAAAGAGCGCAAGGCGTCGCGGAGGACGGCTTCATCAGCCAGGCCGATCTTCGTGCACGGGAAGACACGCTCGTGGCGCGGCAGCAGCAATTGTCGCAGCTTCGCCAGTCGCTCACCGCGCGCCGGGCGACGCTCGCCGAATTGTCCACCACCTCCGCCAACATCTCCGCCCAGGCGCAGAGCCAGGCGGCGAACATCGCCGCATCGCGTGCGCAGGTGGCGCAGCAGGCGGCCGGCAACGAAGGGGCACGCTCTTACGCGCTGAGCGCACCCGTCGCCGGTAGGGTCACGGCACTGACCATGCGCAGCGGCCAGCGCGTCGGCCCGCAGACACAGGTCATGGCGGTCATCCCGGACGGCGCGAAACTGCGGGCGGAGCTTCTCGTGCCGAGCCAGGCCATCGGTTTCGTGAAAACGGGCCAGAATGTCCGCCTCGCGATCGATGCCTTCCCCTACCAGCGCTTCGGCACGGTCGAGGGAACGGTGACGACGGTCGCCGGCAGTGCGGTCAGCCAGACGATGCCCAACGGCGCGGTCGTATCGGTCTATCCTGTCGTCGTCACGCTGGATGCAACCGAAGTGACCGCCTTCGGGCGCGAGGAGCCGCTCGTCGCCGGAATGACGCTGACCGCCCGCATCATCACCGAAGAACAGTCCCTGATCGAGTGGCTTTTCGAGCCCCTGTTCGCAGTACAGAGGCGATAAGATGGCCACCGCTTTGGATCTCGGCTTCACCACCCGCAGCCGCGTGCGGCTCGTCCGCCAGACGGAAGTCGCGGAATGCGGGCTCGCCAGCCTCACCATGGTCGCGAACTACCACGGGCTCGACACCGACCTCGGCACGATGCGGCGCCGCTATTCACCATCGATGCGCGGTGCGCCCCTACGCGCGCTGATCAATCTTGCCGACCAGATCGGACTGACGCCGCGTGCGGTCAAGCTGCCGCTGGAAGAACTCGCCAACCTGCACATGCCCGCCGTGCTCCACTGGGACATGAACCACTACGTGGTGATCGAGGCGGTCAAGGGCGGCAAGGCGCTGATCCATAACCCCGATGGCCGCTCCACCTGGATGCCGCTGCAGGAGGTGTCGGACCATTTCACCGGGGTCGCCCTCGAACTGAGGCCGAGCAACGATTTCGAGCGCGGCTCCCAGCGCGAGCGGCTGCGCATGTCGCAGCTGTGGCAGAGCATGACCGGGCTCAAGCGCGCTCTCGCGCAGATCCTGCTGCTCAGCCTGGTGCTGCAGGCCTTCGCGCTCGCCTCGCCCTATTACATGCAGGTCGCGATCGACAGCGCGCTGCCCGCGCTCGACAACGACCTGCTGACCGTCCTTGCGCTGGGCTTCGGCCTGTTCACCCTGATCAACGTGATCGCCAGCCTGCTGCGGTCCTTCGTGCTGCTCAATGCAGGCACCAGCGTCGGCTATGCCCTGGCGACGAATATCGCGCGGCGCCTTTTCCGGCTGCCGATCGAGTATTTCGAGAAGCGCCACACGGGCGATATCCTGTCGCGCTTCCAGTCGGTCGTGCCGATCCAGAACCTGCTGACGCAGGGCGCGGTCGCGGCGCTGGTCGACGGGGTGATGGCGATCTTCACGCTGGCGGTGATGTTCTACTACAGCACGCTGCTCGCCTTCATCGCCGTCATCGCCTTCGTCCTCTACGGCGTCGCGCGGTTCGTGAGCTTCTCGTTTCAGCGCGAGGCGCAGGAAGCCAGCATCATCACCGGCGGCAAGGAACAGACCACCCTGATCGAGACGCTGCGGGGGATGGTGACCCTGCGCCTGTTCAGCCGCGAAACCCTGCGCCATGCGCTGTGGCAGACGCGGTTGACGGATTCGATCAATGCGGACGTCCGGCTGGCGCGGATAGGCATCTGGCAATCGACCGCCAACCTGCTGATCTTCGGGATCGAGAACGTGCTGACCATCTGGCTGGCGGTCGGGTTCGTCATCGACGGGGCCGGCTTCAGCGTCGGGATGGTGTTCGCCTATATCGCCTACAAGAACCAGTTCATCAGCAAATCGGCAGCGCTGATCGACCAGGCGATCCAGTTCAAGATGCTGGGCCTGCATCTGGAGCGCCTGTCCGATATCGCGCTGTCGGACGAGGATCGCAGTTTCACCGTCGCGGCGAAAACGCATACGGAGCTGACCGGCAAGATCGAACTGCGCGATATTCACTACCGCTATTCGCCGAGCGATCCGCTGGTGCTGCAGGGCGTCAACATGGTGATCGAGGCGGGCGAGCATGTCGCCATCACCGGGCCATCGGGCGGCGGCAAGTCGACCTTGCTCAAGATCATGCTGGGCCTCGTCGAACCGGAAGGCGGCGAGGTGCTGGTCGACGGGATGCCGCTGCACCGCTTCGGCTACAAGAGCTTCCATCAGCAGATCGCGGCGGTGCTGCAGGAAGACAGCCTCTTTGCCGGATCGCTGGCGGACAATATCGCCTTGTTCGACGAGGAGGTGGACCTGCAGAAAGTCGTCAATGCCGCTGCCGCCGCGTCGATCCACGAAGACGTGATGCGCATGCCGATGCAGTACGAATCGCTGATCGGCGATATGGGATCGACCCTGTCGGGCGGCCAGAAACAGCGCGTCCTGCTGGCAAGAGCGCTCTACCGTGCGCCCAGGATCCTGTTCATGGACGAAGGGACCGCGCATCTCGATACGAAGCACGAGGTCGCCGTGAACGCAGCGATCGGGGCGATGGGGATCACCCGCGTCATCATCGCCCACCGCAAGGAAACGATCGAGGCAGCCGACCGCATCCTCGTGATGGAAGCAGGACAGCTGAGGGTACACGAACCCGGCGCGGCCGGTTAAGCATTGCCCGTCGCATTTCACGCGCGGGAGGGACAAGCCGATGCCCGATGATACGGTGCGCTTCGACATCGGGCCGGAGCAAGCTGGCGAGAGCGGCCATGCACCGCAGATCGAATTCCTGTGCGATCCCGCGCTCTTCGGCCGCATTCCTGCGCCGGAGCGCGCGATCCGCTTCGCGCCCGAGTGGTTCCGGCGGCTCGACAGGGACATGGGCATGCCCGATGCCAACGGGATGCCGGGCCTGACGGTGAAGGCGTGCCTGCCCGTCACCGATGCCTTCGCGCTCGGCTTCGTTATCCCCCTGCCCTACGATGTCCTGCTGCACGTGCCCGAGGATCGCGTGTCGATCGGGCTCGGGTGGGCCGAAAACGTCGCCTTTGCCCCGATCGACCAGCATCATCCAGGCCAGATCGGTGCGCCGAACGCGCCTTTCGAGGCGGCGATGCCGCTGAAGTTCGTCAATCCATGGCGGATCAAGGTGCCCGAAGGCTATTCGGCGCTGTTCATGCAACCGCTCAACCGCCCCGACCTGCCCTTCACGACCTTTTCCGGCCTCGTCGACTGCGATCGTTTCGACACGACGGTGAACATGCCCTTCCTGTGGACCGGCCCGCTGGGCGAGCATGTGCTGCCCGCAGGCACGCCGATCGCGCAGATCGTCCCGATCCGCCGCGATGCGCTGATCAAGGAAGGGCAGGCCCGCGCCTCGAGCGAGGACGAGCGCGCCGAGCAGAACGAGGCCGCGCGGCGCAAATACAACGAGGTATCGACCTACGCGCGCGAGTGGCGGGTCAAGAAATAGCGCGCCGAATGGCGGGTGCTCTCTGCCTACCCGCGCCCGCGATAGTTCTGCACGCCCTGCTCGGGCACCCACAGCCCCTCGGGGACCGGGCCGCTCTGCCAGAAGACGTCGATCGGAATGCCGCCGCGCGGATACCAGTAGCCGCCGATCCGGAGCCATTTCGGCGCCATCTCGTCGAACAGGCGCTGGCCGATGCCCACCGTCACATCCTCGTGAAACCCGCAATGGTTGCGGAAAGAGCCGAGGAACAGCTTGAGGCTTTTCGATTCCACGATCGTTTCGCCCGGCGCGTAGTCGATCACCAGATGCGCGAAGTCGGGCTGGCCCGTCACCGGGCACAGCGAAGTGAACTCGGGCGCGGAAAAGCGCACGGTGTACAGCGAGCCGGTGCGCGGATTGGGCACGTAGTCGAGCGCGGCCTCCTGGGGCGAGGCGGGCAGCGGGCTCGACTGGCCGAGGAAGCGCGGGGCCCCGGCGGCAGCCTCTTGGTCGGGTGTGTCGCTCATGCCGCGTCTGTGCCTTTATCGCGCGTGCGACACAAGCGAGCCTTTGCACGCGCGCGATTCACACACTATTCAGCGCCATCCTGCCCCGTGCAAGGCAGGACCAACCCCGCACAACCCCCGCCGGATGCGAAGCGCCCGGCCCTTTTTCGTAAGTCGACCCGATGCGTTTGCCCCTTCTTTCTGTCGCGCTGCTGCTCGGCGCCGTCGGTGCCTCGGCCCAGCCGGTCACCGATTTCCGGCTGCCCCCCGACCCGGAGGCGACGCCGGCCCCCGATTCCGAGGTCGAAGGCCCAACCGATCTCGAAGGCGACCGGTTCAGCTCGCCGCGCATCATCGCAACCCCGACGGCCAGCCCCACGCCGCGGGCCACGCGAACGGGCACGCCCAGCCCTGCCGCAAGCCCGCGTGCGACACCATCGGCGCCGCCTTCCCCGACCGCCTCGGACCGTTCGCTGCCCGCCAGCGATCGCTCGGTATCCACCCGCGAGATGCTGGGCGGCTCGGGCCAGCCGTCGCGCAATGCGAGCCAGACGGCGGGCACTGCCCCCGGCGCTGCTGCGGACCGGAACGCGACCGAGGCTGCGACCAGCGCAGATGATACGGGTGCTCAAACGGGCACGGGCACGGCGGAGACGGGCCCAAGCGACGCGGCCCAGCCGGATACCCAGCCGCTGCCGAGCTCTTCCACCGCCGACGAAACCACGATCCGCGAGGCCGAAGCGGTGGAGCAGACCGAGGGCGGCTTGCCCTGGCTCTGGCTGGCAGGCGCGCTCGCCGCGCTGCTCGCGCTTGCTGGCGCGATCGCGATGCGGATGCGCCGCAAGACCTCGCGGGCCCACTCCGCGCCTTCCGCACTGTCCGCGCCGCCTTCGCACGAGGCGACCAGCGGGACACCCGCCCCCCAGCCCGACGCCGGGTCGCTCGAAGTCGAGGCTCATGCCGTGACGCTCAACCGCAGCGTGATGAACGCCTCGATCTCCTACCGCCTCAGCCTCGTCAACCGCGGGCGCGCGCCGATCGATCTGATCGAGGTCCAGGGCGATGTGACCACCGCGCATGGCCGGGTACCTGCCGAGCAGCAACTGGCCGACACGAGCCAGGTCCTGCCCGAACTGCACACCGTTTCCCGCCTCGACCCGGGGCAGCGCACCGTCCTTCAGGGCGAACTGCGCCTGCCGCTGCGCGAAGTCCGCGCGATCCGGCAGGGTTCGGTTCCGGTCTTCGTCCCGCTGCTGCGGCTTACGCTGCGCGCTGCTAACCTCGACCCCCGCGCCTATACCTATGTCATCGGCACGCGAAATCCGCAGAAGGGCTCTCGCCCCACCCCCTTCCGGCTCGACGAGCCTCCGCGCAGCTATGCACAGCTGACCACCCGCGCGCTTGCGTGACCCGACCGGCCCGGCGTGCTGCGGTGCTGCGCTCGACAAGGGCGGGGCTTCCCGGTTAGACGACCTCGCCATGGACATGCTCGTATCGACCGGCTGGCTCGCGGCGGAGCTCGAGGCTCCCGACCTCGCCGTACTCGATGCGTCGCTGCACCTGCCGAATGCTCAGCGCGATGCGCGTGCCGAGTTCGAGGCGGCACATATTCCCGGTGCACGATTCCTCGATCTGGCGGGCCTGCACGATCCCCAATCCGCCCTGCCCGGCAAGGTGCCCGACGGACAGCGCATCGCCCGTTGGCTGGGGGAGCGCGGCGTCGGTCCGCAAACCCGCATCGTGCTTTACGACGATTCGATGCTGCGCAGCGCGGCGCGCGCGTGGGTACTGCTCGACCTTGCAGGGCTGGCCAATATCGCGGTGCTCGACGGCGGACTGGCGAAGTGGCGGGCCGAGGATCGCCCGCTCGAGGCGGGCATGCCCGCGACCAACCCAGCCGATCGGCCCGCAACCGCCGTCCGCATGACCGATATCCGCGACAAGTCCGCAATGCTCGCCAACCTCGATAGCGGCGGCGAACAGGTGATCGATGCGCGCGACGCGGACCGCTTCACCGGCACGACGCAAGACACGGTCCACGACCTCCCCGGCGGCCATATCCCGGGCGCGCGCCACCTGTTCTTCCGCGACGTCCTGAACGACGACGGCACCTTTCGCGAACCCGACGAACTGCGCGCGCTGTTCGAACGGGCGGGCATCGATCTCGACCGGCCCATCGTCACCACTTGCGGCAGCGGCGTGACCGCCTCGGTCCTGCTGTTCGCGCTGCGGCTCCTCGGCGCGCCAAGCACAGCGCTTTACGATGGCAGCTGGAGCGAATGGGGCGCAGACCCCGAAACCCCCAAGGAAACCGGAGCCCCCCGCTGAGCAAGAGCGACAAGCCCGTTGCCCCGTCCACCCGCGCCGTGCTCGCCGGGCGGCGCGAGGAGTGGACCGGCCCGGTGGTCAATCCCCCGGTCTGGCGCGCCAGCACGCATCTCTACGCCACCGAGGGCGACCGGATCGCATCGCTCGCGCACAACGAGGACGGGCATTTCCACTACGGCCGCCGCGGCGCGCCGACGCAATGGGCGCTGGCCGAGGCGCTGACGCAGCTGGAACCGGGCGCCGATGGCACGATGCTCTACCCCAGCGGCACCGCCGCGCTGGCGGGCGCGCTGATGAGCGTGCTCGAGCCCGGGGACGTGCTGCTGGTGCAGGACAATGTCTACGAACCCACGCGCGCGATTGCATCGGGCCTGCTCAAGCGCTGGGGTGTCGAGGCGCGGTTCTTCGATCCTGCCGATCACGATGCCTTCGCCGCGCTCTTCGACGAGCGGACCAGCGCGGTCATGCTCGAGACGCCGGGCAGCCTGACGATGGAAGTGCCCGACATTCCCTCGTTGGCGGCAATCGCGCGCGATCATGCCGCGAGTGTCCTCGTGGACAATACCTGGGCGACCGGGCTCGGCTTCCCGGCGCTTGAGCATGGCTGCGACATCACGATCACCGCACTCACCAAGCATGCGGGCGGGCATTCGGACGTCATGATGGGCGCGGCGAGCGCGAATGCGAAATACTACGCGAAGCTGCGCCATACCGCGCAGAGCCTCGGCCAGTGCGTCTCGCCCGACGATGCGGCGCTGGTTTCGCGGGGCCTGCGGACCGTGCCTTTAAGGCTGCACAAAAGCAGCGAGAGCGCGCTCAAGGTTGCACAATGGCTGCATAAACGCACCGAAGTGGCGCATGTGCTGTGCCCCATGCTCGAAGGCTCGCCCGGCCACGATTTGTGGACGCGCGACTTCACCGGCGGCTGCGGATTGTTCAGCTTCGTCCTCGCCGGTCACACCAGCGATCAGCGCGCGGCCTTCGTCGACAGCCTCGACCTGTTCGGCATCGGCTATAGCTGGGGCGGGTTCGAAAGCCTCGCCCTGCCCTTCGACGCCGCGCGGATTCGCAGCGCGAGCGCGTGGCCGAAGTCCGGCTGGCGCGAGGAAGATCATCTGGGTGTCCGCCTCGCCATCGGGCTCGAAGATGCGGATGACCTCATCGCCGACCTTGACCGCGCCTTCGCCGCGATCAAGCATAGCTGATGTCCAGCGCAACCCTCGGCCCCAACGCCGCCACCGACGCGGTGCTCAATCCGCAAGGAGAGGCGAGCCCCACACCCGAACCCACCGGGGAGGCGCTGCAGGCGGGCGAGCAGGTGATCCTGCAACCGGTGCCATCCGACGGCTCGTCCCCCGCAACGGCCGCTGCGCCCACTCCCGAGGCTTCGCCGACCGACAGCGTGAAGGCGGCGGACGAGTTGCGCGAAGCGGTGGGCGAGCAGAGCCAGACGGTGGGCAGCGTGCTCGACCAGATGGACTCGATGGCGATCAATATCGGATCGACCCACATCTCCGTGCTCGACGGCGTCGTGTTCCTCGCGGTGGTGGCCGGCGTATTCGCCTTCGCCTTCTTCGGCAGCAGGCTGGCCCATGCGGCGCTCGCACGCGCCACCCGGCTCGACCAGACGCGGCGGCTGCTGGCCGAGAAGATCGTCACCATCGTCGTGTGGGGCATGGCCTTCTTCATCGGGATCGACCTGCTGGGGATCGACCTGACCGCGCTCGCGGTCTTCTCCGGTGCCTTCGGCCTCGCGATCGGTTTCGGGTTGCAGAAGACCTTCGGCAACCTGATCGCGGGGATCATCCTGCTGATGGACAAGTCGATCAAGCCGGGCGACGTCATCGCGATCGCCGACCAGGCGGGCGTTTCCACCTTCGGCCAGATCCGCAAGATCGGCATTCGCGCGGTGTCGATCACCACGCGCGACCAGAAGGAATACCTGATCCCGAACGAGAACCTGATGATCAATCAGGTCGAAAACTGGTCCTATTCCAGCCGCAACGTGCGCATGCAGGTGCCGGTCGGCATTTCCTACCACGCCGATATCGACCAGGCGGAGGAACTGATGCTGGAAGCCGCGCTCTCGTGCGGCCGCGTGCTCAAGTCGCCCCCGCCGACCGTGTGGCTGGACGGCTATGGCGACAGCTCGGTCAATTTCATCATCCACGTGTGGATCACCGACCCCGAGGCGGGGACCGGCAACGTGAAGAGCGAGGTGCTCAAGAAGCTGTGGCACCTGTTCCAGGAACACGAGGTGGAGATTCCCTTCCCGCAGCGCGACATCAACCTGCGCAGCGCCGAGGGGCTCGACCAGCTGATCGCCGCGCTGGAGCAGAAGCGCAGCGGCACCAAAGCGAAGCCCTCCGCCAAAGAGAAACCGGCCGCTAAAGAATAGCTAGCCCCGCGCGAACCCATTCTCGTTCGCGCGTCCCGGCCGGTCCCGCCATGTAGCTACGCATGGCGAAGACAGGCACCATCTACCTCGTGGGCGCAGGCCCCGGCGATCCCGACCTCCTCACGCTGCGCGCCGCGCGGCTGATCGAACATGCCGAGCTGATCGTCCACGACGGTCTGGTCGATCCCGCGATCCTCGCGCTGGCGCGGCCCGACGCGACGCTCGTGTCGGTCGCGAAACAGCGCTCCAGGCACACGCTCCCGCAGGAAGACATCAACGCCCTGCTGGTGCGCGAAGCGAAGGCCGGGCGTTCGCCCGTGCGTCTGAAGGGCGGCGACCCGCTGATCTTCGGGCGCGGCGGCGAAGAGGCCGAGGCTGCGCGTGCGCATGGCGTGGCGGTCGAGATCGTGCCCGGCATCAGCGCGGCCAACGGTGCGGCGGCGGCGGCGCAGATCGCGCTGACCCACCGCGACGCCTCCAGCATCGTCAGCTTCGTGGCGGGCCAGTGCAAGGGACTGAGCGATCAGAACTGGTCGGGCCTTGCCGGCAAGGGTCGCACGTTGGTGATCTACATGGGCGTGAAGACCGCAGGCGACATCGCCGACAAGCTGATGGCCGACGGCCTTTCGCCCGACATGCCCGTCGCCGTGATCGAGAATGGCGCGCGGCCGAACATGCGGGTGCTGCGCGGGCTGCTCGCCGGCCTGCCCGATCTCGTCGAGGAGGAGCATGTGGTCTCGCCAGCGCTGATCGTGATTGGCGAGGTCACCGCGCGCACCGATGCCCAGCTGGCCGTGATGGCGCGGGAGGCGGCGCAATGAAGCTGATCTCTGGCAACGACCTCAAGACCGGCGCGGTCGTCTGGTGGACGGGCAGCGACTGGTCGATCCGGATCGAGGATGCGGTCGACGCGGGCGAGGGGGCAGAGGCCATCGCCACGCGCGAGGAAGCCGCGCGCCGCGTCAACGTGCCCTACGTGGTCGCTGCCGAGCCCGGCCCCGACGGCGCCCCTCGCCCCGCCCATATCAAGGAGCGCGTCCGCGCTCTCGGCCCCACGGTGCGGCCCGACCTTACCCTCAAGCCCGACGACCCCGGCGCCGTCGAAAAGGTAATCTGATGTACGCCTACGACCAATACGACCAGGCGATGGTCGATGCCCGCGTCGCCGAGTTTCGCGACCAGTGCGAACGGCGGCTGGCCGGCAAGCTGACCGAGGACCAGTTCAAGCCGCTGCGGCTGATGAACGGCCTCTATCTCCAGCTGCACGCCTACATGCTGCGCGTCGCGATCCCCTACGGCACGCTTAACGGCGGACAGATGCGCATGCTGGCGGACATCGCCGAGAAGTACGACCGCGGCTACGGCCACTTCACCACGCGGCAGAACATCCAGTACAACTGGATCAAGCTGGAAGACGCCGCCGACATCCTCGCCGATCTGGCGACGGTAGAAATGCATGCGATTCAGACCAGCGGCAACTGCATCCGCAACATCAGCTCGGACCATTTCGCGGGCGCTGCGGCGGACGAGGTGGCGGACCCGCGCCCCTATGCCGAGCTGCTGCGCCAATGGTCCAGCTTCCACCCCGAGTTTTCGTACCTGCCGCGCAAGTTCAAGATCTGCGTGATCGCGAGCGAGCAGGATCGCGCGGCGATGCGGCTGCACGATATCGGCATCCGTATCGTGGAGCGGGACGGCGAACTGGGCGCGCGGTTCTATGTCGGCGGCGGCATGGGCCGCACCCCGATGATCGCACCGCTGATCCGCGATTTCGTGCCGCTCGACCAGCTGGTGACCTATTCCGAGGCCTGCCTGCGCGTCTACAACCGCTACGGCCGGCGCGACAACAAGTACAAGGCGCGGATCAAGATCCTCGTCCACGAACTCGGCGCGGAGGAATATACCCGCCAGGTCGAGGAGGAATTCGCGCACCTGCTCGATCAGGGTGTGGAGCCGCCCTTGGCCGAGCTGGAGCGGATCAAGGGGTACTTCGCCGATCCCGCCTTCGACGCGAGCGACGCCGAGCCCGATCGCTCGGACCCCGATTTCGCGGTCTGGCTCGACCACAATACGCACGCGCACAAGGTGCCGGGCTACGCCTCCGCCATCGTCAGCCTCAAGCCTGTGGGCGGCATTCCCGGCGACGCAACCGATGCGCAGATGCGCGTGCTGGCCGATCTGGCGGAGAAGTACTCCTTCGACGAACTGCGCGTCATGCACACGCAGAACGTCGTCCTGCCGCACGTCGGCAAGGCCGATCTCTACGCATTGTGGCAGGCATTGAACGAGGCGGGCATGGGTACGCCCAACGCCGACCTCATGGGCGATATCATCGCCTGCCCCGGCCTCGACTATTGCAGCCTCGCCAATGCCCGCTCGATCCCCATCGCGCAGCGCATTTCGGAGCGCTTCGCCGCCAACGGCAAGGAAGCCGCTCTGGGCGAGCTGAAGCTGAAAATCTCGGGCTGCATCAACGCCTGCGGGCATCACCACGCAGGGCACATCGGCATCCTCGGCGTCGATAGGAAAGGCACCGAGAACTACCAGCTGCTGCTCGGCGGGAGCGAGGCGGAGGACGTCAGCCTCGCCAAGATCACCGGCCCGGGCTTCGACGAGCACGGCATCGTCGATGCGGTCGAAACTGCCGCCGACGTCTACCTGCGCGAACGCACCGAGGGCGAACGCTTCCTCGATACCTACCGCCGGATCGGCATGGCCCCGTTCAAGGAGGCGCTTTATGGCTGAGGACGCACAGATCAGGCTCCGCGACGACGAGCCTTGCATGGAACCCGCAGTGACGCTCGACGCCTTTGCCGAGCAGACCAATGCGGTCGCGGTCCGGATCGAGCCCGGCGGCGATGCGCGCGAGCTGCTGCCGCATCTGGACCGGCTGGCCCGCGTCGACATCGCGTTCCCCGCCTTTACCGACGGTCGCGGCTATTCCGCCGCGCGGATCCTGCGCGAGGCGGGCTTCACGGGCGAATTGCGCGCGGTGGGCGACGTGCTGGTCGACCAGCTCGCCTACATGCGCCGCTGCGGCTTCGACGCCTTTGCGCCCGAAACGCCGATCGACCCGCTGGAGGCCGAAGCCGCCTTCGCGCGCTTCCCCGAGGTCTACCAGCCCGCCGCCGATCCGCGCACGCCGATCTGGAGCCTGCGCCATCAATGACATGCGCGCCATCGACCGGCTGAGCACGGCCCCTCGCTTCACCGACAGCGATGCGATCGATCTCAATCGCCAGTATCGCGCGATGGAGACCGAGGAGATGCTGCAGGCGCTGGTGGAGGACGGCAAGGCCGGGCGCATTGCGCTCGTCTCCAGCTTCGGGGCGGAAAGCGCGGTGCTGCTGCATCTGGTCGCGTCGGTCGATCCGGATTTCCCGGTGCTGTTCCTCGAGACGGGCAAGCATTTCGAAGAAACGCTGGCCTATCGCGATCTGCTGAAGGAACGGCTCGGCCTGACCAATCTGGTCAACCTCCATCCTGATCCGGAGGATATCGCCGCGCGCGACGAAAGCGGCCTGCGCTGGTCCTACGACCCCGACGGCTGCTGCGAATTGCGCAAGGTGAAGCCGCTCGCCCGCGCGCTGGCCGATTTCGATGCCACGCTGACCGGGCGCAAGGCCTTCCAGAGCGCGACCCGCGCCAACCTCCCGCGCTTCGAGATCGATAGCAGCGATGCGGCAGGGCGCCTCAAGATCAATCCGCTGATCGACTGGGACGCAGACCGGATCGCGGCCTATTTCGAGGAACACGACCTGCCCCGACACCCGCTGGTGGCACGCGGCTTCCCCTCGATCGGGTGCGCGCCCTGCACGCACAAGGTCGCACCGGGCGAGGACCCGCGATCGGGCCGGTGGAAGGGCTGGGACAAGGTCGAATGCGGCATCCACAAGCCGGGCGAAGAGCCGTTCCTGTAGGCTGTCTTCTCTAGCCTGCCGTCAGGCTACAGCATCCCCGCTTCGCGATACCATTGCGCGGTTTCGCGCAGGCCCTCGCGGGTCAATATCTGGGGTTGCCAGATATCCCTGGGCACCGCGCGCTCGGGCGCGACCGTCCAGTCGCTATGCGCGAGATAGCCCGCACGGTCGCGCGTGAGGCGTGCGTTGCGGCCGCGAATCTTCTCGTCCGCCATCGCTGCAGCATGCAGCGCGAAACCGGGCAGCGGCACGGGATACACCTTGGTGCCGACGGCCGAGCCGATGCTCCGCGCCAGATCGCCGTGCGTCCAGCCGCCGGTCCGCCCGTCGTCGGGTTCGAAAATCTCATGCGTGATCCCTTCCCCGCCTTCGCGCAGCGCGAGCAGCAGGCGCGCAAGGTCGCGCACGTGGATCATCGAACTGCGCCCACCGGCCGGGACCGGAAGGACGCCTTTCCTCGCGGCGCGGAACATCTCGAGGTAATCGGTGTCGCGCGGGCCGTAGACGCCGGGTGGGCGCACGATCGTCCAGTCGAGTCCGCTCGCCGCAACGATGGTTTCGGCACGCCGTTTCGACAGGCCATAGGCGGACAGATCGGGCTCGCGCGCGGCGAGCGAGGATACGAAGACCAGCCGCTTGGCCCCCGCCCGCACCGCGGCTTCCACCACGTTCAATGTGCCGGTGACGTTGACGATCTCGAAATGGTCGGGGTTCGTACTGCGGGTCAGCCCGGCGATATGGATCACGCATTCGGCATCGGAGACCAGATGCGCGAGCTTGAAGGATTCGTTGAGCGTCCCTTCCACCCAGCGGACGCCTCGGCGGCTCTGGGGCACCTTGCGCGCCAGGACCCGTACCCGCTCGCCCTTGCCTTCCAGCAGATCGAGCACCGCCTGCCCGACGAACCCGGTCCCTCCCGTCAGCGCGAGGGTCATTCGAAAACGTCCGCAGCCAGTGAAATCAGATCGGCGACCAAGAGCTTTCGCCCTCCCCATCGTCGTCTTCCGAACCGTCGGCCCCGTCTTCCTCGGTTCCGCTGCCGCTTTCGTTTTCGAGGTTGGTAACCTCGGGCAGGTAGCCAAGCACAGCGTCGAGCAGCGCCTCCACGCCCTGCCCGGTCACGCCGGACACGGGATAGACCGCGTCCGCGCCCGCCGCCTTGAGCTCATCCGCAAAGGCATCGCCAAGTTCGCTATCGGCCAGATCCAGCTTGTTGAGCGCCACGATGCGCGGCTTGTCCACGAGGCCCTCTCCGTAAGCTTCCAGTTCGCCCTCGACCGTGCGCATGGCCTCGACCGGATCGTCGCCCGCGATGTCGATCAGGTGGATCAGCACGCGGCACCGCTCGATATGGCCCAAGAAGCGGTCGCCGATCCCTGCGCCCTCCGCCGCGCCTTCGATCAGGCCGGGAATGTCCGCGAGCACGAAATCGCGGCCCTTGTGGCGCACCACGCCCAGCTTGGGCACCAGCGTGGTGAAGGCGTAGTCGCCCACCTTGGCGCGCGCGTTGGTCACCTGGTTGATGAAGGTCGATTTGCCCGCATTGGGCAGGCCGACGAGTCCGACGTCGGCGAGCAGCTTGAGCCGCAGCCAGACCCACATTTCCTCGCCCGGTTCGCCCGGCTGGTGCTGGCGCGGGGCGCGGTTGGTGCTGGTCTTGTAGCTCGCGTTGCCGCGCCCGCCCATGCCGCCTTCGAGCAGCGTGATACGCTGGCCGACCTCGGTAAAGTCGGCGAGCACCTCTTCCTTGTCTTCGGACAGGACCTGCGTGCCCACCGGCACCTTCACCACCAGCTCGCCCGCGCCCTTGCCGGTGCGATCGCGCCCCATGCCGTGGCCGCCGCGCGATGCCTTGAAATGCTGCGAGTAGCGGAAATCGATCAGCGTATTGAGGCCGGGCACGGCTTCGAAGACGATATCGCCCCCCTTGCCGCCATTACCGCCGTCGGGTCCGCCATATTCGATATATTTCTCACGCCGGAAGCTGACGGCCCCGGGACCGCCCGCGCCGGACTTAAGATAAATCTTGGCCTGATCGAGAAAATGCATTTTTACCCCAAGCACCTGGTGGAGCCGAGCGGGATCGAACCGCTGACCTCGTCATTGCGAACGACGCGCTCTCCCAACTGAGCTACGGCCCCGTTCAGGTGTTGTGGCGAAGATAGGCGACACGCGCCCCTACGCAAGAGCGCGCCCCAATAACGAACCGGGCGGCAGACGCAAGGCCTTTCGGTGAAGACCTGTGCACTACCGCCCTCGCGATCAGGAAGGATCGGGTTCGGGCGGCCCCTGAATTTCCTCCGGAGTGCTCGTCGCAGCGGTTTCTGGCAGGACGATCGTGACCCCGTTGCCCTGCGACGTTGCGGCCGTACTCGGCTCGACCGCGACGTCCGGGGTCGATTGGGGCACGTTCAGCACCGGATCCGTGCCGAGAGTGACCGCACCCGATTGCTCGCTGTTCGCGGCGTCCACGGGCGCGTTAAGCAGGCGCACGCCGTCATCGGCCTGCATGGTGTCCGCCTCCGCCATCTGCGTCGAAGGCTGGTAGCTGGGATAGAGACCCGCGGGCGTGCCATAGAGGCGATCCCACGTGGCGAGGTTGGTGCGGTAGCGTTCGAAGGAGCGGAAGAAATCCTCGAACACGCCCTCGAAGCGGGTCAGCGCACGTGCGGAAAAGCTTTCGAGATCGGCAGGGGCGACCATGACCGATTCGTTGCTCAGTTCCAGCGCCGCGTCGCAGAACTCGGCCTTCGCCGGCGGCATGGTGAAATAGTTGTAGACCTTGGTCATGTAGCTATCGAGCTCGGCACGGCCGGTCTTGCGGTCGCCGTATTTCTCGCGGAATTCGGCCTCGACCGCGTCGTTCGCCTTGTCGAGCGGCTTGTCGAAATTCTCGAGGAAGAGCTTGTAGTTGGGCAGGATGCCCGCGTGTTCGTCCGCCAGGCAGTTGAGCGCCGCCACGTTGAGGGCGGAGCGCACGTTCCACGTGGTCTGTGCAGGGGTGATGTAAGCATTGACCGTCTGGCGCACGCCATCGGGCGCGACCTGCGGGATCGTCATGATCGCGCTCGCGCCCATTGGGGGAATGGGCCGCGCCGGAATGGGCGGGGGGGGCGGCGGCGGAGGCGGTGGCGGGGGCGGCGGCTCGGGCGTAGCGCAGGCGGCCAGCAGGCCAAGCGCACCGGTAAGGATGGTGATGCGCAGGGGCGACTTGAGGTCGGCGGACATAATCGAAAGGCTCCCAATCGCGGATTGCCTTTTCACGCTCCGGGGGGACGCGCGGCCGGCCATCATTCGCTCGGCCCACTCTTAACGCATTACATATGAATAGAAAATGCCCGAGACGGAAAATCCGGCTCGGGCATCTTTCTGTTCGGTGATGTCACCTGAAGTGCGCTTACTCGCGGGCGGCGCCCATAAAGCGCAGCAGGAACAGGAACATGTTGATGAAGTCGAGGTAGAGGCTCAGCGCCCCGAGAATGATCGACTTGCCTTCCCAGCTGGTGCCACGCAGGCGCTGGTAATCGTTCTTGAGCCGCTGCGTATCGTAGGCGGTCAGCCCGGCGAAGATCAGCACGCCGAGGATGCTCACCGCGAGTTCGAGCGCCGCCGACTGCAGGAAGATGTTGATCACCATCGCGATGACGATGCCGATCACGCCCATGATCAGGAAGCTGCCCCAGGCGGACAGGTCCTTCTTGGTCGTGTAGCCGAACAGGCTCAGACCCGCGAAGGCACCGGCCGTTGCGAAGAAGGTCGCCGCGATCGATCCGCCCGTGTAGACGAGGAAGATCGTCGAGAGCGACAGACCCATCAGGAAGGCGAAGCCCCAGAACATCAGCTGCAGCGTGCCCTGGCTGAACTTCTGCGCACCGAAGCTCATCGCGAAGACGATCGCCAGCGGCGACAATGCCACGATCCACATCAGCGGACCGGATGCGAAGGTGTAGGCCAGCCCGCTCTGCGCGGTCAGCAGGGCGACGATGCCGGTCAGCAGCACGCCCGAGGTCATGTAGTTGTAAATCGAGAGCATGTACTTGCGCAGACCCGCGTCGTAGGTCGTGCGCGAGGCGACATCACCCCCGGCGCGCGGCACGGAGCCGAAACCCTGCCGTGTGCGGTCGTCCCAATCAGCCATTTCAAAGCCACTCCAATTGCCGGCTGCGTCATGCGCCGGTTCACCGGAGAATATCGCGTCAAACGCCCCGAAATTCAAGGCCTGCGGCGACGATTTAGACTTAATGGCCGTTCAGGTGCACGCCGTGCAACAGCGGGCGATCACGCCTCGCCCATCGCGTCGATCAGCGCCGCTTCCAGCGCGTCCGCCGGGCTCTTGTTGCCCCACAGCACGAACTGGAAGGCAGGATAGAAGCGATCGCATTCGTCGACTGCATTCTCGATCAGGGCCTGCGCCTGTCCAAGGCTGAGCATCCCGTCGTCCGACAGCATCGCACCATGGCGGTAGACCAGCACGCGGCCGTGGCTCCAGATGTCGAAATGGCCGAGCCAGACCTGTTCGTTGGCGAGCCCCAGCAATTCGTAAGCGGCTGCAAGCTGCTCTTTCCCCACGCGGATATCGGGCAGGCAGATCAGCTGGAGCACGCCGTCCTCGGGCCGCAGCACCGCGCGAACCTGGTATTTCACCCAGGCGCCCTGCACTTCGCCACCCAGCTCTTCCTCCGCATGCGTGTCGAGCGGCCAGCCGCGCGCGTCGAACAGCGCGGCCAGCATGTCCATCGGCGCGCCGTACTGGCTGCCGATGGGTTCTTTCAGAGCGGTTGCCATATGCGATCCCTATACCCGTCCGTCATCAAGTCATGACCTTGTGACGCATCGCCCCGGGGGCACGCAAACCGGGACGACCAGCGAGCGGTGCATAAGAATTAACGCTGTTCACGCCTTGTGGGAAAAGCGTTTTTCCGGGGATAGACGCCCGATCCCAGCAGCGCCGATCAGCGCAATTCGTCGATCTGCTGGCCTTCGGCGCTGGTCCAGATGAAGGAATCGACATCCTCCGCCGCGAGCGCGTTCAGCGCTTCGCGCGCCTGCGCCTGATTGTCGAACGGCCCGGCGAGCAGCCGGTTGGTCTGCCCCATGGGGGTCACGAAGGGGCCCTTGTCCTTCAGCACGTCGAACTTGCGGTATTTGAGCCGCCAGTCATTGCGCAGCAGTCCGCGATTCTGCCCGACGCCGATCTGGAGCCAGATACGCCGCGGCGCGGGCGCCGGCGGGGGCGCAGCCTCTTCGCGCACGGGCTCGATCGCGCTGATGTCGACCACGTCCTCTCCGGCGACCGCGACCGCGGTCGGCTCGGCGAAATCGGCAAAGGCCTCGGCAAGGTCGAGCGGAGCCGATGCGCCGGACGGCGGCGATGCTGCCGGAGCTGGCGTCGGCGCAGCTTGGGCGGGACGCGAATCGGCGAGATCGAAAGTAACCGGGTCCGCGCCCCGCGATTCGGGCTGGCCGAGATTCGCCGCGGCCAGCGGCACGGGATCGGAGGCGGTCGGCCCGATGGGCGCGGATGCCGCGTCGCTTTGTGCCATCCGAACCTCGGTCGCACCGGCAGGCGCTTGCGTCGGTGCGGGCGTCGGTGCCGGAGCGGGTGTGGATGTGGGTGTGGGTGTGGGTGTGGGTGTGGGTGTGGGGGGCGGAATCGCGATCGCTGCGCGGGCAACGGGCTCACGCAGGATCGTGCGCCGCAGCGGGTCGCTCAGATCGCGTACCGGTCGCCGGGCGACCTGTATGGCCGGTCCCTCGCCGAGCGGTGCTCCACGCGGTTCCAAGCCAGTATCGGGAGCGCCCGGTCCGGCCACGCCGCCCGCCGCGCTTGCGATACGCGGATCGTCGCGACCGATGCGGGCGGCGGAAGGGTAGATGCCGAGATTGGCGGCGGCGGCCTGCTGCGACTTGGTCAGCCGCGGCATGAAGCGCAGGTAAGGCTCCAGCCGCCCGGCGAGGTCGCGCGGCATGACGGCGCGGGCGATCTCGATCGCCTCGTCCGCGTCGCCCAGCACCGCCAGACCGAAGGCCCGGGTACGGTAGGCGGCAAAATCGCGCGCATCGAGCATGGGCTTGAGCGTGTCCTCGAACGGCTGGCGCTCGCCCGCGATGGCATGACTCAAGGCCAGTCGCTGCCGCACCTCGGCGTCGTCCTCGAGCGAAAGCGCACGGCGATAGGCCGTTTGCGCCGCGCTGTTCTGCCCGACCAGATCATAGGCGAGGCCGCGATCGGCCCACAGCGAGCCGCTGCTGATCCCGGCCTGTTCGGCCTCCTCGAACAGCTTCAGCGCTTCGACCGGCCGTCCGCCGCGCACATAGGCGGCGGCCATGCCTTCCGAAATACGCGGGTTCTGGGGGGACAATTCCCTGGCGCGCCCGAAGAAGCCAATCGCCGCGTCGGAATCGCCGAGCTGGAGCGAGGCGAGCCCGGCCGCAATCAGCGCGTCGACATCGCGCCGGTCGCGCGCGAGGCGCATCAGCGCTTCGTTGAGATCGTCGGACGCGGCGGGCGGCAGCGGCTGCACCACCGCCCGCGACACGGTATCGCCCGATTGCGCCGTCGCGGGGGCAGCGAACCCTGCAAGCGCGAGCACCAGCACCGGCATCGCGGTGCGCGTTAGCTTGTACCGTCCCGTCATCATTCGCAGGATAGTGTCGCGCGGCGCGGCTGAACAGCCCCTTGCGGGGTCCGCAGCCGCACTCCGGCGCGATTACTGGTTGTTCTGCCGTCCAAGAAAGCGCGGGATATTGAGCGACGAACCATCGTCGTCGTCATCATCGTCCCCGTCGTCCGGTGCCCCGCTGCGCGACAGCTTGGCCATGCGTTCGAACAGCGTTCCACCGCCGCCGCCCTGCGGCAGCGGGGGAGCGGGCTTCTTCGGCCCGCCCTCGTCGCCGGACACCAGACCGCGACGGCGCGAACGACCGGGCTGCGGCTCCGGCGCCTCGGCGGGGGCGGCATTTTCGCCAAGCTTAAGCTCGTTCTCGTCGTCGTGCTCTTCCGCCTGCGGCATGGAACCGAGATCGAGCGTATCCTCGTCGTCGCCCCATTCTTCGTCGCCCTGCTCGGCTGGCTGCTCGTCCCTCGCCGAGGGGCGCGAGAACGGCGCATCGCCAGCGCTATCGGCAGAATCGGACGCGCCGAAGCTGCGCTCTTCCTCGTCGGCATTGCGCAGGCCGGCCAGCGGATCGACGATATCGTCGACATCGTCGCCGTCCTCTTCCCGATCAGAATCGTCGATGGTCTGCGAGCCTGTGTCTTCGCCCCTGCGGCTGTCGGACGCAGCAGAACTGTCGAAGGACTGCGGCATCGACGGGCCATCGCGCACCGGTTCGCGCTGCGGCTCGGGCGAGGACTCTTCGTTGGCTTCGGTCAGATCGAGCGCGGGCCGCCTGGCCGGGCGCGGTTCGGGCGCGCGGGTTTCGAGCGAAGCGCGCGGGATCGCGGGCTGGCTCTCCGAACCATCCTCTATCCCCGTCGCGACCACCGAGACGCGGATCTTGCCTTCGAGGTTCGGGTTGAAGGCCGAACCCCAGATGATGTTTGCATTCTCGTCGACCAGTTCGCGGATGTGGTTTGCGGCTTCGTCGACTTCGAGCAGCTTCATGTCCTCGCCGCCGATGATCGAGATGATGACGCCCTTGGCGCCCGCCATCGATACGCCTTCGAGCAGCGGATTGGCGATCGCCTGTTCGGCAGCCTCGCGGGCGCGATTGTCGCCCTCGGCCTCGCCGGTGCCCATCATCGCCTTGCCCATCTCTTCCATCACCGATTTCACGTCGGCGAAGTCGAGGTTGATGAGGCCCGGCATCACCATCAGGTCGGTGATCGAGCGCACGCCCTGCTGAAGCACCTCGTCCGCCATGCGGAAGGCTTCCTTGAAGGTCGTTTCCGGCTTCGCGATCAGGAACAGGTTCTGGTTGGGGATGACGATCAGCGTGTCGACGTTGCGCTGCAATTCCTCGATTCCCGCTTCGGCGGCGCGCATCCGGCGCGTGCCTTCGAACAGGAACGGCTTGGTCACCACGCCCACGGTCAGCACGCCCTTGCGCCGGGCCGCCTCGGCAATGACCGGAGCGGCGCCCGTGCCCGTGCCGCCGCCCATCCCGGCGGCGATGAAGCACATGTTCACGCCTTCGAGCGCTTCCTCGATCGCCTCGACCGTTTCTTCGGCCGCCGCCTTGCCCAGTTCGGGCCGCGCGCCCGCGCCAAGCCCGCCGGTGCTTTCCGGGCCGAGCTGGATGCGGTTTTCCGCAGGCGAGGTGCTGAGCGACTGGGCATCGGTGTTGGCGACGATGAAGTCGACACCTTCGATATCGGCTTCCATCATGTTGGCGATGGCGTTGCCGCCCGCTCCGCCTACGCCGATGACCGTGATCCGGGGGCGCAGATCGTCGGAGGGGTCGGGGCCGATATTGATACTCATAGGGTCTTCCTTACGTGAAACCGCTCTCTTGCCGGTTTCTCAATACATTCGTTTGGCAGAAAACTCGGGGATATTTAATCGATATGCCCGATCTTTTCCACATCACTGGTCCCTGGCGCACAGGCTCCCGGATCAGAAATAATCGCGGCCTGCGCGCCAAACGCGGTTGACGAGGCCCATGCCGGTCAATCGCGTATGCGACTGATACTTGGCCTTAACGGTCCGGATGTCGACCGGGTCCTTCGCGGCATAGAGACACAGGCCCACCAGCGTCGAAAAGCCGGGCGTCGCATGCGCCGGCGGCAGTCCGCGCAGCACCTGCGGCTTGCCGATGCGCACCGGCCGGCCGAGCGCGTTCTGCACGAATTCCGCGCTGCCCGCGAGTTCCGCGCCGCCGCCTGTCAGCACTGCGGGACCGCCCTTGGCCCCTGCGAAGTCCATCGCTTTGAGCGATTTGCCGATCTCGTCGGTCAGTCGGCCGAGCTGCTCGGTCACCACCGCGACCAGATCCGCCCGGTTGATCGATCCGGCACGCGGATCGCCGTCGGGATCGACCGGCACCTGCTCGCGGTGGTCGGACGGGCTGGCGAGCGCGGATCCGGACACGCATTTGAGGCGCTGGGCATGCTGGCGGCGGATGCCGAACGTGCTGGCTATGGCGTCGGTAATATCGCCCGAGCCGAGCGGAACGGCGCGCATCGCCTGGACCATGCCGTTGCGAAGCACCGCCACGTTGGTCACATCGCCGCCGATTTCGATCAGGGCCGTGCCCAGCTCGCGCTCCTCGGGCGTCAGCGATGCATGGGCCGAAGCGATCGGCGCGGCGACCACGCCTTCCACCGTCAGGTGCGCGCTCTGCACAGCGGTGATAATGTTGCGGATCGGCGCGCCATCGGCGAGCAGGATGTGGACGTCGACGCCCAGCTGCTCCGCATAAAGGCCGACTGGATTGGCGACGCCATGCGGCCCGTCGACCGAGTAATGCGCGGGCTGCGCATGCAGCACCATGCGCCCGTCGGGCTCCAGCGTGTCGCGCGCGGTCACCAGCAGGTGGTCGACATCCTCTTCCTCGATCCGGCGGCCGTGGATCGGGATTTCGACGCGCGAGATGCGGCTCGCCAGCCCTGCGCCCGCGCATCCGACCCACACGCTCTCGATCCCCGTCCCGGCGTCCTTCTCCGCCCGCTCGACCGCTTCGCGGATCGCGTGGGTCGCCGCCTTGCTGTCGGTCACGTAGCCGCGGCGCACGCCCGCGCTGGCGCGGTGCGAGGAGCCGAGGACGATCATCTCGCCCCCTTCGGTCAGGCCCATGATCATCGCCGAGACCCTGAAAGACCCCAGATTGACCGCGCCGAAGACGCGCGCGATGCGTGCCGTACCCATTATTCCACACTCCCTGCGTTGCCCGCGAAGCGATCGGCCCGGCCCGGTTCGCGCAGGACGTAGCGGTCGGGCACCCGCAGATCGATGACGGTCGCCTTGCCGCCGAGCAGGCGATAAAGCCCGTCGAGCTTGGCAAAATCGATGAAAGCGGCCGCAGCCTCCTCCTCGCCCTGTGGCAGCGCGAGGATCTGGCCGGTCTTGAACACGATGTTCCAGCGCCGCTCGCCGATCCGGTGCGCGCTCGCGATCTGCGGCTGGAGCGCCGGCGCGGCGGCGATGATGCGATCAAGCGAGTCGATCTGGGTCGCGGCGCCCGCGCCCGAAATGCGCAGCATGCCTTCGGCCGCATCCTCGCCGATCGGGTCGAGCTCGATGCCGTCGCGATCGATCAGCACCAGCCGGTCGGGCTTCACCAGCACGGCGTGCGGGGTGCGTTCCTCGATATCGATGACCAGCTTGTCGGGCAGCTGGCGCGAGACGCGCGCTTCGGCGACCCACGGCATCTGCGTCAGGTCCGCGCGGATCGCCGCGAGGTCGAGCAGCGGCATCGGGGTGCCGCGATGCTCCATCACCTCTTCGTAGATCTTGAGGCGGTTCATCCGCTCGACCCCGGTCAGGTCGATCGTGCGCATCTGGAAGCCGGCGGCGCCTGCGGTCGACGCCATCTGCTGGTGGAGCAGCGCGGGCACGCCCGCCGCGCTCGCGACCCACCACGCAAGCGCCGCCGCGCCTGCCAGGATCAGGGCGAGGAAGCCTCCCTGCAGCTGGCGCTGGCTGATCGGCAGCGCGGAAAGCGCGGTGTCGACCGCGCCCTTGCCTTGCCGCTGCGCCGCGCGCGCCTTGGACGCGCGGCTGCGCGAGTTGGCCGCGCGGCGAACGCCCTGTGCCTTACGCTTGACCTTGCGCGCCATCGTCTCCTCCGGTGTTGGCGGGAGCATCGGCCCCCAGGGCATCCGCGATAATCGTCTCGACCAGATTCTCGTAGCTCATGCCGACATGCCTGGCCTGCTCGGGCACGAGGCTGAGCGGGGTCATCCCCGGCTGGGTGTTGGTCTCGAGCACGAAGAGCCCGTCGGCGCCCTGTTCGTCGTCCCAGCGGAAATCGGTTCGACTGGTGCCCTTGCAGCCGAGAATGCGGTGCGCATCGAGCGCGTAGCGCAGGCACAGCTGTTCGATCTCTTCCGGAATCTCCGCCGGGCAGACATGGCGCGTGCGCCCATCGGTATACTTGTTCTCGAAGTCGTAGAAGCCGCTCTCGACGATCAGTTCGGTTACGCCCAGCGCCTTGCCGCCGACCACCGCCGTCGTAAGCTCGCGCCCGCGGATATAGGGCTCGGCCAGCAGTTCGCTGAACTCCTGCCACGGGCCCTTGGCATCGCGCGCGATCGGGTTTCCGTAGTTGCTTTCGTCGGTGACGATGGCGACGCCCACGGACGAGCCTTCGTTGACCGGCTTGAGGACATAGGGACGCGGCAGCGGATCGCGGTCGTACAGATCGGCGCTCTTCACGATCCGCCCGCCGGGCATCGGGATGCCGCGCGGGACGAGCGCCTGCTTGGTCAGTTCCTTGTCGATCGCGATCACCGAAGTGGCGAGGCCGCTGTGGGTATAAGGCACGCCCATCAGATCGAGCATCCCCTGCACCGTGCCATCCTCGCCCGGCACGCCGTGGAGCGCATTGAAGACGACGTCAGGCGCGGCCTCGGTAATGCGCGCGGCAACCTGCCGGTCCATATCGATGCGGGTAACGCGATGTCCGCGGGCTTCGAGCGCCTTGGCAACCCCCTCCCCGCTCATCAGCGAGACGGGCCGTTCATTCGCCCAGCCGCCCATCAGGACCGCGACGTGGAGTTTCTTCGACAGGATCATTTGCGTCCCACCCGCTGGATTTCCCATTCGAGCTCGATGCCCGAGTTTTCACGCACCTTGGCGCGGACATCCTCGCCCAGCTGCTCGATATCGGCGCTGGTCGCGTCGCCGGTGTTGATGAGGAAATTGGTGTGCTTTTCGGAAACCTGCGCACCGCCGCGCATCATTCCGCGACAGCCCGCCGCATCGACCAGCTGCCACGCCTTCTCGTCCGGAGGGTTCTTGAAGGTCGAGCCGCCGGTCTTGGTCCGCACGGGTTGGCTATCCTCGCGGGCCTGCGCGATCCGCTCCATCTCCGCGCCGATATCCTCGGGGTCGCCCGCCTTGCCCTTGAGCCTTGCACCGACCACCACCGCGCCCTCGGGCAGCTGTGAGTGGCGATAGGTGTAGCCAAGCTCCGCGACCGGAAGCGTCGCCAGCGATCCGTCGCGCAGCACGACGTCGCAATCGACCAGCACATCGGCCGTCTCGCGCCCGTAGGCGCCGCCATTCATGCGGACGAAGCCGCCCAGTGTGCCGGGAATACCGCGCAGGAACTCGAGCCCCGCAATGCCGTTGTCGCGCGCGGTCGAGGCGATCAGCACGCCGTGCGCGCCCGCACCGCAATCGAGCGTATTGTCGCCCCGGTTTTCGATCTTCGCGAAGGACTTGCCGAGGCGGATCGTCACGCCGGGCACACCGCCATCGCGCACGATCAAGTTCGATCCGAGGCCCAGCGGCATGAGGGGCACAGACGTATCTAGAGCGCCTACAAACGCACACAGGTCGTCCACATCGGCGGGTTCGAACAGCCAGTCGGCGGTTCCGCCCGCCTTGAACCAGACGAGCTTGGCCAGCGGCGCATTCTGCGTCAGCTTGCCGCGCACATCGGGCATGGTTTCGGGAGAGAGGATGGCCGTATCGCTCACGCGGTCACCTGCTCGCGCTGGGCCTGCAATTCGTCGGGCAGCCTCGCCGCCCACTTGGTGATGTCGCCCGCGCCCAGGCACAGGACGAGGTCGCCCGGCTGCAATTCGGGCGCGAGGGTGCGCACGAGGTGCTCGCGATCCTCGATCGTCTGGGCGTGGCGGTGGCCGAGCGACTTGATACCCTCGACCAGCGAGCTTGCATCGGCACCATCGATCGGGTCCTCGCCCGCTTCGTAGACCGGCGTCACATAGACCTGATCCGCCTCGTTGAAGCAGCTCTGGAAATCGCCCATCAGCTCGTTGAGGCGCGTATAGCGGTGCGGCTGCATCACCGCAATTACGCGCCCGCCCTCGACCCCCGAGCCCACGCTTTCGCGCGCCGCGGCGAGCACCGCGCGGATTTCCACGGGGTGGTGGGCGTAGTCGTCGATCACGGTCGCAACGCCGCCATCGGCCTCAACCGTGCCGACCTTGGTGAAACGCCGCCGGACGCCGCCGAAATTGGCGAAACCGTTGCGGATCACATCGTCCGAGCAGTTCATTTCGAGGCTGACCGCGATCGCCGCGAGCGCGTTCTGCACATTGTGCCTGCCGGGCATTGGCAGGAACACGTTCTCGATCCGCCGGTCCTGCGCCTGGTCCCTCGGCCCGCGCTGGCGCACGATCACGTCGAAGCGGTTGCCGCCCGGCTCGGGCGTGACGTTGACCGCGCAGATATCGGCCTGGAGCGAGAAGCCGTAGGTGATCACGCGCCGGTCGCGCACCTGCCCGATCACTGCCTGCACTTCCGGGTGATCGACGCACAAAATCGCCGCGCCGTAGAAGGGCACGTTGTGGATGAACTCCACGAAGGCGCGCTTCACGCCGTCGAAATCGCCGTAATGCTCGAGATGTTCGGGATCGATATTGGTGACGACCGCGATCGTCCCGTCGAGGCGCAGGAAGCTGCCGTCGCTCTCGTCCGCCTCGACCACCATCCAATCGGAATCGCCGAGCCTTGCGTTGGAGCCGAACTGTTCGATCACCCCGCCATTGATGACGGTCGGGTCGATCTCACCGCAGTCGAGCAGGCCTGCGATCATGCTGGTCGTGGTCGTCTTGCCGTGCGTGCCCGCCACCGCGATGGTCGACTTGAGGCGCATCAGTTCGGCGAGCATTTCGGCGCGCCGCACCACGGGGATGCGGTTTTCGAGCGCGGCCTCGACTTCCGGGTTGGTCCGCTTGACCGCGGTGGAGGTGACCACCACCGCCACACCGTCCACATTCTCGCGCGCATGGCCGATCGATACCTCGATGCCGCGCTTCTTCAGCCGCTCCACTGCGGGGCTTTCGGCAATGTCGGAACCCTGCACCTGATAGCCGAGATTGTGCATCACCTCGGCGATGCCGGACATGCCGATCCCGCCGATGCCGACGAAGTGGATCATTCCGATATCGGTGGCGACGCCCTTCATGCCTGTCGCTCTTCCGCGACGTCCTTGGCCGCGCCCTGCCCCACGGCAATGCCCTGCGACGCGCCGCGTGCGTTGTTCTTGCCCACGCGGATGACGTCCATCATCTCAGCCCCGCCGAAGCTTTCGACGAGGTCGGCCAAGTCCTTGACCGCATCGGGGCGACCGCAATTCCACGCCTTGTGGGCTGCGGTGCCGAGCGTGCCCGAGCGCTGGCTGAGTACCTGGATCTGCCGCGCCAGTTCCTTGGGCGTGAAGGAACTCTGGCGGATCATCCGCGCCCCGCCCGCTTGCACGATTTCGCGCGTGTTCGCCGCCTGGTGATCGTCGGTCGCGATCGGCAGCGGTACGAGGATCGCGGGGCGGCCCACCGCAGTCAGTTCGGCAATGGTCGAGGCCCCGGCGCGCCCGATGAACAGGTGCGCATCGGCCAACCGCTCGGCCATGTTCTCGAAATAGGTCGCCAGCTCGGCTGGAATCTCGTGGTTGCGATAGCGTTCGCGCACCGCGCCCACATCCTCCGGGCGGCACTGCTGCACCACCTGCAGGCGCTGACGCAGCGCGGGCGGCAGCATCGCCAGCCCGTCGGGCACCGCCTGCGCCAGAATGCTTGCGCCCTGGCTGCCGCCGGTGACCAGCACCTTGAGCAGGCTGTCTTCGGTGAAGGTCGGGAAGGGTTCCTCGCGCAGAGCCAGCACTTCGGCGCGCACGGGGTTGCCCACCAGATGCGTCTTGCGGTTCCAGCTCGACTTCAGCCGCGCGATCTGCGGATAGGCCGTCGCGATCGCGGCGGCGCGCGGGGCAAGCAGGCGGTTGACCCGGCCCAGCACCGCGTTCTGTTCGTGAATGATGCTCGGCACCTTGGCACTGCGCGCCGCCAGCAGCGCGGGCAGCGTCGGATAGCCGCCGAAGCCGACGACCGCGCTCGGCTCGAAGCTTTCGAACAGCTGCTTCGCCATCTGGCGGCCTTCCATCACCTTGGCCGCGCCCTTGATCCAGCGGATCGGGTTCTTACCGAAGCGCCCCGCGGGCATGATGTGCGCGGGCATGAAGTCCGGCTTGCCCGGGATGTTCGCCCCGCGCTCGTCGGTGATCAGCGCAACGTGATGGCCGCGCCGCTCCAGCTCGTGCGCCAGCGCAAAAGCCGGCAGCATGTGGCCGCCGGTGCCGCCCGCGGCGAGCACGTAATGTCGATTGGCCCCGCTCATGAATTCCTCTCTTTGTCGAAGAGACCCCGGTCCTTCTCGAACAGGGGCTTGCGAAGGCCTGCGGTTTCCCGCGTCAGGAACGGGTTGCGCCGCGTCAGCGCGAGCAGCAGGCCGAAGCCCATGCATACCGCGATCGTGGACGAGCCGCCATAGCTGACCAGCGGCAGCGTCATGCCTTTCGACGGGAACAGCGACAGGTTGACGAGGATGTTGATGAAGGCCTGCCCGCCCAGCTGCGCGGTGAGGCCCGCGGCGGCCAGCAGCGCGAAGAAATTCTCCTCGCTCGCCACGCGCGCCAGCACCCGCAGCACGATGGCGAGGAACAACAGCACGATCCCGCCGCAGGCAAGCAGGCCGAACTCCTCGCCCACGACCGAGAAGATGTAGTCGGTCTGCGCTTCGGGCAGGCGGAACTTCGCCCGGCCGACCCAGAAGCCGACCCCGTCCCAACCGCCTGCCAGCAGCGTTCGCTGGGCAAGGTCGACCTGGTCGAAATCGGTCCCGCCGAACAGCCAGGAATCGATCCGGTGACGGGCATTATCGTAGAACGCGTAGGCGAGGCACAGGCCTACGAAGCCACTCGCGATCATCGCCGCGACGTGGCGGAAGGAGACCCCGCCCAGCAGCACGAGCACGAACCACACACCCGCGAACAGGATCGCGTCGCCGAGATTGGGCTGCGTCATCAGCAGGATGACAACCATCGCCAGCGCTCCGGTGACGAGGGCGAAGACCGGCATCTGCGGGTCTTTGAGCCGCCAGCTCATGATCCATGCCAGGGTCACCGCGAAGCCGGGCTTGAGGAATTCGGACGGCTGGAACCGGAAGCCGAGGTTGAGCCAGCGCCGCGCGCCGTTCACCTCGTACCCGACGAAGGGCACCAGCACGAGCGCGGCGACCATGGCTATCGAAAGCAGGATGGCAAAGCGTCGCGCTGTCTCGCGGTTCAGCATCGACAGGCCGAGCATCATCGCGATCCCGAGTGCGAGCCAGCGCAGGTGCGCCCACAGGAAGTAGAGCGGCGGCAGCGTCACCTCGTCGCTCGACAGGCGATCCGCCCCGGCGGGCGAGGCGGCGGAGATCGCGGCGCAACCGACCGCCATCAGGATGACGATCAGGCCGAGGAGGACGTGGTCGAGCTCGCGCCACCAGATCTTGGCGCGCGCACGCCACGGCAGCTTGCTGCCGCGTGCCGACAGGTCGTGAGACAGGGCGGTGGCGGGAGCGATGTTCATTCAGATGCCCTCCCGGAAGGTGATGGCGTGGACCAGTGTGCGAAACTGGTCGCCGCGATCCTCGAAATCGCGAAACTGGTCGAAGCTGGCGCAGGCGGGGCTCAGCAGCACGGTCTCGCCGCCGCGCGCGACCTGCGAGGCAAGCTCCACCGCTTTTTCGAGCGTGCCGCACCGGCTGACCGCGCAATGCGGCATCAGCGCTTCGGCAAAGGCATCGCCCGCCTCTCCGATGGTGTAGGCGGCGGTGACGCGGTGCATGTGCTGCTCGGTTTCGCCAAGGCCGGGCTCCTTGGCCTTTCCGCCGACGATCCAGTGGATCTTCTCGAACGCCGCCAGCGCGGGCGCGGCAGCGGCGGTGTTGGTCGCCTTGCTGTCGTTGACGTAGAGCACGCCGCCAAGCTCGCCGACCCGCTCCATCCGGTGGGGGAGGCCGGGGAAGGTGCGCAGACCCCCGCGAATTTGCCCTTCCGACAGGCCTAGAATGTCCGCAACCTCGATCGCCGCTGCTGCGTTCTCGCGATTGTGCGGCCCCTGGAGCGATGGCCAGTCGTCCCGATCGCCGGCTTCGAAGCCCCGGTTCTCCAGCACATCCTCGAGAATGCTCGCGATCGAGCCTTCCGCGAACTGTCCCAGAAGCCGCGCATCGGTGAACCGGGCAATGGAATTCTGACCCTGCGTCTGCATCGCGAGCAGGCGCGATTTGCTCGCCGCATAGGCTTCGAAGCTGTCGTAGCGGTCGAGATGATCGGGCGTGATGTTCAGGAGCACCGCGACGTCGCAAGCGAGGCTGAAGGTCAGGTCGATCTGGTAGCTCGACAGCTCGAGCACATAAACGCCGCCTTCCGGCAGCGGCTCCTGCTCGAGGATCGGGAGACCGATATTGCCGCCCATCGTGGTCGGCACGCCCGCTTCTTTCAGAATGTGATGCACCAGCGCGGTGGTGGTGCTCTTGCCGTTGGTGCCGGTAATACCGACGACCTTGTGCGGCGGCAGGGTCTCACGCGCCTGGGCGAAAAGCTCGATATCGCCGATCACCGGCACTCCGAACCTGTCGGCATGCGGCTTGATCGGGTGGGTGTTGAGCGGGACGCCGGGCGAGACCACCACGCCGTCGAAGCCGGTCAGGTCGACCTCGACCGGATCGGCCAGCGTCACGCGGCCCTCGAAGAACGCGCGCGCATCGTCGCGCTCGTCCCATGCGGTAACGTCCGCACCCGCCGCCAGCAGGGCGTTAACCGTCGCCCGCCCCGACCTCGCGAGGCCGAGGACCGCATATTTGCGGCCCTTCCAGGCGGGGTTCGTGATCACCGCAGCTTCAGCGTGCTCAGCCCGACGATGGCAAGCACGATGGCGATGATCCAGAAGCGGATCACGACCTTCGTCTCGCTCCAGCCGAGCTGTTCGAAATGGTGGTGGACGGGCGCCATGCGGAATATGCGCTTGCCCGTGCGCTTGAACCAGAAGACCTGGATGATGACGGAGAGCGCCTCGAACACGAACAGCCCGCCGACGATGGCGAGCACGATTTCATGGTGGCTGGCGACCGCGATCGCGCCCAGCGCTCCGCCGAGAGCCAGCGAACCGGTGTCGCCCATGAAGACGTTCGCGGGCGGCGCGTTGAACCACAGGAAGGCGAGGCCCGCCCCCATGATGCAGGCGCAGAAGATCGCCAGCTCGCCCGCGCCCTCGATATAGGGAATGCCCAGATATTCGCTGAAATCCGCGCGGCCGGCGAGATAGGCGATGATCGCGAAGGTGCCCGCCGCGATCACCACGGGCATGATCGCCAGCCCGTCGAGCCCGTCGGTCAGGTTCACCGCGTTGCCCGCCCCCACGATCACCACGGCAGCGAAGACGTAGTAGAACGGCCCGAGCGGGATCGCCTGGTTGGACACGAAGGGCACGTAGAGCCACGTGTTGATCTGGCTGACGATGATATAGGCCGCGATCCCGGCGACGAGGAATTCGAGCGCGAGGCGTACCTTGCCCGATACGCCCGCATGGCTGTTCTTCGTGACCTTGTCGTAATCGTCCATGAAGCCGATCGCGCCGAACCCGATGGTCACGGCGAGGCAGGCCCATACGAAGGGGCTGGACATGTCCATCCACAGCAGCAGGCTGAGCACCATCGCGACGAGGATCATCAGCCCGCCCATCGTCGGCGTGCCGACCTTGGCGAGGTGGGTCTTGGGCCCGTCCTCGCGGATCGGCTGGCCCTTGCCCTGCCGCACCCGCAGCAGCGCGATCAGCTTCGGACCGATCAGCAGGCCGATGAACAGGGCGGTGAGAATGGCCGCACCCGCACGAAACGTCTGGTAGCGGAAGAGATTGAAAATCCCTTCGAATTCAAGCCATTCCGCAATCAAATAGAACATTTCGTGCCGGTCCCGATCCCTTGCTCAACCTCGGCTGACCCATCAGCCACGACTGACGAAGTGATCGACCAGGCGGCCAAGACCCACGAAGTTCGAACCCTTCACAAGGATCGCATCGCCCGCGTTGAGGCCGAATTCCTCGAGTGCGGCAATCGCTTCGGCAGGGTCTGCGCAATGGGCGAAGGGCACCGGATTGCCAAGCCCGTTGATGCCCGCCGTCCCCAGCTTGCGCACGAGAGGTTCCATCCCCTCGCCCACGAGGACCGCGAAATCGACCTGCGCCGCCTCGACCGGTTCGGCCAGCTGTTCGTGGAAGCGCGCGCTGAACTCGCCCAGCTCGCCCATCGCGCCCAGCACCACGATCCGGCGGCTGGCGGGGGTCTGGCCAAGCTGCGCCAGCGTGGCGCGCATCGAGGCGGGATTGGCGTTGTAGCTTTCGTCGATCAGCGTCGCACGGCCACCGGCGGCGGTGATCGTGTGGCGCGCGCCACGCCCTTTCAGTCCGCCCATCTCGCCCAGCGCGATGCCCGCCGCGCCGAGGTCTCCGCCGACGGCATAGACGGTCGCCATGACGGCCAGCGAATTGTCGATCCAGTGCTCGCCCGGCTCGGCGACCGAATAGCACAGGCGCGTATCGTCGATCTGCGCGGTGACGAGCGAAGCGCCGCCATTGGCAGCGGGGATTGCATCGAGCAGGCGGACCCGCGCGTGGCTCCCGCGCCCGAAGGAGAACACATCCGCGCCCGCAGCCTCGGCATGGGCGCGCAATTGCTCGAACTGCGGAATGTCGGCGGGGATCACCGCCGCGCCGCCCGGTTCCAGTCCGACGAAGATCTGCGCCTTCTCGTCGGCAATCGCCTCGATAGTGCCCAGGTTCTCGATATGCGCGGGCGCGATGGTGGTGATGACGGCGACATCGGGCCGGACATGGTCGACCAGCGGGGCGATTTCGCCCGCGTGGTTCATCCCCATCTCGAACACGCCATACTTCGCCCGCGAGCCCATCCGCGCGAGGCTGAGCGGCACGCCGACATGGTTGTTGTAGCTGCGGACCGAGCGGTGCGCCTGGCCCCGGCTGGAACGGTCGAGCGCGGTGAAGATCGCTTCCTTCACCCCCGTCTTGCCGACCGAACCAGTCACCGCGATGCGTTTGCCCGGCGAACGGGTGCGCGCCGCAGCGGCCAGCGCGTGGAGTGCGGCGGTCGTATCTTCCACCAGCACATGCGGCCAGTCGATCGGCCGGTCGACGATGGCGGCCGCAGCACCTGCGGCAAAGGCCTTGTCGATGAAGCGATGGCCATCCATCGCCTCGCCCTTCAATGCGATGAAGAGATCGCCCGGGCGCACGTCGCGGCTATCCATCTCGACACCTGCGCACTGGAATTCGCCCGAGGCGACACCGCCGGTCGCCTCGGCGATCTCGGCTGCGTTCCACAGAGCCAGCGACAGCGCGTCGCGCGGTGCAGGCAGCCATGCGCGAAGGCTCGGATGGGCGAAAGCGACCACGCTCATGCGCCCGTCTCCGTCTGAGCGCTTTGCGCCGCTTCCTCGCGCGCGACCTGCACATCGTTGAACGGCAATACCCGCATATTGTCTCCCGAACCGATGATCTGACCCTCCTCGTGGCCCTTGCCGGCAATCAGGACGATGTCGTCCCGCTCGATATTGTGGATGGCTTCGGCGATGGCTTCGCGCCGCCCGGCCACTTCGCGGGTGTTGTCGCCCGCACCCTGCATGATCTCGCTGCGAATGGCCGCCGGGTCCTCGCCGCGCGGATTGTCGTCGGTCACGATCACCGCATCGGCGAGCCGCGAGGCGACCTCGCCCATCCCTTCACGCTTGCCGGTGTCGCGATCGCCGCCCGCGCCGAAGACGCACACCAGCTGCCCGCTCACATGCGGACGCAGCGCCGAAATCGCGGCTTCAAGTGCATCGGGCGTGTGGGCGTAATCGACATAGACCGGCGCGCCCGAGGGCGTGATGACCGCGCGCTCCAGCCGACCGCGCACCGGCTGCAACCGGCCGAGCGCATCCCACAGGCGCGGCTCGTCCGCCCCTGTGACCAGCGCCAGCGAAGCGGCGGTCAGGGCATTGGCAGCCTGATAGGCCCCGATCAGCGGCAACCGGACCGTGCGCCGTTCGCCACCGCGGGCGATCTCCATCGCCTGCCCCAACTGCGACGGCTCCTGCGCGATCAGGCGAATATCCTCGCCTTGCGGGCCGGCGGTAAAAATCGACAGCCCGCGCTTTTCCGCATGCTGGCGCGCCCTGGCGGACCACTCGCTGCCGTCGGCCCAGATCACCGCCGTGCCGTCATCCGCCACGACCGCGTCGAACAGCCGCATCTTGGCCTCGAAATAGGCCTCCATGCTTTCATGGTAATCGAGGTGGTCGCGGCTGAAATTGGTGAAGGCGCCGGCGATCACGCGCGCGCCTTCGTTGCGATACTGGTCTAGCCCGTGGCTCGATGCCTCGTAGGCGATGTGCGTCACGCCTTCGCGCGCCAGCCCGGCGAGGTTCGAGTGGAAGGTCACGATGTCGGGCGTGGTCAGCCCGGTCGACACGCTCTCGTCGGGCGTGGTCACGCCCAGCGTGCCGATGCTCGCCGCCCGCTCGCCCAGCATGCGCCAGAGCTGGCGGGTCATCTCGACCGTGGAGGTCTTGCCGTTGGTGCCAGTGACCGCGACGATGGTTTCGGGCGCCGGGGTGAAATAGCGCGCGGCAAGCTTCGCGAAAGCGCGGCGCGGAGTGTCATCCGCAATATGCAGCGCGCCGTCGATCTTCGCCTCGGGACGCGCAACGATGGCGATCGCGCCCGCCGCGATCGCCGCCTCGATGAAATCCTCGCCATTCACTGCGCTGCCCTGGAAGGCACCGAAGACCGTACCCGGCGCGACCTTGCGGTGATCGATCGCGAAGCCCGTCACCGACGAAGCGCCGCCTTCACGCTCCGTCCGCCCGGCAGCCTGGAGGAGTGCGTCGAGCTTCATTCGATGTCGCTCCGGATCAGCGGGCGCAGATCCGAGATATCGATATCGCGGCTGAGGTCGGGCCGCACGTCGAGCATCGGGCCGATCCGCGGGATCAGCTTGCCGACGATCGGCGCGGCATTCCACGCGGCGGTGCGCTGGAACGAGCTGGCAGTCGTGCCCTTGGGCTCATCCAGCATGGTGACCACGACATAGCGCGGATGATCCATCGGGAAGGCGGCGGCGAAGGTGGAGACGAGCAGGCGCTCGCGATAGCCGGAGTGCGAGGGCTTTTCGGCAGAGCCGGTCTTGCCGCCGACGCGATATCCCGGCGCATTGGCGCTCTTGCCCGTGCCGTAGACCGTGATCATCCGCAGCAGCTGGCGCATGCGCGCGCTGGTGTCTTCCTTGAACACGCGCCGCCCGGCAACCTCGGTGCCCGGCTCGACCTTGCGCAGCGTCGCAGGGCGCCAGATGCCGCCGTTGACCATCGCGGCATAGGCGCTGGCGAGGTGCAGCGGCGTGACCGCGATGCCGTGGCCGTAGCTGACCGTCATGGTCGTGATCCGCGACCACTTCTCCCCCGGCCAGATCGGCGCACCGCGCGCGGGCAGCTCCATATAGGGCCGCTCGGCAAGGCCGAGAGCGCGCATCGTGTCGCGCAGGCGATCGCCGCCGAGCTTGTCGGCAACACGCGCGGTAACCGTGTTCGAGGAGTGAATCAGCGCTTCGGGCACATTGAGCGTATCTCCGAGCGAGTGACTGTCCGAAAGGGTACGGCCCGCGACTTTCACCGGCTTTGCGTCGTACCGAAGGCTGAGGTCGCGAATGATCCCCGCATCGATCGCGGCGGCGAAGGACAGCGGCTTGAAGGTGGAGCCCAGTTCGTAGACCTGGTTGGTCACGGAGTTGAACACGCGCGGGGTCTCGCCACGCTTGGCCTGCGCCTCGCTCACCATCAGGTCTTCGGCCGTAATGTCGTTGGGGTCGAAGGCGGGCAGCGATGCCAGCGCGACGATCTCGCCGCTCTCGACGTCGAGGATCACGCCCGCCGCGCCGCGTGCGTTGACCGACAGCATCCCCTTGCGCAGCTCGTCTTCCAGCGCGCCCTGAACGCGCAGGTCGATCGCGATCGCGGTCGGCTCCCCGCGCGAGGCGGCATCGGTCAGCTCGTCCTGCAGCACGGCTTCCATGCCGAGATGGCCTTCGCCGTCCTTGACGTAGCCGAGCACGTGCGCGGCCATCGATCCCTGCGGGTAGAAGCGGTCCTTCTCCGCCGGCAGTTCGAGCGCGGGTTCGCCGATGTCGAACACGCGGTTGGCTTCCTCGGGCAGCAGGCGACGGCGCAGGTATTGCGCCTTGCCGCTGGCGAGCCGCGCGGCGACGTCCGCCTCGTCCAGCTCGGGGAAGATTTCGGCCAGCGAATGCGCGACCTCGTCCGGCGAGCGGACCAGCGCGCTGCCGCCGTCCTTCATCGCCTTGGGATTGAACCACAGCGCGAAGGCATTGTAATTGCGTGCCAGCGGCAGGCCGTTGCGATCGGTGATCTCGCCGCGCGGGGGCAGCAGGCGCTGCTCCATCGACATCGGCGTATCGGGCGCGCCGAGCACGCCGAAAGAGGCGATCCGCAGCAGCGCGACGACCGCAACCAACCCGAAGGCAGGCATCAGCAATAGTGCGCGCATGCGCGCCATCAGCAGCGATTCGAGCCGCTTGTTGGCCACCCGCAAGGGGCCGGCCGCCACCATGGAATCGATGGCGACGCTCGCCATCAGTCGAGCCTTGCCAGCGCGAGCTGCGCTTCGGACTTCAGTGCGGACGCATCGGCATCTTCGGCCGTGTCGGATGCTTCGTCGTCGCTGTTGGCCAGCGGAGAGACGAGCGCGGGATAATCGCTCGCTTCCATTTCGCGGGCGAAGCGGATCGGCTCGGGCGAGCCGGGCGCGCGCGGCGCGCTGAAGCTCGCCAGCTGGCGTTCGCTTTCGAGGAACTGGTCGGCGCGCGGCGGCGCGTAGCCGAACTCGATCGCGTTCCAGTCCGCCAGCTGCTGCTGGTTGGCGCGCGTTTCGAATTCGGTTTCCAGCGCCAGCTTCTCGCGCTCGAGGTCGACGATCAGGCGCTCGGCCCGCACGACCTCGCTCTTCACCGCGTTGACCCGGAAGGTCAGCAGCATGAATCCGCCGAAGACGATGCCGATGCAGATGGCCCAGCCGATCTGCCGCAGGCGACTGCCTCTAACCATGGACCAGTTCCTTTCTCGCGGGTTCGTCGGTGCGGGTGGCAGAGCGCAGGATGGCCGAGCGCGCACGCGGATTGCGCGCCAGCTCCGCCTCGCCCGCGCGGACCGCCTTGTCGGGCTTGGAAAATGTGGTCGGCGGCAGTTCCTTGAGGGGAAGATGGCGGGAGCCGCCGCCAACCTGACCGGAAGCGTCCCGCAGGAAGCGCTTCACGATGCGATCTTCGAGAGAGTGGAACGAGACGACCACCAGCCGCCCGCCGGGCGCGAGCAGACGCTCCGCCGCCCCCAGCGCCTCGAGCAGCTGGTCGAGCTCGCCGTTCACATGGATGCGGATCGCCTGGAAGGTCCGCGTCGCCGGGTCCTTCTTGTCGTGCGGCTTGTGTCCGGTCGCCTTGCGCACGATCCGCGCGAGTTCGCCGGTCGTCTCCAGCGGGCGCGCAGCGACAATCGCGCGCGCGATCCGGCGCGACTGCCGCTCTTCACCATATTCGTAGATCACGTCGGCGATCACGCCTTCGTCGGCGGAGTTCAGGAAATCCGCCGCGCTCGGCAGGTCGGGGTCCATCCGCATGTCGAGCGGGCCGTCCCCGGCGAAGGAGAAGCCGCGCTCGGCTTGGTCGAGCTGCATCGAGGATACGCCAATGTCGAGAACGATGCCCTGCACCTGGTCGATGCCCTGCTCCCCCAGCGCATCCGCCATTTCGGCGAAGGGCCGGCGGTGAAGGACGAGGCGCGGCGGGCTTTCGGCCAGTTCGGCCCAGCCTTGCGCATTCTCGAGCGCGGAGGGATCGCGGTCGAACGCGTGCACGGTCGCGCCCGCATCCAGCAGCGCGCGGGTATAGCCGCCCGCGCCGAAGGTGCCGTCGACGATCAGGTCGCCCGGCCCGGGCTTCAGCGCGACGATCACTTCGTCGAGCAGGACGGGGACGTGAGGGGACGGGCCGCTCACTTCTTCTTCCCCTTCTCGCGCGCGTCCTTTTCCAGCGCGCGGCAGGCGGCCTTGGGCATCGCCATCTCGGGGCCCATTTCGTAGAGCTTGGCGGGGTTCCAGAGCGTGAAGAAGCGTCCGCCGCCCTGGAAGAACAGCGCATCGTCGATCTCGCCGATGTCGCGCAGGAATTCGGGCATGATGAAACGCCCGCTGTCGTCGAACGGCATGGTCTCGAAGCTGTTGAGCTGGATCGCACGGGTATCGCGGTCGAAATCGCGTCCGAACTTGAAGGCCGATTCCTCTTCGCGATCGAGGATCGCCTCGAAATCCTCGACCCGCTTCGTGCCGAAACCGACGAGGCAATCCCACTTGTCGTGCTTGGTCAGGCAGAGCCTGCGGTCCTCGGTGGAGAGCTTCACCGCGTTGCGGAAGGCGGGCGGCAGCGTGAACCGGCCCTTTTCGCTGCGAAGCGAAAAGGCCTGACCGCTATATCCCTGAAACGCCTCCGACACGTTTTCGCTCTTCCCCTGTGAGCTCCATTGCTCAGGACAAGGCCTCCCCGCGCCGCGGTGCACCAAGCACCCCGGGTCGCGTGGCATTCACGCGCGGGTCGACTCCTGTCCGATGTGACTTCCGTCTTATAGCGGGATGAGTGGGGATTAAAGGGGAAATTTGGGAATCTTTGTGGAGATCTCTTCAGTTCTCCCGCTTTTTTCCCAAGATTTCGCGGATTCCTATGTCATTCCGCACAGCAGGATACAAGCCATCCTCGTCGGAGGGACGATGCTTGGCATTCAAAAATGTCGCTTTTCCGGCGTCTCGAGCTCTATTCGCCCGGTTCGTCCCGCACCATCCCCATCAAAGCCCAGAATGCATCGGGCGCATCGGAGGGCGCAGGAGAGCGCTCGAACATGGTCGCATCGGCCAAGAGGACTGCGCGCCCTTCCCCGATATCGCAAACCGCGATCAGCCGCGCTTCGCGCAGCTCGCAATCCGCCGGAGCGCCGCCCGCGGGGGCGCGCAGGGCGAAGTGCCCGCCCAGGGTCACGGGGATCGTGGCCCCTTCGAGATCGAGCATCTCGTCGTCTGCGTGGCGATGCGTCCCGTCCCGCTCGATCCCCGGATCGTCCCCACCGATCCCTGGGTCTGCCCGGTGCCGCGCATCGACCTCGCTTTCGAGCGTCAGGCCCCAGCGTGCGAGGATCGGCCCGCTCACCGCGATCGCCTGCGGATTGCGCGGGTCGCCCAGCGCGAAGGTTGGTTCGCTGACCAGCATCGGGTCCGCCACCAGCAGCACCTTGCCGCCCGCGCGCACCCAGTCGTCCAGCGCGACATTCTCCGCCGGGGTCAGAGCCCGCGGCTGGATCAGCAGCAGCGTGTCGAGGCGCGCCAGGCCTGCGGGATCGAGCATGTCGACCGGGTCGAGACTGTTGTTCGCCTCCACCACCCGGCGCAGCCAGTGCACACCGGTCGCATCGCCTCCGACCACCAGGGCATCGGCCACGCTGGCCTGCGGCATGCGATAGATCGGCAGCGAACTCATCAGGCCGAAGCGGGTATCTTTCGCCTCGGGCGCCCCGGGCGTTCCCGCCATCAGCAGCGCGGCCATCACGCCGGCAATCGCCATTCCCGCGAAGCCGGTGGCCCGCGTGTGCTTATTCAAGGGGCACGCCCTCGCCCGTTTCGGGCAGCACCGGTCCTTCGGGCACCGGCTCCGCCTCGGGCTGTTCGGGCAGATCGGGGACGACGCCCGCATCGCTCACCGGGTCGCTGGTGGTGGGCGAAGCGCTCGGCTCGACCGTCGCTGCGGCTTGCGGGACCGCGGTTTCCTCGTTCTGCAAGGCGCGGGTGGTGATCACATGCGCAATGCTCACCGCGATGATGACGACCAGGATTCCTCCGAACCCCACGCGCATCCGCTGCGCCACTTCGGAATCGATCCGTTCGCCGCGCGGTTCATCCGACGTGGAGCGGGGGTGGAGAGGGATGAGCGCCATCGCCACGGAATCTAGCCCGTGTGCGCCTCAGGTCAATCGGCGAGCCAATCGAACACGGGCAGGTCCTTCTCGCGCAGCCATTGCGCGTTGAAAATCGTCGAGAGATAGCGGAAGCCGCTGTCGCACAGGATCGTCGCCACTCTGGGGCTTTCGCGTCCGTCTGCCACCAGCTGCTTGCCCAGCGCAACCGCGCCCGCGATGTTGATGCCCGATGACAGGCCGAGGCACAGCCCCTCTTCCTTCAGCAGCCGCGCCACCCACGCGAGGCCCTCCTCGTCCGAGATGCGGAATTGCGTGTCGATCGGTGCCCCATCGAGGTTGGCCGTGATGCGGCCCTGCCCGATCCCCTCGGCGACCGACGACCCTTCCGCCTGCAATTCACCATGCGCATAGTAATTGTAGAGCGCCGCGCCGTGAGGGTCGGTCAGCGAAATGCGCACCTTTTCGTCCCTTTCCTTGAGGCCCAGCCCCACCCCGGCGATCGTCCCGCCTGTGCCTGCGGCGCAGGTGAAGCCGTCGATCCGCCCTTCGAGCTGGTCCCACAATTCGGGCGCGGTGCTGTCGATATGGGCCTTGCGGTTCGCGCAATTGTCGAACTGGTTGGCCCAGACCCCACCCTCGGTCTCTTCCGCCAGCCGGCGCGAGGTGTGGACGAAGTGCCCCGGATTGGCGAACTTGGTCGGCGGGACCAGCACCAGCTCCGCGCCCAGCGCGCGCAGCGTATCCATCTTCTCGCGGCTCTGATTGTCGGGCATGACGATCACGGTCTTGTAGCCGAGGGCATTGGCCACCAGTGCGATCCCGATCCCCGTATTGCCCGCCGTGCCTTCCACCACCGTGCCGCCGGGCTTCAGCGCGCCGCGCGCCTCGGCATCGCGGATGATCCACAGCGCCGCGCGATCCTTCACCGAGCCACCCGGATTGGCGAATTCGCACTTGCCGTAAATGTCGCAGCCCGCCGCCTCGCTCGGCCCTTCGAGCCGGACGAGCGGAGTGTTGCCGATGAGGTCGAGGGCGCGGGGAAGCGGTGCAGGCGGTGTCATGCCCTCCCGCTTAGCGCCGGGCGAGGCATTCCAGCAACCGCGATAAACTATCCGAGGCGCAATGCGATCTTGCGCCGCAGTGCATCAGTCCTCGGGCGCGATCTGCACCTTCAGCCCGTCGAGATCGGAGGTGAACTCGATCTGGCACGACAGGCGCGAGGTTTCGACGCGGTGGTCGCTGCTTTCGAGCAGGTCGTCTTCGTCCTCGCTGATCGCGGGCAGCTTGTCGGCGAAGGCGGGATCGACATGGACGTGGCACGTCGCGCACGAACAGCACCCGCCGCACAGCGCCAGCAGTTCGTCGAAGCCATTGTCGCGGATCGCTTCCATCACGGTCAGGCCGTCGCCGACCTCGATCATGCGTTCGGTTCCGCTGCGGTCCACCACCGTAAGCTTGGGCATTGGCAATCCTTTTTCGCGTCGCAAGAGCCGCCTTCGGCCCACCATTGACGAGGCTGCTAAAAGGTGCGTTTCACAATGGCAAGCGAAGGAGCCACGATGGGTTTGAGTGCACAGCAGATCAGGGACGGGCTCGACGCGGTCGCGAAGGACGATCCGCGCGTCGCCCGCGCGCTGGAGATCGCGGGCTATCCAGAGCCGCGCATTCGCGAACGCGGACATCGCACGCTGCTGCGTACGATCGTAGGCCAGCAGGTCAGCGTGGCGGCGGCGGACAGCGTGTGGGCCAAGCTCGAGGCAGAGATCGGCAGCGAGATGGCGCCCGATCGCATCGTCGATGCGGATTTCGATTCACTGCGCGCCTGCGGCCTGTCGCGCCAGAAACAGGGCTATGCCCGCTCGCTGTGCGAACTGGTGGCGGCGGACGAGCTCGACCTGCACAATCTCCCGGCGGACGACGAGGAGGCGATCGCGCAGCTCACGCGGATCAAGGGCATCGGGCGCTGGTCGGCCGAAATCTACCTGCTGTTCGCCGAAGGGCGCCCCGACATCTGGCCTGCCGGCGATCTCGCCGTGCAGAAGGCGACGGGCAAGATCGTCGGTCTGGAAGAGGCACCAAGCGAGAAGGAAACCCGCGCCATCGCCGAGGACTGGCGCCCGCATCGCGGCGCGATGGCGGTCTTCACGTGGCACGCATATTACGTACCTACGCTGTAACGGGCCCTTCGAAAGCCGGCGAAAGAGCACCGTCCATGGAGCCGATCACGAACAACACCATTGCAGCCTAGAAAATCGCCTGCCAGTCTCGAAGCATAGTGCACGGTCGGGGGGAATGCCGTGATTGGACGCCGCGAACTTCTGGGCATCGGGGTGGCGAGCGCAGTGCTTGTCACACCTTCATGGGCACAAGCCTGCACCGTGCGCCCCACGGTGAAGCCGAAACCCTTTCGGCGCAAGGAATGCGAACAGCAAATTCATGAGCTGGTCGCGTTTATGAACGAAGCTCCCGCGCTGTCGGCGGATGCTGTCACGGATTGGGTCGATGCGCGCGATATCGAGGTCGACTCCGACTATCCGGTCTCGAAGAATGTATGGGGCGTGTTCTACACCTACCTCTTCTTTCAAGAGTTCCGCCTGTCTGGAGGCAAGCTCGATCCAGAACCGATCAGGGTCAAGGAAATCAACCTTATCCGGACGGTCGATAATCGGGCCGCCTTCGAATTTACCGTGGCGAGGAAGCAATATTTCCCCGCAGACGACGAGGGTTGCAATGGCCTGTTCGTGCACCCCGAATATTACGAACGGACCGAAACCGCATTCATCGCCCGGTTCCACAACAACAGGCTGGAAGGTTTCCGCGATTTTCCCGAGTGGTTTGCCTAGGTTTGGACCGACCTCGATTGCCGACCGTGCTGCCGAAGGAATGCAATCTCGAAGAGCCGAACGACCCTGGGGCCGCTATCCACTCACCCGCGCATGGGGCTCGTTGCAGTCAATGTCCCTTTACACCGTGACAAGGGTGGTTTACCATCACCGCATTCACTATCGGGGAGAAGTTTTCCATGTTCCATCGTCGTAAAGTCGCAAGCCGCTCGATTCTGACCTTCGGTTGCGCCGCAAGCGCGCTCGCGCTAGCCGCCGTGCCTTCGATTGCGCAAAATTCTGGCGCACTTAGTCTTGGCGCACAAACGGATCCCAGCATGACCGCAACCAACCCCGCCGCTTCGGCACCCCTGATCCCGCGCGAAGCCCTGTTCGGCAATCCGACCAAGGCCTCAGGCCAGATCAGCCCCGACGGCAAATGGATTTCCTGGCTCGCGCCCTCGAACGGCGTGCTCAACGTCTGGATGGCTCCTGCGGACGACCTCGACGATGCGAAGGTCATGACCACGGCCAGCGACCGCCCGATTCGCCAGTATTTCTGGGCCCCCGACAGCCAGAGCCTGCTCTACATCCAAGACAAGGGCGGGGACGAGAATTTCCTGCTCTACGGCATCAATGTCGAAACCGGAGCCGAGACGACCCTGACCGATTTCGAGAACACGCGCGTCCAGCTCGTCGGTGGATCGGACAGGATAAAGGACAAGATCCTCGTCGGCCTCAACAACCGCAATCCGCAATATCACGACGTCCACATGCTCGACCTCAACACGGGCGAGCTGACCATGCTGATCGAGAACGAGAGCTACGCCGGGTTCGTGGCCGACGACAACCTCGACGTGCGCCTCGCCCTGCGGCCCAACGCGGAAGGCGGAATGGATTTCTTCCGCGTGACGGACAACGACGTCGAGGAGGAGCCCTTCGGCAGCACTGGCCTCGAGGATTCGCTCACCACCAATCCGGCTGGGTTCACCACCGACGGCAAGACGCTCTACTGGGTCGACAGCCGCGGTCGCAACACCGCCGCGCTGATCGCGATGGACGTCGAAACCGGCGAGAAGCGGGTGATTGCGGAGAACGACAAGGCCGATATCGGCGGCACGATCCGCGACCAGGAAACCGGCGAGATCGAAGCCTATTCGGTCAATTACCTCAAGAACGAATGGACCGCGCTCGATCCCGAAATCGGCGAGGCGCTGAGCTTCCTCGAAAATAATCTCGAAGGCGAGTTCGGCATCAATTCGCGGACCGAGGACGACACGAAGTGGATCGTCGGCAACGATCCCGTCGTCGCGCCCGCCAAGTCGTACCTGTACGATCGCCAAGCCGGCACGCTCACCCAGCTCTACGTCACTCGGCCCGAGCTCGAAGGTGCGCCGCTCCAGCCGATGCACGCGCTCGAGCTGAAAAGCCGCGACGGGCTTACCCTGCCCTCCTATCTCACCCTGCCACCGGGCAGCGACAGCGATGGCGACGGCAAGCCCGACGCGGCGGTGCCGATGGTGCTGCTGGTCCACGGCGGCCCGTGGGCGCGGGACGGCTATGGCTACAACGGCTACCACCAGTGGCTCGCCAACCGCGGCTATGCGGTGATGAGCGTCAATTACCGCGGCTCGACCGGGTTCGGGAAGGACTTCATCAACGCGTCCAACCTGCAATGGTCCAAGACCATGCACGACGATCTGATCGATGCGACCCGCTGGGCGATCGACGAGGGGATCGCCATCGAAGACAAGGTCGCGATCATGGGCGGCTCCTACGGCGGCTATGCGACGCTCGTCGGCCTGACCTACACGCCCGAAACCTTCGCCTGTGGCGTCGACATCGTCGGCCCCTCCAACCTCGAAACGCTGCTGTCCACCATTCCGCCCTATTGGGCGCCGATCATATCGCAGTTCCACGAGCGGATGGGCAACCCCAACACGCCCGAAGGCAAGCAGTTGCTGATCGACGCGAGCCCGCTCTACAAGGCGGACGAGATCGTCCGGCCGCTGCTGATCGGCCAGGGCGCCAACGATCCGCGCGTCAACCAGGCGGAAAGCGACCAGATCGTGAATGCGATGAAGGAAAAGGGCATCCCGGTGACCTACGTCCTCTACCCGGACGAGGGCCACGGCTTCGCCAAGCCCGCCAACAACATCGCCTTCAATGCGGTGACCGAGAACTTCCTCGCCACCTGCCTCGGCGGCCGGGCCGAGCCGATCCGCGACACGGTGGAACAGTCCACCGCGCAGATCGTGGAAGGTGCGGACTTCGTCCAGGGCCTGTCCGAAGCGGTCAAGTGATGCGCCAAACGCGCTAGGTGACAGGGAGCCGCGCTCGCATTAGTCGAGGGCGGCTCCTTTCGTTTGGAGCGACACAGGACGAGCGATCAGGGATGGCATGAAGAAGGCGATTTTCATTACCGGCGGCGCATCGGGGATTGGCCGCGCGATTGCACAGCGCTTTGCCGAGGGCGGCTGGTTCGTCGGGCTGGGCGATGTCGATGCGGACGGCATGGGCAAGACCGAGCACCTTATCGGCAACGGCTTCACCTTCGCCCACACCTTCGACGTGCGCGACCGTGCGGCATGGGACGAAGCGCTCGACGCCTTCTCCATGGCGTGCGGGGGGCGGATCGACGTTGTCGCCAACAACGCAGGCATCCCGCTGGGCGGCAGTCTCGACCACACCAGCGTCGAAGAGATCGAGCGCTGCCTCGACATCAACCTCAAAGGCGTTCTGTTCGGCGCGCAGGCCGCGCTGCCGTACCTCAAGAAGAGCGCGCCGGGATCCTGCCTGCTCAACACCGCGAGCGCGGCGGGCATTTACGGCACTGCGGGCGCGAGCGTCTATTCCGCGACCAAGTTCGGCGTGCGCGCGATCACCGAAAGCCTCGATGGCGAATGGGCGGAGCACGGGATCAAGGTCCGCTCGATCATGCCCGGCTTCATCGAGACCCCGCTGATCGACAAGGTGCCCAATTCCCAGTCGAACGAGGCGATCCGCGACCGCGTGCTCGCCGCCGGGCTGGAGATCACCCCGGTCGCCGATGTCGGCGAAGCTGCATGGAACGCGGTGCACGGCGACAAGCTGCATACGCTGGTCGGCAAGACCGCCAAGCGCGCCGCCTTCGCCGCCCGCTGGCTGCCCGGCCAGATGCGCAAGCAGGTGCGCCGCGGCGCGGGAACGATGGGCGGGCGTTAATTCGAGAGTTCGCTAGCGCGAACCGGTCGCCTCCCGCCCGAGCGCGAAGATCAAAGCGCGTTGATCGCCTTCGCCATCTTGACGTCGCGGTGCGACAGGCCGTCGGCATCGTGCGTGGTCAGCGCAATCTCGACCGTGTTGTAGACATTCGACCATTCGGGATGGTGATCGTGCTTCTCCGCGATCAGCGCGACGCGGCTCATGAAGCCCCAGGCCTCGCTGAAATCCTTGAACTTGAAAGTGCGCTCGATCGCGTCGCGGCCTTCCGCCATCTCCCAGCCGTCGAGCGCATCCAGCCAGCTTTTGCGCTCTTCCTCGCTCAGTTTCTCGACCGCCATGGGGATGTCCTTTCTTCGCCTGAAAACATTGCCGTGAGCCGCCCCCTCGCCTAACCCGCGCAGCCATGCAAGCCCGCCTCTCAGCCACGGACCTCGCCTGCAGACGTGGCGAGCGGCTGCTGTTCCGCAAGCTGACGCTCGATCTCGGCCCCGGCGACATGCTGCAGGTGCGCGGGCCCAATGGCGTGGGCAAGACGAGCCTGCTGCGCATCCTCGCAGGGCTCGCACGGCCCTTCGCGGGCGAAGTCGAGCGCAGCGACGAGGTCGGCCTGGTCGATGGCAGGCACGCGCTCGACTTGGACCGCACGCTGGGCGACGCGCTGGGGTTCTGGCAGCGGCTCGACGGGCGCGCCGACCCGTCCGGCCCTGTAGCGGCTACGGGCATCGGTGAGCTGCTCGACATTCCCGTCGGCTATCTCTCGACCGGGCAGAAGCAACGTGCGGTGATCGCGCGTCTGTTGTGCCGCGATCGCCCGATCTGGCTGCTCGACGAGGCTTTCGCGGGGCTGGACAGCGCCGCGCAGGGCATGCTGGTCGACCTCGTTACCCGCCATTGCGACAGCGGCGGCCTGTGCGTCTTCGTCTCGCACCAGCCGGTCGACCTGCCCGCGCGAGTGCTCGATCTGGCGGAGCACGTAGCATGAGAGCCTTCGCGATCCTGCTGCGTCGCGATCTCGCAATCCTGCTGCCGGGTGGCGCACGCGGTTCGGCCTTCCTGCCGCTGATCTTCTTCCTGCTGGTCGCGGTGCTGTTCCCCTTCGCGGTCGGGCCCGAACCGACGCTGCTCGCGCGTACCGGCGGCGGGGTGCTGTGGGTCGCGGCGCTGCTCGCCAGCATCCTCCCGCTCGACCGGCTGGTGGCCGCCGACCGCGAGGCTGGCGTGTTCGATCAACTGCGCCTTCGCGGTGTGAGCGAGGAAGTGGCGATGACCGCGCGGCTGGTGGCGCACTGGCTCAGCTTCGGCCCGCTGATCCTGATCGCCACCCTGCCCGCTGCCGCGCTGCTGTCCTTGACTGGCGACACCTTCTGGCGGCTATTCGTCAGCCTGGTGGCGGGCACCCCAGGGCTTGCCGCCATCGGCCTCATCACCGCCGCGCTGCTCGCGAGCCTGCGTGCAGGCACCGCGCTGGCAGGACTGCTGCTCGCACCGATTGCGGTGCCACTGGTGATTTTCGGCGCGGGGCATCTGGCGCGCGAGGATATTTCCGGAGCGCTCTTCGCCGCCGCGTTCAGCCTGGTGCTGTGCGCCATCGCGCCCTTTGCCGCTGGGGCGGCTATCCGGGCCGCGCGCGACTGAACACTATCGTCACCCCGGACTTGATCCGGGGCAAGGCTTGCTGATGCGCAGCAGAAGAAAAGCACGACCCCGGATCAAGTCCGGTGTGACGAGAAACAATTACGAATAAGGCGGCTTGTGCCGCTCCTTCGCGCTCAGCGTGAAGATCTCGACCCCGTCCTCGGTAATGCCGAGCGAGTGTTCGAACTGGGCGGAGAGCGACTTGTCGCGGCTGACCGCGGTCCAGCCGTCGCCCAGCACCTTCGCCCATGGCTTGCCCGCATTGAGCATCGGCTCGATGGTGAAGAACATGCCGGGCTTGAGCTCCGGACCCGTACCCGCAACGCCCACATGGACGACTTCGGGCGCGTCGTGGAACAGCCGCCCCACTCCGTGGCCGCAGAATTCGCGTACCACGCCATAGCGGTGCTTCTTGGCATGCGCCTCGATCGCCGCGCCGACATCGCCGAGATGTGCGCCCGGCTTCGATGCCGCCTCGATCCCGATCATCAGCGCCTCGTGCGTCGCCTCGACCAGCTTCGTCGCCTTCAGCGGCGGATCGCCCGCAAAGAACATGCGGCTGGTGTCGCCGTGCCAGCCGTCGAGCAGCGGGGTCACGTCGATATTGACGATATCGCCATCCTTCAGCGTCTTCTCGCTTGGGATGCCGTGGCAGATCACATGGTTGACCGAGATGCAGCTCGAATGGGTGTAGCCGCGATAGCCCAGCGTCGCGGGCACCGCGCCTGCATCCAGCATCATGGTGCGGATCGCGTCGTCAATGCTCTGCGTGGTCACCCCGGGCTGGACGAGTTCAGGCATCTGGTCGAGGATGTCGGCCGCCAGCCGCCCGGCCCTGCGCATGCCCTCGAACCCTTCCGGGCCGTGCAGCTTGATGGTGCCGTCGCGATAGACGTCGGCATCGTAGTCTTCGATGGTCTGGTATTCGGTCATGGCGCGCTAGATATGCATGAAAGCCGAAAAAAGCGAGCTTACGATACGAAGTCATCGCGATAGCGGGGCTTCACCGCTGCGCGGATCGCATCGTCGACGCTCAGTTCTATCTCGTAATCGCCCTCGGCATAAGGGCCGGCGACGTAGGGCGCGGCATAGAGCATCAGCCGGTCGAACCTGCTGCCGTTCGTCAGCAGAACCAGCTCCAGCTCCTCGAGCGAGGGGCACCGATCGAAGATGTCGTCGCTATCGCTCGCCTCGCCCCCGCGGCGCGCCATGCGCTGCGCATCGAGCGCATCGCAGAACCGCGTGCCGAGCGCCTCGGTCAGCGCGTCCTGCGATTCGAACAGCACGATGGGTTCGAGCAGGCGCTGCGCACCGCTGTGCCAGAGCACGCTGCTGAGACCGTAATTGCCGTGCGCACCGCCGAAATAGGTCGCGCCCCTTTCCACCAGGCTCAGCCAGTCGTCGGTCTTGCCCGCCAGCCGCCATTCGATGGTGACCATGTAGCGGTTATAGGGGAAACCTTCCTCGCGCGCTTCGCGACTCGCATCGCGGGCAGCGCGCTGGAGGTCCGCTTCCTCGCGATTGGCCTGCTCATCCAGCCGGTCCTTGAGCGCCGGGATCGATCCCAGCGTTTCGGGATAGGCGAAGGAGAAGGCGTAGAGGTCCGTCTCTTCGGATATCTCGCGCGCGGCGCTTTGCGTGGAGGTCGGCGTCGCGACCGCTGCGTCACCCCTGCCCGCCGTTGCGGAGGTCTCGTCATCCTCCACCCCCGCCTGTTTCTCGAGCTCTTCGGGCGAGCTACACGCGGCAAGCGTCACGCAGGTTGCAAGCAGAAGCTTCGTGAAACTTCCGGCCATCAATAATCTATTCCCTTGTCGCGGCGCGAATCCGGTTGAGCCGAGGCGCCATCATCGCCATGCACGATACAATGACAAAGACCGCTTTGATACAGCCCGATAAGGGACAGAACGCAACCGAGCTTCAACTCGTCAACGAATCCGGCTTTGCCGACTGGGCAAAAACGCTCAGCGACACGCAGCGCGCGATGCTCGATGGGCAAGGATTCACCGGCAAGGGGTACGAAACCGCGATCGTCCCCGCGACCCCTGGCGGTGATGCGCCATGGTTCGCCGTAGGCGGCGTCGCCGATCCGGAAAACCTGTCGAGCTGGTGCCTCGCGCGGCTCGCCGAAGTGCTGCCCGCAGGCACCTATCGCCTGGCGGACCGAGAGCCCGGCCCCGCGCTCCACGGCTGGCAGACGGCGCAGTACAAGAACACAGCCTATCGCAGCGATGCCGAGCCCGCCGGTCCGCGCGTGCTCCTGACCAAGAATGCCAAGGCGATCGATCCCGCCATCGCCGAGGCGGAGGCGGTCAATCTGGTTCGCCGGATGGTCGACACTCCCCCCGAAGACATGGGCCCTGCAGGCATCGAGGCCGAGATCGAGACGCTGGCCAAGGCGCACAACGCCTCTCTCGAAGTGACACGCGGCGACAAGCTGGAACAGGAATACCCCCTCGTCCACGCGGTCGGTCGCGCGGCGGCGCGCGAGCATGCGCCGCGGATCATCCACCTGACGTGGAGCCCGAAAGCGGCCACGAAGGACACACCCGTGCTCGCGATCGTCGGCAAGGGCGTCAGCTTCGATTCCGGAGGTCTCGACATCAAGTCGAGCACCGGGATGGCGCTGATGAAGAAGGACATGGGCGGCGCCGCGCATGCCATTGCGCTGGCCAAGCTGGTGATGGAACATGCCCTGCCCGTGCGCCTTCACCTGCTCGTGCCCGCGGTCGAAAACGCCATCTCGGGCAATTCGCTGCGGCCCGGCGATATCGTGAAGAGCCGCAAGGGCCTGACCGTGGAGATCACCAACACCGATGCCGAGGGGCGCCTGATCCTGGCCGACGCGCTCGACCGCGCGAGCGAAGAGTATCCGGATCTGATCATAGATTTTGCGACCCTGACCGGCGCGGCGCGCGTGGCGTTGGGCCCCGACTACCCCGCTCTGATGACGCGGCGCGACGAAACCGCGCAGGCGCTGATCGAAGCAGGCAGACAGCACGACGACGAGCCCTGGCGCCTCCCGCTGCCGGCGATCTACGTCGAATGGCTCGAATCCCCGCTCGCCGATTGCGTCAATGCGCACAAGACGGGATTTGCGGGAGCGAGCGTCGCGGGGCTTTTCCTCGACAAGTTCGTGGGCAAGGCGAAGGACGGTACGCCGTTGGACTGGGCGCATTTCGATACCTATGGCTGGCGTCCGGCGGCGAAACCGGGGCGGCCCAAGGGCGGCGAAGCTTACGGTCTGCGTGCAAGCTGGCACATGCTGCGAGCGCGTTTCGGCGCATAAGTCCGACCCGGCAAAGGACGATTATAGGTGTTGAGGTTGTTAGCGCGGCGCGCACAGGGTAAGCGCGCCGCAAAAGCGCATGATAGTCGACAAGCCCTAGTGAACGATCCGCAAACCATTCCCGAACAGCGGGCCGAGCTCGGCCTGACCGGCCCGGTCGACTGGCCGGAAAAGGGCACGCTGCCCCTGCGGCGGGATCTGGCGCATATCGCACTGGCCCCCCGGTTCCTCGTCGCACACTATGCCGTGCCGACGGACATGCACATCGGCGACGCACCCGCGGCGCTCGTTCGCTCCACCCAGGCCGAGGACGACGTGATCGTCACCCTGGAACCGGGCACGCAATTCCAGGCGCTCGACGTGACGACGACCTGGGTGTGGGGATGCCTCGGCCCCGATGGGCCTTCGGGCTACGTCAAGCGGTCCGCATTCGCCTGATGGCCGGCGCGCTGTGACCGTCCCCGTCTTCGTCGATGGCGCCGCCGGAACGACCGGTCTGGAGATCGTCGCGCGGCTCGAGGCGCATCCGCATTTCGAGCCAGTGGTGCTCGATGACGCGCGGCGTAAGGACGCGTCCGCGCGGCGCGAGGCGCTGAACGAGCACCCCTTCGCGGTCCTGTGCCTGCCCGACGACGCCGCGCGCGAAGCGGTCGCGCTGGTCGACCCGGCAAGCGCGACGCGGATCGTCGATGCATCCTCCGCGCACCGGGTGGCCGATGGCTGGACCTATGGTTTTCCCGAACTGATCGGCCGCGACGCGATCGCCGAAGCGAGCCGCGTAGGCAATCCGGGCTGCTATCCGACAGGCTTCCTAGCGCTCGTCGCGCCATTGGTGCGCGCCGGGTTGCTGCCTGCCGACTGGCCCTTCACCGTCAATGCGGTCAGCGGCTATTCGGGCGGCGGCAAGGCCCTGATCGAGCGGTTCGAGGAAGAACCCGACATCGCCTTTCGCGCCTACGGGCTCGACCTCAGTCACAAGCACCTTCCGGAGATGCAGCAGCATGCCGGGCTCGACCATGGCGTGCTTTTCGCGCCTTCGGTCGTGCCCGCCTATCGCGGGATGCTGGTGGAGGTGCCGCTGCACCTGGGGGCGATGGCGACCGATCCATCGGCCGACGCGCTGAGGGACGAACTCGAAGCGTTCTACGCAGGCTCGCCCGTCGTGTCCGTTCGCTCGGGCGAGACGCCCGCAGAACTTCTGATCCACCGCGATCCCGATCCCGACGATGGCATGGCGGTGGCCGTGTTCGGAAACGCCGGCGGCTGGAACGCGCGCCTGGTCGCGACGCTCGACAATCTCGGCAAGGGCGCGAGCGGCGCGGCGATCCAGAATCTCAACCTGATGGCCGGCTTTCCGGAAACTGCTTCACTGCGACTGCGCTGAACAGATTCCGGCAGCGATCGGCCCGGATTACGCAAAGAACTTGCCCCTTTATCGCAGTGCAACATTGCACTAGGCTCAATGTGACAAGCTGCCGACTCGCATCGGCATCGGCGTTCGGAGGACACCAGCCGCGGTGAAAAAGATCGAAGCGATCATCAAGCCCTTCAAGCTCGACGAGGTGAAGGAAGCGCTCCACGAGGTGGGCGTTTCGGGCATCACGGTGACCGAAGCCAAGGGCTTCGGCCGGCAGAAGGGCCATACCGAGCTGTATCGCGGCGCCGAGTATGTCGTCGATTTCCTTCCCAAGGTGAAACTCGAAGTGGTCGTGCCCGATGCGCTCGCCGAACGCGTCGTCGAAGCGATCTCCGGTGCCGCGCAGACCGGCCGGATCGGCGACGGCAAGATCTTTGTGTCATCCATCGAAAACGCACTCCGGATCCGTACCGGAGAGCGCGACGACGACGCCCTTTAACAAGGGCATCCCCTCCCCCGGCATCGCATGCCGGTCCCATCCGAAAGGAGCACCATGTCAACTGCCAGCGAGACTCTGAAGCAGATCAAGGAAAACGATATCGAGTGGGTCGACCTTCGATTCACCGATCCCAAGGGCAAGTGGCAGCATCTCACGATGGTCGCCAGCGTGCTGGGCGAGGATGAACTGGAAGACGGCCTGATGTTCGATGGATCGTCCATCGCCGGGTGGAAGGTCATCAACGAAAGCGACATGATCCTGCGGCCCGATCTGTCGCGGACCTACATCGATCCGTTCAGCGCGACACCGATGATGATCATCTTCTGCGACATCGTGGAGCCCAACACGGGCGACTGGTACGCGCGCGATCCCCGCTCCACCGCCAAGCGGGCGGAGAACTATCTCAAGTCGACCGGTATCGGCGACACCGTCTATGTCGGCCCGGAAGCCGAATTCTTCATGTTCGACGACGTGCGCTTCGAAGACGGCTACGCCGGATCGGGCTTCGCGATCGACGATGTCGAACTGCCTACCAACTCGGGCAAGGAATACGAGAGCGGCAACATGGCCCACCGGCCGCGTGCCAAGGGCGGCTACTTCCCCGTCGCCCCGGTCGACAGCGCCGTCGACATTCGCGGCGAGATGGTTTCGACCATGATCGAGATGGGCCTCGACTGCGACAAGCACCACCACGAGGTGGCGGCTGCGCAGCACGAACTGGGGCTCACCTTCTCGACCCTGACCGAAACCGCCGACCAGATGCAGATCTACAAGTATGTCGTGCACCAGGTCGCGCATCTGTACGGCAAGTCGGCCACCTTCATGCCCAAGCCGATCAAGGACGATAACGGCAGCGGCATGCACACCCACATGTCGATCTGGAAGGACGGCAAGCCGACATTCGCGGGCACCGGCTACGCCGGCCTGTCCGACAACTGCCTCTATTACATCGGCGGCGTCATCAAGCACGCCAAGGCCCTGAACGCCTTCACCAACCCGACCACCAACAGCTATAAGCGACTGGTGCCGGGCTTCGAGGCGCCGGTGCTGCTGGCATATTCTGCGCGCAACCGCTCCGCCTCGTGCCGCATCCCCTACGGGGCGGGCGACAAGGCGAAGCGCGTCGAGTTCCGCTTCCCCGATGCGATGGCCAACCCCTACCTCGCCTATTCGGCGCTGCTGATGGCGGGCCTCGACGGGATCACCAACAAGATCCACCCCGGCGAAGCGATGGACAAGAACCTCTACGACCTGCCGCCCGCCGAACTGGCGGACGTGCCGACCGTGTGCGGCAGCTTGCGCGAAGCACTGATCGCTCTTGAGGAAGACAACGAATTCCTGCTGAAGGGCGATGTGTTCACCAAGGACCAGATCGACGCCTATATCGAACTGAAGTGGGAAGAGGTCGTGCGGCTGGAAACGACCCCCTCGGCGGTCGAATTCGACATGTATTACAGCGCGTAAACCCGCGCCGATCCTTTCGGATCACCAGGAGGGCCGCCGGAGCATATCCGGCGGCCTTTTTGACGCCAGGACGGCTCAGCGGGGCTTGAGCATTCCGCGGGCGCCTGTGGCAACGAACGCCCCAACCAGCGTCATTGCCATGACCAGCGCGACAACCAGCTTGGCATCGAATGCCGGCCCGATGCCGTTCATCGCGAAGGCGCTCCACACCAGCAGCGTCACAAGGACAAGCGCCCCTGCAACGCTCGCTCCTTCCAGGCTGACCTGACGCATCAGCTCGTCCTGATATTTCCAGCTTTTCACGGTCAGAAGCCCCGCGATCGCCAAGGCACCGAGCACGCTTGCCACCGCGATTTCCACGGAGATCGGTTCTCCCGTGCCACTATTGGCGAGCACGATCATCATCGCGCCCAGAACGACATTGGCGAGCGAACTGGCGAGCAATGGCCGCCGACTCTCCACCAGTTCATCGCTATCCTCAACATTGAGAACCTTCGAACCGGCCCGGGGCATCAGCGTGCCGAGGCCGACCATCAGTCCCATTGCCAGATAAGCGAAGCCGACACCCGCCAGGATCAACGAAGAATCGCCAGCCTCGGCAGCATCTGTCCAGCGAAAGAGCAATGTAATCCCGAAAAAGCCAGCGAGCGCGCCGAACAGAGCCGAAACGAGCATCTTCTTGCGAGGATCGGGAGAGAACTGCTTCAAGCTCGGGCTCATGGATTTTTCTCCGGGGTCCAATCGTCGATAAACAGGTCCGGCACGGCGGCGGCGAACAGCTTTGCCATGCGCAGTGCCAGCGGGAGAGAGGGGTCGTACTTGTCGGTTTCGACCGCGTTGATCGTCTGGCGAGACACGCCGAGCCGCCGGGCAAGCTCGCCCTGGCTCCAGCCCGCGCCTTCGCGGTAGTGCTTCACACGGTTCTTCACCGGCCCATTCCCCCGGCAGCGCCCATCATGGGCGCTGACAAGAGCTCTTTACAGTCAAGAGCTCTTGTCAGTCAAGAGCTCTTGTCACCCCCAAACCTGCGCGTCAGGCGGTGCCGTTGAGGAACTTGTGGACCGGGCGGAAGCCCAGCGGACCGCGGCGCACACGTGCCTCGGCCGCGTCGAGCGCCTTAGGATAGATCGTGTCGAACAGATGGGTGAAGGTCGCGTCCCAGCTATATTCGCGCTCCACCACCGCACGCGCCTCGCGTCCCATGGCCTCTGCGCGCGCGGGCCAGATATTCTGCACCGCCTGCGCCATCGCATCGGTATTGCCGACGGGCACGAGCACGCCGTTGCTCGGCGACACGCGGCTCGGCATCGCGCCGCTGTCCACCCCGATCACCGGCAGCCCGCAAGCCTGCGCTTCGATGATCGAAATCCCGAAGGTCTCGCTCGGCATGGCCGACACGTAGACATCGGACGAGGCAAGCGCGCGCGCCATTTCGGTCCGCCCTTTGAGGAAGCCCGGGAACGCGACAGCCATGCCCTTTGCCGCTTCCTTCAGTTCAGGCGTCAGCTTGCCATCGCCCAGCATCACCAGCGCGGCATCGAGTTCGGCCGGCAGCTTGCGGAACATCTCGATCAGCTGGTCCGCACCTTTCTCGTAATCGATCCGTCCGGCGTAGATCAGCAGCGGCCCCTTGGTATGGTCCAGCCCCATCTCCGCCCGAAAGCCCGGATCGGCCTTGTCGGGGCTGAAGAGGTCGGCGTGCACACCCAGCTTCAGCCGATCGACATCGTGCACCTTCATCCGCGTCAGCGTTGGGATGCTGTCTTCGCCCAGCACATAGACCCTGTCGAATTCGCGATAGGTGATCTCGCCGTAGCAGCAGGCCTGCCACCGCCAGAAACGCGCGAGATGGCGACCGAACAGCTTCACCGCGACGCGATGGACCTGTGCCTCGGGAAAGTCCGTACGGTATCCCGCAACCAGCGCGGTTTCGGGGTAATGGCGGCGGTGGTTGATCGCGGTCCAGGGAAGCACCCACGGGCAAAGCGATTCGATGATGTCAGGCCGATACCGCTCGAGCACTTCGCGCACCGGTCCGGTCTTGGTGATGAAGCGGTAATTGGGGCTGTTCTCGATCCCGCCCGCCGCGATCTCGCACCAGATCAGACGTCCATCCTCGACGATCTTCGTCTCGGGCCCCGGCACGATCTGGAGCAGGCGGTGATTGGTGTTGTCACGTATGAAGCGCTGCTTTTCCTTCAGGTAGGTGCTGATCCCGCCCCCGCCCTTCGGGGAATAACTCTGGGTGAGATCGCACACCAGCAACTGATCTGTCGTCGAGGCCATAGGTCCGCCAAATGCCGTTTATCCATTTATCGGAGCGGCAGATGGTGGCTGCCATGCGTTTCGTCCATGCATCAGCCGCCTCATTTGCTCCACACCGAGATTTGTGTTGCCTTCGCGCAACTTGGGCGTTGCATGCTTGCGCCAGCTATCGCGACATCAGTAGTCCCGGCTCGCCTCGATAGACACGCTGTTGCGCCCGACGGTGGACACGGTCGCCAGCAGCGAGAGCCAGCTCGTGATGCGGAACTCGGCATCGGTCGCGCTATAGCCCTGCCCGTCCGTGATCAGTTCGACATAGAAGCGCCGCCCGATATTCTTGCCCAGCGCAATCGAGGTACCGCGATCGAGGACCGGATCGGCGGAGACGATCCGTAGCCGGTCGAGCCCAATCGCACTGCGCAACTGGTTGATCGGATCGAGTCCGCCACCGCCGCGCAGCGAGGCGACCGCTGCACCGAGTTGCACCGCATCGGTGGCAGAGAGGCTGGTGATCGAACCGCCAAACAGGAGCCGCGAGAGGATTTCCTCGTCGGGCAAGGCGGGGATCGAGCTGAACCTGATTTCGGGCTCGAGCGCGTTGCCGGTAATGTTCACCGTAACCTCGATCCCCTCGCTGTCGGTCTGTGCCTCGATATCGAGGCGAGGGTCGATCGCACGGCTCTGGTCGAATTCGATCCGGCCGCGGGTGACTTCGAAACGCGCGCCCGCGAAGGTGTAATCGCCCCGGATCAGGTTTGCCTCGCCTCCGATCCGCATCTCCTCCGTTGTGCCGCGCACGCGCACATCCGCGCTCCATTCGCTGTCGAGGCCGAGCCCGTCGACATCGACCCGGCTCGGCGCACGCGCATCGATCAGGAAGCGCCAGGGCGCCCCCGGTTCTTGCGGCTGGAAACGATCGCGGGGCAGATTGATCTCGCGCGTGGGAATGTTGGGAATCTCCACGGTTTCCGCGCCGTTGCCGAGCCTCCAGCTGGCCCGCTCGACCAGCAGGCGGCCCGCGATGGTGCCGCCGGAGCCGTTGGATACGATCCGCAGCGGGCCCGTGACCGTCGCATTCAGCCCGCGCGCATTGATCAGCTGCGCTTCGCGGGCGGCTGCCCGGATGTCGATTTCGGGACCGCGACCCGCACCGAGATTGGACAGATCGACCACCCCGCTGCCACTGATCGCGCCACCATTGGGTGCCGTTCCCTGGAAGCTGTTGATGCGCAGGCGCGACCCGGCGAAATCGCCGCGAACGGTCGCGTCGCGGATATCGGTGCCCGAAATCGAGCTTTGCACACGCAGGTCGTCGCTCGAAAGTGAGCCGCGCACGCTCGGGTTGGCGAGCGTTCCGCGCACGTCGGCGGCGACTGCGACCGGTCCGGAGAAGTCCAGAAGGTCGATCGCCGCGAGGCGCCAGAGCGATTGCGCGGGGCCGCGATAGCGCAACTGCGCCACGAGATCGCCGCTCTGCAATCTTTCGGCGAGACCGCCACTGCGAGGCAGTCCCGAGATGAGCGCCTGGACGCGTCCGCCTTCGGACCCGTTGTCCTCCAGCACCGCACGCGCCTGCAACCTGTCGGGATCGAGCCGCGCGACAAGCGAGAGGTCGATCGGTCGCGACGCGAGGATCACGCCCGAGCGGGTGAAGCCATCCACCCGCACGCGCGCTTCGCCCGTCGGCAGGCCGCCTTCGGGCGCGGCATAGGTGATCGCGCCGGAGATGGTACCGCCCAGCCCGGCATCGCCGAGGACGATATCGGCGACCGAGAGCGGTATCTGTTCGACATCGAGAGCGACCCGCGTCTCCCCGCCGCCCAGCTGGCCTTCTGCGATCAGATAGCCATCGCCGAAATTGACCTGCGTGCGCTGCAGGTTCCAGCCGCCATCCTCGCCCGTAGTCAGGACGGCGCGACGCGGCATCGAGACATCGCGCCCCGCAAGGTTGCCCCGCGCCGCCACCGCAATCCGCTCCGGCGCGATATCCGCGGCAAGCTGCAAGGCAAAGCCACGCCCGCGCCGCCCGGCGATCGCGCCGTTGACGCTCCCCCGGCCGTTCACCAGCTCGGCATCGGCGGTCAGGCGCCCGATGAAGAGCGAGCCATAGCGGATGCCCTGCCCGTCGGCCTCGCCCCGAATGGTCGAGTTCCCGTCGACGATAAGGCCGCTGGCATCGATATCGGCAATCGCGATCGAGAGCGCGTTGGGCCCGCCGAATTGCGCATTCCTTGCCGCGAGCGTGACATCGAAAGCCTGGCCACCCTCGCGAGAGCTGAGTTCGATCGTTCCGTCGAGACCGCCACCGGCCAATGCGATCTGCCCGGCGGCCGCGCCATCGAGCAGCGTGATCTCTCCGGTCAGCTCGGTCTCGGCGACGGTCAGACGCTGGATCGCAAGACGCGTGGGACCACCCGCAGGGGAGTAGAGGCCGAGTTCACCGTCGAAGGCACCCAGCATCGACTCGCCTTCGGTCTCGATCCCGAAGCCTTCTTCGATCGGACTGATGGCAACGCGCACGTCGCGCAGGCCCGCCGCAGGCAGCGGACTGGCGAAGACAAGGACTGCTTCGGGCCCCGCATCGGTCAGCGACGCCTCGACCGTGAATGGGCCGTAGTCCGCCTGCCGCCCGCGTCCGGCGACCCGCGTGGTGCCCGGCGCCACCTGCCCGTCGATCACCATGGTGAGCTTGCGCGAATCGATCCGCACTTGGCGGAAATCGATCGGCGCGTTCTGCGCGAGCGACACGCCGCCCGAAAAATCGATCAGCGGACCCGCGAGATTGGCGAGCGTGTCATTGGTGACGCGCGGGATCTGGCCGCGCACATCGGCGGAAAGGCGCCAGGCTCCGTCGAAAACGAAGTCGATCGTGCCGCCCGCGTTGACGCGCCCGACCTGCTCGAACAGCAGCCCGTTGACCGCGGCCGGGCCGCGCACCTGCCAGCGGTTGTTTGCGATATCGCCGCGCAGCGACAATTGCGCGCTCGCGTCGGGGAAATTTATCCGGAGGGAATCGGAGAGCAATTCGCGCCCAGTATAAACCAGCTGGCCGTTAACAGTACCGTTGACCAGCCGCGGGTCGGCCAGCTCGTTGCCGGTCGCGATCCGGCCGACGCTTGCGTCCACGGGAATCACCCAGCGGCTGCCGTCGTAGGTGACCGTACCCTCTTGCGCGATACCGGTGATCGTGGTGGTCCCGGCGGAGAAACGATCCGCGACCAGCCGGAAGGGAACCGAAAGATCGCGGAAGGCCCCGTCGATCGTGCCGGAGGCCTGTGCGCCTTCGATGCGGAAACTGTCGCCGAACAGCTGCGGGTCGCGCAGATCGGCGACGAACTCGATGCCATCGGCGCTGTTGTCCGCCAGATCGGCGGTGCCTTCCGCGACCAGACCGATGCCCTGCCCAAACAGTTCGAGCCGACCGTCGATCATCCGGTCCGCAAAAGTGCCGGAGGCATCGATCCGCGTGTCCGGCCCCAGCGCGCGCTGCGGAATCCCGGTCAGGAAAGGCGAGGTATCGGCCTGGCCGACAATGCCGTAGGTGCCATCATCCAGCGTCAGGTCGAAAGCAGCCACCCGTTCTCCGTCGCGGTTGACGAGCAGCCTGCCCGCCCAGTCGCTCCACGTGCCCTCACCCGCAAGACGCGCGGCATAGGCGCCATCGAGACCGGTAAGGCTGGTGATCACCCCGCCCTCGGGCGCATCGATGCGCACGTCGGCATCGAAGATGTCGCCATCGGGCTCGGCCGTCAGGTCGAGCACCAGCCGATCGCCTTCGCCGAAGCGCCCGTCGGCTTGGACTATCGCGCGGCCCTGCCGGATATCGGCGCTGCCCGAAAGATTGACGCGCCGCCGCTCGTCCCCCGCAAGTCCGGGCGCGAGCGTCCAGTCGACGAGTTCGAACGCTCCGATGTCGATATTGAACTGCGGCAGCACGGGTGCGTCGGGATCGCCCGGATTAAGCTCGGGCAAACGCAGGACCTCGCCGCGCTCGGCACGGATGGAATCGATGTCGAGCCCGCTGGTCAGCCACGCGAGCGGATGCCATTCCACTTCGGCGCGCGGCACGGTGAGGAAAACGCCCTGCGGATCGGACAGCGCCAGATCGTGCAGAACGACGTCGCTGTAAATATTGCCCTCTATCCGGCCGATCGAGATGCCCAGGCCCGTTTCGGGCTCGATATTTGCGACCTGTTCGACGATCCAGCGCTTGCCGATCGGCGTATTGAGGCCGAGCAGGAAACCCGCGACCAGCAGCGCCAGCACGGCGACGATGCCGATCGCCCACCTGGCGATCCGGCCCGACACGCTCTTGCGGCGCGGTGCGTCCTCGTCTGCCCGCTGCTCGGCCACGGCATCTTCGCTCATCGGGGTATCGACCATCAGAAGGCCTGCCCAAGGCTGACATAGACCGCGACGAAGCTGTCGCTCGGCCGCGGGTTGACCGGAAATGCCACGTCGAGCCTGAGCGGGCCGAACCCGGTGAGGTAACGCACGCCCAGCCCGGCGCCGATCCGAATGTCCTCGAAGTCGGGATATTGCTGGGTGCTGACCGACCCGGCGTCCACGAACGGCACCACCTGCACCGCACCGTTGAAAAGGGGCGTGGGAATGCGTGCTTCGGCCGACAGTTCGAGCAGCGAGCGCCCGCCGGTCGGATCGCCATCCTCGTTACGCGGGCCAACCTCGCGGAAGCCGTAGCCGCGCACCGACCCGCCGCCACCGGCGAAAAAGCGGCGCGAGGGCGCGATATTGCCGAGCGGCGCTCCGTTGATCGAACCCAAGCGGATCCGGCCCGCCAGAATGGGACCATCATCGCCGATCTGTCGATAATAGGACGCATCGGCCTGGTTGCGGATGTAGAAGCTCTGCATGCCTTCGGTATGCGAAACCTCGGGCGAGGCACGCATCGAGACGCGGAAGCCCTCGGTGGGATTGAGCAGGTCGTCACTGGTATCGATCTGCGCGAAGCCCGGCACCGCGGCGACGAAATAGGTCTGTCGTTCGGGCGGTTCTGGGTCGATCAGATCGCTGTTATCGCTGTCGAAGGCCAAGCGCTCGTCCGAAGCCACGAGTTCCAGCCCTATGCTCCAGCTGAACGGCTTCTGGAACAGAAGCGTCGAAGGGCGTTCGTAGGTGCCGATGAAGCCTGCGGTGTTGGCAGCGAAGGCCGCATTGTCGAGCGAGCCGGCGAAGGCGTCGAGCGTCAGGATTCGGTCGCGCCCGCCGAAATTGCTCTTGCGGAAGGTGACGCCGAGCAGCTGCTCCTGCGTGCCTGCGATTCCGCGCACGCGCAGCGCGCCTTCGGGCGGGAAGAGGTTGCGATGCTCCCAGCTGGCCGCGATCCGGAAGCCTTCCTCGGTGCCGTAGCCGATCGCGCCCGCAATCGTGCGCAACTCAGCTTCGGTCAGGCCGACATTCATGTCGACGGTACCCGGCGATCCGTCGGTCGGCGGTTCGGCTTCGACCGGCGTGATCGTGACCGAAGAGACCAGCCCGGTGGCGATGATCGCCCGGCGCAGGTCCTGCTCCAGCTCGCGGCTGTAGAGGTCGCCCGGCTCGAACCGCGCGATCGAGGCGAGATGCTCGCTCGACAGGAAATCGGGCAGGTCGGAGATGACGCGACCGAAATTGTACTGCCCGTTCGGGCGCACCGGCATGGTCAGGTCGCTTTGCGTGCGGGCGTGATCGATCAGCAGTTCCGGGCCGTCGATCTCGGCGAAGGGAAAGCCGGTATTGCCGAGCGTGACGTCGAGGTCCGCGCGCTCGCGAATAATCTCGTAACTGTCCACAAAATCACCGGGGAAAAGCCCGAACGACTGGCGCAGGACCCGCGAATCGGGCGCCTGCTCGAGCGCGCCCAGGTCGATCTCGCCGAAGCGGAAACGCTCGCCCGGCAGGATGTTGAAGCGCACCTGCGGGCGCGTGTCCGACCCGTCGATCAGGTTGGGGCCGACCTCACGAATGATCTCGCCGTCGTAATAGCCATAGGCGCGGAGCAGGCGGGTGAGGATTTCCTGGTCTTCGCGCGCGCGCGCGCCGAGCTGGCCGACATTCGCTTCGGTATCGCCGTAGGCCTCGATCGAGGACAGCGTTTCGAACTGCGAGACGAATTCGTCCTGCTGTGGAAACGCACCCGGTTCGGAAGGGAAGGCCAATGCCAACTGTTCGGTAAGATCCACGACGACCGGATCGATCAGCATTGGCCCCGATTCGAGCGGATTGTCTTCGCTGAACTCGGCCGATCCGTCGTCTTCGACCTGCTCGACATCGGGCAGTTCGAGGGGGGCGGGCCATTCGATGGTCAGGCCGGGCAGTTCCGACAGCGGGCTTTCCGGTTCGAGCTCGGGCAGATCGGCCGGGAAAGGATCGGGACCATCGATCGGAGAGGGTTCTTCGGGCGGAATGCCGTCGGCCGCCCAGCTTTCGGGATCGTCCAGCGCTTCGTCGGGGATCAGCGCCTCGAGCTCTGCATTGGCATCGCGGTCCTGCGCCAGCGCAGCCGCAGACTGGCCCGCAAGGACGAGCGCTATTGCGGAAAGGCAGGCAGAACGAAGCGGCCTAGCGGCTGACGGCGAGCGCCTTGTCACCCGAGCCGGCGGCACCGCAAGAGGCATTGCCGCGCACTGCATCGCGAATGAGGCGATCCTGCTCTTCGGTGCTGAGCCGGCGCCATCCGCGTGGACCGAGGCGTTCGAGCGGTCGGTAGCGGATCTTGTATTGCATGCGCGGCGATCCTTCGACCCAGTAGCCGAGGTAGACGTAAGGGAGGCCTTCGTCGGCAGCGCGCCGGATGTGATCGAGAATGATGTAGTTGCCAAGACCGGAGCGTACCTCATCATCGGCGTCATAGAAGCTGTAGATCATCGACAGCCCGTCGCCTTGGCGGTCGGTCAGACACGCCCCTACCAGCCGCCCAACCGATCCATCGGTTGTGGGTTCCCTGTATTCAAGCACATAGCTCGAAACAGGCGTGTGCTCCACCATATCCGCGTAGTCAACTTCGTCCATTCGCGTCATCCCGCCTTCGGGGTGGCGCTTGGAGAGGTAATCGCGCAGCAATTCGAACTGTTCGCTGGTCGCCCAGGGGCGGCATTCGGTCACCACGAGATCGCTGTTGCGCTTGAGGATCCGCTTCTGCGCCTTCGACGGGGCGAATTCGTTGGCCACTACGCGGACCGAGACGCAGGCCTGGCAGTCGGCGCAGCTGGGCCGATAGGCAACTGTCTGGCTGCGCCGGAAACCGATCCGCCCAAGCGCTTCGTTGAGCTGTTCCGAATGCGGTCCCTTGAGCTCGGTGAACACCTTCCGCTCGGTCTTTCCCGCAAGATAGGGGCAAGGCGCGGGGCTCGTCACGAAGAAGCGGGGGAAACGAACGGGGGCAGTCACGGCTAGGCCTGGCGCTCCTGCGGGCGAATGTGAATCGAGTGATCGGCGGCTAGGCAGCGGTATGCCTCAGGCAGAGCTATCGAGAAAGGGTCTTAACCACGAAGTAAGGTTAACCGGTTCTAATTTTGCACATGCGTACAATACCGAATCCCTTGATCAGGCAAGCTCGATTGCGTGGACGTCGTACCCTGCACCGCGCATATCCGCGATCAGGGCATCGACCTGGCTCTTGTTGCGCGCCTCGCACTCGATATCGGTGATGAGGCCCTTCGCCGGCAGCTTCGTGAACACGCGCTGGTGATAGACCTCGATGATATTGACGTTGTGCCGCTCGAACAGGCTGATGACCTTATGCAGCGAGCCCGGCTGATCCTTAAGCGAGATGCGCAGCCGCGCGAGTCGTCCCTCACGAGCCAGATTGCGCAGCAGCACGGTGGCGAGCAGGCGCGAATCGATGTTGCCCCCGCACAGCGGCAGCCCGATCTTCTTGCCCGCGAATTTTTCCTTGTTCGCCATCACCGCGCCGAGCCCTGCCGCACCCGCGCCTTCGACCACGGTTTTCTCGATCTGCAGCAGCAGCGCGACAGCATGTTCGAGGTGCGGCTCGTCGACCAGCAGTATTTCGTCGACCCGCTCCTTGATGATCGCACGGGTGAAGGTGCCCGGCTCTTTCACCGCGATCCCCTCGGCCAGCGTATCGCCGCCGATCGCCATCGACACTCCACCCAGCACGTTGTGCATCGAAGGGAAGAGCGCGGCCTCGACCCCGACGATATGCATGTCAGGGTTCAGCGCCCTGGCGACCGTCGACATGCCGCTCAACAGGCCGCCGCCACCGATTGGCACGACCATGCAGTCGAGATCGGGCTGGTCCTCCAGCATTTCGAGCGCGACGGTGCCCGCCCCTGCGGCGACGTCGGGATCGTCGAAGGGGTGCACGAAGGTCAGCCCCCGCTCCTGCTCCAGCGCGCGAGCATGCGCGTAGGCATCGTCGAAAGTTTCGCCGTGCAGCTCGACCTGACCGCCGACACTTTCGGTCTGCATCACTTTCACCGCGGGCGTCGTGCGCGGCATGACGATGGTGACTGGCACGCCCAGCCGTGTGCCATGGTAGGAAAGCCCCTGGCTGTGATTGCCGGCCGAGGCGGCAATGACGCCGCGCGCGCGCCGCTCTTCATCCAACAGCAGAAGCGCGTTGAGCGCTCCCCGCTCCTTGTAGGCAGCGGTGAACTGCAGATTCTCGAACTTGAGCCAGATTTCCGCCCCGGCAATTCCCGACAGCGTCTGCGAGTGCAGCATGGGGGTTCGCACGACCGAGCCTGCAATACGCTGCTGCGCGGCGCGGACGTCATCGATGGTGAGCTGGTCGAGCGGATTGGAAACCGGAGCTGTCATGGGCCGCTGCCTATCGTCGCGAATGCGGCCTCGCAATGAAATGTGTTCCGGCCGACGAATTGTTGTGCGCGCTCCGCCCCGCCAGCGTATGTCGGCGGGCCCATTGGCAGGCTGGCGCATCGGCGGTACGCCTGCATCCAATCGCACGAACATCATCCCTCAAAAGCAGACCTTTTCCATGAAGCTCTTTTCAAAGCTCGGCGTGTCGCTCGCCGCCATCTGCGCTGCATCGGTGAGCGTCCCCGCCAGTGCCGACGTCCTGATCGATAACGTCCAGGGCATCCGGATCGACGAGGACGGCGACATCGATCGTTTCACCGGCCTGTGGGTGGACGACGACGGCACGATCATCGAAGTGCTCGACAAGGGTGACGATCGCCCCGAGCGCCCGACCTACCTCTCCGACATGAAGGGCCAGATCATCGTGCCGGGCATGATCGATGCACACCTGCACGTGATGGGCATCGGCTTCGGCGCGCTGACACTGGACCTGTCGCAGACGGGCTCGCTCGAGGAGGCGCTCGCGCTGATCGAGCAGTTCGCGCGGGAGAACCCGGGGCGCCCGTGGATCCTGGGCCGTGGCTGGAATCAGGAGGAATGGGACCTCGGCCGGTTCCCCACCGCCCAGGAACTGGACCGCGCCGTCGCAGGCAGGCCCGTTCTGCTGGAGCGTGTCGACGGACATGCAAGCTGGGCGAACACGACCGCGCTGGAAATGGCGGGGATTACCGCGGAGACCGAAGACCCCGCCGGAGGACGCATCGAACGCGATGCGTCCGGCGCGCCGACCGGCGTCTTCGTCGATGCGGCGGCCGAGCTTGTCCAGAAAGTGGTGCCCGAACCGCGCGGCGTCGATCTCGACCTCGCGCTGCAGGAAGCGCAGAAAACCCTGCTGTCGCAGGGGATCACCGCCGCCGCAGACATGGGCACCACGATGGCGGACTGGCAGACCTATCGCCGCGCGGGCGACACCGGCCAGCTGCGCATCCGGATCATGTCCTACGCTGCCGGGATCGAGGCGATGGAAGCGATCGGCGGGACCGGGCCGACTCCCTGGCTGTACGATGACCGGCTGCGTCTGAACGGGGTGAAGCTCTACCTCGACGGCGCGCTCGGCTCGCGCGGCGCATGGCTCAAGCAGCCCTATTCCGACGACCCAGAGAACACCGGTCTGCCCCTGCTGACCGACGCGCAGCTGCGCAACATGATGAGCCGGGCCGCGCTCGAGAATTATCAGGTGGCGGTGCATGCGATCGGCGATGCCGCCAATGCCGAAGCGCTTTCTGCGATCGAGGAGTTGTCCGAAAGCTACAAGGGCGACCGGCGCTGGCGGATCGAACATGCGCAGATCATCGACCCGGCCGATATCGAGCGATTCGGCGAATACGGGATCATTGCCTCGGTCCAGCCGGTCCATCAGACATCGGACCGGTTGATGGCCGCAGCGCGATTGGGTCAGAATCGCCTGGCGGGGGCCTATGCATGGTCGAGCCTCGAGGACGCCGGCGCGCGCCTCGCGCTCGGCTCGGATGCACCGGTCGAATCGGCCAATCCCTTCGTCGGGCTCGCCGTGGCGATGTCGCGGATCGACGGCGATGGCCTACCGCCCGGGGGGTGGATGCCGGCCGAACGGCTTTCGCGCCTCGAAGCTTGGCAGGGCTTCACCAGCGACGCCGCTTATGCCGGAATGGCCGAGGGACGCTTCGGGCGACTGGTCGAAGGGGAACGCGCCGACTTCGTCGTAATCGATCGGGATATCTCTCGCATCTCACCCGAAGCGATCCGGGACACCGAGGTGCTGGAGACCTGGGTTGGTGGAACGCGGGCTTACCGCAAAGGCGACTAGGCACATTAAACCGCCCAAGATCAGAGGCTCTTCGGTTATCGCAGGAACCTGGTAATCAAATTTACACACGCCCGGCGTAACGCGCCCTCGATTGCTTGGCGGGGGTGGCCAGCGCGCGCCGAGCGTGTGCATTGCTTCTGATCGCTCAGGTTTCGCCGCAAGGCTGCAAGGAGATTTGGAAAATGCACAAATTTGCCCTACTCGCCACTGCGCTGGTCCTCGCCAGCGCCCCGCTTGCCGCGGAATCGCTTGCACGCACGGCGGCGCCGGTCGAAGGCGATAGTGAACTGGGTGGCGGGCCCGGCGTGATCCTCGGCGCGATCGGCCTCGCCGCGGTTGTCGCCACGGTCCTGCTTGTCACCGAAAACGACGATGACGTGGACCTGCCGACCAGCGCCTGAAACAAAGTCCAAAACCGAGCGTTGCTATTAGGCAACAACAGATTGCACCGTTGCTTTTAGGGAATTTTTCGGATTGCATTCGATCCGGAAAACAGCCATTAGCCCGCCGACAGTTTTGAAAAACAAGAATACACCCAAGGAGACGTTCGTATGAAGATCCGCACCATGGCCGCTGCCGCTGCCGCTTTGTCGCTCGCTGCAGCCCCTGCGGTTGCTGAAGTTTCGTTCGATCGCGCTTCGGCTCCGGTCGAAGGCGAAAGCGAACTTGGTGGCGGCGCCCTCCTCGGCGCGCTTGCGGTTGCCGCGATCATCGCCGGTGTCGTGGTTGCTGCCAGCGACGAAGACAACGACGAAGTTCCCGACGCCGTCAGCCCGTAAGTCCACCGCGACTTACCGAGTTACGAAGAAGGGCTCCCGTTTCGGGGGCCCTTTTTTGTTGTCTGATATGACTTGCCGAGATTTCCGTGCTCGAACGCATTGCCCGACACCGCACTTCCGTGTCGTTCTAGAAGCCCGCGAAGCAGATCGCCTGCCTGTGGCGCCATGTATTGGCTAAGGACATAGGGAACGGCACTGTACGGGGAGTGCGCCGCATCGAGATCGCGCCGAACATGGCGCCGTGCTTAGGCGGACGTGGTCGTCTCCGGCTCGCTGCTTTCCTTGCCCCGCTCGCGCCGCTCGAGGATCAGCATCAGCAGCAGCGATCCTTCGAACAGCAGGTAGAGCGGCCCGGCAAGGATCAGCTGCGACCCTGGATCAGGCGGCGTTACCACGGCTGCGACTGCCACGACGCCGACGATCACGTAACGCCGTATCTTGGCCAGCGATGCGCGCGACACGATGCCGGCGCGCTCGAGCAGGAGCAGCAGCACCGGCAGCAGGAAACTGATCCCGAAAGCGAGGATGAACTGCATCACGAGGCTGAGGTAATCGCCCGCGCTGGGCAGTGCCTCGATCGGCAGGCCCGCCGCCTCGCCCTGGAAGCCGAGAAAGAAGCGGAATGCCGTCGGCATGACGACGAAATAGGCAAGACTCGCCCCAGCCGTGAACAGCACGGGGGTCGCGATCAGGAAGGGCAGGAACGCTTTCTTCTCGCGCGCATAGAGACCGGGCGCGACGAAGGCCCACAACTGGTTGGCGATCACAGGGAAGCTGACGCAGAAAGCCGCGAACAGCGCGACCTTCAACTCGACGAAGAACACCTCGTACAGCCTGGTATAGACCAGCCGTCCCTTCCCTTCGGGAAAAGCCTCGGCCAGCGGCCGCGCGAGGAAGGCGAGAATATCGTCGGCGAAGTAGAAACATACGCCGAAGGCCACCGCCAGCACGAGGACCGAGCGCAGCAGCCGCCCGCGCAGTTCCACCAGATGCTCCATCAGTGGAGCCTGGGTTTCGTCGATATCGCGCAGGATACCCATTCTCAGGCCTTGCCGTCTTTCTCGAGCGGGAGCTGCGGCTCCGCCCCGCTTTCGATGTCCTTGTCCACCGGACGCATGCGCGCTTCGGCGGATGCCGGGGACGGACCCTCATTGGGAACAGGATCGTCCGAGTGCGGGTCGTGTGAAGCAGAAGCTCGCGCCCCCTCCTGCTCATCTTGGGGGCCGGAAGCGTCGTCGGCGGGGGGGCTCGGCGGTAGCGGCGTCATTTCACCGGGGTGATCGCGCATGATCTGCGCGTTGCGCTCCTGCCACTTCTTTTCCATGTCTTCCATCTCCGCCTCGCGCACCATGGCGTCGATGCCCGCGCGGAAATGGCTGGAGACGCGCCGGATCTGGCCGATCCATCGGCCAGCCGTACGCATCGCCATCGGCATGTCCTTGGGGCCGATCACGAGAATCGCGACGATCGCGATCACCAGGATTTCGGCGGCGCCGATATCGAACATGGGCTATTCCAGCCCCTTTCTACCGATCAGGACGTACGGTCGGTGGTCTCGGCGGACTTGCTCTCGTTCACCGTTTCGCCCGCGGGCTTCGCCTCATGGGCAGGTCCTTCGATGCGCGCGGCAGGCTTGTCGTCCTGCTTGGAGTCATCGTCGTTGAGGCCCTTCTTGAAGCTGCTGACGCCCTTCCCGAAATCGCCCATCATTTCCGAAATCCGCCCGCGCCCGAACAATACGAGCACGACCAGCGCGACGATGAGAATTTGCCAGATACCGATTTGACCGAACATATGTGCCTCTGCATGACCTTGGGACTTGCTATAGGGATTGCCGGGCAGGACTTCCAGCGCTGCTGCGCGGATCATTGCTCAGGCGACGCATCACCCTCGTCCGATGGTTCGGCCATTTCCGCCTCGAAGGCCTCCTGCACGGGATCGAGCATGCCGGTGGCGCGCAATTCGTCGATTCCTGGCAGGTCCCGGCGCGATTCCAGGCTGAAGTGCCGCAGGAAATCTGGCGTCGTGGCATAGATCACCGGCCGGCCCGGCACTTCGCGGCGTCCCGCCGGCTTTACCCACCCCGCTTCCATCAGCACGTCGAGCGTCCCACCCGAGGTCTGTACCCCGCGAATCGACTCGATTTCCGCCCGGCTGACCGGCTCGTGGTAGGCGATGATCGCGAGCACCTCTGTCGCCGCACGGCTGAGCTTGCGCAGCGATTCGCGCTCCTTGCGCAGCAGGTGCGCGCAATCGGGTGCCGTCTGAAAGTGCCAGCGCTTGCCACGCTCCACGAGGTGAATCCCGCGCGGGGCATAGAATTGCGCGAGCCGCGCGAGGGCGGAGCGTACATCGGCCTTGTCGGCATCGCCCAGGTGGGTCGCGATCTGGTCTACCGTGAGGGCATCCTCGGTGGCAAACAGCGTCGCTTCCAGCGCGCGGTCTAGCGCACCGGGTTCGCCGTCGCTTCCCTGCCCGCTCACGCTTGTGCTCCGCCGCGAATACGGCGCAGGCGCAAGGGGCCGAAAATATCGTCCTGCGCGAGTTCGGCCCGCCCGGTCCGCGCGAGTTCCAGCGCCGCGACGAAGCTGCTCGCCATCGCCGACTTGCGCAGCTTGGCATCGGCTGCCGGTGGCAAGAAGTCGCGCAGCTCCATCCAGTCGAGCGTCACGCCCAGCATGGACGAAACGCGGTCGAGCGCGCTTTCGAGCGTCATCACCTGCCGGTCGCGCACGGTGTGAAGTGCCGGCGCATTGCGGGCCTTCACCTGCCCGTAAGCCCGGACGAGATCGTAATACTCCACCTGCCAGCTGATCGTGCGATCGGTCCGCAATCCCTCGGGCGCGCCGCGCAGGAAGACATCGCGGCCCACCCGGTCGCGGCCCATCAGGCGGCCGGCAGCCTCGCGCATCGCGCCCAGCCGCTGGAGCCGTAATTGCAGCCTCAGCGCCAGCTCCTCGGGGCTCGGGTCCTCCTGCTCGTCCTTGGGCAGCAGCAGCGCGGATTTGAGGTAGGCCAGCCATGCCGCCATCACGAGATAGTCGGCGGCGACTTCGAGTTTCAACTGCTCCGCACCGTCGAGGAAATCGAGGTACTGATCGACCAGCGACAGAATCGAGATTTCGCGCAGGTCCACCTTCTGCTTGCGCGCCAGTTCGAGCAGCAGGTCGAGCGGCCCTTCCCACCCGTCGAGCGCGAGATACAGCGCGCCCTGACCGGGACTGCCCGTGACGTCCGGCGCGGCGACACCGGCCCAGTCGTCGCTGCCCGCCGGCCCGAAATCGAGGATTGTGCCGCCTTCGGCCTCGGTCGAAGGGCGATCGATCACAGCGAGAGGCCCGCCGCCGCGAACAGCGCGTCGCGCTGCGCGCACAGATCCTCGATCACGGCGGTCTCGGAGGGCCGGGTCACGCTGGCCAGCGCCTCGTCCAGCCGGGCAGCGCTCTCGGTCCGGATCGGGCTGCAGGCTTCGGCGATGCCGACCATGTCGTCCATCTTCGCCCAGCAATTGAGCACGATGTCGCACCCCGCTTCGAGCGCGCGGACCGAGCGCTCGGGGATCGATCCGTCGAGCGCCTGCATGTCGATATCGTCGCTCAGCAGCAGGCCGTCGAAGCCGATCCGGTGGCGGATGATGTTCTCGACCACCCACGCCGACTGGGTGGCCGGGCGCTCCGCATCCCACTCGGTGAAGACGATATGCGCGGTCATTCCTATGCTCGCGCGCTGGGCGAGCGTCTGGAATGGGGCGATGTCGACCGCAAGCTCGGTATCCGGAGCCTCCACGCGGGGCAGTTCCTTGTGGCTGTCCGCAGTCGCGCGTCCGTGGCCCGGCATGTGCTTGAGGCAGCCGACCACGCCGCCCGCCGCCATCCCGTCGAGGATCGCGCGCCCCAGCGCCGCGACCTGCATCGGATCGGAACCGAGAGCGCGGTCGCCGATCACGTCGTCGGTCTCCGGACGAGCGACATCGAAGGGCGCGTGGAAATCGACCGAGATCCCCGCAGCAGCCAGCTCGGTCGCCATCGCCTTGCTGTTGAGGCGCAGCGCCTCGATGGCGGAGGCGGGCGCGCGTGCATAGAGTTCGCCGAACCGCGCGGGCGCGGGCCACCTGTGCCACTCGGGCGGGCCGAGCCGCGCCACGCGGCCGCCTTCCTGGTCGATCGAGACCAGTAGCCGCTCGCGCCCGTGAATCTCGCGCAAGGCATCGGTCAGTCGCCGCAACTGGTCCGCGTCCACGCAATTGCGCTGGAACAGGATGTAGCCAGCCGGGTCCGCATCGCGGAAGAAATCGCGTTCGTCGGCCGTGAGTTCGGGGCCGGAACAGCCGAAGATTGCTGGGGTCATGATCTTTCAAAAGTGGCCGCAAACCGCACCACCTGCAAGCCGCGCGCCCCGCGTGGCGGTGGAAAGCCGGGCGCAGCAGGCCTGCGCACCCGGGGTTCGATCACGTGTGCGCAGGTATCTACCGCTTGATCTGGCTCGCGACTCCATCTGCCTCCAGCGCGCTGGCGAGACGGCGAGCGGCGCTCATATTACCGGGCAGCGCCTGCAGGCGATAGACCGTGCCGATATCGGCTTCGCCGCGCACGATCCGGTATTCGACGCCCGACAGCGCGTCGGTCTGGCGGTTGAGCTGGCGCCAGCCTTCCCGCGCGGTCGCTTCGTCCCGATAGGCGCCGACCTGCACGGCAATGCGGTTATCGGTCGCAGCCGGGGTGCTGGGGCGTTCCGCCGGTTCTTCGACCGGGTCGGCTTTCGCGATCGGTTCGGGCGTGGCGGATTTCTCGGCGAGGCGGCCTTCGCGGCTTTCGCCCTCGCCCACGGCCGGCGCCATGTCGCCCGTGCCTTCGAAGGTCTTGCCGCCCGGGTCCTCGGGCCGTTCCTTGTAGGGTGTATCGGGCGCGGCAATCGTGCTGCCGTCGGCCTCCGGCTCGCCGCTGTCGCCGCGCTGGGTGAAGTACCAGATCCCGCCGACCAGCAACGCCAGCATGACCAGGCCGAGCACCACGAAACCGGTGACGCGCCATGCATCGACGCTTTCTACCTCGTCGTAGTCGGACGATTCGAGCCAGGGTAGGGCATCGTCGTCGCTGACCAGGCCAAGATCATCGTCCCCGGTCACAAGGTCTTCCTCGCCTTCGTCGATCTCAGTGTCCCCATCGGTCTCGTCCAGATCGTAAAGCTCGTGCCGATCTTCGGCCACCGTTCCGCCTTCGTCGGACCCGCTTTCCAGCGGCATGGCGGGCGTGTTTTCGACGTGCTGCTCCTCGGCCTGGGTGCCTTCTTCGGGCTCGGGAGCCTGCGAATCGCCCTGTCCTTCGTCCGTAGTCTCGACCGAGGCGGTCTCGTCCCCCTGCTCGCGATCCGCTGGATCGCGAATGTTCTGACCGTCCCGATCGACCATCGTCACATCTCCTCAACGGCCTCCACCCCGAGGAGACCCAGTCCATTGCGAACAACCTGACCTATCTGCGCGACCAGATAAAGCCTTGCCGCGCTAAGCTTGCGGTCCTGTGTCAGTATGACCCTTTTTGACGGATCATCGTTTCCGGCATTCCAGAAGGAATGAAACTCGGCGGCGAGGTCGTACAGATAGAAAGCGATGCGATGGGGCTCACGGGCCTGCGCCGCCGATTCGACCACCCGCGGATACTGCGCGGCCATTTTGACGAGCGCGATGTCGTCCGCGGTGAGGCTGTCCAGCGCCTCGTCCGACGGGGCGAGATCCTCTTCCGCCGCCTTGCGCATGGTCGAACGGATGCGGGCATGCGCGTACTGCACGTAGAAGACCGGATTGTCCTTGCTCGCCTCGACCACCTTGGCGAAGTCGAAATCCATCTGCGCCTCGGGCTTGCGGGTCAGCATGGTGAAGCGCACGACATCCTTGCCGACCTCGTCGACGACGTCCGCCAGCGTCACGAAATTGCCCGAACGCTTGGACATCTTCACCGGCTCGCCATCGCGCATCAGCTGGACCATCTGGACCAGCTTGACGTCGAAGGGGATCGGCTTGCCCTGCCCTTGCGAAAGCGCAGCCACGGCGGCCTTGATCCGCTTGACCGTGCCTGCGTGGTCCGCGCCCCAGATGTCGATCAGCGCATCGGCGTTCTCCGCCTTCTGCATATGATAGGCGAGATCGGCGCCGAAATAGGTCCAGCTGCCGTTCGACTTGCGGATCGGGCGATCCTGGTCGTCGCCGAACTGGGTGGAACGGAACAGCGGCAGCTCGACCGGCTCCCAGTCCTCGGGCGTCTTGCCCTTGGGCTTTTCCAGCTCGCCATCATAGACGAGGCCCTGCTCGCGTAGCCAGGCTTCGGCCTCGGCGGGCTTGCCTGCGGCCTGCAATTCGGCCTCGGAGGCGAAGACGTCGTGCGCGATCCCCAGCTTGGCAAGATCGGCGCGGATGAGATCCATCATCGCGGCGACCGCACGCGGACGGAACAGCGGCAGCCAATCGCTTTCTGGCGCGGCGGCGTATTGGTCACCGAATTCCTCGGCTAGCGCTTTGCCGACCGGAATCAGATACTCGCCCGGATACAGGCCCTCGGGAATCTCGCCGACCTCTTCGCCCAGCGCGTCGCGATAACGGACATGCGCCGAGCGAGCGAGCACGTCCACCTGGCCGCCGGCGTCGTTGACGTAGTACTCACGCGTGACCTTGTGCCCCGTCGCTTCGAGAAGGCTGGCCAGCGCATCGCCCACCACCGCCCCGCGGCAGTGGCCCATGTGCATCGGTCCGGTGGGGTTGGCGGAGACATATTCCACGTTGACGCGGTCGCCCTCGCCCAGCCCGGAACGGCCATAGCCATCGCCGAGCGTCGCGATCGCCCGTACCTCGTCGATCCACGCACGGTCGGCGAGGCGCAGGTTGATGAAGCCCGGGCCGGCGATGTCGGCGCTTTCGATATCTGGATCGCGGTTCAGATGGGCGACGATCTGCTCGGCCAGCGCGCGCGGATTGGTCTTGGCGGGCTTCGCCAGGACCATCGCGGCGTTGGTGGCGATATCGCCATGGGAGGGATCGCGCGGCGGCTCCACCGCCACATTCGCGCGATTCACGTCGGGCGGCAGCGTGCCTTCCATCTCGAGCGCGGAGAGCACGGCATCGATCCGCTCTGCATAAGCGGCATAAAGGGTCTTGGTATCGGACATGTGCGCCCGCTTAGCCGGTTTGGCCGCGCGAGCAAGAGAGCGCGGCCGGAACTCCAACGGCGGATCAGCGCGTGGCGTTGTAGGCCAGCTGTTCCTCGGAGAGCTGGAAGCCGACCAGCAGTTCGAAAGTCGCCGCCTGCACCGCGGCGCGCACTTCGGGATCGGACAGCGGATCGACCGCAGCATCGACATCCCCGGCGCGGCGCTCGCGAGTCACGCGGTTGCGCACGTCGTCGGGCAAGGTCGCGTCGGCGCGGTTGATGAACGCGCCCGCCTGCCCCTGGCCGACCGCACGATCCTGCCCGTCAGCGAAGGTTACGCTGACGGTGCCAACCCGCTTTGTGACGACCGAGCTTCCGCCGCGCAGTACGACGGAGAAGTACGGCAGCTCGACCGTGCGAGATCCCCGTGTATCGGCGCGACTCGCGTACACATCGAAGGTGGCATTCGCGTAGATGCGGTCGCCCGCTTCGTCGCAGGTGGTCCGCAGGTTGGTGATGCTCGCCTCGATGTCGAGGTCACTCGCGAGGCGGCTGTTCGGGGAACGGAAGGTGGTGATATCGCCGGTATAGTCCGGAATGCCCACGGCCGGGCACAGGCTGCGCACCGCCTGTACGCCCACGCCCTGGTCGACCACGAGTCTTCCTTCGTTGGAACAGCCCGCAAGCGCCAGCAGGGCGATGGCCGGGGTGATGTAGCGGACGGCAGGATGCATTATCGGTTCGGGTCCCTGATCGGTCTTGTTCGCAAACTCGTGCCGCGCACCTAGCGGCGCGCGAGCATAATGGCTAGATAGGGGTGCATGAACGCCGCCTTTCCCCCCGAGCAGTTGCGCAGCGACGCAAAGCTGGATCGCCCCGGCCTGACCATCCTGATCGCCGCGCCCCGCGGTTTTTGCGCCGGGGTGGACCGCGCGATCGAGATCGTGGAGCGTGCGCTCGAGAAATATGGCGCACCGGTCTACGTGCGGCATGAAATCGTCCACAACCGCTACGTCGTCGACGGCCTGCGCGCGAAAGGCGCGGTTTTCGTGGAAGAACTGGACGAAGTGCCCGACGATGCGCCGGTCGTCTTCAGTGCCCACGGCGTACCCAAGGAAGTGCCGGCCGAAGCCGAACGGCGCAAGCTTCTCTATGTCGATGCGACCTGCCCGCTGGTCAGCAAGGTCCACCGCCAGGCCGAACGCCAGCTGGAAAAGAAGCGGCACATCATCTTCATCGGACATGAAGGCCATCCGGAAGTCATCGGAACGATGGGCCAGGTGCCCGAAGGCACGATGACGCTGGTCGAGACGGTGGAGGATGTCGCGAACCTGCCCTTCGGCGAGAACGACGAGCTGTCCTTCCTCACCCAGACGACCCTGTCGGTCGACGATACGGGCGAGATCGTGAAAGCGCTCGAGGCGCGGTATCCGCAGATCGTGGCCCCCAAGGCGGAGGACATCTGCTACGCCACATCCAACCGGCAGGCGGCGGTCAAGCAGCTCGCCCCGGACAGCGACCTCGTACTGGTGATCGGTGCCCCCAATTCCTCGAACTCGCTGCGACTCGTCGAAGTTGCCGAGCGGTTCGGCACGCCGGCCAAGCTGATCCAGCGGGCGAGCGAGATCGAGGCTGGATGGCTCGAAGGCGTGGAGACCGTCGGGCTGACCGCAGGGGCTTCGGCACCCGAAACGCTTGTGCGCGAGGTGGTCGACAAGCTGGCCGAATGGCGCACCATCGAAGAGCGCCCGGTGCTGTTCACCGAAGAGAAGATGACCTTCAAGCTCCCGCGTCACCTGGTGGAATAGCGCCACGCGCGCATCTGCAACCGTGGCGGTCTACACGCATCTTTCCGCTGCCGAGATCGAAGCCTTTCTGAGCCGCTACGATGTCGGGGCCCTGCAATCGGCGAAAGGCATCGCCGAGGGAATCTCGAACTCCAACTGGCTGGTCGAGACCGAGCGTGATGGCGCATCGCACCGCTATATCTTCACGATTTTCGAAGCGCGGACAGATCCGCGCGACCTGCCGTTCTTCCTCGCATTGCTCGATCACCTTGCGGGAAAAGACCAGCCGGTGCCGCGCACGATCCATACGCGCGATGGCGAGCGCATGGTGGAGGTGCGGGGCAAGCCCGCCGCGCTGATCGAATTCCTGCCCGGCGTCTCGATCGACCAGCCGGGCGAAGACCACGCTCATGCCGTCGGCGCGGCGCTGGCGGACCTGCACGGTGCCTCGTCCGACTTCGCCCGTAGCCGCACGTCCGCGCTCTCGACACCCGCCTGTGTCGACATGCTGCGTGCGCAGGAGGACCGCTTTGCGCAGATCGATCCGGAGCTAACCGCCATCCTGCCCGATTGCGGCGCAGCGATCATCGATGCGTGGCCCCGCGACTTGCCGGAGGGCACGATCCACGCGGACCTGTTTCCCGACAATGTCCTGTTCCTGCAGACTTCGGTCACGGGCCTGATCGACTTCTACTTCGCGTGCACCGGCATGCTGGCCTACGATCTGGCTGTCACGCACGCCGCGTGGTGTTTCGATCTTGCCGATAACAGCTTCCGCCCGGAGATCGGAGCCGCGCTGATCGCCGGCTACGAAAGCCGCCGCGAACTCTCCTCGCGCGAGCGTGCGGCCCTGCCCGTCCTCGCGCAGGGCGCGTGCCTGCGCTTCGTGGCAACGCGCGTCGAAGACTGGTTCGCGACCCCCGCCGACGGACTTGTCCACCGCAAGCCCCCGATGCAGTTCGCGCACCGGCTTGCATTCTATCGCGAGGAAGGCGAGCGCGCTTTCCGATCATGAGTGACGTGCAGATTTTCACCGACGGGGCCTGCAAGGGTAATCCCGGCCCCGGCGGCTGGGGTGCGCTGCTGCGCAGGGGTGCGACCGAGAAGGAATTGTCGGGGGCTGAGGCCGATACGACCAATAATCGCATGGAAATGACCGCCGCGATCGAAGCGCTCTCGGCGCTCAAGCGGCCCTGCGCCGTCGATCTCTATACCGACAGCAAGTACCTGATCGACGGGATCACCAAGTGGTTGCCCGGATGGCAGAAGCGCGGCTGGAAGACCGCGAGCAAGGCCCCGGTGAAGAACGAGGACCTGTGGCGCCGGCTGGCGGACCTGAACGCGCATCACCGCATCACCTGGCACTGGGTGAAAGGCCATTCGGGCCATGCCGAGAACGAGCGGGTCGACAGGCTGGCCAGCGATGCCGCGGAGAGCCTGCGCTAGCCGAAGCGCGCAGGCGAAAAGCCGCGGGCGTCCAGTCCCTCGGTCATCGCATCGCGCGGCGCATCCAGGAAAAGCTGGCTCGCAAGGCGCGCGGCGGCGGGCGCGGTCTGGATACCGAAGCCGCCCTGCCCTGCAAACCAGAAGAAGCCGGGCACCTGCCGGTCCCAGCCATAGACCGGCTTGCGATCGGGCGCGAAGCTTCTGAGCCCGGCCCAGGTCCGCTCGATCTTCACGATATCGGCGTCAAGGACGGACCCGAACCGGTCGAGCGCCTGCGCGATCGTCAGTTCGTCGGGAGCCGCGTCAGCTGGCGGCACCGGCGTCTCGTCATGCGGGCTGAACCACATTGCCTGCGCGCTTTCGGGCTTGAAGTAGAACTGCCCCGAGATGTCGAGCGTCAAGGGGCCGCCGCGCGGCAGCGCGGGATCGGCGCGGACCTGCAACATGGTGCGCTGGAGCGGCTGGATGCCGAGCGGGTTGGCCCCGGCCAACTGGGCCAGCCCGTCCGCCCACGCGCCCGCCGCATTGGCAATCGCCGCGGCGCGAAACTCCCGGCCATCGCTTGCATGGAGCCGCCAGCCATCGCCACGACGATCGATCGCTTCGATGCGCGCACGCGTCACGAGGTCGACACCCGCATGCTTCGCGCTCTTGAGGTAATGCTGGTGGAGCCCCGCGACATCGATATCGGCGCAATGCGGCTGCCAGATCGCCTCGCGCCACTCGGCTCGCAGATTGGGAACATAGGCGTGCGCTTTGCCCGGTTGCAGCCGTTCGAACCGGGCGCCGCTGCCCGCGAAGCGCGCTTCGAACTCATCGAGCTTCGCGCTGTCCCGCTCCCGTCCGATATAGAGCGCGCCGCGCGGGCTGAGGAAGCCGCCATCCCTCAGGAATGCTTCCGACGCACGGCTGAGCGGGACTATCGCGGGTCCCCCATAGCATTCCTCCCAGAACGCAGCGGACCGCCCTGTGGTATGGTAGCCGGGCATGTCTTCCGCCTCGAGCAGCAGCACGCGCGCATGGGGCGCCACTTCGGCGGCAAGGCTTGCGCCCGCCATCCCCGCACCGATGATCGCTAGGTCGTAATCCGGCATGAAAACGATCTAGGAGCGGCGTGGCGCTTTGCGATCCAGGAAATCGGAGATGCCGTCCATCGCGCGCCCACGCACCTGGTCCACCTCGCGGAATATCTCGTGGTGCGCCTCGTCGCCGAAGGTCAGCAATTCACTGAAAGGCAGGCGCGCGGCGGCCCGTTCGATCGCGTCCCAGGCGACCAGCTGGTCGTTGGTGGTGCCGAACAGCAGGACCGGCACATCCACGCTCTCCAGCGCACCCTTCGCCTCGATCATCCGCAGCGACCGGATCGCGGCGGCAACCCAGCCCCAGCTCGCCGGCCCCATCGCCACGTCGGGACGCGCGTTGCGCCACCACAATTCGTCCTGATACCGCTCGACATCATGCGTCAGCAAGGCGCCGCGATCCTCGGGCAGCGCGCCGGGCTTCTCGCTCGTCTTCCACGCCGGACGCCGTGCATCGCCAAGGCGCGCCAACGTCTTCGATACCGGCTCCAACAGCCAGAGCGGGCCGGGCGTGCCCACGAGGCCCAGCATCGGCGCCGAAAGAACCGCCGCATCGGGTGCGACCCGCTTTTCGATCAGCGCGCGCAGCACGAGGTGCCCGCCCATCGAGTGGCCGACGAGCACGTGCGGCCCAGGTGTCTTGGCGATCCACCCCTCCCACAAATGCGCGAGATCGCGGGTCCAGATGCCGAAATCGTCGATATGGCCGGTGTGCGCGTCGTTGCCCAGGCGGCCCGAGAGACCCTGCCCGCGCCAGTCGCTGGCCGTCACATGCCAGCCGTCGCGGTGCCATTCGTCCAGCGTTTCGAGGTATTTCTCGTAGTGATCGCCCCGCCCCGGCAGGAAGAGGATCGAACCGCGTGCCTCGCTCGCGCTCCTCGCGGGCCAGTCGATCCGCCGGATTTTCTCGTCATCTGCCGCCTCCCAATGGGTTTCGGTGGCGGCGTCCGGAATGACACGGCGGTCGAAGGCCGGTGCATCGTTTCGGACCGGATTTCCGGCCGGGCTATCCTCTGGCTTCATCGCTATCTCGCGGCCCCCATGATCTTGGTTACTTTTTGGTAAGCGCCAACGCGTAGCACGGGTCCCCGAACGAGGGAGCCGGGGCACCACCTGACATGATCGATTACCTGCAATATGGCTTGCTGGCCGGACTGGCAATCGCGCTGGTGACGGCTGCGATTACCGACCTCAAGGCGCGGAGGATCGACAACTGGCTCACGGGTGCGGTAGCGCTGGGCGCACCGGTGTTCTGGTGGGCCAGCGGGCTTTCGCTCTGGCCCGGCGTGGCGCTGCAATTCGGCGTTGCGCTTTTGGCCTTCGCGATCCTCGCCGGCCTGTTCGCAATGCGCGCGATGGGCGGCGGCGACGTGAAGCTACTGACCGCGCTGGCCCTGTGGATCGCGCCGATGCTGTTCCTCGAACTGGTGGTGCTGATGGCGCTGCTGGGCGGCGTGCTGACGCTGGTATTCGGTGCATGGCACATCATGCGCCGCCGCAAGGATCGGCTCGCCATCCCCTACGGCGTCGCAATTTCGGCGGCCGGCCTGTGGGTGCTCGCTGCGCATTATTTTCCCGCTGCCGGGCAGGCGATCGGCCTCCAGGTCTAGCCACGCGAGATGCCGCGCGAACGCGTGTCCCGCAGCAAATGCCTGATTGCGAAGTGAACCCCATTTTAACCACTCAACCAATATGCACGGCAAGCATGTCGGCCACCGGTCGGCTCTGGATCGATCTGGGGAACTGTTAAGTCATGGATAGGAAGAAGCTCGTTCTGTTGCTGGCGGCGCTTGTCATCGCGGCAGGAACGGCCTTTATCGCGCGCAGCATGTTCGCCGGTTCGTCCGCTCCGGATGCGGTCGCGGCAGTCGCCCCCGAACCCACCGGGCCCCGCGTGCTCGTTGCCCAGCGCGGCCTGCCGGTCGGCACGATCATCACGCAGGATGCCATCGGTTTCCAAGCCTGGCCGGTTGAACTGGTGCAGGATGCCTATTTCATCGATGGCGAGGCGGACGTGACCCAGCTGCTGGGCACCGTTGTGCGCTATCCGATCACTGCCGGAGAGCCGGTGACGCAGGGTGGCCTCGTCGCACCGGGCGACCGCGGGTTCCTCGCAGCGGCGCTCGGCCCCGGCATGCGGGCGATCACCGTTCCGGTCAACGCCAACACCGGCGTGGCCGGTTTCGTATTCCCCGGCGACCGCGTCGACCTGATGATGACCCACGACGCCAATGGCTTGAAGGCGACCGAGACGATCCTGCGCAACCTGCGCGTGCTCGCCGTCGACCAGTCGACCGCACAGGGCGCGGCCGAAGGCCAGACCGTCGCTCGCCCCTCCAGCACCGTCACGCTCGAAGTCACGCCCAAGATCGCCGAGAAGATCTCGGTCGCACAGACCGTCGGCACGCTCAGCCTTTCGCTGCGCTCGATCGCCGACAATCCGAGCGACCTCGAACGCGCGCTCGCCTCGGGCGCGATTTCCATCCCCGACGATGCGACGCCGGAAGAGGAAGAGCGGCTTCTGGCGCGCGCACGCGCCATGCCGAGCGACACCGCCGCATCCTACGTCACCGGATCGGATGTCTCGCGTTTTGCGATCCGCAGCGCCCAACCCCAGCAACAGGAGCAGTCTGCCCCTCCCGGGCCGGTCCAGCCCAATCCCGTGCCGATGGCCCGCCCCGACGGCGCACCGGCGCCCGCCGCGCCGAGCGGCCCGCAGGTCCGCGTCACGCGCGGCCAGGCAACCACGGTTGTCGGCGCAGGCCGGACGGGCACCGTCAAGACCGACACTGCGCGAGTGGCCCCGATCGAGGGGCGCGACTGATCATGAAAAAGGCCAACCCAATGACCGCCAAGCTTAGCACAGTCATGCCTGCGTCGGCACGCGCCAGAAGGCGCGGCCTGCGTCCGGCGCTGCTCGGCGCCGCGCTGTTCGCAGCTCCGCTCGCCGCGATGCCGACCATCGCTGACGCGCAGTCGATCATCCGCCCGACGCAGGATGTCGTGCTGTCGATCGGCAAGGGCGAACTGGTCAATATTCCCGGCCAGATGGCCGATGTGTTCATCGCGAACGACACCATCGCCGATATCCAGGTGAAATCGCAGAGGCAGCTCTACCTCTTCGGGAAGTCGGGCGGCGAGACCACCGTCTATGCCAGCAATGCCGCAGGCGATGTGATCTGGGCGGCGAACGTGCGCGTCGGATCCAATATCGGAAGCCTCGACCAGATGCTGTCGCTGGCGATGCCCGACGCCAAGATTTCCGTCGCGACCATGGGCAGCAACACCGTCTTGCTGACGGGCACCGTCGCCGCGCCCGAAGATGCGGCGGAGGCCGAGCGACTGGTCGAAGCCTTTCTCGGCGATGAAGCCAACGTGATCGCCCGGTTGAACACTGCGACGCCGCTGCAGGTCAACTTGCAGGTCCGCTTCGCCGAGGTCAGCCGTTCGCTGGTACGCAATCTCGGGGCCAACCTCGCCACCTTCGATGGAACGAACGGTTTCCAGTTCGGGGTTGCCCGAGGGCGCAATTCCTTTCCCCAGTTTACGCCGGGAGGTAGCGGCACCTTCACCGGTTTCGACAGTTCGACGCCGGGCACCTCGCGTGTCACTCGCGGAGGTGACACTACGATCGCTGGCCTGGGCAATCTGTTCGGCCTCGACATCGGAGCCGCGCTGGACCTTGCCGAAACGAACGGCCTCGTCAGCACCCTCTCTCAGTTCAACCTCTCGGCGCTGTCGGGAAATACCGCAGACTTCCTGGCCGGGGGTGAGTTTCCCATACCCATCAGCCAGGGGCTGGGCGCCACCTCGGTCGAATACCGCAACTATGGCGTCAAGCTGACTTATACGCCCACCGTCCTTTCAGACGGGAGAATATCGATCCAGGTGGCCCCCGAAGTGTCGGAGCTGTCCGCACAGGGTGCGGTCCAGCTCGACGGCGTGCAGATTCCCGCGCTGATAACGCGCAGGGCATCGACCACGGCCGAGCTGGGTTCGGGTCAGAGCATGATGATCGCCGGATTGATGAGCAACAATTCTCAGAACCTGATCGACAAGGCCCCGGGGCTTGGCGACGTGCCGATCTTGGGCAACCTCTTTCGATCGACCGAATTCCGCAAGGGCGAGACCGAACTGGTCATCGTCATCACGCCTTATCTGGTGAAGCCTGTGGATGCGAGCGACATCCGACTGCCCACCGACGGCTACAACAGCCCCGACGTGCTGAGCCAGCTGGGCTTCAAGGAAACCGTGCGCGAGAATGGCGAAGCGGTGCGTCCGATGCCTCGCGCCAGCGAGCGTCAATCCACTGGCCCCGGTATCTCCCAAGCGCCGCAGCGCGGCGAACGCCGCGCCGGCAAGCAGCGCCGCAAGGAACGCAGCGCTTCGGCCGCGCCCGGCTTCAGCATCAATAATTGAGGGAACCCCAGGCCATGACCAATCGCAAACGCATGATCGCCGCCATGTTCGCCTCCGGCCTCGCCCTGTCGCTCGGTGCGTGCAGCGGCGATCTCAACCGCTCGGTCTACAGCACCAACCAGCCGGTGGTCGAACGCACGAATTACACGCTCGACATCGCAGCCGGACCGGGCGGCGTGCCCGTACCCGAACAGCGCCGGCTAGCCGGCTGGTTCGAAGCGCTCGACCTGCGTTACGGCGACCGGGTCTCGGTCGAGACCGACAGCGCCAGCCCCGCAACTGTCGATGCGGTAGCCGCGATCGTCGATCGTTACGGCCTGCTGCTGAGCGACGAGGCCCCCGTGACCGAAGGTTTCGTCGAACCGGGCAGGACCCGCGTCGTCGTGACCCGCTCGGTCGCGAGCGTGCCGGGCTGCCCCGACTGGTCCGACGATTACGATGGCAATTTCGCCAACGCCACGAGCCGAAACTACGGCTGCGCCACCAACAGCAATTACGCGGCGATGGTCGCCAATCCGGAAGACCTCATCCGCGGCCAGACCAGCCATGGCAGCGCCGGCGTCAGCGGCTCCAACCGCGCGATCGAGGCCTATCGGAGTGGCGGCGCTCCAGCGTCCGGCAGTGGCACAAGCGCCACCGCCGGCGGACCGGACTGAGCCAGAAATTCGAACGAGGAAGCACGATGAACGCACCGTGGAATTCAGGCATGTCCGGCAACCGCGATCCCTTCGCCGCATTCATCTGCGACGATACCGCGCTCGATACCTTGCGACCGGTGGTCGCCGAGCTCGGCTGGGCACCCGAAAAATGCGCCAAGGGGGGTTTGCGTAACGCGATCCAGAGCCTTTCGGTCACGTCGAGCCCCAATATCCTGGTCGTCGACCTGTCCGAATGCAGCGACCCGCTGACCGAGATCAACGCCCTCGCCGAAGTCTGCGAGCCGGGCACCGTCGTGATCGCGGTCGGCCAGGTGAACGACGTACGCCTGTATCGCGATCTGCTCGCGAGCGGGATTCACGACTATCTGCTCAAGCCGCTTGCCACGGGTCAGGTGCGCGACGCGCTCAACGAGGCACAGACGGTCTTCAGTGCGCCCAAGCCCATCGATAGCCAGGCCGCCAAGCGTCACATCTCGACCGCAGTTGTCGGCACGCGCGGTGGCGCGGGTGCCTCGACCGTGGCGACTTCGCTCGGATGGCTGTTCAGCGACGAGCAGAAGCTTCCGACCGCACTGCTCGACCTCGACGTGCATTTCGGCACGGGTGCACTCACGCTCGACCTGGAGCCTGGACGCGGCCTGACCGATGCGATCGACAATCCCAGCCGGATCGACGGCCTGTTCATCGAACGCGCCATGATCCGCGCGAACGACAATCTGGCGGTCCTTTCCGCCGAAGCGCCGATCAACTCTCCATTGATGACCGATGGCGCCGCCTTCGTGCAGCTGGAGGAGGAATTCCGCCAGTCGTTCGAAATCACGGTGATCGACATGCCGCGCAACATGCTGATCAACTTCCCCCAGCTTCTGGCGGACGTGAACATCATCACCCTGGTGTGCGAATTCACCCTCGCTTCCGCGCGCGACTCGATCCGCATCCTGAGCTGGCTCAAGACCTATGCTCCGCATGCGCAGACGCTGATCGTCGCCAACAAGGCGCAGAGTGCCCAGGTCGAAATCAGCCGCGCCGATTACGAAGCCTCGATCGAGCGCAAGGTCGACTTCGTGCTCCCCTACGATGCCAAGGCCGCCACCCAGGCAGCCAAGCTGGGCCAAGCGTTCGTCGAAGCCAACAAGACCAGCAAGGTGACGAGCCAGCTGCGCAATGTCGTCGACCGCATCCTTTCGACCGGCGACGAGGCGGTGGAATCGGACGAACCTAAGAGCAAGAAGTCACTGATCGGATCGCTCGACCTCAAGGCCCTTCTGTCGACTTCGAAGAAGGCGAAGCCCGCAGATGCGAAGAAGGGCAAGACGAAGGGGGCAGCGAAAGCCGACGCCTGACGGCGCGCGCCCTCAACAGGGCTGCGTTGCACCACGGCTGCCGGCATTTGACGGCGACAATGGACTTCTTCCAGATATTCATCATCATGCTCGGCCTGATGGCGACACTCGCGCTCTTCTACGCGAGCTATGCCGGGCCCTCGACACGCAAGCAGCTGCAACGGCGGCTGAGCGGCGTGCGCTACCGGCATTCGGAAAGCCACGACGCCAAAGTCGAATCGCAGATGAAGAAGGCGATGGCGGCCCGCAAACCGAAGGTCCACAAGGCTGCAGGATCGGGCTCGCGTGCAGAGGCGCTGGCGATGCGCCTTCAGCGCACCGGCAAGAACTGGTCGGTGAGCCAGTATCTCTACGTAACGCTCACGCTGGTCCTGATCGTCAGCGTAATCGTATACTTCCAGACAGGTGCTCTCGCGCTTGCCGCGATCGCCGGCTTGCTGATCGGGGCCGGGCTGCCGCACCTCGTCGTCGGTTTCTTCATCAAACGCCGTTCGGCACAGTTCACCGCACGCTTCGCCGATGCGATCGACCTGCTGGTGCGCGGCCTTCGTTCGGGCCTTCCGGTAACCGAGACGCTGGCGGTGGTCGCGCAGGAAATTCCGGGCCCGGTCGGCGTGGAGTTCAAGGGCATCATCGAACGGATCAAGATCGGTCGATCGATGGAGGAAGCGATGCAGGTCAGTGCCGATCGCCTCGACATGGCAGAATTCAACTTCTTTTGCATCACCCTGGCCATCCAGCGCGAGACGGGCGGCAACCTGGCGGAAACGCTGTCCAACCTCTCCGACGTGCTGCGCAAGCGCGCGCAGATGAAGCTCAAGATCAAGGCGATGAGTTCAGAATCGAAGGCCTCGGCCTATATCGTGGGCTCGCTGCCGTTTATCGTCTTCGCGATGATCTGGTGGATCAATCCCAATTACATCGGCACCTTCTTCACTGATGAGCGCCTCATCGTGATCGGTCTCGGCGGCCTCGGCTGGATGGGTATCGGCGTCTTCATCATGGCCAAGATGGTGAGCTTCGAGATCTGATGCCGATCGACGCCGCCCCAACGCTCGTTCTCGCCCCCGCCCTGCTATTCGGCGCGCCGGCCAGCGGTCCCACGCTGCTCGGCGTGGACGTGGTTCTCGTCGCGACCGTGCTTGCCGGTGTCGCCGCAATGTCCGTCATGCTGGCGATCTATGCCGCGGTCACCGTGCGCGATCCGATGGCCAAGCGGATCAAGGCGCTCAACGCCCGGCGCGACGAGTTGAAGGCCGGGATCGTCAAGGAGCACGGGCGCAAGCGCAAGAGCCTGGTGCGGCGCACGCAGAAGACCGACAAGGTCAAGTCGACCCTGACCAACTTCAACGTTCTGCAGGCCAGCCAGGTCGAGCAGGTGCAGCAGAAGCTCGCGCATGCGGGCATCCGCAACAAGGAATATGCGGTCTACGTCATCGGCGCGCGGGCAATCCTGCCCATCGTGCTCGGCATTGTCGCATTCTACGTCTTCTATCTTTCGGACGCCTTCACCGAGTGGGGCAATTTCAAGCGCCTGGGCGCGCTCTCCGCCGCGGTATTCCTCGGCTACAAGGGCCCCGAACTCTACATCGCGAACAAGGCGAAGAAGCGCACCGACGCCATCCGCAAGGGTCTGCCCGACGCGCTCGACCTGCTGGTCATCTGCGCCGAGGCCGGCCTGACGATCGACACCGCGTTCAACCGTGTCGCCAAGGAACTGGGCCGCGCCTATCCCGAACTGGCCGACGAATTCCTGCTCACCTCGATCGAGCTGTCGTTCCTCAACGACCGTAAGACCGCGTTCGACAATCTCGCCTACCGGGTCGATCTGGAAGCGGTGAAGGGCGTTGTCACGACGCTGGTGCAGACCGAACGCTACGGCACGCCGCTCGCCTCGGCACTGCGCGTGCTCTCAGCCGAGTTCCGCAACGAGCGGATGATGCGTGCCGAGGAAAAGGCCGCGCGCCTGCCCGCGATCATGACCATCCCGCTGATCCTGTTCATCCTGCCGGTGCTGTTCATCGTCATTCTCGGCCCCGCAGGCTGCTCGATCAGCGATGCGCTGATGTAGCAAGCCGGGGGTGCCATCGCGCCCCCGGCCCCGAGCGCCCTAGCCCAGCACTCTTCCGGCGACTGCGTCGAGCTTCGCCATCAGCGCCTTGTCCCGCATCTCGGGCGCAGTGATGATCGCATGCTCGAGCGCGGTATCGACCGGGCTCGGCGCGCGCGTGTCGGGCAGCGTCGCGACCAGTTCGTCCAGCATCGCACGGGCACGATCAGCATTGCCCTTGAGCACGGAGAGGATGTCGAACGCCTCGACCCCGGCTTCTTCATCGCGCCAGCTGTCGTAGTCGGTGACCATGCCGAGCATCGCGTAGGGCAGCTCCGCCTCGCGGGCGAGCCGCGCCTCGGGCATGCCGGTCATCCCGATCACGTCGCCGCCCCAGCCGCGATACATGCGGCTTTCGGCGCGGGTCGAGAACTGCGGGCCTTCCATGGCGATATAGGTTCCGCCCCGATGGACAGTCGAACCGCTCGCCTTGGCCGCGCCCGCGACCAGTGCGCTGAGCCGCGGGCAGATCGGATCGGCCAGGCTGACATGCGCGACCAGCCCTTCTCCGAAGAAGCTCTGTACGCGCCCGCTGGTGCGGTCGATGAACTGGTCGACCGCCACGAAATGCGTCGGGGCCATTTCCTCGCGCAGCGATCCGATGGCGCTGATAGCGACCAGGTCGGTCACGCCGCAGCGCTTCATCACGTCGATATTGGCGCGGTAATTGACCGTGTCGGGCGATTTCGCATGCCCCGCCCCATGCCGCGCCATGAAGCTCAGCCGCACGTTGCCGATGGTGCCGGTGGTCACCGGGCCCGAGGGTTCGCCGAAGGGCGAGGCAACCTCGATCTGCTGCTGGCCTTCCAGTTCGATGCCTTCGTAAAGGCCCGAGCCCCCAAGGACTCCGATGTGCCAAGCTTCACTCATTTGTATTCGGGCTCCTGCCACCAGGGATAGAAATCGGGCATGTCGGTGCTGACCTTGCCGGTGAATTCGGGGGGCCGCTTCTCGAGGAAGCTGGCGATGCCTTCCTTTGCATCGGGCCCGCGCGAGAGACGGTAGATCGCGCGGCTGTCGATCCGGTGCGCCTTCATCGGGTGATCCTCGGCCGAAAGCCGCCATAGCATCGCGCGAGTCATCGCGACCGACAGCGGCGCGGCGTTCTCGGCGATCTCGTTCGCCAGCGTGCGCGCAGCGTCCATCAGCTCGCCTTGTGGGTGGACCGAGCGGACCAGCCCCGCCTCGAGCGCTGCACGCGCATCGAAGAGCCGCCCCGTCATGCACCATTCGAGCGCTTTCGACATGCCGACGAGACGCGGGAGGAACCAGCTGGAGCACGCCTCCGGCGTGATCCCGCGCTTCGCGAAGACGAAGCCGAAGCGCGCATTGTCCGAACACAGCCGCATGTCGAAGGGCAGCTGCATCGTCGCACCGACGCCGACCGCCACGCCGTTGCACGCGCCGATCAGCGGCTTTTGCGAATTGAACAGCCGCAGGACGAGCCGCCCGCCGCCATCGCGCACGAGCGGATCGGACAGGTCGTCGACCGTGGCCGGGTCGGAAAAGACGTGCTTGTCCGTGCCATCCGGGTTCTTCGGCGGGGTCAGGTCGGCCCCGGCGCAAAAGGCTCGCTCGCCCTCTCCCGTCACGATCACCGCGCGCACCGCATCGTCCCCATCGGTGATGTCGATCGCTTCGATGATCTCGTCGCGCATCTGGTGCGTGAAGGCGTTCATCTTCTCCGGGCGATGGAGCGTGATCGTGGCGACGGGGCCGTCGATCGCGAGCTTGATCTGGGTGAAGTCAGGCATCCCGGCAATCTCCTCGCTGACACACCTGACACAGTGTTCTGGGAGAGAAAACCGCCGGGGGCGCGCCCGTACCGGATTGGTTGCGTTGCTCGGTTTGCGCGCAGGCGATCATCGCGCGGCGATAGAGCATGGCGGGCGAGGTAGGAAAGGGTGGCGGTGCGGCCAGATCCTCCCCGTTTTCACGCAGTGCAAACGGGAGGTGGGCGACGCCGGAGGCGTCGGTCGGAGGGGAAGGTCGGCGAAGCGATACCCCTCCACCGCCGACCTCCGGCCGGCGGTCCCCCTCCCCGTTTCTCCTCACGGAGAAACGGGGAGGATATTGCTCAACGCGGCGCCATGCGGATCGCACCGTCGAGGCGGACGTCCTCACCATTGAAGTAGGTGTTCTCCAGCATCACCATCGCCAGCTTGGCGTATTCTTCCGGCTTGCCGAGGCGCTTGGGGAACGGGACCGAGGCGTTGAGAGCTTCGATCGCCTTTTCGGGCAGACCCATCAGCAGCGGGGTGTGGAAGATGCCGGGCAGGATCGTGTTCACCCGGATGCCCTCGCCCATCAGGTCGCGCGCGATCGGCAGGGTCATGCCGACGACGCCGCCCTTCGAGGCCGAGTAAGCCGCCTGGCCGATCTGGCCGTCTTCGGCGGCAACCGATGCGGTGTTCACGATCGCGCCGCGCTCGCCGTCGTCGTTCAGCGGGTCGAGCGTCAGCATGCCCGCCGCCGCATGCGCGATGCAGCGGAAGGTGCCCACGAGGTTCACCTGGATCACGAAGTCGAACGCGGCGAGCGGGAAGTGCTTGATGCTGCCGTCTTCCTTGGAGCGGCTGGCGGTCTTGATCGCGTTGCCGATCCCGGCGCAGTTGACGAGAATGCGCTCCTGCCCGTGCGCTTCGCGCGCCTTGGCGAAGGCCGCGGCGACCTCTTCCTCGCTGGTCACGTTGACCTTGCAGAAGGTGCCGCCGAGTTCCTTGGCGACCTTCTCGCCCTCGTCTTCCTTCATGTCGAAGATCGCGACCTTCGCGCCCTTCGCGGCGATAGCGCGCGCGGTGGCAAGGCCGAGGCCGGAGGCGCCACCGGTGACGACTGCTGGGGTGTTTGCGGAAATTTCCATTCTATCTCTCCTGATGTCTTGTCCCGCTCGCCCTGAGCTTGTCGAAGGGCCGTCCTTCTTCGCGCGCAAGGCACAGCAAAGTGCGGTGCTTCGACAGGCTCAGACCGAGCGAGTTTGAACCGTTCGAATCGACTTACAAGGCCTCGATAATCGTCACGTTGGCGACGCCGCCGCCTTCGCACATCGTCTGCAGGCCGTACTTCTTGCCGCGCGCATGCAGCGCGTGGACCAGCGTTGCCATCAGCTTGGTCCCGCTCGCGCCGAGCGGGTGGCCGAGCGCGATTGCGCCGCCGTTGACGTTGAGCTTCTCCGGGTCCGCACCGGTGTGTTTCAGCCACGCCATCGGCACGGGCGCGAACGCCTCGTTGACCTCGTAGAGATCGATGTCGTCGATGCTCAGACCCGCCTTCTTAAGCGCCTTGTCGGTCGCGAACAGCGGTTCTTCCAGCATGATGACCGGGTCGCCCGCGGTCACCGTCATGTCGACGATCCGCGCCAGCGGGGTGAGGCCGTGCTCCTTGAGCATCGCTTCCGAGACGATCAGCGCCGCGCTCGACCCGTCGCAGATCTGGCTGGCGAGCGCAGCGGAGATGCGGCCGTCGGGGCTGAGCAGCTTGACGCCCGCGATCCCTTCGAGGCTGGCATCGAAGCGGATCCCCTCGTCCACCGTGTGCATCTCCTCGCCGTCTTCGGTCTGGATCGGGATGGGCACGATTTCGCTGTCGAAGGCGCCCGCCTTGGTGGCGGCGGCGGCTTTCTCGTGGCTGGCGAACGCGAAGCGGTCCATCTCGTCCTTCGAGATGTCGTGCTTCTTGGCCACCATCTCGGCGCCCATGAACTGGCTCCACTGGACGCCCGGATATTTCTCCTCGAGTCCCGGCGACTTATAATTGCCCAGCCCTTCCTTCATGTGGAACATCGCGGAAGAGCCCATCGGCACGCGGGTCATGCTCTCCACCCCGCTGGCGATCACGGCGTCCTGCGTGCCGCTCATCACCGCCTGTGCGGCGAACTGGATCGCCTGTTGCGAGGAGCCGCACTGCCGGTCGATCGTGACCGCGGGCGTGCCCTCGCCCAAATGCTTGGACGCGAGCACCGCGTTGCGCCCCACCTGCATCGCCTGCTGGCCCGCCTGACTGACGCAGCCCATGATGACGTCGTCCACCGCCTTGGGATCGATCCCCGTACGCTCGATCAGCGCGTCGAGCGTCTGCGCGGCCAGATCCACCGGATGCACGTCCGCCAGCTTGCCGCCGCGCTTGCCCCCGGCGGTCCGCACCGCCTCCACGATATACGCATCTGCCATTCTGTCTCTCTCCCGATCTCTGTTTTAACCCGAGTTTCGTTTCGCAACCGAAGTGGCGGGCACGCGCGAGAGTGTCAAGCGCCCACCACAGCGTGCGGCTTGCCTCCAAAACCGACCAGCGCCTAAGAGGGCTGCGATGGCAAAAACGCTCTTCGAACTGAACCCGGATCTCGACCGCGCAGCGCTCGCGAACCGTTTCGCGCAAAGCGGCAGAGTGCAGATCCGCGACGTGCTCACACGCGAGGCGGCAGAGGAAATCCAGGCGATCCTGATGCAGGCGACGCCCTGGGGTATGGCGGTGCGCGCGGGGGACAGCCCCGACACGCCGCCACGCGGCTTCTCCAACGCGGAGATCGCCGCGCCCGGCGGCGCGGATCAGGTCAACCGCATGGCCAATGCCGCCGCCCAGGCAAGCGCACGCGGCGATTACGGCTTCCGCTACGCGCAGTTCTCGCTCGTCGAAGCGGTGCAGAAAGGCTGGAACCCCGGCGGCCCGCACGAATTGCTGCTCGAACATCTCAACGCCCCCGCAATGATGGACCTGGTGCGCGAAGTGACCGGCTTCGACGATCTTGCCAGCGCCGACGGTCAGGCGACGATGTTCGCTCCGCAGCATTACCTTGGCAGGCATAGCGACAGCCACGTGGCCGAAGGCTGGAAGGTCGCCTACGTCCTCAACTTCGCGCGCGAGGACTGGCACCCCGACTGGGGCGGCTACCTGCTGTTCCTGGACGAGGACGGCGATGTGGTCGAAGGTTTCCGTCCGCGGTTCAACGCGCTCAACATGTTCGCGGTGCCGCAGAGCCATCTGGTCAGTTTCGTCCCACCCTTCGCGCCTCCTGGCCGCCTGGCGATCACCGGCTGGTTCCGCGACCGCTGATGGCCACGCCCCCCCGTCCCCTTCCCCGCGATTGGCACGAGCGCGCGATCGCTGCCGAGCGGGGTGGATCGCCGCAGGAGGCGGAACGGATCATAACCGAGGCGCTGGGCGCTTATCCACGCGAGCACGAGTTGCACAACAGCGCGGGCAATATCGCTCTGCGACGCGGCGACCACGCGCTCGCGGCGCAACGTTTCGGCGACGCGCTGCGGCTTGCGCCCAGCCACCTGCCCTATGCGATCAACCAGGCGATCGCACAGACCGAATCCGGACACCCCAGCGACGCGGTGGGAACCCTCGCGCAGTATGAGACGGCGGGTTCGCGCGATCCGCGCTACTGCTCGACCCGCGCCAATGCTGCGAGGCTGGCTGGCGATCTGGTGGAGGCTTCACGCTGGTACGACCGCGCGCTCGACCTGAAGGCGGACAGTCCGCGCGCCCTTGCGGGCCGCGCCCGCGTCGCCCTCGAACGTTGCGAGGCCGATGCGCTGGTTCGGATCGACCTCGCGCTGCGTCATGATCCCGGCAATCCCCACCTGTGGCTGGCAAAGGCGCAGGCGCTCGACATCAATGGCGATCGGAACGGTGCGCTCACGGTCACCCGGCAGATCGTGGACCAGGCCCCGGCGTGGCGGCCCGGTCTCGATTTTCTGACACAGTTGCGTCGCTCCGAGGGGGACGACGACTTTGCGAGCCACTACGTCGAGGCTGGCGGGCGCACACCGCAGAATCCCAATATCCCCGCCGCGCATATCGCCGCCCTCGCGGCGGCAGAGCTCTTCAACGAGGCAGCCGAGTGGGCATCCCACGCACAGGCCCGGTTCGCGAATGTCGAGCACTTCGTCATGCTCGAAGCCACTTTCGCCAGCGCCGCAGGCGAGGACGCACAGGCCGAACGGGCCTTCGCTCGCCTGAGCGAAGATACGCTCGATCGCGCAATTCACGAGGCGCGACACGCCCTGCGCACCGAGCAATGGGGCACAGCTCAGCAGTGGCTCGATCGCGCCTTGCGCCACGAGCCGATGTATGTTCGCACTTGGGCGCTCATCGGCATTCTGTGGCGGGTCACGCGGGATGAACGCGCGGACTGGCTGCACGGCCAAGAGGGCTTGGTACGTCTAATGCCCCTGGCCGATGCCGAGGAGGTCGTCGCACCGGCGCTGGACCGGTTGCGCGCGATACACGAGCATTCCGCCTTCCCGTACGACCAGTCGCTGCGCGGCGGCACCCAGACGCGGGGCCGACTTTTCGACCGGACCGAGCCCGAACTGGCCGCGCTGCGCAGTGCGATCATCGCCACGCTCGAAGATTATCGGGAAGGACTTCCTCCTGTGGACTCCACCCATCCGCTGCTGCGCTACCGGGCCTCGCCCTGGTCGCTTGCGGGATCGTGGTCCGTCCAGCTGCACGCGCGCGGCGACCACCACGCCTCGCACATCCATCCGCAGGGCGTGCTCTCGTCGGCTCTTTATCTCCACCTCCCGGAGGGTCAGGACAAAGGCCAGGGCGCGCTCGAGCTCGGTCGGCCACCCAAGGATCTGCGGCTCGACCTGCCGCCGATCCACGTGATTGAGCCGCGCGCCGGATACTGCGCCCTGTTTCCCAGCACGCTCTACCACGGCACGACCCCCTTCGCCGCAGGGACGCGCCTGACCGTGGCATTTGATGTTCTGGCTTAAGCGCGACATAGTGCGCTGAGGGCCGCATAACATAGCGATAATCGGAGGGGGTCCGATGAACGCGACGAACGACGCCTGGAATGAATTCTGGGCAAGGCAACGCGCTGGCAGGGGTGTCGGGTGCCTGCCGGCACGATGGGGATCGGTTTTCGCAGTGCTCGAAGGGCATTGGCGGTCACTGGCACTGGACCTAGCGCCAGCAGCGAAGGTCCTCGACTTGGCGACCGGCGATGCACGCGTGCTCCACTGGTTGGGCCTGGCCAATCCTCAGCTCGAGCGCACCGGAATAGACCTCTGCCCGAACCTGCCCCAGGGACCTCCGGGCATCGACATTCGCGCGGGTGTGGCGATGGAACGGCTCCCATTTGAAGATTTGGCCTTCGATGCCATCGTCAGCCAGTTCGGCGTTGAATATGGCGACACGGCCAGGGTCGCAGCCGAGGTGGCGCGCGTGGCGCGCGACGATGCGCGGATCGCGTTTATCGTGCACCGCGGCGACGGCGCTATCCTAGAGCACAATGTTGCGCGGGCAGAACAGATCGCGTGGCTGCTCGACGAACTCGATCTGATCGAACGGACCAAGGCGCATCTTGCGCGGGAGAACCGACCATGGCCGGCGGCGGTCCGGACCGTGGCCGAGGTCGTGCGCGAAGGGAGGGCCCGCTTTGGCGAGCACTCCGCCGGCTGGGAAATTCCCGAAGCCGTGCGTCGCTCGCTCATCATGGGCGCCGAGGCAGGTGACAGCATCGAAGGTGTGTGCGCCCTGCTCGACAATATCGCTGCGCAGGCCTGCAACGAGCGTGACCGGATCGCTTCCCTCAAACGAGCCAGCGCAACCGCCGATGCGCGCGACACCTTTCTCGGGGCGTTCGCAAGCTGTGGCCTCACGCTCGTGTCAGGCGAAACCCTGAAGGATGCGGCAGGACGCGTCTTCGCAGAGATGCTCCGCTTCAAACGCGGATAATTGCAAAGGGCCCTCAGCATCGGGAGCGACGGGTGGTTGCTGTCGACAGACAGATGGCCGCACCAATCGGGCCGTTCTACCGGGTCGGACGACCGATTGAGTACTCGCGAGAAAACAAGGCCTGCGCCGTCCGGCTGCCTGAGCAGCGTATGGCGGCGACCGCCCCTCCTCCGAATGCGGCCATTTCCAGACAGGTAGCACAAACAAAAACGGCGGGCTCGTGAGAGCCCGCCGTCCTTGCGGTTGATCAACCGTAATCGCGACTAGAACTTGAGCAGCGCGCTCACGAAGAAATCGCGGCCCAGCACGTCGTAGGTGCTCGGGAAGGTGTTCGCCTGCTCTTGGTTTGCACCCAGCAGCAGGCTGTTCGGGTCGTTGATGACGTTGCCGGCAGCATCGTACACCGGCGTCCCGGGCAACGTGTCGAACAGGTTGTTGACACCCACGTTGAACGTCAGCTTCTCGCTCGCTGCGAAGGAGAACGTCAGGTCGACCAGATCGTAGGCATCGATCGACTCGTCGGGACGACCTTCGTCCTCCACGCCCGAGAGGTGACGCCAGCGGATCGAGGTGGTCACCGGGCCATCGACGAACGAGGCACGCGAAGTCCACTTGTACTCCGGCGTCGGCTCGCCGCACTGGCTCGCGAAGTAGCCCGCACATTCGATTTCGACCGAAGGGTCACCAGCGTCCGGCTTCGTCAGGGCGCTGTCATACCACGTGCCGACGAAAGAGAGGTTCAGACGCTGCTCATTGGTGTCGGTGAAGAGCGAGAACGGAACTGCCATCCCGTAGGACACTTCGAGGTCGACACCCGAAACGCTGAACTCGGCGATGTTCAGACCACGCTGGATGGGCGGGCTGACACGGGTGTAGGCACCCTGCGCATCGCGCGGCACGTTGACGTTGTCACAACGCGGATCGCTGAGATCCTGTGCCTGTTCGAAGCAGAGCGAGAACAACTGATCGAGCGTGAGCACGCTGATCGCATCCTCGATGGTGATGTTGAAGTAGTCGGCCGTGATCGTCAGACCCGGAATGAACCGCGGCTGGAAAACGACACCGGCGGTGTAGCTTTCCGACGTTTCTTCCGCGAGATCCGGGTTACCACCAACCACGGTCTGGATCTGCGCGTCGGGCTGCACCAGCGACTGCTCACCCTGGAACAGGTTTGCCGCCGGGACACCCTGCGCCACGCAGAGTGCCTGAATGGTGGCGTTACCGGCATTATTCTCATCCGCGCAAGGATCGACCGCCTGCGGGAAGTTGACCGCATCGCCTTGGAAGAGTTCCGCCACGTTCGGTGCACGGGTCGCCTTCTGGTACTGGCCACGCAAGATAATGTCCGGGATCGGCTGGAATTCCACGCCACCGGCGTAGGTCCACACACCGCCGACCGCGTCGAGCGAGTAATCCGAGTAACGAGCGGCACCATTCAGTTCCAGACGCGCGCTACCGAACTGGATCGGCACGTTGAGCTCGGCGAAAAGCTCGCGAACGTCGTAACCGCCCGAAGTCGGCTGACCGGCGTTGAAGCCCTGCACGTCGCCCGACGCAAGGAACGTGTCCGGGTTATAGCTGGCGGCAACCTTGCGGTATTCGCCACCGAACGCGAAGCCGATCGGATCGGATTGCGCACCGATCGCGAAGTCCCCGAACGTACCCGAAAGCACACCACTCGCGACCTGGATGCTCGAGGTTTCGCCATTCGTCGAATTGACACTGAACGAATCGACCATAGCCGGGGTGAGAGTGTTGGCACCAAAGATGTTGATCGGGTCGGCAGTGCCGAGATTGCCGGTCAAACCGTCGATGAAGCGCGAGGTAGAAGCGTTACCCTGCTGCGACTGCTGGTTATTGGTGCGAGCATACATGTAGTATGCGTCGTAATTCAGGAAACTGCCGAGCGGACCACGAGCGCCGCCGAGCACACGGAAGGCGTTACGTTCGTCGAGGTTGTTGCGGCCACCCGTTTCGAGCAGACGGCGACGAACCTGAACGCTGACTGCGCCGTCACCAGCCTGGTCACCGGTTTCGGCTGCGTCGAGCGCATTTAGCTGCGCGACCGTAGCTGCGTCGAGGAACTGCGAGACCCGCGCGATCGGCAGATCGATGTTCACGAGGATCGGCGTCGCGGCGAGTTCCGAAGCCACGCGGTTGTTAACGAAAGTGGCTTCGGTGTAGACTTCGTGACCGTCCCCGATCTCGTAGTCTGCGTAGCCACCCAGCAGGTAGCGTTCCTGCGGAAGCTGCAGGTAGTTGACCGGCGCATAGTTGTAGGCGTCGGTTGCCGCGTTGTAATTGCGCAGCGAACCCGGCGTACCGAAGATGCCCAGACCGTTTGCGCCGAAGGCGGTAGCCTCAACCGCCGCGTCGGGAGCGTTCCCCTGATAGGTAAGGCGTGTTTCAGGCGGAAGCGAGGAACCACCCTGCACCAGCGTGCCGGCGTTGTTCAGGCCGCCGAGTGCGAAGAACGAGAAGTCGCGATCGCCCTGGAAGATCGATTCACGGTTGAAGTACTCGGCGAAGACGGTTGCGTTGCCGCGGCCGTCGGCGAATTCCGTACCGATCGCGCCGTGAACTTCGTAGCGCGCACCGTCGCCGCGATTGGTGATCGAATACTGGCCGCCGACTTCGGCACCCACGACATCGCGCAGGCGGAAGTTGACGACGCCGGCCAGCGCGTCCGAACCGTAGACGGCGGACGCACCGCCGGTCACCACGTCAACGGAGTCGAGCAGGAAGCTGGGGATCGTGTTGAGGTCGACGATCTGGTTGGTGTCGTACGACAGGTAACGACGGCCGTTGACCAGCACCAGCGTGCGGGTCGAGCCGAGGCCGCGCAGATTCAGCGTGGCGGCACCGTTGCCGGGGTTGTTCGAGAACGACGTCGTGCCCGGCACGACCTGCGGAAGCGTGTTGATCACGTTTTCGACGTTGACCGTACCCGACAGTTCGAACTCTTCTGAGTTAACGACTGCGATGGGGGCAGCGGTCTCGATGTTGCGACGCGCAATGCGCGAACCCGTAACGACGATCAGGCCTTCATCGGTAGTCGCGTTCTCCGCGTCCGGCGTCGCTTCGAGCGCCGGCTCGTCCGGCGTCCCCTGCGCCATCGCGGGCGTCGCAACCATAGCACCGGCCATGATGGTACCGGTGAGCAAGGCCGCCTTGTTAAAACGGTTGGTCATTAAGATCCCTTTCCTAAGGAAATGTGCCTCAAGCGCACACGAATTGATCGGTTATTACGCCGATTGAGGGTTGCTTAAGTCAGCGCCCCTTGCCCTTTCAAGCGTCGGCACGTGCACACCACGACCTTCGAGAAACGCCTGTGACTTTTCAGTGACAGTCCGCAATGCCGCGCTGCAGGCTAGCGCCGACGCCGCGCTTTCTGATATCGGGCCATCCCGTCGGCCATCGAAACAGCATGGAATTTCCCTTATGACCAATGCCCTGGACACACTGGCAGCTTCCTTGCGGAACGCTGCACTCGCCTGCCTGCTCGGCGCAGCGGCCGGCCCGGCACTTGCGCAGGAACCCGATGGAGGGAAAGCGGCGCCCGGCTACCTCGAACGCCTTTCCGAGTGTCGGCAGATCGCCGACTCGGGCCAACGTCTTGCATGCTACGATCGCGAGGTCGGTGCAGTCGTCGCGGCGAGCGAACAGGGGGACGTACGGATCGTCGATCGCGAAGACGTCCGGCAGACGAAGCGCAGACTCTTCGGCTTCTCGATACCCGACAACCTGTTCGGCGGCCGCGACGACGACGACGACGAGAAGATGGACACGCTCCAGACAACCATCACCCAGGTCCGCACATCGGGCCGGCGCGGCTTCCTCATCACGACGGCCGAAGGTTCGGTGTGGCGCATCACGAGCGCGCCGATGCGGCTCGCCCCTCCGAAGGCCGGGCAGAGCGTCGAGTTCAAGACGGCATCGCTGGGCTCTTACTTTATTCGGATTAACGGACAACTCGGGGTCAAGGGCGTGCGCGTCGAGTAGGACTTGCCGGCAGGGCACGACAGGCGAGAGCCACGAAGCAACAGGGGCCGCGTCGCAGCGCGATTCAGCCAAAACCCGGCGCCACTCGATCCGTTTCGCAGGCCTGTCACCCCGTTGTTGCACAACTGCAACATTCGGCCACAAAGCCTGCAAAGCCACGCCTTTTCATTTGCGCGGGCACGTCGCCTTGAGCATGGCCGAAGGTAACCAAAATGGGGCTGCCCTTTTTGGAAAATTGCGTCACATTCCGCCGGGTTGCAGCCGGCTCTTTCTTGGGGGAAAGATCAATGAAAACCATGTTTACCACCGTCGCAGGACGCCGGAGTGCGCTTTACGCCACCGCGGGTGTCGCTGCCCTTGCCCTGACGGCACCCGCCTTTGCCCAGACGTCGGAAACTCCCGGCCCGGCAGCAGCCGAAGATGCAGAGGCGTCGCCTGCAGAGCCCACCGGCCAGATCATCACCGTTACCGGCTCGCGCATCGCCCGTCCGAACCTCGACTCTCAGGTTCCCGTGACGATCCTCGAAGGTGAGCAGATCTTCAATCAGGCCAACATCAATGTGGGCGACGCCCTCAACGATCTGCCGCAGCTGCGCAGCACGTTCGGTCAGACGAACGCTGGTCGCTTCCTCGGCACCACCGGCCTGAACCTTCTCGACCTTCGTGGTCTCGGCACCGCGCGGACCCTGACCCTGGTCAATGGTCGCCGCCACGTGCCCTCGGACATCCTGTCGAACGGTACGTCGACCGACGTCAACACCATCCCGACCGACCTGATCGAGCGGGTCGACGTCGTGACCGGCGGTAACTCCGCGATTTACGGTTCCGACGCCATCGCCGGGGTCGTCAACTTCATCCTGAAGAGCGACTACGAAGGCATCCAGCTGCGTGGTCGTACCAGTCTCAATTACGAGGGCACGTTCCCTTCGTATTACATTTCTGGCTTGGCCGGCACGAATTTCGCCGATGGTCGCGGCAATGTCACGGTTCATGGCGAATATTCGAACCAGCAGCGCGTCTACGGCTCGGATGTGTCGTTCCTGCGCCAGAACAACGCTTTCGCCACCGTGGACATCGATGGCCCGGGCCTGACCAACGGTAGCGATGGCATCCCGGACAGCGTGTTCTTCCGCGACCTGCGTTCACGCAGCATCTATTTCAACACGCTTGTTCCGATTTCGAGGTTCGAAGCCGACGTTCCCGACAGCCAGATCGGGGTTAACGGCGTTGCCTATAACGACATCCTGCTGTTCGACGCCAACGGCAACATCATCGCCGAAAATGCAGACGGCCTGGTCGGCACGGGCCCGATCGGTACGGCGATCGGCGGCAACGGGCAGACCGGCCGCGAAGCAACCTTGCTGAGCGTGCTGCCGGATCAAGAGCGCTACAACATCAATCTCCTGGCAAACTACGAGATTGCGCCAGCATTCGTGCCCTTCATCGAAGCCAAGTACACCAAGATCAAGACCCAGGGCCAGCAGTCTTCGCCGGCCTTCCTTCAGGGGCAATTCCTCACCTTTGGTGATTCTCGCGAAGCGCCGCGTCTCGACAACCCGTTCCTGAGCCCGGCGGCCCGCGCCACCATCGCCCAGGCGCTTCTCGATTCGGGGCGTCGTGGCTCCCTCACTCGGGGAACGTCCAGGACGCTTACGGCAGCTGATCGCGCAGCAATCGCGGATGGTTCGTTCCGTTTCGACATCTCGCGCTTCCTTCTCGACCTGGGCAACCGCGACGAGCGTTCAGAACGTGACGTCTACCGCATCGTCGGCGGTGTCCGTGGCGATTTCATGGACGGCTGGCAGTACGAACTGGCCGTGAACTACGGCAAGGTCGAGGAAGCGACCGATATCCTCGGGAATATTCTTCCGCAGCGCTTCCTGCTGGCGTTCGATGCCGCCCGCGATCCTACGACTGGTCAGATCGTCTGCCGTTCGCAGATCGATCCGTCAGCGGCAGTTGCCTATGACGACCCGGATTCGCTCGCCGAAGAAATCGCAAACTGCGTGCCTTACAACCCGTTCGGCGCAGCCGACAACTCGGCAGCTGGCGATTATGTCGTTGAGGAGACCACCTCGAACGCTACTCTCGAGCAGTTCGTTGTCTCGGGCTTCGTTTCCGGCAACACGGGCGGCTTCTTCGAACTGCCCGGTGGCCCGATCGGCTTTGCGGTCGGCGGTGAATATCGGCGCGAGGAGCTGTTCTATCAGGCAGACCCGCTCGTCGAAAACGGCCGGACGTTCTATAACGCTCTGCCGACCTTCGCTCCCGATCCCTTCGAAGTGAAGGAAGCGTATGGCGAAGTTCGTCTGCCGATCCTCGCCGATATGCCCTTCTTCGAAGAGCTGACCGTCAGCGGCGCTGCGCGCGTGTCCGATTACGGCGGCGCGGTTGGTACCACCTGGGCGTATAACGGTGGTGTGGAATGGGCTCCGGTCAGCGACATTCGCTTCCGCGCTCAGTACGGTCGGTCGGTCCGCGCCCCGAACCTGACGGAAACTGCGTTCCCGCTTTCCCAGAACTTCGCTCCTGGTTTCCAGGATCCGTGCCGTGCGCAGAATATCGGTGCCGGCTCTCAATTCCGTGCGGCCAACTGCCAAGCGGACCTGGGTCCGGATCTCCTCGCTTCGATTGCGACGCTCCCCAACTACTCGCTGGAATTCCAGAGCGGCAGCAACCCAGACCTGACCGAGGAAACGTCCGATTCCTACACGATCGGTGCGGTGTTCCAGCCGCGCTTCGTCCCGGGGCTGTCGGTCACCGTCGACTATTTCGACATTACGGTGAACAACGTGATCTCCGCGCCGAGCGCACAGACCGTGGTCAATACCTGCTACGACCTGCCGGATCTGGACAACCAGTTCTGTGATGCGTTCGAGCGGTATCGTGGCGCGGGCCTGGGCCCGAGCCAGGAAGTCCCGGGTCAGATTCTCGATAATGATGCCATCATCGCGGGCTTCAACTTCGCGAAGCGCACGGTGAGTGGGATCGATACCGAGATTTCGTATGTCACGGAGCTTTCACCCAACGTCGGCATCGCGACGCGGTTCATCTACACCCACCTGTTCAACCGGAGCAATTTCGAGGATCTTACCAATCCCGACTTCGAAAACCGCATCCTGAGCGAACTGGGCGACCCGCAGGACGAGTTCCGCTGGAACATCGATTTCGACTTTGGCGATGTGACGGTAGGCTATGAAATGCAGTTCATCGGCGAAATGCTTCGCGGCTCGTATGAAGACGTTAACGGCCTTCAGGATCGCGCGCCCCAGAACCTGGATTTCGCGGACATCATTGAATATGATGCGCAATTCTACCACGATGCGCGTGTCGAAATTAACGTGGACGACATGTTCGATTTCGACCTTGGTGTAGACAACATTCTCAACACCAATCCGCCGCTCGATCTCACCGGCATCGGCGGTGGCAGTGCCATCTATCCGGTCCGCGGCCGGGTGTTCTACGCAGGTGTTCGCGCCGAGTTCTAAGCTCGAGGCAACAACCTGACGTCGAAAAAGAGGGATCGGGCTGCAAAGCCCGGTCCCTTCTTTTTTGGGGATCATATGATAGGTGCAGCTCATGGGATTGGCCGAAGACGTCAGGCATCTGACTGATAGTGAACAGCTGGATCGCGCCGTCACAGCGCTTCGCAGCCAGCTAGCCGAAGGCAATGGCGAGGCGGCTTTCATCCTCGCATACTGGCGTGTCGAGGGTATCTCGATCCGGCGCGATCTCGATGAAGCGACCGCGCTTTTCCGGCGTGCAGTCGAACTGGGCTACGAAGCAGCCCGCGGGCCCCTCGCAGCAATGCTCGCCCACGGCTATGGGCAATCACGACGCGACTGGCAGGGCGCCCTGCAGCAATTGGCGAGCTATCGCGAACCCACTGCTACGCGGCATGCCAGGCTGATCGATGCGATGCAGCTCGATCCTGAAGGGAATCCGGGACGCTCCTTTTCGCCCGAAATATTGTGCCGCGATCCATTGGTGTTAGTGTTCCGCGAATTCCTCACGCGGCGCGAGTGCAAGTCGCTTGTCGAACTGGCCTCCCCCGCCTTGAGGCGGTCGCAAGTCGTCCACCCCCAGACCGGACAACTCGTTGACGATCCGATCCGCAATTCCTCGTCTGCAGCTTTCACGCTGACAGAGGAGACGCCCTTTCTGCATGCGATCAACAGAAGGATCGCCGCGGCATCTCGATCGCGTCCAGAACAGGGCGAGCCCACGCAGGTTCTGAGCTACGAAGCCGGCCAGGAGTACAAGCTCCATCACGATGCACTGCCCGGCGAGCAAAACCAGCGAATTCAGACCTTCCTCATCTATCTGAACGAGGATTACGAGGGGGGGGAAATACACTTCCCCACGCCGAATCTGCGGTTCCGGGGCAATACGGGCGACGCGCTCTGCTTCTCCAATGTCTCGGCAAACATGCAACCGGCGCGCAATGCGGCACACGCCGGATTGCCGGTCGTCGCAGGACGCAAGATCATCCTTTCGAAATGGATACGCCGGTCGCCGCTGGATCTAACGGGGCCTGCGGGCCTGCCGTACTGAGCCGGCAACCGGCCGGTCCCGGCGCCCCTGTGACGCCGAGACCCCCTGCAAGGTTCAATCGAGCGTGATCGCAAGCTGACCGTCGCCCTCGTCGATCTTCACCGTGCTGCCATCGGGCACTTCGCCTTGCAGCAGCCGCTCGGCCAGCGGGTCCTGCACATAGCGCTGCACCGCACGCTTGAGCGGCCTTGCACCATAGACCGGATCGTAGCCGACCCGCCCCAACCAGCGCTTGGCCGCCTCGGTCAGCTCCAGCTCGATCTTGCGATCGGCAAGCAGCTTCTGCACCCGCGCGACCTGCAATTCGACGATCGGCGCCATGTCCGCCTGGCTCAGGCGGTGGAACAGGATGATCTCGTCCAGCCGGTTGAGGAATTCGGGGCGGAAATGCCCGCGCACCACGTCCATCACCTGCGGCTCGACATCGCTGACCTGCTGGTCGTCGGTCATGTTCGACAGGTACTGGCTGCCGAGGTTCGACGTCAGGATGATGAGCGTGTTGGAGAAGTCCACCACCCTGCCCTGCCCATCGGTCAGGCGTCCGTCGTCAAGCACCTGCAGAAGCACGTTGAAGACGTCTGAGTGCGCCTTCTCGACCTCGTCGAACAGCACGACCTGATAGGGCCTGCGCCGCACGCTCTCGGTCAGCACGCCGCCTTCCTCGTAGCCGACATAGCCCGGAGGCGCGCCGATCAGCCGCGCGACCGCGTGCTTCTCCATGAACTCGCTCATGTCGATGCGGACCATTGCGTTGTCGTCGTCGAACAGGAACGAGGCGAGCGCCTTGGTCAGCTCAGTCTTGCCGACGCCGGTGGGTCCGAGGAACAGGAAGCTGCCGAGCGGGCGGCCCGGGTCCTTGAGGCCCGCACGCGCGCGGCGCACGGCCTTGGAGACCGCCTCGACCGCAGCGGTCTGGCCGATCACGCGCTTGCCCAGCACCTCTTCCATCTTGAGTAGCTTCTCGCGCTCGCCTTCCAGCATCCGGTCGACCGGAATGCCGGTCCAGCGCGCGACGACGCCCGCGATATCCTCTTCGGTCACTTCCTCGCGCAGCAGCGCGTTGGCGGTGTGGCCGGCGGCATCTTCCAGCTTCTTCTCGAGCTCCGGAATGCGCCCGTATTGCAGCTCGCCCGCCTTGGCGAGGTCGCCCGCGCGCTGCGCCTGCTCAAGCTCCAGCCGCGCCGCGTCGAGGTCTTCCTTGATCCGCGCCTCGGCGTGGATCTTGTCGCGCTCGCCCTGCCAGCGCGTGGTCAGTTCGGACGAGCGCTGTTCGAGATTGGCGAGGTCTTCGCGCAGGTTCTCGAGCCGTTCCACGCTGGCCTCGTCGCTTTCCTTGGCGAGTGCCTGCTCCTCGATCTTGAGCTGGATGATCCGCCGGTCGAGCTGCTCGATCTCCTCGGGTTTGCTCTCCACCTCCATGCGGATGCGGCTGGCGGCCTCGTCCATCAGGTCGATCGCCTTGTCGGGCAGGAAGCGGTTCTGGATGTAGCGGTTGGAAAGCTGCGCGGCGGCGACGATCGCGCCATCGGTGATCCGCACGCCATGGTGCAGCTCGTACTTCTCCTTGATTCCCCGCAGGATCGAGATCGTGTCCTCGACGCTCGGCTCGTCGATATAGACCGACTGGAAACGCCGCTGCAGCGCCGGGTCTTTTTCGACATATTTCTGGTATTCGTCGAGCGTGGTCGCGCCGATGCAGTGCAGCTCGCCGCGGCTGAGTGCGGGCTTGAGCAGGTTGGACGCATCCATGCTGCCTTCCGAGGCCCCCGCCCCGATCAGCGTGTGCATCTCGTCGATGAACAGGATGATCTGTCCATCCGATCCCTTCACCTCGTCGAGCACGGCCTTCAGCCGCTCCTCGAACTCGCCGCGATATTTCGCGCCCGCGATCAGCGCGCCCATGTCGAGTGCCATCAGCGTGCGGTTCTTCAGGCTGTCGGGAACGTCGCCATTGGCGATCCGCAGCGCGAGCCCTTCGGCGATCGCGGTCTTGCCGGTGCCCGGCTCGCCGATCAGCGCGGGGTTGTTCTTGGTCCGGCGGGCGAGTATCTGGATCGTCCGGCGGATTTCCTCGTCGCGGCCGATCACCGGGTCGAGCTTGCCGTCGCGCGCGGCCTGCGTCAGGTCGCGGGCGTAGCGCTGCATGGCATCATAAGCCTGTTCGGCATTCGCGGTGTCCGCCGTGCGCCCGCCGCGCAAATCCGCGATCGCACGCTCCAGCGCCTTGGCATCGACGCCTGCATCGGCCAGCACGCCGCCCGCCTTGGTGTTGGATGCGAGCGCGAGCGCGACCAGCAGCCGCTCGACCGTGACGAAGCTGTCGCCCGACTTGTCGGCGATCTGCTGTGCGGAATCGAGCACGCGGACCGTGTCGTTGTCGAGCCCGGGGCTTTGCTGCGCGCCGCCGCCGGTCACCGCCGGGATGCGGCCCAATTCGTCATCGACCCGCTGTTCGGCCTTCACCGGATCGCCGCCCGCGCGCTGGACCAGCCCCGACGCCATGCCCTCGCTGTCGTCGAGCAGCACCTTGAGCACGTGGAGCGGCGTGATCCGCTGGTGGTTGAGCCGGATCGCGGTGGTCTGCGCGGATTGCAGGAAGCCCTTCGCGCGGTCGGTAAATTGTTCGAGGTTCATCTGACGTCCCCTTCTGCCACTTGGATGCAGAAATAATGTTGCTTCCTTGCAACGTAAGGGGCGTGTGCGAATTTTTGCATCTTCGATGGACGATCACGTATCGCACCGGGACGAAACGCGACGAACGGCGCATGCCATTGACAAGCAAGGGGTCGGCGCGCACGGCGTGCCGACAGGTTTGGGAGCCAATTGCCCGTGAAGGATCGGTTCAGGCAGGTCTCCGCCTTTCTCGATAGACATCGCAAGATCATCGGGTGGGCGTGGACCGTGCTCATCATCGCGGTCATCGCGCGCCAGCTGTACAATTTCGGCCTGCGCGACGTGCTCGGCGAGTTGCCCGACGAGGCGATGTTCTTCGTCCTCTACATTTTCGGCTTCGTCGTCGGACCTGTGGCGGAACGCCTGGCCTTCAAGGTGATCTGGCCGAAAGCCGGCCCGGCAGGCTGGTACGCGCTGTTGCGCAAGCGCGCGCTCAACGCGGTCGTGCTGGGCTATTCGGGTGACGTGTGGTTCGCCATGTGGGCGCGCGAAAGCCTGAAGCTGCGGGCCGCCCAGGCATTTCACGGGGTCAAGGATTCGACGATCCTCGGGGGGATCGCCTCCGCCATCTTCACCGTCGTGCTCGTCGCAAGTTTCGCGGTGCGCGGCGAGGACGCGCTGATCGCGCGGATCATCGGGCGCACCGAAGGGCCGTTGATCGCGATGGTGCTGGTGGCGATCATCGGCACCGCCGCGATCATCATCTTCCGCCGGTCAGTCTTCGGAGTGAGCTTCGCGCGCGGGCTGGGCGTGTTCGCAATCCACATGGGACGGGTGGCGATGACCAACCTGTTCCTCGTGCTGCAATACGCAGTCGTGCTGCCCTTCGTGCCGTTCGAGACCTGGCTGCTGTTCATCACCGTGCAAATGCTGGTCCAGCAATTGCCGCTGATCCCCAACCGCGACCTGGTGTTTCTGGTCGTGGCGATGGAGATCACCCGCGGCATGGGTGTCGACGAGACATCGCTGAGCGCGCTGCTGGTCGCGACCACGCTGCTCCGCCAGATCGGGAACACCGCGCTGCTGATCGCGACTACCGTGCTCGCACCGAGATTCGCGCCCGAGATAGCCGATAGGCCGGGGTCGGACTGGGCGCAGAAGCTTGCTAGTGAAAATGAAAGAGCCGGGCAGCCGGCCGAATAACTCCACAGGGACTGATACCACAGGGGATGGGACGGAATGAGGCGAATTCTGGGTTTTGCGGGCTTGGGCCTGCTTGCGCTGGTGCTGATCGCGGCGATCGCGCTGATGACGTGGGAGCCGTTTTTCGCCCGTGATGGCGTCGCCCCGGACGGCGACCGGACCTACAAGGCCGAGATTATTCGCGACGAATTCGGCGTGCCGCATATCTACGGCGCGACCGACCCCGACGTCGCCTACGGCGTCGCCATCGCGCATAGCGAGGACGATTTCACCACGCTTCAGGATGTCGTCGCGATGAGCCGGGGGCGATACGGCGCGATCGCGGGCCAAGACGGCGCGGCGGTCGACTATGTCTACCACCTGCTTGATGCGCGCGGCACTGCCGAACGCGAATGGGCGGGTCTTCCCGAAGACACGCGCGCGCTGCTCGATGCCTATGCGGTCGGCATGAACGACTATGCCGAGGCCAACCCCGGCGAGGTGAAGCTCGGCAGCCTGTTCCCGGTAAACGGAATCGACGTGGCGGCCGGCTTCGCGCTGCGACAGCCCTTCTTCTTCGGGCTCGACAGGTTCCTTGGACCCCTGGTCGCGGGCGAGCCGCTGCCGCCCGAATACGGCCCCCGCCTCGATACGGCTTCGATCGAAGATGCACCGCGCATCATGGATCGGGAAGGCGAGCCGCAGGCCCGCACAGACCTCCCCACCACCGGCACCTATGGCGAGGATTTCCGCATGGCCGGATCGAACGCCTTCGCAGTCGCGCCGGAGAAGTCGGGCGGACCGACGATCCTCGTTTCCAACGCGCACCAACCGTGGCGCGGCCCGGTCGCATGGTACGAGATGGTCGTCGAAAGCGGCGAAGGCTGGCACTTCGCGGGCGCCAATTTCCCCGGCAGCCCCTTCCCCTTCCTCGGCCATAACGAGAACCTGGGCTGGACCAACACGGTCAACACGCCCGACATGATCGATATCTACGAACTCACCTTGGACGAGAGCGGCATGCGCTATCGCTTCGACGGCGAATGGCGCGATCTGGAAGCGACCGACGTCACCCTGCCGGTCAAGTTCGGCCCTTTCACCCTGCCGGTTGGTCGCACGGTCTATCGCAGCATCCACGGGCCCGTCATCAAGAACGACGATGGTGCCTTCGCGGTGCGCTTCGCCGCGCTTGGCAGCATCGACCAGCTCGACGCATATTACCGCCTGAACAAGGCCGAAAACCTCGCCGAATGGCAGGAAATCATGGCGCGCGGGCAAGTGCCTTCGACCAACTTCATCTATGGCGATGCCGAGGGCAACATCGCCTATATCTACAACGCCGCGATCCCCGACCGGGCCGAAGGCTACGACTGGCGCGGCGTCCTGCCGGGCGACACCAGCGCGACGCTGTGGACCGACAAGGTCGCCTACGACAGCCTGCCGCAATATCTCAACCCGGCGAGCGGCTGGCTGATGAACGCCAACAACACGCCCTATTTCGCCGCGGGCAAAGGCAGCGACCTCGACCCGGGCGACTTCGTACCCGAAATGGGCATCGAGGAGAAGATGACCAATCGCGGGCGGCGCGCATGGATTTTGATGAGCAGCGCGGACCGGCTCGACCGCGAAACGCTCGAGGCGATCAAGTTCGACACTGGCTACGAACGCATGGGTTATGTCGACCGCATGATGCGCGACATCGAGGCGATCGACCCGAGCGTGCATCCCGACCTCGCCGAAGCACGCGCGCTGATGCTGGAATGGGATTACACCGCCGACAATATCGGCCGTTCGGACGCGATCGCGCTGCTGATGATCCGCGAATTCATGTCGTCGAGCTACCAGAAGACGCCATGGCCCGACGCGGTCGAGGAGCTGGCCAAGGCGCGCGACCATCTGGAAGAGCATTTCGGCCGCCTGACCCCGCCGATGGGCGATCTGCTGCGGCTGCGCCAGGGCGACGTGGACTTGCCGCTCGACGGGGGATCGGACACGTTACGCGCATCCACCACCTGGGACGTGGCGGAAGACGGGCGGCTGGCCGTGCGTCATGGCGACAGCTTCATACAGTGGGTCGAATGGCTGGAAGGCCAGCCGGTCACCTCGCGCTCGATCCAGCCTTTCGGGGCGGCGACCAACCGCCCAGACAGCCCGCATTACGCCGATCAGGCCACGCTGTTCATCCAGCATCGCTTCAAGCCGGTGCACTTCTGGCGCGACGATGTGCTGACCGCCGCGACCACCAGGAAGACGGTTTCCAGCGCACGCTGAGCGTGCTTATTTGCGCCACGAATTCAGTTCATTGAGACTTAGGGGAAAAGCATGATCAAGACCACCAAGACGAGCCTCGCCGCGCTCGCCATAGCGCTGGCGACGCCCGCGCTCGTCGTTACGCCGGTCCAGGCGCAAGGCGCTGCCCAGGCAGCCGATGCGCAGGACGTCGCGCCGCTGGAGGATCTGGTCGAACAGGTCGCCATTCCCTACCAGGAATTCGAGCTCGAAAACGGCCTGACCGTGATCGTGCACGAAGACCGCAAGGCCCCCATCGTGGGCGTGGCCGTGTGGTACAATGTCGGCTCCAAGGACGAACCGCAGGACCAGACCGGCTTTGCCCACCTGTTCGAACACCTGATGTTCAACGGATCGGAAAACGCGCCCAACGACTATTTCCAGTACCTCCAGGAAATGGGCGCGACCGATTACAACGGCACGACCGATTTCGATCGGACCAACTATTTCCAGACCGTGCCGACCGGCGCGCTGGAACGGGCGCTGTGGCTCGAAAGCGATCGCATGGGCTACCTGCTCGGCGCGGTGACGCAAGAGAAGCTCGATAACCAGCGCGGCGTGGTCCAGAACGAGAAGCGGCAGGGCGACAACCAGCCCGGCGGCCTCGTCTTCTACGAGATCGTCAACACGCTTTACCCCGACGGGCACCCCTACGATCACACCCCGATCGGTTCGATGGCCGATCTCGACGCCGCAAGCCTCGAAGACGTGCAGAACTGGTTCCGCGACAACTACGGCCCCAACAACGCGACACTGGTGCTGGCAGGCGACATTTCCGCCGCCGAGGCGCGCCCACTGGTCGAGAAGTATTTCGGTTCGATCGCGCGCGGTCCGGTGAACGAGCCGGCGCGGGCCGAAGTTACCGTGCTCGAAGAAGACGTGCGCAAAGTGATGCAGGATCAGGTCGCTGCGACCAGCATCGATAAGTACTACTCGGTCCCCGGCATCACCGATCGCGATCTGACCGCGCTGACGGTGGGGGCGAACATCCTTGGCGGGCTCGCTTCGAGCCGGCTCGACAACATGCTGGTGCGCGACGAACAGCTGGCGGTCCAGGTGAGCGCGGGCAACTATGCCTTCCAGCGCGTCGGCATCCTCAATATCGGCGCCGTGGTGAAACCGGGCGTAGATGCCGCCTTGGTCGAGCAACGCCTGAACGAGATCATCGCCGAGTACATCGCCGAAGGTCCGACCGAGGACGAAGTGCGCCGCGCCGCGACCAGCGATCTTGCGGGCACGATCCGCGGTCTCGAGCAGGTCGGCGGCTTCGGCGGCAAGGCTGTGACGTTGGCGCAGGGCGAAGTCCTGGCTGGCGATCCCGGTTTCTTCGAGCGGCAGTTCGATATCCTCGCCACGCTCACGCCTGCAGAAATCAAGGCGGCGATGCAGACATGGATGACCCGCCCCGCCCTTACCATGGTGCTCGAACCCGGTGAGCGCACCGGCGAGTACGAGGAAGCCGCCAGTGTCGGCGGGAGCGAAGAAGGCGGCGACGATGCCGAACCGGCGGCCAGCGAAATCACGGTGACCAAGACGCGCCCCGCGCCCGACCTCGCCCCGCTGACCGAACTCGATTTCCCCGATGTCACGCAGACGACGCTCTCGAACGGGATCACCGTCTATTACGCGCAGCGCGACGCGGTGCCTGCCACCCGTGTCTCGATCAGCTTCGATGCGGGCTCGGCGGCCGATCCGGTCGACCTGCGCGGGGTCGAAGGGCTGACGCTCAGCCTGATGGAAGAGGGCACGACCTCGATGTCCTCGCGCGAGATCGCCGAGGCGCAGGAACGGCTCGGAGCCAATATCAGCGTCGGCGGCGGGTCCGACCGGTCGACCTTCACGCTTTCGGCATTGAGCGCCAATCTCGATCCCTCGCTCGACCTGATGGCCGACATCGTGCGCAATCCGGCCTTCGACGCGAACGAGCTCGAGCGCATCCGGGCGCAGGAGATCACCGGCATCGAGCAGAGCCTGCGCACGCCGCAGGGCCTCGCCTACCGCGCTCTGAACCCGCTCGTTTACGGGGCGACCAACCCCTATGGCGGCCAGGCAACGGTGGAAACGGTGCAGGCGATCACCCGCGACGACCTGGTCGAATTCCAGCAGACGTGGCTGCGGCCGGACAATGCGCAGGTCTTCGTCGTCTCCGACCTCGCCTTGAGCGAAGTTCTCCCAGGCCTCGAGGAAGCTTTCGGCAACTGGTCCGCGCCCGCCACGCCGGTGGGCGAGAAGGATTTCTCGAACATGGCCGAGGCGCCCGAATCGAGCCGCATCGTCCTCATCAACCGGCCCAATTCGCCGCAGAGCTTCATTCTGGGTGGCCAGATCACGCCTGCCAGCGCCAGCGACGATACGATCACCGATCTCGTCAACGCCAACAACGCACTGGGCGGCAATTTTCTTGCCCGGCTCAACATGAACCTGCGTGAGACCAAGGGCTGGAGCTATGGCGTGCGCGGCGGCGTCTCGATCGACGAGAACGCGGTCGCCTATCTCGTGCAGGCACCGGTCCAGGCCGACCGCACGGGCGACTCGCTGGCCGAGCTGATCCGCGAGGTGGACGAGTTCGTGACCACCAGCGGCGTGACCGACGAGGAACTGGTCCGGATCGTGAACAACGAAATCCGCCAGCTTCCCGGCCAGTTCGAAACCTCGGGCGCGGTGCTCGGCGGGATCCAGAACAACGTGCTCTACGACCGGCCGATGGACTATTACGAAACGCTGGCCGACACCTATCGCGCGCAAACGGCGCAAAGCCTTGACGATGCGGCGCGCGCTGCGATCAGCGCGGATCGCTTCGTCTGGGTCGTGGTGGGCGATGCCGAACAGGTCCGCCCGCAACTCGAACGGCTCGGCCTGCCGGTGGAAACCATCGAGGCAGAGTAAGCGTTATTGACACGAATGTAGGTGCGGGCGATGGCCCGCCCTACCCACACACGACTACCTACACACGAGAGGAGTATCGCTTATGTCCGTAGCCGGAACCTATGACACCGTCGTCAAGAGCCCGATGGGCGACCAAAAGGGCACCTTCACCGTCGTCCCGGGCGACGATGGCAACACCTTCACCGGCTCGATGGCCGGCGGAATGGGTTCGATGGACGTGAAGGACGGCACCATCGCCGGCGACACGCTCAAGTGGAAGATGGACATGACCGTCCCGATGCCCATGGAGCTCAACTGCGAAGCGACCGTCAATGGCGACCAGCTGACCGGCAAGGTCAACGCAGGCGCATTCGGCGACATGCCGCTGACCGGCGAACGCCAGGGCTGAGCAGCCTGACCGAATAGAAAAAAGGCCGCCGGGGTTTTGCGCCCCGGCGGCCTTTTTCGTTTCTTCTCGCGGGGACCTGCTATCGCTGCGCGGCTTCCACGATCCGGTCCTCGTCATAGGTCAAAACGCCCTCGATCGGTGCCATCCGGTTGACGAGCATGCCGAGGAAATTGGGAATGGGCCCCGCAGCCTCGAACTGCGCCGCAACCGTCGGGCTGTCGGCGAACAGCGCGGGCTTGGCATCGCCCGCGCGGGGGAGCCGGAGCGCGATCTTGAAGGGCAGCGCCTTCCTGCGGATATATTCGGGCGCTTCGTAGGCCGCCAGCTCGGGGATTTCCTCCGGGCCGACTTCGTCCGCCACGAGGATCGTGCCGAGATCGACGACCGACCCCGCCGGCGCATCGAAGCTCACCGTGCCCATGCACATGCAGGTCCCGCCGGTGAAGCCGTCGACCCCGGCGGCGAAGATCGTGTATTCGCCCGGCGGTACTTCGGCCACATAGGTCCGCCGATCGCCATCCTTCTCGTACACCCGGCCGCTGTCGAGCCGCACCAGATTGCGGATATCGTCGTCGACATAGGCGAACGCTGCGTCGGGCAGCAGTTCCTCGTCCGACACGCCCGGCGCGCCGTCACGCCGCTCGCGCAGCTTCACCCGCGCTTCGGCCAGCGCGGCGGCGCGGCCCTTCAAGAAGGTCTCCTGCTCGGCCTCGGTCATGCTGCGCAGGAAGAAGACGTCGAACTTGTTCACGTCGGTTTCGTAGTAGAAATAGGCCTTGCCCGACGCCGGATCGAGCGTGTCCTTGCTCTTGAGCTGACGGACTTCCTGATCGCCCGCTGCGGCGGCGGCAGGCACGGCCAGCGCCATGGCGGCCGCAAACGGATAGAACCAGCGCTTCATGGTACCAGCCTTTCCTCGGCAGGGGCTTCGCCGGTCGCGAGCGCGACCAGCCTTGCACGCACGACGTCGGCATCGCCCTCGTGCAGATCCTCGTGCTCTTCCTTGGTCATCTCGTAGCGGTCGTAGCCCTTGAAACCGAAGCATTTGCGCAGGTTCGTACGCTCCATCGCCCGGCGCTCTCCGGCATTCATGAACCCTGCAATCAGGGCGCCCGCGAGGCCTCCGGCCCCGCCCACCAGACCGGCCGCCAGCGGGCTGAGCCCGGTCGTGCCGCCATAGGGCACGGACATGTAGGTCGGATTGGACCCCTGCTTCATCAGCGTGAGGTTCTGCGTGTAGCCGTAGCATTGGATGATATCGGCACGGGCCTGCTCCTGGCTGACCCCGTTCTTGTGGAAATAGAAATACTTCCAGCTGTTGTCCTCATCGGCGCGCCCGCCATCGACCGGCGTGTTTTCGAGCATTTGGGCCTGCACCGTTCCGGTCGAAGCCAGCAGCATCAGTGCGAAATGCCAGATTCGCATCGCAATCCCCCCCAAGTTTCTGATCCCGTTGTCGAATTAGCCCGGAAGGTTCGACCCGGCTAGCCGGATTCGCCCACGGGTATTTCTACGGTATTTCTACGGTATTTCTACGGTATTTCTAGGGCAGAAAGCTGCCGCGCATCGCCTGGTAGGCCGCCGCCGCGACCGTGTTCGCGAGGTTGAGCGAACGCACCTTGTCGCTGCGCATCGGCAGGCTCACCAGGCGTTCGCGATGCGCCTCGACGATCTCGGGCGGCAGGCCCTTGGTCTCACGCCCGAAGACGAGGTAGGCGTCCGCCGGATAGTCCGGCTCGTAGAAGCTGCGCGGGGCGTATTCCTCGAACAGGAAGAGCTGGTCTGCGCGCGGCGCGCGTTGGGCAAGAAACGCATCCCAGCTGGCGTATTCGCTCAGCCGGATATGCTGCCAGTAATCCAGCCCCGCGCGCTTCAACCGCGTATCGGTGATCGTGAAGCCGAGAGGGTGGATCAGGATGAGTTCGAGGTCGAGCGCCACGCAGGTCCTCCCGACCGCGCCGGTATTGCCGGGGATTTCGGGATGGACGAGGACGATCGCGGTCATGGCCCCGCTGTAGTCCTGCAACCGCTTTCGATCCACCGCCTCCGCCGGTACGCGCGCAGGGGGCGGCAAGTTTCCGCGGTAAGCAACCGATCCTGTGATATAGCAGTACTTCGAATCGTCCTGGACGATGCGGCCCTGCGGCCAGCGCACCGTACTCGGCTTACGCCGAAGGAAGGAATGCGATGAGACTAACTCGGCGGATGCTCATCGCTTCGGGCGGCGCGACCATGGCAGCCTCGGCCTGGCCGGCCCGCGCACAGGCCGAGACGAAAGAAAGCTGGGTGCCCGACGACCGTGCGCTCGAGACACTCGAAACATTGGCGCGCAAGCATTCCATCCCAGGTGCGTCCGCAGCGATCTACGAAAACGGCGATATCGCCTGGACGTGGGCCTACGGCGTCCAGAGCGTGGCCAGCGGCAAGCCGGTCGGCCCCGAGACCCTCTTTCAGGCCGCCTCGCTCAGCAAGCCGGTCACCGCCTACGTCACGATGCAGATGATCGAACACGGCCTGCTTGGCCTCGACGACCGGCTGATCGACTATCACCGGCCCGAGAGGCTTTCCGACAACCCATGGTCGACGCAGGTCACGGTGCGCCACGCGCTGACCCACGCGACCGGGCTTCCGAACTGGCCCGAGCGGGACGAGACCACCGTGATCGAGCCCGCATTTGCTCCTGGCACCGGCTATTCCTATTCGGGGCAGGCCTTCCAGTGGGTGCAGGCAGCGATCGAGCGTATCTCTGGCCACAGCCTGCAGGAATTGTGCAGCCGATACCTCTTCGCACCGGCTGCGCTGGACGACATGGCGATGCTCTGGCTGCCAGGCCGCGTCGATCGGGAGGCGCTGGGGCATGTGCTGGGCGATGACGGGGTCAATACGCTCGAGCCGTCGTTCTTCGATCAGAAGGTGGGTGCGCAGCTGTATCGCATTTCGCAGCGATGGGGCCGCCCGCTGACCAGCTTCACGCTCGACGATTACCGTGCGGCTTTTCGCGTGATCGATAGCTTCGACGACGAACGGCTCGACGGCTTCGGCGCCTATCGCTGGGAGCGCCCGCAGATGGCGCTGGCGAATGCCGCGTCCAGCCTGCGAACGACACCGACCGACTATGCCCGCTTCCTTGCCCTCATGCTCCCGCCACCGCCCGCGCAGCGCGAGGGGTTGCTGCCGGAGGCAGGTCGGGCACTGATGCTTACCCCGCAGACCGAACGCGACGCGCCCAAGGGCAATGTGCCCGCAGGGATCGGCTGGGGTCTGGAGCGGCGCGAAGGCCGGATCGTGTATCACCACTGGGGCATGAACGGCCAATCCTACGTTTCGAACGCGCTGGGCGACCCCGCCCTGCGCAGGACGATCGTGGTCATGTCCAACGGATCGAGCGGCGGCCCCTTCATCGACCAGGCCGCGCTGATGCTGACGGGCACGCCCTACGCGAACTACGTTTGAAAATATTAGGAATTTTCGGGGCGGACGAAGACGATGCAGAGGGCGGCGCGCCCTCGCTCAGTCGTCCGCGCCGGATCGGCCAAGCACGATCTCGTTGGGCGCATCGGAATTGGCGATGACGATATCGAGGATGCCGTCGCCATTCATGTCGTCCAGCGCCACGCCGTAGGTGTCCGCCAACTCGCTCGGCAAAACTTCGCTTTCGAAGCCACCGTGCCCCGTATTGCGGAAAACGATGTTCGTGCCGTCGGCTCCGGCCACGAGGTCGAGATCTCCATCCCCGTCGAGGTCTCCGGCGGCGATCGCCTGGACGATATCGTCCCCCTCGCCGAAAAGCGCGGGCGCCGCGAAAGCACCGTCGGCCGCCTGCCGGTAAAGCTTGTGCCGGCCTTCGATCGCGACCAGCACGATATCCATCCGCCCGTCGTCGTCGAAATCGCCCACGACCACCTTGCGATGATCGCCTTCGCTGCCCGCAATATGCCGGGCCGCGAAGGCACGCTTGCCCTGATTGACGAAGACTACGCTGGCCGCTCCATCGCGTCGCGCGACCACGAGATCGGTATCGCCGTCCCCGTCGACGTCCGCTGCGGCGAGACCGGTCGACCCGAATCCGTCATCGGGCAGGCTGACCGCCTCGCCGAACGCTCCTCCGGCAAGGCCGTAATGGATCCGGTCGGCTCCGCGGCGCGCCGCCACGGTGAGGTCGAGCAGGCCATCGCCGTCGAGGTCTGCCAGCACCGCGGACCGCGCTGGGATGGCACTGCCCGGGATATCCGATGCGAACGTGAAACCAGCCTTGCCGTCGTTGAGATAGACCTGCGCGGGCAGATTATCGCGCACCACGACCGCGTCGGAGTCGCCATCTGCGTCGAGATCGCCAAGGCGGATCGTGTAGCTTGAAGAACGCGTCTCGCCTAACGGACGGGCTTCCAGCAGGCGACCGCCGCCCTCGTTGAGGAAAATCCAGTCCTGCTGCGGCCAGTGGCGCCCATTCGCGGCTGCGACGTCGAGATCGCCATCGCCGTCGAGGTCGGCGAGCGCGACATCGGCCGTGCGGCTGTCCGCTTCATCGAACAGCAGGAACGGGTGCTGGCGGAACGCGGGTTCGCCTTCTTGCGCCCACAACGGGCCCGCCGTCGCGGCGACCGACAGACAAAGGACGATCGCGCCCGCCCCGCACCACCGGGTAGCGGCATTTTTCACCCCAGCTTGTCCTTCAGGATCTGGTTCACCACCGCGGGGTTCGCCTTGCCCTGCATCGCCTTCATCGTCTGGCCGACAAAGAAGCCGAACAGCTTGTCCTTCCCGCCGCGATACTCGGCCACCTTGTCCTCGTTGGCGGCGATGATGCCGTCGATCGCTTCCTCGATCGCGCCGGTGTCGGAGACCTGCTTGAGGCCTTCGGCGTCGGCGATTTCTTCGGGGTCGCGGCCGGTCTTGAGGACGATCTCGTAAATCTCCTTGGCCTGTCCGCCCGAAATCTCGCCCTTGTCCTGCATCGCGAGGATGCTGGCCTGCGCGCCCGAGCTGGCGTGTGCCGGATCGGCCTCGTCACCGAGCGACTTCATCACGCCCGGCGCGACGGAAAGCGCCCAGTTCGCGACCTGCGTAGCCACCTGCTTCTCGGGCTTGCCGATACGGGTCGCGGTGGCCGAGAGCAGCGTTTCGAAGCGGCCGAAGGTCTCGACCTCTGCGGTGAGCTCGCGCGCATTGTAGGGCGTGAGGCCCAGCTCATTTTCGTACCGCGCGCGCTTGGCGTCGGGCAGTTCGGGCAGGCTCTCCCGGCACTCGCTCAGGAAGGCATCGTCGAGCTCGACCGGTAGCAGGTCCGGATCGGGGAAGTAGCGATAGTCGTGCGCGTCTTCCTTGCTGCGCATGGTACGCGTGGTGCCGGTGGCGACGTCGAACAGGCGCGTCTCCTGGTCGACCGTCCCGCCATTCTCGAGCACATCGACCTGCCGGTTCGCTTCGTATTCGATGACCTGCATCACGAAGCGCACCGAGTTGACGTTCTTCGTCTCGGTCCGTGTGCCGAATTCCTCGCCCGGCTTGCGCACGGAGACGTTGACGTCCGCGCGCATTGAGCCTTCTTCCATGTTCCCGTCGCACGAGCCGACATAGCGCAGGATCGACCTGAGCTTGCGCACGTAAGCACCTGCTTCGGCGGGAGAGCGCATGTCCGGCTTGCTGACGATTTCCATTAGCGCGATGCCCACGCGGTTGAGATCGACGTAGCTCATCGTCGGGTGCTGATCGTGCATCAGCTTGCCCGCATCCTGCTCCACGTGAATGCGCTCGATCCCGATGATCTTGTCCTCGGGAATGCCCGCCTTCTCGTCCGCCTCGATCAGCAGCTGCCCCTCGCCCACGATGGGGTGGTAGAGCTGGCTGATCTGGTAACCCTGCGGCAGGTCGGCGTAGAAGTAGTTCTTGCGGTCGAACCGGCTCCACGCGTTGATCTGCGCCTCGATCGCCATGCCGGTGCGCACCGCCTGCCGGATGCACTCGCGGTTGGGCACGGGCAGCATGCCCGGCATCGCGGCGTCGATCAGGCTGACCTGCGTGTTGGGCTCCGCGCCGAATTCGGTCGACGCGCCGCTGAACAGCTTGGCGTTGGAGGTGACCTGCGCGTGGACCTCGAGGCCGATCACGACCTCCCATTCGCCCGTCGCGCCCTGGATGCGGTAATTAGTCATCGCCCGAAGGCTCCTTGCTCAAATTCTCGATCCGCGCTTCGCCGTGGTTCAGGCGGCGCGCGACGATGGCCGGGATCGCCATGACCGCCGTCACCGCCAGCGCAGCGACGAGCGTGAAGATGGCCTCGCCGCTCACCACCACCGCTCCGGCTTGGCGTCGAATTCGCTACGCTGCTCGATCGCCAGCCCGGCGTTGAGCACGCCCTGTTCGTCGAACGGCTTGCCGACGATCTGGAGGCCCAGCGGCAGGCCGTCGCCGTTGAGCATTGCGGGCACGCTCATCGCGGGCAGGCCTGCGAGCGAGGCGGGCACGGCGAACACATCGTTGAGGTACATCGCCAGCGGATCGCCGTCGAAGCCGCCCAGCTGGAAAGCCGCGTTGGGGGTGGTCGGCGCGAGGATCAGGTCGCAACTCTCCCACGCCTTCTCGAAGTCCTGCGCCACCAGCGTGCGGATCTTCTGCGCCTGCGTGTAATAGGCGTCGTAGAAGCCTGCGCTGAGCACATAGGTGCCGATCAGGATGCGCCGCTTCACCTCGTCGCCGAAGCCCGCCGCGCGGGTCGCGGCGTACATGTCCTGCAGGCCAGCCCCTTCGGGCAGGTCGCGCAGGCCATAGCGCACGCCGTCATAGCGCGCGAGGTTGGAGGAGGCTTCCGCCGGGGCGATGATGTAATAGGCGGGCAGCGCGTATTTGGTGTGCGGCAGCGAGATATCGACGATCTCGGCGCCCGCATCGCGCAGCCATTCCTTGCCCCGTTCCCAGCTGTCGAGGATCGCCTGGTCGGTCCCGTCCATGCGGTATTCGCGCGGAATTCCGACCTTCTTGCCCTTGAGATCGGGGTTCAGCCCCTTCTCCCATTCAGGCACGGGCATATCGAGCGAGGTCGAATCCTTCGGATCGAACCCGGCCATCGCCTCCAGCATGATCGCGCAATCGGTAACGTCGCGCGCCATCGGCCCCGCCTGGTCGAGGCTGGACGCAAAGGCGACCACGCCCCAGCGGCTGCACCGCCCGTAGGTCGGCTTGATCCCGGCGATGCCGGTGACGGCGGCAGGCTGGCGGATCGAGCCGCCGGTGTCGGTGCCGGTCGCTGCCGGAGCGAGCCGCGCGGCGACTGCGGTGGACGAGCCACCCGAAGACCCGCCCGGGATCAGCGCGGCATTGCTGCCTTCCTTCTTCCACGGCGAGAGGACGTTGCCGAAATAGCTCGTCTCGTTCGACGAACCCATCGCGAACTGGTCGAGGTTGAGCTTGCCCAGCATCCCCGCGCCCGCCTTCCACAGGTTGGCCGACACGGTGCTTTCGTACTGGGGCACGAAGCCTTCGAGGATGTGGCTGGCGGCCGTGGTCTGCACGCCGTCGGTGCAGAACAGGTCCTTCATGCCGATCGGCACGCCGCCCATCTTGCCCAGATCCTCGCCGTTGGCGCGCTTTGCATCCACCGCGTCGGCGGCTTCGAGAGCTTTCTCCGGCGTGGCGACGATGAAGGCGTTGAGGTCCTTCGCAGCGGCGACATTGGCGTTGAAGGCTTCGGCCACTTCGCGCGCGGTGAAATCGCCACCGGCGACCCCGTCGCGGATGGCTTTGACGCCGAGATTGGTAAGGTCTTCGCTCATTTAATATCCGTTCGTCCTGAGCCTGTCGAAGGGCGAACCCCTCGGTCCAGGCCATGCCCGCGCTTCGACAAGCTCAGCACGAGCGGGAATTTCTGAGACCGAGACTACTCGATCACCTTGGGCACGCCGAAGAAGCCGTGCTCGGCCGCCGGCGCATTGGCGAGGATATCCTCGCGCCGCCCGCCGGCGGTCAGCGGGTCGGCATCGACCACGTCGTCGCGCAGCCGCGTCGCTTGCGGGATCACGGCGGTCATCGGCTCGACTTGGGACGTATCGACCTCGCCCAGCTGCTCGACCCAGCCCAGGATGTTGTTGAGTTCGGGGACCATGCGATCCAGCTCCGCGTCATCCATCCGGATGCGCGCGAGGCTAGCGATCTTGGCCACTTCTTCGCGAGTGATTGACATGGTGATGCGTTAGCCGTGCGGCACCGCACCATCAAGCGGCGCTTGCGCCTGAAACGTTATTTGAAGGGCTGGCCCACCGGCGCGCCATCGACATAGAGCTGGCGACCTTCGAACGGGCGCAGTTCGACGTTGGTTGGCGGCTCCTTGTTCTCCTTGGCATTAAGGACGAACTGGTTGCTTTGCTCTCGCGAGACGAGCCGTCCGTTCTGGACGAAATACTCCTCCACCTCGCCCTGCGCGTTCACGCCGTAATACTGTGTCATGTCGCCATTGGTTACGACGAATAGCGGCGCGCCGTCGCTCACCTCATCCGCAAGGATTGCTGTGCAGCGCTCTTCCCGCCCACAGTAGGCGCCATTGGCCGCGAGGTAAGCTTCGATCGCCATGTGCACTGTCTTCTCGCCGCCCTGCCAAGCGATTTTTACCTCATCGGGCTGAGGCGCCTCGCGATGCCAGCGATAGGGCCGCGACTCTTGCAATTGCGCCCGTCTTGCGCCTTGGGCGATTGCCTCATCCGTCGATTTCACCAACCGCGCCAGCGCGTTGCGCCCCGGTTCGCCGAAATCCCAGCGCAGGGCGGAGAAATCAAACTCCTCCACCGAAATCGCGCCGCTCTTGAGCCGCGCAAGCTGATCACTGGTGGCGATCGTTCCGAAATTGAGCATCGGCAACGCGAGGAACAGCGCGAAGATCGCGGTCGCCATCGCCAGCCGTAGGTTGGAGGCGCGCAAGCGCTCTCCCCAGCTTCCGCGCGCCCCCACCAGCGCATCGACGAAATAGGCGAGCCCGAAGGCGACCGCCACGCCGACCGATGCCAGCGCCCAAAGCCGCTCGGGCGAAAGGCCGTGCTGGTCGATCCGCACGCCAGTGCTGATGGCGGCGAACACGGTCAGCGGCAGGATGCCGAGCGCCAGCGCATAGCCCGACCACTTGAGCGCCGCGCCGCCCACCATATCGGCATCGCGGTCGCGCAACACCGCGTTGGCGAGCACATAGGCGCCGATGGCGATCGCGAGCAGCACCGGAGTGGCGCTGTCGGTCGCGTCCCACAGCACGCTCGGCCCCGAGACCACAACCGCGCCGAGAAACACCATAATCGCAAATGCGAGCGGCAGGGCGAGGATCGAGAGCACCAGCAGCACCACAGATTGCAGCGTGCCGATGATCTTCAACTGATTGCGGAGCGTCCCCAATCCCGCGCCCACCGTCAGCCCGGCATACATCGCGGTGAACCATCCGGTCTCGACCAGGTCGCGCAGCGGAATGCCCACCAGATCGAGCAATGCGGCGACCAGCCAGATCAGCAGCCACGCGATCAGAAAGAATATGAAAGCGCCCGCGGCGGTGATGGCGTCGGTCCAGACGAAGTAGTGGATGTCCTTGTAATCGGTCCGGAACCAGCGCCGGTGGACGTCCGCCTGAAACAGCGGCACGGCGAGCAGGCAGGCGAAGAATCCCGCGGCAAGAGCGTAGCCGCCGTCCGCCACATCATTGCCAGCGCCCACCGCGCGCCAGGTCAGCCCGCCGACGACGAGCCCGGTGACGATCGAAAAGATTGCCGGGGCGAGCAGGCGCCCGCGCTCGGCGGTGAAGACGAACGCCCCGCAGGCGAAGGCGATGAAGGCGGCGGCGGCGAGCCGCGGTCCGCTGTCCCCCGCCTCGTCTGTGAGGAAATAAATCGCGAGGCCCGCAAGCGCGAGCAGGCCTGCGAAGATCCACGGGCGCAGCGGCCAGTCGATCTCAACCCGGCTACGCGCGGTGGCACCTTCGGTGCCGCCGTCCTCGTGCACGCCCACTTCGTCCATCACTTCCTCCCCTTGGAGGACCCTAGGCGCTTTATTGCGGAGGTGCAGCCCCTTCGAGCGCTCCTTCAGGCAGGGGCTGTCCCATCGGCGGCTGGCCGCCGGGTCCGCCCATCATCGCGCCCTGCTGCTGCTCCATCATCTGCGTGATGACCTGCACGCGGCGGTCGAACTCGGCGCGGCTCATGAAATCGATCAGCTCGACTTCGAAAATCAGGTCGCTGTTCGCGGGGATCACGGTCTCGCCCGTCTGCGGGTTGGTCCGCGGCTCTTCGCCATAGCCTTCTGCCGGGGGGATCCGCAGCTCGTAGCGTCCGCCCTTGCGCATCTGCTTCGCGCCTTCGACGAAACCGGGGATCATGTTGGCCAGCGGCAGCGGGTTGCCTTCGGGGAAAATGCCCTCGACCGGCAGCGGAAGCGGCTGCGACTGGTCGAAGACCGTGCCGTCGGCCAGCCTGCCGGTATAATTGACGAAGATCACGTCCTCCTCGGTCGGAGTCGGGCCTTCGCCCTCTTCCAGCACGGTCAGGCCATAGCCCTGCGGCGCGAGGCTCCATGCGAGCAGCACGGCGAGGGCGATCGCCACGATCACGCCGATCCAGAGCTTGGTGAGCGAGCCCTTCGCGATCGGGCGGAGGGGAACGCGCGTGATTTCCGTCATTGAGCAGATCCTGGAAGATTATGGCGTGATGCTGGTTTCATGGCGCCTAGATACGCCAAACGGCTCGCGCCCATCTGGCGCAAGCCGTTCGTCAGTTCAAGACTGAGGTTGAGCGGGGCGCAGCGATAACGCCAGCCCCGTCTGCGTCCTAGCGACCGTCGCGCTCGGCGCGCTTGCGCTCGAGCTTGCGGGCGCGGCGGACGGCTGCTGCCTTTTCGCGCGCGCGCTTCTCGCTCGGCTTTTCGTAGTGGCGGCGAAGCTTCATCTCGCGATAGACGCCTTCACGCTGCAGCTTTTTCTTAAGAGCCCGCAACGCCTGGTCGACATTATTATCGCGCACGATGATTTGCATACTGGTCTAACGCCTTTCAGTTCATAGCCTTCCGATTCGCGGAAACACGCGCGAAACCGGCGGAATTATAACGTGGAAGAGGCCGGCAACGCCCCGAAAACCGGGAAGCGGCCAGCTCCATTGCGGGCTTTATACGCAAATCACGCTCGGCGCGCAAGGGGAACCCGCCCACCCTGCGGCATGACGCCCTTCGGGCCGGGGGATGGAAAGGCGCTTCGACGCTTGGCGCGAGGCACCTGCCACTATAGGTAGGCTCGCGAAAATGACCAGTCTTTCCCCCATCACCGCCTCGCTCGGTGTCGCACTTGGTGGCGGCATCGGTGCCGTGCTGCGCTATAATCTCGGGCGCGCTATGACCGCGTGGCTCGGTGCGCCGGCGGTCAGCACTTTTCCGTGGGCGACACTTGCCGCCAATGCCATCGGCTCGCTCCTGATGGGTGTGCTGGCGGTTGGCCTCGCGCGCGGGTTCGCCGGTGCCTATGCCGATCCGCTGCGGCTGATACTCGGTGTCGGCCTGCTCGGCGGGTTCACCACCTTTTCCGCCTTCAGCCTCGAGACCTGGCTGCTGATCGAACGGGGGCAGCTGGCGATCGCCCTGCTCTACGTCGTTTTCTCGATCTCGCTATCGATCAGTGCGCTGGTCTTCGGCCTCACAATCATGCGGGTGCTTTGATCATGAGCGATAACGACAACGAAAACGAAACGTCGGCGCCCGCGCCAAGCCCCGAGAAGGGCCAGGTGCGCCAATACACCGTGGCAGAGGACGATAACGGCATCCGGCTGGACCGCTGGTTCAAGCGCCACCTGCCCGAAGTCGGCTTCGCCGCCGTCGCGCGCTGGGCGCGGACCGGGCAGATCCGCGTCGACGGATCGCGCGCCAAGCCCGACGACCGGCTCGAAACCGGGCAGGTCCTGCGCATCCCGCCGGGCAACCCCGCGAAGGCGAAGGCCCCGCGCGCGCGCCGCGAACTGACCGAGGACGAGCGCCACCAGGCGCGCGCGATGGTCATCAAGGAAACGCCCGCCGCGATCGTGCTCAACAAGCCGCCGGGCCTCGCCACGCAGGGGGGCAGCAAGACCTACAGCCATGTCGACGGGCTGCTCGATGCCTTCGTGGAAGGCGAGGATACCCCGCGGCCGCGGCTGGTCCACCGGCTCGACAAGGATACGTCGGGCGTTCTGCTGATCGCGCGCACTCCGGGCAGCGCAGCCGCCTTTTCCAAGCGCTTCTCCGGCCGCAGCGCCAAGAAGGTCTACTGGGCGCTGGTGGTCGGCGTGCCCGAGCAGCATGTCGGCGAGATCGACGCGCCGCTCGCCAAGCAGCCGGGCACCGGCGGCGAGAAGATGCATGTCGACATGGAAGACGGGCAGCCGGCCAAGACGCGCTACCGCGTGGTCGAGCGGGCGGGCAACAAGGCCGCCTGGCTCGAACTGGAACCGCTGACCGGGCGCACCCACCAGCTGCGCGTGCACTGCGCTGCGATGGGCCACCCGATCGTGGGCGACGGCAAGTATGGCGGTCAGGAAGCCTTCCTGACCGGCAGCGTCAGCCGCAAGATGCACCTGCACGCGCGCCGCCTGATCCTCAGCCAGCCCGGCGGCGGGCAGCTGGATGTCACCGCCGACCTGCCCGAGCACTTCGCCGCGACGATGGAGCAGATGGGCTTCGACCTCTCGCTGAGCGATGCGCAGCCGCTGCGCGAAGAGGCGCCGCCCAAGTCGAAGGAAGAGAAGAAGCAGGCGGCCAGGCAGCACGCCAAGCAATATCGCAAGGCCCGCCGGGGCGAGCGGCGCTCTCGCACCGTGTCCAAGGCCACCGCCAAGGGCAAGGCGGGCGCGAAGGGCAAGCCCAAAGGCAAGCCCGCAGGAAAGCGCTGATGCATCCCAATCCGCAGTTCCGATCCCAAGACCGGCAGCTGTTCGAAACGCTGATCGACCAGATCGGCTTCGGCATGGTGTTCCTGACCACGCCCGACGGCCCCCGCGTGGCGCACACCCCGCTGCTCTCGACCGGCGACGGCGCGGTGCAGTTTCATCTGGCGCGCAACAACGCGCTGAGCCCGCATCTGGCAGGCGCAACCGCGCTGGTGACGGTCAACGGCCCCGACGCCTACGTCTCGCCGCGCTGGTACGCCGATCGCGATACGGTGCCGACGTGGGATTACGTCGCGCTCGAAATGGAAGGCCGCGTGCGGCAAATGGACGCCGAGGGGCTTGAAGCCTTTCTCCACGCAGTGATCGCCAAGCACGAGGGCCGGATCGGAGGCGAGGAGTGGAGCGCCGGTGAAGCGAGCGAGGTGACCTGGACCCGGCTGTTCAGGGGGATCGTCGGTTTCGAGCTCGAAGTGGAGGCCTGGCGCCCCACCCTCAAGCTGTCGCAGAAGAAAAGCGCGCCCGAACGCGAGACGATCGCTGCGGGGCAGGACGCGCAGGGAAAGGGCGCGATCGCGACCCTGATGCGGGGCATCGCGTGATGCGCTGCGCGGTTTTTGATTGCGACGGCACGCTGGTCGACGGGCAGGCGGCGGTGTGCGATTCGATGGTGGCCGCCTTTGCGCAGGCGGGCCTGCCCGCGCCCGACCGCAATGCCGTGCGCCGGATCGTGGGCCTCAGCCTGCCACAGGCGGTGGTGCAGCTGGCACCCGACGCGGCGCAGGAGCAGGCGACCGCCGTGGTCGAGAGCTACAAGGCGAGCTTCCGCGCCACGCGCGAGCGCGGCGCACTGCAGGAGCCGCTCTACGCCGGCATCCGCGAAACGCTGCGCGCGCTGCGCGGCGCGGACTGGAGCCTCGCCGTCGCCACCGGCAAGTCCGACCGCGGATTGCGGGCGACGATCGCAACGCATGGTCTGGAAGACCTTTTCGACAGCCTCCAGGGCGCGGACCGGCATCCGTCCAAGCCGCATCCCGCGATGCTGGAGGCGGCGCTCGTCGAATGCGTAGCGACCCCTGCCGATGCGGTGATGATCGGCGACACCAGCTTCGATATCGAGATGGCCAAGGCGGCGGGCGTGCGCGCGATCGGCGTCGCCTGGGGCTATCACGAGCCCGAAGAGCTGCTGCACGCGGGCGCGGACATCGTGGCCCAGACCCCCGCCCACCTGACGGAGATCCTGCTTGGCGAATGATCCGCAATCCGACGGCGCTTCCGATGCCGACGTGAGCCGCGCCGCGCGCCGTTACTGGACGCTGCAATTCGTGCGGCTGGCGGGGATTTTCCTGACCTTCGTCGGGGCGATGATGGTGGTCGGGCGAATAGAGGGCGGCATGCTCGGCCCGATTGCCTTCGTGGCCGGCCCCGTGCTGTTCTTCGCCGTGCCGATCCTGCTCGCCCGGCGCTGGAAGAGGGAGCAGCGGTGAAGCGGTTCTGGCAGGAAGCAACGATGGCCGAAGCGACCCGACCCGATGGAGGGCGCGGCTGGCAGGTCCACCTCGACGGGCGGCCGGTCAAGACGCGCCTCGGCGCGCCGCAGGTGGTGCCCACCGAAGCGCTGGCGGAACTGCTCCGGCGCGAATGGGCCCAAGCGCCACAGGAATTCGACGCGAGTGCCTTCGCGCTACGCGACCTCGCGGATCGTGCGATCGACACGATAGAGAGCAACCGCGATGCGGTGATCGACCGCCTGCTCGCCTTCGCGGACGGTGACACGCTGTGCTACCGCGCCGAGCCGGACGAGGCGGTCGCGCGGCGGCAGGCGCAGGTGTGGGAGCCGGTCGTGGCGCAGATCGAGGCGGATCTGGCGATCACGCTCAACCGCACCCACGGCATCATCCACCGGCCCCAGTCCGAAGCGAGCCAGACAGCGATCCGCGCGCGTCTCGAAAAAGAAAACGTCTTTGTTCTTGCAGGGTTGGATGCGGCAAGCTCGCTCGCCGCGTCGCTCTGCGTGGCCCTGTCGGGCCTGCGCGACGATGCCGATGCAAAGGCGCTCTGGGCGGCGGCCAACCTCGAAGAGGATTACCAGGCCGAACAGTGGGGCATCGACGAGGAGGCGCGCGCGCGCCGCGATGCCCGCGAGGCCGAGTTTACCCGCGCGATCGAATTCGCGCGGGCCGCGCGCAGCTAGCCCGCACGTTCCGGCACATCGTTAAAAGGAAAAGGCTTAACCGCCCACCCAGGTCGCGACATCCAGCGCGACTTCGTTGGCGGCATCGTTGAGCGCAGCGCCCACGGGGCTCGCCTCGGCGGGCACGCCGGGCACGCTGGCGCTGAACCGCCGCGTCTCGAGCTGTCCGCCGGTCTCGCGGATGGCGTCGTAGGTCACGATCACCGATCCGCTTTGCGCATCATAGCCGAAGTCGCGCAGCGTGCCGCGCAACCTGGTGGTCGTTCCGCTGCGGCTCTCCACATCGTCGAGCACCAGTCGTCCGGTCCGCTCCCGGATCGTGGTCACCAGCAGATTCTGGAACAGCCTGGCGGGGCGATCGACCCATACTGCATCTTTCAGATAAGCGATCGTCGACGCATCGACCTGCACCGGCACCCGCGTCACGGCGAGGCTGCCGGGCGTTTCGGGGAGCATCACGGTCAGGGCCGCGCTCGCCTCCCCCGTCGGGCCGGTGCCCACTTCGATCTGCGCGTCCGGCGTCAGCGTCAGCAGCGCGGGCGGCGGGTCTTCGCCGATGCTGATGCAACCTGCGAGCGCCAGGGGCGCAGCACCAAGGACTATCAGGCGGAAAATCGACATCGCTCTCAATCCTCAGGTTCGTAGTCGGGCAGTTTGGGCGAAGACAGAAGATCGGTCGCGCCCTTGTCTTCCAGCCGCTGGGTCAGCTCGCGCAGCGAACGGCTGGTCGCCTCCAGATCCTCGAAAGTCGTGGTCGCCGCTGGCAGGGTCTCGGTATTGAGCGTGCGGACCGCTGGCTGCGCCTGTTCGAGCGTCGCGGTCAGCGCGTCGGCAGACCGGTTCGCCTTCTGCAGCGTGGCACGCAGTTCGTCCGCGATCGACTCGCCTTCGCGATTGATCAGATCATTGGTCGATTGCGTGGTCTTTTCGAAGGCATCGAGTGCCTCGCTCGCCTCGCGCAGGGTGATCTGCATCTCGGCCAGTGCGCCCTGCAATTGCGGGGAGGCATCCGCGACCTCTGCCGAAATCGCATTGGTGTTGCGCAGGATGCCGGCCAGCTGCTGCTGGTTATCGTCGGAAAGGAGCATTGTCAGCCGTTCGGTCAGCGTGGCCAGCCGTTCGAGCAGCAGCGGCGCATTGGCGAGGATTTCGCCGAAGCCACCCGCCTTGGGCGGGATCACCGGCACGCCTTCGGGGCAGGCGGTCGTCTCGCAATCGATCGGCGGACGGCCCTTGCGCGCGCCGTCGAGCAGGATCGTCGAAACCCCGGTGAAGGAGCTTTGCACGGTGGCAGTCGTACCGACGAGCACGGGCACGTCATCCTGCACCGCGATGCGCACGCGCACGAAACCGGGATCGGTTTCCCATAGCGAAATCTCGCGCACCTGGCCCACCGGAACCCCCGCGAAGGACACCTGGCTGCCATCGGCGAGGCCCGACACCGACTGCTTGAAGAAGATGTCGTATTCCTTGCGGTCGTTCTCGCCCAGTCGCGCGATCCAGACGATGAACAGCGCCAGCGCGGCGAGCAGCACGAGCGTTACCGCGCCCACCCACACATGATTTGCCCTAGTCTCCATGCTTGTCGCCTATGCCTTGCTCTCGTTGGACTTGTCCAACGCTTTGACGGCCTCCGCCGCGATTGGCTTGTCCATGTGCTGGCGCAGTTCGTCCAGCGCCTGCGCGGTGAGAGCCGCACGACCGCGAGGGCCGTTGAAGTATTCCTGAATCCACGGATGATCGAGCTTCATCAGGTTGGGCACCGTATCGACCGCAATCACGCGTTTGTCGGCCAGCACCGCCACCCGGTCGCAGATTTCGTGCAGCGTATCGAGGTCGTGGGTGATGAGGAACACGGTGAGGCCGAGCGTCTGCTTCAACCCCTTGGTCAGCTGGTCGAACGCCGAAGCCCCGATCGGATCGAGGCCTGCGGTCGGCTCGTCGAGGAACAGGAGTTCGGGATCGAGCGCGAGGGCGCGCGCAAGCCCGGCGCGCTTGCGCATCCCGCCCGACAGTTCGGACGGATACTTGGCGACCGCCTCTTCCGGCAGGCCCGACATCGCCACCTTGTAGCGCGCGATCGAGCGCGTGATATCGGGAGCGAGGTCGGGGTAGAACTGCTTGATCGGCACTTCCACATTCTCGCCCACCGTGAGGGTGGAGAACAGCGCACCGCCCTGGAACAGCACACCCCAGCGATTGCGCACGCCTAGCGCCTCGTCCGGCTCGGCATCGGTCATCGACTGGCCGAAGACCTCGATCTCGCCCGCATCGGGCTGCTGGAGGCCGATGATCGATCGCATGAGCACGGACTTGCCGGTGCCCGATCCGCCGACCACGCCCAGGATCTCGCCGCGCTTCACATCGAGATCGAGGTTGTCGTGGATCGTCTGCTCGCCGAAACTGTTGACGAGGCCGCGCACGCGCACCGGATATTCGCCGCGAAACCGCTCGAAACTGTCGGGCCTGCTCTCGCCGAAAATGTCGTCGACAATGCTGCTCATGCCCACCCCACATTCGTGAAGAACACGGCGAAGAAGGCATCGAGCACGATGACGGTGAAGATCGCCTGGACCACCGCCTTGGTGGTGCGCTTGCCGACTTCCTCGGAATTTCCGTGCACCTGCATGCCCTGATAGCAGCCCGCGATCGCGATGATCAGGCCGAAGACCGGCGCCTTCACCAGGCCCACCCACACGTCGTAGGTCGGCACGACCTCCTGGATGCGGAACAGGAACGTCCAGAACGGAATGTCCAGCATCACGTCTGAGATCACCGCCCCGCCGATCACCGCCATGACCGACGCGTAGAAGCCCAGCAGCACCATCATGAAAACGCAGGCGAGGATGCGCGGGATCACCAGTACCTCGATCGGGGAAATGCCGATGGTGCGCATCGCGTCGATTTCCTCGGTCAGCTTCATCGTGCCGATCTGCGCGGCAAAGGCTGAGCCCGAGCGGCCCGCGACCATGATCGCGGTCATCAGCACGCCGAGTTCGCGCAGGGTGATCCGCCCGACGAGGTTCACGGTCAGCGATTCGGCGCCGAAATATTGCAGCTGGGTCGCGCCCTGCTGCGCGATCACGATCCCGATCAGGAAGCTCATCAAGCCGATGATCGGCAGCGAATTGACCCCGACCGACTCGAACTGATGGACCAGCGCGCGGTAACGGAACCGGCGCGGGTGACGGATCAGCGCGCCGAACCCCATCAGGATCTGGCCGAGAAAGCCGACGATGCTGGTGACCCCGCGGCCGCCTTCGAAGACCTTTTCGCCCATCGTTCCGGACGCGCGCTCGAACAGAGGCAGACGTGTCGCCTCCATCTGCGCCTCGTTCTCGCTCTGGCCGACGGCGTCGATCAGCCGCTCCGCGCGCTCGCTGGCGTTGACGACGTCGGCGTCGTTCTTGCGCGCCAACGTGCAGGCGAACCACGCGCCGACGGTGTCGATCTCGGTCACGTCACCGAGGTCGATGGCGGAGAAGCTCTCGTCGAGCGAGCGCAGGCCGCGCTCCACGCTGCCGATGCTGGATAGCAGGTAGGGTCCGGCGAGCCGGAGAACGGTGCGGCCGTCGCCATCCTTCTCGAGCGTGTAGGTCGCCTCGGTCGCCATCGCGGATCGCTATGCGGGCAAAGTGTGCGTATCACAAGCCATTGGGTGACAAGCGGCGCATCGGCTGCTTATGGCGTTCGTTATGACGAACACGCTTTCCACCACTTTCGAACCCGCCGATATCGAGGCGCGCTGGTACGCGCATTGGGAGGAGACTGGCGCCTTCCGGCCCGCTCGCCCGGATGCGCAGCCCTTCACGATCGTGAACCCGCCGCCCAACGTCACGGGCAGCCTGCATATCGGCCACGCGCTCGACAACACGCTGCAGGACATCGTGGTCCGCTACGAGCGGCTGCGCGGCAAGGATGCGCTGTGGGTGGTCGGCATGGACCATGCCGGGATCGCGACTCAGATGGTGGTCGAGCGCCAGCTGGAAGAGCGGCAGGACAAGCGCACCAACTATTCGCGCGAGGATTTCGTGCAGAAGGTGTGGGACTGGAAGGCCGAAAGCGGCGGGGCCATCACCGGCCAGCTGCGGCGGCTGGGCTGTTCGATGGACTGGAGCCGCGAACAGTTCACGATGGACGAGCATTTCTCCAAGGCCGTCACCAAGGTGTTCGTCGACCTCTACAACGACGGGCTGATTTACCGCGACAAGCGGCTCGTGAACTGGGACCCGAAGCTCAAGACCGCGATTTCGGACCTCGAGGTCGAGCAGCAGACGATTCCCGGCAGCTTCTGGCACTTCAAGTACCCGCTCGCAGACGGGGTAACGCTCGATAACGGGCAGGATTACATCGAGGTCGCGACGACGCGGCCCGAGACCATGCTCGCCGATATGGCCGTGGCGGTGCATCCGACCGACGAACGCTACGCATCGGTCGTCGGTAAGCAAGTCATCCTGCCGATCACCGGGCGCCGCATCCCGATCGTGGCGGACGAGCACGCCGACCCCGACCTGGGCTCGGGCGCGGTGAAGATCACGCCGGGGCACGACTTCAACGATTTCGAGGTCGGCAAGCGCGCAGGCTTCGCGCCCGCCGAGATGCTCAACATGCTCGATCAGAACGGCGATGTCGTGCAGACCGCCGACGGGCTGGTGCCCGAGGAATTCATCGGCCTGCACCGCTTCCGCCGCGACGAACTAAACGGCGCGCGCGAAGCGGTCGTCGCGCGGCTCAAGGCCGACGGACATCTGATCCCGCACATCGCCAAGACCAAGAAGGGCGAGGAAGTCGAGCACGACGCCGAACCGCGCCAGATCGCGACGCCCTTCGGCGACCGTGGCGGCGTGGTGATCGAGCCGTGGCTGACCGACCAGTGGTATGTCGACGCCGAAAAGCTCGCGGTAAAGCCGATCGAGGCGGTGCGCAGCGGCGAGGTCGAGATCGTCCCCAAGACGTGGGAGAAGACCTTCTTCAACTGGATGGAAAACATCCAGCCCTGGTGTGTCAGCCGCCAGCTGTGGTGGGGCCACCGCATTCCGGCTTGGTATGGGCCTGCGGTGCAAGAAGGGCGAGTGGTCGGGATCGACGTGCCACACGCTCCCAAGCAGTTGAACGCAACGCTTGAAAAAGATGAGTGCTTTGTCGCTCCGGATACCTCTGAGGCAGAGCGAAAGGTGTCGGCTTTCCTCCAGCGGGGCGGGCTAGATCTCGAAATTCGGGAATTCGCGGGCCGCCACGAAGTTATCGAAGCGATTTTCCAGAACCAGCTCGACCTGACAAAGCACTATCCGATCTGGCAGGACGAGGACGTCCTCGACACCTGGTTCTCCAGCGCCCTGTGGCCCTTCGCCACGCTCGGCTGGCCGGAAAAGACCGACCTGCTCGAAAAGCACTACCCCAACTCGCTGCTGATCTCCGGCTTCGACATCCTGTTCTTCTGGGACGCGCGGATGCTGATGGCGGGCTATTTCAACACTGGCCAAAAGCCGTGGGAGAAGCTTTACCTGCACGGCCTCGTGCGCGCCGCCGACGGCTCCAAGATGAGCAAGTCGAAGGGCAACGTGGTCGATCCGCTGATCCTGATCGACCAGTACGGCGCGGATGCGCTGCGCTTCTTCATGGCAGCGATGGAAAGCCAGGGCCGCGACATCAAGATGGATGAGAAGCGGGTCGAGGGATATCGCAACTTCGCCACCAAGCTGTGGAACGCGGTGCGCTACTGCCAGACCAACGGCATCGGCGCATCGCAGAGCATCGCCGCGCCGCCTGCGCGCCTCGCGGTCAATTCGTGGATCATCGGCGAGGTGATCGAAACCAAGGCCACGATCGACAAGGCGCTGGCCGACCTGCGCTTCGACGCCGCCGCCAACGCGATCTACCACTTCGTGTGGGACCGCTTCTGCGACTGGTATCTCGAACTGATCAAGCCTGTCCTGAGCTCTGCCGAAGGGCCGGTCGTCGCTCCTCCCCAGAATGGGGAGGAGTGGAGCCCCGCCGCGGAAACCCGCGCGGTCGCTGGCTGGGCGATCGACCAGATCCTCGTCATGCTGCATCCCTTCATGCCCTTCGTCACCGAAGAACTGTGGCACGCGCAGGCATCCGAGGACGCACCGCGCCCTTACGACCTGATCCTTGCCCAGTGGCCCGAACCGCAGGCGCAGGTCGATGCCGATGCCGTCGCCGCGATCGACTGGGTCATCGCGCTGACCACCGCGACCCGCGCGGCGAAGAACGAGCTGGGCATCGCGCCCGGTGCCAAGCTGGAAGCGTGGCTCCCCACCCCCTCCCCGCTGGGCGCACGCGTGGTCGAGCGTAGCGCGGCCGCGATCGAACGGCTTGCCCGTCTCACCCCTCTGCATGTCGGCGAAGAAGCTCCGGCAGGCCCCGCGATGCAGGTCGCCGCGGGCGAGGATGCCTTCATCATCCCGCTCGAAGGGCATGTCGATGTCGAGGCGGAAAAGGCGCGGCTGACCAAGGCGATGGAAGCCAGCCAGAAGGAGTTCGGATCGCTCGACAAGCGGCTGTCCAACCCCTCCTTCGTCGAGAGAGCCAAGCCCGAGGCGGTCGAGAAAGCCAAGGCCGACGCGGCGTTCCACGCCAGCGAGATCGACCGGTTGCGCCATGCGCTGGCGCGGCTGGGGTAGGCCTGCACGTCCCTGACGTTTGCCTCCTACCAAAGCCGTGACCGCAGTCTTACCTGTGCGGGATGACGCTCTGGATCATTCTCGGCATTGCGCTGCTCATTGCCGCATTCCTGCTTTACCGCCGGATCTCGAAGCAGCGCAAACGCAGGGCGCTGCTGGCGTCGTCGCTCACGCCGAAGCAGCGTGCGGTGGTGGAGAGGCTGGTGCCACTCGTGCGTCGCCTGCCGGCACCGGTGCGGTCCGCGCTGGAGGGGAAGATCAACCTCTTCCTCGATCAGATCACCTTCCGCGGCCAGAACGGGCTGGAAGTCAGCGAAGACATGAAGCTTTCGATCGCGGCGCAGGCCTGCCTGCTCGTCGTCAACAGCCCGGTCTGGTACGATACGCTCAGGAACGTGCTGATCTACCCGTCGGCCTTCCTCACCAACCGCGACACGCACGACGGCAACTTCGTGCACGAAAACAGGCACGCAACGCTGGGCGAAAGCTGGGCGCGGGGCCCCGTCATCCTGTCATGGGACCATGCGCTGCAGGGCGGCCTCGACGCCGAGGACGGGCACAATGTCGTGATCCACGAATTCGCCCACCAGCTGGACGGCCTCTCCGGCCACACCAACGGCATCCCTATCCTGCGCAAGGGACAGGCCTACGCGGGCTGGGAAAGGGCGATGCTCGACGCTTTCGAGGATCAGGTGCAGCGGGTCGAAAACGGGCAGCCCACGCTGATCGACCCCTATGGCGCAACCAGTCACCAGGAATTCTTCGCAGAGGCCATCGTCACCTTCTTCGAGCGGCCGCGCGCGATGCGCGAGCAGATGCCCGCGCTCTATGACCAGCTGGCGAAGCTCCTCGCGCTCGATCCGGCAGAATGGCACTGACCGTGTGGTCGGGCAGGAACGACGACAGCCGAATTTCCTACGGCCGGGTTTTATGGCATTCCCCGCTCCATGACCGTTCACCCCGCTTGCCGCAAAACCGATGCCTGCGGTGCCTGTGCGCCTGACCGGATTTTTGCCCTAGGACACTGTGTCAGGTGTGTCAGGAAACCTACAAGACCATGAACCTCGTTCTCGCCACCGACGACGCCGGAGGCCCGGAAATCTTCGCTTCCGTGCAGGGCGAAGGGCCATCGGCGGGCGAACCGACGGCCTTCATGCGCCTGTCGCGCTGCAACCTTTGTTGCGTCTGGTGCGACACCGCATACACTTGGCATTTCGACGGGGACGAGCGCCCGCATCGCGGTGGCGAGACCTATGATCGCAAGGCCAATCAGGTCACGCGGGCGGTGGAAGACGTGGCCGCGCGGATCGAGGCTCTGGGCCAGCGGCGGCTCGTCGTGACCGGCGGGGAGCCGATGCTGCAGGCGCCTGCGCTGGCTCAGTTGCTCGCGGCCCTGCCCGACCTGACGGTGGAGATCGAGACCAACGGCACCGCGCTGCCGCCGCCCAAGCTCGATGTGTGGGTCGACCAGTTCAATGTCAGCCCCAAGCTCGCCCATTCGGGCAATGCGCGCGATCTTGCGATCGTGCCCAAGGTGCTGAGGACTTACGTCAGCGACGGGCGCGCGGTGTTCAAGTTCGTGGTGGCCGAGCCTTCCGACGTGGAGGAAGTGCGCGAGCTGGTGCGCGCGCATGCCCTGCCGCGCGGGCGGGTTTTCGTGATGCCCGAAGGGACCGACAGCAATACTTTGCGGGCGCGTCAGGAATGGCTCGTGCCGCTATGCCTCGAACACGGCTTCCGCCTGTCCGACCGGCTGCATATCCATCTGTTCGGAGATACGCGGGGGACGTGATTTGTTGGTGCAGACCACCCGCCCCGCCTCCCCACCCGGCCACCACATGATGGGTGTACCCTTGGTGGCCGGGTGGGGAGGCGGGGCGGGTGGCGCACGGGTTCGCTTCGGCGAACCCCGAGATCAGACGTGGCTGCGCCAGCGCTGGACGATACGGTGCAGCGCGTCTTCCTCGCCCCCGCTCTGGCGCCACAGGGCGCTGAAGCTCGGGTCCTCGGATGCGGGGCGCTTGGCCTCTTCCAGCGTGTCGAAGGTCACGCGCATGGGCACCGCCGCACCCTCGCCGCAGATGACGCATTCGCGGTTGCGCAGCGCGGGGATCGAGTCGAGGAAGCCGCGCGCCCCTTCGGGCATCGCGGCCTTGACGAAGGCCTGGTCGCGCTCGTTGTTGAGCCGCATCGAGATGATCGTGCCGCACTGCGAGAGCACGCCTTCGGCAAGGTCAGAAGGGCGCTGGGTGACGAGGCCGAGGGATACGCCGTACTTGCGCCCCTCCTTCGCGATCCGGCTCAGCACCTTGCCCACCGCCGAGCTCTCGAAGTTCGCCTCGCTGGGAACATACCGGTGCGCTTCCTCGCACACCAGCAGGATCGGCCGGGTCCGCTCGTCGCGGGCCCAGGTGGCATAGTCGAACACCAGCCGGCTGAGCACCGCAACCACGGTACTCGTGATGTCGGACGGAACGCCGGAGACGTCGATGATCGAGATCGGCTTGCCATCGGTCGGCAGGCGCAGGATGCGGGCGAGGAACTCGGTCATCGTGTCGCCGACCAGCATGCCGGAGAACATGAACTGGTAGCGCGGATCGCTCTTGAGCTCGTCGAGTTTGGTCTTGATCCGCATGTAGGGCGCGGTCCCGGTCGCCTTGTCGAGGTCGCTCATCTCCTTGGAAAGCGCGGCGGAGAGATCGGAGAGCAGATAGGGAACGGGAGAATCGACGGTGATCTTGGCCAGCCCTTCGGCCAGCCGATTCTTGCTCCGCGCCGCAAGCAGGCACTTGGCGAGGATATCGGCATCCACCTGCCGGTCGTTCCCTCGGCTGGTGAGCAGAATCTCGCAGTGCTCCTCGAAGTTCATCAGCCAGTACGGCATCTTGAGGTTGCCGACGTCGAGGATCGCGCCGCTTTCCTTGAAGGCGCTGGCATATTCGCCATGCGGATCGACCATGATCACGTGGCCGTGCGGCGCGGCCTCGATGATGCGATGGAGGAGCAGTGCGGTCGAGGTAGACTTGCCGGTCCCGGTCGAGCCGAGCAGCGCGAAATGCTTGCCCAACAGCGGATCGATGTAGAGCCCTGCGCGGATGTCGCGCGTGGGGAAAACCGTACCCACTTCGATGAAATCGCGGCCGTCGCTCGCGAAAACGCTGCGCAGGTCGTCGGTGCTGGCGGCGAATACCATTCCGCCTGGCACGGGGTAGCGCGTGACGCCGCGCCGGAAACCGCGGATGCGACCGGTGAGCTTTTCCTCGGCACCCTCGCCCAGGAAGTCGACCTCGGCGATGATCCCGCCGGTGCCCCTGCGGTCGCGGCGCTGGTTGCGGACGGTGCCCAGCAGCCAGTCGGCCCCCGCGCGGATCTTGACCTGGCTGCCGACCTGGCCAGCGAGCGCAAGCGCAGGATCCTCGTCCTGCGAGCATTCGGTCAGTCTCTCGGTATCGAGCGCCACGATCGCCCCGGCACCCGACACGTCGAGCACCACGCCGATGGGACGCGAGGTGTTGCTGTGCGCGCGCGGCACGCCGGTGTGGTCGCCACTCGCCGTGGCGGCCTTACCCTGCCGAAAATCGTGTCCCGCCAAATCAGTCATGCCTATGCGAGCGCCCCTCGTTCGTCAGACAGCCTTCAAAACTGCCGGGATGTTAGCGCTAGCAAGGTTAAGATCGGGTCAATCGGCGACGGCACCCAAGAACCAAGGCCCTCAGTTGCGGCCGAAAATCCGTCCGGCCAGCCACCCCATCAGCAACGACAGGAAGATCGCGACAAGGCCGTAGAGCAGTGGTTGCCGATCCGCGAACACCTCCACGAAACGCTCGAAACCCACCTTGCGCACGGTCACCTCCGCCACGGCGGATGCCATGACGCGACCATCGCGCACGGCGAAGGTTTCCGCGGTATACTGACCCGTCTGCACATTGGACGGCAGGCCGATCCGCGCTTGATAGAGCACGCCCTCGCGTACGGTCACGCCATCCTCGATCGTGCGATACAGCCCCTGGCGTTCGCGCAGGTCGACCAGTCCGGCACGCATCCGGGCCTGCTCTTCCAAGTTGATCGAGCCCGAGGGGCTGAGCTGGATGAATTCGGTGCCGAATTCGAAAATCGCGGCCGTGCGCGCGTCCACGATCTGTTCGATGGGGCGGCTGGAAGCCACCGCGAAGTAGGTGGGTGCGGACCGGAACGCAGTGCTCTCCGCGTTCATCCAGATGCCGCCGATCTGCCGCTTCTCACGCAGGCGGATGGGCTCCGCCGGCCCTTTGAGAACGACGATGACGTCGAACCCGCGCTCCCGGGCGGCCGGATCGATCACCGCGCCGAACAGCAACAGCTCGGTCCCCGTGAAGCCCTGGCGGACCTGCACTTCCTTCTGCGAGACCTCGGGCACCAGCACCGGATCGCGCTGCGCGTTGAGCGCGCCGGGCAATGCCAAAGACGCCAGAACTGCGACCACCAACCGTGAGAGCGCGCGCAGCCTCACAGGTTGACCACCGAATAGACCTCGTCGGGCTGGATGCTCAGCCCGAAGAGCATCCGCAATGCCACCAGAAGCACGATCGTGGCCAGCGCCAGACGCAGCAGATCGGGCTTGAGCTTGAGCGCGAGGCGCGTACCGAACTGGGCGCCGAGCACCGAGCCGACCAGCAACAGCGCCGCGAGCACGAGGTCCACCGCCTTCGTGGTCAGCGCATGGGTCATGGTGGTCGCCATGGTCACGAACAGGATGTTGAACAGCGACGTCCCGACGACGACCTTGCCGCTCATCCCGAGCACGTAGAGCATGGCAGGCACCAGCATGAAGCCCCCGCCGACGCCCATCAGCATGGTCAGGATGCCCACACCCAAACCGAGGATGAGCGGCGCGAGCGGCGAGATATAGAGGCCCGAGCCGTAGAAGCGCCAGCGATAGGGCAGCGCCGCGACCAGCGGGTGGTGGCGGCGCTTGGCCGCGCGCTGCTGGCTCTTCGACTGGCGGATATTGAGCGCGGCGAGCGCCTCCTTGAGCATCAGCGCGCCGATCGAGCCCAGCATGAAGACGTAGAGAATGTTGATCACCACATCGATCTGGCCGATCGACTGGAAAAAGCTGAACAGCCCCGCCCCGATCAGAGCCCCAAAGATCCCTCCGACCACCAGTACGCCGCCCATGCGATAGTCGACCCCGCCGCGCCGGTTGTGCGCGAGCACGCCCGAAACGCTGGCCCCCGTCACCTGCGTGGCAGCGGAAGCGGCCGCGACGGTGGGCGGGATGCCGTAGAAGATCAGCAGCGGAGTCGTCAGGAATCCGCCGCCGACGCCGAACAGCCCCGACAGGATGCCCGTCAGCGCGCCGAGCCCGACAATGACCAGCCCGTTGACCGAGAGGTTGGCGATGGGAAGATAGACGTCCATGAACGGCTACAGGCCGTACTGCGTTCAGACGCCCGAATAAAGCGCGCTCACCCGATAATCCGCGTCAGAAGGATGCGGCGAGCGTCACGGCCAGCCCGTCGCCGGGAACAGCGTCGCCCGCGACTCGGAATCGGTAGTCGATCGAGCCACGCAGCGACACCCTCCCGGTGGCCAGCGAAACGCTCGCCGTGGGGCCGATATCGAAGCGCGAGGCATCGCGCTGCGCGCCGCCCCACGCCCCTGCGCCGACCGCGACCCGACCCGCCTCACGCTTTATCAGAGGCGTCTCCAGCGTCGCCTTGCCGTCGACAAAGCCGGTGGCGAAATCGCCGCCGACATAGCCCGCCTGGAGATATGCTTCGCCCTCGACGCCCGGCATCAGCTTCTGTCGAGCGAGGCCGGTCGTCACGAAAGCTGCAGGGCGCACCTCGGTTGCAGCCCCCCCTAAGCCCGCGCGATCGGTCACGCGCAGCTCGCCGTGAATGCGCAGCGGCACCTTGCGTAGCGGGGCGATGCTGACGCCCGCCGCCGCCTCTCCCTCGCCATCCGCGACCAGCGCCTTGCTCACCCGGACATAGGCATGGGGATCGAGGGGCGTTGCGGGTGCGAGTGCGTATCGCACGACGATCCCCACCTGATTGGCGCCCAGCGCCGCCGGATTGACGCTGGCGAAAGCTTGCCGATTGCTGCCCTCGCGAACCAGCAGCCATGCATCCGCCGCCCACCGATCGCGCGGGGCGGTGTTCGCGCCGGGCTCCCTTGCTCCCGGGCGCGCCGGTCGCGACCCGGCGATCGAAAGACGGCGTGCCTGCCCCGGCGTGCCCGAAAGTCCCTGCGGGGCCGCTCGCTCTATCAGCGACGCATATGCGGGCATCGTGCCATAAGCGGCTGCGAAAAGCCTCTGGTGGCTGGCCGAACTGCGCGCTCGCGCGAACGGAATCGGGTCTCGCCGGGCACCTGCGGCCGAGGCATAGCGACGGCCCTCGATCCTCGCCCGCCCTACCTCTATTCGAGACGCCCCGAAGTCCGCAAGCCATGCGAGCGCTCTCCGCTCCCGAGAAACGCGTGTCTGCCCGCTCTCGGTCTCAGCGTGAGATCGGGCGATGCTCCCGCCAGCATCCGCCTGCGCCTGTGCGAAGAGCGTCTCGGGCGACGGAAGTGCGAAGGGCGGTTCCCAAACGCTCGCGCGGATCACCACCCAGACCGTCAGCAGCGAAAGGATGGCGACCAGCGGCCGCCCCGCGCCGCGCCTTCGGGTCTGAGCCTGCGCCGTCACGTCAGCACCGTCGAGCGCGGGATCGCAGGATGATCACGGTGCTCGGTCTTGTCCCAGCGTAGGATCGCGCCGCGAAGGCTGCCGACATATTGCGCGACCGCGCGGCGCCCGGCCATGATTGCGATGAGATTGCTGACAGGAATGCGCACGACTGCCCGCACGCCCTCTCCGATCCCGTATTCGCGCGCCGTGAAGACGGCGCGCCACAGCGCTCGCCATACCAGGCTCGCGCCATTGGCGATCAACAGGGCCTCGGTCAGCGGAGTGAACGCTGCGTGCGTCGCCACGCCGAAGCTCTGCGCCGCCAGCAAGATACCACTCACCACGATCAGCAGGTAAGCGACGAAGAGCACGAGCGCCGCAAAGGGCCCGCGCCGGTCGCGCAGCCGCATCCAGCCGTCGAGCGGCCTGGACGACCAGCCCATGCGGTCCCAGCCCTGCAGGGCTATTCCGCAAATCCAGCGCGTCTTCTGGCGGACCGCAGTTTCCAGCTGCCGCGGAAAATATGCACGCGTGGCGACCAGCGCACCATCGTCGCCGCGTACGCGCAGGAAGGTGCCCTGCCCGCCCGCTTCGAAGATGTTGAGGCCGAGTTCGTAATCCTCGGTCAGGCTCTCTGCGTCGAAGGGTCCGCGCCCGTCCGCCCGGGCGTCGAGATCGCTCAGCCGCTCGCGTGCGATGGCGCAACCCACCCCGGCCAAGGGGAAGCCGGCCCGCAGCCAGTCACGCACCACCATTGCCTTGCCATGGGCTTCGGCGAATTCGTCCATGTAATGCCCCGATACCCAGCGCGAGCCCGCATGCGGTGCAGGCAGAACCGGCAACTGGATCAGGTCGGCCTGCGCCAACCCCGCATCGAACAGCGGCAGCGCCGCCGGATCGACCATGTCCTCCGCATCGTGCATCACAAGCATGCGGAAGGCCCGTCCTTCGCGGCGCTCGTCTTGCTCGATCGCGCGATAGAGCCGGTTCATGCAATCCGCCTTGGTGGTCGGACCGCGCGCAGCATGGACGACGATCCTTACCCGCCCGTCGCCGCGCGCTGCCCGCGTCGCGGCTGCAATCGTCTCCGGGTCGTTGGCGTAGCAGCCGACATAGAGGCGCAGCTGCGCCTGCGGCCAGACCGCGAGCATGTGCCGCATCGTCGGGCCGATGACGTCGCTCTCGTGCCAGGCGGGTACGATCACCGCGACCGGTCCGCTGAGGCCACGCCCCTCCATGTCGCGACGAAGGATGCGGGGCGTGACAATTTTCCCTCGCATCCGCCCGATCAGGTAAAGCCCGTCGATCGCAAGCTCGTCCAGCGTGCCGAAAAGAAAGAAAAGACTAGCGAACAGAAGCAGTTCGTGTTGGATCAGAACCAGCCAGTCGACTGGCGTGAGTGCCACCGCTACCATGCCCCCCGTCCCCCTCAGGTCGGTATTTCCCCTGAGTCCGTTGTCTACCGAAGCCAACGGGGCCTTGCAACGCGCCAAAGATTGAGAAAAAGGGCTGCCATGCTTGAACCGATCCGCCGCCCCATCCGCCGCGCCATCGCCCCCGTACGCGCGCTGTTCGTCAGCGATGCCTCGGCCGGGGTCCTGCTGATCCTGGTGGCAGCTGCGGCGATGGTCGTGGCCAATTCGCCCCTGGCGGCAGATTACCACGGCCTGTTCTACAACTACCTTTGGCCAAAAGAAGTCTTCTACCTCAACACGTTGCACCTGTGGATCAACGATGGCCTGATGGTGCTGTTCTTCTTTGTGGTCGGGCTGGAAGTGAAGCGCGAACTTCTCGCGGGGCAGCTCTCCAGCGCGGACAAGCGCACTCTGCCGATCATGGCAGCAGTCGCGGGGATGGCGGTGCCGGCGCTGATCTATGTCACGATAGCGGGCAGCGACCCCGATCTGATCCGCGGCTGGGCCATTCCCGCTGCCACCGACATCGCCTTCGCGATGGGCGTTCTCGGCCTGCTCGGCAGCCGGGTGCCTGCCTCGCTGCGACTGTTCCTGCTCACCGTGGCGATCGTCGACGATATCGGCGCGGTGCTGGTGATCGCAGCCTTTTATACCGAAAAGCTCGACATGATGTGGCTGGTCATCTCGATCGGCGTCTTCGGGGCGATGGTCGGCATGAACCGGTTCGGCGTGAAGAGCTTCCTTCCCTTCATTCTCGCCGCCGTCCTCCTGTGGCTCGCGATGCTCTTCTCCGGCGTGCACGCGACCATCGCGGGCGTGCTCGCGGCCCTTACCATCCCGATGCGCAAGGACGACGGACACTCGATGCTGGAAAAGGCGGAGCATGGCCTGGCCCCGTGGAGCGCCTATTTCGTGGTTCCGATCTTCGGGTTCGCCAACGCGGGCGTCCACGTGCTCGACATGGAGATGAGCGAGATTTTCTCCCCACTGCCGGTCGCAATCGCGGCGGGCCTGTTCCTCGGCAAGCAGCTCGGCATCTTCACCGTCATCGTCGCTGCGGTGAAGCTCGGGATCGCGCGCAAGCCGGAAAATGCGAACTGGATGGAAATCTGGGGGGTCACGATCCTGACGGGGATCGGCTTCACCATGTCGCTGTTCATCAGCGAACTGGCATTCAAGGGCAATCAGCTGGTGATCGACGAAGCCAAGATCGGTATCCTGCTCGGTTCGATCATTTCGGCGATCGTCGGTTATGTCGCACTGCGCATCACCACGAGGCACCCGGAAGAAAACGCCGTGTACGAGCGCGCTGCCGACGCGACGCCATAAGCGGGGGATATGCTTGCGATCTTGTGTCGATAGGCCTATCTCGCGCGGCGTCCGCGCAGCAGTGGTTCACCTGAGGCCAAGGCGCGTTCGCTATTCCACACAGCCATGCTGAAACCGCTACGCACCCTCTTCCGCAAAGCGCCCGCCGCGCCGCCCCCGTCGACCCCGTCGGGCACGCGGTTCTACGCCATCGGCGACATTCATGGTTGCGACCGGCTGTTCAACGCATTGATCGATGCGATCGAGACCGACGATGCCGAGGCGCAGAGCGCGGACACGACGATGATCCTGCTCGGCGATCTGGTCGACCGTGGGCCAGGAAGCGCGCAGGTCATCGCGCGCGCCCGCGAATGGGGCCAGCAGCGCAAGGTCCGCTACCTCGCGGGAAATCACGAGGAAATGTTTCTCGACAGCTTCGAGGATCGCGACGTGCTGAAGCACTTCCTCAAGCATGGCGGCCGCGAAACCATCCTGAGCTACGGGATCGGCTTCGACGAATATAATCAGCTCGATCTAGATCAGTTGCGCGATCGCCTGCATACGCTTGTGCCGCAGGAAGATCGCGATTTCGTCCGCAGCTTCGAGGAAATCATCCTCGCCGGCGACTATGCCTTCGTGCACGCAGGGATCGATCCGTCCCGCCCGCTCGACGAGCAGTCGCGAAAGGACATGCTCTGGATTCGGGAGAGGTTTCTCTCGCATTCGGGTGCTTTCGAGAAGGTCATCGTGCACGGCCACACCATTTTCGAGGAAGTCGAGAATCGTCCTGGTCGTATCGGGATCGACACTGGTGCATTCCGTTTCGGGCGTCTAACGGCACTCGTGCTTGAGGGCGAGACGCGCCGTTATATCCAGGCAAGGCAAGGCGAGGATGGCGAAGCGATCGAAATCGTGAAATGGGGCTGAGCTAATATGAAAATCGCAATGGTCGGGTCGGGTTATGTCGGCCTTGTATCCGGTGCCTGTTTCGCCGACTTCGGCCATGAGGTCGTCTGCATCGACAAGGATGCCGAAAAGATCGAGCGGCTGCGCCAGGGGATCATGCCGATCTACGAGCCCGGGCTCGATACGCTGGTGGAAACCAATGCTCGCGCGGGCCGCCTGTCCTTCACCACCGACATGGCGGAGGGGATCGCCGGAGCGGGCGCAATCTTCATCGCGGTAGGCACCCCCAGCCGCCGGGGCGATGGCCATGCGGACCTTTCGTTCGTCCATGCCGTCGCACGCGAAATCGGCGAGAAGCTGACCAATGATGCGGTCGTGGTGACCAAATCGACCGTGCCGGTGGGCACCGGTGACGAGGTGGAGCGGATCCTCGCCGAAAGCCCGGCGACCACCGAGCGCGGCTTGAAGGTTTCGGTCGTATCGAACCCCGAATTCCTGCGCGAAGGCGCGGCCATCGGCGATTTCAAGCGGCCCGACCGGATCGTGATCGGTGCGGAGGACGATTTCGGGCGCGACGTGATGCGCGAAGTCTATCGCCCGCTGTTCCTCAACGAATCCCCGATCCTGTTCACCGGCCGCCGCACGAGCGAGCTGATCAAGTACGCCGCCAACGCCTTCCTTGCGACCAAGATCACCTTCATCAACGAAGTGGCCGATCTGTGCGAGAAGGTCGGCGCGAACGTGCAGGACGTCGCGCGCGGCATCGGGATGGACAACCGCATCGGGTCCAAGTTCCTCCACGCCGGGCCCGGCTATGGCGGGTCGTGCTTCCCCAAGGATACGCTCGCGCTGCTGAAGACGGCCGAGGATTACGACAGCCCCACGCGGATCGTCGAGGCGGTGGTGAAGGTTAACGACAGCCGCAAGCGCGCGATGGGCCGCAAGGTCGTCGACGCACTGGGCGGCATCGAAGAAGCGCGCGGCAAGCGTGTCGCCATGCTGGGCCTGACCTTCAAGCCCAACACCGACGACATGCGCGATTCGCCCGCGATCGCGGTCGCTCAGACGTTGGGCGATGCTGGAGTGACGGTCGCGGCATTCGACCCCGAGGGCATGGAGCTGGCCAAGCCGCTGATGCCCGAGGTCGAGATGATGGACGACCCCTACGCCGCGATCGAAGGCGCCGATGCGGTCGTCATCGTGACCGAGTGGGACGTGTTCCGCGCACTCGACTTCGAACGGGTGAAGCAGCTTGCGAAGGCGCCGATCCTCGTCGATCTCCGCAATATCTACAATCCCGCCGACATGCGTGAGGCAGGTTTCCACTATACGAGCGTGGGCCGCGAGTAGGACAGCGGATTCAAGTGCCAGGAGGCCTGTAAGCCGGGTTCTGTTCCTCCCTTGCGAGAGGCGGCAGCCATTCATCTAGGCGTGCTGTTGCCAGCACGCTCGAGCAGCCAACCCGGACCTCCTCGGAACGAAGCGTTCCTGCCATTTCTGGCGCGGGATCCCTATTCGGCCTTGCTCCGGGTGGGGTTTGCCATGACGGGACCTGTTACCAGGCCCCCGGTGCGCTTTTACCGCACCCTTTCACCCTTGCCTGTGCCCTTTAGGGGCCATCGGCGGTATACTCTCTGTGGCACTTTCCCTGGGGTCGCCCCCGGCGGGCGTTACCCGCCACCCTTGCTTCGTGGAGCCCGGACTTTCCTCGCGTGCTTGCGCACCCGCGGCTGCCCAGCCTCCTGGCGGGGCCCGATATAGCGTGCCTGCGGCGAATGTGTAGCGCCTTGCCGCGCCGCGCTACCGCGCCAGCCCCCGATCGCGGTCGAGCAGCAGCTGGAACAGGATCGCGCGGATCTCCCCGTCGATCTCGCCGTCGATCTGTTCGGGCCGCCAGCGGCGCTGGAACGCCTCGACCACCTTGCGCCCGTCGCTGATGTCGTAACCGAACCGTTCGAGCGCGAGGTAGAACGCTCCGTCGTTGTCGAACGGATCGCCCAGTTCGAGCTTGGTCGGGCGTGGCAGGCACAGGCCGAGATCCGCAATCCGCGCCCACGGAAACAACTCGCCCGGGTCGATCTTGCGCTGCGGGGCGACGTCCGAATGGCCGACCACGTTGGCGCGCGGCACGTCGTAGCGCTTCACAATCGCATTGAGCAGCGGGATCAGCGCGTCGATCTGCGCCTCGGCGAAGTCGCGATAGCCGAATTTGTGACCGGGGTGATCGAGCTCGATCCCGACGCTGACCGTGTTCACGTCGGTCTCGCCGCGCCAGTAGGAAACGCCCGCGTGCCACGCGCGCTTGTCCTCGGGCACCACCCGGGTCACCTCGCCCGCCTCGCTGATGAGGTAATGGGCGGAAACCTTGGCTTCGGGATCGGTCAGCCGGTCGAGCGCGGCCTGCGCGCTCTGCATCTCGGTGTAATGGATCACCACCATCGAGACCGGCGCATCGCGCTCGTCGTAATTGGGCGAAAGGCGCTCGTGATGGATCAGCTCGCTGTCCGGCCGCTCGATCATCGCATTCCTCTCTTTTGCCCCGCCCATGCCGCGCTCACTCGGCATGCGGCAGTGTCGCGCCCAGCAGCAGCGTGCCCGTGTCGGCATGGGTCTGGATGACGCCGCCCGAACGCTCGGCCATCACGGCGAGGACGTGCGCGGGCGCGGTGCGACCGGTCAGGTCTTCGGGATCGAGCTTGCCGCCCAGCGCTTCGCCGACCTGCGCATCAAAGGCGATCTTGGTGCCGGTCGCGCGCACCACGATCTCGGTCACGTCGTCGCGATCCTCCGCCCCGATATCGAGAGTGCCGCCGCGCACCAACGCATCGAGCCCGATATGCGCGAGGTTGAGCATGACCTTCGCCCCGGTCTTGGACAAGGTCGGTGCCGTGAGCTGCCAGTTGAGCTCGATCCGCTTGGCATCGGCGGCCAGCGTCTCGATCACCGCCTTGGGCTCGTCGATCGAGATCTGCTCGCCGAAACCGCCGCCCGCGCCGTAGGCCAGCCGGAAGAACTTGAGCTTGGCGGCGCTGGTCCGCGCGCTCTGCTCCAGCAGTTCGAAGCAGCGCTGGCGCATCTGGGGGTCTTTCTCGTCCGCCAGCAGTTCGAGCCCGTTCGACAGCGCGCCGACGGGCGAAAGCATGTCGTGGCACAGGCGCGAGCACAGCTGGCTCGCCAGCAGAAGGGGATCGGTCTCGCTCATGATGCCTTTCCGGGCTGCGCTGCCATTGTTGGAGTTCTGACACACCTGACACAGTGTCCAAGGGCAAAAAAGCCACGCTCGAACTGGTGCGTTTTCGTGATGGCAGGAAAGGTCGTGGTGTGTCGATTCATCGCGGCCTGCCTAGCGCGGCGCGACTTCGTAGGAAAGCGCCTCGAACGCCTCCTCCCCATCCCTGAACAACCGTATTGCGTCACGCGCAACAATTGCCCACAGCTTCCCGTCGTGCGCGGCCTGCGCGCGGTCGGTCGCCGAAGGCGTAGGATCGCCGGTCGGGTGCGAATGGTAATAGCCGATCACCTGCGGCCCGCCCGCACGCTCCGCCTTGAACGCCCCGATCAGGTCGCGCGGGTCGATTTCGAAATGGGTGGCAGGGTCCCGATGGACATTGGCGGCGGGCTGCGCGTGCGTAATGCGACCGCCCTCGCCCAGCAGCAGGCCGCAGCATTCCTGGGGGTGGGCGCTGGCCGCATGGGTTAGCATGGCCGCACTCGCGAGATGTGTGATTTGAAGCACCGCTCATCCTGAGCTTGTCGAAGGATCGTACTTTTCTTAACGCCGGACAATGCCGTTCTGGGCCTACATGCTACATTGTCACGGCGGAGCCTACTACACCGGGCATACGGACAATCTCGAACAGCGCATAGCTGCGCATAGTTCCGGGCAAGCGGCCGGGTTCACCTCGGAGAGGCTTCCGGTCGAACTGGTATGGAGCCAGGAATTCCCGACTCGTCAGGAAGCCTTCGAGGCGGAGCGGCGGATAAAGGGGTGGTCCCGGGCGAAAAAGCAGGCGCTGATCCGCGGAGACTGGGAAAGCGTGTCGCACTTGGCAAGAAGCAAGGACGGTCCTTCGACAAGCTCAGGACGAGCGGGGGGAGAGGGATCTGAAAAACCCGCTCACCCTGAGCTTGTCGAAGGGTCGCTCGTTCCTTCGAGAGGCGCCGAACGGGCCGAGAGTATCCAGGGCAAAACTCGGTCCTTCACCCGCCTCGACAAGGCCTTGGCCGACGCCACCGACCTTTCTCGAGAGCGGATCAAGGCACTCATTGCCGACGGCGCGGTCGACGTGGGGGGCAAGCCCGCGACCTCGCCCTCCGCCAAGGTCGAGGCGGGGACGCCTTTCGCCATCCGGGTGCCCGCGCCCGTCCCGCTGGAGGCCAAGCCGCAGGATATCCCGCTCACCATCGTCTACGAGGATGCGGACCTGATCGTGGTCGACAAGCCGGCGGGCATGGTCGTCCACCCGGCGGCGGGCAATCGCGACGGCACGCTGGTCAACGCGCTGCTCCACCACTGCCGGGGTGCCCTGTCGGGCATCAACGGGGTCGAGCGGCCCGGCATCGTCCACCGGATCGACAAGGATACGAGCGGGCTGCTGGTCGTCGCCAAGACCGATTTGGCGCATGAGGGGCTGGCGAAGCAGTTCGCCGACCATTCGATCTCGCGCCGCTATGTGGCGATCTGCGCAGGGACGCCCAGGCCCGCCGAGGGGACGATCAACGCCCGGCTCGGCCGGTCGGACCGGGACCGCAAGAAGATGGCGGTGCTGCCCCCCGATGCGACCCGCGGGAAGCACGCGGTGACGCATTACCGGACAACCAAATCTTTGCGCGTCGCAAGCATTCTTGAATGCCGGCTCGAGACCGGGCGCACGCACCAAGTCCGCGTTCACTGTGCGTCAATCGGTCATCCCTTATTGGGAGATCCCCAATATGGACGCGATCCGAAGGCCTTACGGCCGATTCTCGACAAGTTGTCTTTCCGCAGGCAGGCGCTTCACGCCGCTAGCCTCGGCTTCATTCATCCCGTCAGCGGGGAATGGCACGAGTACACCGCCCAAATCCCGTATGACATGGCGGAACTGATCGACGAAATCGCTCGTTGAAATCGATGAACAGCGCTCGAATTCGCGCACGAGTTGGCCTATAAAGCATTCAGTGGCCCGACGCTTCCGGATGCCCATCAGGGGTCCGTTCCCGCAAAGAGGGGGTGGGGTCGACTAGAGAAAGGTTAGGGACCAAGTGAGTAAAAGCAAGGCAGTAGCCATTCCGGCCCTTGGTGGGGAGCAGAGCCTCAACCGCTATTTGTCCGAGATCAAGAAGTATCCCGTGCTGACCGCCGAGCAGGAATACATGCTCGCAAAGCGGTACGAAGAGCACGAAGACCCCGAAGCGGCGGCCCAGCTGGTATCGAGCCACCTGCGGCTCGTGGCCAAGATCGCGATGGGCTATCGCGGCTACGGCCTGCCGGTCTCGGATCTCATCTCCGAAGGCAATGTCGGCCTGATGCAGGGCGTCAAGAAATTCGAGCCCGATCGCGGTTTCCGCCTCGCGACCTACGCGATGTGGTGGATCAAGGCGAGCATCCAGGAATATATCCTGCGTTCGTGGAGCCTCGTGAAGATGGGGACCACCGCCGCGCAGAAGAAGCTGTTCTTCAACCTGCGGCGGATGAAGCGCAACCTCGATGCCTACGAGGACACCGATCTCCACCCGGACGACGTGAAGACGATCGCGACCGAGCTCGGCGTGCCCGAGCAGGAAGTGGTCAACATGAACCGCCGGATGCTGATGGGCGGCGATTCCTCCCTCAACGTGTCGATGCGCGGCGAGGAAGAAAACGCCAGTCAGTGGCAGGACTGGCTGACCGACGACCGCCCCCTGCAGGACGAGACCACTGCGGATTCGCAGGAGGCGCAGGTGCGCCACGAAATGCTGATCGAGGCGATGGATTCGCTCAACGACCGCGAGAAGCACATCCTGACCGAGCGCCGCCTGACCGAAGACCCGCAGACGCTCGAAGAGCTGAGCAAGGTCTACGACGTCAGCCGCGAACGCATCCGCCAGATCGAAGTGCGCGCGTTCGAGAAGCTGCAGAAGGCGATGCAGCGGATCGCGGGCGAGAAGCTGATGCCGCTCGCGGCGTAATCCGCATCCGGATCTGAGAATAAAAAGGGGCGCATCCGCTGTTGGATGCGCCCCTTTTTCGTTCGGTGCGCGCCTTTTTCGTTCGGTACTGGACCAGGCCGAACCGCTCTCAGAACTGGCTGGTCATCGCCAGGGCCTTGTCGAACCGGCCTTCCGCTTCCGCATTGCGCAGGAACAGCACGGGTTTGGTCAGCACTTCCGGCGGCGTCTCGTCGGTCCGGAAACCTTCCATCGTCTCGTCGATGAAATCGTCCAGCGGCATATAGCCCTCGCGCGTCGACTGGCCCGGCGTCAGCTCGGTCTGCACCGCGGGCGGAATGATCTCGATCACCTCGACCTGCCCTTCCAGCTTGGCCCGCAGCGACACGGTGTAGCTGTGCAGCGCGGCCTTGGTGGCGCTGTAGGTCGCGGTCTTGGGCATGGGCACGAAGGCGAGGCCCGAGGACACGTTGACGATCGCGGCGTCGGCCTTCGTCTTCAGATGCCCGAGCAGCGCGTCGGTCAACCGGATCGGGCCGAGCAGGTTGGTCTCGATCGTGGCTTCGGCATCGCTCAGGTCGCGCTGGCCCGAAATATCCTCGAACCGCATGATCCCCGCGTTGTTGACCAGCACGTTGAGAGCCGGGAAACGCGCGACGACCTCCTTGGCGAAGCGCGCGATGTCCTTCGCATCGCCGACATCCAGCGTCATCGCTTCGATGCCATCGTAGCCCTTCGCGGTCTCCTCGAGGCTGGCGAGCGTTCGCCCGGCTACGATCACGCTATTGCCCTGGTCGTGCCACCGCCGCGCCAGTTCGCGCCCGATGCCGCTGCCGCCGCCGGTGATCAGGATGGTGTTGCCGCTGGTCTTCATGTCGCTTTCTCCGATTTGCGTCTGGACATGGCGCCAGATTATCCCTTCACTCTCCATTGGAAAGCAGGCACCTTGAAGTGCGGTACTTACCCGGAGGTAAGATATGACGAGTTCCGCGGTTGCGAGCTATCACGACGACCAGAAAATCAACGAACTGGTCGACGAGACGATCGGCCGCGTTGCCGACAGGTGGACGCTGCTCGTCATCGAATCGCTCGAAGAGGCGGGGCCTACCCGCTTCAGCGCGCTGGGACGCGCCCTGCCCGGCATCAGCCAGAAGATGCTGACCCAGACGCTGCGCCAGATGGAGCGCGAGGGGCTGGTATCCCGCACCGTCTTCCCCGAAGTGCCACCGCGCGTCGAATATGCCCTGACCGATCTGGGCCACGAACTGGCCGAGGCGTTCTGCGGCGTCTGGCAGTGGGCGGAAAAGAATGTCGCGCGGATAGAGCAGGCCCGCGCGGACTACGACCGGCGCCAGGAACGCGGATGATTGTCGCCTTGCGCCGAACCTTCTAGACAGCCGCGCAATGCTGTTCCGCACGCTCCAGATCCTGACCGCGCTGGTCGCGGTGTTCATCGGCCTGAGCCTGTTCCTGACGGTGCTCTGGCGCTTCGTGCCGGTCCCGGCCACTGCGACCATGCTGATGGACGAGAATGGCTTCACCAAGGACTGGGAAAGCCTGGGCGACATAGACCGCAGCCTGGTGCGCGCGGTGATCGCGGCGGAAGACCAGAATTTCTGCGAGCACGACGGGTTCGACTATGCCGCGATCCAGGCCGCCATGCGCGACAACGCATCGGGCAAGCGGCTGCGCGGCGGCTCCACGATCAGCCAGCAGACCGCGAAGAACGTGTACCTGTGGCAAGGCGGCGGCTTCTTCCGCAAGGGGCTGGAAGCCTATTTCACCGTCCTGATCGAAACGCTGTGGACCAAGCGGCGGATCATGGAAGTCTATCTCAACGTCGCCGAGACCGGCATTGGCACATACGGCGCGCAGGCGGGATCGCTGCGCTATTTCGGTCACGGGGCGGACCGGCTGAGCAATTCGGAGGCCGCGCGCATGGCGGTCGCCCTGCCCAGCCCCAAGAAACGCGAGGTCAAGAACCCGCAGGGCTGGCTGCGCCGCCACGGCGACCGGATGGCGCGCGCGGTCGATACCATGGCGCGCGAAGGGCTCGATGCGTGCGTCTATGAGTAATCCGTAGGAGGGCAGATGCGCTTTGCGTCCCGCACCGCGCCCCAGCGCAAGCCCGCGATCGCCATCGCCGGGATCGCCATCGCCCTGTCGGCCTGCGCAGCGCCGACTGCCTATATGGGTGTGCCCTTCGATGCGACCGCGAATGCCGCCATGCTCCCGCAGAACGACCTGCAACGTTTGGCCGTCGCCATGAACCTGTACGATCTCGCGTGCAGGAATGCAGACGCGCGGTCCGACGCCTGTATCGAGGCTTCGAACACTCTGCGCACGGCACTCCTTGGCAACCGCCAGTCTCTCGCCAGCCTGCCGCTCGGCCAGGTGGCACGGCTTGCCAGCACAGGGAACAAGCAGGCGCAGCTGGAGCTCGGCGTGCGCTTCGAGGAAGGACGCGGCGTTTCCTGCGATCCCGACAAGGCCCGCGCGCTCTATCGCAGAGCGGCGGCGAATAGCGGCGGCACCATCTGGGTCTATCAGCCGCCCGTGGGCAACGGCACGTCCGGGCGCACCGTACCGCTCGATACGGGTCCGCGCGAGACGGGGCTTTCGCTCGCAGCCCAGCGGCTCGCAGCACTGGAGCGGCGGCTCGAGCAGGAACCACGCGGGACACTGTCAGGCTGTTCGCTCCCCAATCCCGACAAATAGCGAGGTCTATTCAGCGACTTGAAGCGCCGGACAGGTGATCTGAGTCACTCGAAGATTTCGAATGATATTCCATATCTGGCTGAATTTACGAGATTTTTCTTGCGCAAGAATGGGCTGCATCCCTAGTTCCCCGCTGGAGAACGCAGCCAGACGGCAAAGGGCAACCGATCGATGGGTCACGATCACTCGCACGATCACGCGCATGGGCATGGCCACAGCCACGCTCCGGCCGATTTCGGGCGCGCCTTTGCCATAGGCGTCGCGCTCAACACCGTGTTCGTCGTGGTCGAGGCGAGTTTCGGCTACCTCTCCGGGTCGATGGCGCTGGTCGCGGATGCGGGCCACAACCTGTCCGACGTGCTCGGCCTGCTGATCGCCTGGGGCGCAAGCGCGGCGGCCAAGCGTCCGCCCAGCGCCCGCTTCACCTATGGGCTGAAGAGCAGCACGATCCTTGCCGCGCTGGCCAATGCGGCGCTGCTGATGGTCGCGATCGGCGCGATCTTGTTCGAGACGATCGACCGCCTGCTCGATCCCGTGGAGCCAGAGGGCTGGACCATGATCTGGGTCGCGGGAGTCGGCATCGTCATCAACACCGCCACCGCGCTGCTCTTCCTCAAGGGCAGGAAGGACGATCTCAACATTCGCGGCGCCTTCCTCCACATGGCGGCCGACGCGCTGGTATCGGTCGGCGTGGTGGTCGCGGGCGCGGCGATCCTGCTGACCGGCGCGATCTGGCTCGACCCGGTCACCAGCCTGGTCATCCTGGCGGTGATCGGCTGGGGCACCTGGGGCCTCGCGCGCGACAGCCTGAAACTCGGCCTGCTGGGCGTGCCCGAGGGGATCGACGAGAGCGCGGTGCGCGCGACACTGGAGAAGGAGCCGGGCGTCACCGAGGTTCACGACCTGCACATCTGGCCAATGTCGACCACCGAAACCGCGCTGACCGCGCACCTGGTGATGCCCGCGGGCCATCCGGGTGATGAATTCCTGGCGCATATTGCGCACAGGCTCGAGCACGATCACAATATCGGCCATGCCACGCTTCAGATCGAACAGAAACGCGACTGTGGCAGCGGCTGCTGAGGGATGACACCCTCCAGCCCCGAAGCCCGCGAGGCACTGAACGCCGCGATGCTGCGCATGGCGAAGGGCGATCGCCGCGCGCTCGAAGAGGTGTACCGCCTCACCAATGTGAAGCTTTTCGGCATCTGCTACCGTATCTTGGGGGACAGGAAAGAAGCCGAAGACGCCTTGCAGGACGTATATATCTCTCTCTGGCGCAATGCCGCACGCTACGACGGGAAGCGCGCCAGCCCGATCGCGTGGCTGGCCACTTTCGCGCGCAACCGCTCGGTAGATCGCCTGCGCACCGGCAAGGTACGGCGCGGCGCCGTGCCGGTCGACGAGGCTGCGGCGCTGGCCGATGGAGGGCCGGGCGCGGAGGCGATGCTGATCGACGAAGAACGCACATCGCGCGTCCACGCCTGCCTCGACGCGCTGGACGAGCCGCAGCGCAGCGCAATCCGCACCGCCTTTCTCGAAGGGCGCACCTATGCGGAGATGGCGGAGCGCGAGGGCGTGCCGCTCGGCACGATGAAAAGCTGGATAAGACGCGGGCTCTATCGCCTGCGCGAATGCATGGAGCGCGGCGAATGAGCGCGTCCGATCACACCGATCCGAACCGCCCCGGCCCGCAGCTGGATGGGGACGAGCGGCTCGCGGCAGAATACGCCATGGGCCTGCTGGAAGGCGAGGCGCTGCTCGCCACGCGCGGGCGGCTGGCGCGCGAGCCGGCCTTTGCGGGGCTTGCCGCGCAATGGGAACAGCGCCTTGCCCCGATGCTCGACGATGCGGGCGCGGCCGCGCCCTCCGACCATCTGTGGGATCGCATCGCACGCGAGGTCGAGGAGCAGAGCGAGCAGGTCAGCCCCGTCGTCGCGATGCAGCGCCGTGTGGTGCTGTGGCAGCGGATCGCAGCCGGGAGCGCGGTCGCCGCGATCGCCGCGCTCACACTGCTCTTCGTGCCGCTTGGCCCGGCCGACGACCCGGCGACGGGCGATGCGCCCAACTCGATCGCCGCATCGCAGCCGCCGCTGGTCGCCTCGATCCCGATCGCCGACACGCCGCTGCGCATCGGCGTCACCTACCTGCCCGATCGCGCCGAGTTGCTCGTCGCTGCCGACGGCCTCAGCGCCGATGGCATCCACGATCACGAGCTGTGGCTGGTGCCGCCGGGCGAAGGAGCACAGGTGCGCTCGCTCGGCGTCGTCGCGCCGGGCGAGCAACGGCGGGTCCCTCTCGACCCCGCGCTTGCCGCGATGATTCACGACGGCTCGCAAATGGTGCTGACCCGCGAGCCGCTGGGGGGCAAGCCGCCCGAGCAGCCCGCCGGGCCGGTCGTTGCTGAAGGTGCGTTCGCCGCGATCTAGGCTGCACTGGCCCGCGATATTGCGGGTGTATCCGGCGGCCGCAGCGCGGCGCGCAAAAAATTCACTCGAAAATGCATCCGCACGCCGGTGGCCTGCGTAACTACGACGCAAGCGAGGGAGGGGCTTGCGAGCATCAAGGAGATTTCGAGCGATGCGTAAGAACAGCAAGATCACCACCGCCCTTTTCGCCGCCGTTGCCCTGACCACGGGGCTCGGCCTCGCAGGCGCCAGTCCGGCGCTCGCGGACCATCACAAGGAGATGAGCCAGCCCAACGTTGTGCAGGCCGCCCAGAGCACGGGCGTCCACAACACGCTCGTCGCGGCAGTTCAGGCAGCCGGCCTCGCCGAGACGCTTTCGGGCCCCGGTCCCTTCACCGTTTTCGCGCCGACCGACACCGCCTTTGCCAAGCTGCCCGCGGGCACGGTCGAAACGCTCGTCCAGCCGGCCAATAAGGGCACGCTGACCAATATCCTGACCTATAATGTGGTGTCGGGCGATGTGGATGCGGCGACGCTGACCGGCCTTATCGAGCAGCACGGCGGCAGCTACACGATCGAAACGCTCGGCGGCGGCGAACTGACCGCACGGCTTGCGGGCGAAACGATCGTCATCACCGACGGCGCAGGCCGCACCACGGCGGTCACGCAGGCCGATGTCGATGTGTCGAACGGCGTGATCCATGTCACCGACGGCGTCTTCCTGCCGAACTGATTTCTTTCCCCTTGCGGCGCCGGGCTCATCCACCCCGCACCCAGCTCCGGCGTCGCATCACGGACCCCGCTCGGCTCCCCTCCTGCCGGGCGGGGTTTTTCGTTCGCCGGGAAGGTATCCGACGGGCAGCAGCCGCACACGCGGGTGGCGTCGGAGAGACGAGCGCTCGGCGCGGATGTCCAGTCGGTTTCGGAAAAGGCGAGCGGGTCGCGGGGGCTGCCGGGCGGCGCGATGATGGCCTAAGCCATCGCCGCGCCCCCTCGGCGATGCGGATCAGGCCGCGTCGGACGCCCGCTTGCTGCCCTCGCCGTCGAACACGCGGACCGGTTCCTTGCGGCCTTCGACGACCTCCTTGTCGATCACGACCTCGTTGCAGCCTTCCAGATCGGGCAGGTCGTACATCGTGTCGAGCAGCAGGCCCTCGACGATCGAACGCAGGCCACGCGCGCCCGTCTTGCGCTTGATCGCACGCTCGGCGATCGCCCGCAGCGCTTCGTCGTTGAAGGTCAGGTCGACGCCTTCGAGCTCGAACAGCTTGGCGTACTGCTTGACGATGGCGTTCTTGGGCTCCTGCAGGATCGTCACCAGCGCATCGACGTCGAGGTCGTGCAGCGAGGCGATCACCGGCAGGCGGCCGACGAATTCGGGGATCAGCCCGAACTTGAGCAGATCTTCCGGCTCGCTCTTTTCGAGCAGTTCGCCGATCCGGCGCTTGTCCGGGTCGGCGACATGCGCGCCGAAGCCGATCGAGCGCTTCTGCAACCGGTCGGCAATGATCTTGTCCAGCCCGGCGAAGGCACCGCCGCAGATGAACAGGATGTTGGTCGTGTCCACCTGCAGGAACTCCTGCTGCGGGTGCTTGCGCCCGCCCTGCGGGGGCACGCTGGCCGTGGTGCCTTCCATCAGCTTGAGCAGCGCCTGCTGCACGCCCTCGCCCGACACGTCGCGGGTGATCGAGGGGTTTTCCGCCTTGCGCGTGATCTTGTCGATCTCGTCGATATAGACGATCCCGTGCTGCGCCTTCTCGACATTGTAGTCCGAGGCCTGGAGCAGCTTGAGGATGATGTTCTCGACATCCTCGCCCACGTAGCCCGCTTCGGTCAGCGTGGTCGCATCGGCCATCGTGAAGGGCACGTCGAAGGTGCGCGCCAACGTCTGCGCGAGCAGGGTCTTGCCCGAACCCGTCGGCCCGACGAGCAGGATGTTGGACTTGGCGAGTTCCACCCCGTCCTGCTTGCCCGCATGCTTCAGCCGCTTGTAGTGGTTGTGCACGGCGACCGAGAGCACGCGCTTGGCGCGTTCCTGCCCGATCACGTAATCGTTGAGCGTGGCGCAGATCTCCGACGGCGAAGGCACTTCGCCTTCCTTGCGCCCGGTCAGGCCCGCCTTGGTCTCTTCGCGAATGATGTCGTTGCACAGCTCGACACACTCATCGCAGATGAAGACGGTCGGCCCGGCGATCAGCTTGCGCACCTCGTGCTGCGATTTGCCGCAGAAGCTGCAATACAGCGTGCTCTTGCTATCCGTTCCGCTCAATTTGCTCATAACCTTTTCAATCCTCGAATCCCCGCATGGGCGGGAACCTACCGAATGTAACTTTCGCGCGCGTCATTGCAACCGATGGCTCTATCGCACGGATCATCTTGCGAAGGGCTGAAGAGTGCCCTTCGAAGAATCCCCGAGCACATTTGTGCCAGCGATTTCAGAAACCTGATGCCCGGCGACATCGCCGCCGGGCCTGCCGGCATCAGTCCGGCGCGCCGCCCGAACCGCTCTCTTCGTCGGCCGAGTCACTGCCGGAGTCGCCGTGTGGCCGGGTTTCGAAGACCTTGTCCACGATTCCGAACTTCATCGCCTCGTCGGCAGCGAGGAATGTGTCGCGATCCATCGCTTCCTCGATGTCGGACAGCGCCTTGCCGGTATATTTGGCATAAAGCTCGTTCATGTTCTTGCGGATGCGCAGGATCTCGCGCGCCTGGATCTCGATATCCGAGGCCATCCCCTGCGCCCCGCCCGAAGGCTGGTGGACCATGATCCGCGCGTTGGGCAGCGCAATCCGCATCCCCGGCTCGCCCGCGGCCAGCAGGAAGCTGCCCATCGAAGCCGCCTGGCCGACGCACACCGTCGAAATGCGCGGCTGGATGTACTGCATCGTATCGTGGATCGCCATGCCGGCCGTCACCACCCCGCCGGGCGAGTTGATGTACATGCTGATCGGCTTGGACGGGTTCTCGGATTCGAGGAACAGCAGCTGCGCCACCGCGAGGCTGGCCATGCCATCCTCTACCGGCCCGGTGATGAACACGATGCGTTCACGCAGCAGGCGGCTGAAAATATCGAAGCTGCGCTCGCCACGGCTGGTCTGTTCGACCACGACGGGCACCAAGGCGCCGGTGGCGGGATCGCGGAAATAGCCGGATTCGTCGAATTGCATGAAAGGTCCTTATGTCTCTTCGGCGCCTATATCTGGTGTCATCCTTTCATCATCAAGGCTTGAATGGAAAGCCCGCCCACGCCAGTTGTGCCGCAACAACATGCGCGATGCCCAATTCGTAAAGGCGATGCGCCGAAGGAGCCTGATTTATGTCGATGCCCAACGCCCCCCTTCCCTTCCGCTCCGACGACGAAGAGGAGCAGGACAAGGACATCTCCAACGCCGGCGCGGCGATGATGAACAAGTTCCTCGACGCGCGCACCGTGCTGATTTTCGGCGGCGTCGACCAGAAGATGGCGGAGCGCATCTCGATGCAGCTGCTCTATCTCGACCATGTCAGCAACGAGCCCATCAGGGTCATCGTCAATTCGCCGGGCGGCCATGTCGAATCGGGCGACACGATCCACGATCTGATCAGCTTCATCGCCTCGCCCGTCGCCATGATCGGCACCGGCTGGGTCGCCAGCATCGCGACGCACATCTTCCTGAGCGTTCCGGCAGAGCGCCGTTTCTGCCTGCCCAACACGCGCTTCCTGATCCACCAGCCCTCCGGCGGTGCGCGCGGCCCGGCGAGCGACATCGCCATCCAGGCGCAGGAAATCGTCAAGATGCGCGAACGCATCGCGCAGAAGATCGCCGATGCGACCGGCCAGACGCACGAGAAGGTGCTGAAGGACATCGATCGCGATTTCTGGATGAACACCAAGGAAGCCAAGGATTACGGCATCCTCGGTACGGTGATCGACAGCGCGAAGGACGTGACCTTCGGGTAAGACCGCAAGGGCAATTGACTGGGGCGCGGCGCTGACGCAGCTTCGCGCCCCATGAAAACTAGCATTTTGCTCGCCTCAGCGGCGGTCGCCCTCGCCTCTACTCCAGCCAGCGCGCAGGATAGCGAAATACGCCCAGGCCCGGTTCGCGTAATCGAGCAAATACCCCCGCGGCAGGTCCTCGATGCGGAAGCCAACCTTTACCGCATCGGGCGATACGACGAGACGTTGAACGCAGTCATGGTCGCCAAGGACTTCGACGAAACCCGGCGAGAAGTAAGAGAAGCGCGTGGTCCACTCTGGGGCAGCACGGTGCTGGTCAAGGACAATATCGAGACCCGCGAGTTTCCGACCACCGCCGGCAGCCTTGCGCTCACAGGCAACATGACCGGTCGCGATGCGCCGATGATCGCCAACCTGCGCGCGGCGGGCGGCGTGGTGCTGGGCAAGACGAACCTGTCCGAATGGGCCAATATCCGCGATTTCAACTCGACCAGCGGGTGGAGCGCGGTGGGCGGCCTCACCCGCAATCCCCATGCGATCGACCGCAATACCTGCGGGTCGTCCTCGGGCAGCGCGGCAGCGGTTGCCGCGGGCTTCGCGTGGGCCGCCATAGGCACCGAGACCAACGGATCGATCACCTGCCCCGCCAGCATCAATGGCGTGGTCGGCTTCAAGCCGACCGTGGGCATGATCAGCCGCACGCACGTGGTGCCGATCTCCAGCACGCAGGACACCGCCGGGCCGATGGCAACGAGCGTGCGCGATGCCGCCATGCTGCTGAGCGCGCTTGCTGGGAGCGATCCCGCCGACCCGGCGACCGCCGAGGCGGATACCTACGCGCGCGATTTCGCCGAAGGCCTCGGCGATGCCTCGCTCAAGGGCGTGCGCATCGGCGTCATGCGCAACCAGGCGGGCAACCGTGCCGACCTGCGCGCAGTCTTCGATGCCGCACTCGCCGACATGGAGGCGGCGGGGGCGGAGCTGGTCGATATCGAGTTCGAACCGAACGAGGAAATGGGCCGCGACAGTTTCCAGGTGCTGCTGTTCGAGCTGCGCGAGGGAATGGACAAGTATCTCGCCTCGATCCCCGAGATCGAGGGCCGCGACACGCCCCGCAGCCTCGCCGACCTCATCGCCTTCAACGAAGCGAATGCCGAGGCCGAACTGCGCTGGTTCGGGCAGGATATTTTCGAACTGGCGGAGGGCACCACCGATCGCGCCGCCTACGAAGCCGCGCGCGAGAACGCCGTCCACCTAGCAGGCGAGCTCACCATCGACCGGCTGATGGCCGAGAACGACGTTGCCTTCCTCGTCGCCCCGACGCGCGGGCCCGCCTGGATGAGCGACCTCGTCAATGGCGACAATTTCAACGGCAGCGTGGGCTTCGGCTCACCCGCCGCGATCGCGGGCTATCCGCACCTCACCGTTCCGATGGGCGGCATCGAGGACCTGCCCGTGGGCCTGTCGATCATCGGAGGCAAGTGGCAGGACTGGGAGGTGCTGAAAGCAGGTGCGGCCTACGAACGCGCGCGAACCGCAACGCTTCCCACGGTCGATTTCGGACGCTGGATGACCGACGCGGGCGACCCGGCCGAATAGCGGGAAGTCTTGGCTAACGAGAAAGGGGCCAACGAAAAAGGGCAACCGGTTCGTACCGATCGCCCCTTTCGGTTCTCTATGATCGAGCCGATCGCAGCCCGGATCAATCCTTCTTGGCTGCCGGCTTCTTGGCAGGTGCCTTCTTGGCGGCAGGCTTCTTCGCCGGGGCCTTCTTGGCCGCAGGCTTCTTGTCTTCGGCCTTATCGTCGCTCGCAGACTTGGCAGGAGCCTTCTTCGCGGCAGGCTTCTTGGCGGGTGCCTTCTTCGCGGCAGGCTTCTTGTCTTCGGCCTTGTCGTCCGCCTTGGCGTCGTCCGCCTTCTTGGCCGGAGCCTTCTTGGCGGCGGGCTTTTTCGCGGGCGCCTTCTTCTTGGCCGGGGCCTTCTTCGCCTTGGCGGCTTCCGCCTCGGTGCTCTCTTCGGCTTCGATCGCGGCTTCCAGCTCTTCGCGGGTCACTTCGCGCTCTTCGATTTCGGCCTTGTCGAACAGGAAATCGACGACCTTGTCCTCATAGAGCGGCGCGCGGAGCTGCGCGGCGGCCATCGGATCGTTCTGGATGAACTGCATGAACCGATCGCGGTCTTCCGGGCGGTACTGCTGCGCAGCCTGCTGCATCAGCATCGACATTTCCTGCGACGTGATCTGCACGTTGTTGGACTGGCCGATCTCGGACAGCAGCAGGCCAAGCCGCACGCGGCGCTCGGCAATGCGGCGGTAATCCTCGCGCTCGCCCTCGATTTCCTTGAGCGCGGCATCGGGATCTTCCTCGCGCTCCGCTTCCTGCGTCAGCTGCTGCCAGATCTGTTCGAACTCGGCATCGACCATCTTCTCCGGCACGGGAAAGTCGTGGCCCGCGGCCAGGGTGTCGAGCAGCTGGCGCTTCATCTGCGTGCGGGTGAGGCCGGCAGTTTCCTGCTCCATCTGCGCCTTGACCAGCTCACGCAGCTTGTCCGCGCTTTCGAGGCCCAGCGACTTGGCGAAATCGTCGTCGATCTCGCTGTCCTTCGGCGTCTTCACGGCCTTCACCGTGACCGCGAATTCGGCGTCCTTGCCGGCAAGATGCTCGGCCTGATAATCTTCAGGGAAGGTGACCTTCACGGTCTTCTCGTCGCCCGTCTTCACGCCCTTAAGCTGGTCTTCGAAGCCGGGGATGAAGGTCCCCGAGCCGATCACCAGCGGGGCGTCCTCGGCCTTGCCGCCTTCGAACTCGGTCCCGTCGATCGAGCCGACGAAATCGATGATGACCTGGTCGCCATCGGCCGCCTTCTTGGTCTTGGCAGCATCGACATACGTCTTGTTCTGGTCGGCGATGCGCTGCAGCGTCTCGTCGATCGCGCTCTGGTCCACCGGGACGACCAGCTTCTCGAGCTTGATGCCGTCGGTGTCGGGCGCGTCGATCTCGGGCAGGATTTCGAGCGTGACGTCGATGTCGGCGTCCTTGCCTTCCTCGTAATCGTCATCCAGCGCGATCGCCGGCTGCATTGCGGGGCGCACGCCCTTTTCCTTGATCAGTTCGTCGACCGAGGACTGGATGGTGTCGTTGACCACCTGCGCATGCAGCTGTTCGCCGTGCATCTTGCGCACGAGGTTGGCAGGCACCTTGCCCGGACGGAAGCCCGGCATGCGCACTTGCGGCGCGATCCGCTTTACCTCGGCCTTGATCTTCTCGTCGATCTCGCTCGCGGGGATCGTGATGCGGTAGGCGCGCTTGAGGCCCTCATTGGTGGTCTCGGTAATCTGCATGGAGTGGTCTTACGTGCTTTCCGGTTAAGGTTGCTGATCGCTGGAAGTGCCGGACCTGGTGCGGGCGAAGGGACTCGAACCCCCACATCTTGCGATACTTGGACCTAAACCAAGCGCGTCTACCAGTTCCGCCACGCCCGCAATCCGAACGAGGACGCGCGGACGACGGCTGTCATCCACGACAGACCGGCGCATCTAGAGCGTCCCGAAGCAAAGGGCAAGCGCCGCGCCCCTCCGGGCCGAAAACAGCGCAGAACCGCATTCCCCTCTTGATTGTGACATTTTCGTTACGTTAAGACTTCAAAATGTAATATAAGCGTCAAAATCGGACGGAAGCAATATGACGAAAACGATCGACATCTTAGGAAAACTCAGGATTCCGCTGGTCAATCCAGCCAACGGGCGCCTGTCGTCGAAGGAGCTGGAGAAGGATGGCCCCGGCGGCAATCCCCTCCTCGTGCGCAATTCGTGGACGAGCGAGATCGATCGCGAACGCCGCGATGCAGGTCTCAAGGCGCCCAATACCCGCCAATTCTCGCTCTACGCAGCCAATCTGGCGCCCGACTGATCGCCCGAAGGCCATTCCTGGCCATCGCGCCACACCCATTTGTCTGGCCCGTATTGTCAGGTGACGTAGCGCTGGCTATCGGCCTGCGTCATGACTGACGAAACCCCTGAGAACACGCCCGCAGAGGCGCCCGAAGCCGCCGCGAAAGGCGCAGACCTTCCGCCAATGGAACTGTCGGTCAATCCGCGCAGCCCGCATTTCAATCAGGAAGTGCTCCAACGCGGCGTCGGCATCCGCTTCAAGGGCCGCCAGCGCACCGATATCGAGGAATATTCGATCACCGAGGGGTGGGTGCGGGTTCAGGCCGGGCGGACGATGGACCGCAACGGCCAGCCGCTGACGCTGAAGCTCAATGGGCCGGTCGAAGCCTGGTTCGAGGATCTGGGCGAAGACGCCCCCGTCGCCAAGGCCGAGGGCTGACGCCGATCAGTCGTACAGCGCGACCGCGCGCCGGACGACTTCCCGATCACCGCTATCCGAAGCAGGTCGCGGCTGCAGAGGCCGCGCGGTTTCGTATGCTATGCGCGGCGCCGTGGCCCTGCGCTGCGGTGCCACGCGTTGGGGCGCGGTCGAACGTTCCGGGGTGGACGCGAAGGCTGCCAGGAACGTCTTCGACGGTTCGGCGCGGGTCGGTTGCGGGGTCGCGCGGGCGAACTGCTGGCGTGGCTGCGCCCGCGGGGTTCCGTCGGAATAGATGAAGCCGTGGACCGGCCAAGCCGTGGTCCCCAGCGCCTGAAGGGGATGGTACCATACACGCACCTCGCTCCAGTCGTTGTTCGGCGAGACGTCGACCGCCTTCACATTGCGTTCGATCTGGCCGCGCCGCCCGTCGATCGGCGACCAGTTCGCATGGTCGAGCAGAACGGTGCGCGAATCGATCACCCGGGCAACCGCCGCCACGTGGCCCAGCGGCATGTTGCCGGTCGGGACAAAAGCCATGACCGCGCCCTCGCGCGGGGTGGCGCCCCGCTCGAACCGGCCGGCCGCCTGTTCCCACCACGTATGCGCATCGCCATAGATATCGATTCCCGACACCTCGCGGGCATAGGGCACGCATTGCAGGTAAGGCGGCAATTCCTGGCCGCTCATGGCGGCATTGGCCATCGGCAATGCATGAACCTGCGCATAGGAAGCGCCGCATATTCCGATACTTGCTGTCGCTGCTAGCAGGGGGGCGAGAAAGGTTCGGGGGCGAGGGATCATGCGGCAAGTTTTTGCCGGTCGCCTCTTTAAATCGGCCTCTCAAGTTTGGTTAACGCAAATCAACCATACTTTGTTACATATGCGCCGCGCTTGCCAATCGCGGTGCGAAACGCCACTTGGCGACACATCATGCTTCCCCGCGTCATCATCATCGGTCGCCCCAATGTGGGCAAGTCCACGCTGTTCAACCGGCTCGTGGGCAAGCGCCTGGCGCTGGTCGACGACCAGCCCGGCGTCACCCGCGACCGGCGCTTCGGCGATGTCACGCTGGCCGGGATGCGCTTCACCGTCGTCGATACCGCCGGCTGGGAAGACGAGGACCCGAGCACCCTGCCCGGCCGCATGCGGATCCAGACCGAGGTCAGCATCGAGGATGCCGACGCGGTACTATTCGTGATCGATGCGCGCGCTGGCCTGACCCCGCTCGACACGGAAATCGCCAACTGGCTGCGCGCTGCGGACGTGCCGGTCATCCTCGTCGCCAACAAGGCCGAAGGGCGCAGCGGCGATGCGGGGATCTTCGAATCCTATGCCCTGGGCCTGGGCGACCCGCTCGGCATTTCGGCCGAACATGGCGAAGGCACCGCCGACCTGTTCGAGGCGCTCTGGCCGATCATCGGCGAGAAGAGCGACGCGGCCGATGCCGCCGATGCCGAAGAGATCGAAGAGGACGAGGACGACGACGGGCTACTTCGCGGGCCCCTGAAGCTCGCCATCGTGGGCCGCCCCAATGCGGGCAAATCGACCCTCATCAACCGGATGCTGGGCGAGGACCGCCTGCTGACCGGGCCCGAGGCCGGGATCACCCGCGATTCGATCGCGATCGACTGGGAGTGGACCGACCCGCAGAGCGGCGACACCCGCGAGATCCGCCTGATCGACACCGCAGGCATGCGCAAGAAGCGCAACGTGGTCGAAAAGCTGGAGAAGCTCTCCGTCGCGGACGCCCGCCGCGCGGTCGATTTCGCCGAAGTCGTGGTGCTCCTGCTCGATGCGACGCAGGGGCTGGAACACCAGGACCTCAAGATCGCCAGCCTCGCGCTCGAAGAAGGGCGCGCGCTGATGATCGCAATCAACAAGTGGGATGTCGCGCAAGAGCCGAGCAAGCTGTTCAACGGCATTCGCGGCGCGCTCGACGAAGGGCTGGCGCAGGTAAAAGGCCTGCCCGTCCTCGCCGTGAGCGCGAAGACCGGCAAGGGGATCGACCCGCTGCTGAGCGCCGCATTCGAACTGCGCGAGGCGTGGAGCAAGCGCGTCTCCACCTCGGCGCTCAACCGCTGGTTCGACGATGCGCTGGAGGCGAACCCGCCGCCCGCGCCTGGCGGCAAGCGGATCAAGCTGCGCTACATCACGCAGGCGGGCACGCGCCCGCCGCGCTTCGTTGTCTTCGGGACGCGGCTCGACATGCTGCCGACCTCTTACGAGCGTTATCTGGTGAACGGCATCCGCCGCGAACTGGGCTTCGGCGCGGTGCCGGTGCGCGTCGTGCTCAAGACCTCGAAGAACCCTTACGCGAGCGAGCAATGATCGACCTTGTCCTCGTCGTAGGCGCTCCTCAGGCGGCGCTCGACCTGCTCGAGAAGACCTCGAGCACCCCGCGCGTTCTGCACATGCTGCAATTCAGCCTGGCTCCGGCCTTCCTGCTGGTCGGCATCGGATCGATCATGAATGTGATGATGTCGCGGCTGACGTGGGTGGCTAACCGCATCGAACGGCTCGAAGCCCGCTTCGAAGACAAGCCCGAGGAGCCATGCGGGGATGAACTCGCGTGGCTGGAACGCCGCCGGGGCATCGCGCAGCGCGCGGTCATGTTCTCGACTGCGGCTGCGGGCCTCATCAGCGTGCTGATCGCGGCGCTCTTCGTGTCCGCCTCGATCAGTTTCAAGATCGGCACCCTGATCGCGATCCTGTGGGTGGCGACGATGGCGCTGCTGATTACCGGCCTCGCCTTCTTTTTCCGCGAGACGGCGATCGCCGCGAAAGGCCCGGCCAGCAGGGTTTCGGACAAGCGTCGGCAATAGGCGCCCGCGATAGGCCCCGGCGATGGGCGGGAGCGCGCTAGGGCGCGCTGGCGTCGGTCTCGCCCTCGCCCGCCGGATGGCTTTGCAGCTGGACGTAGTTGTGCAGGCCCATCCGTTCGATCATGTCGAACTGGGTTTCGAGGAAATCGACGTGCTCTTCCTCGCTGCGCAGAATATTCTCGAACAGTTGGCCCGAGGTGTAGTCCTTCACTTCCTGGCAGTATTCCGCCGCATCCTTGAGCAGCGGGATCGCCTCCATCTCGATCGCGAGATCGGCCTTGAGGATTTCCTCGACCGTCTCGCCCACCTTCAGCTTGTGGATCGCCTGGAAGTTGGGGAGCCCGCCCAGAAACAGGATCCTCTCCGCCAGCCAGTCGGCGTGCTTCATCTCGTCGATCGATTCGTGCCGCTCGTACTCGGCCAGCTTGGTCACGCCCCAGTCGGCGAGCACGCGGTAGTGCAGCCAGTACTGGTTGATCGCGGTCAGCTCGTTCGTGAGCGCCTGGTTGAGATATTCGATGACCTTGGCGTCGCCCTTCATGGCCCGTGCTCCTGTGTCCGCCTGTTGCCGACGGTCATGACGGCGAGACGCTTCTTGCGCAAGAGCCGGACAAGAAAAAAGCCCGGAATTCCGGGCTTTTGCAAGCGCCTCTCAATGGCGCGTTTCTCTTGAGAACGATACTAGGCCGCAGCGGAAGTGTAGCCCAGCTCGCGTTCCTCGAACACGATATCGTCGGCATCGCACAGGCACGACCCGCATTGCGGACGCTTGCCGAGCATCGCGTAGCAGGCTTCCGCATCGCCCGAACAATGCCGTGCGGCACGCCGCAGCTCGGTTTCGCGAATGGCATTGCAAATGCAGACGTACATTGCGGGTGGAGACCTCCTGAGAACGACTCGCAAGGCCATTGTTAATGCGACTTGTTCTCACAAACAAGAGGAAAGTACCCAGCGTCACACCCGCCGCTCCCCAAGGCTGCCTAGAGGTCCTTCACGAAGACGTGACTTGTGCCCGACGCGTCGACCAAATCGAGCTCGACCGAACCGCCGCCGGTCCGCCTCGCATTGGCCTCGTAGGTCGCGCAGGCCCCATCGGGGGTGATGCAAAGCAGCGGGAACCTGACGATCGACTTGGCGCCCAGCCGCACGACCTGATAGCTGCCGAGATGCTCGGGATCGGCGCATTGCGTGTCGTCCGGACGGCAGAAGCGATAGTCCAAATCCTCGCTCATCTCGAGCCGATAGGCCTGCCCGTCCGTAAGGGTTCCAGTGTACCCGCCCGGAATGTCATGCCTGCCGACAGGCTGCGAACACCCGGCAAGCAGGGCCGCGAGGCCGATCGCGAGCGCTGCCCTTCTCACTAGGCGCCGCGCTCTCTCCGGATCGCGAACAGCTTGCCGTAGGTCAGGCAGCGCCACAGCCATTCGAGCGGGCCGAAGCGGAACACCGTGAGCCAGGCCTTCGACCACGCCAGCATGATGATCCACGTCACGCCCACGACGATGTAGAGCTGCGGGCGGGTCAGTTCGCCATACAGGCCGAGCGCGAAACCATGGAACACCAGCAGCATCAGGATTGAGGTGCCCAGATAGTTGGAGAACGCCATGCGTCCCGCCGCGCTCACTCTCGATCCGAGCCAGCCGGTCGCCTTCGGGCCTATCAGCGCGAGAAGCGCGGCGAGGCCGATCACGAAGGGCAGGCGCACGAAGGTGCTCGTGCCCACAAAGCTAAGGAAAGTGGCGTAGAAGCTGAGGTCCCGCTCCAGCGTCCAAAGGCCGATCGCGAGCGAACCGGCAAGGCCGACAGCCACGCCCATAGCACCCCAGATCGCCTGTTTCTTGGCGCTCAGTCGACCGTCGAACAGTCCGAAACGATACAGCGCCATGCCGATCAGGATCAGCGGGATCGTCTCGAACCCGAAGATCAGAATCCCGCTCAATGGCTCGGCCCAGTGCTCGGTCAGGTTGTAGTGGACCCAGCCGAAGTAGTCGCCCGACTGGATCAGCGGCGTTTCGGCCTGTGCGGTATCCAGACCCTGCGTCTTCATCGTGGCGAATTCCCCGCGAACTTCGGCGGGGGTCGACGGGCCGCCGGTCTGCGCGCCCTGGCTCGCCATCGCCTTTGCCCCGCCGGCTTCCATCACCCAGTAGAAGAAGCCCGAGATCGCGCTGAAAAGCCCCGCGCCGACGAGATAGAAGGTGATGCCGACGCCCAGTTGCGTCTTCGGCCGCCATTTCACGAACAGCAGGCAGAATATCCCGCACATGGCGTAGAGCGTCAGAATGTCACCGCGCCAGATGAAGAAGAAATGGATCAGGCCGAACGCGAGGAGCCATAGGAGACGCCTGAACTGCAGCCCCCTGCCCTGTCCGCGCTCCCACGCCTTGTCGAGAAACAGGATCATGCCCGCACCGAAGAGCAGGGTGAACAGGCCGCGCATCTTGCCGTCGATTAGCACGAATTGGGCGACCCAAAGCTGGTCGGATGCCGCGCCATGCGGCGTCAGGAAGCCGTCGGGCCACATATAGGCGATCATCGGCTGGCCGAAGGCGACGATATTGGCCGCCAGGATACCCATCACGGCGATCCCACGCGTGAAATCGAGGCTGAGCAAGCGATTGCCGCCTGTGGCCGAGATCGGCGCAGCCCTCTCGTCCGCATCGGTTACGCGCACGTCCTGATCCGGCGTTCCCGCCGCGGTCGGTTCGGTCATCTGGTAATCCCCCTTGTGCACGCATGCCTATCACCCGCTCGCGCGCATGGGAATTGTCTTTGACGGGCAACATGTTGCCGCCGACGAAGTGCTCAGCGCGTGACTCAGCGCGTGACGAGGCACTCCTGCCCGCTGCGCTTGAGCGCATTGCAGGCGGTTTGCGCATCGGAGCGGCTGGCATAGCCGCCTGCGAGCAGCTTGGTCACCCGGCCCACCGGCTCGAGCACGCGGGTCGCCCCGGCGAGTTCGGCCCGTCCGGACAGGCGCGCCCACAGCCGTTCGGCATTGCCGTCGACCGCAAAGGCACCGAGCTGGACTTTCCAGGGACCATCCATAGCGCGCTGGACGCTTCCTTCCGAAGCGGCGCGCGCCTCGCGTGCGGGGACCGCCCGCGCGGGCTCCGGTTGCGGCCGGGGCTGCGGCGCGGGGCGCGCAACGACCGGCGTGGTCGGCTGCGCTTCGACGCGGCCTGGATCGAGCCGACCGGGCTGCATGTCCGGGGCCGAGCGACGCGCAAAGGTCACGCCTGCATCTCCGGGGCTTTCGGTCCCGGTCACGCGGCTGGCTTCGGCAATTGCGGACTGCGCAGCGGCCACCGAGGGCGCGACGCGGGTTTCGGGAACGGCGCGCGGAATGCGCTGCGCGCGGCTCGTCGCGATCGCGCCTGCAGGGGCAGGCATGCGCCCCGCATCGCTCATCGCACGCGGCTGGCCGGCCGGCGCAGGATCGGGCACGGAATCGAGATCGGCCGCCGCAAGCTGGCTTGCCCGGCGCGCATCGGCGGCGCGCTTCAGTTGCGGGACGAGCGTTTGCGCGGCCTCGCGCTGGTCGAGCGGGATATGCGTGTCCATCTGCTGCACCGCACTGGCCGCCTGCGGAAGCCCCGCCGAATTGGCGAGCGTCAGCAGCGCATAGGCACGCACCCAGTCGCGTTCCACAAGGTCGCCGTTGAAGTGTGCGATGCCGAGGAGGTACTGGGCGCGGGGATCGCCGCGCTGCGCGGCATCGACGACGTAGGGCATCGCATCCTCGCGGCGCCCGTTCTGGAACAGCAGCAGGCCGAGATTGTCGGCTGCCTTCGCATGTCCCTGAGCCGCGGCCTTGGCATAGAAGACCTCTGCCTGGCGGGTGTTCTGCTCCACCCCGCGGCCGAGCCGGTAGGCCTGGCCCATGTTGAACTGCGCATCGGCATCGCCCGCATTCGCAGGCCCGCGCCATTCCGCCACGGCGGTCGCGTAATCGCCCTGCTGCCATGCGGCGACGCCGGCGTTCACATCGGCGAGCGCCAGTGCGGGAAACGTGAGGAGCACACCCGCAAATGCCGCCCTGAGGCCGAAATCGCGCCCGTATCGCTTGGTCATGGTGGTCCCCGTTCCTACGCCTAACGCAATCATGCAGCCTCGCGCTAACGCGAGCTGGTTAACGCCCAATTACCATCGCAGGTCCCGCCATGCCACGGCCTGCGTGCCAAATGCCCCGTTTCGCGACGCAAAACGGGGATCGAGCGCGCCTTTTGCCAATCCCCAGCGCTCTTCCGCTGTCCTCACCATCGGCGTGACGTTTAACCCTAAATAAAGGGTATCCTGTAAAAGATTGCACTGCATCGAGCCCTATCAGGGCGTGATTGCGCATGGTGAGGATTCATTCTGGGGGACTTGGCCCGTGCGGGTATTGGCATTGGCTTCACAAAAAGGCGGATCGGGAAAGACCACGCTGTCTGGCCACCTTTCCGTGCAGGCGCAACGCGCCGGCGCCGGCCCGGTCGTCCTGATCGACATCGATCCGCAAGGATCGCTGGCGGACTGGTGGAACGAGCGCGAGGCAGACTATCCCGCCTTCGCGCAGACCACGGTGGCGCGCCTCGCCATGGATCTCAAGACCCTGCGCAGCCAGGGCTTCAAGCTGGCGGTGATCGACACCCCGCCCGCGATCACCATGGCGATCCAATCGGTGATTTCTGTCGCCGAGCTGATCGTCGTACCCACCCGCCCCAGCCCGCACGACCTGCGCGCCGTGGGCGCCACCGTCGACCTGTGCGAACGCGCGGCCAAGCCGCTGGTCTTCGTGGTCAACGCCGCGACGCCCAAGGCGCGGATCACCGGGGAGGCCGCCGTCGCGCTGAGCCAGCACGGCACGGTCGCGCCCGTCACGCTCCACCATCGCACCGATTTCGCCGCCTCGATGATCGACGGGCGCACGGTGATGGAAATCGATCCCGATTGCCGCTCCTCTGCCGAAGTCGCGGCGTTGTGGAATTACGTCGCCGACCGTCTCGAAAAGAATTTCCGCCGAACGGTGTTTTCCGCCCCGGGCACTTCGCTCCACATGCCGCATCCACCCCGCCAGGGCGGCTTCGGCCGTCGCATTGCGCAATAGATAGCCCTGAAATGAGCGACATGAATTACGCCTCGCTGTCGCCGTCGCTGCTCGCCCGCAAGGGCGGCGCGAAACCCGCCATGCGTCGCCAGTCGCCGATGATCGACGGGACGATGCACGGCGCGCAGGCGCACGATCCGGAACCCCCGGACGCGCTCGAAGACCTCGGCTGGAACGACCTTGGCGATGCGCCCGAGGGCACTGCGCAATCTGCGGGCGGTTCGACCTCGAGTGCAGGCGCTATCACTCCCCAAGCGGAGGATGCAGGCGCGCCGGGGGCGGAAAGCCAGGAGGCAGAGGACAATTTCGCGCCGCTCGGCCGCCATGCAACGAGCATTTCCAACCCGTCGAGCGCGACGGCAGTGGACGAGTCCGAACCGGAAAGCGCGGCTCTCCATAACGAATTCGAGAATGTCACTCCGATCAACACGAAGGCACCCCGCCTGCCGCGCCCCCGCCCCGTCGAGACGGCGCGGCCCCAGCCGAAGGCCAAGCGGACCGCTTTCACCCTTCGGCTCGATCAGGAGCGCCATCTCAAACTGCGAATGGCCTGCACACTGGCCGGTCGCAGCGCGCAGGCGCTGGTGACCGAAGCGCTCGACGCGATGCTGGCCGATATTCCCGAACTCGATCAGTTCGTCGCCCGCGTCCAGTCGCGGCAAACCCGAGAAGGATAATTGCGATGATCCGTCCTACCATCAAGCACGCCATGCTGGCAGCCACCGCCACCGCCGCGCTCGCCCTTACCGGGTGTGCGGGCGGGATCGGCGGTTCGCGCAGCGCATCGGCCTCGGATGCCGCTGCCGCGCGCGCCGACGGCGAGACCGAAAAGGCGGTCGCTCTGGCAGAGGCTGCGGCCCTGGCTGCGCCGTCCGATCCCGCTGCCAAGGCGGAACTCGGATCGTCCTACCTCGCTGCAGGCCGTTTCGTATCCGCGTTCCAGGCTTTCGACGATGCGCTGGTGCTGGGCGACGTTAGTCCGCAGACCGCGCTTGGCTTCGTTCTCGCAGCGATCGCGACCGGCGAACAGCGGGCCGCGCTCGAGACGCTGGGCGAATGGCGCGATGTCATCGCGCCGTCCGATCTCGGCCTCGCCTACGCCCTCGCCGGCAATCCGGAGATGGGCGCACAGGTGCTGAGCAATGCGTTGCGCGCGGGCCAGAACACCGCACGCGTGCGCCAGAACCTCGCCTATGCACATGCGCTCGGCGGCCAGTGGGCAGCCGCGCGGATCATCGCGGCACAGGACGTCGCGCCCGACGAACTCGATGAGCGCATCTCGTCGTGGGCCCGCACCGCGCGGCCCGAGGAATATACCATCCGCGTCGCCAACCTGCTCGGCGTACAGCCACAGGTCGACGACGGAATGCCCGCGCGCCTTGCGCTCGGCGCAGCTGCGGCCACCGGCGAATTGCTTGCCCAGGCCGGCGCGAAGGCGGACATGGGCCGCCCGGCTGCGGACACTCGCGTCGCAGCATCGGGCGAATTGCCGGCGGTCGATCTGCTCGCCTCGCGCGCTCCTACCCGCAGCCTGCCACCGCTCGACCCCTCGGTCGGCGCGAACTCTGCGGGCGCGAACAACGCCCCGCGCGATTTCGGCAGTGCTTTCGGCGAAGACGATGCGGTCGCCGCATCGCGCGTCGTGAGCAGTCCGGTGGTGCAGAAGGCCCCGCCGCGTGCCGTGGCGCAAGTGGCGGCAGCGGTCCCGCAGCCTGCCCCGAAGGCCGAGCCGAAGCCGACGGCACGCGTTGCCTCGTCGCAGGACCTCGCAGGCGGTTCGCACCTCGTCCAACTGGGCAGCTACGGCAGCGAGGCCGACGCCAGGCGCGGCTGGGCCATCCTGTCGGAGCGCTATCCGCAGGTTGCCGGGCGCGAGCAGGTGATCACGCGCGCCAAGGTGCGCGGCAAGATCTACTACCGCCTCTCCGCCGGCAATCTCGCCGCGACCAGCGCCAGGTCGCTTTGCGCCACGGTCAAGAAGGCCGGTCAGGGATGTATCGCATGGGAAGAGAGCAAGCCGCTTCCCGGCACGCTAGATTCCGGACGCCGCGTCGCCAGCCGCTGAAGCAAGGCGTCAGTCTACCCTGACGCCACCCTTCCACAGGCCGAGGACACGGCCCTGCATCGGCTGCCCGTCGAACGGCGTGTTGTCGGCGGTCGCCTCCATTTTGCGGCGGTCGACCACCCACGGCTTTTCCGGATCGACCAGCGCGATATCGCCTTCGAAGCCTTCACGGATTTCCCCTGCTTCGACGCCCAGCAGCCGTGCGGGCGCACCCGCCAGCAGGTCGCACATGCGCGGGAAATCGATCACTCCGTCGCGGACCAGCGTCAGCGTGGTAGAAAGCAGCGTTTCCGCCGCCGCCATGCCCGGCTCAGCATCGCTGAACGGCAGGCGCTTGTCTTCCGGCCCGCGCGGGTCGTGGCCGCTCGCGATCACGTCTATCGTGCCGTCGGCGATGGCTGCGATGACCGCGTGGCGATCATCCTCGCTGCGCAACGGCGGCGAGAGCCGGCCGAAGGTCCGGAAATCGCCTATCGCGAGATCCGAGAGCATAAAATGCGCCGGCGTCACGCCCGAGGTGACCGACACGCCGCGCGCCTTGGCCGCGCGCACCAGTTCCAGCGCCCCCGCCGTCGTCACCTGTCGCAGATGGAGCCGCGCGCCGGTCATTTCTGCCAGCGCAATATCGCGCGCTGCGGCGAGCGCTTCGGCTTCCGAAGGTGCGCTCGGCAGGCCCAACCGGGTCGCCATCTCGCCCGCCGTAGCGACCGCATCGCCCGCCAGCCCGCTGTCCTCGGCATGGCTGACGACCACCAGATCGAGCATCGCGGCATAGCGCAGCACGCGCAGCATCACGCCGCTGTCGGCGATCCAGCGCCGCCCGGTCGCGATCCCGCGCGCGCCCGCCTCGCGCATCAACGCCACTTCGGCGAGCTCGGTGCCCTCCAGTCCGCGGGTCGCGGCGGCGAGCGGATGGACCCAGAAATCGGGCTTGCCGCTCTTCGCGATGTAATTGACGCGGCTGGGGAAATCGAGCGGCGGCGACTGGTCGGGCATCAGCGCCGCGCGGCTGATACCGCCGAAATGGAACGCGGGCTTGTCGACCGCGAAGACGCCGAGATCGACGAGCCCCGGCACCACCAGCTTGCCTTTCGCGTCGATCGTCTCGTCGCCGTCCTGCGCCGCTTCCGTACCGACAGCCGCGATCCTCCCGTCGACGATCCGGACCGCGCCGTCTTCGGCGACGCCGTCCGGAGTCACGATCCTGCCATTGACGAAGGAAAGGGGCTGGCCCTGCTTCATTGCCGACCCCTCACTGCCACTGCCCCGCGCCCAGCGGGCGTTCCCAGCCCGGCAGGCCGCGGGCACGGCGGGTGAGGACGTCGAGGCACGCCATCCGCACCGCCACGCCCATCTCCACCTGTCGGGTGATGATCGATCGGTCGAGCATGTCGGCCACGTCGCTGTCGATCTCCACCCCGCGGTTCATCGGGCCGGGATGCATCACCAGCGCATCGGGCGCAGCGCGACGCAAGCGTTCCTGCGTCAGCCCGTAGAGGTGGTGATATTCGCGGGTGGAGGGGATGAATTGCCCACTCATCCGCTCCGCCTGCAACCGCAGCATCATCACCACGTCCGCCCCCTCCAGCGCGGCGTCGAAATCGACATAGGGCCGCGCGCCCATCATCTCGATCCCCGCAGGCATCAGCGCGGGCGGCGCGCAGACCCGCACGCTCGCACCCAGTGCCTGCAGGCACAGGATATTCGAACGCGCGACGCGGCTATGTGCGATGTCGCCGCAGATCGTCACGACGAGGCCGGTAAAGTCCTCCGCGCCCTCACCCCGTTCGTCGAGCGCGTGGCGCAGCGCCAGCGCGTCGAGCAAGCCTTGCGTGGGATGTTCGTGGCTGCCGTCGCCTGCGTTCAATACGGGACAATCGACCTTGCCGTCGATCAGGTCGACTGCGCCGCTCGATCCGTGGCGGATCACGATCGCATCGGCGCGCATTGCGTTCAGGGTGATCGCGGTGTCGAGCAGCGTCTCGCCCTTCTTCACGCTCGATTGCGCGGCATGCATGTTGACCACGTCCGCGCCCAGCCGCTTGCCCGCGATCTCGAAGCTGAGCAGCGTGCGCGTGGAATTTTCGAAGAAGGCGTTGATGATCGTCATGCCCGACAGCAGGTCGCAGTGCTTGTCCGGCTGGCGGTTGAATTCGACCCACTGCTCCGCCTCGGCCAGCAGGTAGAGGATCTCGTGCCGCTCCAGCTGCGCGATGCCGGTCAGGCTGGGATGGGGAAAAGCATGCCCTCCGGTGGGGAAGCGGTCCGAGCCGTTCGATGATCCTGCCGATGCCATGGTCGGGCGAAGTCACTAGTCGAGCGATATGGGCCGCTCAAGTACATTCGGCTGGCACCTTCGCCAGCGCGCCATTAGGTGTGGAAAGCTAAAACCAACGGGGATCTGGCCAGATGGAATTCGCGAAAAACGTATGGAAGCTGCTTGTCGCCATCAAGGATGGCCTGGCGCTGCTATTCCTGCTGCTGTTTTTCGCGTTGCTGTTCGCCATCCTGACCGCTCGGCCCGGCCCTGCGGGGATCAAGGACGGCGCACTGATGATGAACCTCGACGGCTTCATCGTGGAAGAACGCGCGCCGATCGATCCCTTCGCCGCGCTGTTCTCCGCCCAGGCACCTACGGGTGAGCACGACGTGCAGGAGGTGATCCACGCGCTCGAAACCGCGGCGGAGGACGACCGGATCAATTCGGTCGTGCTCGACCTGCGCGGCTTCCTCGGCGCAGGCGCGGTCCACCTGCGCGAGGTTGGCGAAGCGCTGGACAAGGTGCGCGCGGCGGACAAGCCGGTGCTCGCCTATGGCACGGCCTATACCGACGACGGCATTCGTCTGGCGGCGCACGCCAGCGAGGTCTGGCTCGACCCGCTGGGTGGCGCAGTCATCGCAGGTACCGGCGGCAACCGCCTCTACTACGGCGAGCTGCTCGACAAGCTCGGCGTCAATGCCCGGGTGTTCAAGGTCGGCACCTACAAGTCCGCAGTGGAACCCTTCCTCGGCAATTCCATGTCCGAACCCGCGCGCGAGAATGCGCAGGCGCTCTATGGCGAGCTGTGGGACGAGTGGCAGGCGCGCGTGAAGAAGGCGCGCCCGCAGATCGAGATTGAGCGTGTGGCGCAGACTCCCGCCGCGTGGGTCGCCTCGACCAATGGCGACCTCGCCGAGGCGGCGAAGGACGCGGGTCTGGTCGACGAACTCGGCAGCTGGACCGACTTCGGCACCCGTGTCGCGGAAATCGCGGGCGAGGATACCGGCGACACTTCGCCGGGCGCCTTCGCGCATACCGAATTGAAGAACTGGCTGGCGGACAATCCCTTCGACGAGGTCGGCGACGTGATCGGCGTGGTCACCATCGCGGGCGAAATCGTCGATGGCGATGCGGGCCCCGGCACCGCCGGCGGCGACCGGATCGCCAAGCTGCTCGACGATGCGCTGGACGACGACCTGAAGGGCCTGGTGGTGCGGGTGGATTCGCCCGGCGGATCGGTCCTCGCCTCGGAGATGATCCGCGAAGCGATCCTGCGCCACAAGGCGAAGGATATTCCAGTCGCGGTCAGCATGGCCAATGTCGCGGCGAGCGGCGGCTACTGGGTCAGCACGCCTGCCGACCGCATCTTTGCCGAGCCCGAGACGATCACCGGCTCGATCGGCATTTTCGCGGTGCTTCCCACCTTCGAGCGGCTGGCCGACAATATCGGCGTCAGCGCCGACGGCGTGACCACGACCCCGCTCTCGGGCCAGCCCGACTTCATCGGCGGCTTCAATTCGGAGACCGAGCAGATCCTGCAGGCGAGTATCGAGAACGGCTACGACCGTTTCGTGCGCCTCGTCGCCGAATCGCGCGGCCGTACCCCGGCGCAGATCGATGCGATCGGCCAGGGCCGCGTGTGGGATGGCGGCACCGCGCGCCAGAACGGCCTCGTCGATCAGTTCGGCGATCTCGACACCGCCCTTGCCTGGGTGGCCGAGCAGGCCGGGCTCGAAGACGGCGACTGGCATGCCCGCTACCTCGGCAGCGGCGAGGACGAGTACCAGACACTGCTGCGCCAGCTGCTGACCGGCGACGACGCGCAAACCGGCGGGGGCGACCTGTTCGCCGTCACCGCGCGGCGCGAGGCGCAGACCCCCGCCCGCGTGGCGCGGGACATGCAGCGCCTGCTCGAAACCCCGGGAATGCGCGCCTATTGCCTCGGCTGCCCCGAGCAGGCGGGCGCAATCCGCGGTGCGGCGCCCGGAGCGGACGCACACTGGCTGTCGATGGTTGCACGCGTTTTTGGCGATTAAACGGCTTGCGCTGAGCGCGCAGGATTGGCAAATGCGCCGCTCGACCCGCCAAGGTGCGGCTGTCGGGCGCGTAGCTCAGTGGTAGAGCACACCCTTCACACGGGTGGGGTCGCAAGTTCAATCCTTGCCGCGCCCACCATTTTTCCATGACTTACGCGGATCGGAGAGTCGGTCCATGAAAAAAACATGAAAAACCTGGATGGACACCGGCGAACGTCGGCGGGGATGTTGGCGCGATAGGTTTTTGGTTTGCCGTCAGCGCAGATTGTCCCGATTTCCGCATCCAACCAGAGGGTTACCGCTTTTTCACGATTGGTTGGCACACCCTGCCATCCGAAAGATGAGAAAGAGAGCATGTCAGCCCATCGACCAATCCATCCACCCGCAGCCATTAAGCTCGTCGCGGCTCGAGATTTGGATGCTGCGGAAACTCTGCTAGCTGACTTTGCCGCTGCTGGATTAATCAAAACCTATGCACTGATACGGGAAATCAGACCGCACGGAGGTCTGATCGAGACGATACGGGATTCTCAGATCCCGACTGCGGAATGGGTGAGGATTATCGCATCGGATAACGTCAGCGCAGCCTTGAATGGGGGAACTGTTCGACTTGAAGAAGTTCCTGTCCAAGGTGGCATCCCTTCGGTTCAGATCACTGGTATCAGCTTTTCTGAAACCTCGCTGGTCAAGGTGCTTGATCGCTATTGTGCGAATTCCCCTGCGAATGTTGCGAATCAGTCCTTATCTCGTAGTCCGAAGGCAACGCTTAGCGGATCACCGTCAGGTCCTCCCAAATGTGAGCCGGCGATCAAGGTGGTGTCGGCGATCGAGCCAGGGGACCTAACTGCATCCATCGCGAAAGTCCAAAAAGCTACAGGATTGGGTCGAACAACAATCGACAAACTCATGCGAAATGGCACCCTTCACAGAATTAAGGTCGGTAGGCGCACATTGATCACGGTCGACAGTATAGAAAGATACTTGGGCACGACGGTGAGATAGCAACCTATAAGCGCTAGCTTATCTCGCTTGGGCAAGGCCGGGGTGCCGTGATTTTGAGCCGGCGCAAGGGCACCTTTGCGGCTTCAAGTCGACCATTCCTGACCGAGGTCGCAATTTCTAAAAGCTGCCCTTCGTTCAAGGGATGAGAAATGCCCCCGCGAGGTCGTCTTATCGTCGAGTATTTCCACGCTTGACGGATGCTTTCATGCCTGACCCGAGCAGAGGTCGGGAATCGCTCTGGGCAACCGTCGTCCGGCTTCGGCGATGCCTACAGTTGTGGATACGGGAGACAGGCCGCTGGGCAGCTCCGGCGCAAGCAGCCTACGTCAACGCGCCGATCGGGTTCGACAGCAACTCGCTCGGTTAGTCTAAATTATTGCGTAAAGACGTTGGTTGATGCCATGCAGTTCGAATGGTTCACTTCGATACTTGGTGCGGTGCAGCCGATAGCAAAGTGGGACCGCATGATCTGCGGGTCCTGACCGGCACCGCCACGCAGCTTCAAGACGGTATCGATGCCACTGCGGCAATTGTGCCGGGTCACTATGCTTCCGAGGAGCATGTCGTGCGCGTACTGCGGAAACTCGGCAAGCCGGCAGCCGCGGCGCTGGTCGAGGGGAAGCTGCCAACGACCAAGGCGATCCGCTCCGGTGACCTAGGCGAGATCATGGCGACCGAGTGGATCGCCGCGCACACCGGATATCAGGTGCCGATCAAGCGGCTGCGATGGAAAGACCACCGTAACATGGCGATGCGCGGCGAGGACGTGATCGGCATCGCTCAGGACCCAAATTCGCATCAGTTGACCTTCCTGAAGACCGAGGCCAAGAGCCGCGTCGCGCTGACCGGACAGGTCGTTACAGAAGCCCGGGCTGGACTCGACAAGGAATCCGGCCTTCCGTCGGGCCATGCGCTGACGTTCATCTCCGCCCGGCTGGTCGATCTCGGCAACGAACCGCTGGCCGACGCTATCGACAATGCGACGCTCAACCTCGGCATTCAGCCGAACATGGTTCGGCACCTCCTGTTCACTTTCTCCGGCAATGCGCCCGATGCGATGCTGACGGCGTCGCTTCAGGCCTATCCCGGCGCCTTTCCGCAATGGAGCGTTGGCCTGCGGGTCGAGGGACATGCCGCTTTCGTCGGCGCCGTTTATGATCGCGTGATCGCCAATGCCCAACAACCCTGAGGCGATCCAGGCCGCGATCGAACAGGCCGCGACACCCGGATTTCGCGGGCGGCTGATCGCCCGCGGGCAATCGCGTGCGATGATTTGGCAGGACGGAGCGCTTCCCGCCGATGCACCAGCCTTTCCCCCCAACTTAGCTACGATCTCAAAGCCTATGCCTATGCGCTATTCGAGCAGGGGCTTCGCATGCGCGACCTCAATGGCGATCCGGTGGTGGCGCGGTTGGCATTCGAACAGGCCGCGTCCGCGCTGGAGTCGGTGATCGCCAAGGGCGATCGAGCCGAAGTCGAGCGCGACTTTCATTTCGTCATGGCCGCATCGGCCTATCATCTCGCGCATCTGGCCGCGCGTGCCTATTCGCTTCTCGCCATCGTCGGTGCCGATGAAAATTTCTCGCCGATCGAACGGGCGCTGGGCGATTTGATACGGCGGGACTTCTCCCGGCTCAAAGAAACGATCATCGCATTCAAGGCGTCCGGTATCGCCACCGATGCCCAGATCGCCGCCAATATCGAAGCGGCGATCGAGGCGCCCGCCGAGCCGGGCGGTGCAGACGACAACTCCATCTTGTTCGACAGTGTCGACTTGGCGCTTACCGATCAGTTTTTCGGCGCCATGTCCTGTTATCTGCTTGCGCTTGAGCGCGGCGATGGCGGCCTGGTCGAGCGGGCGATCGCGCAGCTTCGCATCGGGCTGGACGCCGCGGCCGCGCTCAATCTCGTTCCGCAATGGTGGGCACACAGGATCGCGATCCACCTGCTCCGGGATCATTGGGGCTGCACCTTCCACCAAGTCATCCCGCTCGAGCCGGCTGGCGGAGTTGCCGCCGATTGGTCTTCACTGCGCGCGCTATATTTGGCGTCGATGCTACGGCGCGCGCGCGCGGAAGTCGATTTGTGGCCCTCCCAACTTGAAGCCGCCCAGCGGGCCGCAAACCAGCTCGATGATCTGGTCGTCTCGCTGCCGACCAGCGCAGCAGGCAAGACCCGCATCGCAGAGCTTTGCATCCTGCGCTGCCTTGCCGGCGGGCGGCGTGTCGGTTTCGTCACGCCGCTGCGCGCGTTGTCCGCGCAGACCGAGGCGATCCTCCAGCGCAGCTTCGGCCCCCTGGGGAAAACCATCTCGGCACTGTATGGAAGCATTGGCGACAGCGGCCTCGACGAGGACGCAATCCGCGAACGCAACATCGTGGTCGTTACGCCCGAAAAGCTCGATTTCGCGCTGCGCAACGATCCGAGCCTACTCGACGATGTCGGCCTGCTGATCTTCGACGAGGGCCATATGATCGGTCTGAACGAGCGCGAAGTTCGCTATGAAGTCCAGGTCCAACGCCTGTTGCGGCGCGACGATGCCGCCGAGCGCCGCATCGTCTGCCTGTCGGCGATCCTGCCCGACGGCGAGCAGCTCGAAGATTTCGCCAACTGGCTGCGCCGCGATGCCGAAGGAACACTGATCAAGAATGCCTGGCGGCCGACCCGGCTACGCTTTGGCGAAGTGGTCTGGAACGGGTTCAACGCGCGTCTGAACCTCACGGTTGGTGAGGAAAAGCCGTGGGTGCAGACCTATCTGACCGGATCGGTCCCGCCCGACTGGGTCAAGCCCAAGCGCAAGCGGACCAAGCTCTATCCTTGCGATCAGCGCGAACTCTGTCTCGCCACCGCGTGGCGACTCGTCGATGATGGTCAAACGGTTCTCATCTATTGTCCCGAGCGCCGGAGCGTCGAACCCTTTGCCGACGTCGTCGTGGATCTGCACGAGCGCGGCGCACTGTCGTCGCTGCTCACCGACCATCCCAATCACCTAAACACGGCGCTCGCGCTCGGCGCCGAATGGCTCGGCGCGGATCATGCGATCCTCAAAAGCCTGAAACTGGGTGTCGCGCTGCACCATGGCGCGCTGCCGACGGCCTATCGCAAGGAGATCGAACGCCTGCTGCGCGAGGGCATTCTCAAGGTGACGACTTCATCGGCGACGCTTGCGCAGGGGCTTAATCTCTCCGCCACGGCGCTGATCATGCATTCGTTGCACCGATCCGGCGAGCGGATCGATGCATCCGAATTCAAGAACGTAATCGGCCGCGCGAGCCGCGCCTATGTCGATGTGGAGGGTCTGGTGCTCTATCCCATGTTCGACAAGGTCGCGAAGAAGCGCGCAAAGTGGGAGGAACTGCTTGCAGACCTCGGCGCGCGCGAAATGGAGAGCGGCTTGGTGCGGCTCGTCATCGAGCTGCTCGGCCGACTGCACCACAAGCATGGCGGCGATATCGCGCAGCTCGTCGAATATGTCGCGAACAACGCGGTCGCTTGGGAGTTTCCCGAGATCGCCGGCGAGAAGCCGAAGCTGCGCGAACGCGCCCTCGCCGCGTGGGAGCAGCATCTGGCGATGCTCGACACCGCAATCCTCAGTCTGATCGGCGAGCACGACGTGCCCTACGATGAAGTCGAAAACACACTCGACGCCGTTCTCCATTCGTCGCTCTGGCAGCGGCGGCTGCTGCGCATGGATGCTCCCAGCCAGGCGATCATGCGCGGCACCCTGGCTGCGCGGACGCGCTTGATCTGGGCCCAATCGACAGCGGCGCAGCGGCGCGGCTATTTTCTTGCAGGGCTAGGCCTCAAGGCAGGCCATGCCTTGGACGCGGTTGCGGAGCAGGCGAACGCGCTGCTGATCAGTGCAAACGCGGCGCTTCTTATCGACGACGCCGAAGCGGCGATCGCAGCGATCACGGGCGTCGCCGAGCTCGTTTTCCCCTTCTCGCCGTTCACGCCCGATCCGATGCCGGCCAATTGGCGCGACGTGCTGCGCGTCTGGCTGCTCGGTCAGCCTCTCGCGGGGCTGGGTGGCGAACACCAGGGAGAAGTGTTGCAGTTCATCGAAGGCGGCCTGGTGTATCGGCTGCCATGGGCAATGGAATCGATCCGCGTGCGCGCGACCGCCAACGATGATCTGTTCGGCGACTTTCGGGTCGATGATCATGAATTGGGATTGGCCGTGCCTGCACTCGAAACCGGCACGCTGCTGCGATCGGCTTCGTTGCTGATCCAGGCGGGCTTCAACTCGCGGCTGGCGGCAATCAAGGTCGTCCAGGACACGGGCGCGGCTTTCAGCTCCGGCGATGAATTGCGGGCTTGGCTCAAGACCCCGGCCCTGGCGCAGTGGAGCGCCATGCCCGACTGGCCCACGCCTGAGACCAAGCCGATCTGGCTCGAATTCCTTTACGGGTTCGTGCCTATCGATAGCCGGACCTGGTCGGAGCAGAAATTCTGGGCGAACGTCAGCTGGGCGGTCGCACCACCTCCGCCACCCGGCATGCCCTTACGCGCCCATCATCTTGACGGTCAGCCGGCGATTTTGTCGGCAACCGGCGATAAGATCGGCGTGATGCTCGCCCCGCTTAATGCTGATCGGGCAGGTCTTTTGCGGGTGACCGTGTCGGCCGAGCCCGGGCGTATCGACATCAGCTACCTCGGCCCGCCGGACCTATGGAATGTCTGACGCGCCCCGCCGAGTCATTGTTGGATGTCCGGCCCTTGCGAAAAGTCGTGCATGCGCATACGTTAGACAAAATGTAATTTTGTTGGACGAATCGAAATGGCCAAGAAAGGCAGCAGCATCAAAGGCGCGGCGAAGAGCCATGGCACGGGGACAAGCGGCGTCAGCCGAAAGAGCCGGGTTCTGCGCGATGCGGGTACTGGCCAGTTTCTCGGCGGACGCGAGAGGCGGTTTGAGGCGGTTATGGCCGCGGCCGAGCGCTCCGGCCTCCTCGATGAGAAGGGAGGGCGGATCGGTGGTCGCGTCAGTCCGGCGCTCGTCCGTCAGGCGAAGGCGCAAACCGGCATCCAGGCCGATACCGACCTCATCGAATTCGCGCTCGCCAGCGTCGCGCTCGAGGACAGGTTCGCCGAGAGCTTCAAAGCCGTGCGCGGCACCGTCGATCCGGACCTGAAGCTCGGCTTCTGACGTGTCGGGGTTCGACATCGACGGCGCACGCCGCTGGGCGCGCTTCGACCCAGGCCACACGCTCGCGCGCCGCAAGGACTCCGAGCTTCCGTTCGCCAACGCGGAAGAAGTCGCGGGCCAGGCGCTCCTCTTGGATACCTGCGTCTATATCGACCAGATGCAGGGGCGTGCGCCCGATCTTGTCGAACAGCTCGTCGATACGCGGCACGTCAATCACTCGACCGTCGCGGTCCAGGAGCTGATGCACACGCTCGGCGTGCTGCGTCCCGAAGACAGCCGGACGGCCATCGTGGTCGGCGCGGTGCGGGCGCAGATATTGGCCATGCCCGATCACCGCATGTGCACGCCCGATGCCGACGTGCTCGGAAGGGCTGCGCTGCTCGCCGGCATGCTCTGCCGGCTCCAAGGCTATGCGCAGGACGCGAAGTTCAAGGCGCTGCAGGACTGCACATTGTTCCTGCAAGCCCAGAAGCTGGGATACACAGTGTTGACGCGCAACATCGTCGAGTTCGATTTCCTGCTGCAGCTCGTCCCGACCGGGCGCGCGCTATTCTACCGCACGGCGCCGGCGAAGGAATGATCCCACCAGGTTATTGCGGTTCGCGGTCGCGCTTCAACGCAAAATAGGTCCTGAATGTCTGGTCCCACACCTCGGCGGTCAGGAGCTGCAATACCCGCTCGTGCGCCGATAGCGCCGCCACATTAGCTGCCTTGAAAGCATCGGCCAATTGCCGCACGCCATCCAGTCGTTCGAACAAGTCCGTTGCCGTCGCTGGTGTGGCACAACGCCGCAGCGCTTCCTCGATCGGCGCCCTTGGCGGCGGCTCGCACGACAGCGCAGCCGCGGCTGCCCGGCGCAACGCACCGAGCATGAGATCGATATCGATGGGCGTGCTTTGCACGTACCGATGTTGCCCGATCTGCTCCACGATCAGTTCGATCGCGGCGAGGCCCTGCGGGGGATCGGCCTCGCTCTCGCTCAGCCGGGCGCAGATCCGCCTATAGCGATCGGTGTTGCTTACCAGCTTCTCGCTCAGATGAGCCTCGTCAGAGAGTGCCATCCCCCTAAGCAGGGTCGCCATGCAGAGCTGAAAGATCGTCCGCCCCGACAGCATAAGCGAGCCGAAGCGCTCGTCGCCGGCGGATTTTTGCTTGGCTGCGGGCCGGTAATAGAGCTCGCGCGCCACGCCTTCGTGCGCGACGCGCGACCGTGCGGCGTAAAATTGCGTCGCCCAGTCCTGAATGCGTTCAGGGCGGCCGAGAATGAGTGAGATCGAATCGGCGAGCCGGTCGCTCTTGGCGCCGGCGGGGAGATTGAACAGCGCTTCGAAGGCGACCGCGAGGTTGAGCAGCTCGCGATCCGCACCCGCCTGGGATTCATTGGCGTGGTTGTACCATTTGAGCGCGGTGAAAATCCGGCTGCGCGAGGGATGATCGGGCTGGTTCAACAGGCGGAGAAGTTCGCCAGCACCGGTGCGGCCGCTGAACGGGCCGGAAAAATCCGCGGCCATGTCCTGCTGAATGTTGAGGGTTGCTTGCGGCCGGTGCGGGTAGAGGCGTGAGCCGGCGACGACCCACAAAGGCTGGGCGAAGTTGTAGAGGCCCGCATATCCTTCCACCATGTCATCACGGCTGCTCCATCGAAGGACGAGCCCGAAGAGGAGCGAGCCAGGCGCAAGAGCGAGGCCGCTGAGCAGTCACTGCGGGCGGAACGCGAGGAATTGGTCGAACGCGTGAGGGCGCTAGCTTCCGTCGCCGATGAGATCGCGGTATTGCTGCAGCCACTGCGCGATAGCGCAATTGGAGACTCTTGATCGATGGCTGTAGCTGGCACCTCCTTTTTAAAGGCAGCTGTAGGCGTCGTTCGTCCGATAACTGCCATTCCGCTCACGGCCCACTTTCTGCCTGGCAGCGATTGGGAAAAGCGGGCAGTCGGCTACGCGCCCTAATTTCGGTCGTTAGAGAATGCTTCGGCATCTACCGTAAGCGGACTCTGTCGGGTTGGCGACACAGCAATCAGATGGCGTCGATCACGCTACCTTACCGATGACCCTTCGCGTTCGAGTTCGGGGGCCTCCAACCGCGAAAGCAGTGCTCCTTCATCGTCGTCGGCAATCGCTTGAATAAGCCTTTCGCGCGGCAGGGGTGTCGGTATCTTCTGTCGGAGAAAGGGGCGCACCCTCCACGGCGGCTGTCAGGAACATGCGCCGCCGACGTTCCGACAATAGCGCCTGTGTGTGACCATTAGGGAAGCAACTCCAGGCTTGGAGGCAGGTCCTGTGCCATACGATTCAGAAATTCGCGGCTAATTCTGTCAGAGAAGTTTTGGCCCAGGCTAGCGCTCGGGCTGCGCAAGGCGGCGGTGCATCTGCGCGACCAGTTCGTCTGGGAGAATGTCGGCGAACAGGTCCTGCACCTTGTTCATGATGCCGCTGACCTCCTGCGTCTCGCCTTTGAGAAGCGCGTGATAGCCATCGCGGGCGACCTTCGCCGGATCGGACTTGTTGTCCATCTGCCCGGCCTGCGTGTCTTCCATCCCGGCGCGCTCGAAGAACTGCGTGTCGGTCACGCCGGGCATCAGGCAGGAAATCACGACATCGGTGTGCTTGATCTCGTTCGCCAGCCCGACGCAGAAATCGTTCACGAAAGCCTTGGTCGAATTGTAGACGAGCTGATACGCGCCGGGCATGTCGCCCGCGATCGAGCCGGTGACGAGGATGCGCCCCCGTTCGCGCAGCACCATGCGCGCGCCGACCTTGTGAACCAGCGACACCGTCCCCTTGATGTTGGTATCGATCACATGCGCAATGTCGGTCCACTGCTGGACGAAGAACGCATCGCCGAGGCCGTGCCCCGCGTTCGCGATCAGGACGTCGACCTCGCGCTCGCCGATCTTGTTCATCAGATCCTCGATGCCCTTCGCGGTGCCGAGATCGACTTCGATCCGCTCCACCGATGCCGCGCCGCAATCGTGCAGCGTGGCTTCGGCGGAGGCGAGATCGCGGTCGGCCACGATCAGCAGGTCGCATCCGTCCTTCGCAGCGAGCTTGGCGAGTTCCAATCCGATCCCGCTGGACGCGCCGGTGACGACGCAGAAACCGGAAAGCTTGTCGATCGGGTGCTTGCTCATGCAGCTTTCTCCATTTCCATGCCGGGTTTGAGGATCACCTTGGTCCAGCTGTCCTGTTGCTCGCGGAAGTTCTTGTACCCGCGCGCAGCGTCTTCGAGCGGCAGGCGGTGCGAGATCAGGAATGTGGTGTCGAGAGTGCCATCCTCGATCTTGTCGAGCAGCGGCTTGGTGTAGCGCTGCACGTGCGTCTGGCCCGAATTAACCTTCAGGCCCTTCTCCATCAGCGCGCCGAGCGGGAACTTGTCCGTCATCCCGCCATAGACGCCGGGGATCGACACGCGCCCGCCGGGGCGCACCGCGAGGATCGCCTGCTTGAGCGCCGCCGCGCGATCCGCCCCCATGCCGATGGTCTGCTTCACCATGTCAAGCATGTTGTCGACCGCGAAGCCGTGCGATTCCATCCCTACCGCATCGATCACCGCATCCACGCCGATCCCGCCGGACATTTCCATCAGCGCCTCGCGCACTTCGGTCGTCTCGAAATTGATGACCTCCGCGCCGAGTTGCCTCGCCAGTTCCAGCCGGTGCGGATGATGATCGATCGCGATCACCTTGCTCGCGCCCATCACGAGCGCGGACTGCACGGCGAACAGCCCCACCGGGCCGCAACCCCAGACCGCCACGGTATCGTCGGGCTGGATCTCGGCATTCTCAGCGCCCATCCAGCCGGTCGGCAGGATGTCCGACAGGAACAGCACCTTATCGTCCTCCAGGTGATCGGGGATCACGATCGGGCCGACATCGGAGAACGGCACGCGCACATACTCTGCTTGCCCGCCGGAATAGCCACCGGTGAGGTGCGAGTAGCCGAACAGCGCGGACATTGGATGGCCATAGAGCGTGGCGGACATGTCCTGTTTTTCCGCCGGGTTCGAATTCTCGCAGGCCGAGTATTGCGTGATCTGGCAATGGAAGCAGTTGCCGCAGCTGATCGTGAAGGGAACGACGACGCGCTGGCCCTTCTTGAGCGTGCTGTCCTTCCCGGTCTCCACGACCTCGCCCATGAATTCATGGCCGAGAACGTCGCCGGGCAGCACGCCGGGGATCACGCCATCGTAAAGGTGCAGGTCGGACCCGCAGATCGCGGTCGAGGTGATCTTGAGGATCGCGTCACGCGGGTTGATGATCTCGGGATCGGGCACGTTGTCCACTCGCACATCGTGCGTACCTTGCCATGTAAGTGCGCGCATTATGCGTTCTCCTGTTGCTTTGCTTCTCGCGTCTCGCTCTTGCGGTGCGCGGAGGTTGCAATTTCGCCGGTTTCCATCAGCATCTTGAAGCGTTTGAGGTCGTGCCTCGCCTGCACCTCGGGTTCGCGCAGGAAGGCCTTGGCGAGCGCGCGGCCCACCACACCGCCCGGGGCGTCGTACTCGATGTGAAGCGATACGCGCGTACCGCGATCGCCGGGCGCCTGCGTGAAGGTAACCTCGCCCTTTGTGTTGATGTCCGACCCGTCGAGCGATCGCCAGGCGATGCGCTCGTTCTCGACGTCCTCGGCGATCTCGGTCTTCAGGTCGACGCTGGTCCCACCGGGAGCTTTGATCGTCCACACCGCGCGGCCTTTCGCGCCGCCCTGCTTGGTGATCGTCTCGACGTTCTCCATGAACTCGGGAAGGTTCGCGAAATCCCGCCAGTAGGCGTAAAGTTCGGCGGCGGGCTTGCGGATCGTGACCGAGCGGCCGACCAGGGCGTGTTCGCCCTGGTTGGTGCGTCGTGCGAATTGCGGCGCATCGTCCCTGCCGCCCTGGTGGCGGCGCGAGAGGAACGCGCCGAAGGCGGCGGCCCCCAGTGCGACCCCTGCGGCCGCGACACTTCCTGCGATGCCTATTTGTCGGGTCTGTTTCATGTCCGTGTCCTTCCCACTCAATCCTGCTTTACGCTCTCGCGGTCCCAGAAGCGCAGCTTGCCGCACTTCTCGATGAAATTGCTCGCGGCATCCTTGCCCGAGGAAACGTCGACAAAGCCGTCGTCCATCCAGTTCCACACGCCAGCCGTTTCGAAGAGCGGCTGTACCGCGGGGACGTAGGCGACGAACTTGGCGTGGGCGAAAGCGTCGTTGACGAAGTCGATGCTCGGCTTGTCGGTGTTGTACCGCTTGGCGGAAGCCTCGCTCATCACCACCGCGACAGCGTCGTAGGCCACCGATGGACCACCATCGATCTTCTCGTCCGCTTCCATCATCTTGCCGTCGGAGAGCTTGGCCCCCGCGACATGCGGCGCGACGATTTCGACCATGCCGCCCGCAGCTTCTGCTGCGTCCTTGAGCGCCTTGACCACGCCCGCATCGCCGCCTTCGGCGATGTAGATCCCGAGCTTGCGGCCCTTGAAGCTGTCGGGTCCATTCTTGAGGATCGAGAGCGCCGGGCTCTCAGGCAGGTCGGTGATCGGCTCGCGCGCGGCGGGCACCTTGGCGGGCAGTTCGGCGAGGCCCAGGCCATCAGCGACCTCCTGCGCGAGACCGTCGTCGATGTGCCGCAGATGGCCGACCATCCGCTGGCGGATGCTCACGCGCTCCACCTTCGAGAGTTCGAAGGTCAGCGCATTGGCCATGTGGGTCTGCTCGACCGGGGTCTGGCTGATGTAGAACTGGCGCGCCTGGCTGTAGTGATCAGCGAAGGTTTCGCTGCGCACCCGCACCTTGGGCCCGGTGACCGGGGCTTCGTAGCTCGTGAACCCGTTCATTGGGCAGGCGCGCGGACCGCGATCCTCTTCCTTACCATCACCGTCGCCCCAACTGTTGGGCTCATAATTCACGCGACCCTTGGGGTTGCTCATCGCCATGTGCCCGTCCTGCTGGAAATGCCGCACGGGGCACTTGGGCGCGTTGATCGGCAGGTGGGTGAAGTTGGGACCGCCCAGCCGCTTGAGCTGCGTGTCGAGATAGCTGAAATTGCGGCCCTGCAGCAGCGGATCGTCCGAGTGGTCGATGCCCGGCACGATGTTCTGCGTGCAAAAGGCAACCTGCTCGGTCTCGGCGAAGAAATTGTCGACATTGGCGTCAAGCGTCAGTGTGCCGATGATCTCCACCGGGACCTGTTCCTCGGGAATGATCTTGGTCGCGTCGAGGACGTCGAATTCGAACTCCTCCGCGAAATCCTCGTCGAAGACCTGAATGCCGAGATCCCATTGCGGGAAGTCGCCGGCGTCGATCGCGTCCCACATGTCGCGGCGATGGAAGTCGGGGTCCATCCCGTTGACCTTGAGCGCCTCGTTCCAGACCACCGACTGGAGGCCCAGCTTCGGCTTCCAGTGGAACTTGACGAAGTGGCTCTCGCCCTTTTCGTTGACCAGCCGGAAAGTATGGACGCCGAAGCCTTCCATGAACCGGAACGAGCGCGGGATCGTGCGGTCGGACATGATCCACATGACCATGTTCATCGCTTCGGGGCTGAGGGAAATGAAATCCCAGAAATTGTCGTGTGCGGTCTGCGCCTGCGGGAAGCCGCGATCGGGCGCGGGCTTGGCCGCATGGATCAGGTCGGGAAACTTGATCGCATCCTGAATGAAGAACACCGGGATGTTGTTGCCGACGAGGTCCCAGTTGCCCTCCTGCGTATAGAACTTGGTCGCGAACCCGCGCACGTCGCGTGCCAAGTCGGGCGAGCCCTTGTTGCCCGCTACCGTGGAGAAGCGCGTGAAGGTGGGCACCTTTACACCCACTTCATTGAAGATGCGCGCCCGCGAATATTGCGGGATCGCTTTCTTCAGCTCGAAATGACCATGCACACCATACCCGCGGGCGTGAACAACCCGCTCGGGAATGCGTTCATGGTCGAAATGGAAGATCTTCTCGCGCGCGATATGGTCTTCGAGCAACTGCGGCCCGCGCGGACCGGCGGTGAGCCAGTTCTGATCGTCCGCGATCGGATGACCCTGCGCGGTCGTCATCACGTCATCGTCGCTCTTGGGCTTCTGGTGGTTTGCGCCACCGTCCGAAAGGTCGAATTCCTTGGCCATCGAGTGCTCCGAAGTTGGGGTATCTATCCCTCCCCAACGGCGCCCTTCGCCAAGGGTTGCATTCTCGACGAAAAATATCTGCAACAACGTCAATAAAAGTGTATCTCTAACAAATATTAGCTTGAGGGCGAATTCTCTCACGGTCCGTTTTGGCAAGTCTTGTTTGAAGTATAAACTAACATTTGATGATGGTCGAAATTTGTATTTGTCGGTTCGGGAACGAATACCTGCTTCGCCATTAGGATACCCGCTCGCGAAAGGTCTCGCGAGTGCGAGCCAACCGTGAAGGAACATCCTATGTCCGCCCCCGAAAACCTCACCGATTGCTACACCGAAGAACTGGCCGACCTTTGGTCCGCCAACGACCAGATGGAAAAGGTCGTGCGCGAACTTGCGAGAAAGGCAGGCGACGCCAAGCTCAAGACCAAGCTGGAAAAGGGTGCCGAAGGCATCGCTAAGCACACCAAGACGATTAAGGGACTGCTCGACGATTGCGGGATCGACGAAAAGGAGCACTGCAAGGGGATGGAAGGCCTTGTGAAGGAGGCCCGCAAGCACGCCCTCGATGCCGATATCTCCGACGATGACGTACGCGACGTGGTGATCGTCGCCCAGTACCAGCGGATGTGCCATTACGGCATCTGCGGCTTCGGCACCTCCAAGGCCTTCGCCGAAGCGCTCGGCAAGAGCGATCATGTCGCCAAACTCGATGCGATCACCGAAGACATCTACGACACGGATGATAACCTGAGCGATCTTGCCGAACGCAGCGTAAACCTGGCGGCGAAATGACTGCAATGGCCGGGGTCGGGCACCATGAGGTCCGGCCCCAACTTTCCATGCCCGATTTTTCCCACGAAGGACTGGGCCGAGGACCGGCATCGGCGGAAGAAGCCGAACTTGCTGCCCTTCTTGCGAGCCCGCCGTTCGTTGGCAAGGCCGAGTTAATGGGTTGCAGGGGCTCACTGAAGCGCGGTTGCGACTTCGCAATCGCCATCCCGGTACGCAACGAGGAACGCCGCCTCCCCACCACGCTCAAGGCGATTTCCGCTGCCATGCATGGCGTGCCCTTCACCGGATGCGCAGTGTTCGTGTTGAACGATACAAGCGATTCTTCGCCCGAGCTGATCGAGCGATGGGCTCTGCGCGAGGGCATACCGTTCCTTGCGGTTGAGGTGTCCTTCGATCGCACGATCTGCAACGCGCCGCACTCCCGCAGGCTCGCGCTCGATATGGCGGTACGGGCGGCACCCCAAGGTGCTCTCTTCACCACCGATGCCGACACGATGGTGGGCAAGGGCTGGATCGATAAAGGGCTCCGCCTCCTGTCAGAAGGCTACGACCTCATCTGCGAGGATGTCTTGCTCGATGAAGCCGAGCTTTCTGCGCTGCCTGCGCAAGTCCGCGAAGTCGGCGATGCAGAGCGCGCCTATCTCGGCCTGTGCGACCGCCTCTGGCGGTACTGGACCTGTGGGCGGGCATGTACCCTCGCTCTCCGACCCTCCGGCGCGAGCCTGGCGATGAATGCGGCCAGCTATTTCAGGCTCGGCGGCCTGCCGACCCCTCCCGTCGGGGAAGATCGCGCGTTGTGCGATGCGATGCTCGGGGCGGGGTTCACGGTAAATGCGATGGAGAATTTCGGAACCCGCACCTCCGCCCGCCTGACCGGACGGGCATTGGGGGGATGCGGCGATGCCTTGGCGGAACGTGCGCTTTCCGCCGATCCGGAATGCGATTCCCGCTTAAAGCCGGTTTGGCTCCTGCACGACGAAGCGACCTTGTGGATGGAGATAATTGGCGGCGCGAGCCGGGGGTTTCATGAGCTCCCGAAAACCTGCGCCCCCATGACGTTCAGCGCCGTGCAGCGCGAACTGCAGATCGCGCGCAAGCTTGCGGCTAGCTACGGTCTGGACGATGCCTGACGCGGCTTCGACAAGAGAGCTCGAGACGGCGGTTCGCCAATTGGCTCCGGCCTCGGATTGCTCGGGCGGTTCGCTTTCCGAAGAGGTTTCGCTGTTGGCCGAACGCGGCTGGCTGCGCGCCTGCTTGCCCAAGCGGTGGGGCGGCGAAGGCTGGGGCTGCGAGCCGGCCGGAACGCGCGATGCATTCGATGCCTTGCGCGCCCTGGGCCGGGCCAATCTGTCGCTAGCAAGGTTGTTCGAAGGCCACATGAACGCGGTCAAGCTGATCGCACTGTACGGCAGCGAGGGCGCCGCGAGCAATGCGGCGAGCGCAATTGAAGCAGGCGCGCTTCTCGGCGTGTGGGGTGCCGACGATCCCGCCGATCCGCTCGGCTTCGATCGTCGCGAGGGCGAGTTGGCGCTAACCGGAGCGAAGCGCTTCGCCTCCGGCCTCGGGCTGGTCGGCCGGGCAATTGTCACGGTCGCGAAGGCGGAAGGCCAGCAGTTGCTGCTCGTCCCGGTGGACGAGCCGGAGCGGTGCGATTATTCGGCCTGGTCGATGGGTGGGATGCGTGCCACCCAGTCTGGTCAATACGAGTTCTCAGGGGTTAAGGTCCGCGACGATGCGCTGATTGGCGCCCCGGGTGATTATCTGCGCGAACCTCATTTCGAAGGTGGTATCTGGCGCTACTGCGCGGCCCATCTCGGCGCTGCCGAAGCGCTGTATCATGCAATGCTGGGGCAACTGACCGACCGCAAGCGCGCCGATGATCCGAGCCAGCAGCGCCGTATCGTTGCCAGCGCGATCGCGATAGAATCGGCCCGACTTTGGCTGCTGCGCGCTGCCCATGAAGTCGAAGCGGCCGGAGCTGAGGACCGCAAGGCCGCGCTATCCTTGCTCGCACGTGAGGCGACCGAGGATGCGTGTCGGCTGGTCATGGAGAATGTCGAGCGCGCGCTCGGCATGGCCGCGCATTTCGAGGGCTCGTTCGTTCACCGCATGATGAGGGACCTGCGCCTGTTTCTGTGCCAAGCCATGCCCGACGCGAAACGCGGCAAGTCGGCCGAGGCCTTGGCAGCGGCAGCCGCGCGCGCCGAACAGCTATGAGCGTTCCCACTCTGCCCGAAGGCTCGGTCCTGCGCGCTGCCCAGTCAGTCCGCCACGTGTCGCTCGAGGCGCTGGCTCCGCCGGGCCGATTGCTGATCATCGCCCCGCATCCGGACGACGAGACATTGGGCTGCGGCATGGCGCTGGCGGCAGCGCTGGCCGGCGGGCGCGAGGTCACTATCCTGTTGCTGACCGATGGTGAAGGCTCGCACCCCAACTCGCGGAAATTCGGCACCGCGCGGCGGGTTGCGGCGCGAGCGGCCGAGTTCGAAAACGCGCTGACGGCGCTCGCTCCCGACAAATCGATTCGCGTGGTCCGTGCGCATCTGCCCGATGGCAAGACGACGGACGAAAGCGCCCCGCAGATCGTCGATCGCCTTCTGGAACGCCGCTGCGCGAATTTTGAGTCGATCTGGTCGACGTGGGTTGAGGATCCGCATTGCGATCACCGGACTGCCGCAATCGTGGCGCGGATGCTCTCCGACCTGTCGAACGCCGCGCTCTGGAGCTTCGCGGTGTGGGGGCGCTTCGGCGAGCGTCCCGTGCCAGACCGCTTGGGCATGTTCTTCGACAGCCGGTTTCACCGTGCAAAGCGCGACGCAATGGATGCCTATGTCTCCCAAATGACCGACCTGATCGACGACGATCCGGCAGGGTTCAAAATGCCGCCCGCATTGTTCGAGCACTTCGCGAGCCATCCCGAGGTGTTCTTCTATGAAAGATGACCCGTCGGACCGGCGGCAGACGTTCGACGCGCTCTTCGCGAGCGACCCCGATCCATGGGGCTTTGAGAACGAGGCCTACGAGGCGGCCAAACGGCATGCGACGCTGGCGATGCTTTTTCCCAACCGATTCGAGCGTGCGCTGGAGGTCGGATGCGCCAATGGCGTGCTGACCGCGGAACTGACGAGCATATGCGACGCGGTTCTGGGCATCGACGTCTCGTCTGCCGCTTTGTGGCTGGCAGAATCGCGCCTCGCAGATCTCGACCACGTCTCGCTCGTCCGAGCCGAAGTTCCCCGGGAATGGCCGGAAGGGACTTTCGACCTCATCGTGTTCTCCGAGATCCTCTACTTTCTCTCGAACAAAGAGATTGCGCAGGTCGCGGACCTCGCTTGGCAAAGCCTCGCCCACGATGGCGTATGCCTGCTGGTCAACTGGACCGGCCCCAACGACCTGCCGGTGGATGGACAGAGTGCCCGGGTTATCTTCGCCGAGTCATTGCCTTGGCTAAGCGCGGCGAGCGGAGTTTGGCCCCAATATCGCATCGACCGCCTGCACAAGACTTTCGCTCGGGAAGGCGCTGCTTCGAAGCGTCCGACCGCTTAATGCGAGCTATTGCCGATGGCCGCGACGGGGTCGTTTGCTGAGGGCAGCTTTGGTCGGTCGCCCCAGCATGAGCCGACAGTCTCCATCCGGCCCACTTCCTGACGGACGCCGAGAAGTCAGATTTGCGAGGCAGCCAAATGCCTGCTCGACATGCGAGTGTACCAAGTGACCGTAGTGCCTGTCAATCATCGCAACGCTAATTCCAGATAATTGCGCGACAGTAAGCACAGGCAGACCACTTCGAACCAAATCCGTAATCACGCTGTGACGGAGCACGTAAGCAGTGGTCTCAACCGGAAGATTAACTTCTATCGCGGCTAACTTAACCGGTTTCTTCCAACTATCCTTGTTCCAAGGCCGTATCGAGCTTTGGGGTATCGACTTGGTACTCGGTGATCATCGGCAGCTCTGGTCACCGAACGTCATGCTCATGACACGTGGGAAGTCGGAACCCGGCCAACCGTCCCACGACATTTCCAGGCCCGCCTGTGATCCTACAGTGTAGAAGATCAGATGGAGGCGCTCGCCGTTGCGCGAATAGCTACGACCGCTGATCGTGCATTTCTGGCCAACCTTGATCGCCTCGATGTCCACTGGGTCGGCTTGTTCAATGCGACCGGGCCCTCGTCAACTTCGCGAAGCAGCCGAGTCCTTATCCGCCTGCGCGATACATCCTGTAGGAACGCTGCCGATGCAGGATCCGTGGCGAGATCATAATTTCATCGATAAAGTCCAGATCGAAGTGAGCCTCGTTTATAGCAATTACCAAGAGCCGGTCTCCATTCCAGTGAAAGGTCGCCCGAGTAAACACTGGCGAACCATAGATTCCGAGTCACGTCGAAGTCTCCTGATCGACTAATCATCTTAGGTAACGCAAAGGATACATGATCACTGCCTCTCTGAATGCTGAGCCTTGATGATCCAAAGAAAATGTTTTTCCAACATCGTCTTGCAATATTTCGCGAAGAAACTTTTTTTGGGTATCGCGTGCAAATTCGCAGGGCATAACCGAAATGGGCATTGCGGAGGGCCGGATCCAACTCCGAATCCACGGGCCCCGACACGCCTCCCCTCCCACTTCTGTCTCAAGCATGCGGAACGGCGCGCCATAACGGTCGAAGACAAGTCGAGATACTATCTATAGCGGCTATTTTCTTGCGAATTGGCGATTGCCTATCAGAATTCGCGGTGCTAGCTCGACACTATAGATCGCGCCATTTGATTCTAGGCGCGATTTTTGACGAACAGTATTGCGATGCCTTGCCCGATCGTATGTGCCGGGTTCGGGTGGGAGGGCGGACGAACTGGCCGAGTTTCGCTTCTATTTCGTCGACATGGGGCAAGGCGACTGCACGATCATCCGCAGCCCGACGGGCCATGTCTATGTGGTCGATTGCGGCAGTGTGGGCGATCTCAATGCGGGCACTTTCACCGGCGCGGGCACCACGATGCGAGCCTGGTCGGGCGGCAATCCTGTCACAGTGATTCTTACCCACCCCGACCGCGATCATTACAACCAGTTGCTCTCCCTGCTGTACTGGGGTCTCGGCGGCAACAATGTGAATGCGGACCACATCTACTTCAGTATGTCCAACGGGCCCGCAAGCCCGCTCGGCCACTATTCGCAGACCGCCCTGGCGGCGAACCTGGGGTTCATCGGCAATCCGCCGCTCACCGAAGTGACGATCAATGCAGGCGTTCAGCAGCTACAGACCTGGACCAACGCCAATGCCTATACGGCACCCGCCCCGCCAGTCGCGCTCCCCGCTGGCGTCCTGGAGCTGGCGCAGGGTCCAGCGGTCCCTGGGGTAGGCGGTCATGCCGCATGGAGCCTGCGGATCGTCGCGGGCAACGTGCCCGCGGCCACTGCCACCTGGACCGACGTGTCCAATTCAGCGAGCCTCATGGTGGTTGCGCAGATCGGCGCCGAGAAGGTCGTCATCACCGGCGACGCCACGCAAACGACGATGGACTACGTGCGGCTCAACCATGCCGCGCAGGTGCAGGATGCCGAGATATTCCAGGTGCCGCACCACGGCAGCCTTACAGGTCTGCCCACCGCCGCCCAGCGCAATCTGTTCAACCCCCGGCAGGCGCTCATCAGCGTGGGAATTCTTACCGACGGTCACAAGCTGCCGCGCTTCAACGTGATCACGGCATGGCAGGGAGCCGGGCGTATTGGGGCACATGCGCAAGTCGTCGACTACTTCATGGATTCCACCCAGGTCCTCGGATACAATACCCATCAAGCTCTTGCCGCCATCCTGACCGGACCCTGGGCGCCCTATCCAACGCTGAGCAACACATCAGGAACCTTCCACTGGTTGCAAAATCCGGCAAATGCGGGTCCGGGCGCGGCGAACACCGGCTTTTACGGCTTTACCAACAACGGCTACTTCCTGTTTCGGCAGGTCATCGCTCAGGACATCCTCGAAACGGGCATTATCGCCGGCCGGATCGAAACCTGGCTTGACGGCCTCTAAGATGGATATCGCGACCCTCAAGACTCTGGTGCGGGCTGGCCTTTCGGGGGCGTCGTACAGTCTCGATATCGCAACGCTGAATTCCGCGGCGCTGACCACGCTGGCAAGCGATTACCTCGCCCATGGCCACCTGGCGCTGACACCCGCCGCGACGCCCTTCACAGAAACTGTCGATTCGATCACCGTTCACGGGCGGGGGATCGACCGGCCTTTCGCGGCGATGACCGTTGCCGCCACCTTCACACTCGATGGGTCGGGCGAGGCGCAACTGCAACTTGTCGCCACCGGCGATGCGAGCTGGCGGTTCGACAAGGCCTTTGCCCAGTTCGAAGGCAACCTGGGCGCCGATCTGCCGTTTACCGGTACGCCGAGCATGATGCTGACTTCGGCCAGACCGACCATCGCCTTTGCCGGTACGCTCGATTTCAGCAGTCTGTCGGGCGGGCTCAAGGCACTGCTCGGACTGACCACCGAAGATCTTTCCGGCGACCTTGCCATGACCAAAAACGGCACGCTGCTGACCAGCTTCAAGCTGGTTGGACCGGCGCTGACCGGGATCAATCTTTTCATCGCCACCAATATCACGGTCGGCTTCGGGATGGACGCCTATTCGCTGCCGGTCCCCGGCGGCGGCGATCCGCCCCTGCTGCCCTATGTCAAGCTGGGGGCAGACATCCCCTTCCAAGCATCGGGCCGCAATTACAGCCTGCCGCTATCGGTCCAGGCGACGTCGCTCACCGCGCCGATCCGTTTCGACGCGAACCTGACCGACGTGATAGATGCCACGCTGAGCGAACTTGCAACGCTCGTGGGCGGGGCCGACCTCGGCTCTACCCTGCCGCCGCCGGGTACGATGACCCCGGGCAATTCGCTCGCGCTGACCGACCTCTACATGGACGTAATGCCCGACGGTTCGGCGGTCAGTGCCATCGGCCTTACCGTGAAGAGTGAGGCGACCTGGGACGTCGTCACCATTCAGAGCACCAACAAGGTGCTGCAGGCGCACGACCTGTTCCTCGCCTTCGCGGTCGCCACGCCTTTCAGCGCGCCTTTTCCATCGCTGATCTTCGGCGGCACCTTCGCGATCACGCCCAAGGCAGATCTCAAGCTGACCGCCTTCTACCCGAACTTCACGGTCAGCGGTTATCTGGCCGACGGTTCGAAGATCGTCCTGAGCGAATTGATCGAGGAATTCGTCGGCCCGGTGCAGGGCCTGCCCGATCTCGCAATCGACCAGCTGAGCTTCTCCGCCGCCAGCGCCAACTACCATTTTTCGGTCGATGTGGTCGGCTTCTGGGCGATCAATACCGGAGTCAACCTAGGGCTGGTGGTGGACCAGTTGGGCTTCGAAATCGGCTACACCGGCGGCAATGTGGAAGCGCATCTCAGCGGCACCTTCACCGTCGCGTCAGTCGACCTTGAGGTGCGCGCGGATTACTCGACTGGCGAGGCTTGGACCTTCACGGGCAAGACCGGCGAGGGGCAGTCGATTCCGATCGGCGAGTTCGTCACCTACGCAGCAAAGACTTTCAACGTCGGCGAACCGCCCAAATGGGTGCAGGACACCACGGTCAAGGACATAGCTACCAGCCTCAACACCAAGACCAAGGATTTCGCCTTCGGCATAACGGGCGATATCCCGCTCGGCGCCGACATGCTGGAGATCAGGCTCGGCTTCGCGATGACGTCGGTGACCGGCGGCTATCGCAAGGATCTGACGGGGACGGTCGATGTAGCAGGCAATATCTTCATCATCGATTTCACCACTTCTCCTTCGGACACGGCGATCTCGGCAAGCTGGAGCGCCAAGACCCCGGCCGATTATCTCGAATTCGCGACCATTGCCGGGGCCTTTGCGCCCAAGGCCGACATCCCCGAACTGCCCGCGGGGCTCACTCTCTCGATCAAGGAAATCGGCCTCACCTACGATTTCACGCTCAAGAGCCTGACGCTGACGATGGCCTCGGCGAGCTACGGCAACGCGGTGTTCGTTGCCTATCACGATATGACGGCGAACAAGTGGGTGTTCTATTTCGGCGTCGCCATCGACAAGCCGCTCGACCTCTCGAACCTGCCGGTGCTCAACCACGTCCTGTCCAGAGACGAGAAGATCGACGTGCGCGATATGCAGGCGCTTATCGCCTCCTCGGCGCTCGACCCGTCTGTCCCCGCGCAGCAGGCCGAAATCGCGGCGATCAATGCCAAGATCCCGGCAAACTATCCGACGCTGCCCGGACAGGGCCTGCCCGGACAGGTGGCGCTCTCCGCCGTGATCGATTTCGGCGGCAACACCTATCCGCTGTCGATCGGCACTCCTGCGGCGGCAGATGCCGTCACCTCGCCCTCCACCGGTCGCGCGGGTGCAGCGAGTGGTCCCAATGCGGGCACCGTCCCCGCGCCACAGGCTGCCGCCGACGGCACCAGTTGGTTCAATATTCAGAAGAGCTTCGGCCCGGTCACTTTCCAGAAGGTGGGCGTGCGCTATCAGGAAAGCGTGCTGTGGTTCGTCATTGATGCGTCGATGACCGCGGCTGGGCTCGACATCGGGGTGCAGGGGCTGGCGGTGGGATCGCCGCTGTCGAGTTTCGACCCGCATTTCCATATCGACGGACTGGGCATCGACTATACCAGCACGGCTTTCAGCATCGGGGGAGCCTTCGTCAATTTCCCGCCAGTGGCCCCGGTCACACGCGAATTCGGCGGCATGCTGATGGTCCAGGCCGAAGGTTTCGGTGCCACCGCCATGGGCGGCTATGCCGAGTTCTCCGGTCAGACTTCGATGTTCGTCTTCTCCAGCATCGATGCGTTGATCGGCGGCCCGCCCTATTTCCTGGTCAACGGCCTGTGTGGCGGCTTCGGCTACAACAATTACCTGCGCATCCCGGCGCAGGACGAAGTGTTCCAGTTCCCCTTTGTTGCGGCGCTGTCGGACCCGGCGGTGCTCGGCCCCAAGCCCACGCCGCTGATCGTGCTGCAGAAAGTCATGGGGGGCAGCAATCCATGGGTCCGGCCCTCGGCGGGCGATTTCTGGCTTGGCCTCGGCATCAAGTTCTCTACCTTCGAAGTCATCAATTCGACCGCCCTGCTGATCGGCGAATTCGGCAACCGTTTCGAGTTGGCGCTGATCGGCCTGTCCAAGGGCCGCTTTCCGATGGCCGGGCCAGAGGTCTACGCCTATATCGAGCTTCAGCTGGAAGCCGTGTTCGATCCCACCGACGGCTTCTTTTCGGTCTCAGCGGTGCTTTCGCCGAATTCCTACCTGCTCGATACCAATTGCAAGCTGACCGGCGGGGCCGCTTTCGAAGTCTGGTACCCGCCCAGCGGCCATGCCGGGGACTTCGTCGTCACCGCAGGCGGCTACAGCCCCTATTTCACCGTCCCCGATCACTATCCCAAGGAGCCGCGGATCGGCTTCCGGTGGTCGATCGGGGACACGGTAACGCTGTCCGGGGGGCTTTACTTCGCCATTACCCCGGCCGCGCTGATGGCGGGTGGCCAGCTCGGCGTGACCTATCAGGCGGGCAATCTGAAGGCGTGGTTCGATGCACACGCCGATATCATTGCCTGGTACAATCCGTTCCGCTTCATCGCCGATATCGGCGTGACGGTGGGCGCTTCGTACAAGGCCGATCTCCTTCTGTGTTCGAAGACCTTCACCGTCGAGCTGGGTGCCGATCTCACCTTGTGGGGACCGCCGACGGGCGGAGCGGTTACAGTCCACTGGTACATCATTTCCTTCACGGTCGAGTTCGGTTCCAAATCGGGCGGGGGCGCGCTCGACAATCAGGACTGGGGCACCTTCACCCAAGTACTGCCGCCGCCTGGCAATGTCGTAAGCATCACCGCCGCCGCCGGGATGCAGGCGGCGGCTCCGCTCGCCGACCAGACGCTGGCGCGCAATGCGAGCGAGGCTTCGGCGCAGCCGGTACAGCCGTGGCTCGTGCATCCCGACGCCTTTACCTTCACAGCCGATTGCAAGATTCCATTGAGCGAACTCTATATCGGCGATGACACGGCCCCCTTCGCCAGCGGTAGCCAGCTCACCATCAAGCCGATGCAGGCGCAGGGGTCCTCTTTCACGCGTCTCAAGGTCATCGAGCAGGCGAGCCAGCAAAATGTGCTCGATGCGACCTGGACGGTCGAGGCGCGCAGCGGCGATGTTCCGGTGGCGCTATGGGGCGCGGGCCGCAACGACACGCTGCCGACGGGTAGCGGACTGGTGCAGAACCAGCTTTCGGGCCTGCGCATCACGGTGCCGCCCGCCCAGCTCGGCCCGGGAACGGGCGCGATCAGCGTCAGCGACGATCTGCAATACGATCCGCTCCAGCCCGGGCCCAATCCGCTGCGTGCCGGACTTCCGCCGGTCGGCCCGATGCCGCACCTGTCCACCACCGCACTCGCCGATATCGGCAAGATCATGGACCAGCCGGTACTCGATGCGCGCAACGCGATCCATGCGACCTTTGCCGAGCTCGATCTGGCCGAGGTCGCCAACGGATCGCTGGCGGCGATGCAGGCAGGGGCCGGGGCGATATTCGTGGACGAACCGCTCGAGATCGGAACGCAGGCATGACCGGCACCACACTCAATCCGGGCGAGATCGCCTTCCACGACAATTACCTGCCCTCGCTCGCCGACGGCACGTATACGATCAGCGCCAGCTCGGGCATCACCGGGATCGATACCGGCACCTACTTCGACAATCCGGTGACCCAGAACTTCGAGGTGCGCGGGCCGCAATTTTCGCTGCCGTCGACGGAGGTGCATAGCGTCTACCCGCCGGACAACGGCAATTCGACATATGGGCAATATCTGCCCAATGTCGTCCTCTCCCGGCGCGTTCTGCCGTGGGTGCGGCACACCGACCCGACCGATCGCACCGTGCCGTGGCTGTGCCTGCTTGCATTCCGCGAAGGCGAGCTTGCGCTCGATCCGCAGACCAACAAAACCTTCCTGACCAGCACGGTGAGCGAGTTCCTCGGGCCCGAAGCCGACGTCCTGAAGCCCGAGATCGACCCGGCCCGACTGCCCGACGACATCAAGCAGTCCTCCTGCAACCACATCCGCGTGACCGCACCGGTGTTCAAGATGCTGGCGCCCAAGCTGGGCGAGCTCAAATATCTCACCCATGTGCGCGAGGTCGATGTTTCCGACCAGGCTTTCATGCGGTTGGACGAGGCAGGCTGGTTCTCGGTGGTGACCGGCAATCGCTTGCTGACGAGCACGGGACCGCGCGGGACGCGCTACGTCGTCCATCTCGTTTCGTTCGAAGGGTATTACTCGCTGCTCAAAGACCAGGCGCAGTGGCCGAAAAAGCCGTCGAACCCGGCCGAGGACAAGGACATCGCGCTGGTCTCGCTCTACAACTGGACCTTCCTTTCGCAGACCGACCCGCTCGATTTCCGCCAGCTGGTGGAAAATCTCGCCGAGCCGGGCCTCGACAATGCGGATGAATTGCTGCTGCGCCGCAAGATTGCCGCGCCTGCTCCGTCGGCGAACCCGGCGATGCAGGCCACGCTCGACCGGCTGGCGCATGGCTATGTTCCGCGCAGCTGGCAGACCGAACAGGGAGAGCGGACCTACGCCTGGTACCGCGGCCCGCTGACGCCCACGATCGCGCAGCCGCTACCGGTGCCTAGCGAGGGTTATCACGCGCCCTCCTCGGATGCGCGGATGATCTACGATCCCGATAATGGCATATTCGATCACAGCTATTCCGCCGCTTGGTCGATCGGACGCGCGCTGGCGCTGGCAGATGGCCCCTTCAGCCAGGCACTGCTGCGCTATCGCCGGTCGTCCAGCCGATTGCTCGGCCGGCTGATGGACCGCCTGCACGATGCGGGCGAGGCGAGCACCGCAGATCTTTCCGCGGTGGTCAAAAGCGGGGCCGTGCGCGATGTTTTCCGCGACGTCGTCAACACTTCGCTCGGCACCGCGGTGGGGGCGTTGAAGGAGGGCATGTTCGGCGAACCCGTCGGCGCGCTGCCACCTGCCGTGCCGCCCGATCCGGTGCAGAACGCGAAGGACTTTCTCGCTGAACCGGCAGTGCAGGCCTTTCTGGCCGAGGAGGTGCAGGACGACCTGCTTCCAGTGGCCGAATGGCTGGCGCACAAGCAGTTGCTCTACGACATTCCATTTAACCATTTCGTGCCCGATCAGCTCGCATTGCCGGTGGAATCACTGCGTTTCTTCTACGTCGACCCCGCCTGGCAGAGGGCACTGATCGATGGCGCGCTGAGCATCGGCATGACCTCTTCGAAGGACACGTTCTTCACCCAGACGATGCGCGGCGTGATCGACCAGGCGATCACTGCCGAAGCAATGGCGATCCGGAACCGGTTGCTCGGCGCGGCGGTCGGCGACCACGAAGGCAGCGGCCCGGACGAAGCGATGACCGGCATACTGATCCGCTCGGCCGTCGTCAGCGGCTGGCCGGGATTGCAGCTAAGAGGCTTTAAGGGCGATTCTGCCAAGACTCCGCTCAAGCTGCTGCGTCTCGATCGGCTTTCGGGCAATGTGCTGCTGGCGCTGTTCCTCGACGTGCCCGACGTGGTGATGCTCGCCGAACCGCAACAGGGCCTGTGTTTCGGGCTGGAGGACGGCAATGTGATCGATCTGCGCCAGCTCGCCGATCCGCCGGGCAGGCCCACCGGCACCAGCATGCCTGCCGTCTTTCGCGGCGTTCCGGGCGCGGCGGACGATTCGGTGCTCAATGTCAACGAGGGTTCTGCGGCCATGGTGCCGACGATGGAAAGCGCGGGCTATCTGGGCAGCGCCATCGGACCGGGGCAGTTCGCCATGGAAATGGTCAAGTCGCCCGAGGCGATATCCTTCCGCATGGATGTGGGACGCGGGAGCGCGCAAGAATGACACAGACCCCCTTGCTCGTCCCGGTCCAGCTGCATGCGCTGGTGGTCAACGACATGGTCCGCAAGGGCCAGAACTTTCAGCGCTGGCGGATGAACTACCGCAATCTGGAGAATTTCGGCTCGCCCATGCCGGCCGCCTTCAGCGATAATACCGCCGCCCACTGGAACAACGAGCCCGAGGCGAACGGCATCTACCTCCACTGGCTGTTGCCGCGCGCGCTCCGCCACGGGATGCAGGATGCGGCCACCAGCAGCACGCGCTATCCACTGGTGCCCAATCGCTGGCTGGTCACGCGGACTTCGGGCGAGCTCGATTCAAGGCAGGTGGCCGCCTGGGTCGTCGAAAGCGATTTCCTCGATCCAAACGAAGGTACCACGCCCTATATCGATCCGGGCAGCCCGCAGCAGCTCAAGGTCACCAATATCGGCCGTGCCGTGCCGCTCGACCAATGGAGCGAGAGCGGGGCGCCGATGTTCCTAGACGCAACCGGCCCGGGCGATGTGACATTTTCCGCCTTCCAGCCCTATGGCGAAAACGTCTTCTCCTTCCACGATCCGCTGACCGAGGTGGGCGCGGGTACCGTAAGCTACCTCGTGTCCGGCTGGTATTCGGACCCGGCGAAGGATGTGCTTGCCGGGGTCGTCGACAAGGCTGGGTTCGATGCTCGGCTGGCGGAACTTGGCTGGACGATCGATCCGCAACCGACCGATGTCTGCAATACCTCGCTTTATACCGGGGCCAGCAATGCGATCGGCTGGGATCCGGCCGGGCCCATCCCGCAGTCGGACCGGCCCGATACCGCAACGCTGGCGGTCGGCAACAGCTCGATCGATGCGCTGACCGCGCTGATCGGCGATCAGGCAGTGGGAAACGAAAAAATCCATGCCCGGTTGCTCGAGGCGTTCCAGTATAATCTTCTGCCGGTGCTCGACCAGCCGAACGGGCCGCTGCTGCTCGACAGGGCGATCCACAAGGCATGGTACGGCACAGCCAATGCCCGGTTCGCATGGCAGATCATCCGCGAGCCGGACGATCCGCAGAGCACGCCGGGCGCGCCCGATTATCCCGACACGCCGGTCGACTGGGACGATCCCAACCTTTCGCCCGATTGGCTGGGGACGCTCAATCGCGACCAGCAGGCGCTCGATCTCTCGGCCATGAGCCTGCAGGCCTTGCAGGCACGTCTCTACGACCTGTGGTGGACTGCGGGGTTGTTCGAGTTCCTTCCGCCCACGCAGCAGCGGGCACTGGCTGCAGAGGATTCGCGCTTCAGCATCGCCCGGTTCGACCGGGAACTCGATCCGGCCAATCCCGGCGGCCTTGCCGCGATCGTGGTCGAGCAAGCCAGACTGGTCGAAACCGCGGCGGGTAAGGTTCCGACAGGTGCAACCCAGGAAGAGCTCGATACCGCCGCGCGCAAGTTCGCCGCCGCGCGCGGTTTGCCGGAGGGCTATCGCCTCAGACGCTTCAACAGCAATGCCTTCTACAAGCCGAACGACCCGGTCGTGCTGGTTGCCGGGGCGAAGTCGGGCGATTTGCTTCTGGAACGCGAGACGCTCGCCTGCCGCGTTGCCGGACAACTGGTCAGCGGCTTGGAATACGCGCAGACGACACGAGTGAATGTCGCCGCAATGCAGGGCACAATTCCAGTGCCCGATCTGACGCGCGTTCCGATCGTGATGCCCGCATTGTTCGACGAAGCCTTCTTCCTCGACGCGGCAAGCGCCACGATGATTGCCTCAACCGCGCTGCATGATCCCGCCCAACCGGTGATCGATGCCCTCGCGAAGCAGATCGGCGAGTGCAAAGACATGATCGGGACCTTGCCCGAAATAGCTCGCCCCCCGTGGCAGCAGCCGTGGATCCCGATGTTCCTGATGTGGAAGGTCCAGTTCTACCCGATCGCGCACGATCGGGACGGTGCTGATAACTGGACGTTCGATGGCGAAGAATACCGGCTGACCGATCCCGATCTGCCTGCCGCGAGTCCCAAATTCTTCGACCTGTCGGGCACCACGCTTCTCACGCCGCAAGCGCGCTTCAATTTCCGCCGCCGGCTGGAGGATTTCCAGGTCCGCCACCCCGATCTCGACTCCACAGAGCTGTCCGCGCTCGATACATTTATCGAGGACACCGACGGCTGGGATTTCCTTTCGCAGACGCTCGACGGGTTCAACCATTTGCTGTTGCGCCGCGATGGCGAGGCCAACCGCGTTCCGGCCAGCGATTCCCCAATCGGCAAGCTGATCGGTGACGAACATGGTTTCGTGCCCGTCCTCGGCCCGGTGCCGCAGCCGTTTCGGGGCTGGCCGACGAGCGATTTCCAGCAAATGCGGTCCGGCCAGTTCTGTTTCGAGCGGCTCGCGGTCGTCGATCTGTTCGGACAGTCGATCGAAGTGGTGAACTCCACCAATTACGAAAAGTTCGCGCCGGTGCGCAGCCCCGATCTGACCCCGCCGGTGCCGATCATGGCGCTGGGGCCGCAGCGTTTCATCCAGCTTTCTCCGCGAATCCTGCAGCCCGCGCAAATCCAGCTGAACTTCCTGTCGGCAACCGACGACAGCAAGATCGTGATCCAGAACAGCGGCACCAATCCCGTCTGCGCCTGGATCCTGCCCAACCACATCGACCGTGCGCTGTCGTGCTACGGTCCGGACGGAAATTTCGTCGGCGAACTGCGAGAGATCGTCGATGCAAATGGCGATCGGAAGGTTTCGTGGGATTTCGGCCCGGGCGTCGGCCAGGCCGATCTGGGCAAGCTGCCACATCTCAACGAAATGGTCGCAGGTCTGGTGAAGGCCGGGCCCGATGCCTTCGTCACATATTACCGGACCATCGACGAAACGCTCTGGACCATCGATCCGCTCGGCGCGCGGAGCGATCAGAACCTGTCCGTGCTGGTCGGACGTCCGCTGGCGATGGTGCGGCTGGCGGTCGATTACGACCTTGCCGGCATGCCCATGACCGATCCGTCATGGCAATGGACCTTCGGGGCCGCGCCGCCGGAATTCCTCGGCTACACGTTCCCCGTCCGGCTGGGCGAGGTGGCGCTGCGCGATGACGGACTGATTGGCTATTTCACCGGGGACGACTATTCGCGTTTCAACGCCGTGCGCCTGCCCGATGGTGGCATGGTCCCGCTCAATTCGGATTACGTCCGCGCGATCGAGCCGGGCAATTTCCTCGACCTGTCCTTCGCTCGATCTTCCAACGCGGCGGTCACCATGCTGGTCGATCCGCGCGCGCCGGTCCACGCGACCACGGGGATCCTCCCGCAGGTGGAAGTGAGTATCGACGAGAAATTCGTCGAACCCGCCCTCGCGGCGATGAACGTGACGTTCCACGCCGGCCCGCTGCTGTCTCGCACCACCACGGTCGCTGCGGTAGGGCCGCCGGGCACGCCGGTCGATCCACTCGCGACGAATACTTCGGTCATCCTGCCGCTGCCGTCCGAACGCAACGGAACCTGGGACTGGCTGCAGTTCGACGGCAAGGAATGGGAGGCCTTCGACCTACAGCAGAGCGATCAGCTGGCCGATTTTTCCAATGACAACGCACAATTGCGCAGCGGTCTGATGCGGCTGCGCGGAGCCATCGACAAAACCTGATCCGGAAGGGGAGAAGCATCGTGACGCATATCGACAACGTAGGCAACGAAGGCCTGCTTTCCTACGGGATCACCACCAATCCTTCACCGCTCCAGGTCAGCCCGGCTTCAGGCAGCCCGTCGATGTCGTCGCTCGTCTTCGTTGTGTCGAACAACACGACCAGGGCCATCTATTGCCAGAAGATCGAATTCGAAATCCAGCTAGGGGATGACCCGCAGCAATTGACCGGCGATGCTTCCGGGATCCTCGTCAGCTGCAACCCCTCCAATACGTGGCGGATCTCGCAGATCGGAACGACCGGACTGTTCGTCGCCACCCCGATCAAACCGGAGGATGAGGAGATCACGGTCGAGGGGTTGAGCTTCCAGATCTACAACATCCCGGTCAACAAGGCGATGGGGACCACCACCATCCATGCCTACGAGACCAGTTCGACCCAAAGCGGGAGCGGCTTCGAACAGCGCGACAACAGCTTCGATCTGGTCAAGTTTCCCTACGGTTTCTACGTCGGCAACTTCGCTGCATCCAAGCCGATGGTGCGCAACGGCGAGCAGGTGACGCTAAGCTGGAACGGTTCCGATATCGCAACCTATACGATCATCTACGACGACAAGGTGGTCAACGTCACAAACGTGCGTAGCTGGACCTCGCCCCCGCTTACCCACGCCACCACCTTCCAGCTGAAGGCGAGCGTGCAGCAAGAGGGTGAGACGGTGGATACCTACCTCTCCGTTACCGTAATGGTCGCAGAGCCGGATATCGCCGCCAATTCGCTGCAGGTGCTCAAGACATCGAAGCTCGAAGGCGACGTTGCTGCCGGAGCTACGCTGACGGTTGCAGGCGCCGCCGTACTGGGTTCCACGCTGGGTGTGGCAGGCACTGCGACGTTGGCCGATGCGACTGCAAATTCTCTCAGGGTCGCCAACGCCGCCACGCTCGGCTCGCTCGCGGTCGGCGGAGGTGCCAGGGTCACTGGCGGAGCAACGCTGGACGGCTTAACGGTTAACGGCAATGCCGTGATCAACGGCAATGCTGCGATGGCATCGGCCAATGTCGCTGGCGCCGTGAGCATGATGAAGGGCGGTACACTGCTTTATAGAGGCACGAGGAAGGATTCGGTCTGGCTGCGGCCGCAAACCGACGGCTTCCTGGTCGCGCAGGTGTACTGGCCGAACGATATTACAAAGATGTCGATCGCCATGGTCAATATCTATGCCGCCGGTACCTGGTTCTCCCAGACCGGTGGCAGTGTGGGTACGTTCGGGCGGGCGTGGAGCTCGGCGATGCAGACCAATGCCAATGTCGCCTGTGTCCCGGTCCGTCAGGGAGAATCCTGCGCCTACGGCGTCGTCCAGGGCAAGGACAATCAGCAGGATTCCGATGCTGCGATCTATTGGTTTCCCCTCGGCGCGGGGAACGCGAGCCAGTCGATCGTGGAAATGGACGAGCGCCCCGAGGGGGTGGAGGATCCGCCACGCATCCCCACCGATTTCGCCCAGGCAGAAGCCGGGCGGATTGAACAGGCCAACGAATTCGTGAGCCAGCTGGCGGACACCCTCGGTACGAAGGTCCCCGACGTGCAGCGGGCCGAGCTGGCGATGCGGCTGGCGCGGATTTAGCCCTGCTCCGAGGCGGCAACGATTGCGTCGGGGCTTCTGCTTCAGGGGAAGGCCCGCCTTCGAATAACTCAGTTCATCGCGAACTCTGGAAAATCCGACGATCCTGCCCCGCGGTACTCCGCGCCTCGAAGGTGCGGTTGCTATGCTCGACCAGAAGTGGTGCGCCAAAGGAAATGAAAAGGGGCACTCAGATCACTCGATGAAACTGCGTCCGGACATCGCACCAACCCTGTCGGTTCCAGTGGCGGACTGTGGTGTCCGAAGGGGGAGCGAATAGCGGTCTCGCCTCGCACAAAGGAAGAGGGCCCGCAGCAGTGCTGCGAGCCCTCGCCCCTCAGTCTGTGGTCAGCTCAGAATTCGGCGGATAGCGAAAGCGCGAAGCTCGTGCCGACCTGGTAGCTGTTGACGTCGACGCGTCCCGTGTCGTTCTCGACAAATTCGAAACTGTCGGTCCCGGTCAGGTTGCGCGCCTCAAGCTTCAGTTCGAGCGGCACGCTCGCGATGTCGATGCCCTGGCGGTACACGAGGTCGAGGCGTGCGCCCGGCTTCTCGATGATGTCCGGCAGGCCGCCCGCGTTCTGGCCGAGGCGGCTGGTCACACGCTCGCTGGCGTAGGAGAACAGCAGCGTGATCTGGCTCAGCTTCTCGGTGTCTTCCATGCCGATCTGGATATTGGCGAGATGGTCCGACTGGCCGACCAGCGGATCGCCGTCACGGAACAGGCTCGTCGCCGCACGCGGGCTTGCGCCCACGCCGGTCACGAAGATGAAGGTCTCATCGTCCTCGTCGACCTGCAGTTCGGACTGCGTGTAGGTGTAGTTCGCGATCAGGAGCGCGCGCTTGTTTTCGAAAAACGAGCCGAGATCGTACAGATCGCGATTCCACTGCAGCTCGAATTCGGCGCCGTAAAGCTGCGCGGCCGGCGCGTTCGCGAAGCTGGTCGACTGGGTGTTGTCGGTGAACTGCGAGAAGGCCTCGATCGGGTTCTCGATATCCTTGTAGAAGCCCGCGAGCGAAATCCGGCTGTTCTGGTCGAAGTAGTATTCGGCGCGAACTTCCGCGTTGGTAAGCTCGCTGTCCTGCAGAGCCGGGTTGCCGGTGAAGGACCGCAGGCTTTCCGGATCGGTGTAGGACTGGAGCAGCAATTCGCGGAACTGCGGGCGCGCGATCGTCTTCGACACACTGGCGCGCACTTGCAGTCCATTGTCGAATTCGTAGGTGATCGTGCCCGAAGGCAGGAAATAGTCGTTTTCGATATTGGTCACCGCGCCGAGGTTCGGCTGGTTGGTGAAAATCTGCGCCGGGGAGACCGTCTGGGTCGCGTCTTCGTAGCGCACGCCCGCATCCACTGTCAGGCCTTCGAACAGCGAGAGATTGCCCTTGATGTATCCCGCAAGAATTTCGAGCCCCGCATCGAACGCCGGGGTATCCTCGGTCAGCTCGCGGAAGTCGACCGGCGAGTTCACGCCCGGACCGGCAAAGCCAGGCACGTTCGACCCCTCGATGATCGCAGGTGCAATCAACAGGTCGGGCCGCAGCAGGCCGATACCCGTGGGGAAGTTGCTCGGTGCGTCGAACTGGAACTCCCGACGCTCCGAATAACGCTCGGTATCGGTGTAGGCGCCGCCGATAGTGACCGAAACGATGTCGGCAATGGGAACGGTCAGGTCGGCGCCGCCATAATAGACCTTCTCGGTCAGGTCGGAGAAGGTGACGCTGGCCTGGCCTCCGGGCAGGTTGTTGTCGAGCGGGTTGACGAAGAAGTCGCCGAACGGATCGTTCGGATTGTTCGTCCTCACGTAGTCGAAGCGGTATTCGTAGGGGCTCTCCCGATCGGTCTGGGCAAAGCCGCCGCGCAGATCGAGATCGAACCCGTCGAATTCGAACTCGCCGACGATCTGCGAATCGATCAGCTGGCGTTCGAACCAGCCGGTGCGCTGGATCTTCTTGTCGAACCCGTCATTGCCCGAACCGACGATGATGCGGCCCTGGGTGAGCGAAGCCTGCTTCAGCACGTCACGGATGTAGAGGTTGGTCCAGCGGATCTGCTGATCCCCGAACTTGAGGCCGAACCCGAGCAGGCCGTTGGCGAGCACGCGGTTGTCGGTGACGAAACGCGAGAAATCTTCCGCCGGGGTCACTTCGGACTGGCGAACCGGGAGCTGCTGGAGCACGTTGCGGTTGCGCAGCGAGTTGCTGAGGTTGGCGGTGAAGATGATGCCGAGCTCGGCATCATCGCCGACGAAAAAGCTCGTCCCGCCCGTCAGGCCGCCCGAGAAGTTCGGACGAAGATCGTCGGTCTTCTGCAGAAGGATGAGGTTCGGGCGCGCCAGCGTGCTGGCGATGGCCTGGCGGTCGGTGAGGGGCAGCTCCTCAAGTTCGGTCGTGCCATTGAGATAGCTGTCGAGCGCGAGCGAGGCATCGCGCGTGCCGTCGTCGAAACCGAACCAGTCCCAGTCACTGCCGTAATAGAGCAAGCCGTCGCCGAAGGTCGTTTCGGTATCGCCGCTGACGCCAAAGCTCACTTCGAGGAAGCTCTCGTCCGGAATCGCCTGCGTCGTCAGGTTGATGACGCCGCCGCCGAATTCACCGGGGAAGTTGGCGGAGTACGACTTCTGAACCAGCGAGGACGCGATGATATCGGTCGGGAAAATGTCGAGCGGAACCACGCGGCTGAGCGGCTCGGGAGAAGGAAGCGGCAAGCCGTTCAGCAGCGCCAGCGAGTAACGATCTCCGAGGCCGCGAACGAAAACGCGGCCATTGCCTGCGTTGGACAAGCCGGTCACGCGGCTCAGCGCGCCGGCGATGTCGCCTTCGCCCGTGCGCGCGATGTCTTCGGTGCTCAGGACGTTGATGACCTGGGCCGAACTGCGCGTCACGTCGCGCGGCCCGCGTCGTCCGGTCACGGTGATGACGTTGCCACCGGGGATCGAGATGTCGACCTCGCCCTCGGGCTGGTCGGTCTGCTCCGGTTCCGAAGCCGGATCGATCGGCTCCTGAGCGGGAGTGTCGGTCTCCGGCTGCGACGCCGCATTGCCGGACGGGGCCGACCCCGTGCCTTGCGCGAATGCGACACCCGGGAAGGTGAGCGCGGTGGAGAGCAACAGCAGCCCTGCCAACTGCTTGCCGGTGGACATGGTAGAAGACCCCCTCATCATTAAGGTCCGTAAAAATGGTCGCAACCGGTCCAGCTTGGACCGGTCTCACGTGCTATCGAGTGGTGGAGGTGCCCGCGTCGCGGCGGACACCCCCGGCCAGTCACTCGATCAGGCGGTCGGCAGCGTGCTGCAGTCGCCAGTGTTGTCGAGGCCGAGCGTCACGGTCGGCGAGTTGCAGGTCCAGCCTTCGGCCCAGTTGTCGGCCTGGCTCGTCACCGCGCCGATGTAGGTGCGGGTGGAGAAGAAGCTGGAGACCGTGGTGGCGTCGAAGATCGGCGTGTAGCCGTTCTCGTTCGCGCCATTGATGAAGGCGGCCCCGGTGGTCACACCGGTCAGGCGCTGCAGCGTGTTGCTGAAGTCCTTGGTGTTGCCGGTGCCCGCATCGAAGCGCGTTTCGACCTGGGCCGCCGTGTTGCCGCCGCCGTCGCGGAAGTTGGTGGCGCAATCGAGCGCGACCGAGTTGAACACGACCGGGCCTGCTTCGTCGGCATTGCTGCCGGCTGCGCCGTTCAGCGATGTGCCCTGCACGTTCAGGCATGCCGTGCCGTCTTCTTCTACGAGCAGCGAGTTGAGCAGCGTGAAGTCGCTCGATCCGCGGATACGAATGCCGCGATCGCCGGTGGCGCTGTCGATCACGAAGGTCGCGTTGTTGATCCGCGTATTGGTCCGCGGGCCGACATTTTCGTTACCGTCCGAATCCTGCTCGATGACAGTGTCCGACGCAGTGTTGCGCTGTACGACGAGCAACTGGTCAAAGAACGCTTTCACACCGGTGTCGGTGTCGAGCGAGTCGTCTTCAGCGCCGACCATGATGAAGCGGCTGCCCTCGACCACGCCGCCGAAGAATTCCGCGCCGTCGTCCGAGCTGTTGTAGGTCTGGATGTGGTTGAGGGTGGTGCCCGAACCGATACCGCCCGTGGTGAGCGACTGGAGCTCGTCACCATTGGCGAGCGCGAAGCCCGAATAACGGATCTGCACGTAGCTGAGCGTGCCCGAGCTGTCGCCAGTCTGCGCGCCGCCGTACAGGATCTGGTTGGTCGCGCCTTCCACGCGGCGTTCGCAGTTATTGGTGGCTTCGGCACCGAGGAAGCAATCGGTCACGGGCGCGCGGCCCGAGAGGATCACGCCGCCCCACTGGCCCGACGAGTCGGCATTGTTGCTGCCCAGAACGTTGTCGCGGCTGGTGAAGATGATCGGTTCGGCTTCCGTGCCGATCGCGTTCAGCTGGTTTCCGCGGTTCACGTTGAGGAAGTCGTTACCCGATGCGTAGATGATCACGCCCGGCTCGATCGTCAGCGTGACGTCGGTGTTTGTCGAGGCGAAGCCCTGGTCGGTGCCGACGTCGGTCTGCCCGTTCAGTTCGTAGAGCAGGCCGTTGACGGCGGGCAGCGTGCTCGATGCGGTGAAGCTCCCGGGCAGGCGGCAGCGGCGATATTCGCCGGTCGGGCCGCTGATCGTGCCGAGATCGTTCAGCCCGGTCGGATTCGCGATGGTCGGACACCCGGCAGCCGGGGTCACCTGCGCCTGCGTCGGGGTCGGCGTCGGCGTGGGGGCCGGTGCCGGGGCAGGATTGTTGATGGTCACGTTGCCGCCCGTACCGGGCGAGACAATTTCGTCGGCGCCACAGCCGGCAAGAGCCAGCGCGCTACAACCGATGACGAGCGAGCGATGGAGATTTTTCACAGCGAGCGGTCCCCTCAAAAACCGAAGAATCGAACATTACGGACGCGAATTTTGATCGCGAGAGGGTCGCTAGAGATGGCGAATGACAGTTTCGGGCCATCCCGATGACAGTTTGGCGGCGGTTACGTGACGCTTTTTTTGCACCGCCGAAGTCCGCGGGTCGCAAGTCGCAGAAATGCCACAAGGGGCGAATTAACGACCGTCCGTCATGACGGCGTACCGGAAAACCTGTGGGACCTAGTGTGTGCCGGCCGTCCGCCCGAACGTTGGATTGGCGATTGGCGAGTCCGAGTCGCTGGCCCTCTCGGCAGTGCCGGCGCCCTCATCGGGAATTCCGAACCGGGCAGCATAAGCGGTGAACCGGTTGCGGACCTCGGCCTCTTCCAGGCCGAATTGTGCGAGGCTGTACTTGTGCGGCTTGCGTTTGAGATTGCGCGTTCGCTCCTGATAGCGCTGCATCGCGGGCACGGCGGGAGCCATGTCCAGGTCGAGGAAGGCGTAGATCCGCGCCATCGTGCCCTGCCAGTCGCGTTCCATCGCGTCGTAGCCGATGTCGATCCGCCGCTCGGCCGGGACCAGCGAGCGGGCCGCCATCATCCGCTCGACCTGCAGCACGCTCTTGCGCATCCATTCCTCGCCGACTTCGTAGGGCGTGACCTCGTCGGAATGGATCGCCGTCTGGTTCCAGGCGAGCGAAGCGGCGCTGCCCACCACCTTGGTCGGGTCGCGATGGGTGAAGATGATCCGCGCATCGGGGAACACATTCAGCAAGGCAGGCAGATCGAGCATGTGCTGCGGGGTCTTGAGAATCCACGGGCGAATCTCGCTCACCTGCTGTGACCAGCCGATCAGGCGCAAAAGGTCCGCGAGGTGGCGATAGGCGGGCGTCGCATCGATCCGCTCGCACCAGCGGCCGTAGGTCGGCACGCGCCACTGGGCCTCGTGCTTCATCCCGTACATCGAGTTGACCAGCAGGCCGAGCTCTTCCTCGGGCTGCATTGGTCCGGTCGGATGGATCGACAGCGTGCGCGGATTGGCCAGCCGCGCGATCATCATCACGCGCTTTGCCAGCGTTGGGCGGAAGTCGCGCTTTCGACCGGCGAGAACCTCTTCGAAATCGGGGCGCGGAACGGGTGCGATTGTCTCGAAGCTGCGCATGTGACTGAAGCGATGATCGCTGGCGAGCAGGCGATGCAGCCGCGTGGTGCCGGAACGCATCGGGCCCACGATCACCACCGGGCGCTTGATCGAACGTTCGAGGATTTCGGGATGGCGCCTGAACCAGTCGAACGCCAACAGCCGGTCGCGCAGGACCTTGCCGAATTGCAGCCGCGCTGCGAATTCTCCGGCGGTGTTGAGCCGCGCTTCCTCGCGGATCGAATCGAGCAGGACTCCGAAGGGCTGCTCGAACCACGGATCGCCAAAATCGTCGAGCCCAGTCTCCGCCGCCGCATGGTCCATCAATGCCGTCTTTTCGAGCCGCGAAGGCGCCACCAGGCCTAGCTTCTGACCCAACCCGATCGCAGTCTGCGCAATGTCGATGAAGGGCGTGCGCCTGGGGGCCGCGTGAGTGCTCATACGTCTTTCCTGTCGTGTCAGGCCATGCGCCCCTGATCGCGACCAACGGACGGCGACCCCGATTGTGCCCCGGACTGCCCATCCGGGTGCGTCTGCGTCAACTTGTCACTGGCCAATTATCCGCACGCTCGGCATAGGCGCTTGCCATGCATGATATCGCCACGATCCGCCGCGAACCCGAAGCGTTCGATGCCGGGCTCGCCCGCCGCGGGGCCGAGCCGGTCTCCACCAAACTGCTCGACCTCGATGCGCGCCGCCGCGCTGTGCTGACCGAATTGCAGGACGCACAGAACCGCCGCAACGCCGCGTCGAAGGCGATCGGCCAGGCGATGTCGAAGGGCGACACGGACGAGGCGGAGCGGCTCAAGGCCGAAGTGAGCGAGCTGAAGGCCGCCACCCTGCCGCATCTCGAGGAGCAGTCCCGTACCATCGGCGGCGAGCTCGACGATCTGCTCGCACGCATTCCCAACATTCCGGCCGAAGACGTGCCCGACGGGATGGGCGAGGAAGAGAATGTCGAGCTGTCGAGCTGGGGCGAGAAGCGCAGCTTCGATTTCGAGCCCAGGGAACATGCCGATATCGGCCCCGCCCTCGGCCTCGATTTCGAGATCGGTGCCGATATCGCGGGCGCGCGCTTCACGTTTCTGCGCGGTGGGATCGCGCGGCTGCACCGTGCCATCGGCCAGTTCATGCTCGACCGGCAGGTGAACGAGAACGGCTACCTCGAATGCAACCCACCGGTGCTGGTGCGCGACGCTGCGATGTTCGCGACCGACAAGCTGCCCAAGTTCGCCGAAGATTCCTTCCAGACCACCGATGGCCGCTGGCTGATCCCGACGTCGGAGGTGAGCCTGACCGCCAGCGTGATGGGCAAGATCATCGAGGGCGAATTCCTGCCGCTGCGTCTCACCGCTCTCACCCAGTGCTTTCGTTCCGAAGCCGGGGCAGCGGGTAAGGACACCCGTGGGTTCATCCGCCAGCACCAGTTCGAGAAAGTCGAACTGGTCTCCATCGTGCGGCCCGAGGACAGCGAGGCAGAGCATGACCGCATGACCGCCTGTGCCGAAGGCGTGTTGCAATCGCTCGGCCTGCCCTATCGCAAGATGCTGCTGTGTACCGGCGACATGGGCTTCGGGGCGCGCAAGACCTACGACCTCGAAGTATGGCTGCCCGGCCAGGGCGCATATCGCGAGATTTCCAGCTGTTCCAACACCGGCGATTTCCAGGCGCGGCGGATGAACGCACGCTACCGGCCCGAGCGGGGCGGGAAGAAGACCGAGTTCGTCCATACGCTCAACGGATCGGGCCTGGCGGTCGGCCGGACACTGGTGGCGGTGCTTGAGAATTATCAGAATGCCGACGGTTCGGTCGACGTGCCCGAGGCGCTGCATCCCTATACGGGCGGCCTGACCCGGCTGGTGCCGGAGTAAGAGGCGTCGCCGCTCGTCCGGAGCTTGTCGAAGGGCGTGCGGCTGGTTCGCGGTTCGGCCTCTGGCCCCTCTTCGAGTCCGACGGGCTCAGCACGAACGAAACACGAGGCATATCGAAGTGAAAATCCTCCTCACCAACGACGACGGCATCCACGCCCCCGGCCTCGAAGTGCTCGAGGAGATCGCGCGGCATTTCTCCGACGATATCTGGATTTGCGCGCCGGACGAGGAACAGTCGGGCATGGGCCACGCGCTCACCCTCACCCGCCCGGTGCGGCTGCGCACGCATGGAAAGCGGCGCTTCTCGGTCACCGGCACGCCGACCGATGCGGTGACGATGGGCCTGCGCCGGGTGATGGACGGCGATCCCGACGTGATCCTGTCGGGCGTCAATCGGGGCGCGAACCTGGGCGACGACATCACCTATTCGGGTACCGTGTCCGCCGCGATCGAAGGCGCACTCGCGGGCATTCGCTCGATCGCGCTGAGCCAGGTGACGAGCAAGGAAGGCGCTGCGACCGACGACACGTTCGAGGCTGCGCGGATGTGGGGCCCCAAGGTCCTCGGTCCGCTGCTCGACACGCCGCTGCCCAGGCGCACGCTGGTGAATGTCAACTTCCCCGCCCTCCCCGGCGACGCGATCAAAGGCATCCGCGCAGTGCGTCAGGGCTTTCACGATTACTCGCGCGGCACGGTAGTGGAAGGGCGCGACCCGCGCGGCTTCCAGTATTTCTGGTTCGGGCTGCAGGCGATCGAGCACACGCTCGACCACGGCACCGATCTGGAGGCGATCGACGACGGCTGCGTGTCCGTCACCCCGCTGCAGCTCGATCTTACCCACCACGCCTCGCTCGGCGAGCTGGGCGAACGCTACGGCTAGGATCCAGAGACATGTTGCCGTGGCCCCTGCGCGTGGCTAGGCGGGCTTCTGCAATGAGCGAATGCCAGCCATGAGCCGCAGCGAACAGCAGGTCGAGAGGGTCGGCAAAGGTGCGGCCGCGCGCGACGTGCGCGGGCCCAAGTTCCAGCCGCTGCGCCGCGCACTGAAGGTGCCGGTGTGGGGCGACCTGACGATCCGCCTCGGCCTTGCACTCGGCCTCATCTTCCTCGTCGTCATGATCCACTGGTGGGATCGCGAGGGGCTGGTCGACAATCTCGACGGCGAGGTCAGCTTTCTCGACGTCGTCTACTTCACGATGATCTCGATCACGACGACCGGCTTCGGCGACATCGCGCCGATCACCGACCGCGCCCGCCTCGTCGAAGCGGTGATCGTGACGCCGGTCCGCTTCGCCGTGCTCTTCATTTTCGTCGGCACCGCCTACAACTTCATCATTCAGCGCAGCTGGGAGAAATTCCGCATGAACCGCATTCAGGAAAAGCTGGCCGACCATGTCGTGGTGCTGGGCTACGGCGTTTCCGGCTCCGAATCGGTCAACGAACTGATCGAACGCGGGACCGAGCCGGAATGCATCGTCGTGATCGATCCGAGCGAGGAGCGCCTGGCCGAGGCAGAGGCGCTGGGCTGCAACATCATGGCCGCCGACGCCACCCGCGACGAAACGCTCAAGGCGGTGAAGATCGACCGCGCGCAGAGCGTGCTCGTGTCCGCCGGGCGCGACGACACGTCGATCCTGATCGTGCTGACCGTGCGCGCGCTGGCCCCTGCCGTGCCGATCAGCGTGGTCGTGCGGGCGAGCGACAACGAGAGTATCGCGCGACAGGCGGGTGCGGACAACGTGATCAACCCGGTGCACTTCACCGGCCTCCTGCTCGCAGGGAGCGTCAAGGGCGCGCATATTGCGGATTATCTCGCCGATCTCGCGTCGATTTCGGGCCGGGTCCAACTGGTCGAGCGGCCGGTCACCGCGGAGGAATGCGGCTGCGCGATTTCCGATCTGCGCACCGGCGGCCGCGGCCTGCGGATCTATCGCAATGGCGAGGCGCTGGGCTTCTGGGAAGACGAGTGCCAGAGCCTGCGTCCGGGCGATATCGTGGTCGAGATCGTTCCTACGGTCGAAGGCGAGGAACGCGGCGATGGCAGCGACAATGGCCGCGCCAAGCAGGCAGAGGCCCGCCGCTAGATCGTTACCGTCGCCGCCAGATGATGCACCGCGCCCATCGCGGCCATCGCCACGACGAAGAACCCGGCATCGATCGCGAAGACCTTGCCCGGCACGTTCATGTAGAGATAGCGGATGCCCACTGCGGGCACCATCAGCATGAGGCCATAGCCGACAGCGATCATCATCATCGCGCGCGGGCTGGGGTTGGACATTGCGTACTGATGGGCCAGCGTCAGTGAGATCAGCAACGCAAAGGCGAAAGTCAGGCCGAAGACCAGCCACAGGGGTCGCTCGCCGCTGAAACCGGCACCCTCGTCGCGGCCCATGGCGCGCTTCCAGACCTTGCCGAGGAGCACGCCATACCAGACCATCCCGACGAGGAAGAACACTGCAGCGCCAAGAAACACCGTCAGCAAATCGATCCGGCCCATGATTCTCGCTCCCGTTGGCGTTCCACGCAGCGCCTAGCGCAACAGGGAGTTCGGGTGTAGAGGGCGCGACCAATCATGAACACAACCACCACCTCTATCCCCGATCCCAAGAAGGTCGGCATGGTCAGCCTCGGCTGTCCCAAGGCGCTCGTCGACAGCGAGCGCATTCTCACCCGCCTGCGTGCGGACGGCTATGCCATGTCGCCCGATTATGCGGGCGCGGACATCGTCCTCGTCAACACCTGCGGCTTCCTCGACTCCGCCAAGGAGGAAAGCCTGCAGGCGATCGGCGAGGCGATTGCCGAAAACGGCCGCGTGATCGTGACCGGCTGCATGGGCGAAGAAGCCGACGCGATCCGCGCCGCGCATCCGCAGGTGCTCGCGGTGACGGGGGCGCACCAGTACGAGCAGGTCGTGGAGGCCGTGCATACGCATGCGCCGCCCAGCCAGGGCCCGTATGTGGACCTGATCCCGCAGCCCGATCTCGCCGACATCAAGCTGACGCCGCGCCATTACGGCTATCTCAAGATTTCCGAGGGCTGCAACCACTCCTGCGCTTTCTGCATCATCCCGCAGCTGCGTGGTAAGCTCGCCAGCCGGCGGATCGATGCCGTGCTGCGCGAGGCGGAAAAGCTGGTCGCGGCGGGCACGAAGGAGCTGCTCGTCATCAGCCAGGACACCTCGGCCTATGGCGTCGACACCCGGCACGAGGCGCGCGAGTGGAAGGGGCCCCAGGATTCCGAGAAAAGGCTTGTCCGCGCGCACATGACCGATCTGGCGCGCGAACTGGGCCAGCTGCGCACCGATCAGGGCACGCCGCCCTGGGTGCGGCTGCACTATGTGTACCCCTACCCGCATGTCGACCAGGTCATCCCGCTGATGGCCGAAGGGCTGCTGACGCCCTATCTCGACATTCCCTTCCAGCACGCCGCACCGGCCGTGCTCAAACGCATGAAGCGCCCGGCGAACGAGGCCAAGGTGCTCGAACGGCTCAAGCGCTGGCGCGAGATCTGCCCCGATATCGCAGTCCGCTCCAGCTTCGTGGTCGGCTTCCCCGGCGAGACCGAGGAAGATTTTGAATACCTGCTCGAATGGCTCGAGGATGCACAGCTCGACCGGGTCGGGGGTTTCCGGTTCGAGCCGGTCGAAGGCGCAGCGGCGAATGCCCTGCCCGATCCCGTGCCCGCCGAGGTGATCGAGGAACGCTACGCCCGGCTCATGGAAGTGACCGAGCGGATCTCGACCGCCAAGCTGGCCGCCAAGGTCGGGCGCACCCTCCCGGTGATCATCGACGAGGTCGGCGAGCCGGACGAGGACGGCGATATCGGCGCGACCGGGCGCAGCCAGGCCGACGCGCCCGAAATCGACGGGCAGGTTTTCCTCCGCAATGTGCCCGCAAGCCTTTCGCCTGGCGATATCGTGGATGTCGCGATCGAGGATGCCGACGCACACGACCTTTTCGGGGTGCCCGAAGAAAAAGCCTGATCCTGCTTGGCACTAAAGGCTCGCGGTGCGTTGCCGGGGTATGGCCATCTCGATCCGATCCAGCTTCGCCTTCACCACGAAGGCCCCCACCGACGCCTTGCTGCAGTTCGCGGTGGCGGACATTCCCGAGCAGGAACTGCTGTCCTGCAAGACCGGACTGACCGACGCCGCCCGCTGCGCCCGCATTCCCGCGCAGGAAGACATCGGGGAGCGGGTGTGGGTGCGCGCCGACGGGCGCTTCGAGGTACAGCATGAGGCACGCGTCGAAATCCGGCGACAAATGGTCAACCTCGCATCGCTCAAACAGCTCGAACCGCACCAGATGCCCGCCGCGCCCGTGAAATACCTGTTCGACTCGCGCTATTGCATCGCAGACAAATTCCAGACCTTCGTCGACGACGAGTTCGGCGGAACCTCCGGCGGCGCGCGTATCGAAGCCATCCGCGACTGGGTGGCGTCCAAGTTTACCTACGCGCCCGGCAGTTCGGGGCCCGAGACTACGGCAACCGACAGTTTTATCGAACGGCGCGGAATCTGCCGCGATTACGCGCACATGGTCGTCACGCTGGCGCGGGCAAGCGTGATCCCCGCGCGCTTTGTCGCGTGCTACGCCCCCGACGTCACGCCGCAGGATTTCCATGCCGTGGCCGAGGTCTTCTTGCACGATCCCGGATCGGAAAGCGGCGGAACGTGGCAGCTGGTCGATGCGACCGGCATGGCGACGCCCGAAGACATCGTAAAGATCGGGGTCGGCCGCGATGCCGCCGATGTCAGCTTCCTGACCAGTTTCGGCCTCATCGACCTGTGCGAAAAGGACGTCCGCGTAGAGCGGGTCTGACCGGCGAACCGCCTCCCTTGCTCCCGGCGTGCGAAGCCGAAAAGGCAATTAACCTTTTGCCGCTAGACCGTCCAATGGAGAGACGCGCGCCTGGGTAAGCTATGATTTTGCGCGCGCGCGAGGCAGAGATGGACACATGACCAAGGCTCTTATCTGGATTGGCGGAGCAACGCTCGCCCTCGTGCTGCTATTGGGCGGCGCGTCGATTGCCGCGCGCTATCTCGATGATGCCGCAACGAGTGAAACCACTGCCGCGGCGCCCGACATCGAGGATGCAATTCCGGTCGATCCGTCGAAGTTCGGCGATAGCGTAGCGGATGGGGACGACGCCTCGCCACTGGAATCCGAACCATCGGCCGATCCGCAGGATAGCCTCGATCTGACGGACGAAACCGTCGATATCGAGGGCACGCCGGGCACCACGGCCCGCCCCGCGGGCGAGGACCGCGCCGCCGATGGTGACGTGATCTACGACGCGCGCGAGCGCGCGGTCGCTTCGCGTTCCACCCCCGCCCGCGCCGAAAAGATGGTGGTCAAGCGCGTGCTGCCGATCGACGGTCCGATCCGCTATGGCGAATGGCACTGGGACACCGAGGGCGTGCCGCCGGGCAAGATCGTGATGACGGTCGATCTAGACGCACGCGTAATCTCGGTTTTCCGCGGCGGTTACGAGATCGGGGCAGCCGCCGTGCTGCTCGGCACACAGGAGCACCCTACCCCGCTCGGCACCTTCCCGATCCGTTACAAGATGCGTCACAACGTGTCAGAGAAGTATAACAACGCACCAATGCCGTACTCGATGTTCCTGACCAGCGATGGCGTCGCCCTGCACGGCTCGCAGGTCGAGAACGGCTATGCCAGCCACGGCTGCATCGGCCTGCCCAACGAATTCGCGGCCAAGGTTTTCGCGGTGGCGAGCAAGGGCGACAAGGTCATCATCACCCGCGGCAAGACGATGCAGATGGGCTCGCCGATCGGCTAGGAATTGCGCGGCGGTTCGCGCTCGAATTTCCAGGCGTCGACCTGTGTCAGCGGGTCTTTCTGGTGCCAGGCGCGCTTGGCCATCACGCCGGCCAGACAGGCTGCACCATCCTTGCGCAGCGCCTCGACCATCGTCGCGACGGCCGATCCGCGGGGTGTCGATCCGAACTCTTTGAGTATCCGGCTGACGATCTCCACCTCGATCAGGAAGGTGTCGCCCCGGTGGAACCAGACCGCTTCGCCTTCCGCGAATACGCTTCTCCGGTAAGTATCACGGATCGCCTCGTCGACGATGCGTTCGGCGTCTTGCAGGATGCGGGCACTGCGCGCCACGGCGACCGGGTCGAGCCAGTCCGCTTCGCGCAGCACATTGCGCATTCGCACGCGGTCGAACCGCTCGTCCTCGTTCGAGGAATCGCGGACCGGCTCGATTCCCGCCTCGTCGACGATCTGCGCAAGCTCTTCCTTGCGCCATTCGAGTAGCGGGCGCACGACGAGCATCTCCGACAGCAGATCGAAATTCACGTCGACCCGATGGGCACGGATCCCGGCAAGGCCCGAGACCCCGCTGCCGCGATTGAGCCTCATCAGCACGGTTTCGGCCTGATCGTCGGCATGGTGCGCCGTTGCGAGCGTATCCGCCCCCAGCTCGAAAAATGCCTCTTGCAGGGCCCGGTAACGCGCGTCGCGGGCCCGGTCCTGAAGATTGCCGTCGGCGACTTCGATCCGGCGGGTCTGGTGCGGAATGCCCAGCGACGCGCACAGATCGCTCACGAAAGCCGCCTCCTGCGCGCTCTCGGCCCGCAGCGCGTGGTCGATGGTGGCCGCGACCACGCGTCCGGGAAGCGCGGCATGCGCCAGCAGCATCAGGGCCAGACTGTCGGGACCGCCGGACACGGCAATGCCCAGCGCCCGCCCCTCGTCGTGTTCGATCCAGAGCTTTTCAAGCTCGGTACGAAACCTGTCGACCTTATGTCCGGTCGGGAGCTTCACCCTCGCATCTTCACCCTGGGACCTTACCCTATCCCGGGCATTCGACCTGCCGGCGGCTGGACTGGTATTCGTCGCTCAACCGGCCCGATGCGATCGCGGGATAGGTCTCGCTGAACTCCGCCAGCGCGATGCACGCGCGATTCGTATCGCCCAGTTCGATCATCGCCTTGGCGAGATAGAGAAGGCTGTCGGGTGCACGCGCCGCGTCGTTGTCGGCCTGGTAGTTCTGCAGGAACCACGGCGCGGCCTCGCGCGCCTGGCCATTGTCGAGAAAGGCACGCCCCAACAGGTTGCGGCCGTAGGTGGTGCGCCAGTGGTCGGGATATTGCTCGACGAACGCGGCGAGCGCCTGCTGCGCTTCGGGATAGAACTCCGCTTCCCACAGACGGAAGCCGTAGGAATAATCGTCGTCGCCCGCATCGTCGGTCGAAGGCTTGGCAATCGCGCGCACCGCCGCAAGCCGCTCCGCGCTCGGCCCCGAGCTCTGGGCAGGTGTAGGAGCAGGCGCTGCCGTGCGCGGTTGCGTCGTGGTGGCAGCAGACGATACGCCGCTCGTTCCGGGAAGTGCCGCGCTCGGCGTGGCCGAAGCGGTCCGCGTCGCCGCATTGTTTTCGAGAACCGAAAGCCTCTGCTCGATCCCCTGCTGGGTGTTGTTCGCCAGCTCGACCTGACTGGTGAGGGACTGGATCGAGGATTCGAGCGCGTCCAGCCGCGCCAGAATGTCGGTCACAGCGGTCGTCTGCGTGGCGCTGCTCGGCCCGCTATTGGCGGGCGCGGAGATATCGGGTTCGAAATAGCGTCCATCGCCACCGGGAAAGACCCGCCGCTGGAGCGCGCGGACTTCGGCTTCCAGCTTGCGGATGCGCGCATCCCCGTTGTCCTGCGCGAGCGCCGGCGCCCCCGAGGTCAGCAGCAGGCCTGCCAGAGCACCGAACATCACCGCGCGAGGTTTTGCGGAAGGATTAAGCAAAATCATGGTCTCCCTCGTATTCCAATTCGTGCGGGCGTCGTGCCGAACAGCGTTCGAACCGGGCCTGAACCGCCGCCCCTATGATCCCGAAATTCCTATTGCGCCGCTCCATTGCCGCCTTGTGCGGGCAGGCCGACGCCATCGCGCGTCAGCAGTGCTTCCGCAGTAACGGGCACATCGCTGATGACCACATCGTCTTCGCCCAGCAGCGGGACTTCCTGCCCGCCGATCGTGATATCGAAGGCGTAAGGCTGGCCTGTGCGAATCTGCGGATCGTCGGCCGTGTCCGGTATGGTGTAGCTGTCGCCTTCGGCCATGATGCTTTCCATCAGGACGTCCGATTCAACGCCGTCGTAGAAGCGCACCCAAACCTCCTGGTTCGCGGTGAACACCACCGGACCGCTCGCAATCGGCTGCTGCCGCGCGCTTTGCGTCGCGGCCGCCTGGGCCTGCTGCTGTGCCTGCGTGCGCTGCTCTTCTTCGGCCAGCAACGAATCCGGCCCGGCCTCGGGATCGAAATAGGTCCCCCAGAAGGCGAACAGACCCGCGATCAGTACGATCGCCGCGACGATAGACGCCAGCAGCAGCTTGCGCGAAGGGAGGCGTGCAGGATCCTCGGTCTGATGGATGGTCCCGTCGCGGTGACGTTCGGAGGGGTCCTCGATCCCGAGCTGGTCGCGCACCTCGTTGACGATCTCATCTTCGTTGAGGTCGACCGCCTTGGCATAACTGCGCGAAAAACCGATCGCATAGGTGCGTCCGGGAAGCTCGGCAAAGTCGCCGTCCTCGATCGTTTCGAGGTGGCGCTTGGGAATGCGCGTCGCCGCGCTCACGTCGTCGACCGACATGCCTTTTGCTTCGCGCGCCGCGCGCAGCCGATCGCCCGGGGCCGTGGGCTCGGAGTTATCGATTTCGAATCCGGCTTCGTCTTCGGCCATGACCATCCTTACAGCCCCTGTTGCAAGAGTGCCCTGCAAGAACGTGGGTCTAGCGAGCTTCCCGCGCGAAGCCAACGCCTCCGAGGTCTGATTTCGCGCCTTTTTCGCAAGCGCAGCACGGTCAGTCGACTTCGATGCCCCGATCCTGAGCCCACTGGGCGATCGCCTGGCGCGGGTCTGTCGGCGGCTGAGCGCAGAGCTGGTTCATGAAGGCGGTAATCTCGGCCAGGTCGATCTGGCGGATCAGTTCCTTGATCGGGCCGACCGAAACGGGCGTGATCGACAGGCGGCGATAGCCCAGCCCGAACAACGCCAGCGCCTCGAGCCGGCGCCCGCCCATCTCGCCGCACAGGCCGAGCGCGACCTGGTGCCCGGTGGTCGCATCGACGATACGTTTCAGAAACCGCAGGATCGCCGGGCTGAGCCAGTCGTAGCGCGCCGCCAGTTTGGGATTGGCGCGATCGGCGGCGAACAGGAACTGGGTGAGATCGTTCGTGCCGACCGACAGGAAGGAAACCTTGGGGACCAGCACGTCGAGCACCTCGACCAGGCCGGGTACTTCGATCATCGCACCATATTCGATATTTTCCGGCAGGATGATCCGCTTGCGGGCGCGCAGAAATTCGCGCTGCTCCTCGAACACCTTCCTGGCGGCATCGAATTCCCACGGTTCGCTCACCATGGGGAACATAACCCGCAGGGTGCGCCCCCCCGAAGCTTCGATCAGCGCCCTCGCCTGCGCCTTGAACAATCCGTCGCGCTCCAGCGCCAGGCGCAGAGCGCGCCAGCCCATCGCCGGGTTCTCGTCCGCCAGACTGCTGTCGTTGGACAGGTAGGGGACCGACTTGTCGCCGCCGATATCGACCGTGCGGAAAACCACGGGCTTGTCGCCTGCTGCATCGAGCACGTCCTTGTAGAACCGCGTCTGCTTCTCGCGCTGCGGCAGCGTGGCGGAGACGAGGAACTGGAATTCGGTTCGAAACAGTCCGATGCCGTCGGCACCGACCATCGACAAAGTGGTCAGATCGTCGCGCAGCCCGGCATTCATCATCACCTGGATGCGCGTGCCGCAGCGCGTGAACGGTTCGACATCGCGCAGCTCGGCATAGGCCGCACGGCGCTCCTTGGACTTGGTGAAGCGCGCCTCGAAGGCATCGAGCGTGGCGTTCTGCGGGCGGACGTGGGCCACTCCGGCATCGCCATCGAGCAGGACATGATCGCCCTCCCCGATCATGCCGCGCAAGGATCGAACCCGGCCGACCACGGGAATACCCATCGCGCGCGCTACGATGACCACATGGCTGGTGAGCGAGCCTTCCTCGAGGATCACGCCCTTCAGCCGTCGGCGGTCGTATTCCAGCAGTTCCGCCGGGCCCAGATTGCGGGCGATCAGGATCGCATCTTTCTTGAGGCCGGTGGTCGCCGCCGTGCCCATCTGGCCGGACACGATCCGCAGCAGTCGGTTCGACAGGTCCTCCAGGTCGTGCATGCGGTCGGCCAGCAGCGGATCGTCGATCTCGCGCATGCGCATCCGCGTGCGTTGCTGGACCCGCTCGATCGCCGCCTCTGCGGTCAGGCCTGCATCGATCGCCTCGTTGATCCGGCGGCTCCACCCCTCGTCGTAAGCGAAGGCCTTGTAGGCCTTGAGCACTTCGTCGGTTTCGCCGCCCGCGCCGAATTCGGCCTGCTGCGCCATCTGGTCGATCTGTTCGCGCATCCGCTCGAACGCGCGATAGACCCGCTGGCGCTCGAACTCGGTGTCCTCGGCCACGACCTTGTCGATGGTGACGCGCGGCTGGTGATAGACCGCCGCGCCGCTCGCAAGGCCAGTCACGAGCGTCAGCCCGGTCAGCTGCGCGGGGCCGGTGCGCTCGGGAATCGCCTCTTCCGCCGAATGCTCGTCGATCAGCCCCGCGTTCACGATCAGCTCGCTGAGTACCATGGCGGTGGTCTGCAGCGCCTCGATCTCGACATCCTCGTAGCGACGCGGATCGACATGCTGGACGTTGAGCGCGCCCACCGCCTGCTCGCGATAGACGATCGGCACGCCCGCGAAGCTCGAAAACTTCTCCTCGCCCGTTTCGGGGCGATACTGGAAGTCCGGATGCGCCTTTGCCTGGGCGAGGTTCAGCGTCTCGCCATGGGCGACCAGCGTTCCTGTCAATCCTTCGCCGACCGCCATGCGGGTCACGTGCACGGCGGACTGGTTGAGGCCCTTGGTGGCGAACAGCTCTAGCATGCCTCCACGCAGGAGGTAGATCGAGCATACCTCGCTATCGAGAGCTTCGCCCACCACCTCTACCGTGCGGTCGAGCTTTTCCTGCGCCGAAAGGCGCGTTGCCATCAGTCCGTGAAGTCCGGTCAGTATCTGCCGGGCCGCTAGCGTCGCACTCATGCCATGGGGACTAGCTCATTGCGCGGCGCAGGGGAAATCCCTTCGCATTCCTGTCCGGCTTTTGCCGGTCGGCGGGAAAGGCGGGCGTCAGCCGCCCGCCATCTCTTCCTTGAGGCGCAATTTCTGCTTCTTGAGGCTTCGAAGCGTCCCATCATCCGGCGCAGCCTTGCGCATTTCCTCTGCAATCGCCTGGTCGAGCGTGGCGTGCTTGGTCTGGAGCGCGGTGATGTGCGAAGCGTTCATGAGCCTCTTCTCCTCTTCGTGTGTCGAAGCCGTTCGCCGAAACGCGAACCGCGCGGGGACACCGATGGGACTCACTGGCCCGTCGGGCCTCCGCACGGACTATAAAACCACACAATCGCATTCCTGCGAAGGGGTGATATGAGGCCGTGCGATCAACGCAGGCCGGCACGCGTCGGATTGCGATTCGGATCGAGTTCGTCGTGGATGGGGAACGGGTCAGGTGACCGAAGCGGAATTGCGCAAGCGGCTTGAACAATTGCGGGTGGAGCACCGCGATCTCGATGCGGCGATCGCGGCGCTATCGGCGATGGAATCGCCCGACCAATTGCAAATCGCCCGGCTCAAGAAGCGCAAGCTGCAATTGCGCGACCGGATGGCGGCGATCGAGGACGAACTCATCCCCGATATCATCGCCTGATCCGTCGGCTCGAGTCGCCGCCCGTATCGAAGAGGGTCGATGGACGCGGCGGATCGCGAAGGAGCGCCTGACGCACGCGAAGATTATGCACAGGCGGATGGCGACCGCCCCTTCGCGGGACAACCGCGCGCAACGCTCTTATCGCACTGATGCGAGCGGCTTAGGCCCAATCTCGCGATGCCAAAGACAACCGACATTACGGCGCTGATCGTCGAGGAATTATACTGCGAGGCCAACGTCTTAGCCGACGAGGTGCGCACGGTCTTCGCGCCGGCGGTCAGCGATCTGATGCCGGTCGAACTGCCGCTGCGCCGGGCGCTGGAATGCGAAGGCCTCAAGGCCACGACACGCGTCATGCACGTGCTCGCATGGCTCCTCAACCATCGCGCGTTTCTGGCCGGGCAGATGAGCGACCTGCAGTGGGAGCGGCATACGAATTTGCCGCCGGACCGCAGCCCCAGCGCTGAACTGATGGCGCTGCTCGACCTGCCGACCCAACGCCTCGTCGCCGATACCCAGCGGCTCCATGCGCGCGTGGCGCGGATCGACCGCGAATATCGCGAACGGCACCCCATCTCGCGCCAGCCGATCGACGGTATCCAGGCCCGCCTCGACCGGGTCTTCGCGCAAAGCTAGCGAAGCAGAGCAAGGGCGCGGCGCTCCATCCACCCGTGACATGCGGGGGCACGATGGCCATATCGCAGGGCGATGGTCGACATTCCTCCCCGCCCCTGGCCCGTCGGCACGCCCGAGCGGCCCGAGCCGCTCGTCACGCGCGTGCTCGCCCCGAACCCTTCGCCCTACACCTTTACGGGCACCCAGACCTACCTGGTCGGCACCGGCGAAGACCGTGCGGTGATCGATCCCGGCCCTGCCGAAGTCGAGCATCTCGATGCGATCCTCGCGGCCGCCGGTGATGCGAAGATCAGCGCGATCCTGTGCACCCACACCCACCGCGACCATTCGCCCGCCGCCGCCCCGCTCGCCGAGAAAACCGGCGCGCCGGTCATGGGCTGTGCCAAGCTGGTGATCGCGGACAACGGACCGCGCGCGGACGAAGCCTTCGACACAACCTACGAGCCCGATCGCGTAATGGCCGACGGCGACACCGTCAGCGGCGATGGCTGGACCTTGCGCGCGGTCGCCACTCCGGGCCACACCTCCAACCATCTTTGCTTCGCGCTGGAAGAGAGCGGCGCGCTGTTCACGGGCGATCATGTGATGGGCTGGTCGACCAGCGTCATCGTACCGCCCGACGGCGACATGAGCGATTACATGGAAAGCCTCGCCAAGCTCTACGAGCGCGAGGACAAGGTGTATTATCCCGCCCACGGCAAGCCGGTCGATCGCCCGCAACAGCTGGTGCGTTCGATGATCGGGCACCGTCGCCAGCGCGAACGGCAGATCCTGAAGGTTCTCGGCGACGCCCCGCGCAGTCTGCCTGAGTTCATACCGATCATGTACAAAGGGTTAGACCCGCGGCTCGAGAAAGCAGCGCAAATGTCGGTCCATGCCCATCTGATCGATCTGGAACGGCGAAACTTGGTTACCCGTTCTGGCGAAAGATGGGCCGCCATCTAGTGGAGACGAACTGTCGTGAGTGATGAAAAGACCAAAACCGGTAAGACGGAAACCCGCGTGAAGAAGTCGCGTCCGCAGTTCCTGCCCTGGTTGCTCGTCATCCTGCTGATCGCGGCGATCGCGTGGATCGGCTGGAGGACCTATGGCCCCAACCGGATGGGCGACCCGATCGGCACCACGCTGGTCTCGTTCGAGAAGCAGAACCGCCTCGTGGTCTTCACCGCAGAGTTCGCGCCGGTTGTCGCGAGCACCGACAGCCGCCTCTTCGGCGCATTGCAGAGCCGCCAGATCGCGGTCATCCCGGCGCGGGTCGATTATTCGGTCGACCTGTCGGAAGTCGACCGTTCGCGCCTGTCGTGGAATGCCGAAACGCAGACGATGGGCGTGCGCCTGCCTGCCCTGCAGCTAAGCAAGCCCAATCTCGACGAAGCGCGCGCGAAATACATGCGCGAAGGGATCTGGATCACCCGCGATGCGGAAGACGATCTCAGCCGGAACAACACGCAGATCGCGGAGCGCGAGGCGGTCGACAGCGCGCGCAGCCCCGCGCTGATGGAACTTGCGCACGCATCTGCGCGCGCCGCCGTACAGCAGAACATCGCCGTCCCGCTCGCCGCTGCCGGCTATCGCGGGGTTACGGTCGAAGTCAGCTTCGATGGCGATAGGTCGACCGCTCTGCCGGGATCGTCCGATGCTTCCGCCGCGACGCCCCCTGCGGAAAGGGCTTCGACCCGCTAGCCGCCAATCGCCGGTGATCAGGCGAGCCGCCGCGCGTGGCGGAAGTGAGCGTAACGGTTGAGCAGGTCGCCGATGAGCTGTTCGGTGGTGTAACCCGTCACATCCAGCGGATGACCGCCTTCGGAACTGCGCGCCATCGCACGGAAGTGTCGCTTGTCGTCATCGCCCGGGCGGTGTGCCTCGGCCCAGGCGAAGCTGGGCGCGCGGAAGGCGCGCGCACGCACTTCGTAGCTGAAGGTGCCGTGTTCGCCATGGGGTACCGATAGCAATACGTCGCCCCCTTCGCGGGTGACTTCTGGCGCAAGGCTGCGGCGGCGCATTTCCGCTGCCACGTCCTCCAGCGCGGGCAGTGCTTTTTCCTCCAGGAACTCTGCCACCTGCTCCTTGCGGAACGAACCGGTGATCGTCGAGAGCCGTTTCTTCCAGCTGGTTTCCGCATCGAGCGGCTGCGCGGGCAACATGCCGTAAGCGGGCACGCCGCCGGTCTTCTCCATGGCGAGCGCCTTGAGCAGGCCGTAGCAGATGAAGACCATCACCACCGCAAAGGGCAGCGCGCTCGCGATCGCGGCCGTCTGCAGCGCCTGCAGCCCGCCCGCGACCAGCAGCACGGCCGCAACCGCGCCCGCGCAGATCGCCCAGAACACGCGCTGCCAGACAGGCGGGGCCTCCGCTGCGCCATTGGTGATGGTGTCGATCACCAGCGCCCCCGAATCCGCCGAGGTGACGAAGAAGGTCACGATCAGCAGCGTGGCGGCGATCGACGTGATCGACGACAGCGGCAGCTCTGCCAGCGTAGCGAACAACGCGGTCGGCACGTTGTCCTGAACGATCCCGGCAAGCGGCGCGACCCCGGTCATGTCGAGCGAGATCGCGGTGTTGCCGAAGACCGTCATCCAAAGGAAGGTAAACAGGACCGGCACCACCAGCACGCCGCCCACGAACTGACGGATCGTGCGCCCGCGCGAAATGCGCGCAATGAACATGCCGACGAAGGGCGACCACGCGATCCACCAGCCCCAGTAGAACAGCGTCCAGTTGGCCAGCCATTCGTTCGGTTCGTATGCGTAGAGGCGGAAGGTCCGCTCCACCACCTGGCCCAGATACGCACCGGTGTTCTGAACGAAGGCCTGCAGCAGGAAGATCGTCGAACCGGTCACCAGGACGAAGCCGAGCAGGATCACCGCCAGCAGGATGTTGAATTCGGACAGGCGCTTCACGCCCTTATCCAGGCCCAGATAGACCGACAGCGTGGCGAGCAGCGTGATCCCCGCGATCAACGCGATCTGGATACCCGCCGATTGCGGCACTCCGGCGATGAAGGCGAGGCCTGCATTGACCTGTAGCACACCCAGACCGAGCGAGGTGGCCACGCCGAACATGGTGCCCAGCACCGCGAAAATGTCGATCGCATGGCCGATCGGCCCGTGAATGCGCGAGCCCAGCAGCGGATAGAGCGCAGAACGCGGCGTCAGCGGCAGGCCGCGGCGGAACGCGAAATAGGCCAGGGCCAAGCCCACCACGGCATAGATCGACCAGGCATGCACGCCCCAGTGGAAAAAGGTGAGCACCATGGCCTGCCGCGCCGCATCGACGCTGAGCGCGTCGCCCCGCGGCGGATCGGCGTAATGGAGCATCGGTTCCGCCACGCCGAAGAACACGAGGCCGATCCCCATGCCGGCGCTGAACAGCATCGCGAACCACGACAGGTGGCTGTATTCCGGCTCGCTCCAGTCGGGGCCCAGCTTGATGTCGCCGTATTTGCTGAGCGTGAGAAATACGACGAAGACCAGGAAACCGGCAACCGTGAGGATGTAGAACCAGCCGAAATCGGCGACGATCAGCGCCTGGATGCGATCGAACACCTGCCCTGCCGTTTCCGAGAAAATCGCGCCGAACAGCGCGAAGGCCACGATCAGGATGGCCGATCCGAAAAACACCGGACGATTGGCGACCAGCCGCAACTGCGATGGATCGTCGGAGGCTTCTTGCAATACGGGATCGGTCATGGCCGGGGCTGTCGCATCCCCGAAGCCTCGGGGCAAGGCGAGCGGGCGAAGAACGGGGTTACCTTCAAGGCCCGAGCTCCAGGTTTGCGACGCCAAGCCTTCCATCAACCGCCGGAACCACCCGACGAGCGGCATTGACCTCGTGCTACAAGCGGAAGTATTTCCGCCGAACGGTCGCCCCTTTTAATCGGGATGATTTTCCCATGGCAACTCTGGCTGCACCTCCGGCCCAAGAACGCCGGAACAATTCTCGCTTTTTCATGGTCATGGCCTTCGTCATGGCGACCGTGATCATCGCAGGCTTCTCACTCAACCTCGCGATGGGGCGTTCGACCTTCGCCGCTCCCTTGGCAGTGCATGTGCATGCAGGCATCTTCATGGGCTGGCTTGCGCTCTATCTCGCACAGCATGTGACCGCGGTGAGCAGGAACTGGCCGCTGCACCGCTCGCTCGGCAAACTTGCCTATTTCTGGATTCCAGGGATGATCGCCGCGGGCTGCACGGTCATGATCCTCGTCGCGCGGCGAAATGGCGGGCCATTCTTCTTCGCGATGAACGAATTCCTGATCAGCAACATCGCGACGCTGCTGTGCTTCGGCGGCCTTGCCTACTGGGCGCTATGGCAGCAACGGTATACGGGCTGGCACCGACGGTTGATGCTGGTCGCTATGGCCGTCCTGACCGGGCCAGGCCTCGGTCGACTGCTGCCCATGCCGCTGATGATTCCGAATGCCTGGACCATCACGATCGCGCTTACCTTCGTCTTTCCGCTGATTGGAATGTTCAACGACTGGCGGCGAGATGGGCGCATCCATCCAGCCTACCTGTGGGGCACGGGCATCTATGCCAGCGTCTTCATCCTCTCGATGCTGCTGGCCTACAGTCCGATCGGGTACGCCATCACCGACCTGGTGGTCGCGGGTACGCCCGGTGCCGATCGCCCGATGGAAGCGTTCCTTCCGCCCGGGTTCGAGATGTAAGGCCCGCATCGCCTTTGCGCGGAACACACTCGCTTGACGCCCCGTTCGTTCTATATGCGATCCGCAACACGAACGACCGGGGCCCTATACCGATGAACGATCAATCCCGCCCGCCCTCCGGCGACGACCTGCTCGCCGAGATCGACCGCCTGCGCAAGGAGCGCAATGCGGTGATCCTGGCGCACTACTACCAGAAACCCGAGATCCAGGACCTCGCCGATTTCGTGGGCGATTCGCTCCAGCTGTCGCAGATGGCGGCAGAGACCGATGCGGACGTGATCGCCTTTTGCGGCGTGAAGTTCATGGCCGACACCGCGAAAATCCTGAGCCCCGAGAAGATCGTCGTCCTGCCCGACATGGACGCCGGCTGCTCGCTCGAGGACAGCTGCCCGCCCGAGAAGTTCAAGGCTTTCCGCGAGGCGCACCCCGATCACATCGCGCTCACCTACATCAACTGCTCGACCGAGGTGAAAGCCCTGTCGGACGTGATCGTGACCAGTTCCAGTGCGGAGACGATCCTCGAGCAGATCCCCAGGGACCAGCCGATCATCTTCGGGCCGGACCGGCACCTTGGCGGCTATCTCAACCGCAAGTTCAATCGCGACATGCTGCTGTGGCCGGGCGTGTGCATCGTGCACGAGGCCTTCAGCGAGACCGAGCTTCTCAAGCTCAAGGCGCAGCATCCCGGCGCGCCGATCGCAGCGCACCCCGAATGCCCGCCCGCAATCGTCGAGCACGCCGACTATGTCGGCTCGACCAGCGGCATCCTGCAATTCGCCGAGACCTTCGAGGGCGACAAGCTGATCGTCGCGACCGAGCCGCACATCATCCACCAGATGGAAAAGGCGCTGCCCGAGAAGACCTTCATCGGCGCGCCGGGTGCGGACGGCAACTGCAACTGCAATATCTGCCCCTACATGGCGCTCAATACGCTGGAGAAGCTCTACACTTCGCTGCGCGACCTCACCCCGCAGATCGAGATCGAGGAAGGCCTGCGGATGAAAGCCAAGCAGAGCCTCGACCGAATGCTGGAGATGGCGAGCGGCACGATCGGCAAGGGCGATCTGAGCAAGATCGACTGATCCGCAATCCACCGAGAAACGAAAAGGCCGGGGCGAACCACCACCCCGGCCTTCTTCGTTGGACCGTCAGGGAGACGATCTGGTGAACTTACGGCGCGCGGCGCAGGCCCGGACCGCCCGTGTTCGGCTTGCCCGGCGCACCGGACAATACCTCGGCCGCGGGCATGTAGCCCTCGAACGCGCTCCGGCGCAGGACGAAGCGCGAGAGGATGATGCCATAGATCAGCTTGGAGCTTATGTCGGCCACCGAATAGATCGCCTGGCGGGCAAGCACGATATCGCCGGTCGCACCCAGTTGCGGCAGCGCATAGGCGAGCGGATAGAGCCCCCACGTGACGAGGAAGAACCACCACAGGTTCTTCGGCCAGGGCTGCAGGATGTCCGGTGTGTTGTTGATCCCCGAAACCAGCGTATGACGCACTTCCAGCACCAGCCACAGGAAGAAGATCGAAGAAATCACGCCCCACAGGTTGAGATGCGAGAAATCGCCGACCTCGCCGAACTGGCCGTAAAGCCCGGTCCAGATCATCAGCACTCCCGGCACCGCCATGCGCAGCGACCTGCGATGGATGTCCTGCTCTTTCAGGCCCATCGCGATCGCCAGCTGGGTCAGCAGGATCGGCACCGTGATGGTCCAGTTGCCGTAACGGAAGGCATTGGTGAAGGTCTCGTTCTCCGCCAAGGGACGGTACATGCCGTCGACGAAGGCGAAGCTCGCTTTCCACAGCGTGAATTCCTGAAGCAGGCTGAGGCCGGCGCTGGCCATGACCACCGCCGACAGGACCGGCACGAGGCGATAGCGCGGGGCAAGGCTCTGCGCGCTCATCAGGAAGTACAGGATGAAGGCGAAACATGCCCCGTAACTGACCATGAGGATCAGCGAACCCAGCGTATATTGCTGCGTCGTCAGCATGACGATGTTTTCGATATTGCCCAGCTGGTCGGCCAGGGCAGTATCGGCTTCGGGGATCGGAGGGGTGACTACCGTGTTGTCGGTTATGGAAGGGGATTCGATCATCGAAGCAGCCATGAACGTCCTTTCGCGTGCGGAGCGCGACCGGCCGCCCAATCCCACGAACGCGCCAATTGTGCAATTCGCTAACCATAAGGGCGAACCGTGCGTTTCGTTGCAGGACAGTCCACGGACTGGACCAAAGACCATGATCGATCCGAAGGAGACGACCCGGCGATGATTGCCAGACTGCGCAAATTGCTGAGCGACGTAAATGCCAGTTACTGGTTCTTCCCGGCCGTGTTCGCAGTACTCGCCCTGATAATGGCAACCGTGACCATTCAGCTCGACCGCGCCGGATACGCCTCCTGGATGAACGACCTGAACTGGCTCCAGCCCGCCCGCCCCGAAGGCGCCAGCAACATGCTGACCGTTATTGCCGGGTCGATGATCGGTGTCGCCTCCACGCTGTTCTCCATCACCATCGCCGCGGTTGCCTTCGCCAGCGGCAATTACGGTCCACGCCTGCTGACGAATTACATGGAGGATCGAGGCAACCAGATCAGCCTCGCCACCTTCATCGGTACCTTCGTCTATGCGATCACCGTCCTGCGTTCTGTCCGCATGCCCGACGAAGGCGGCGTGCTCTCTCAAGGCACGGCCTTTCCCGGTTTCGTGCCGCAGCTCTCGCTCTTCATCGCCTATCTCCTCATGGGCGTGTCGGTCGCGGTGCTGGTCTATTTCCTCAACCACGTGCCCTCCTCGATCCGCATCAACGCCGTACTCGAAGGCATCGGGCGGAGGCTTCTGGCGGCAATCGAGCGCAATTTCGACGGTCCCATGAAGGCGCGGGTCGAAGGCGAAGTGCGCGAAGGTACCCCCGTCTACGCGCAGGGAGCGGGCTACATCCAGGTCGTAAACTGGAACCAATTGCTGGAGGTGGCGCGCAACAGCGGGGCGCAATTGCAGATGGCGGTGCGCACCGGCGATTTCGTCCATTCGGCGGTCGCCATCGGATACTGGGACGAGGCGCCGGGCGAAGATTGGAACGAGAAGGTTCGCGACTGCCTTGCCTTGGGCGATACGCGAACGCCGACGCAGGATTTGCACTTCATGATCGACGAGCTGGTCGAAATCGGCCTGCGCGCGCTTTCGCCCGGTATCAACGATCCCTTCACCGCGATTTCCGCCCTGCATTGGATCGGCGCGGCGACCGCAGAGCTGGGGCGGCGCGACCTCAACTGGTCGATCAGCGAGCCGGACGAAGACGGACAGCAGCCTCTCAGAACGATGGCGGACGATTTCGGTCACTATCTCGCCCGCGGTTTCGGCACGATCCGCAACGGCGTCTCCACGAGTCCGGCCGCATCGGTCGTCATGCTGGAGACACTCGAAGGCACGGCAACGACGATCAAGGATCCGGTACGCCGCAAGGCCGTGCGGGACGAAGCGCATCAGCTGATGCGGCAGGCGAGTGCCAATCTGGCCGGACCGGACCTCGAACAGGTCGAGGCGCGCTATGCCCTGTTCGTGCAACGCGTCGGCGACCGGCCCGACTGAGCCTACCCGGTGCGCGCGCGCGCAACCGCCAGCGCCGCACCGACCATTGCCATCCCGACGAGATCGAGCGGGCCCAGCACCTCGCCGAACGCAAGAAAACCGTATCCGACCGCGACCGCAGGCTGGGTCAGCAGGGCCAGCCCGATGATCATCGGCGGAAAGGCGCGCAGCGCGAACACCAGCAGTCCCTGCCCGATCACCTGGCTGAGGATCGCGAGCACAAGCAGCGGAGTCCAGTCGCGCGGCCACACCGGCTCGCCGCGCAGCAGCGCGACGAAGAGCAGCACCGGCGCGGCAACCAGGCACACCCGTGCGAGCAGCCCCCAGCTGCCCAGCGTCTTGCGCGCATCCTGCAGGCACAGGAGATACACCGCGTAGAGGAACCCGGCTGTAATGCAGAAAAGATCGCCCACCAGCGTGCTCGCGCTGATCTCGGCGCTTCGCCCCAGCAGGATTGCCGCCCCGCCCAGCGCGAGGATGATCGCCGCCCACTCCGCCCGCGCCGGCATCGTTCGCGCGACGACGATTCCCCAGAAAAGCAGCACGATGCTGCCCGCATTGCCGAACAATGTCGCATTGCCCAGCCGTGTCTGCTCGATCCCGATATGCCAGCTGGCAAGGTCGAACGCGAAGGCGAGCGCCCCCAGCGCCACCAGAAAGGCGATCCGTCGTGGCACGCCCAGAACCGGTTGCCCTGCGCGGCGCGCAATCAGCCAGATGATCGGCAGTGCCAGCGCGAGCCGCCAGAAACCCGCCGCCACCGGGCCGCTGTCGGCCAGCCGGACCGACCACGGGCCAAGCGCCAGCGCCATGTTCCCGGCAATGAGCGCGACCCAGTGCCAGGCGCGCGGGGCATCGTCAGGATTTTGGCTTGCCGACGCCCAAGGCGATCTATCCCGCGTCTCGCTTGTCGTGCCCATGGCGCGCCCCTACCTCGCTCCAGCACCAAAGGGTCAACAAAAAACAGGAAACCACCTTTCATGCACGACGCCCTGTTCCAGCCGCTGCGCCTCGGCGCGATCACCGCGCCCAACCGCATCTTCATGGCACCGCTGACGCGCGGGCGCGCGACGCCGCCGAATTTCATGCCCAATGCCATGATGGAAACCTATTACCGCCAGCGTGTGGGCGCGGGTCTGATCATCACCGAAGCGACCGGGATCAGCGTGGAGGGTCTGGGCTGGCCCAATGCACCGGGCATCTGGAACGACGAACAGACGCAGGCGTGGAAGAAGATCACCGACGGCGTGCACGAAGAGGGCGGCCGGATCGTCCTCCAGATGTGGCACATGGGGCGGATCGTCCATCCCGACTTCCTCGGCGGTGAGCCGCCCGTTTCCGCCAGCGCGACGACCGCGCCAGGCCACGCGCATACGCCGACCGGGCGGAAGGATTACGTGCAGGCCCGTGAGCTTCCGATCGACGAAATCCCGCGCGTGATCGAGGATTATCGCAAGGCCGCCGAAAACGCGAAGGCCGCTGGGTTCGACGGGGTGCAGCTGCACGGCGCGAATGGCTACCTGATCGACCAGTTCCTGCGCCGCAGCACCAACCTGCGCGAGGACGAATATGGCGGATCGGCGGAAAACCGCGCGCGCCTGCTGGGCGAAGTGCTCGATGCGCTGATCGACGTGTGGGGTGCGGACCGCGTCGGCTTGCGCCTCTCGCCCAACGGCGAAACGCAGGGGGCGGACGATCCCGATCCCGCGGAAACCTTCGGCGCGGCGGCCCGGGTCGCACAGGATCGTGGGATCGCGTTCCTCGAACTGCGCCAGCCGGGGCCAGAGGGCACCTACGGACGCACCGACGTGCCGCAGCAGGACGCACACATACGCTCTATCTACACTGGGCCGCTGGTGCTCAACAGCGACTACGGGCCCGAGGACGCAGCCAAGGATGTCGAAAGCGGTCGCGCCGATGCGATCAGCTTCGGGCGGCCCTTCATCTCCAACCCCGATCTGCCCGTGCGGATCGCAAAGGGGGCGGATCTGGCGGAGAACGTCAACGTGCCGAAGAGCTGGTACCTTCCGGGAGCGGAAGGCTACGTCGATTATCCGACGCTGGAGGAAGAGCAGGCTTCGGCGGCCTGATCGATCGGGCGGGCGGCGCTATTCGGCGTCGTCCGCCTCTTCATCCTCTTCGCTATCTTCACCATCGCTGTCGCCGCCGCGCTGGGGCGATTGCGACTGGACCATCGCGATCGGCAGCATCGCATCGCTGATCGTGCCGCCGCGCACCTCGCCCTGCGGGCCGGTGTCTTCGCTCGTGTTCTCTTCGACCGACTCGTCCCCGCCGCCACATGCCGCGAGCAGCAGCGCCAACGCGGTCAGGCCGGTTCCGGTTAAGCCCCTGATTTTGCCCGTCATCAAGCGTCCTGCCGTTGCAGCGCCTCGAGAAAGTCGGGCGCTGCGGCATATAATGCCTCATCCCATGCCGCAGGCGCAAGCGCGATACCGAGGTCGGCGAGGCTGGTGACGCCGAATTCCTCGATCCCGCATGGTACGATGCCGGTAAAATGCGACAGGTCCGGATCGAGGTTGACCGCGAAACCATGCATCGTGACCCAGCGACGGACCCGCACGCCGATCGCGCCGATCTTCGCCTCACGCCCGTCGGGCCCCTTGGTCCAGATGCCGACGCGTTCGGGCACGGTCCAGCATTCCACACCCAACTGCGCCAGCGCCCCGATGGCCCAGCCTTCGAGCGCATGGACGAAACGGCGCACGTCCTTACCGCGTTCTCGCAGGTCGAGCAGGACGTAGGTCACCCTCTGGCCCGGGCCGTGATAGGTATAGCGACCACCCCGCCCGGCCTCGACAACCTCGAACCGCGGGTCGAGCAACTCGCTCGCCGCGGCGCTGGTGCCGGCGGTGTAGACCGGCGGATGTTCGAGCTGCCACAAAAGCTCGCGCGCCGTGCCCGCCTGGATCGAGGCGTTGCGGGCCTCCATTGCGGCCAGCGCCTCGCGGTAGGGCACGCACTCTTCGGAGACGCGCCATTCGATCTGTTCAAGGTCGGGCATTTTCATTTGCGTGGCGCATGACCCGCCGCTTATCAAGAGCCACCGACAAGGGGGTTGCCATGAAGCTCGACATGAATCGCGCGTGGACCGACGCGCTCAATCTGATCAAGTCCAATATGGGCGTGGTCACCGTCGTGGCAGGGGTGTTCTTCTTCCTGCCCTATCTCGCCTTCGCGCTGCTGATGCCGGAGGCCGCCAATTTCACGATGGAGCCCAATTCGGACGATCCCGCCGCCGCACTCGAACAGCTGACGGCAGTCTACGCGGACATCTGGTGGATCATGCTGCTGCTGGTGATAGCACAGACGGTCGGCACGCTCGCGCTGCTTGCGCTGCTGCGGGCTAACAACCGCCCCACCGTGGGCGAGGCGATCGCCGTCGGCGCGATCGGCTTTCTGACCTCCATCGCCGCGACGATCATTTTCTACGTCGGCGCCGGTATCGTCGGCGGCCTGCTGATGGGAATTGCGATCACGAGCCAGATCACCGCGCTGGCGGTGATCGCGGGCATCGTGCTGTTCGTCGTCTTCATCTACCTGGCGGTCAAATTCTCGTTGCTCGCGCCGATCATCGCGATCGACAAGGTCTACAACCCACTCACCGCCCTGCTGCGATCCTGGCGACTGACCAAGGGCAATTCGGTGCGGCTGTTCCTGTTCTACCTGCTGCTGTTCATCGCCCTCGCAGTGGTCAGCGCAGTGATCGGGCTGATCGTTATGCTGGTCTTCGGCCTGATGGGGGAAGAAGTGATGCTGGTCGGTTCCGGCCTCGTCAATTCGGCGGTCAACGCGGTGATCATCGTGCTGATGCTGGGCATTCTTGCAGCGATCCATCGCCAGCTGGCGGGCCCCGATGTCGCGACGATGAGCGAGACTTTCGAGTAGCGCCTCGCGCCGGATTGCCAGCCTGACGCGCGCGGCCTAGCGTCGCGCGCGCATGGCCGACGCCCCTCACACCGAAACCGTGCACGACCTGCCGCAGCCCGGCATTCCGCGCGGGCGGCTGGCGCTGCTGTTCACCGTCGTGCTCGTCTCGGCAGCGGGCAACACCGCGATGCAATCGGTCATGCCTTCGATCGGGACCGCGCTGGGCGTCGCCGACGTGTGGATCAGCCTCGCCTATAGCTGGTCGGCGCTGCTGTGGGTCGGCTTCGCGCCCTTCTGGGCCCGCCGGTCGGATCGCAGGGGCCGCAAGGCGATGATGGCGCTGGGCCTGTCGGGCTTCGTCGCCTCGATGGGCCTGTGCGGCGCGGTGCTGTGGATCGGGCTGTCAGGCTGGCTCACCCCGCTGATCACGCTCCTGCTGTTCGCGCTGTGCCGCTCGCTCTACGGCCTGCTCGGTTCGGCCGCGCCCCCGGCGGTGCAGGCCTACGTCGCCAGCCGCACCCCGCGCGCCGAGCGGACGCAAGCGCTGTCCCTTATTTCATCGAGCTTCGGACTCGGCACGGTGATCGGCCCCGCTCTCGCCCCCCTGCTGATCTTTCCGCTGCTCGGCCTGACCGGCCCGTTCTTCGCCTTCGCCGTGATCGGCATCCTCGCCATCATCGCGCTGCGGCTACGCCTGCCCAACGACGAGCCGCAATATGCGACGCACGCGATTGCCTTCGACGCGCCCTATGGCGGCAGCGGCGCAGGTCGGCATGCGACGGAAGAGGAGTTCGCGCAGGCGGAAGCCAAGGCGAAGGCCGAAGGTACGGCCCCGCGTGCCGGCCAGCGATTGACGGCCGAAGCCTCCGACGCACCGACCCTCGCCTGGACCGACGCGCGCATTCGCCCGTGGCTTCTGTCCGGCCTGCTCGGCGGGCACGCGCAGGCGATGATGCTCGGCATTGCGGGCTTCCTCGTGCTCGACCGGCTGGGCCTGCGCGACGATCCGACCGCAGGCGCCGGCCCGGTGAGCATCGTGCTGATGATGGGCGCGGTGGCGACCCTGCTGGCGCAGTGGGGCCTGATCCCGGTCATGCATCTCGGCCCGCGCATATCGGTGCTGTCGGGCATGGTTCTCGGCGTGATCGGAGCCGCGATCTTCGGCACCGCGAGCGAGTTGCACGGCATCGCGCTGGGCTTTGCGATCGCCGCGCTCGGCTTCGGCCTCTTCCGCCCCGGCTTCACCGCCGGCGCATCGCTGGCGGTCAGCCGGCCCGAGCAGGGCCAGGTCTCGGGCAAGGTCGCGAGCATCAACGGCGCGAGCTATATCTACGCCCCCGCGCTCGGCGTATGGCTCTACGGCCATAGCGACTGGGTGGGCTTCGCCGCGATCATCGGTTTCTGCGTCGCGGTCATGGCGATCGGATGGACCCGGCTCGACAATGACGCGGCATTGATGGCGAGCGCAGAGGACTGACGGCGCGGGCGAGCCGCCCTGCTCGCCCCGGCCCGTGCCCCCAAGCTAGAGAATCTCGAGCACCTTGTCCTGCGGGCGGCACAGCCGTGCGCCCTTCTCGGTCTCGACCAGCGGACGTTCGATCAGGATCGGGTCGGCGACCATCGCATCCAGAATGGTGTCCGCATCGGCATCGGGCAGCCCGCGCTCCTCGGCGTCGGTTCCGCGCTTGCGCAGACCCTGCGCGGGCGAAATGCCTGCATCCTTGTAAAGCTGGGCCAGTTTCTCGCGGCTTGGCGGATCCCTGAGATATTCGACGACGGTCAGGTCGATCGTGCTGAGGTTCTCCAGAATGGCGAGCGTCTTGCGCGAAGTGCCGCATTTCGGGTTGTGCCAGATGGTCGCCTTCATCGCCGCGTTCCTTCAGTTTGTCGGTTCGAGAACCGCCTAGCCTCCTCACCATCCCCAACCAAGCCGAGAATATATTCGCGTCGGAGGTATTACGATCGACGAAGAGGCATAGTGGTCCGGATGTCCGGAAACCCATGCGACGACTAGTCGGGGCGCGCGGGGTCGATGGGCCGCAAGGCCGGCACGTCGCGCGCCGCCTCTTCGGGCGTGATTGCGGGCGGGGGCGCAGCCTCGATCGATTGCGCACCGCTTGCCGCCTGCCCCGCCCGCTCGATCGCGCGGGCCAGCCGCGGATAGACCCCGCAGCGGCAGATATTGGGGATCGCCGCGTCCATGTCTTCGCGCGAGGGCGCGGGGTTGCTTTCGAGCAGCGCGGCGGCGGCGATGGCGATCCCGGGCGTACAGAAGCCGCACTGGATCGCCTGTTCGGCCACCAGCGCCTGCTGTACGGGATGCGAGCGGTCGCGGCTGAGGCCTTCGATGGTGGTGATCAGCCGCCCCTCCGCCTCGGCGATTGTGACGAGGCAGGATCGCAGCGCCACGCCGTCGACCATCACCATGCACGCTCCGCAATCGCCGGTGCCGCAGCCATATTTGGTGCCGGTCAGGTTGCTCGCATCGCGCAGCGCCCACAGCAGCGGGGTCTCGGGGTCGAGCAGATACTCGACCGGCCGGTTGTTGACCGTCATTTTCGTCACGGCATCACCAGTTCAATCCGCGTAGAATTCGACCAGATGGCACCGTTCGCAGCGGAAGGCGCGCAGCGGTTTCAGTTCCTTCTTGTCGACCTTCACGCTGCCGGTCCAGCCGGTCTGCGGCGTGCCTTCCTGCCACCGGGCGGGCTTCACTTCGCCATAACCCATGTCGACAACGAAGCCTTCGGCGCTGCGCCCGCCGCACTTGCCGCAATGGCGCGCTTCGGCCGGCGCAGGATCGCTCACTGCTGCCAGCTGTCGTCGATCCGCGTGGCCTTGCGCTTCCACGCTTCGAAATCGAACACGCCCGCGCCGCCCTGGCCCTGCATGACCGAGAGATCGCGCTGGTGCACGTCGACGACTTCCTGCGGCACCAGATGCGGCTCGCCCATGCTCAGCGTGGCGACCTGAATCTCGCACGCGCGCTGCAGCGCCCACATCTTCACGAACATGCCCTGGATGCCCTTGTCCATCACCACCGGACCGTGATTGCGCAGCATCAGTATGGACTTGTCGCCCAGGTTCTCGATCAGGCGATCGCCCTCTTCGGCGCGCACCGTCACCCCTTCGAAATCGTGATAGCCGATCTGGTTCTGGAAATTGCAGGCGTAGAAATTGGTCGGCAGCAGCCCGTCCTTGTGGCTGCACACCGCCATGGTCTCGGTCGTGTGGACGTGGCAGATCGCGTTGGCCCGCTCGCCCAGATGCTTGTGGAAATGCGCGTGCTGGGTGAAGCCCGCCTTGTTCACCATGTAGGGCGAACCGCCGATATTGTTCCCCTCGACATCGATCTTCACGAGATTCGACGCGGTGACTTCCTCGTAGAGCAGGCCGAAGGGATTGATCAGGAACGCGCCCTCCTCGCCCGGCACCGCGAGCGAGACATGGTTGTAGATCGATTCCGACCACCCGAGCAGGTCGAAGATGCGGTAACAGGCGGCAAGGTCCAGCCGCGCCTGCCATTCTTCCTTCGAACATTCGTAATCGAGCTTCGCCTGCGTCGCCATTTCCGGCCTCTCCTTCATGCGTTTGCCGCGCATGATAGGGCATGGCCCCCGCTGCGCACAAGCTGGCTGAATTGGCGCTTTAGCTTGCGCGCCCTTGCGGCTACCGCGCGCGGCAATGAGCGAACAAGCCAAGCTGACGCGCGGGAGCATTCCGGGCCACCTGGTAAAGCAGACCGTGCCGATGATCATTGGCGTGGCGGCGATCCTGTCGATCAGCCTTATCGATGCCTATTTCATCGGGCAGCTGGGGCCCGACCCGCTCGCCGCGATCAGCTTCATCTTCCCGATCACCGTCGCGCTGACCAGCCTTGGCGTGGGCGTCATGGTGGGGATCAATTCGGTCGTCGCCCGATCGCTGGGCGCGGGCGACCGCGACCAGGCCGCACGGCGCGCGAATCTGGGTGTGGTCTTCGCGACCATGGTCGGCGTGACGCTCGGCGTGGCGCTGTGGCTGCTGCAGAAGCCGCTGTTCCGCCTGATGAACGCGCCCGACAACCTGCTGCCGCTGATCCGCGACTACATGGAGCCCTTCGCGCTCGCCTTTCCGCTGCTGCTCGTCCTGATGGGGTTCAACGGCGTGCTGCGCGGACAGGGCGAGGCGAACATGAGCAGCTTCATCAACATCGTCTACGCGGCGGTGAACTGGGTGCTCGACCCGATCCTGATCACCGGCGCTTTCGGGATCGAGGGCATGGGCATTGCCGGCGCGGCATGGGCGACGCTCGCCGGCTGGGCGGTCGCGGTCGTCATCGCGGTGATCTGCGTCGGGCGGACGAACCTTCCGTTCAACCCGGCCCTCATCCGCGCGATCGAGGCGCCGATGGAGCCGATCAAGGCCATCGTTCGCGTGGCAGGCCCCGCCTCCTTCTCCAACGCGATCAACCCCATCGGCCTGTCGGTGCTGACCGCGCTGATTGCGCTCGAAGGGCAGGATGCGGTCGCCGCCTTCGGTGCGGCCGGGCGGCTCCAGAGCTTCGCGACCGTACCGCTGCTGGCACTCTCGGGCTCGATCGGAGCGATCGTGGGCCAGAACTGGGGCGCCAACCAGCCCGAACGATCGCGCGCGGCGGCGCGCGGGGCGGCACTGTTCTGCATCGCCTATGGTCTGGTCACGGCCGTCGCCCTGGTCGCAGCGGCGAAGTGGTTCGCGGGCTTCTTCACCGAAGACCCGGCCATTGTCCGCCAGTTCGCCCGCTATCTCGAGATTGCGGCGTGGGGCTATGCCGGTTTCGGCCTGCTGATCGTGGGCAACGGCATCCTCAACGCGGTCGACAAGGCGGGGCTGGCATTGGCGCAAAGCTGCGCGCGCGTGTTCCTCGTCATGCTGCCCTTCGGCTGGCTGCTGCGCCCGCTATGGGATTCGGACGCGATCTACGCCGCCGAACTCGCCGCCAATGTCATCGGCGGGGTGGTTGCGGTGATGATCGTGCGCAAGGTGCTGGCGAGCGAACCTAATGGCGTCCACGCAAGCGAGGAAAGCGAGAGCGAGAAGGGCCAGACTAGCGTAAGCTGACGCTGCCCGGCGGCAGCGGCTCGGGCATTTCGCGAAACGGCGCGATCTGGCTGTTGGCGAGCGGGAGGTCCGCGAGCGAAGCACCGTCCGCTACTCCGATATCGATCGCGTCCTGCGGTTTCCTTCGCAGCGTGCCGTGCAGCCGGTCCCACAGGCTGATCCCGCTCGACCAGTTGCTGTTCATTTCCTCGGGCACCTTCGAATGATGCACGCCGTGCATCTTGGGCGTCGTGAACACCAGCGAGAGCCGATTGTCCCAGCGCCCCGGCAGCCTGAGGTTGGAATGGTGGAACAGCACCGAGGCATCGAAGAAGCGACGGTGCGCCATCAGGATGCGCGTGTCCGCGCCGCTGATCGCCACCTGCGCGATACGAAACGGCAGCGACACGATCATGTCGGCGGCGTGGAAACGCAGCGCGGTCGTCATGTCCATGTCAGGATCGATGTGGTGGACCCGGTGCAGCCGCCACAGGATAGGCATCCTGTGGGTCGCGATGTGCCACCAGTAATAGGCATAATCCATCGCCGCGACGCCGATCAGCACCTTCAGCGGCCCCGGCAGCGGGAGAACCTGCACCAGCCCGCGCCGCGCGACCACGTTTCCTTCTGCGATCCGCTTGAGCAGCGGCATCTCGATCGCGGTGACCACCGCCATCGTGCCCAGCCCGATCGCGACGTTGCGCACCTGCCGCGTCGCGGTGTCGTGCGACTGGCGGCGCAGCGGACGCGCTCTTTCGGCGAGCCACAGGCCCCCGATCAGCGCCACGCCCGCAATCGCAAGTGGAGAAATTCGCGCCATCGCCCGGCTCTTATGGGAAAACGCGAAACCTGTCGCTATTGCTTGAACCGATGACGCCCGAGATCGCTATTTTTGCGCGCTGGCCCGAACCGGGCAAGGCCAAGACCCGCCTGATACCTGCCTTGGGGGAGCAAGGCGCAGCCGACCTCTATGCCAGGCTGCTCGAACTGACCGTGCGCGAGGCGCGCGAGAGCGGCCTGCCGTTCCACCTGCGCGTGACGGGCGACGATCCGGCGCGCTTCCGCGAGCTGCTGGGCGAGGATCTGGACGTCCGCGATCAGGGCGACGGCGATCTGGGCGACAGGCTCGCCCGCGTGCCCACGCCCGGCATCATGATCGGCAGCGATTGCCCGGGGCTGACCGCCGCGCTCCTGCGCGAGGCGGCGACCGTCCTGCCCAATCGCGATGCGGTGATCGGCCCGGCGCAGGATGGCGGCTATTGGCTGCTGGGCCTGAGCGAGCCGTGCCCGCAGCTTTTCACGAACATGGCGTGGAGCACGCCCGCGGTCTTCGCCGAGACGCTGCGCCGGTTCGAAAGGCTTGGGATCAGCCCACACCTCTTGCCCGAGCTGGCCGATATCGACACCGGCGACAATCTCGACGCGTGGCCCGAACTCCTGAAATGAACGATGCGGGCGTGGCGATCGTGGTCCCGGTCCTGAACGAGGCCGCCGCGATCCCCGCCCTTGCCGCGCATTTCGCGACGCTCGATCCCGCCCCCGCCGAGATCGTCGTGGTCGATGGCGAGAGCGAGGATGATACGCGCGCGCTGTGCGAAGGCGCAGGCTGGCGGGTGCTCGAATCCGAGCGAGGACGGGCGCGGCAGATCAACGCCGGGGTCGAAGCCGCGCAGGCTCCGCTCGTTTGCGTGGTCCATGCGGACAGTTTCCCGCCCAGGGATATGATCGCGGTGATCCGCAAGACGTTGCGCAACGACCGGATCGCCCTCGCCAGCTTCATGCCGCTGATCACCGGCAACAAGACCCGCTGGCTCACCTCCGCGCACAATTACATCAAGACCTGGTACGCGCCGCTGCTGTGCCGCCCGCACCTGTTCTTTCGCGGGGTCCGGCTGCTGTTCGGCGACCATGCGATGTTCTTCCGCCGCGCGGATTTCTTGCGGCTTGGCGGCTGTACGCCGGGCGACATCGTGATGGAAGAGGCGGACCTGTGCGTGAAATTCGCTGCGCGCGGGCGGATCGTCATGGTGCGCCGCATCGTGCGCACCTCGGACCGGCGGATCGCCGCATGGGGCCCGCTCAAGGCGAACTGGATCTACTTCAAGGTCGGCATCTTGTGGGCGCTGGGCCTGCGCGGCCGGATGGAGCGCGACTACTCCGATGTGAGGTGATCGCCCCCTGCTCGTTCAGTTCGCCAGTACCGGCGCGGCGGGGAGGAAGCCCTCGGCAATGCAGAAATCGATCAGCCGATTGAGATAGGCACGGTCGGCGGGGCGCGACGCCATGCCGGTCAGCGCGCGGAAATTGCGGTCGTCGAAGCGTGGGTCGCGCTGGAAATAGCTCGCGTAGAGTGCCGAGACCCGACTGTTCAATCGCCGCTCGAGCGGGGGCAGCGTGGCCGGGTCGAACTCGGTCGGATCGACCAGCGTCGGCGCGTGCAGCCCCTCGACCCCGCCGATCCCGGCCGCGAAATCGGCCATTGGCAAGGGCTCCGATGCCACGAGGTGGCAGGTCCGGCCCCTCGCCGCCTCCCAGTTCTGAACCAGCGCGACAATCCCGCCGGCCACATGGTCCAGCGGCACAAAGCCGAGGCTCGCATCCTCGGCCGCCGGAATTAGCCGGATGCGGCCCTCGGCCATCAGCTTGAACGCCAGATAGAGCGCATCGAATTGGCGGATTCGCCCGCTCTCGTATTCGCCGAGCGTGATCCCCGGACGGGCAATCGCCCATTCGATGCCCGATGCGCGCACCAGGCCTTCGGCCGCCGCCTTGCTCGCCTCGTAGCCATTGGCGAAACCGTCCGCTTCGGGCAGCGGATCATCCTCCAGAATAGTCCCGTTGCGCGTGCCGCAGACATAGGCCGTGCTGACATGCAGCAGCCCCGCCCCGCCCGCTTCGGCGAGCGCGAGCACGTTGGCAGTGCCCGCCGTGTTGACCTCGGCATATTCCGCATCGGTCAGGTCGAAGCGAATGGTGGCGGCGCAGTGCACCACCAGATCTTGCGTGCGCGCCAGCCGGTCGAAGGTCTCCCGGTCGAGGCCCAGCCGATCCTTGCGGATATCGCAGGGCACGCTCTCGACGACCGGCACATCCCATCCGTCATTCCCGCACACTTGCGGATTGCGGTGGATGAGTGCGGTGACCTCGTGCCCCGCGGCAACCAGGCGCGCGCAAACCTCGCCGCCGATCAGCCCGGCGGCGCCCGTGACGAGAATCCGGCTCAACAGCAGCCGCCGCCGGTGGCGACCTGCGGAACGGCCCCCGCGAGCGGGAAGAGCGTGCCGCAGTCGGGATAGATGCCGTAATGCGTGCCGAAGTCGCCGAAGAATTCGAAATGCTCGGCAAAGCGCGTGTCGGCCAGCATCTTCCAGCTGTTGCCGCAGACGGGGAACATCCGCCCGCGCTCGATCCGGTGATGGTCGTCGAGCACGAAAACGCGCTCTTCGCCCGGTACCGTGCCCTTGTAGCGCACGGCCTGGCCGTAATCCTCGCACAGCGGCTCGATACCGGGCAGCTTGAACAGACGCGCGGTGGCCGAATGGAACGCGATGCCATCGAGCTTGGCCGCGATTTGCGGATCGTTGATCCCCAGCGGACGGCTGGTGACGAGGCGCGGATCGAGGAAGCCCGCCGCCTTGGCCGAAGCGATGAAATCGAACCAGTACATCGCGCCCGACAGGCATTCGCCGTGCAGCACGGGGTCGTCGCGCAGCCCCTCCGGCACGCGGCGTTCGGAATAGACATCGGAGAAATAGAGCTCGCCGCCAGGCTTGAGCAGGCGGTACGCCGCTTCGAACACCGACGACTTGTCCGCCACCAGATTGATCACGCAGTTGGACACGATGACGTCGAAACTGCCTTCCTCGAGGTCCAGGTCGCCCAGCTTCTCGATATCGCCTTCGAGGAAGCGCACGTTGCTCTTCGCGTAGCCGAAGCGCTCGCGGTGCCAGTCCTCGTGCTCGCGCGCGACCGTGAGCTGTGTCGGCGTTGCATCTACCCCGGTGACCGATCCATGCTCGCCGACCATCTGCGCCAGCAGGTAGGCGTCCTGCCCACTGCCGGACCCCAGATCGAGCACATGCGCACCCTCGATCGCCTGCGGGGCGACCAGACCGCAGCCATAATACCGCGCTCGCACATCCTCGTGCACTTTGCGTAGCAGGTCCACCACCGCGGGCGGTGGCGCGTCTAGGGTACAGCAGGCGTCGGTCTTCAGGTCGGCGGAGCCTTGCAGGACTTCGCCATAATAGTTTTGCGAGTTTTCGAGATTCATGAAACTTTTCGACCCTTCACGTCGGATGTGTCCTAGACACACCACGCATTCGCTCGACGGACAAGCTTGGTTTCAGGGGCAGCTATGAAATTCACACATGATGTGATCGTGATCGGTGCGGGCGCGGCCGGGCTCACCGCCGCCGGGGGCTGTGCACTGTTCGGCCTGAAAGTCGCGCTGATCGAGGCGGACAAGATGGGCGGCGAGTGCCTCAACAATGGCTGTGTCCCCTCGAAGGCTTTGATCACCGCTGCCAAGCGGGCGGCCGAGGCCAATGTGCAGGACCGCTTCGGAATTCAGATGACGGCGGCCAAGGTAAACTGGGCGGGCGTGCACGCGCATATCCATAACGCCATTGCCGAGATCGCACCGCACGACAGCGAGGAACGCTTCGAGGAGATGGGCTGCGACGTCTATCGCGGCCATGCGACCTTCACCGGAAGGCGCAAGGTCCGGGTCGGCGAGGTCGAACTGGCCGCGCCCAAGATCGTGATCGCGACCGGATCCGAACCCTTCGTTCCGACGATCGAGGGGCTGGGCGCCGTCCCCTACCTCACCAACGAGAACATCTGGGACCTCGACAGGCTGCCCCAGCACCTCGTCATCGTCGGCGGCGGAGTGATCGGCATGGAGATGGCGCAGAGCTTCCGCCGTCTCGGCAGCGAGGTCACCGTGATCGAACCGGGTCGGCCGATGGGCCGCGACGACCCGGAATCGGTTGCGGTGGTGGTCGAGACGATGGAGGCCGAAGGCGTGATGTTCGTCACCGGCAAGGCCGCCAAGGTCGTGCCAGGCGCGCTCGGCAGCTTCACCGTCACGCTCGAGAACGGGCAGGAAATCGCGGGCACGCACCTGCTGGTCGCGGTCGGGCGCAAGGCCCGCACGCAAGGCTATGGGCTGGAAGAGATCGGTGTCGAACTGGGCCGCAACGGCATCGCCGTCGATCAGCGGCGGCGCACGAACCTGAAGCACATCTACGCGATCGGGGACTGCCGCGAAGGCCCGCGCCTCACGCATGTCTCGGGCTACGAAGGCAGCAATGTCGCGCTCGAAATCACCACCGGCCTGCCTACCAAGGTCGACTGGTCCGCCCTGCCCTGGTGCACCTATACCGAACCCGAGGTCGCCCAGATCGGCATGACCGAGGCCGAAGCGCGCGAGAAGCACGGCGACAAGATCACCGTCATCCGCGAAGGCTTCGACCACAACGAGCGCGCGATTGCGGAAGGCGCGACCAAGGGCCACATGAAGGTGGTGATGGACGGCAAGAAGGTTCTGGGAGCGAGCATCGTCGGCAAGAATGCGGGCGAATTGCTGCTTCCCTTCAGCCAGCTGATCAGCGGCAAGGCGAGCACCTTCGCGCTGGGATCGGCGATCGTCGCCTACCCCACCCGCAGCGAGATCACCAAGGCTGCCGCCTTCAGTGCCTGGGAAGGCACGGTCTTCGGCAGCGTCCCGCGCGGCTACGCCAAGACCCGCGCGTGGTTCAGAAAGACACTCTCGTAGACGAATGGCCGATATGACCGACACGAAGACGGCTCGCTCGAAAAGCCGCGCCAAGAGCCGTAACGCGCCTCAGGGCCCCTCGCCCTTCGCGGTCGAGGCGGCCACGCTGCCCGAAGGCAAGTTCACCGATCCCGACGTGACCGCGGACGGGTCGCAACGCGCCGAGGTGCCGCTGCTCGAGCTGGAGACGCTGTGGCTGTGTACCGGCACGCTGTGCAATCTCGCCTGCGCGACCTGCTATATCGAAAGCAGTCCGACGAACGACGCGCTGATCTACCTGACGCACGAACACGCGGCGCGCTATCTCGACGAGATCGAGCGCGACGGCTGGAATACCCGCGAAATCGGCTTCACCGGCGGCGAACCCTTCATGAACCCGCACTTCGCGCCGATGCTCGAAGATGCGCTCTCGCGCGGGTTCGAGGCGCTGGTGCTGTCGAACGCGATGAAGCCGATGCGCCGCCACGAGGCCAAGCTGCTCGCGCTGCGCGAGGCGCATGGCGACCGGCTGACGATCCGCGTCAGCCTCGATCACCATACCAAGGCGGTGCACGAGGGCGAACGCGGGGCGAACAGCTGGGACGCGGCGATCGACGGGCTGAAATGGCTATCGGACAACGGCTTTCACATCGCGGTCGCCGGACGACTGCTGCCCGGCGAGGGCATGGTCGAGGCACGCGAGGGCTATGCCGACCTGTTCGCACGCGAAAACATCCGCATCGATGCGCACAACCCGGCGCTCTGCGTGCTCTTCCCCGAGATGGACGAGGACAAGGACATCGCCGAGATCACGAGCGCGTGCTGGGACATCCTAGGCAAGTCACCGGCGGACATCATGTGCGCTACCAGCCGCATGGTCGTCCACCGCAAGGGCGAACCGACCCCGCGCGTGGTGGCCTGTACGCTGATCCCCTGCGACCGGGAATTCGACTTCGGCGAAACGCTGGCCGATGCCAATGTCGCGGTGAAGCTGAACCACCCGCACTGCGCACGCTTCTGCGTGCTGGGCGGTGCGAGCTGTTCGGGCTGAGGACTCAGCTGCCCGCCTTAACCTTCTGGCGATAGGCGTGCAGCAGCGGCTCGGTATAGCCGCTGGGCTGCTCGGTCCCTTCGAAGATGAGCGCGCGCGCGGCCTGGAACGCCAGGCTGTTCTGCGGATCGTCGGCCATCGGGCGGTAGGCCGGATCGCCCGCGTTCTGCGCATCGACCTTCTTCGCCATGTCCAGCAGCACCTCGTCGACCTCTTCGGGGCTGGCCACGCCATGCTCCAGCCAGTTGGCGATATGCTGGCTCGAAATGCGCAGCGTCGCGCGGTCTTCCATCAGCCCGACATCGTGGATGTCGGGCACCTTGGAACAGCCCACCCCCTGATCGACCCAGCGCACCACGTAGCCAAGGATGCCCTGCGCGTTGTTTTCCAGCTCGGCTCGGATCTCGTCCGCCGACCAGTTCTCGCCATCGTGCAGCGGGATCGTGAGCAGGTCGGAGAGCGGCGCAATGCCTTCCTTCGCGCGTTCCTCCTGCCGTTCGAACACGTCGACAAGGTGGTAATGCGTCGCGTGCAGCGTGGCGGCGGTGGGCGACGGGACCCACGCGGTGTTCGCGCCCGAAAGCGGGTGGCCGATCTTCTCGGTCAGCATGTCCGCCATGCGGTCGGGCATGGCCCACATGCCCTTGCCGATCTGTGCCTTGCGCGACATGCCGCAGGCGAGCCCGATCTGCACGTTGCGATCCTCGTAGGCGGCGATCCACGGCGTCTGCTTCATCGCGCCCTTGCGCTTCATCGCGCCGCCGCGCATCGCGGTGTGGATCTCGTCGCCCGTGCGGTCGAGGAAGCCGGTATTGATGAACATGATCCGGTCGCGCACTTCGTAGATGCACGCGGCCAGATTGGCCGAGGTGCGCCGTTCCTCGTCCATCACGCCGACCTTGATCGTGTGGCGATCGAGCCCGAGCAGGTCCTCGACCGCATCGAACAGGTCGTTGGTCATCGCGCATTCCTCGGGCCCATGCATCTTGGGCTTCACGAGGTAGATCGAGCCTGCTCGGCTGTTCGACAGGGCGCCGGTCCGCTTGAGATCGTGGCAGGCTATCGTGGCGGTCATGATCGCGTCGAGGATGCCCTCGGGTGCCCCGCCCCCATCGGGCAGGGTCACCGCAGGCGTCGTCATCAGATGACCGACATTGCGCGCCAGCAGCAGGCTGCGCCCCGGCAGGGTGAAGCTGTTGCCGTCGAGATCGACATATTGCCGATCGGGGTTGAGCGTGCGGGTCATCTCCTCCCCGCCCTTCATGAAGGTTTCGCGCAGATCCCCCTTCATCAGGCCGAGCCAGTTGGAATAGCCCAGCACCTTGTCCTCGGCATCGACCGCCGCGACCGAATCCTCGAAATCGCAGATCGTCGAGATCGCTGATTCCATGACGATGTCGGCCACGCCCGCCTTGTCGGTCTTGCCCACCGGATGATTGGGATCGATCACGATTTCGATATGCAGGCCGTTGTGGCGGATCAGCCAGTTGTCACCATTGCGGCCCACGAGTTGCGCGGGCGCCTTCAGTTTCGGCTCGCCGCCGTCCCAGTTTCGCCATAGCTGGTCCTGGAGCGGGACCGCGCGATCGAGGAATTGGCGCCCCCAGTCGATCACCTGCGCGCCGCGCTCGGGATCGTAGCCGCCCTTCGCAGGCTCGCCCGGGATCGCATCGGTGCCGTAAAGCGCGTCGTAGAGGCTGCCCCAGCGCGCATTCGCTGCGTTGAGGAGGAAGCGTGCATTGAGCACGGGCACGACGAGCTGCGGCCCCGCGATCTGCGCGAGCTCGGGGTCGACGTTCTGCGGATCGACCGTGAAGCTCTCCGGCTCGGGTACGAGATAGCCGAGATCGGTCAGGAAGGCGCGGTAGGCTTCGCCATCGACGGGCGCGGGATTCTCGCGATGCCATGCGTCGATCTTCGACTGGATCGCCTCGCGCTTTTGCAGAAGATCGCGGTTGCGCGGAACGAAGCGGTCGAAGATGTCTGCCGCGCCCGTCCAGAAGCGATCCGCGTCCAGATCGAGGCCAGGCAGCACATGCGCCTCGACAAATGCGGCCAGTTCTTCGGCAACCTTCAAACCCGCTATCTCGCGCATGGCCATTCTCTTCCCTTCCTTGTCGCTTCAGCGTCTTTCGGACCCGCTTGGCGCGAGCGATGGGCGCGAGTCAAATGCGGATGAGGTCAGCGCCGCCCCTGCCGCTACGGCACACTGCGTCGCGAAATTCTAAGCCCCTGCCAGCCCTTCACCGATCATGCTCGCCGGCTGAACGAGCCGGTCGTAGTCCTTTTCGCTGATCTTCCCGCTCGCGATCGCTTCCTCGCGCAAAGTCGTGCCCTTCGCGGCGGCAGCTTCGGCAATATGCGCTGCGTCGAGATAGCCGATCTCGGGCACCAGCGCGGTGACCAGCATCAGCGAGCGATCGAGATGCTGCTCGATCCTCTCGTCGTCCAGCCGTGTCCCCTCGATGGCATGTTCGCGAAAGCTTCCGCAGCCATCGGCAAGCAGCCTGATCGAATGGAGAATATTGGCTGCGACGACGGGTCGCATCGCGTTGAGCTGCAGGTTGCCGAAGCTGCCCGCCATCGCATTGGCGCTGTCGTGGCCGATCACCTGCATGGCGACCATCATCAGCGCCTCGCTCTGGGTCGGATTGACCTTGCCCGGCATGATCGAGGAGCCCGGCTCATTCTGGGGCAAATTGAGCTCGCCGATCCCGCAGCGCGGCCCGCTCGCAAGCCATCGCACATCGTTTGCGATCTTGATCAGCGACACCGCCAGTCCGCGCAGGGAGGCGGACAGTTTGACCATCGGGTCGAGCGTTGCCTGGGCATGAAACTTGTTGGTCGCGGTGCGGACTGGCAGCCGGGTGAGCCGCGCGATTTCCTCCGCGACATCCTCGGAAAATCCGTCGGGCGCATTGAGCCCGGTGCCCACCGCCGTGCCGCCAAGCGCGATTGCCATCAGGCCCTCGCGCGCGCTTTCGATTTCCCCGATGGCGCACCGCAGCGCCTCGGCCCAGGCACTCCATTCCTGCCCTACCGACAGCGGCACCGCATCCTGCAGGTGGGTGCGCCCGATCTTCGGCCGGTCCATCCACTCATCCGCCCGCGTCTCGATCGCATCGGCGAGCGCGGCGATCTCGGGCAGCAGCCGAGCGTCGAGCTCACCGATCGCGGCGAGATGCATCGCGGTGACGAAGCTGTCGTTGGACGATTGGCTCTTGTTCACATTGTCGTTGGGCGCGACCGGTTTCTGGCTGCCGAGTTCGCCGCCCAGCAGCTGTATCGCGCGGTTCGCGACCACCTCGTTGACGTTCATGTTGGTCTGCGTGCCCGATCCGGTCTGCCAGACGCGCAAGGGGAAATGATCGTCAAGCTCGCCCGCGATCAGTTCCTCGCACGCCTGTGCGATGGCATCGTGCTTGTCTTGCGCGATCAGCCCCGCGCGCAGGTTCACGGCAGCAGAAGCCTTCTTCACGTAGCCATAGGCGCGGCACAGCTCGATCGGCATGCGGTCCTCGCCGATAGCGAAATAGGTGAGCGAGCGCGCGGTCTGAGCGCCCCAGTAACGGTCTGCGGGTACGCGAACCTGGCCCATCGAATCGAATTCGACCCGCTCGCCCTCGCTGTCGATGCCGACCGGCATGTCGCGGTATTCGTGGCCCATAGTGGTCTGGCAGTCCTTGTTCGGCTTCTGCTTGGAGAACCGTGACCATGGCCCGCCGTTCCCTTGCAGGGGGCGCGGGGGCCGGGTTTGTGCCAAAGCGGCGCGCGCAAGACGGAGCTCGGGCGCACGGTCGCCGCCGTCGTGGTAAGGCGTCGAACCCCGATCGCCACAGCTGGCGCGCCAGACGCCCCTACGCTTCCGGCCGGCCTTCGCGACCTTCGAGAATCTTCAGCAGGCGAAGCAGCTTTGCGATCGGACGCGGTACTCCGATGCGCCCGTCGAGCCACAGGCTGACGGTCGAGCGATCGACTCCGATCGCCCGGGCGAGAGCCGATTGCGAGGCGCAGCCGAGCGCGTCCATCACCTGGCGCAGTTCATCGGGACGCATGGAATCGAGCAGGGGATCGGACGAGCGGGCCGACCTCGCCTCCACTTCATTCGCACCTGCGGGATAGCGACTCGCGCCTGCAGCACGGTGTGAATTTTTCACGCCCCCGATATTGCTCTCGGCCATGCCTAACCCTCTCATTTCAGCCTCTTGAGCCAAGCTGGACCCTCGCACCTAACCGATTGACCGATTGCCGCAATTTGTGCGATGCATCATAAATGACAAAACCATGACCCTTCAAGCAAGATTTGGAGGGCTCGGTGGACGTCTGCTGAAATTTAGCTGCCAGGGGGGCTCATGAAGCTAATTGTCGCCATCATAAAACCGTTCAAGCTCGACGAGGTGGTCGAGGCTCTGACCTCGGTGGGGGTCACAGGGCTGACCGTTTCGGAATCCAAGGGTTTCGGCCGGCAGAAAGGCCATACCGAAGTCTATCGCGGCGCCGAATACGACACGAGTTTCGTCCCCAAGGTGCGGGTCGAGACCGTTGTTGCCGACGCCGTTGCCGCCAAGGCGGTCGAAGCCATCGCTGCGGCTGCCAAGACCGATGCCATCGGCGACGGCAAGATTTTCACGCTCGACGTCTCGTCCGCGCTGCGCATCCGCACGGGCGAAACCGACGACACCGCGCTTTGAGGGGGCCGAACATGACCAAGCTTTCCATAGGATCGATTGCCGCCGCAGGCCTTGCCGCCTTCGCCGCAACGCCTGCCTTCGCGCTTCAGGCGCCGGCCGAAACCGTCGAAGCCGCGGCGACCATCGCCAAGGGCGATACCGCCTTCATGATCATTGCCACCGTGCTGGTCATGCTGATGATCGTGCCCGGCCTCGCGCTGTTCTACGGCGGCCTCGCCCGGACGAAGAACATGGCCTCTGTCCTAACCCAGGTGCTCGGCGTCGCCTGCCTCGCGATGATCATCTGGGTTACCTACGGCTATTCGATGGCGTTCGGTGACACCGGCAACCGGTTCATCGCCGATTTCGGCAAGGTCTTCCTGAAGGGCGTCACCTCCGATTCGGGCGCGGCGACCTTCACCGACGGCGTCGAGATCCCCGAATACATCTTCATCGCCTTCCAGATGACCTTCGCTGCGATTACCGCGGCGCTGATCGTGGGCGGCACGATGGAGCGGGCCAAGTTCTCGACCATGATGGTGTTCACCGCCATCTGGCTGACGATCGTCTACTTCCCGATCGCACACATGGTGTGGGCGACCGGCGGGCTGATCTTCGAATGGGGCGCGCTCGACTTCGCCGGTGGCACCGTGGTCCACATCAACGCGGGCGTTTCCGCGCTGGTCGGCTGCCTCATCCTCGGCAAGCGGGTGGGCTACCCGAAAGAGCCGATGCCCCCGCACTCGCTGACCATGACGCTGATCGGCACGGGCCTGCTGTGGGTGGGCTGGTTCGGCTTCAACGGCGGTTCGGAACTGGAAGCCGACGGCGTTGCGTCGCTCGCGGTGCTCAACACCTTCGTCGCCACGGCTGCGGGCGTGCTGTTCTGGATGCTGGGCGAGACCATCAGCGGTCGCAAGGGCTCGCTTCTGGGCGGCTGCTCGGGTGCCATCGCCGGCCTCGTCGCGGTGACGCCGGCGGCCGGCAATAGCGGGCCGTTCGGGGCGATCCTGATCGGTGCAGCTGCTGCGCTGGTGTGCTTCTGGTTCGTCACCATGCTCAAGCCCAAGCTGGGGCTGGACGATAGCGCGGATGTTTTCGGCATCCACGGGATCGGGGGCATCGTCGGCTCGCTCGGCACTGCCTTCACCATGATGCCGGGCCTCGGCGGACCGGGCGAAGCGGATTACAACGCAGGCGCGCAGTTCATCATCCAGGCAATGGGTGTCGGCGTCGCGATCGGCTGGGCCGCGGTGGGCGCGGCGATTGCATGGATCATCGCCAAGCTGGTGACCGGCGGGCGCGTCTCCGAAGAGCTGGAGCGCGACGGGCTCGACCTCAGCGAACACGGGGAGCGTGCCTACAACTACTGACTTACGCAATGGGCCGGAGGGGGCTCGCGATCCCGACAATCAGATCGGGACGCGGCCCCGGTCGGATGAGGGGGGAGAGGGCGATTTTCAGAGGAGAGAAGACAATGCGTTTTTCCAGGATTGCCCCGGCGGCACTGCTCGCCACCACAATGTTCGCCAGCCCTGCGCTGGCGCAGGATACGCCGGAGTCGCAGTCCGCCGATGCCGGCGCATCGGAGAGCGCGAGCGAAAGCCCGTTCTCGATCAGCGGCAACGTATCGCTCGTTTCCGATTACCGCTTCCGCGGGGTCTCTTTCTCGGACGAGGATATTGCCGTACAGGGCGGCATTGATTTCGGCCACGAAAGCGGTTTCTATGTCGGCGCCTGGGCCTCTTCGCTGGAAGACAGCGCGCTGTACGGCCATACCGAGCTTGACGTTTACGGTGGCTGGTCGGGCGAGGTATCGCCGGGACTGACGGTCGATGCGGGCCTGCTCTACTACATCTATCCCAATGGCGAGGATGCCGCAGGCGACAGCGACTATTTCGAGCCCTACGCATCGGTCAGCGCAGGGCTCGGCCCGGTCGAGGCGACCGTCGGCGCGGCCTATGCGTGGGACCAGGATTCGCTCGGCGGCGACAACATCTATGTCTACGGCGATCTTGGCACGGGCATTCCCGATACCGGGATCAGCCTCGCAGCCCATCTGGGCTATTCGGAAGGCAGCCTCGACTACGGTTCGGGCGGCTATCTCGACTGGTCCCTGGGCGCGAGCTACAGCTACGAGATCCTCACGCTCGGCATCGCCTATATCGACACAGACCTGCCCGATGTGCCCGGTCAGGACGGGGCGGTGGTGTTCTCCATCGGCGCCAGCTTCTAGGCTTCTCGCTTCGGGGGCGCATGCAGGGCCCGCCGCTTGTCGAAGCGGCGGGCCTTTCTTTTTGCATCAAGCGTGAGGCCCCTCCCCCGGCTCGTTGCCGCATTACGCGATGCAGCTCAGGGGTTTGTGGATGCGGGCGATTTCAGAGCTTCCAGAACAGCGCCCCATGGCACCAGCTTGAAGTTCTGGGCGGAGGGCGGGTTGATTCCGTCCTGCGCAATGAACAGGCCGTCCTCATACCCCGGCCCGAAATCGCGCGGATCGAGCGCGATACCGTCCGTTTCCTCTACCGCACCAAGCGTGCCCTGCGCGACGCGGAAACGACCCAAAGGCCGCATGCCCGGCAGCTCAAAGACCGCAAAGGCACTGTCACCCTGGCTCGAGGCCACGAGATAGCCACCATCCTCACCGTCGGGCGCGAGCGCCAGCCCTTCGACATCGGCGACGAGCAGGGCATTATCGACCGCAGCGACCAGACGCTTGTCGCCTGTGGTTGTGTCGATCGCCCAGATGCCAGCCGCCTCTTCGCCGACGTAAAGCGTGGCGGTGCGCGGATCGACCACGCAGCCTTCGGGCTGGCTCGGCACGGTCGCGAGGATCGAGGTCGTATCGCTGACCGCGGTGCCCTCCAGTGCTATGCGCGTGCGGTAAATCGTGCCATTCTTCGGTGCGCTGAAGATGTCGACCGTTCCATCCGCTGCGGGTTCGCCCATGCAGATGCCGTAGCCTTCGCCCTCGCCCACTGCGACGCGGGCAATGCGCGTGAGCTGCCGCGACTGCGTATCGAGCATCGCCAGCAGGATGTGAGCCTGCGCCGGATCGGTGCGGTCGCTGGCTGCGACCAGCACCCTGCCATCGGGCAGCTCGACCAGATCGACATTATTGTACAGCCCGCCACCGAGGAACGCGAGATCGCGTCCTTCCAGATCGTAGACGTGCAATCCGGCCTTCTTGTCGGTGCCCACGATCAGGCTCTTCGCCGGATTCGCCGCATTGCGCCAGATTGCGGGATCGTCCGCCGCATCGTCGTTCGTGGTGCCGACCGGCTCGGTTTCCGCCGTGGCGAAGACCGGCACTGCGGGATCGCCCATGATGGGTGTGGTCGCACATCCTGCCGCCGCCAAAGCGAAGCCGACGGCGAGGAGCGAATTGAGCCCCGCGCGCATCAGAAGGTCACCCGCGCGCCGAATTTCATGGTCCAACTATATTCCTCGTACTGATAGATGTTCTGCCGATCGGCGAGCCGGTTATACGCGAAATACTCCGCATCATTAATATTTACCCACTCGTAATAGAGCTGGATGTTCTCGCTTGCCCGCAGGCGCGCACTGAAATCGAGCTGGAAGTGGCTGTCGACATAGCGGTCGAATTCCGGCCCATCCGCATTCACCTCGTCGAGGTAATCGTCACGATAGGTTCCGGAGAGACGCAGGCTGACCGGCCCCTTTTCGTAGCCGAGCACCCCGTTGAACGTATGCTTGCTGGTGGCGGGCAACGGGATTTCCCGGAAGTTCGTCACATTCGCAATGTCGGAGACGTCGCCGTCGATTACCTCGCCGCTGGCGTCGGTATAGGTGTAGTTCGCCTGGACGAGGAAGCCGGAAAGCAGGCCGGGCAGGAAATCGAGCTGCTGGTAGAAGCCGACCTCGACTCCGAAGACCTCGGCGCTTTCGCCGTTGATGGCATATTCGGCCTCTTCGAAATCAACACCCTGCAGCGTACCGGGCGTGTCGATCACCAGCGGGACGATGTAGTCTTCGATGTCCTTGTAGAATGCGGCGAGCGTGATCGCGCCATTGCTAGAGAAGTAATATTCCGCGCTCGCATCGAGGTTCCATGCCTTGAAGGGAAACAGATCGGGGTTGCCGATGACCGCTTCATCATCCTCGTCGATCTCGACGCGCGGGGCGAGCAGTTCGAGCGTGGGACGTACGAGGCTGCGGTAGCCCGCCAGGCGCAGCACCAGCGGATCGCTCGGCTGGAAACGCAGGTTGAAGCTCGGTAGCCACTGCTCGTAATCGCGCTCGAAGGCCTGCGGGGTGACGAGCACGGTGTCGTCATCGGCTACGGTGCCGTCGGGCAGGGTCTGGCCGCCTTCGAACACCGCGACCCGGTTGCCGGCAAGCTCGTTATCGGTCCGCTCGTAGCGCACGCCGGCGATCGCCAGCAGCGTGTCGGATTCCCAACGGCCGAGCAGGTAACCGGCGAGAATGTCTTCATCGACGACGAAGTCCTCGTTGTTGCTGTCGACGAGCGAGTCGATCTCCTGCAGTTCGAAATTCTCGCGCTGGCTCTCGAAGATGCCGCGCGCCCCGCTGTAGTTGGGGACCGGCGAGATGTCCGCAAGACGGTAGGTCTGCGGGAAACCGACGACATCGGCGAGCGTGTAGGCGTCGCTCTCGTAGAATTCGATCTCGCCATTGAAGCGCTTCTCGCGCCAGCGGCCCTTGAACCCTGCTTCGACCGAGAACGTGCCACCATTGGTGAAGATGTCGTAGCCGAGATCGAACCGGCCCGTGAATTCCTCGTCCTCGGCGTCGGACAGGGCCGTCAGCTCGATCTCGTCCAGACCGTAAAGCTCCGGGTCGACGAAGTCGGCATTGTTTCCCGTCACGTTGAACTGGGGAATGCGTTCGTCGGAATAATCGAACGCGACCTCGAAGCCGCTATCCTCGAAATCCTGCGCGAACACCGCCGGGTCCAGCGAATTGTCTTCGCGCTCCGACGATTTCGCCCAGCTGAGCGAATAGTCCGCGCGAAGATTGCCGAACTGGCTTTCGCCACCGAAAACGACGGTGCGGATTTCCTGCCGTTCGAAGCGATCCTTCACGTCGCGCTCGACAGTAGCCTCTGCGCCGATGTCATCAAACGTCGCGGTGGTGCCGCTGGCGCTCACATTGGAATCGCCCAGATCGAAGATCAGGCGCCGGCGCGATTCCTGGTCATCGAAGCGGCTGTAGACACCCTTGAGGTAGAGCTCCGTGGTCTCTCCGAGGCGCGCATCGAAGCCGAGAGTGGCGCTGAAACGCTCGCGCTCCACGTCATAGTCCCGGTATTCGACGGTTTCGGCATAGGGGACGCCATCGTCGTCCTGCCAGTCGTCCGCTTCGACATTGTCGGTTTCGAACTGCCGGTTGTAGAAGGAGGCACCGCCCGTGATGCCGAAATTGTCGGACAGTCGCACCGCGAAATCGCCGCTGATGTCGGGAGTCAGCTGGTCGGCGAGGTCATTGTAGCTTCCGCCCAGCTTGACCACGAGCAGATCGTCTTGCCGGTCGAAGGCGCTGGTGGTCTCGATCTCGATCGAGGCGCCGATGGTGTCGGCGTCCATGTCGGGCGTGAGCGACTTCTTGACCTCGATCGATTCGATGATCTCGTTCGACACGACATCCAGCGCCACGGCGCGAATGTCGCTTTCCGGCGAAGGGATGCGCACGCCGTTGACCGACGTCGCATTGAGGTTCGGATCGAGCCCGCGCACCGCCACGAAGCGCCCCTCGCCCTGGTCGTTGAGGACGTTGATGCCGGGGAGGCGGCGCAGGCTTTCCGCCACGTTCTGGTCGGGGAACTGGCCGATCGCGTCGCGTGTCAGCACGTCGCTCACCCCATCGGCGTTCTTCTTGCGAGCGAGCGCGCTCGCCTGGTTGGCGGCCTGGCCGATGACGAGGATCGATCCGGTTTCGCTGCCGAGGGCGAAATTGCTCTGGACGCGACCAGTAGCCGGGACCGTGACGGTCTGACTTACCGGGTCCGCCCCGATATACTGCGCGACGACCGTGTATGTCCCTGCCGGAACGTCCTGGAAGAGGTAGCTGCCGTCGCGTTCGGTCGTCGCGCGCCGGTCCAGTTCCTCGATCCGCAGTTCGGCTGCTCGCAAAGAGGCCGTTTCGGTCGCGTCGACGACCATGCCACCGATCTCCCCCGCAATAGCAGGCGTCGCGATTCCGACGGCAAGGGCGAACAGCCCCACCCGCGACGTCAATCGGATTGTCTTCATTCTCAGTTCCCTCCGGGTCCGGTTTCACTGGCCGGATAGGAGCGATGAATGACGAGCCGACGTAGGCTGGATGACGGTTCGGGGACGGTGCGGTGACCAAACGATGACGCAGCACCGCTCGCCTTGTGGCGCACGTCGAAGGCCCCAGCGCCTACGAAGCGTCAGGAACTGGTGAAACCGACCCGTGGCACGGCGGCCCAGGTGCTGTCTTTCCGGAAGAACCGAAGGATGCCGTTCAGGCGGTACCAGAGATTGATCTGGCGATAGCCGAAGTTCTCGAGCACCGCTGCAACGCCGATCCTCAGCAGATCCCGCGCCGACGGTGTGCGTCTGAGCTGCTGCTCCTCAAGGACGAGTGTCCCCAGGCTGAGCGCGCACCCGAAGACGACCGACACGAAGAAGAACGCGATCGCCATCATCGGATCGAGCAGGCCCAGCAATGCGGCTGCAGGCAGGACGAGGTAGCCGAGCAGTTCGGCGGGGGGCCCGAGAATGTCTTCCAGCACGATCTGCGGCATCGCGAGCAGGCCGATCCTCCCGTATCTCGGATTGCCGATCATCCCGCGATGGCGCGTGAGGGTTTCCAGCGCGCCCTGCTGCCATCGCGCGCGCTGATTATCGAGACCGCGAAGGGCGGCAGGCGCTTCCGTCCAGCAGACGATATCGGGCACGAAGGCGATGCGATATTTGCGCCCCTTGTCGCGCATGAAACGGTGCATGCGCACGACCAGCTCGAGATCTTCGCCGACCGTATCGTGCCGGTAACCGCCCATCTCCACCAGCGTCGAGCGACGGAACAGCCCGAATGCGCCGGAGATCAGCGTCAGCGTGTTGGTATGGGCATTGGCGACACGATTCATCAGAAAGGCGCGCAGGTATTCGACGATCTGGAAACGGGGCACCATTTCCTTGGCAATACCGATCTTCTGCAGCGATCCGTCCTTGATCGTGCAGCCATTGGCGATGCGGATCGCGCCGCCCACCGCGATCAGGCCTTCGCCGTCGTAGATGAAGGGTTCGGCCGCTCGGAGCAGGCCGTCGGGTTCGATGATCGAATCCGCATCTATGACGCATACGAGCGGGGTCCGCGCGAACCCGATTCCGGCGTTGGCGGCATCGGCCTTTCGCCCGTTCTCCTTGTCCACGACCAGCAGGTTCGGATAGCGCGGCGAGCGATAGGTTCCGCGGATCCTGGTCTGCTGCAACTGCGCGATCTGCGTCGATTGCGCCTCGTACATGTCGAACGATCGGATCAGCTGGCCCAGCGTATCGTCCTTCGATCCATCGTTGACCACGATGACTTCGTGCTCGGGATATTCCAGTGCCAGCAGCGCCTTCACGCTCTGCACGATGGACAGCTCCTCGTTGAAGGCTGGCGCAATCACCGAAATGGGAAGGGACAGGTCGGCGTAGCGATGCCAGAGATCGCGGGCGCCCTCGCCCGGCTTCACGCGGGTCATGAACACCCAGGCTGCGATCAACAACTGCACCAGCGCAACGATATTGCGAAGCGCCACAACGAGAAAACATGCGGACGCAATCCAGACTATCCCGGTGCCAGCAGCATCCAAGGTTCCAGCCCAGCTCATGCGACGTTGGACTCCTGCGGTGGAACATCCACGGCGGGTGCAAGCTGCCTCAACGCCTGCTCGGCGCGCAGGCGGACCCACAATTCGGGATCGTGCAGCAGCTGGGTCATTGCCGGCACCGCCGTACGTAGTCCGAGGCGAACACTCGCCGCGATTGCGTGCAGCCGAACCGAGGGCACGCGATCCGCGAGCCCCATCATGATCCAGCGCCTCGCCGCAGGATGACCGAGCCGCGCGGAGGCGCGCATTACCGCACAACGGATTTCGGAGTCGGGATCTTCGGACGCCCTGTCGAGCGCATCGATCGCGCCCATGTATTCCGACCAGCCGAGCGCGTCGATGACCTGCACTCGCCAGGCATCGGGCAATTCGTCCTCGAGCAAGATGAGCATCTGTTCGGGATAGACGGATGCCGCCGATCGGAGCAGTGCGATGTCGAGCCGGGTCGGCTGCCGGCGCAGTGCCTTCAGGAGGCGCAGGATCTCTCGCGGGGGCGGAAGCGAACCATTGGCAGCGAGAGCGAACGCAGCTTCAAGGCGGACGCGCTGGCTATTGTCGGTGGACATCATCTCTCGCAGTCGGCCGATACAGACTTCGCTGCCGAAACGTTGCATCGACTGGATGGCGTTGATGCGCCTAGCTCGAAAGAGGCTGTGAGAGATACGGAGGGTTTCCCTCAGCACACCGTCGAGTTCTGCGATCTGCATAAGGCGCGTGCGTTCGCCCCCCCTGAGCAGGGGGAGTATTCGCGAGATTGCCTTTAGCCGGGCCTGGCGGGACCAGGCGCTTTCCTCCGGCACCTTGTGGCCGGCCACCCGCTGCAGATAGCTGCGGGTTATCGCCGAATCACGTTTGTCCCGGCGGGCACGGTTTCTTTCCGAGACATGGCGACGCAAGACGAGAAAGAGGAAGGCAAGAGTGATCGCGCCCGCGGCAAACGCGGTGGCCAGAACGATGTGCTGATACAGCGTCATCGCGCTTCGAACCGATAAGTCAGCGTGACTGTGCCCGCATAGCGGCGATAGCTGTCTTCGCGGTTTTCATAGCTGCCGACGCCATTGAGCGCGAGAGTATCGGTCACGGGAACACGAACGCCCGCCGCCACGCTGCGCAGCTGCCGCAGACCGTCGGCCTCCGCATCGGGATAGCTGGCGGCGATCAGGAAAAGCGAGGTTTCACGCTCGCGGCCGTAGTCGAGCCTCACCGATCCACCCAGGCGATAGCCATCGTCGCCGCCGAAGATGTTGATTGCCTGGCCCGTGAGCGCGAAGTCCCGATCGAGCGCGAGGCGCAGGCCGGGCTGGACTGCGGCGATGGTGCCCGTATCGTAGTCGGCGGCACGAAGGTCGATCAGCGCCGTCACTGTTTGCGTCGCCCGCAACTCTCCCCCCGCACCGACGCTCCATCGTTCCTGAAAATGGGGAGCGGGCACCGCTGTTGCAGCGACATATACGAACCCGTCGGCAAGACGGTGGTCGATGCGCGCGCTTAGACGCGTATCGATTGCGGCGCGCTCCTCCCGCCTTGCGCCGAGCGTGATCGTATCCTCACCGGAGACGTCGAAAGCGGCGACCAGCGTCTGGTCGTTCCAGGTCTGACTGAAACCGTTCGCCGTCGTGATATCGGAAATTCCGGCACCGATCGAAATCGCTCTCATCCGAAAGCCATTGCCCGCTTCCTGCCGCGCGAGGGCCGCAGTCAGCTGGTCCAGTTCGGGATAGTCGGGATCGCGCGCGGAAATGGCGGCGGCGGCGCGCTGTGCTGCCGAAACCTCTCCACGCCAGTACAGGATATAGGCCCGGGCAAGCGCGACATCGAGATCGTCGGGCGCCAGTCGCGTGGCCGCATCGATCCGTTCCTTCGCCCGATCCAGCCGCCCGTCACCGGCTTCGACCATCGCGAGGCGACGCAGGAGATCGGGATCGTCGGGCGACGCTGCGAGCAGGGGCAGGAGGATTTCCCGCGCACGCTCGAAGTCGCCTCCGGCATAAGCTTGAGCCGCGGTATCGAGCCTTTGCGCACGAGGGGTGTCGGGCTCTTGCGCTGCGAGCGGCATGCTCAGGATGCCGAGGATGAGCGCGAAGGTTCGACGGGCGCGGTCCATCAGGGAGCTTCGACGAGTCCGGATATGCGGACCAGCAGCTCCTGCGGGATGAAAGGTTTGGTAAGATATTCCGCGGCGCCGCTTTTGAGACCGGCGACGATATCCGCTTCTCCGTCCCGTGCGGTCAGCATGACCACCGGGATATGCTTCAGCTCGGGATCGCCCTTGAGCGCTGCCAGAACCGCTGGACCCGACATGATCGGCATCATGGAATCGAGCACGATCAGGTCGGGACGACTTTCCCGCGCTGTCTCCAGGGCCAGTCCGCCGTCTTGAGCAACCACCACCGAATGGCCCGCCCCTTCGAGACGGAACTTGAGAATCTCGACTAGGATCGGATCGTCGTCGGCGATGAGGATGTCAGCCATTTTTCACTCCTTTTATCATCGAGTTATAGCGGGTCGAAGTGAACGCGTTCTTAAACATATGAGGTTGGAAGCAGGTCTCGCAATGCCTGCACACGGCGCGAATCGGGATCAGACGGTGGTCGGACCCGGCAACAGCCGCTCGCGAACTGCCTCCAACAAGGCCAATGCCTGCCCCATATCTCCTGCGTCTTTCAGGCCATGCTGGCTCGCCCGGCAGAAGTCGCCGAGCTCTTGCTGCCCGAAATAGGCAGCCACACCGGCGATCTGGTGCAGCAGGCCTGCGATTTCGTCTCTCTCGGCCTCCGTCAGCGAACCTTGGCCGATAGCGGCGTCGATCGCCTCGATCGCAGCCACCTTCCTGTCCGCGAACATCGCATTCAGACGCGGGTCGGTTTCCTGCTCGAAGGGCTCCTCGACCGGCTGCGCCCTGCTCTCTATGCGTGGGGACCATTGGCCGATCGCGGCACACAGCGCCCCCATCCGAAGCGGCTTGGCGAGGTGCCCCTGCATCCCGGCGTCCATGCATCGCTGGATATCGTCGGAATAGGCATTGGCCGTCACGGCGATGATCGGAAGCGCCTCTTTTTCAATGCCCGCGTCGCGAATGGCGCGGGACGCCTCGAGACCATCCATGTTCGGCATCTGCATGTCCATCAGGACCATATCGAAAGGCTGCCCCTCGCGGTTGGCCCGTACGACCGCCTCGACAGCCTCGTGCCCATCCCGCGCGAGGCTGCAGTCGTGCCCACTCTTCTCGACCATGGCCATCGTCAGTTCCTGGTTCACGGGGTTGTCCTCTGCGATTAGGATCTTCAGCCGAACCGTGTGAGAACAGGTTTCGAGCGGGGCCGCCACGGGCTCGGACACAACGTCCTCGTCGCTTTCCCGAAAAGGCAGGCTGAGGATGAAGACGGAACCCTTGCCAAACTCGCTTTCGGCCCGAAGCTCGCCGCCCATCAGTTCGGCGAGCTCGGCACTGATCGGAAGACCAAGGCCAGTGCCGCCATACCGCCGCGCGGTCGTATCGTCGGCTTGGGTGAATTTGCCAAAAATGCTCTCCAGACGATCCTCGGCAATCCCTATCCCGGTATCGCGCACCGTGATGAAGATCATGTCCGCTTCGTCGGCCTTGCGGCGGCTGATCGAAGCCGAGATTTGCACCTCGCCCTCCTCGGTGAACTTGAGGGCGTTGCCCAGCAGGTTCAGGACGATCTGGCGCAGGCGCATCTTGTCGATCTTGATGCGGGCCGGGACCTTCGGGTCGATCTCGAGGATGAGCCCGATGCCCCGCTCCCTCGCAACGGGTTCCATCAACCGCTGGCAGCTTCCCAGTGTGTGCCGAAGATCGGTCGGTTCGCTGACGATCGCCATCTGCTTGGCCTCGATCTTCGCGAAATCGAGTAGATCGTTGAGCAGCCTGAGCATCGCGTTGCCCGAGTCCGCGATCATCTGCAGTCGCCGCTTCTGCTCGGGCACCTTTTCTTCCGCCAGCGCCAGTTCGGTGAACCCGAGAACCCCGTTCATCGGCGTGCGGATCTCATGGCTCATGTTCGCGAGGAAGCTCGACTTCGCCCTGTCGGCGGCGCGCGCCTCCTCGATCGTTTCGGTCAGCCGTTCGCGCATCTGCGTCTCATCGGTCCGGTCGATGATGACGCCTATTAGAGCGGCGGGCTCGCCATACTCGTCCGTTTCGACGCGCCCGCGGACCTCGACGTGACGCAAGTCGCCCTTGGTCGTCAGAAGCCGCGCCTTGAAACGGTACGATACGTGCGTCGTCATCGCCGCCTCGAGCGACTCCTCGACGATGCTGCGGTCGTCCGGATGGTAGAACTCGATCGCCTTTTCGAGCTCCGGCGTATCGCCTGGCTCGAGCCCGTGAAGCCGATGAACTTCGTCGGACCAGCGAATTTGATGGGTGGCGAGGTCGAGATGCCAGTGCCCGATATGTGCGGTTGCCTCCGCCAGTTCGAGCATGCGGTTGCGCTCCGCCAGCTCCGCAGTCGCTTCCTGTACCTCGCGAAGAACATGGCTCTCCCGCCGGATAAAAATCACGAGGAGAATGCCGAGCAGAATGGTGATCGTGAACCCGCTGAAGAGGGCAAGCACCGGCGCACTGGAAAGAGAACGGTTCTCGAAAGCGCGAAGGCTAGACCAGCGGAGGGTGAATGGTTGCCCTGCCATGCTGATAGTCCTCAAGGCTTCGAAGCGTGGGTCTTCGGCCACCTCGTCGCTTGCGTAGAGGAGCGCCTCTTCAAGGGGCTCGTCGCCATGAAAAACCTCGAACGCGAAGTCAGTCCCCTGCTGCGGGGTCAACCCGGTAAAAAGTTCTTCCGCCACCAACGGGGCGAAGACCCATCGGCCGGTCGGCTGGCCCGCTTCGTCGAGGATGGGGCTTACCAGCAGGAAGCCCGCTCCCTGGTCCTCATCCTGCACCAGCACGATCGGGCGGGTCAGGACCGGATCCTGCCGTGCAGTCGAAAGCGCAATCGCCTCGCGCCGCCCCTCTTCGAAAGCGAGATTCAGACCAAGTGCGGCCAGATTTTCGGACAGCGGTTCGACGCGGTTGATGATGAAATGCCGGCTGCGGTCGACCTGCGGATGCACCGCAAACCGGTCACCGAACTCCCCGGCGAACCGTTGCCTGAACTCGGCCAGATCATCATCCGCGACTTCCTCGAACACTCCGAATCCGTGCATCCCGGGATAAGTCCGCTCGATATCCAGCCGGGCGACATATTCTCGCCATTCCGACGGCGTGGGCGCGCCATTGACTGTCACGAAGGCTGCCCCGCCCTCCAGAGCCCGCTGATAGATCTCCAGACGATAGCGCAAGGCACCATCCGTGGTTGCCGCCATCGCGGCAAGGTTGGCCTCCGCCTGATTATACTCGCGTTCCGAGAGGAACTGCCAAGCATAGAAGGTGAGCAGCAGGGTACCGGCAAGGCTGAGCGCGACGAGGGTGCTTGCCCCCTGGAGCGACCGACCGCGCCAGCGGACGGCGACGGGCGACCTGCTGGACAACAGCAGGATCGGCAAAATCAGGGATACGCCAAGGACATCGCCTGCATACCAGGTTAGCCAGTTACCGGTAACCATCGAAGGGTCGATCGCCCCCGCGACGAGCAGCGTGGACACGCCGATCGTAGGCGCAATAAGGCATGGGAGGACGACGACCAACACTAGAGCGACCACAAGCCGCCGCAAGTTGGCAAGCTCTAAGCCAGCGTTAAACCGCCGGGCCATCGCGAGCCCCGCCACAGCCTGCAAGCTGGCTCCGACCCCCAGCGCCGTCGCAATCGCGAAGGCCGGCCAGCTTTCTGCGAGGGTAGTCGAACCACCGGAGGCCATTATGGCGTTCAGCGCGAAGGAGCCGAGCCAGACCCCGGGCCAAACCCGGCTACCGCGCACCAGCAAGGCACAAAGGGCAACGCCCGATGCCGGCCAGACGATCGTTGCGTAGCCCGGAGGTACGGCAAGCGAGATGCCGATATAGCCCCCAACGAAGTAGCCGATGGCCAGCAGAGCGACATCGCGAACGAGCCTCAGGTCGAGACCTCTGCGTGGCATATCCTCGCGCATATCTGTCTGTATCTGAACCATACTATCCCGGATACGAGCGTAGCCTCTCTGTGTATCGGGGGTAAGGACGGAAAGTTAACAAGTCCGAAGGGAAATCGCGCCGACGCTGCCAACCGGTCAACCTGGGCGTGAACTCAGGCTTGCCCCCGCCTTGCAATCGGCAAAGCGAAACGCCCCGCTGCAAGCAGCGAGGTGTCTCATGAGCTTGGTATGGCCACAGGCGCGCCTCGCACGGTCTCGCCATGCGTCGCCCCTTGCTTCCTATGTGCTTGCGGAGCCTAGACCCTGCGAGGATGGATTATCGCACGACCTTCCCATCCGGCGCACGAACCTCGACCCGCCCCAGACCCAGCCTTCGAACATCGTCCTCGATTTTCGAAAGGTCGCCCACGATAACCCACGTCATCGCCTCGGGATCGAGCAGCGAGGAAACCTGCGTTATCCGCCCCGGCGTCATCGAAGCATAGCGATCAGGCAAGGTTTCGATCCAGTTCACCGGATGGTTGAAGCGATCGACATATTGCAGATAGCCCACCATCGCACTGTTGGTTTCGAAGCGATCGGACAGGGTCAGCACCTCGCCACGGCGGACGAGTTCCAGTTCGGCTTCGCTGGCGGGGCGCTCACCCGTGATGCCATCGAGTTCCTTCTTGATCTCCACCAATGCGTCTTTCGTTTTGTCGGTCTGTACGCTGGTGGAAATCTGGAAAGCCTGCGGCCCGATGGCCGAGGAAATTCCGCTCCCCGCGCCATAGGTCCAGCCCTTCTCTTCGCGCAGATTGGTGTTCAGCCTTGACGTGAAGCCGCCGCCAAGCACGGAATTGACGATGTCGAGATCGAAATTGATCGGGTCGAGGCCGCTGGGCATGATCCGTCCCACGCGCAGGACCGACTGGATCGCGCCCGGCTTGTCGACCAGGATGACGCGAGGTGCATCCTGGGCGGGCAGCTCATCCACGTTCTTTTGCCCCAAAGGCGATTGCGGAGCCTTCCAGTCTCCGAAGGCGTCTTCCAGTTCGGCCATGACGGTATCGAACCCCGAGGCGCCAGCGGCATAGATCGTCGCGTTGTCGGGCCGGAGGTAAGCATCGTAGAAGGCCGTCAGGTCGGCGCGATCGTAGCTTTCGATCACCGCGCGGCGGTCGCCCAGGCGTGTCGCATAGGCATGATCCTCCCCGTAGATGACGCTGCCGAAGGCATCGGATGCCAAGCCATCGGGATTGTTTTCCGACTGCGCCAGACGCGACAGCGCCTGCGCTTTCGCGCGCGCGATATCCTCCTCCCGGAAAGCCGGATGGCGGATCATGTCTGCCCAAAGGTCGATCGTTTCGGGAAGATTGCGCACCAGCGCGGAGGCCACCGCCGTCGTCGTGTCGACACCGCCCGTGGTATAGATGCGCGCGCCGAGCCGCTCTTCCCGGTCGGCCAGTTCGTTGCCGGTCAGGCTCTGGGTCCCTTCATTCAAAAGTCCGTTGGTAAAGCCTTCGATCCCGTCCTTGCGCCCCAGATCGGCACTGCTCCCGGCATCGAAGGTCATCGACATGTCGACCGTCGCCGTGCCCGGGCGCTCGGCGAAGAGGACCTTGATCCCGTTGGAGAGCTTGCCTTCACGCACCGCCGGCAAGGTCAGTTCGGGGTAGCCTTGCAGGGGCGGCAGCTGCGTGCGGTCGGCACCATCTGCCCCTGCCTGACGATCCGGGGGTGGGACGACCGTGAGCTGATAGTTCGGGCGATTGAGCCATTCGCGCGCGGCATCGCGCACATCCGTCGCCGTGGTCGCCTCGATCTGCGCCTGATCCTTCAGGTAACTTGCTGGATCGCCATCGAACACGAGGCCACCGGCCAGCGTCATCGCCTTGACGAACAGCGATTCCCGCGCACGGACATTATTGCTGTACCAGCCGGTTTTCGTCCGCTCCATCTCCGCCTCGCTCGGCCCTTCTGCAAGAAAGTGATCGATCTCTTCACGCAAGACGGTTTCCGCCTCGGCCGGGTCCACCCCCTCTTTCAGCCGCATGCCGATCTCGAACACACCGGCCAGCTGGTAGCTTTCGTAATTGGCGAAGACCGTCGTCGCCAGTTCACGGTCGACCACCAGCGCCTGGTTGAGACGCGACAGACGCCCCGAGCCGATCAGGCTGGATGCGAGGCGCAGGGCCGGACCGACGTCGCTGTCCTGGCCCGGAACCGGCCAAGCCCACGAGATCGCGGTCTGCGGCACGGCTTCCTCGACCACCTGAGCCTTGGTCGTGTCGAGCAGCGGGAGGTCCTGGGTGAGCCGCGAGACCGCCGGGCCGGGCGGGACCGCGCCGAAATACTTCGTCACGAGCCTGCGGGCGTCTTCCACCGAGATATCGCCAGCCAGGCTGACGACCGCGTTCGAGGCGCCGTAATAGTCCTTGAACCATCCGTGCATGTCGTCGAGCGAGGCCGCATCGAGGTCTTCCATCGATCCGATGACCGAATGGTTATAGGGGTGACCGGCGGGGAACAACGCCTCGTTGCGAAGTTGCGCCATCGACGAGTACGGACGGTTCTCGTAGGTCCGCTTTTCGTTCTGCACCACGCCACGCTGTTCATCCAGCTTGGCCTGGGTGACCGCGCCCAGCAGGTTGCCCATGCGGTCGGATTCCAGCCACAGGACGCGCTCCAGTCCGCCGGTGGGCACGACCTCGAAATAATAGGTCTGGTCGTAGCTGGTTGCGCCGTTGACCGCTGAAGCGCCGATTTCCTGCAAGGGCGGGAAATACTCGTCGTCGCGGTTTTCCGATCCGTTGAACATCAGATGCTCGAACAGGTGGGCATAGCCGGACTTGCCATCGGGTTCGTTCATCGACCCGACATGATACCAGACCGCGACCGCCACCTTGGGCACGCTGTGGTCCTCGTGCACGACGACACGCAGGCCGTTGGGCAGAGTGAACTGCTCGAACGGGATTTCGTCCTGCTTCTGAACGGATTCGACGGTCGGCTGGGCGGTGGCCGCCTGCGGCGACATGGCAGCGATGGCTATGGCAGCGAGCGGCAGCGCGAGAATGGAAGATTTCATCGGGGGTGCTTTCGGTTCAGCCCCCCGCCAACGTGCCGCAATGGAGGCACGTTGGCGGGCGACGGGAGGTTTGCTTGCGATCGGCGAGGGTCAAAAAGTGACGGAGACGCCCAGTTTGAAGCGGCGGCCGCCGAGGTAGGTGGCGCGGTTGTAGTACCGCGGCACGCCCATTTCCCCGCCGAAGCTGTAGGCAACATCGGGATCGCCGGTGCCGTTCAGCAAGTCGTTCGCCTCGAAGAATATCCGCAGGTTGGCAAAGTCCGGGCGCAGGTAATAGGCGATGCGGAAATCGAGCGTTTCGGCCGCCTCGCTGTAATCGCTGAGACCGCGCGGACGGAACAGCGCCAGCGCACGCGACTGGTAGCCGTAGGTCAGGTTCGCATCGATATCGTACTTGGCATAGGTCAGCGCCGCGGTGCCCGAATGCTGGGGCTGCTCCACGAACGGCAGGCCGGTGAATTCATACACAATGTCCGGCGCAGGTTCGTAGGCATAGGTATAACGGTCGGTGCGCGAACTCTGGGTATAGGTGTAGTTGAGGTACACGCCGAAGCCGCCCCAGATACCGGGCAGGAAGTCGAAACGGCGCTCCGCCTGCGCCTCGACCCCCCACAATTCGGCCACATCGTCGCTGTTCACGGGCGTGCCGCCCGTGATGAAGACCGAGTTCGGGTTGGCGGGATCGAAATAGGGGGGCCCGTTGAAATAGGGGTAATCGGGCAGCGTGATCGCATCCAGCACGGCGGGGCCGTTGGTTATGTTGGTCTGCAGCAGATTGTCGATCCGCTTGTAGAACCCGCTCAGCTTGAAGATGCCGATGCCCGAATAATACTCGGCGCTGATGTCGAAATTGTCGGTCTTCGCAGGCTTCAGGTTGGGGTTGCCGCTGTTGATCTGGAGGATCGGTTTCACACCCTCCGGGCCGGGAATCGGGAAGTTGATGAAGGCGATCCGCGTTTCGGACGAGAGCTGGCCGATCGAAGGGCGCGCCACCGACAGGAAATAACCACCCCGGAAAATGAGATCGTCGCTGGCGCGGTAGTTGAACAGCACGCGCGGCAGGAAATCCTCCGCCACCGCTTCCTCGGTCACCAGCCGGGTGAACTCGTTCTGGAAGATCAGGTCGTTGCCGATGCCGCCGCCGTTCTCCGGCAGGATCGGCCCGGTGTAGACGGGGAAGACGAGATTGGTCGCCGCCAGCTTCGTGCGATTGAAGCGTACCCCGCCCACGATCTCGAGCTTGCCGATATCGACCCGTGCCTGCACATAGGCCGCGAGATTTTCCTCTTCGGTCTTCTCGTTCTCCTGGTCGGGATTGGGGACGATCGGATTGATCGTCAGCCCGGTGGTGGAGAGGTAGCTTTCGAGGTTGTCGGCCAGATCGCGCACTGAGTCCTCGCTCAGCACGAGAAAGCCCGCATCGTCGATCCCGATGCGCGAAAGGTCCGAGGGCACGAATTCCAGCCCGAGCGAAGTGACCGGCACGTTCCCGCCGATCTGGCTGCGCACCAGGTTGCTGGTGAACGAGGTGTTTTCATAGAACACCCCGGCCTCCAGATAGTTGAGGAAACCTTCACCCGGCGTCCAACGGACCGATCCGCTTGCCGTGTAGCGATCATTGCTGCCCGAAAAGTCGTCGAACTGGCCCGACGCATTGTCGATCGTGAAGCCCGACGGGTCGTTGATCAGCGCCCGGCCGGCATCGCTCAGCAGCGGAAGGGGGATGCCTTCCCCGCTACGCGGGCCGAAGCCGGTGAGAATGCGTCCGGTCACGGGATCGATCGCCCCGGGTGCGAACAGATCGGCGGTGGCATCCGCCTCGGGCATGCGCAATTGCACCCCGAACTGGCGCGGATGGCTTTCGGTGCCGCGCGCATAGCCCGCCAGATAATTGATGGTGAAGCGCCCGGCCTCGGTGCGGCCCTTGAAGCTGAACGTGTCCGTGATCTGCTTCACGTCGGGGTCGTAGCTGTAGGATTGCGTGCGCTGGATCGCCTCGTTTCCGGGGTCCAGAGGCAGGATCAGTTGCGCCTCGCCGCCACCTGCCGGCACGACATATTCGGCCAGGGTCGTGAAGGTGTCGGTGAGCGAGAAGAAGGTCGAGTTGGACTGCGAGTGCTGGTAGTCGAACTTCAGGTTCGTCCCGTCGCTGACCTGCCATTCGGCGGAAAGGGTACCTGCAAAGGTCTCGTTCTCGTTGTTGTAGAATGTGGTGTTGACGCCCGAGGGGAAGACGCGGTCGTCGCCCGGCACGAAGGGAAAGATTGCCAGCGGATCGACCGCCTCCGGTGCGGTGATGGGCTGCCCGTTGGCATTGAGCGGCAGCGCGGTGCCGAAGGCCAGCCGCCCTCCGTTCGACCCGGCGTTGTAGCCGATCGAGCGGTTGCTGTTCTGCCGGTACTGGACAGAGGCGCTGAGCCCGAAATTGTCGCCGAAGGTGCCCGAGACCGTCCCCGAGGTGAGGAAATCATCCGCGAAATCGTCGGGCGTGAAGCCCCCTTCGACGAGCAGGCTGGCATAGCGCCGCGGCCGATCGAGCGGAGACAGCGTCTCGATCTCGATGAGGCCGCCCGTGCCCGAGGAATCCTGGCTGGGAAGGAGCGACTTGTGGATCGTGATCTGCCCGACCGAATCCGCCAGCAGGTTCGATAGATCCGCCGATCGGCCCGTGCCGTTGCCGACCGGCAGGTTGAGCCCGTTCAGTTTCACGGCGTTCATGTCGGGCTCCAGCCCGCGCACGATCACATTGGTGCCATCACCCGTTACGCTGTTGCGCTGGAAGGCCACGCCGGGCGCGCGGCGCAAGGCCTCGGCAAAGGTCGTGCCGGTGAAGTTTCCCAGATCGTCCGCCGAAATGACATCCGAACTGTTTTCGGCCGTGCGCTGGACATTGAGCGCGTTGGCCCGGGCGCTGCGCGAGCCGTAAACCAGGATTTCGTAGCCCTCCGACTGGGGCTGGGCGAGCACGATCGCCAGATTGCGAGCTTTCTCGCTACCGACGCTGATGCTCTGGTTGACCGTTTCGTAGCCTAGAAACGATATCTCCAGCGTGTAGTCGCCCGCCGGAACATTCGCGAAGCGAAAATCGCCGAAGCTGTCGACCGCCGTCGTCTGCCCGGTCTCCACGATGCGGACCAGCGCGCCTTCCAGCCCGCGTCCGCTGTTGGCCCCGGTGACCGATCCGGAAATCGCGCTGCGCCCGCTCGTCGCGCTTCCCTGCGCGGCGGAGGACACGACGAAAGCACCGCTGCTGGTGCGCATCAGTGTCAGACCCGAACCGGCCAGGATGCGTTCGAAGGCGGTCTGTGCCGTAAAGGTACCGCGGATGGCCGGAGCGCGGCGACCGGCCACATCCTGTCCGTTATAGACGACGTTGGTGCCCGTCCTTTCGGCAACGGACGTCAGCGCATCTCCCATCGGCTGTGCCGGAAGATCGAAGCTGTAGGTGGTTTCAGGTGCAACCTGAGCATACGCCGCCGTGCTGATCGTGGCAGCACCGATGGCAAGCAGAGAGGTAGTTAGTGAACGGTACAATTCGGCCCCCTTCAAAAAAGGGCCGGTCCCGCCCGCCCCTGCCTCATAGACGATGCTGCATTGCAAAACCGACAGGGGGCGCGAAACTTTTTTTCAGTTTTGCGTCACCGGACTTTCGATAACGAGCGTCTGGCTGGATTCGCGTACGTGAAGATTGTGCAGGGCGGATACTGCTTCGGCGAAGCTGGCGGGATCGGCGGTGGAGAAGCTGCCCGATACCGCAAGCCCCGCGACGCCCGAACCGACTGCGAGCCGTTCGCCTCCGTACCGGTTCAACTCGCTGACCGCTTCGCCCAGCGGAACGTCATCGAAGACCACGCGCCCGCGCCGCCAGGCGGCCACATCCTCGATCGCGCGCCGGTCGCTCCGTGCCCCGCCGTTGACGGTCAATCGCAATCGCTCGCCGCTGCGCAGGGAGCGCCCGCCCTGCGCGATCGCGACAGGTTTCGGGCGCCCGTCCTCTCCAAGTCGGGACACGGCAATCCTGCCTTCAAGCAAGGTCACCGACGTATCGGTGCCGACATGGCGGACCACGAACCGCGTCCCCACCGCCCGGACCTGCATGGTGCCGGCCCGCACGATGAAGGGGCGCTCGGCATCGTGCGCTACGTCGAACACGGCCTCGCCCTCGTCCAGAGTCAGTGCCCGCCGGTTGTCGTCGAAATCGACCGAAACGCGGGTCATGGTGTCGAGCGAGGCGGTGCTGCCATCGGCAAGGCGTTCGACCGCCTGCTCGCCAGGCGCAGTCTGCAAGGTCTGGTGACCGGGAAGCCGGGTCAGGACGAATGCGCCGGCCAGCATGACGAGCGCGAGGCAGGCGGCCATCGCCCACCTGGGCGCAGAGGCATTTCCGGGGCCGTGGCTTGCTGCAACAGGCGATTGCGCAGCAGCCCGGGGCAGCATGGACCACACCTCTTCGGCCCTCTCGAACGCGCGGGCGTGTTCTTCGTCTTGAGCCAGCCAGGCTTCGTGCGCTTCGCGGGATTGTGCGTCCGCGTCGCTGTCCAATCGCACCAGCCACGCAGCCGCTTCGGCATCCCTGCCTCTCGCAATATCCGCACCGCGGCTCATCAGCTTTCCATCCACTGCATGAGTTTCAGAGTCGCGCGAGCGACCTGCTTCTCTACGGCGGCGACGCTCATCTGCTCGCGCTCGGCAATCTCGGCATAGCTCAGATTGTCCAGCCGACGCAGCAGCAGGATCCGGCGCGTCCTTTCGTTGAGGTGCGCGACGCCCGCCGAAAGGTGCTCGAGTCTCGCCCGCGCATCGAGAATATCGGCAGGATCGGGATCATTGCTGGATACGAGCTGGACGTTGGGATGCTGGACGAAGGGTGCCCTCGCATCGCGACGCTGGCTATCGATCGACAGGTTGATCGCCGTCGAGACGAGCAGGCCTTCCTGCGACCGGACTTCGCTGGCCTGCGCATAGGCATCGATCTTGATGAAAGCCTCGTGCACGATTTCGTCAGCATCCTCGCGTGAAAGGCCGCGACGGAGAACGGCCCGCCGCGCCTTTTCCAGCATCTCTGGGATCCTCGACATATCCCTCTATCTATCCTGACGTCTGCGAACCCGAAATCCGACAATACGGATATGGTCTGGCTTGCAAAGAGCCAGTGGTGTCGAGTGTCGTGCATGCGCTCACCTCATCGGCGGCGGCGCGGGGGCTGGCGATGGCCGGCTAGTAGGCAGGCCGCAGGTAAGGGGGGAGTAGGCTTGGAAGGCCCGGCCCGCACGATGTGGAACTGCGCTGTGCGCTATCGGCCCGATGGGTCGTCAAAAATGCCCGTGAACGATTGCCGCCAAGGCGTTGGGGTCCGACCGGAAATAGAGATGGACGTAGCTGGCGAGGAGCGAACCCAGGCGGTAGATTGCCTCGTCGGATCCTCCATTCGGATTGCGGGACCGCGCGAAAGGCTCCATCTGCGTTTCCATTCGCGAATAGTGAAATGCGTGCCCGCGCATTGTGCCACCGGACCATCGGCACTCTTGCAGGCCGAGCCCGCCAAGGCGTGATTGCATGATCGTCCGGCCGGGCATCAGCCCCGCCATGCCATGCGATTGCCCGTCGATCGTCTGCAGTTCCTGCGCGCAAACCATCATGCCCCCGCATTCGGCGAGGATCGGCCGGCCCCGTTCGTGATGGCTACGCAGCGCATCGAGGAAAGCGCGGTTGTTCGCCAGCGCTTGGGCATGGAGTTCGGGATAGCCGCCGGGCAGCCAGAGCGCATCGCAATCGGGCAATGAGTCTCCCGCAAGCGGGGAGAAGAAATGGAGGTCCGCCCCCAGCTCGCGAAGCACCGCCAGATTGTCGGGATAGATGAAGGCGAAACAGGCATCGCGGGCGATCGCCATGCGTTGTCCTTCGAGATATGGCGGAAGCGCGGCTTCGCTCGTACCGGGGCTAAAGGTGACCGGCGGCGGCAGCTCGTCCACTGCGGAAGGGAGCCCTCGCGCGCAGGCCGCGATCCGTTCGTCCAAGCCGGCAATCTCATCCGCCATCAGCAGGCCGAGATGGCGTTCGGGCAAGGCGAAGTCGGCGCTGCGCTCGACTGCACCCAGCCAGCGCACCGGCGCGCGCACGCTGTCTTCCAGCATGGCAGCATGGCGCGCGCTTCCCACGCGATTGGCGATCGCGCCATGCAGCGCGATATCGCTGCGGTAGGTGGCGAGGCCGTGGACGATCGCGCCGAAGCTTTGCGCCATGGCCGAACCGTCGATTACCGCCAGCACCGGGAGGCCGAAGCGGGCGGCGATATCCGCAGCCGACGGATCGCCGTCGAACAGGCCCATGACGCCTTCGACAAGGATGATGTCCGCCTCGCACGCCGCCTCGTAGAGCAGGCGGCGGCAATCATCCTCGCCCACCATGAACAGGTCGAGCGAGAGGACCGGATGCCCGCTCGCCCGCTCGAGGATCATCGGGTCGAGGAAGTCGGGCCCGCACTTGAACACGCGCACCCGCAGGCCACGATCGCAGTAGCGGCGTGCGAGGGCGGCGGTGATCGTTGTCTTGCCCTGCCCCGACGCAGGCGCGGCGACCATCAGCGCGGGGCAGCGCGCGCTGCCGGTCAAAGATCGATGCCTTTCTGCGCGCGAACCCCCGCGCGAAAGGCATGCTTCACATCGCGGATCGCGCTGACCGTGTCCGCCGCCTCCAGGAACACGTCGTTTGCGCCGCGCCCGGTGATGACGACATGCTGCATCGGCGGCCGGGCCTCGATCGCGGGCATGATCTCTTCCAGCGAGAGATAGCGATAGGTGATGAGATAGGTCAGCTCGTCGAGCACCACGAGGTGGATCGAGGGATCGGCGAGTGCCTCCTTCGCCTTTTCCCACCCCGCGCGGGCGGCGGCGATATCGCGGTCGCGGTTTTGCGTTTCCCAGGTAAAGCCTTCGCCGCAGCGTTCCCAGCGCATGTTGGGATCGCGTGCGAAAAACGCGCGCTCGCCCACTTCCTCCTTGCCCTTGATGAACTGGAACACCGCCGCCTTGTGGCCATAGCCCAGCGTGCGCGCGACCATCCCGAAGGCGGAGGAGGACTTGCCCTTGCCGTTCCCGGTCAGGACCAGCAGCAGGCCCTTGTCCTCCTGCGCCGCCGCAATCCGCTTGTCGACCACCGCCTTGCGCTTCGCGGTGCGGGCACGGTGGCGGCGATCGATCTCTTCCTTGTCGGTCTCGCTCACCGGGTGCTGTCCGGCACGCGCTGGACCGTCAGGCTGCGCGCCGTGACATGCGCGACCACCGCGATGCCGGTCCAGCTCAGCGTGGCGATCAGCGTGCCGGGGAAATAGCGTTCGAGGCGCGGCAGCCAGCCGGCCAGCGTCGCATCGGGGAAATGCCCGCTCAGCGCATAGAACCCGCCGCTGGAAAAGGCGTTGGAAACGAATGCCGCGCCCGCGACGATGGCGATCAGTGCGGGCAGATGCGCGGGCTTCACCTCGAGCCGCGCGGCGGCGAAGCGCCCCGCCAGCCACATGACGCAATAGGCGGGCAGCAGCATCCAGTAGGCGATGGTGAAGCAGAAGCTCTCGCCACCCTCGATCCCGATCACCGCGAGATCGATCGCGAAGGCCAGCGCGAACAGCGCGAGGAAGGCAAGGCGCGGGCGGATGTAGAACCCGGCGACTAGGAAGCTGGCGAGGCTGGTTTCGGGCAGGTGCACGAATTCGCTCAGCGAATGCGGACGGGTCGCCAGCATGACCGCGGCGAGCGCGGCGAAGACGAGAATGTCGAACCGCCGGATCGCGTGATCGGACGGGGCGGTGGTGGATAGATCGGACATCATTGGACTCCCTTGAAGTTGCAACGATGCGTTGCCCGGAGCGCCCAGCCGCAAAGGCAGGGGCCACGGGACAGAAGGCCATGACCGGGGGCCATGGCGCACAAACAGGATCGCGAGTGCCGGATGACGGCCCTCCCTCTTCAACGCACACACAGGTGTCGTCCACCAAGGGATCGGACCCTCTTTCGACCGGTACATCCCGCCCGGGCGAAGAACGACGGCAACGGGCCGGTTTCCTGACTTGCCGGTTCGACGCGATACCGCCGCCTTCTCGAAAGGGCGCAATGCCCTTGCAATGGCGCGATGGCGGTCCGCTCACCGGTTACAGTTGCGGGAGCAGTGCCGGATTGGGCTGGCGATGCCAGCCTGGCGGACTTCCCGATTAAGCCCTTGCGGGCACCCGTTACGCCGCCCCTGATATGGAGGATCGGCAGCGCAGGCAAGGCTTCGCGATTGCACAATCAGCTTGCCACGCGCTTCGCCCCCGCATATCGGGCGGTCAAGCTTCAGGTTCCCCGAGAGGGGATTGAAAGGGAACGCGGTTCAAGACCGTGGCTGCCCCTGCAACTGTGAGCGGAGAGCCATCGGCCATCATGCCATTGGGGCGCGCAAGCGGCCCGAGAAGGCGGCCCGACCGGCATCGACCCGCGAGCCAGGAGACCTGCCTGACGCCGTCGTTCTTCGTCCGGACAGGGTGTGCCGGCCGAACGGGGTCTTCCTCGAGAAACGACAGCCATTGCCTCGTGCGGCGCGTGCCGGATGGGATGGCTGGTGCGTGCGCCTCGCGGTGCCTGTTCCCGTCATTCCCCAGACACGATCCGCGCGGAGCGTCGTGTCACTTCTGGGGAATATTCATGCCCGAAAACTATCGTATTTCTATCCTGGCGCTCGCCGCTGTTCTGTCGTTTTCCACCGCCGCCCATGCGCAGGACACCGACGATACCATCGTCGTCTCCGCCCTCCGCACGCCGGTCGAGACCGATCGCGTGTCGTCCTCGGTCACCGTGCTCGACCTCGAGCGGATCGAGCAGGACCAGCCCATCGCGGTGTCCGACGTGCTGGTGCGCACGCCCGGCATCAGCCTGAGCCGCAATGGCGGCTACGGCACCGCCACCTCGTTGCGCATACGCGGGGCCGATGCGGGCCAGGCCGTCCTCGTCGTCGACGGGATGCGGCTGGCCGATGCCTCCACCACCGATGGCGGCGCGGATTTCGGCAACCTGTTCGCCGACGATATCGAGCGGATCGAAATCTTGCGCGGGCCGCAGTCGATCCTGTGGGGCAGCAATGCCATCGGCGGCGTGGTCAACGTGCGCACCAACCGCCCCACCGCGCCGCTCGAAGGCCGTGTCTCGATCGAGGGCGGATCGCGCAACACGCTGAATGCGCGCGCGGGCGTCGGCGGCAGCGGCAAACTGCTCGACTGGCGGATCGCAGGCAGCACCTTCACCACCGACGGCATTTCCGCGCGCGCCAGCGGGACCGAGCGGGACGGGTTCGAACGCCAGTCGGCCAGTGGCACTCTGACAGCCAGGATCGCGCCCACGCTCTCGGCAGACCTGCGCGGCTACTACTCGCATGGCAGCAATGATTTCGACGGCTCTTCGGGCGACACGCTTGCCTATGGTGTGACGCAGACCTGGGCGACCTATGCTGGGATCAACGCGACCGTGCTCGACGGGCGGCTCATCAACCGCCTCGCCTTCATCGAGACCCGGACCGACCGCGACAATTTCGATCCTGCGAGATCGGTCCGCAACCAGACGTTCGACGCGCAGGGGCGCACACGCCGCTACGAATATCAGGGCGACCTGACGCTGTCCGATATGGTGCAGGTCTCCTTCGGGGCGGAGCGCGAGGAACAGCGCATGCGCACCGCCTCCCCGCGCGACAATACCGCGCCGGTCGAGGTGACCCGCGCACAGGCGGACACGAACAGCCTTTATGCGCTGGCGCGCGTCACGCCGGTCGCCGGGCTGACGATCGATGGCGGGGTGCGCTACGACGATCACACGCGCTTTGGCGAGAACACGGTGTTCGGCGCCGGCGCGAGCTTCGAGCCATGGGATGGGGGCACGCGGCTGCGGGCGAACTATTCCGAAGGCTTCAAGGCGCCCTCGCTCTACCAGCTGTTCAGCCAGTATGGTTTCGCGGACCTCGAACCCGAGCATGCCAAGGGCTGGGAAGCGGGGATTGAGCAAGATCTGCTGGATGAGCGTGTGACGTTCTCGGCGGTGTATTTCGAGCGCGACACCGACAATCTGATCGATTTCGCCTACTGCCCGTCCCCGGGCCCGCTGCCGCCCGAATGCTTCATTCCCGGCAGCGATGTTGAGCGTTTTGGCTACTACGCCAATGTCGACCAGGCCCGCGCGCGCGGCGTCGAGCTTGCGGGCGACGCGCGCTTCGGCGCGATCTTCGCGCGCGGCAATTTCAGCTGGGTCGAGGCGGAGGATCGCACCGAGGGTTCCACCTTCGGTCAGCAATTGCCGCGTGTGCCGCAATATCTCGCCAATGCCGCGATCGGCTATCAGGCGCGGCAGGGCCATTCGCTGAGCGTCGCGCTGCGCTATTCGGGCGAAAGCACGGACCGGGCAGGCGGCGACATGCTGGACAACTACCTGCTGACCGATCTGCGTGGCGAATGGCACGTCAGCGGGCCGCTGGTGCTCTATGGCCGGGTCGAGAACCTGTTCGACACCGACTACGCCACCGCCAAGGGATATGGCACGCTGGGCCGCAGCGTTCATGTCGGCCTGAGGGCGCGGCTGTGACGCTGGCGCCTGCCAGCAGCGGCGCGTCTGTCGTCGTGTGCAGCACCTGCCGCCTGTCCGCCGATCGTCGCGAAGACGACGACGGGCAGCGCGGCGGCGCGCGCCTCGCGCAGGCGCTGCGCGAGGCACAGGGCGCGAGCGAACGATATGCCGACATCGCGATCGAAGAGATGCCGTGCCTGTTCGCCTGTCAGCGGCACTGCATCGTGCATGTGCGCGCGCCGGGCAAGATCGCGTATGTCCTCGGCGACTTCGCGCCCGACAGCGAGAGCGCCGAGGCGATCCTCGAATACACCGCGCATCACGCCCAAAGCGAGCATGGCAAGGTCGCTTTTGCGAACTGGCCTGCAGGGGTGAAGGGCCACTTCATCGTGCGCGTGCCGCCCGAACGAAAGGTCGCGACATGACCGCTTTCGCCGATCCCGCCGCGTTCGCGCACGCGCTCGCCACGTTGCCCGAGCCCGATCCGAAGGGGCGCGCCGCCGCGAGCGCGCGGCAGGCGGAGCTGACCAAACCGGCGGGTTCACTCGGCAGGCTGGAGGAGATCGCGGTCTTCATGGCGGGCTGGCAGGGCACGCTCCGACCCAAGGCGGATCGGATCGATGTCGTGGTCTTCGCGGGCAATCATGGCTGCGCGGCGCAAGGCGTCAGCGCCTTTCCCACCGAGGTGACCGCCCAGATGGTCGCGAACTTCGAACACGGGGGGGCAGCGATCAACGCGCTTAGCCGTGCCTGCGGGGCGAGCCTTGCGGTGATCCCGCTCGACCTCGACGCGCCGACCGCCGACATTTCGCGCGCACCCGCGATGAGCGAGGCGGAATGCCTCGACGCGCTGAACCGCGGGGCAGCCGCAGTGCCGGATGGATGCGAGCTGTTCATTCCCGGCGAGATGGGCATCGGCAATACCACCCCCGCTGCGGCATTGTGCGCCGCCGCGCTGGGCGGCAAGGCCGAGGCATGGGTCGGACGGGGCACCGGCGTCGACGATGCGATCCTCGCCCGCAAGCGCGCGCTCGTCGACAATGCGCTGGCCCTGCATGGCACCGCATGTACCAATGCCTTCGAAACGCTGCGCCGGCTCGGCGGGCGCGAGATTGCGGCGATGGCGGGAGCGGTTCTCGCCGCGCGCCACAGGCGCATTCCGGTAATGCTCGACGGGTTCATCGGCTGCGCGGCCATCGCACCACTCGCGGCAGAGGCACCGGCCATCGTCGATCACTGCCTCGCGGCGCACCGTTCCGCCGAGAATGCACATGGTCGCCTGCTCGACGCGCTCGGGCTCGATCCGCTGCTCGCGCTCGACATGCGACTGGGCGAAGGCTCGGGCGCGGCGGTCGCGGCGCAGATCGTCCGCTCCGCGCTGACCGCGCATGACCGGATGGCGACCTTCGCCGAAGCTGCGGTGGCGGGGGCGACGTGAAGCCGTTCGACCTCCATCTGCTGCGCCACGCCCCCCCGCTGCGCACCGGGCTGATGCTGGGCCATCATGATGAGCCGGTGGCCCCGGGCGCGCACCGGGAACTGATCGATCGGGCTTCGAGCCTGGGCGCTGAAGAGATCGTCACGTCCGATCTCACCCGCGCACAAGATGGCGCGCGGCTCATCTCCGATGCATGCGCGCTGCCGCTCAGGGTGGATCGCCGCTGGCGGGAGCTGGGTTTCGGCAAGTGGGACAGCAAGCCGTCCGCGGCGGTCGATCCCCAGCACCTGCAGGCCTTCTGGTCCGATCCGGACGCGAACCCGCCGCCGGATGGGGAGCGCTGGAGCGAGTTCAGAAACCGGATCCGCGATGCCATCGCCGAGCTGGACAGAACCGCCATCGTGGTCTCGCATGCCGGGGCGATGCGGGCGGCGGTCTCGGTTCTCACGGGGCTGGATCATCGCGCCGTCTGGGCGTTCGACCTGTCCTATGGCGCGTTGCTCTCGATCCGCGTCTGGCGCGGCGAGGGGAGCGAACCGGCAAGCGGACAGATCGTCGGCCTGCGCACATGAAATCGCTCATCCTCGCCATCCAATTCATGACCCGCGTGCCGCTGCCTGCGGTCGCCGCGGACATGCGCGATATGGCGGGCGCGATGCGCTGGTTCCCGCTGACAGGCGTGATCGTGGGGCTCGCGGTGTGGGGCGGCGTATGGGCGGGCGGATTGGTCGATCCGCTGGTCGCGGGTGCGGCGGGGCTTATCGCCTGGGCGGCGATCACCGGTGCGCTTCATCTCGATGGCCTGGGCGACGTGGCCGATGCTTCGGGCGGGGCGCACAAGGACGCCAGCCGGATCTCGGAGATACTCGCCGATCCGCATATCGGCAGTTTCGGAGTGGTCGCCATCGGCTTGCAGCTGTGCGCCAAGCTTGCGTTGCTCTCGGCGCTGTCGAGCGGGGGCGATCTCTGGGTGTTGCCCGCGATCTGCTGCATTGCCCGGATGGGCCCTCTGCTGTGGGCCAAGTATTTGGCGCCGCTGCATGAGGGCATGGGTACGCAGTTCGCCATGGCGCTGCGCTGGTACGATCTGATGGGCTGGATCATTATCGCCGCGATCCTCTGCGGGCTTGCGCCCGCCTTTCTGGTGGCGGTTCCGGCGACAGGGCTGTGGGCGCTCTGGGTCCGTTCGCGCTTGGGCGGCATATCGGGTGATAGCCACGGCGCGGGTATCGAGATTGTCGAGACCGTGTTGCTGCTCGCCTGGCTCGCCGCATCATGAGCGGCGCGTTCGACTGGCATGGCGGCAGGCTCGACGACGCCTGCGCGCATTTCGGCGGAACGAGGGAAGAGTGGCTCGACCTGTCGACCGGGATCAATCCGTGCCCCTGGCCGGTGCCGGGCGATCTGGAACCCTACTGGCATGCTTTGCCCGATCCTTCGGCGCTGGCCCGGATGGAGGGGATGGCCGCGCAGTATTTCGGCGTCGATCCATCGCTGTGCTGCGCGATGCCGGGCAGCGAGATCGGGCTGCGGCTGATTGCCGCGATCCTCGGCCTGCCGGGGCGCTATCTCGAGCCGTCCTATCGGACGCACGCCGCGATGTTCGCGCAGGCGCATTCTGTAAAAGCGCCCCGCGCCGACGACTTGGCGAATGCTCTCGTCATCGCCAATCCCAACAACCCCGATGGTCGCGTCACCTCGCTCGCGACGCTGCGCGACTGGCTGGCGCTGCAGGAGGCGGCCGGCGGCTGGCTGATCGTGGACGAGGCTTTCGCGGACACCATGCCGCAGATCAGCATGGCGCCCGAAGTCGACCGCGCGCGCCGACTTATCGTGCTGCGATCCTTCGGCAAGTTTTTCGGGCTGGCGGGTGTAAGATTGGGCTTCGCGATCGCGCCGTCGGACGTCATCTCCGCCCTGCGCGATCTGCTCGGCGACTGGCCCTTATCGGGCGCGGCACTCGCAATCGGCGAACACGCCTATGCCGATAGCGCATGGATCGACACGACGCGCGCCGCGCTGGCCGCTCGCGCCGCGCAGTTCGACCGGATGCTCTCGCAACATGGCATGGAGCCGCAGGGCGCTTCGCCGCTGTTCCGGCTCGTCCGCGCGGAGAGCGCGGGTGCGCAGTTCGATCGCCTTGCCCGGCATCGCATCCTCACCCGCCCTTTCGCCAATCGGCCCGACTGGTTGCGTTTCGGCGTCCCGGCCGACGAAGCGCAGATGCAGCGCGTTGCAAGGGCGCTGGGCGATGGCTGATCCGGTGCTCGCGGCGGCGATGGCGCTGGATGCCGCGTTCGGCTGGCCCGGCTGGCTCTACCGGCGTGTGGGGCATCCGGTCGGCGGCTTTGCTCGGATCATCTCGGCTGGCGCGGAGATCCTCAACCGTTCCGACCGCAGCGCATGGCAGCGGCGCCTCGGCGGGATCGCGACTTTGCTCGCGGCCGTGGCGACTGCTGGTCTGCTCGCTTGGGCGGCTCAAGCGATCGTCCGGCAGATGCTGGGCGACAACGGCTGGCCGGTCATCGCGCTTCTCGCATTCCCGGCCATCGCCCAGCGCAGCCTGATCGACCATGTGCGCGCAGTGTCGAGCGCGCTTGCCTCGGGCGATCTTCCTGCGGCGCGGCAGGCAGTGGCAATGATCGTGGGCCGCGATACCACAGCACTGGACGAGGCTGGCGTGGCGCGCGCAGCGATCGAGAGCCTGGCGGAAAGCTTCTGCGACGGGGTGATCGCGCCCGTCTTCTGGTTCGCGGTCCTCGGCTTGCCCGGCATCTGGATGTACAAGGCGATCAACACCGCCGACAGCATGATCGGCCATCTAGAAGAGCCGTGGCGCGATTTCGGCTGGGCGGCCGCACGGATCGACGATCTCGCGAATTTCACGCCCGCACGCCTCGCCGCGATCCTGATCTGCATCGCCGGGCTTGGCGGCTGGCGCATCATGTGGCGCGACCATGCGCGCCACGCATCGCCCAATGCCGGCTGGCCCGAGGCGGCGATGGCAGGCGCCCTTGGCGTTCGCCTTGCCGGGCCGATCAGCTACGACGGGGTCGGGCATAACAAGCCCTTCATCGGCAGCGGCGGCGAGGCGACGCCGGGCGATCTTCGCAGGGCAATCCGGATGGTATCGCTCGCCTGGCTCATCACGCTTATCATTGCGGGAGCATTTGCATGGCGGGCCTGATGCTGCAGGGGACAGGCTCGGACGTGGGCAAGTCGGTGCTGGTGGCGGGCCTTTGCCGCGCGCTCGCCAATCGCGGGATCGCGGTGCTGCCGTTCAAGCCGCAGAACATGTCGAACAACGCCGCCGTCACGCCCGAAGGCGGCGAGATCGGGCGGGCGCAGGCGTTGCAGGCGGTTGCCGCGCGGGCGGAGCTGCATGTCGACATGAACCCCGTGCTGCTCAAACCGCAGGCGGACCATACCTCGCAGGTCGTGGTTCATGGCAGGATGCGCGGCACGCTGGGTTCGGGATCGTTCAGGCAGGCGCGGGGTGCCCTGCTGGGCGAAGTGATGGAGAGCTATCGTCGCCTTTCCGCACGGTGCGATATCGTGGTCGTCGAAGGCGCGGGATCCCCGGCGGAGATCAACCTGCGCGCAGGCGACATCGCCAACATGGGCTTTGCCCGCGCTGCCGATGTACCGGTCGTGCTGGTCGGCGATATCGACCGCGGCGGCGTGATCGCGGCGCTGGCCGGCACGCGCGCCGTGATCGACCCCGCCGATGCGGCGATGATCCGCGGCTTCATCGTCAACAAGTTCCGCGGCGATCCCGCGCTGTTCACCGATGGCTACGCGGCCATCGAGCAGCTGACGCAGTGGCGCGGCTATGGCGTGGTGCCGTGGCTCGCCAAAGCGCATCACTTGCCGAGCGAGGATGCGGTCGTCCTCGAACGCGCAGCCGCCGCCAGCAGCGGCCCGAAACGCATCGCCTGCCCGATCCTCCCGCGCATCGCCAATTTCGACGATCTCGATGCGCTGAAGAGCGAACCCTCGGTCGAACTCGTGATGGTGCCGCCCGATACGCCGATCCCGGTTGCCGACATGATCGTTCTGCCTGGTTCCAAGGCGACCATCGCCGACCTGGTGTTCATGCGTGAACAGGGCTGGGACATAGACATCATCGCCCACCACCGGCGCGGCGGCGTCATCCTGGGTATTTGCGGTGGGTACCAGATGCTCGGGCGCAGCATCGGCGATCCTGAGGGGCTCGAAGGATCTGCTGGTTACGCCGACGGGTTGGGTTTGCTGGCCGTGGAAACGGTCCTTTCGAGCGAGAAGCGGATCGTGCAGGTGCGCGGTCGGGCGCTTTCAGCGGATTTCGACGGCTACGAGATCCATGTCGGCAACACGACCGGCCCCGATACGGCGCGGCCCTTCGGCACGCTCGACGACGGACGTGCCGATGGGGCACAAAATGCGCAGGGGAATGTCATGGGCACCTATTGCCATGGTCTGATGTCTTCGGGTGCCTTGCGGCAGTCTCTGCTGGCACGGATCGGTGCCCAATCACATGGCGGCACACACGCCACGCGGGTGGACGCAGCGCTCGACGACATTGCGGAAGTGCTCGAGGATGCGCTCGATATTGATGGTCTCGTCGCCCTGGCAAAGGCAAGTCTGGCATGAGCAGTCTGCTGGTTCTGGGCGGGGCCCGATCGGGCAAGAGCCACTATGCGCAGCAGCGCACCGAGTTGATCGCGGGCAAGCTCGTCTTCATCGGGACCGCGCAGCCGTTCGACGACGAAATGCAGCAGCGGATCGAACGCCATCGGGCCGATCGCGGGGACCGATGGCAAACCATCGAGGCACCTTTCGACCTGATCGATGCGATCCGCGCCGCCGACCGCCAGGGCGACGCAATCCTGATAGATTGCCTCACCCTGTGGCTTTCGAACCTGATGCTGGCGGAAATGGATGTCCCCGGCGAAGAGCTTTGCGCGACCCTCGCCCAATGCAGGCATCCGGTGACCATCGTCTCAAACGAGGTAGGCTACGGGATCGTACCCGAAAACAGCCTCGCCCGGCGTTTTCGCGACCAGGCCGGCAGGCTCAACCAGCGGGTCGCCCAAACCGCCGATACGGTGGTTCTTGTCGCGGCAGGCTTGCCGCTGTTCCTCAAATCTTGAACTCTTTGCGCTGATGCTCGGAGCGCGGCCCCGGGACCTGCAATGAACGCAGCCGGTCCGGATTCACGCCTTTGGCGATCTAGCCGGCGTACGGCTTCAGGCCTTGGACCGGCAGTCGAAATGGCCAGTTCCGGGGTGCAGAGCGGACACCGCTGCGCCCCCCCTCCTGCAGCACTCCTCGCAAGCAGCAAATCTGCATGCCCAACCAAACGCGAAAAGCCCCGCTGAAGGCAGCGAGGCGAAATGAGATAATGATGTATGGGTTCTTGGTGGTTGCGGGAGTTGGATTTGAACCAACGACCTTCAGGTTATGAGCCTGACGAGCTACCGGACTGCTCCATCCCGCGTCACCGAGTGTGGGCGTCCATGAGAGACGCCAAAAGGGCCGCCCTTGCGGGTCAGCCCTTCGACTTGTGAATGGGTTCATCCCGCGCCCGCAAGCTGTAATGCCTCGCGGCGACCTACTCTTCCAGTGCTTTTGCACTAGTACCATCGGCGCTGCCTGGTTTCACGTCCGAGTTCGAGATGGGATCGGGTGGGTCACAGGCGCTATGACCACGAAGCAATAAAGCTTGCGGGCGGGTTATAATCGATGCGGTATTCAAGGCGTCTACCTGGCTGGAAAATTCTTCCAATCATCGAAGCCTGCGAAGCAGGACTGTCGTTGATGGTGCAAATTCTCAAGCATGATCAGAACTATTAGGACTGGTTAGCTCCACGCATTACTGCGCTTCCACACCCAGCCTATCAACGTCGTGGTCTACGACGGTTCGAAGATACCTAATCTCAAGGGAGGCTTCCCGCTTAGATGCTTTCAGCGGTTATCCCGTCCGTGCATAGCTACCCTGCGGCACCCTTGGCAGGATGACAGGTACACCAGAGGCACGTTCACCCCGGTCCTCTCGTACTAGGGGCAACTCCTTTCAAGTATCGACGCCCACGGCAGATAGGGACCAAACTGTCTCGCGACGTTCTGAACCCAGCTCACGTACCACTTTAATTGGCGAACAGCCAAACCCTTGGGACCTGCTCCAGCCCCAGGATGTGATGAGCCGACATCGAGGTGCCAAACGATTCCGTCGATATGAGCTCTTGGGAATCATCAGCCTGTTATCCCCGGCGTACCTTTTATCCGTTGAGCGATGGCCCTTCCACGAGGGACCACCGGATCACTATGACCGACTTTCGTCTCTGCTCGACTCGTCAGTCTCGCAGTCAGGCAGGCTTATGCCATTGCACTCTCGCAGACGGTTTCCAACCGTCCTGAGCCTACCATCGCGCGCCTCCGTTACTCTTTAGGAGGCGACCGCCCCAGTCAAACTACCCGTCACAGAGGGTCCCTACACCGGATAACGGTGCGAGGTTAGACATCAGAAAACAGCAGGGTGGTATTTCACCTATGGCTCCACGACAGCTGGCGCCGTCGCTTCAAAGCCTCCCACCTATGCTACACAACTCTTTCCTAATGCCACTCTGAAACTGCAGTAAAGGTGCACGGGGTCTTTCCGTCTAACCGCGGGTACTCCGCATCTTCACGGAGAATTCAATTTCGCTGAGCATATCCTGGAGACAGTGGGGAAGTCGTTACGCCATTCGTGCAGGTCGGAACTTACCCGACAAGGAATTTCGCTACCTTAGGACCGTTATAGTTACGGCCGCCGTTTACTGGGGCTTCAATTCGGAGCTTGCACTCCTCCTCTTAACCTTCCAGCACCGGGCAGGCGTCAGACCCTATACGTCGTCTTGAAGCCGACTTAGCAGAGTCCTGTGTTTTTGCTAAACAGTCGCTACCCCCTGGCCTGTGCCCCCCACTACTGCTTGCGCAATAATGGGGCCTCCTTCTTCCGAAGGTACGGAGGCAATTTGCCGAGTTCCTTCAGGATACTTCTCTCAAGCGCCTTGGTATACTCTACCTGACCACCTGTGTCGGTTTCGGGTACGGTCTATATGAAGAGGCTATTTCCTGGGACAACTTGGCTGCCTGCTCAATCCAATAAGAACAAACAACGTCCGCTATCCGTCACACATCTTCAGGCCCACGAATATTAACGTGGTTCCCATCGACTACCCCCTTCGGGCTCGTCTTAGGGGCCGGCTCACCCTGCGCCGATTAGCGTTGCGCAGGAACCCTTGGTCTTTCGGCGAAAGGGCATCTCACCCTTTTTATCGCTACTCATGTCAGCATTCGCACTTCCGATACGTCCACCGTCGGTTACCCTTCGGCTTCACTCGCTTACGGAACGCTCCGCTACCGCGTACAGTAAACTGTACACCCTAAGCTTCGGTGCATCACTTTAGCCCCGTTACATCTTCGCCGCAGGAACCCTTATTTAGACCAGTGAGCTGTTACGCTTTCTTTAAAGGATGGCTGCTTCTAAGCCAACCTCCTGGTTGTTTTGGGATTCCCACATGCTTTCCCACTTAGTGATGACTTGGGGACCTTAGCTGTAGGTTAGGGCTGTTTCCCTTTTGACGACGGACCTTAGCACCCGCCGTCTGTCTGCCGGATAAGACTCGATGGTATTCGGAGTTTGGTTAGGTTTGGTACCGCTCGCGCAGCCCTAGCCCATCCAGTGCTCTACCCCCATCGGCATACATCCGACGCTCTACCTCAATAGATTTCGCGGAGAACCAGCTATTTCCCGGCTTGATTGGCCTTTCACCCCTAAACACAGCTCATCCGAGAATTTTTCAACATTCACCGGTTCGGTCCTCCAGTGCGTGTTACCGCACCTTCAACCTGGCCATGCCTAGATCGCCGGGGTTCGGGTCTAATCCATGATACTCTGTCGCCCTATTCAGACTCGCTTTCGCTGCGCCTACACCTAACGGCTTAAGCTTGCATCATAGATTAAGTCACTGACCCATTATGCAAGAGGTACGCTGTCACCCCCCAAAGGGGCTCCAACTGCTTGTAAGCATCCGGTTTCAGGTACTGTTTCACTCCCCTAATCGGGGTGCTTTTCACCT